>NZ_LAJH01000001.1 GCF_001292625.1 Shimia sp. SK013
ATTGAGTACCATTCTAGAATGGGCGCGGCCAAGCCTCGACTTGGCAAGCTCATGTGCGCCTCATCGACCACATAAAGTGGCCCTTGTCCTTTTTCATTGCGCCATTCGTCTGAGTAATCTTCAATCTGGCTGAACGGACGCGAGGTTGAACCAAAATCCGTTAAACGGCCATCCACGATTTTGATGAGTTCTCGAACGTCTTCACCAAACACCTTAACGAACCAATCAATGTTTAAGGTGATATTGGTGATGACTTTGCGGCCATCCTTAATGGCCGGAATAATGTGGTAGGCAACCGCCTCATAGGTTTTACCGCCGCCTGGTCTTCCTGCTATGGCGTATATCATGAGCCTAACCTCGTAAACGGAATCAATTGCAGCATCAAACGCACCGTAATAGCGGCCAGAATGAGAGACAGGCATTGAGGCACACCGACCGCCGCCATAACCCAAGCTACAGTAGGCGGAATACTGGTCATGTACTGGCTCATATCGACCGGAGCGAATAGGGAGAACACACCAGAGAGCAACAGATTCACCATTGCCATGATTTGCTCAACCGCCCAAAAGAACAGGTCTTTGAGCATGTTGACCAGCGAGATTAAGAGCTGATAGAGGAACACCAACAGCTTGTTAAATAAATCGACTAACCAATCCATATTAACCTCCAAAAATAATACGACGCGCCGCAAACACTGACGTCATGATGAGCACCGCACGAATAAAACCGAACACCCAATCAAAGCTGATTTGCTCCTCAAAACTGAAGTCACCGAAGAACGGCACAGGGAGCACGAAAGAAGGGCGCTTAGCACTGGATAAGTCGAGGTCACCAAACGAGTTCACAAAGTTGTCGATGGTGTTGTGTTTAAGATCATCTAACTGACCGGACACCAAACCACCTAAACCATCGGGATAGCCCGACTCATAAAAGCCAGTACAACTTTGGGACTCGATACACGTACCACCCGTACCTGCACCAGACGTATCTGTGTTTGCGATACCGTCTAAGGTGTCAGAAATGCCGGAAACATCCTCCGCGATACCATCCATTGCCCCTGCAATTTTCTCTACATCGTCACCCACACCATTAACGGCATTGGTGTTCTTGTTCATGGCCGTGGTGATGTCAGCATTCGCTTGTTGGATAAGGGCCTTAGTGTTTTCGTAAATCTTGTTGTCGTTGATTTGCTGCTTTTGAATGGCTTGCGTGTTGGTGACCATCGACGCATTCAGCGCAATGATTTGGTTTTGAACGTCAGCATTGGCTTGATTGATGTCGATGTTCATGTCGTTTAGTGCTTTGTTGACGTCCTTATTCATCCCAGTAATGGCTTTCAGAACTGCCGTGTCTGTCGATTCATCGGTGTCAGGCTCTTCCACGTCTGGCTCACTGTCGGTATCCGGTGGATTCACCGTATTGGTTGAGCCATCAGGTAATATGCTAGGGTCTTCGATGTCGCCTGTTGGGTCGTCAGGGTCATGAATGGGGTCATCAGGAATAATAGGGGTGTCAGGGCCATCTTTACCCCAGAAGAGTGTACCGCCTTCACACTGGTTGCCTGTGAATTGAAAGTTACCATGACAGATGGTGTTTTGTGTCCATTGGCCGGAATCAACGCCCGTACACAGCGTACTATCACTAGGAGTACGCTCCAATTCACAACGGGTTGCGCCATAATCGCCATAACATGACCCTGTCACTTGTTCGCCATAGACATAAGCCAACCACTGAAGCGATTTGATTTCATCAATGGATTTTTTGAACTGGCAAGCGTCCATACAAGTACCGTCAGGGTTCTTGCCATATTCACAAACCGATTTGCAACGTAAGGTGGAGGGATCAAACTCGCTATTTTCTGGACAACGCACCTCATAATAGCCAAGACCAAGTCCATTATCACAAACTGTTTGATAGGGATAACGAGCATTAGAATAGGGTGTCTTCTCAAATGTGCATGTGTCGAAATACCCAGTATCCAAAAAACAAGTATTCACCTTGTAAGGGTCAACCCATTCACCTTGAGAGCCACAACCCCTCATTTGCATATGACCAATACGAGCTTCTAAAGCATACGTATGACTACTAGCACACAGAATAACAAGGGCAATAAAAAAACGGAGATAGTGATTCATTGTATTAAACCAATAAAAAAGGGAGCCGAAGCCCCCTTATCCTCTAAAGTTTTGGCTGGCCACGTATCCGGCAATGCCACCCAAAAGCACAAAGACGATGAGTTGGACATCGTGGAGAACGGCCAACATAAACTTAAGCCTTGTTCACAGCACGCTTAGCAAGAGTGATGGATTTGTAAGCCATAGTAATGCCGACAATCACCAGACCTGCCGCGCCGATTTTGGTTGCCACACCAGATAAGTCGATAACGGAGAACGGGTCAGCTAC
>NZ_LAJH01000002.1 GCF_001292625.1 Shimia sp. SK013
ATTCTAGAATGGTACTCAATACACCGTCACTACGGTGTCGATATCATCTTGCTCACGCAGAACATCCGCAAAGTGCATCGAGACATTAAGGACATGATTGAAGTGACCTACCGATGCACAAAGAACACAGCGATGGGCTCAACCAGTTCTTACACCAAGAAAGTGCAAGATGGTTGTGCCGGTGAAGTGGTGAACACCTCTACCCGATTTTATAAGTCGGAATACTTCCCGTTCTATAAGAGTCATTCGCAATCCAACAAGCAAGTGCAGGAAGCCGAAGCAAAAGACATTCGCCCGTTCTGGAAGCGTTGGCCTGTCGTCGGAACGGTGGTGCTGTTATCGCTTGGATTGGTTTTCAATATCTGGGCTTGGTGGCCGGAGCCAGAGCAACCACCCGACCCCGTTAAACCACCACAACCAGTACAAGCGCAGCTGCCTGACGGAACGCCAACGGTAGATACGGCAGAAACCAAAGCGAAGAAGAAAAAGAAAGCATCAGGGTTCGGGCCTTTGGAAGATTACGACTTCTATATCACCGGATACGCAAAGCAAATCGCCTACGCCAAACGGCTGAAGTATGCTGCCGAACTCGACCGTGACCTGACGTTCTACAAGATATACATCGATGTGTACGATGGCCGCGACAAGCTATTCAGTTTCGATCATCTGGACTTGGTAAAGATTGGGTATCAGTTCGAAGTGTTGAGCGATTGCGTGTATCGAGTGACTTGGGAAGAAACAGAAAGGATCTTCACGTGCGGGCAAAGAGAAAAGCCGTCAGACATATTGCAGCAAAACATGCCTGTCCATATCTAGACCGCTCGCCACAGCGTCGAAGCTAGCGCAGTCTGCGTAGACCGAGGAAGCGGAACATGTAGGACACCAAACCTTGGCACTTCCACACCGAACTTAATCATGGGGCTCTATACGAGCCCTTTTTTATTACGTGCGCGGTATTGCGAGCATTTTGGGAGGGGCCCGCTTTGCGGGAGGGACCTAAAAGCGGAGCAAACCCCCGAATCTGTATTACGGGGGTAAATTCCCACTCACTACTAACCTTGTGCTCTGATACAAAAAAGCCGAACAGTGATTGCTCGGCTTAATGGTTAACTCTCGGGTAAGTTACACTTATCTTTGAGCGTTTTGTACGCGTCTTCTATCCCTTCCAATGAAAAGTGTATTTTTTCCTTTTCATTATCGAATACGATTACCTCCAACAATTTCCCAGTTAACATTTCTCGAATCAACAAATCAGTAGAGCCACTTGAGTAAAACATATCGTCATACTTGTTTGACCCACCTTTAATTGACAATACTTTGCCGCCGTCAATTGAAAGCTTCATATTTGTAACACCACTCCAGTCATAAAGACTGTGATGTTTAAACCCAACAAGGCTAAATACTTTCTTGTCAGATCCTCTTCCACAACCAATATGAAATTGAGAGCGATTGCTTTCAGTATAATGCGTTCTTAGGTACTGTCCGTTTGAATAGCTCTTCTCTGTAAATCCTTCAAACTTCGCTAGGCTTGGAAAAGGTATGAGTAAAGGCAAAGATAACATTACAAGTGCTTTTTTCATTTAGAGTCCTTCTTGCTAAATATATGCTACTTATTTTTTATTCCTGCTATACATCTAGCATACTTCATGAGTTTTGTAAGTGTTCCTGTGTCACTAGGTGACTGAATTTCAAGTAAAGCTATTCCAGTAAGGATCTCTTGGGGTGTCACTAGTTGTCCTGTTGGTAGTTCAAGCGTGTCTTTATGCATTTTGAAATTTTCCCAAGCTTCCGAGGTGGCTAGTTCCCTCCCCTTGGTCATTCTCATTAGCCGTTTGCATTCGGGTGGTATGGGCTTTCCTGAGTCCCATAACTTGACCATCCTCACACTTTTAAAACATAGTTTTGCTGCTTCTTCTACACTTAAACCACACTCAAATTCACGAAAAACGTAATTCTTGCTCATTTTTCGAAAGTTCGTCATATATACCCTGATAATCAAAAGGGTGTATATGTAATTGATATGAAACATTATTCAACATAACGTCGCATAATGCGCACTTAGCTATAGCTACTTTAAGGTCGCCAAGCCACAACGCAAACATGCCACAAACCATTGAAATACTTGATAATCCTAGCCCGTTAAACTTTTTTGCAATGTTTTCCCACATTCCTTTTATGTGTGGATTTTCGTTGCGATCAGCGTGACATCCCAACAAAGCTATCTCTGGGTCAATTCCTGAATTCTCCGCTAGAAAAACTGCTTCTGAATCAGATATATAGCGTCTTCCTTTTCGCATTTCGCTGATTCTGGACGCGTTTACATTCAAATCATGTGCGATTTGCTTGTCTTGTACGTAGTTTTTTGCCTTTTTGTAGGCATCTAACAGCTCACTTTGATACATGGGACTACCTCCGTTTTCTTGATTTTAGCTTAGTAGTTACGGAAATTCGCATCTAGCAATTACCAAAATCCGTAATTATACTTACGACAAATCGTAATTGGTCAGGTGTCATTATGCTTACGGAACAAATCAAATCCCTTATCGAAAATGAATGTGCGCTTAGTCCTCGACTTACTGGCGTGTTCTTCCGTAAGCACCTGAATCAATCTATGTATGATGATGACGGCCAACTCACTGAGTTCGCCATTCAATGTCATCACTACTTTAACGAACTCAAACGCGCTGCTGAGCAAAAAGCCTTTCATGCTCGTCTTGAACAGCGTCGTCTTCAACACGAACAACAGCAAGAATCCGTTAAACGCGTTAATCAGTCCGTAAAGAAATCCGCTAACCAATCACGAGCTCAGTTCATTGGCTCTCTGCGCTTTGAACTGAATCAAGGCGTTCTGATGGTTCGATCCCCT
>NZ_LAJH01000003.1 GCF_001292625.1 Shimia sp. SK013
CACCGGCTCGGGCCGCCACATCAACAACGGCCGTGCCACCGTCGGCGCGGGCCACTCATCCCGCCAAGGCTCCGACCACGCCGCATGCTGCATCTGGGCGGTTTTTTCGGGGATGTGGCTCGCCCCCGGATGACGGCGGGTGATCTGCTCAAGCCCGACGCGCGCCCCAATACGCCCCACCAGATCGTCAATCACATGCGCCTGTGACAGACGCTTGGTGGCCGCCTGCCGCGCCTCAAGATGCCCCGCCGTGTGACGCGCATGCAGCGGTTCCACCCGCAGCGCCTCGATGCGCAGCATGTCGATGCCAAACCCCGCGTCGATATCATCGAGCTTCATCCGCAACAAAGGCCGCAACCGGTCGGGATCATCGCTCGCCCGCGCCAGCCCGACCTCAACCCCCTGCATGGTCTGATCCGCGCGAAACACCTGCAACCGCACCACCCGCACGCCTTTGCCCTTGTCCCGCAACCGTGCGCACAGCGGCGGCAACAGCCGGTCAATCGCGGCCCAGACGTCGTCTTCCAATCCAATCGGATCGGGCAAGGTCATCCTGACGGCAAAGGTTGCCTCCACCGCCGCAGGGCTGACAGGTTCCGGCGCGCTGCCCAGCGCCTGATCCAGCCGCAGCACCAGTCCCTTGCCAAACCGTCGCGCCAGCGCCGCGCGGGGCTGGCCGGTCAAATCCCCAATCCGCCGCAGACCCAGCCTCGCCAGCTCCGCCTGTGTGTCGCCTTCAAGGCGCAAGCCCGCCACCGGCAAATCCGCCAGCACCGAATGCGCCTGACCGGGTGGCGCAATCTGGCCCACATCGGCCACGCCACTTGCCACCGGCGGCGGCGTGCCGCCCCGCGTCCAATGCCGCCGCTTGACCGCGCGCGACCGCGTTGCCGGCGCCTCCTGATCGATGTCGTCCCCGCTGCGATGCGAGGCTCCGGGCTGCGCGGCAAACCGTGCTAGGGCCCAAGCCGCGCCCAACGTATCCGCCACACCAGCCCGCACTGTCAGCCCCAGATCATTGCAATCCTGCGCCACATGCGACAACAGCCCCTGCTCTCCGCCAAACAGATGCGTGCAGCCGGTCACATCAATCACCAACCCATCAGGCGGTGCCTCCGCCACCCAGGGGCTGAACTTGCCCGCCCAGCGCCTGAGAACCTTTAGAAACGCCGCCTCGGCTTGCACATTCCTAAGCCGCGTAATCAGCTGCGGACAGACCGCCTGCGCATCGCGCAACGGCTGATCCAGCGTCAGCCCCTCGGCCTCGGCCTGCACATTCATCGAAGAAATCACCTGCATCTGGCCGGTGTCGCGCAGCACCGCCAAAGGCGCGTCAAACGTGCCTCGCTCCATCCGGAGCAGGCGTTCGGCCCCCAATCTTGGAAACCAGAGCGATAGGATACGACGGTTTGGCATAGGCAGCAGCCGGAACGGTTTCGTGATATTTGTTCACTTTATGTTCTCACATTTTTTGCTTGATTCCCAGACCCTCTTTGGGCTGCTGTAGGAGCAACCAACACCAAAGGACATTCCATGCGCCCCACACCTCTCATTGCCGCTCTGTTGATTGCCACGCCGCTGCTGGCCCATGATGGCGTCAAAGACCCACAAGTCATGGCCCGCATGGACAGCATGGCCGCCATTGGCGCAGCCACCAAAACGCTGGGCGACATGGCCAAAGGCACTACAACCCTGCATCAGGCCAAAGCCCGCATGGCGCGCGACACCATCGTCACCCAGTCCGGTAAAATCTCAATGCTCTTTGAGGCCGAGGCCACCGACCCGAAATCCGAAGCCTTGCCCAACATCTGGACCGACTGGGAAGATTTCACAGCCAAAGGCGACGCACTCAAGGCCACTGCGAACGCGCTGGACTTCACGGATCAAGCCGCGCTCGCCGCTTCTATGCGCTCGCTCGGCGGCAGCTGCGGCGCTTGTCACAAAGTCTATCGAAAATAGCGCAACGCAGGACAAGACCCATGATCACCCGCAGGTCACGGCAACGATCTTGCCGTCGGTATCGTGGATCACGTTCAAACGGTTTTCATGGAAATCCATCGTCGCGGGCGACCCGTCTTGCATCACACGCAGCATTTCCGGCACCGTTACACCTTCCAGCGCGGATTTGTCCTGGCCAATCAGAAACTCAAACGTTTCCGGCTCGCAGATCTCGCTGCCCTGGGCTTCGGCCACGTCTTCGGCCCCGAAACATCCTGCAACCGTCACCACTGACGCAACTGCCACAACCAACGTCTTAATACCCATGCCGAAAACTCCTTGAATCACATGTCTTTGTCGCAAACCAACCCGATTGCTTCGCCCCCTTGTTGAGGCGACGGCAACAGCCTGTCATCATGGTCATACAAGGTTGCAAAGCCCGCGGGTTTCAACCACGCTTTGGAAAATTCAGGGAGGATAGGCGAAATGATGCGCACCCGTGCCGCAGTGGCTCTCGAAGCCGGCAAACCATTGGAAGTTATGGAAGTGAACCTTGAAGGCCCCAAAAAGGGTGAGGTTCTGGTAGAAATCAAGGCCACGGGCCTATGTCACACCGACGAATTCACCCGCTCGGGTGCGGACCCCGAAGGGCTGTTCCCGTCCATTCTGGGCCATGAGGGCGCAGGCATTGTGATGGAAGTCGGCGAAGGCGTCACCACGCTGAAACCCGGCGATCACGTGATCCCGCTTTACACGCCGGAATGCCGCGAATGCCACGCGTGCCTGTCCGGCAAGACCAACCTCTGCACCGCGATCCGCGGCACCCAAGGTCAGGGCCTGATGCCTGACGGCACCTCGCGTTTTTCAATGCTGGATGGCACGCCGATCTATCACTACATGGGCTGTTCCACATTCGCCAACCATACCGTTCTGCCGGAAATCGCGCTGGCCAAAGTGCGCGATGACGCGCCGTTTGACAAAATCTGCTACATCGGCTGCGGCGTCACCACCGGGATCGGCGCAGTGATCAATACTGCAGGCGTTGAAATCGGCTCGACTGCGGCTGTGTTCGGCCTTGGTGGCATTGGTCTGAACGTCATTCAGGGCCTGCGCATGGCAGGTGCCGACAAGATCATCGGCGTTGATCTGAACGACGACAAAGAAGTCATGGCCCGCAAGTTTGGCATGACCGACTTTGTGAACCCGTCCAAGCTTGGTGATCAATCGGTGACCGACAAGATTGTCGAGTTGACCAAAACCGAGAAGGACACGTTCGGCGGCGTGGACTATTCGTTTGACGCCACCGGCAACGTGCAGGTCATGCGCGACGCGCTGGAATGCAGCCACCGCGGCTGGGGCGTGTCTGTCATCATCGGCGTGGCGCCTGCGGGTGCCGAAATTTCCACCCGTCCGTTCCAGCTTGTGACTGGTCGCGTCTGGAAAGGCACAGCCTTTGGCGGCGCCAAGGGCCGCACCGATGTGCCGGGCATCGTGGATTGGTACATGGACGGCAAGATCGAGATCGACGAGATGATCACCCACAAGTTGTCGCTCGATCAGATCAACGAAGGCTTTGATCTGATGCACGCCGGAAAATCCATCCGCGCTGTGGTTGAATTCTAAAGCACCTAAAGAAAAAAGACGCGCTCTCGTGAGGGCGCGTCCTTTCACACTGCGCCCCTTTAGCCAATCACTGGACAGCCCAACGTGCGTTGCAAGGCGGCCACAAGCTCGTCCACAGTCTCCGTCGTGACAAAAAGCCCCCCGGTCTGATCCGCCAAACACCGCGCAACAGATGTGGCGTCTAACGGATCCTGCTCCGGATTGTTCCACGCAAAGAAATCCACTTCGGCGCGAAATCCGATCACATGCACCACCAAATCCCGCGCCGTCGCCCGAAACTCCCGCGCAAGTTCGCAAGGACGGCCCCCGCAGGTTTCGTTGCCATCCGTGACAAGCACGACAACGCCAGCGCTGCTGCGATACTCCAATTCCTCGGCCGCCTGCCGCACAGCGTCTGTCAACGGGGTCAATCCGTCTGGCCGTAAGCCATCAACGGCCTCTATAACCGGACTGGCAGACTGCACGGTTGGAGCAAACCGCAGGGTGACATTGTCGCAAGCGCCGCGTGATCCCGGCCCATATGTCAGCAAACCCACGCGACGATGGGGCTCAATGTCCGGCATCGCCCGCCGGACCGCCTGTCGCGCTTCTACGATGCGGGTGTTCGGGCCTGTTTCGAAATTGATCTCGCCCATCGATGTGGAGCCGTCAAACACCAGCATCGCATCAACCGCGCAGGCGCCAACAGACGCGACAGGAGAACTGACGCTGAAAGCCAAGGCCGCCGCGGCCAGCATACCGGTTCCAAAAAGACGTATCATCCGCCCAGTCTGGCAGTCAGTATGACGCCTGTCCAATGATAGGTGGCGCCATCAAAATGACGTTTAGGCGATCTAGCCCGCCTTAACGCCGTACCGCGCCATGAACATCTCCACCGCGCCATCAACCACGCGGTCAATCTCTTCCTTCGAGAACTCGGTCTGCACTCCGGTCACCAGCCGCAGGAACACGCCCGCCTTGCACAGCTCCGGAAACTGGTCTGCGGCCAGTTCGCGGTCCTCAACGATGACTTCGCCCCGCGCCTCAGCGACCTCCAAGAACTCACACATCCGTTCGATCAAGATCTTTGGCCCGGTCTCGAAAAATTGCTGTCCCAACTCCGGGAACCGCTCGCCTTCGGCCACGCAGACCCGAAACATGTTGCGGCCAAACTCGCTCAGGACGATCCCGAGCAACCCACGCCCAACCACGCCAAGCACTTCGCCAATAGGCAGTTCAAAATCCACCGCAGCCTCAAGCTGTTCGGCCTGCGCCGCACATTCGACACGCGCGACCTCCATAAACAACATCCGCTTGTCAGGGAAATAGCTGTAAAGCGTTGCCTTGGACACGCCTGCGTGCCGGGCGATGTCGTCCACACCGATACTTTCAAACCCATGCGCCATGAACAAATCACGGGCGCCGTCCAGCACCTGATCATATTTCCGCCCTTTGCGGATGATGGGTGAGTTGTTGTTCATTGCGCCTAGCGTTCAGGTTGCGATATCTGAATATAAACTGGTCAGTTCAGTTTCAGCAAGCGCCGCGCCAACCCCGATGCAAAAAGGGGGCTGTCTGCCCCCCGCCGCCCTTCGGGCGCCTCCCCCCGAAGGTATTTCGGGAACAAAAAGCCGGGCTTGTGCATTTGCCATCCGCGCGCACCGTGTTAGGCAGAGGGATGCTGCCGATCTTTCTGAAGACATTGCCGTTTTTTGCCATCATCGGTCTGGGTTACTGGGCCGGGCGGACTCGGTTTTTCTCGGCTGAGGCGACCGCCTATCTGACCAAATTCGTGTTCTTTTTTGCCCTGTCCGCGATGTTGTTCCGGTTTGCCGCCAATCTCAGCCTCGCCGAGGTTCTGAACTGGCGGTTGATGGGGGGCTATCTCTGGGGCTGCGCCGTGGTCTATGGCCTCGCCACCGTCGTCGCCTTCCTGCGCAAACAGGATGTCGCCACCGCCGCCGTCGAGGGGCAATGCGCGGTGATCGGCAACGCGGGTTTCCTTGGTGTGCCGATGTTGACGCTTTTGATGGGGCCCGAGGCGATTGGGCCGGTGATGATGGTGCTCGCCGTCGATCTGATTGTGTTCTCCAGCCTCATCGTGATTTTGATCACCGGCTCTCGTGATGGCCGCATGAGCCTTGGCATCCTGCGCACTGTTGGGGGCGGCTTGATCCGCAACCCGATGATTGTGGCGATCTCACTTGGGTTTGTCTGGTCAGCCCTGGAAATTCCAATCCCGGGTCCGATGAACGAATTCCTCGCTATTCTTGGCGGCGCGGCGACGCCGGGCGCGCTGTTTGCGATTGGCGCCTCGCTTGCCACCAAATCAGCGGAACGGGTCGAGGTGGCGCTTTGGCTGACCTTCTGCAAACTGGTTTTGCACCCGCTGTTTGTCGCCATCGCCGTGTTGTGGCTGTTTCCAATCGACGCCTACTCGGCCTCGGTTGTGATCGCCGCCGCGGCCCTGCCAGTGGCCGGAAACGTCTATATGCTGGCACAGCACTACGGTGTCGCGCCGCACCGTGTCTCAGCTGCAATCCTGTTTTCCACAGCGTTCTCAATCGGCACCGTTTCGGCGGTCATTGCATGGTCCCTGCAACTCTGACATCGTGACCCGAACGCAGCCGGGTTATGGAGCACATCATGCAGATCGTATCGGAAAACCGCGCCTTTGGCGGCACACAGGGCGTGTACACCCATCAGTCCCACTCCACACATTGCGAGATGACGTTTGGCCTGTTTCTGCCTGAAGAGGCGCAACACACACCGGTGCCCGTGCTTTGGTATCTGTCGGGCCTGACCTGCACGCATGAAAACGCCATGGTCAAAGCCGGAGCGCAGCAATGGGCGTCCGAGCAAGGCATCGCGTTGGTCTTTCCCGACACATCGCCGCGTGGCGATGATGTGGCGGATGATGACGGTTATGACCTTGGCAAAGGCGCCGGGTTTTACGTGAACGCCACGCAGAAACCCTGGGTGCCGCATTACCAGATGTGGGACTACATCACCGAAGACCTGCCTTCGATGCTGCAAGAGGAATTCGCACTGGATATGTCGCGCCAATCCATCATGGGCCACTCGATGGGCGGTCATGGCGCGCTGACCATGGCGATGGGCCTGCCAGGCCGGTTCAAATCCGTCTCCGCCTTTGCACCGATCTGTAACCCGACCGCGTCGGACTGGGGCCGCAAGCAACTGTCGGCTTACTTGGGGGACTATGAGGCCGCGTGGGCACGCCACGACGCCACGCTGATGATGCAATCCGCAGGTTTTGACGGACCCGTTCTGGTGGACACCGGCACCAACGATCAGTTCATTGATCTGCTGAAACCCGAAGCGCTTGCCGCAGCCGTCGCAGAGCGCCGTCAAGAAGCCACCCTGCGTCTGCAAAAAGGCTATGACCACAGCTACTTTTTTGTTTCGACCTTCATGGAAGAGCACGTCGCCTTCCACGCCGAAGCGCTTTACGCGGACTAAGCCATGACAGCCATCTATGTCGATGCCGACGCCTGCCCGGTCAAAGCCGAGGTTGAACGCGTTGGCACCCGCCACAAAGTTCAGATCTACGTGGTTTCAAACGGCGGCTTGCGCCCGTCGCAAAATCCGTTGGTGGAAAACGTGATTGTGCCCGAAGGCCCTGACGTGGCCGACATGTGGATCGCGGACCGCGCCACCAAAGGCGACGTGGTGATCACCGGCGACATCCCCTTGGCCGCCAAATGTGTCGAGGCGGGCGCGCGGGTTCTCAAACACAACGGCGAAGCGCTGACAGCCGCCAACATCGGCAACGTTCTCGCAACCCGCGACCTGATGGCCGACCTGCGCGCCGCCGACCCGTTCCGCCAAGGTGGCGGTAAGGGCTTTACCAAAACAGACCGCTCAAGGTTTCTGGAAGCATTGGAGCGCGAACTCAGAGCGGCGGCACGGGGCTAGGCCCTGCTGCAACAAAACAAATTTCCCCCATGTCGTTTTCTCTCTAGACAGCCACCGCAAAACACCGCCCAAGTGAACACATGTTCAGCCGCATCCCTCTTGGGCCCCTTTCCGCGATCATTGCTGTGTTTTTCTTCTCGCTCAATGATGCCGCAATCAAATTCCTGTCGGGCGACTACGCCCTGCACCTGATTGTGCTGTTTCGCTCGCTGATCGGCCTTGGCATCCTGTTGATCGTCATCGTTCCATTCCAAGGCGGCTTTTCCGTTCTGCGCACCAAACGCCTCGGCATGCACCTGCTGCGCGGGCTTTGCGTGGTTGCCGCCAACACGACCTTCTTTCTCGGTCTCGCCGTTCTGCCGTTGGCCGATGCCATGGCGATCTTCTTTGTCTCGCCCCTGCTGATCACCGCCTTTTCCGCGCTGCTGTTGGGTGAACACGTCGGCCCCCGCCGTATGGCCGCCGTCAGCGCCGGTCTGATCGGCGTGTTGATCATGATCCGCCCCGGTGCTGACGAGTTCAACGTCGCCCTGCTGTTCCCCTTCGCCGCCGCGTTTGCCTACGCCATGTTGCACGTGCTGACGCGCAAAATCGGCAACACTGAAAGCGCGGCCACCATGTCGGTCTACATTCAGATCGTGTTTGTGATTGTGTCATCCATCGTTGGCCTCACGCTCGGCCATGGCGCCTACGAAGGGTCAGGCCCCGAGATCACCGACTTCCTGCTACGCGCGTGGCATTGGCCGGACTCTGGGGACTACTGGATTCTCGCCCTTCTGGGCGTGGCTTCTGCCATGGGCGGCTTCTTTATCTCCCAAGCCTACCGCATATCCGAGGCATCCATGATTGCACCGCTCGAATATATCGCCATGCCGATGGGTGTCGCCTTTGGCGTGGTGATTTTTGGCGAATGGCCCGCGCCCACCACTTGGATCGGCATGGTGCTGATCATAGGCTCAGGCCTGTTTGTGTTCTGGCGAGAAGCCCGCACAGAGATCGACACCGGCCCTGATCGGCCCCGCGCACGTCGTTAACCCTTTTCAACTCCCCCATGCGCCCCTTAGGGTAAACACAACGGGACCGAGCAGAGACAGACGAACCATGACCAATATCCAAGCCGTCGTTTTTGACATCGGCAACGTGCTGATCGAATGGCAGCCCGAAAACTTCTATGACCGCACTGTGGGCGAGGCCCGCCGCCGCGCGTTTTTTGCCGACACCGACATTCACACCCATCACGCCGAAATCGACGCAGGCGCCTCACTGCCCGCCATGATCGAAGGCCTGATCCCGCAGTATCCCGACTACGCGCGCGAATTGCGTATGTGGAACGACAACTGGAACGACCTCGCCGCACCTGCAATCCCGCATTCCGTGCGATTGCTCAACGCGCTGGCCGACAAAGACGTGACGCTCTTTACGCTCACAAATTTTGGTCATGACAACTTCCCGCTCAGCCAAGCCGTCTATCCGTTCCTCACCCGCTTTGACCGCGAATACGTCTCCGGTCGGCTCAAGATGATCAAACCCGATCCCGCGATTTACGCCCATGTCGAGGCCGACAGCGGCATCGCCCCCGACCGCCTGATCTTTGCAGATGACCGTCCAGAGAATATCGACGCCGCCGCCGCGCGCGGCTGGAAAACCCACCTGTTTGATCACCCCCAAGGCTGGGCTGACAGGCTGGTGGCCGAAGGCCTGCTGACATCGGAGGAAGCCAAATGACCACCATCATCAATTTCGCAGACGGCGAGAAAAACCTCGACTGGCTTGGACTGACCGACGCTATTGCTGCAGGCCACCAACGACCAAAGGCGGAAATTTCCGACAGCTTTCTCTATCGTGGCAAAGACACGCTGCTACAGCGTCAGGCGTGGATTGACGGGCTGGGTATCGCGGTAAAATCCGCCACCGTTTTTCCCGACAATCCGTCCCGGGATGTGCCCATGATCCACGGCGCGGTCACGCTGTTTGATGACGCCCACGGTATTCTCGCTGCTCTTCTGGATTTCCACCTCGTGACCAAATGGAAGACCGCTGGTGACAGCCTTCTGGCTGCCCGTCGTCTGGCCAGACCTGACAGCTCCAAAATCCTGATCGTCGGCGCAGGCACCGTTGGCCGCAATCTGCACGCCGCCTACTCCGCTGCCTTCCCAAACGCGCAGTTCACCGTCTGGAACCGCACGCAGGCCAATGCCGAAAAAATGGCCGCCGAAATCGACGGGCTGACTGTCGAAACGGATCTTGAAACCGCTGTGGGTGAGGCTGACATCGTGACCTCTGCCACCATGTCCACCGAACCCACTCTGCGCGGTGACTGGCTGCAACCGGGCCAACATATCGACCTGATCGGCGCCTACCGCCCTGACATGCGCGAAATCGACGATGTCGCCCTGCAACGCGCCCAGATTTTTGTCGACAGCTTCGACACAACGCTGGACCACATCGGAGAACTGAAGATCCCGCTGGGCGACGGCGTCATCACTCGTGCGGACGTCTTGGCGGATTATTACAAACTTGATGCCTTCCAGCGCTACGCAAACGACGACATCACGCTCTTCAAGAACGGCGGCGGCGCGCATCTCGACTTGATGACCAGCAGCTACATTCTGGATCAGTTTCAAAAGTAGCGCGGGAGGGCTTGCACACGGGCTGTAGTTAAAAGCCCGCAAACGCAACACCCGCCACCTTAACACGGCCCCACGGCGGAACGACACCGACGCAATACCGACGCATTACTGTCGCTTTGCAGATCGCCTTTTTGGCCTTTAACCAGCCGCTTGTCCCTGAGTCGCGCGCCTTATGCTGCCACGGCCTCGCGGCGCTCGCGAATTGGCAGATGCACAACCGCGCTGAACGCGCCCACCCCCACGCCAATCCACCAGACCATCGTATAATCGCCATGCGCGTCATACATCCGCCCGCCAAGCCAAACGCCAAGAAAGCTGCCAAGCTGATGGGAGAAAAAGACAATTCCGTAAAGCGTCGCCATGAACCGTAGCCCATAAAGATGCGCCACCAAACCGGAGGTCAAAGGCACCGTCGCCAGCCAAAGTGACCCCATCACAAGCGAGAAAACAACCACACTCATCGGCGTAATCGGCATCATAATAAACGCCGCCGCAGCTATGGTGCGACCAGTATAAACACCTGCAAGCAAATACTTTTTCTGATAGTGTTTGCCGGCCCAACCGGCCAACAGCGTGCCACCAATATTGGCCAATCCAATCAGCGAAATCGCAACTGCACCCAACGCCGATGTCGAGGTGACCCCGAGCCCGGCCAACATACTTCCCGGCGCGATTGGGCCGCACATCTCGGTGATCATCGCCGGGAAATGCGCTGTGACAAATCCAAGCTGATAGCCACAGCTAAAAAAGCCAACAAAAATAAACGTATAAGACGGGTCACGAAACGCCCGCAAAAGCGTCGCGCCCATGCTTTCTTGCACCTCAACCTTGCTGGCCGCTGGCGCCCGCATCAAAGGCAACAACGCCACCATCGCAAGGATCAGTGCCGCAAACACAAGGAAGGTTTCCTGCCAACTCAAAAAGGACAGCATCCATTGTGCCAGAGGTGGCCCGAATATCTGCCCACCAGAGCCCGCCGCCGTGGCAATCGCCAGCGACATCGACCGGTTTTCATCAGAACTGGCACGGCCCACAACCGCAAGGATCACGCCAAACCCGGTTCCCGCGATGCCAAATCCCACAAGGATCTCATAGACTTGATGCGCCTCTGGCGTCACAGCGAACGATGACAGGACCAACCCGGTTGCATAGACGACCGCCCCGAGCACGATCGCCTTTTTGTCCCCGAGTTTTTCGGAAATGGCGCCGAATATCGGCTGACCGATGCCCCACGCGAGGTTCTGTATTGCAATCGCCAGCGAGAACTCAGAGCGCAGCCAGCCAAATTCCTGCGCAATTGGGATTTGGAACACGCCAAAGCTCGACCGCACCGCAAAGCTGACCAAAACAATGATACACCCAACAATCAGAACGGGGGTAAACAACGGCGTGCGTGCCTGCATGGTCTCTCTCCTCTTCGCGCAATCTACAGTTAGGCGGCGCGCGTGGCCGCGGTCAATTCAGCATTTGTTTACCAAAGCATCACACACTCTTATCTACCGCCACTGGTGCCTTTTCCTCGCGGCGCAGTTGGGCTAAGGCCATATCTATGACCACCGTGCCCGAAATCTACGCCGCCCGCATCGCCGCCGGCGAACTGCACTACGACGCCGCTCAAGAAGCGGTTTTGCCGCAGTTTGAGCGGATTCGCTCAGAGCTGGCCAAACCGGTCAAGAAAAACTGGTTCCGCAAATCCACGTCGGATCCGATACAGGGGCTCTACTTTTGGGGTGGCGTGGGACGCGGCAAATCCATGTTGATGGATTTGTTTGTCGACAGTTTGGACGTGCCCGTGCGTCGCGTGCATTTTCACGCATTTATGCAGGAAATCCACGGCGCCATGCACGAGGCCCGAAAGCAGGGCGTTGAGGACGCCATTGCGCCCGTGGCCAAGGCGGTCGCCGACTCCGTCCGCGTGTTGGCCTTTGACGAAATGCAGATCACCGACATCACCGATGCGATGATTGTTGGCCGCCTGTTTGAGCAACTCTTCGCCGCGGGCACCGTCATCGTGACCACCTCCAACCGCGTACCGGATGACCTCTACAAACATGGCCTCAACCGCCAGCTTTTCCTCCCCTTCATCGCGCTCATCAAAGAACAGATGCGTGTCTGGGAGCTGGTCAGCCCGACGGACTACAGACAGAATCGCTTGGCAGGCTCACAGGTCTATTTTGTGCAGGCCAGCATCGAAGCACGCGACCAAATCAATGCAATATGGAACGATTTGACCGGCGGCAGTGCTGAACCTTTGGTGATCACCGTCAAGGGCCGGCAGGTCGAGATCCCCAAATTCCGCAATGGCGTGGGCCGCGCTACGTTCTATGACCTGTGTGGCAAGATGCTCGGCCCTGGTGATTACCTCGCCATCGCCGACGCTCTCAAGGTCCTAGTGCTCGAAGACATCCCTACTCTCAGCCGCAATAACTTCAACGAAGCCAAGCGCTTCGTCACTTTGATTGACGCCTTGTACGAGGCCAAAGTTCGACTGATCTGCTCTGCTGCAGCAGAGCCGGAAATGCTTTATCTCGAAGGCGAAGGCACCTTTGAGTTTGAGCGCACCGCATCTCGCTTGCGCGAAATGCAGGACGCTGATTGGGGCGCGGATAACACCTGATTTCGACACAAAAATTGCGCTTGTATCATACCCGTCGCAAAACCGTGCGTTGACGAACAAAGCCTGGTTTTCCTATCCTGGGGCCAGAGCCACGCGCTCTGCACTGCTCGGCACGACACACCATCTGCACTCGATTTTTGCAAAAAGGGGTCCCGACATGCACCCGGATCTGAAAACCCGTCGTCGTCTGTTTGTTCAGGCCAGCCAAAGCTACACCGCAGCCGATTTCGCATGGCGAAGGGCGCTTGGCCACGCTCGCACGCTGTTCCCCGGAACCGTCAGCCGTAAAATTTCCAACATTGGCGCACCCGGATCGCGCATGCGCCGGCTTTACGATGCGCGCGACAAAGCATTGCATCGTATGCAGGTCGCACACTTGAAACTCGACGTTGCGCGCACCCGTCTTGCGGATCAGCCGTAAGTCTTCAAATTTCCTGAAAATGGCAGGGGCACCAGGGTTCGAACCCGGGACCTACGGTTTTGGAGACCGTCGCTCTACCAACTGAGCTATACCCCTAATGTGCCGAATGTCCTAAGCCACCCATGCAGCATAGGCAAGAGGGAAATCGCGCAATTTGCTACGGCTCTGGCCTTGGCGAGTGGCGCGCTATATGACGAACCAAAATTGCCAACGAGAATTTCCCCGTGAGCCTGAAAACTATCAGAAAATCAATCGCCAACAATCCGCGCTTCAACAGCGCCATCGAGGGCATGTTTGCGGCTTACGTGCGATTTTCCTTTCGAACTTCGCGGTGGACCCGCACAGGTTGCGAAGAAATGGACGCCTGCGTTTCCCGTGGTGAACCTGTGATTTTTGTAGTTTGGCATCAACGCCTTATCATGGCACCTTACATGTTTAATGCACCCGAGGGCGCGAGAATTTGCGCCCTGACCTCTGCTGCACGTGCAGGGCGCCTTGCCGGACAGATCCTTGTGCGACTGGGTTGGGAAACCATTCCCATGTCGAGCCACAAGCGCCACGTCACGTTGTCTCGCGAGGTGCTCAAGCGCATCAAGCAAGGTTGCTCTGTAGGTATTGCTGCTGATGGCCCACGCGGCCCCGCACGCGTTTCCTCTACCGTGCCGATCGTCTGGAAACGCTCCTCGGGCGCACGGGTGTTCACCGTGGCCTTCGCCCAGAAACGCGTGCTTCGCTTGCCGACGTGGGACAAGCAAATGTTGCCCCTCCCTTTTACGAGAGGCGTCATTACCTGCCAGGAATGGTCGCAAGACGTGCCGCGTAAACCCAGCGAGCAGGAAGTCGAAGCCCTGCGCCTCAGCCTAGAGGCGTCACTGGACGAGATCACCGACGCCGCCGATATCAAGCTGGGCAAACCTTCGGAAAACCCGCGACCAATGGCTGGTTAGTCCTCCAACGAGGAATAGCGCACCCGCATCTTCACCGCCTGGAGATAGCGTGATGCACCCACCAGCCGTTTCAGAAAGTTGGACAGCCGTTCCACCGGAAGCTCAGCCGCTACGGCCTCATCAAACCGGGCCTCCGCCTGCGCGTACTCTTGTTCATCTATCAGAATAAGCGAGTCATAATACATTAGGTGGGGTTCAAGCGGATAAAGCGTCAAAGCCTTGTCCACAGTTTTTCTGGCCTCCAGAAAACGCTTCGAATCCAACTGGATCACCGACAGCAATTCGTGGTCATAGTAGTCCGCATCTCCCGCGGCGATCACTGTCTCCAGTTTTTTCACAGCCAAATCGGTATCTCCCGCATCTGACAGCAAATCCGCCTGCCAATAAAAGAGATATCCGTCGTAGCCCACGATCTTCTCGGCCTTTGCCAGCGTTGCGATGGCGTCCTTTGTTCGGCCAAGTGCGGATTGTGCCCGCGCGACGCGGACAAAGCCATCGCTGTCATTTGGCCTCAATTCGATCACGCGTTCTCCGTCTTTTAACGCCTGAGCGGGCCGACCCAGACTTAGCAAAATCAGCGACCTGCGCGACAGGGCTGTCGTGAAATCCGGCTTGTGTTGCAACGCGCGGTTTACAAAGGGCAAAGCCTCTTGCCATTGGTCGTCTCTCGACAACACATAGCCCGCACCATACATCGCATTGGTATCGTCAGGGTTGACTTCTAGCACCTTTTCAAAGGCTGCAACTGCGTCCGCAGAAAGCCCTTCTGCCGAAAGCAGCCAACCCTTTTGCCGCATCGCCCAGTAGTACTCCGGCGAAATGGCCAGCGCCGCATCCAGATAACCAAGCGCATCCTCAATCGGCAGTTTTCCAAGCCGATACAGGCTGCTACCCAAGCCCGCGATGGCTTGCTCCTCCGGCCGGATCTCCGCCGCTGAGCCAAAACTCTCCGCTGCGGTTTCGTAATCGTCCCGATCATACGCCATCCAGCCCAACCCTACGAGCGCCAAAGGTGACTTGGGATCTTCGGCCAACATCTCCGCAAACAGGCGCTCCGCTTCCTGCACATTGTCCAAATTATAATGTGCCCAGGCCAGCGAATCTTTCATGTCAATCCGCTGGACCGGAGTGGCACCAGTGGCCTGAAGTGCGCGGGTGCAGATTGCGATCAACCGGTCAGGCGTATCCCCATAGTTCAGGCACACGCTTTCATATGTGTCCTCGCTACTGGTCAGTAAAGGCTTGGCCAAAGCGGGCGCCGCAACAAGCAGAATCGAAAATAGTGAGAGTTTCAGAGTAATCATTCAACCATTAGCTTTATTTGTCTTCGCCACCGAAACATTACCGCAATAATTGGAAATAGAAAGTCACCTATTCGCGCTCAGAATACACGCACAATTCTTCTTTCCCAAACGCAAAAGGGGCCGCCAAATGGCAGCCCCTTCCGTAAGTCTATAAAAGACTGATTACTCGCTTTCGGAACATCCGCGCGCTAGGCGCGGATACCCTGTCGCAGTAACAGCGCTACGCGCTATTACTCAACAATTTTGGACACAACGCCGGAACCAACAGTGCGGCCGCCTTCGCGGATCG
>NZ_LAJH01000004.1 GCF_001292625.1 Shimia sp. SK013
AGCGCCAAAAACAAAAGCCCGTATGGGCCGCGCCTCTTTCCAATCCAACACTGGCTCGCGTAAAAGGTTAGTCGCCCAATTGCAACGTCGCCATCAATACCGCCATAGCGGCACGGTCTTCGTCCGACATCTCGGCCACGCGACTGCGGAACAACGTCGCCTGCGACTGCAACACCATGGCATCGCTCAAAATCTTCAGGTGGTTGGCCCGCAGTGTGTCACCCGTTGTCGTGATATCGGCAATCGCCTCAGCCGTTAGATTCTTCACGGTACCTTCGGTTGCACCCTGACTGTCCACCAACTGATAGTCGGCCACACCCGCATCCATCAGGTATTCCCGCACCAGCCTGTGATACTTCGTTGCGATCCGCATCCTAAATCCATGCCGCGCACGGAAATCCGCCGCTGCCGCGTCCAGATCATCCAGCGTTTCCACGTCGACCCAGCACCCCGGCACAGCAATGATCAAGTCCGCCTGACCAAAGCCAAGTTCTGCCATTTCCTGAACCTGCTGCTCCCATTGGCCCAGCTTTTCGCGGATCAAATCCGTGCCTGTAACACCCAGATGGATACGCCCGGCCGCCAGTTCACGCGGGATCTCGCCCGCACTCAACAGAACCAGCTCCACACCGTCGACGCCGTCAACTGCGCCAGCATATTCCCGATCCGACCCCGTCCGGCTCAGGCTCACACCACGCGCGCCAAACCAGTCGAACGTCTTCTCCATCAACCGCCCTTTGGACGGCACGCCCAGCTTGATGCTCATGCCTTGTCCTCCAGATCGACCAGAATTCCGGGACGCACGACACCGCCCACCGCCGGAATTTCCCGCCCTTGCCCAAGCACTTGCGTCAATGCGTCATACCGCCCGCCAGTGGCCACCGGCGGCAGGTCCGCGCGCCCTTCAGCATAAAAGCCGAACACAAAGCCGTCGTAATACTCCATCGACGTCCGCCCATAGGACGCCTCGAAATCGAGGTTCTCGACATCCACGCCACGGGCATCCATCGCTGCAATCCGATCGCGTAGACGAAACGACGCCTCCGAGATCGCAGGCATATCCACTGCCAAATCACGAATGTGCTCCAGCGCATTGGGCAGCGTTTCGCGCACATTCAACAGCGCCTCGATCAGCTCGACCTGCATCGCGGAAATCGCTGGCATCTCGGCGTCTTCACGCAGCCAGTCGATCCGAGCCGCCACATCGTCCTGCGTCCGCAAACCGATGTCCGGAAACCCGTGCTCCAGCGGATATTCTGCCGCCAACAATTTCACACGGCTGGAGGGCATTTCTGTGCGACCGGCAAACCGGTCCAACAGCGCTTTGAACCGCCGTGGCCGCCAGATGTGACGCGCCAGCGCCTTTTTGCGCCGCTCGGTGGTGTCCAAACCGGCCACAGCCGCCGCCAGAATGCCAATGTCACCGGTCGCAGCCCGAACGGGCACATCGCCCAGCGCGGCTTGCACCACCGCAAACACTTCGGCATCACTTGCCGCCGGATTTTCGCGGTCAAAGACCTCATAGCCGACCTGCAGGTATTCATTGGCCCGCGCGGCATCATCTTCCTGACGCCGAAACACTTCGCCTGCATAGGTATAACGTGCTGGCTCCGCACCATGCGCCATGTGCATCTGCACCACTGGCACCGTGAAATCCGGCCGCAGCATCTGCTCACCGCGCAAGGCATCGCTGGTCACATAAGCCCGTCCGCGAACGTCCTCGCCATAAAGGTCCAACATGACCTCCGCCGGCAACAGAACTGGCGTCTCCACCGGCACCGCACCCGCCGCCTGAAACTGCGCGCTCAGCTCAGCTGCCCGCGCCTTGATCACTGCTTTCTGGCTCATCAGTCCGCCTGCCCGTCAGTGTGGCTGGCCATAATTTCACGCACTTTCGCTACAAGATCACCACGGCCAATTTCAAACTGGCTCGGGCGTTCTTTCCACTCTTCGTGGGTAGCACTTTCGGCAATCTTCGCGCCCAAAATCAGGTCTTTGACCTGCACGACACCGCGATCTTTCTCGTCGCCGCCTTCGATCACAGCTACAGGAGAGTTGCGCTTGTCCGCGTATTTTAGCTGATTGCCAAAGTTCTTGGGATTGCCGAGATACATCTCCGCACGAATGCCTGCGTTGCGCAGCTCCGCCACCATGGCTTGATAATCCGCCATGCGGTCGCGATCCATCACGGTGACCACAACGGGGCCAACCGATGCGCCCCCCATGCGGCCTTTCTCGCGCAACGCCGCCAGCAAACGATCCACCCCAATCGAGAGCCCCGTCGCAGGCACGGCCTGACCGGTGAAGCGCTTCACCAGATCATCATAGCGACCACCACCAGAAACAGAGCCAAACTGCCGTTTGCGCCCCTTGTCATCCAAGATGTCAAAGGTCAGCTCGGCCTCAAACACCGGCCCGGTGTAATAGCCAAGGCCGCGCACAATGCTCGGATCAATCTCAATCCGGTCGCTGCCATAGCCACCTGCGGCCAAAAGGTCCCCGATCTGCACAAGCTCAGAAATCCCTTCGGCACCCACGGCTGACGCGCCAACCGCCGCGCGCAGGTTTTCAAATGTTTTGCTCACGTCATCCGCCTTAGAGGTCAAAAACGCAATCACCGGCTCAATCTGGTCATCTGACAGCCCAACGCCGTCGATATAGGCGCCCGACGCATCCAAACGTCCCTTGCCCAACAGCTCGCGCACACCGCGCTCGCCCACTTTGTCGAACTTGTCGATGGTGCGCAGCACGTTGTCTTTCGCGGCCTGATCTTCACCAAGCCCCATGACTTCCAACACGCCATTCATAACTTTGCGGTTGTTGACCCGCACAAGATAATCGCCGCGCGGAATGCCAACAGTCTCCAGCGTGTCCGACAGCATCGCGCAAATTTCCGCATCCGCCGCCATGCTGGCTGTGCCCACAGTGTCCGCATCACATTGATAAAACTGACGATACCGGCCTGGGCCGGGCTTTTCATTGCGCCACACCGACCCCATCGCATAGCGGCGATAGGGGTTGGGCAAATCATTGCGGTGTTGCGCATAAACCCGCGCCAAAGGGGCTGTCAGATCATAGCGCAGCGCCATCCACTCGCCCTGATCCTTGTCGTCAAATTCCTGCCACGCAAACACGCCCTCATTGGGCCGATCCACATCCGGCAAAAACTTACCAAGCGCCTCAACGGTCTCGACCGCGCTGCTCTCAAGCGCTTCAAACCCATAGCGATGATAAACCCCGGCGATCTGATGCAGCATCTCGGCGCGCTCTGACACCTCGACACCGAAATAGTCGCGAAAGCCCTTCGGCGTGATCGCCTTGGGGCGGGGGGCTTTTTTCTGCTTGGCCATCGCTATGGTCCCTGAAAAATTATTACGCCTGTGCCTTTATCGAATGGGGCGCACAGGAGCAAGGAAAGGCTTTATGACAAACCAGCCTGTCCCGATCTCGGCGCGCGCTTTGCTCCCACCAAAAGGCCCCCACAACCGCAGGGGCCTCCCGTCACTCAATCATATGGCCCTATTGCAGCGTTTCTTCGGTTACAGGCTCTGCAATCGCACCCTCAGCGACCTCAACTACTGCCGCTGGCTTGACGGTGCCCGACTGTTTCACCAGCCCGTCGGTCACACCGGCCACACCGTTCTCAAGACTGATGCCCAGTTCTTTGCCCAGCGCCTGCATCGCTGGCATTTGCAACGCCATGCCAAGCACCGAATCCAACGCCTGATTGACCGGCGTGCCGTTTTCGCCGGAACCAGCCCCGGACGCCGCATTCATACCCGTCACCTGATGGATCTTGATACTGTCGATCTTCTCCGCCGGTTTCACCATCTGCTCGACGATCCTTGGCATTGCCTCCAGCATCGCCAGACGCAGCTTCATCTCGATGATTTCCTTGCTCAGCTCATTTTCAGAGTTCGCAATCGCAGTCTGTCCTTCAGCTGTCGCCAGCAAGTCTGCCTTCTTCGCATCCGCACGCACTTTCAACGCATCCGCATCCGCCTGCGCCTCTTCCATGCGCGCTGCTGCCCGATCGCTTGCTGCGTCTTTCTCGGCCTCCGCGGCCAAACGGATCGCAGTCGCCTGACGCTCCGCTTCTTTCTGCGCCTCAATCAACGCAATCTGCTTTTGACGTTCTGCCTCGGCCACGGCACGGGCGGTTTCAATTGCCTCGCTGGCTTTTTTGGCCTCAGCCCGCGCGACATCGGCAGACGCTCGTGCCTGACTTTCTTCCTCGGATTTGCGCGCCACGATAATCTGACGTTCCTGATCCGCGACCTCAAGCTCGCGCTCCTTGGCGATCTCGCTTTCGCGAATGGTGCGCTCACGCTCAATCTCCGAGGCCCGCACAGCCCGCTCCCGTTCAATCCGCGCCCGTTCTTTGGCCATGTCGGATTCTTCCTGTTTCTGCGCAATCTCTGCTTCTTGCGCCGCTTGCATCATCTGAATTTCGCGCACCTGATTGATCGAGGCCTCTTTCTGCTCACGGTCAATCTCATACTTGCGCTTCTCCGCTTCCATCTCGGACCGCGCGACCGACACGTCAGCATCCGCCAAAATTTCCGCACGGTTCTTGCGCGATGTTGCAATTACGGCCGCCAGCTTCTGCATGCCTACAGCATTAAACGCGTTATTCTCATCCAGGCTTTCAAACGGGGTCTGGTCGAGCGCCGTCAAAGACACAGCTTCAAGCTCCAGACCGTTTTTCAGCAGATCCTCGGAAATAGCATTCTGAACTTCCTGAACAAAGCTCGCGCGGTTTTCATGCAGCTCGTCCATGGTCATCTGTGCGGCAACCGCGCGCAAACCGTCCACCAGTTTGCCTTCAATCATCTCGCGCAACTGGTCCACATTGAAAGTACGATCACCCAGCGTCTGGGCCGCACGTGAAATGCCATCTTCTGTGGCGTTCACCGACACATAAAACTCAACACCAACATCGACGCGCATGCGGTCTTTGGTGATCAGCGACTGGTCGTTCACCCGGCTCACTTCAAGGCGCAGGGTTTTCATGTTCACTTCAGAAATTTCATGCAGGAACGGCACCACAATTGTGCCTCCGTCCATGACAACCTTGCGTCCGCCGCTGCCGGTTTTCACCAACGACGTCTCGCGGGTCGCGCGTTTATACAGTCGCGCCATGATCAGACCGATGAACAACAACAGCGCCACAAGGATCGTGGCAACCAAAAGAATAGGTGTAAAAATCATACTAACTCCTCAGATTTTTGAATTTTGAATTTTCGAATGCGCGCTTGCGGCTCAGATCACAAAGAACTGATCGCCGCGCTTACGAATGACGGTGACGTCCTGTCCTTTTTCAAAGAGGGCGTCATCCTCCAACGGCTCCACGCGCAGATAGTGCGTATTGCCAAAGCGGTCCTTGATTTTGACCTCGGCCGGCTTGCCGCGCGACGCACGTCCTTGCGTGATCGTGCCGCTATAGCCGCCAAGATGGCGCGACCGCAGCGCCGTGGATTCGGTTTTGGGCATCAACAGAGCCACCCAATTGGAAATGACGCGCGTCACCGCAAGCGCTGGGACAACGACCAAAGCTGCTGACGCCAGCGCGGGCAACGCCTTGCCGATCACAGAGGTCAACCCCGCCTGCAATGTCAGCCCCATCAGGCCGAACATCGTAAAGAAAGAGACAAACCAGATCAGGAACGGCACACCGCGCACGCCCAACCAACCCAGCAATCCCGCAGGAGACTCCGGTGCGTCGGCCACGTCAGGACCATCCATGTCCAAGCCGCCAGCATCAAGGTCGATGTCCAACCCCGTCGACAGATCAAAGTCCGCATCAACGTCCAGATCCACTTCCGCGCCTTCAGCACCGGCCCCCAAAACGGAAAACCCCAGAACCGAGCTGAGAATTTCCAGCAAAAACAGGACAGCCACCACCGTCAACGCAATGGAAAACGGCAGAGACTGTGGGTCAAGAAACGTTTCAAACATCTACATCCCTCATCAATAAATTCCCACTTTCTTGCTTTAGTTGAATTATATATATGCAACTATAAAGTGAATTTAAAGGTATCCCTGTTTAATTTGCAAAAGTTTTACATACATTCTATGCTAGATTCGACATCAACATGGGTTGTGGCAAAGGATCGAAACACACCGTGGGAGATTTCATAAAACGCAGACGGCTGGCGCGGTTTCTGGACCACGCCTCGCAACGGGCCGAGGATTGGCCGGTTCCCGAAGGCGGCTGGATATTGACCATGCGTCGCGCGCTTGGCATGTCCGCCGAACATGTGGCCCAACGCAAAGGCGTCAGCCGCAACGCCGTCTATCAGGCCGAGCGCAGTGAGAAAGAGGGCGCCGTGTCTCTCAAGCAAATGCAAAAGCTGGCAGAAGCCATGGGCGGCCAATTTGTCTATGCCATCGTGCCCAAGGAACCGGTTGAAAAGCTGAAATTGCGTCAGGCGCAAGCGGTGGCGGCTCACCTGGCCAGACTTGAGACAGATTTCCAACTGTGGTCGCCCGACGAGCAAGAAGACTGGCTCGACGACAAAACCGCCGAGCTAATGCATGACATGCCCGCCGATTTCTGGGCGCTCAGGGTTGATGGCCCAGACGCGACCTGAGCAATCGCGCCACGTCAGATATTCTCAAAATCCCCGCCGCGCCCTTTACCGGACGCGAACCGTGCGGCACCCGCGGCACCTTCACCTGCGAAAGCTGAAAACGACGCCCACTCCCGCCGCAACGCCGATGCCAGATCTGCGCCGGACAGACGCGCCGATAGAAAATCCGCCCGCATGCACCTTTGTGGAAAGCCGACCAAAGAGTGCGCCAATCCCATTGCCGCCTCAAGCGCCGTACCTTGCGCACAAACCCGATCGGCCAACCCCATTTGCGCCGCTTCTGCGGCCCCAATGCCACGTCCGGTCAGGATCAGGTCATTGGCCCGCCCCTGCCCGACAATCCGCGGCAGCCGCACTGTGCCCCCGTCAATCAACGGCACCCCCCAGCGGCGACAAAACACACCCAACGTGGCGCCTTCGGCCACAACCCGCATGTCGCACCACGCCGCAAGCTCAATGCCGCCTGCCACTGCAGGCCCCTCGATCGCAGCAATCACAGGCTTTGACAGCATCAGTCGCGACGGCCCCATCGGCCCCGCGATCGGCTGCGCCCGCGCATCCTTCCACTCGTCCGGGAGTTGCACGTCACTGATCCAGTCCGCCCCGCCTCCCTCTGCCGCAGCCTTCAAATCAAAACCCGCGCAAAAATACCCGCCCGCACCGGTCAACACTGCCACGTCCGACGCGTCGTCCATCTCAAATGCCATGAAGGCGTCAAACAACGCCCGCGCTGTGTTCGGATCAACCGCATTGCGCGCCTGTGGCCGAGTGATCTCCACAACCCGCACACGTCCCTCATCCCGAATGGTCACTGTCATCACTGATCCTCCCGCCCCCGATCCGATCAGGCGGCGGCCTTCGGAACAAGAAAAACCCCACGTCGCTTGACGCGCCCGCGCCCGACGCCCTATTTGGCACCTATGGAAAAACTCGAAGAACAGATTGCCCACCTCATGCGTACCATCGAAGAAATGAGCGACGTGGTCGCACGCCAAGACACCGAAATCGCCCTGCTAACCCGACGTGTGCAAATGCTGATGGAACGAGAAGCTGGCCGCGAGGCAGGCGCAGATGGCGCCGTGGTCATGGGCGACGAACGCCCGCCGCATTACTGAGCGCAGCCTGACGTCGCGGAGCGGTCGCATACCTGAGCCAAAAAGCGACCCCGTCGACAACCAGATAGCCACAGTGATTTTCGGTTTCCGCGCGGTCAATCTGGTTGCGTTTCTGTGTTTCTACAACTCAGATGAAAGCACTGTTCGATTGGTTGCTCGAGCTTTGCTGGCCTGCCTTAATGTTTTTGGCGTCACCTTGTTTGTCTTGTTTTTCCATGTAGACGTCCGCTACTTCGTCAAGGTGTTTGCCGTCTTCTTGACAGTATCTTTCATCGCACTCTTCGGTGTCTTTTCCATCTACGCCGACGGAAAAGTAGGCTGACTTACATTGTTGCGCTTAACAGCCCTCGATTTTCGGGACGTCGTCGCACTCTCAGTCGTTTCTTTCGGGGAATTTGGCCTGCGCGCTGCCTGGCTTCAAGGCCGCTTTCGACGCGCTCCAAAAGACTAACACGGCACGTCATCATTCTGCCCCCCGCCGCAAAAGATTGCGCCTCAGAACTCCTCGACCGCCATCACGCCATCAATTGCCTTCAGCGCGCCCTTGATCTGCGGGTTCACTGGGAACCCCGCGCCCGTATCAATCTCAACTTCGCCCGGTAGTTCCATATTGCTGAGGCAGAAAACCACCGGCCCCTTGGGTGCCTTGGGGCTGGCCTCTTTGGCGCCCTGCAAAATGTTCGCGACCGGCACCACGGCGGAACTGTCGTCGAGATAGATTTTCAGCCCCGAATTGCCCGCATCCGCAACAATCGTGTCCACTGGCGTCATCGACTGCGCCAAAAGTTTCAACTGATCGCTTTCCATCTCCGCCTTGACGGTGACCACAACCTTGGAGCCTGTCTCAAGATACTCGCGGCACTTCTCCAACGTGTCGGAAAAAATTGTAACCTCATATGCGCCGGTTGGGTCGGACAACTGCGCAAAGGCAAACCGGTTGCCCTTGGCTGATTTGCGTTCCTGCCGCCCAGAAACACGCCCCGCGAGCTTGGCAACACATGCCCCGCCCCGCGCCTTGTCGGTCAATTCGTCCAACGTCAAAACCTGCTTGCGTTTCAACGCGGGCATATAGTCTTCCAACGGATGCCCCGACAGGAAGAAGCCGATCGCGCGGGCTTCCTCATCCAACTTCTCCGCAGCCAACCAATCGCCAACGGGTGACAAGCGCGGCTCCGGCAAATCATCACCAGCCTCACCAAAAAGCGACACCTGGTCGCTGGTTTTTTGCTCATGGATCGCGGCCGAGTAATTCACCAGGCCATCAAGGCTCTCCATCACGCGGCGCCGGTTGTTGTCCAGCTGATCAAACGCGCCGGACCGCGCCAGCATCTCCAACGGTCGCTTGCCGACCTTCTTCAAATCCACCCGCCGCGCAAAATCAAACAGCGTTGCAAACGGCTTTTCGCCTCCGTCGGTTTTACGGCCCTCGGTCACCAGCTTCATCGCTTCGATGCCGACGTTTTTCAACGCACCCAGCGCATAAACCAACGCCCCGTCGACCACTTTGAAGGTCGCATCCGAGCGGTTCACGCAAGGCGGCACATATGGCAGCTTCAGCGCCTTTTTGACCTCTTCAAAATAGACCGCCAACTTGTCCGTCAGATGGATATCGCAGTTCATCACACCAGCCATGAATTCTACTGGATGGTTCGCCTTGAGCCATGCCGTCTGATAGCTGACCACCGCATAGGCCGCCGCGTGCGATTTGTTGAATCCGTAGTTGGCAAATTTCTCCAGAAGGTCGAAAACCTCGCTCGCCTTCTTGGCCGGAACGCCGTTTTCGGCAGCGCCTTTTTCGAACTTCGGGCGCTCGGCGTCCATTGCCTCTTTGATCTTCTTACCCATCGCACGACGCAACAAATCCGCACCGCCAAGCGAATACCCTGCCATGACCTGCGCGATCTGCATAACCTGTTCCTGATAAACGATAATACCCTGAGTTTCCTCAAGAATATGATCGATCAAAGGGTGCACAGATTCGATCTCTCGCAGTCCGTTTTTTACTTCGCAATAGGTTGGAATGTTCTCCATCGGGCCCGGACGATAGAGCGCCACAAGCGCAACAATGTCCTCAATACAGTTGGGCTTCATGCGCTTAAGCGCATCCATCATGCCCGTGGATTCCACCTGAAACACCGCGACCGTCTTGGCGCTGGAATACAGCTTGTAGGTCGGATCATCATCCAGCGGAATGGCGTTGATCTGGTTCTCGGCCCCATCGGCGGGCTGATACAACTCTGTACCATCGGCGGCCACATGCAACGGCCGTCCGGTGCTGTGGATCTGCTCAATCGCGTTCTGAATAACCGTCAGCGTCTTCAGACCCAAGAAGTCGAACTTCACCAGCCCGGCCTGCTCTACCCATTTCATATTGAACTGGGTCGCCGGCATGTCCGAACGCGGATCCTGATAGAGCGGCACCAAGGCATCCAGGGGACGGTCCCCGATCACGACACCCGCCGCGTGGGTCGATGCATTCCGCAGCAACCCTTCCACCTGCATCCCGTACTTCAGTAGACGGTCAACCACTTCCTCGTTGCGCGCCTCTTCCCGCAAACGCGGCTCTTCTTTAAGCGAATCGACAATCGACATGGGCTTCACGCCCTCGACAGGGATCAGCTTACTCAGCCGGTCTACCTGCCCATAAGGCATCTGCAAAACCCGCCCGATGTCACGCACAGCCGCTTTGGACAAAAGCGCACCAAAGGTAATGATTTGCCCAACTTTGTCGCGCCCGTATTTCTCCTGCACATAGCGGATCACTTCTTCGCGGCGATCCATGCAAAAATCGATGTCAAAGTCAGGCATCGACACACGTTCAGGATTCAAAAACCGCTCAAACAGCAAGTTGTACCGCAGTGGATCAAGGTCGGTGATCGTCAGCGCATAGGCCACCAACGACCCCGCACCAGACCCCCGTCCCGGCCCCACCGGAATATCTTGATCTTTGCCCCATTGGATAAAGTCCGCAACGATCAGAAAGTAGCCGGGAAACCCCATGCCTTCGATAATATCCAGCTCGAAATCAAGCCGTTCCTGATAGGCTTCAATGCTCACCGCATGCGGGATCACCGCCAAACGGTCCTGCAGCCCTTCGTTCGCAATCCTGCGCAGTTCGGCGACCTCATCATCTGCAAATTTCGGCAGGATCGGGTCACGGCGATACGTTGCGAAAGCACACCGTTTGGCGATTTCCACCGTATTCTCAATCGCCTCCGGCAGATCCGCAAACAGCGTCACCATCTCTTCTGGCGATTTAAAATAGTGCTGCGCCGTCAACCTGCGTCGCCCATCCTGCTGATCAACATACGCACCTTCGGAAATACAGATCAGCGCGTCATGCGCCTCATACATCTCCGTTTTAGGGAAGTAGACGTCGTTGGTGGCCACAAGCGGAACGTCCATTGCATAGGCCATCTCGACAAATCCACGCTCTGTCAGCCGCTCGGCCTCAGGCTGCCCCGCCTCCCCCGGATGGCGCTGCATTTCAACATACAATCGGTCGCCATAGACCGCTTTGAACCGCGCCATCATCTCTTCTGCAGCCGGACGTTGCCCAAGTTGCAACAGGCGTCCAACCGGCCCCTCCGGCCCGCCCGTCAAACAAATCAGCCCTGCGCTATGCGCCTCGAGCTGCTCGATTGTGACCTGCGGCAACTCACCCCCATCCTTGTCCACATAAAGACACGAACTCAACTTCATCAGGTTCTCATAGCCTTCTTCCCGTTGGCTTAACAGCACCACCGGCGCGGGCGCAGGTGCCGCCGTGCGCCCCGACGGATCGTCATGTGGCATCTTCACAGACACCTGACAGCCCACAATCGGCTGAATACCCGCCCCTTGCGCACCGACCGAGAATTCAAGCGCCGCAAAAAGGCTGTTGGTGTCGGTGATTGCCACCGCTGGCATGCCCATATCGGCACACATGCCGGGCAATTTTTTAACCCGAACAGCCCCTTCCAAAAGGGAATACTCGGTGTGAACGCGGAGATGAATGAATCGGGGTTGGCTACTCATGGACCCAAGCTAACGCAGCCCACGTGGCGAGGAAACGTCCCATTCACCGCAAACCGCAACAACCCGCTTTTTTGTTCTTCTAAAAGCCTTGCATTTGAATGCGCCGCCTACGCAGGGAGGTAAGCCTCCTTGCTGGATGAAATTCGAACTCACACAATAACGCTTCCCGCACGCGACCAGTCCAACACCTACTTGCGCGTGATTAACGGCAGGCGGAAATGCTGGAATCCGCTGGCGCCAACGGTATTTGGCCTAAATATTATGCACAACTCCACTCGTAAACTCTGCAAGACTTTCAACACTTCATTGATAATGATACATGCCCACCCCCCCATAACCCCTTGTTTTGCATACCTCGGCACGCCGACGGCCACACGACCTGTCCGCAACATCCCCCTTTCCTTCGCCAAGTTTATCTTGCAGGAACGCCATGACGCTCCCTAGGGTGAATGCGCTCAAGAAAGTGGCACAGCCATGCCTAGGGGCAACCAAAGCCGCCACGCTCACGGCTCGCAGGGGGACCACATGACCACACCGCTCTTGTCGATCAAGGGACTGACCAAAGCCTATCCGGGTGTGGTCGCCAATGACGACGTCTCATTTGACATCGGCCCATCCGAAGTTCACGCACTTTTGGGGGAAAACGGCGCCGGCAAATCAACCTTGGTCAAGATGATCTACGGCCTCGTGAAACCCGACAGCGGCCAGATGGTGTGGCAGGGCAAAGCCTTCACGCCCTCAGATCCCAAAACCGCCCGCGCGTCTGGCGTCGCTATGGTGTTTCAACACTTCTCGCTGTTTGACGCCCTCAAGGTTTCTGAGAACGTCGCGCTCGGCATGGAAAACCCTCCGCCCATGCGCGACCTCGCCCGCCAGATCCGCCGCGTGTCCGAAACCTATGGCCTGCCACTTGATCCCAACCGCACCGTCGGAGACCTGTCCGCAGGAGAACGCCAACGCGTCGAAATCATTCGCTGCCTGCTGCAAGATCCCAAATTGCTGATCATGGACGAGCCAACCTCGGTTCTGACCCCGCAAGAAGTCGATATCCTCTTCAAAACTTTGAACAAGTTGCGCGCCGAAGGCACCTCAATTCTTTACATCTCACACAAGCTCGAAGAGATCCGCAAACTCTGCGACCACGCCACCATCCTGCGTCTGGGAAAAAACGTCGGAGAATGCGTCCCAGCCGAGACCTCAGCCCGCGACATGGCGGAAATGATGGTCGGTGACACGCTGCAAACGCCGACTCGCAGCACCGAGAAAGCCGGCGACGTGGTGCTGGACGTCTCCGGTCTCACGCTTGAACCGACAAACCCCTTTGGCACCACACTCAAGAACGTGCACTTCACTGTCCGCGCCGGCGAAATCCTTGGCATTGGCGGCGTTGCCGGAAACGGTCAGGACGAATTGCTCGCCGCCTTGTCTGGTGAATCCCTGACATGGCCGGATGCGGTCAAAGTCAAAGGTCAGGATGTGGCAAATCTCGGCCCCAACGCCCGACGCGAGCGCGGCATCCTCGCCGCCCCCGAAGAACGCCTCGGCCACGCCGCCGCGCCTGACATGACCCTGACCGAGAACGCGCTCCTGACCGGCGCGATCCGCGAGGGTCTCACCAACCGCGGCTTCGTAAATTGGACCGCCGCCAACAATTTCGCCAAATCCATCATCGAAAAATTCGATGTCCGCACCCCGGGAACTCACGTCGCAGCTCGTGCCTTGTCAGGCGGCAACCTGCAGAAATTCGTGATCGGTCGCGAGGTGCTGCAACGTCCCGAAGTGTTGGTGGTCAATCAACCCACATGGGGCGTGGATGCAGCCGCCGCTGCGGCCATCCGCCAGTCCTTGCTTGATCTTGCCGCCGAAGGTGCCGCGATCGTGGTGATCAGCCAAGACCTTGACGAACTTATGGAAATCTCTGACCGCTTTGGCGCGTTGAACGAAGGACGCCTCTCAGACATCCGCCCCGCTGCGGGCCTGACGGTTGACGAGATCGGCCTGATGATGGGCGGCGCACATGGCATGGAAGTCGCCAGCGTCGGAGATCAAAAGCAAGAAGGAGCAAGCGCATGATCGCGCTTCAGAAACGCCCCACGCCGTCGCGCGCCCTGTCTCTCGCGACCCCGTTGATTGCCGTCTTGATCACCATGATCGCCGGCGGCCTGCTGTTTGCCGCGCTGGGCGAAAACCCGTTTGAGGCAATCCGCACCATCTTTTGGGATCCGGTCTTTGGCGAATTCGCCTTCTACTACCGCCCCCAGCTTCTGGTCAAAGCCGCGCCATTGGTGCTGATCGCGATTGGCTTGTCGCTTGGGTTCAAGGCGGGCATCTGGAACATCGGCGCCGAAGGCCAATACATCATGGGCGCCATTTGTGGCGCTGCGGTTGGCCTCGCCTTTTATCCCACCGAAAGCCGCCTGATTTTCCCTTTGATGATCGTCGCTGGCGCCATGGGCGGATGGGCATGGGGCATGATCCCCGCGATCCTCAAAACCCGCTTCGGCACCAACGAAATCCTTGTTTCGCTGATGCTGGTCTATGTGGCCGAGCAATTCCTCGCCTCCATGTCGCTGGGCCTGTTGCGCAATCCCGAAGGCATGGGCTTTCCGGGTTCTCGCAACTTCTCGGACTACCCCGCCGCCAACAGCTGGATCAACGAAGCCGCAGGCCTGCACTGGGGCATGGCATTCGCCTTTATCGCAGTAATCTTCGCGTACGTGCTGCTGAACCGACACATCCTTGGCTTCAACATCCGCCTGACCGGCGATTCACCACACGCAGCCCGCTTTGCCGGTGTGAACCCCACCCGCCTGATCCTGTTCTGCCTCGGCACCTCCGGCGCGCTGGCGGGCCTCGCTGGCCTGTTCGAGGTCTCCGGCCCTTCTGGTCAGATCAACATCGACTTCGCGTCCGGTTATGGGTTCACCGCCATCATCGTCGCCTTCCTTGGTCGCTTGCACCCCGTCGGCATCTTGCTCGCAGCGCTTCTAATGGCCCTGACCTATGTTGGCGGCGACCTAGCCCAAGGCAACCTCGGTCTGCCTTCTGCGGCCATTCAAGTCTTCCAAGGCATGTTGCTCTTCTTCCTGCTGGCTCTGGACCTGCTCACCAACTACCGCGTGGTGCTTAAGAAGCGGGGGGCGGCGTGATGCTCGCGCAGGAAGTGAAATTCAGTCCAAGGGACATCCTTGTCTGCGGCAGCTCGTATTGCTTTTGGCTCTTGGTGGGGTGGTTCTGGACGTGGCTCTTTCTTGGAGCAAGCAGCTTCAACGCGTTACTCTTGCTCGTTTGTCTTGCGATTTTTTTTGGGCTGTCGGCCATCCCTGCGGCATTTCTCGGTTTATTCCTGCGTCGCTGGACTGAGCAACGCAAACGCGAGGAGACTTCCAACTCCGAAAACGCGGCGCTTTGTGAAAGCCATCGAGCTAATGAAAAATCCAAGAAAAAGCTGGTCGCCGAGCTCTCCAAGATCGGCTTCACTCTCGGTATGATTGGGGCAACAGCCCGCGCCTTCTACACAAATTTCTTCGGAGGAGCCTTCTAATGGACCTTTCCGCAATCAACCCCGTCCTGCTGATCGCTTCCCTTATGGTCGCAGCCACGCCCCTCCTGCTCGCCGCTGTCGGTGAACTCATCGTGGAACGCTCGGGCGTGCTGAACCTGGGTGTCGAGGGCATGATGATCATCGGCGCGATCGCAGGTTTCGCCATCTCGGTAGAAACCACATCCCCGATGCTTGGCCTCATCGCCGCGATGGTTGCAGGCGCAGTACTGTCGCTGCTTTTCGCATTCCTGACCCAATTTGCGCTCGCCAACCAAGTCGCATCCGGCCTCGCCCTGACCCTCTTTGGCCTCGGCCTCTCCGCTCTCATGGGCCGCTCCTATGTGGGCATCAAGCCGCCCGCGATGGCCAAACTTGATCTGCCCATCCTGTCCGACATCCCAGTGCTTGGCCCGATCCTGTTCTCACACGACCCCGTGCTTTACTTCGGTATAGCGCTGACGGCGGCCGTTTATTGGTTTCTCAAGAAATCCCGCGCCGGTCTGATCTTGCGCGCCGTGGGCGAAAGCCACGACGCCGCACACGCGCTTGGCTACAACGTGATCCGCGTGCGCATCCTTGCGATCATGTTCGGCGGGGCCTGTGCCGGTCTTGGCGGTGCCTACATCAGCCTTATTCGCGTGCCGCAATGGACCGAAGGCATGACCGCGGGAATCGGCTGGATCGCCCTCGCTTTGGTGGTCTTCGCCAGCTGGAAACCCTGGCGCGTCCTGCTTGGCGCCTATCTTTTTGGCGGCATCAACGTCTTACAGCTCAATTTGCAGGCAGCAGGCATTGCCATACCGGTCGAATACTTGGCAATGTCACCGTATCTGATAACCATCCTCGTTCTGGTTATCATGTCGGCTGACAAAAGCAGGGCGCCCGCCGCGCTTGGCCGCACATTCCACGCCTCGCAATGAGGCACACAATAAAAAACTGCTACCAATAGGGGGATTACCCAAAATGAAACTGACCAAACTGTTCACAAGCGCCGCAGTGGCGCTGGGTCTGGCGACCACCGCCATGGCCGACACCACCAAAGTGGGCTTTGTCTACGTTGGCCCAGTGGGCGACGGCGGCTGGACCTACGAGCACGACAAAGGCCGTCAGGCTGTCGAAGCTGCCTTTGGCGACAAAGTCGAAACCACCTTTGTTGAAAGCGTTCCAGAAGGCGCCGACGCCGAGCGCGTGATCACCCAGATGGCCCTGCAAGGCGCTGACCTGATTTTCACCACCTCTTTTGGCTACATGGACCCGACCATCAACGTCGCCAAAAAGTTCCCGAACGTGAAGTTCGAGCACGCGACCGGCTACAAGCAAGCTGACAATGTGTCCGTCTACTCCGCACGCTTCTACGAAGGCCGTGCAGTTCAAGGCCACATCGCGGGCCAGATGACCAAGACCAACAAAATCGGCTACATCGCGTCTTTCCCGATCCCCGAAGTTATCCGTGGCATCAACTCCGCGTACATCCACGCCAAGAAAGTGAACCCCGACGTCGAGTTCTCGATCATCTGGGCCTACACTTGGTTTGATCCGGCCAAAGAAGCTGACGCTGCCAAAGCGCTGATCGAGCAAGGCGCCGACGTGATCCTGCAGCACACCGACTCCACCGCACCTCAAGCCGCCGCTCAGGCCGCTGGCAACGTTGTGACATTTGGTCAGGCGTCTGACATGGGCGAATATGCTCCGTTCCCACGCGTGTCCTCCATCATTGACGACTGGGCACCTTACTACGTGGCCCGTACCCAAGCTGTCATGGACGGCACATGGGAATCGGTTTCCACTTGGGACGGCATCGGCGCTGGCATGGTTGGCATCGGTGAAATCTCCGACGCAGTTCCAGCTGACATCAAAGCTTCTGCAATGGAAATGGTTGCGGCACTGGCCGACGGTTCCTACCACGCTTTCACCGGCCCGCTTAACAAGCAGGACGGTTCCGCATGGTTGGCCGAAGGCGAAACTGCTCCTGACTTCGGTGACGACGGTCTGGCAGGCATGAACTTCTACCTCGAAGGTCTGACCGCTCAGATCCCGAACTGATCTTAAGCGATCCGAGAGACACGAAAGGCCCGCCAAACGGCGGGCCTTTTTCTTTGTGTGGCTGCTTGTCTTAAGGGTTACTTAAAAGAGAAACTCTTCCCCTTATTGCGACCACTCACATAGCGGATAGACTTCACGCCATTGCCTTCCTCAACAACAAAAGAATAGTAGGGTTTGCCGTTCTTTTTGTAGCAGGTCACAACTCCGTTTTCCGCCACGCTATAAGTGCCCTTCTCGCGTGAGCTTCCGTGGTTGAACGTGAAGCTGCCACCTGCATCCCCACCACCGCCAAAACTCGCCACCGAACCCGCATCAAACTGGAGTTTACCGGATTGCAGTGTGGACAGAACCGCTTGCTGTCCAAACGTGCCCGCAAGGGCGCCTGACGTCATCAAAACCGTCCCAAAAAAAGCTGCGCCAACGGTATTTAGAAAATTCTTCATATCATCACCTAAATCAATAATTACGTATTTAGATCAATAGTGTTACAGCACACGCCAAGCAACCCTGACCGGCTTTCCCCACACTCACTCTGAACTGACACGCGACGGCGACACTGCTAGCAACAAAGACCCGTTGTCACACTTTGTCGGGTGTTTTGGCGCGGCTTTGCTGGCACAACAAAAACTGGAACTTACCTACCCGGTCCTGTGCAAATCCGCATCTTACACGGTGAAATAGACTCCCGATACCGCACTTTGGTCAAAACCAAGGCCGCGCACACGGCCAAATTTGCACCGATCCTGTATTACGCGGGCCGCGGACCGAAACATGAAAATCCCCGAAGATTAAACCCTCTTCCCCCGCCCGTTGAACCGTGGCAACGTCGCCGCCATGACACAGCAAATCACCAGCCCCAACGGCACCCCCGCCCGTCGCTTTGCCTTCGGCTGTATGCAGTTCGGCGGCACCGCCAACGCCCGCGACTCAGAGGAAATGTTTGAGGCTTGCCTCGCCGCTGGCATCACCCATTTCGACACGGCTCACGGCTATACGGATGGCCAGAGCGAAGAAATTCTCGGCAGCATGATCGCGCCCCATCGCGACGGCCTAGTGATTGCCACCAAGGCGGGCTACACGGGCGGTGCTGGCACCGAAAACCTACGGGCGCAATTCGACATCTCCCGCAAGCGGCTGGGCATGGATCACGTGGATATCCTCTATTTGCACCGCTTTGATCTCAACACCGACCTCAACGAAACACTCGACTGTTTCGCCGCTCTGAAAAGCGAGGGCAAAATTTCGTATGTTGGCCTGTCCAACTTCGCCGCGTGGCAAGTGGTCAAAGCGTCTTGGCTGGCCGAAAAACGCGGTCTGACCATCGATGTCCTGCAACCGATGTACAATCTGGTGAAGCGTCAGGCCGAGGTCGAAATTCTGCCGATGTGCGCTGATCTCGACATCTTGCCGGCGACCTATTCGCCCCTTGGCGGCGGGCTGCTAACTGGCAAATACGCCGCCCAAGTGCCGAGCGGACGCCTTGCCACCGATGACCGCTACGCTGCCCGCTATGGCCTTGACTGGATGCACAATGCAGCGACGCAACTCTCTGATATTGCGTCCGAACTGGGTACGCATCCCGCAACTCTGGCGGTCGCATGGGCCGCGCGTCACACCAGCCAGCCTTGCCCGATCCTGTCGGCACGCAGCGCCGCCCAATTGGCACCTTCACTTGACGCGCTGTCGTTTCAAATGGACGACGCGCTCTACGCCCGCCTCGCCGCCTTAACCCCCACGCCACCCCCGGCCACGGACCGTCTGGAAGAAGCATGACCGACTTTATCGTCATCGGTGGCGGCATCGCCGGCACCTCCGCCGCAGCCCGCCTTTCCGAGCTGGGACAAACCCTGCTATTGGAACGCGAAACGTCTCTTGGCTATCACGCCTCAGGCCGCTCCGCAGCGCTCTACGAAAGCAACTACGGCCTCGCCAGCACAGTCGCCTTGTCCAAGGCCAGCAGCGACTTTTTTCACCACGCCCACGGCGGTTTCCTAAGCCCGCGCGGCCTGATGTTCATCGCCGGTCACGGACAACAAGACGCTTTTTCAAAGGCCTGTGAAACGTTCAACGTCGCCCCCATCGACATGGAAACCGCGCTGGCCAAAGTCCCGATCCTGAATCCCGAGACTGTCGGCCAAGCCGCCTTTCACGATGCGGCCTTTGACATCGACACCGACCGCATGATCCAGACCTTTGCCAAGACTGTCCGCGACACCGGCGGCACTGTAAAAACCGGACAGGACGTCACCGCGATCACCCGCACAACGCACGGTTGGCAGGTCACGGCCAACGGCGAAACCCACAGCGCCAAAATGCTTTTCAATGCGGCTGGTGCTTGGGCGGACCCCATTGCCGAAATGGCAGGCATAAAGCCCCTTGGCTTCTCCCCTATGCGCCGCTCCATGGCGCGCATCCCTGCGCCTGGCGGTCACGACCTCACGGGGTGGCCAATGATCCTCGATATCAACGAAACGTGGTACGCTAAACCCGACGCCGGAAGCCTGCTGGTCTCCCCTGCCGAAGAAGACCCAATGCAGCCCTTTGATGCCTGGCCCGACGACATGGTTCTGGCCGAAGGCATCGCCCGCTATCAAGACTTTGTCACCGAAGAAGTCACCCAACTCACCAGCAGCTGGGCTGGCTTGCGCACCTTCTCGCCGGATCGCAACCTTGTGCTCGGCCCCGCCACGGACGACCCGTCGTTCTTCTGGGTGGCTGGTCAGGGCGGATACGGCTTCCAATCAGCACCCGCCGCCAGCCAATACGTCGCCGATCAGGTCGCGGGTCGCGCCTCTGAACTCGACCAAGCAACCCGCGACGCGCTTAACCCACAAAGGTTCGCCTGATGCCCCGCCGCCTCAACCTTCCCGACAGCGCCTCGGTCGCCACGCCTCACGAGGGTGGCAAACTCTTCGCGCCCTCTGCAGCGCGCAACGTCGACGCGATCACAAACTTGCTGACCGAAATCGCGCCTCCAACTGGTCATGCGCTCGAAATTGCCAGCGGCACCGGCCAGCACGTCGTTCATTTCGCTGCCGTTCTGTCAGGTCTCACATGGCAGCCCACGGAAATCGACGCCACTCGCCGCGCCAGCATCACCGCCCATCTGGCGGAGGCCAACCTGCCAAACATCAGCACACCCATCCCCCTTGACGCCACGGCCTCAGACTGGGGCGCGCACCATGCTGGTAAAAACCTGATCACGCTGTCCAACTTGTTGCATCTGGTCAGCGCCACCGAGGCCCAGACCCTGATTGCCGAAGCCGCAGAGGCGCTCGTGCCGGATGGCGTCCTGATGATCTATGGGCCCTTCAAACGTGGCGAGACGCTCGTCAGCGACGGCGACAAAAGCTTTGACGACAGCTTACGCGCTCAGGATCCGGAGATCGGCTACAAGTCCGACCAGATGGTCCTAAACTGGGGCAAAACCGCTGGGTTGATCCCGCTTGTCCCTCGCGAAATGCCCGCCAACAATCTCGCGCTTATCTGGCAAAAGCCCGCGTAATCACGAGCCCACCCGATTTCTTGCCGTTTTCCCGCCTTGATATGATCTGGGTCAATTTCATATTCGCTGAATAGAATACGAAAGACCAAACCACAGACGTCAAGGAGCCCGACATGAGCTGGAGCGACAAACTGAACGATACCCGCGGACAATTGCGTGGCCTGAACAAATCCATCCCCGACACTACGCGTGCCTTTGGCGCCCTTGGAAAATCGGTCAAGGAAGGCGGTGTTCTGGACTTCAAAACCAAAGAATTCATCGCCCTCGGGATCGCTGTGGCCATGCGCTGCGAAGCCTGCATCGTCTTGCACTGCGAAACACTTGTGAAAGCTGGCGCCACCAAAGAAGAGATCGGCGACGTATTGGCCATGACCATCCAGATGGGTGGCGGCCCTTCGATGATGTATGCGGCCAAGGCACAAGAGTGCTTTGAGGAGCTATCTGCGGGCTGACAAGCCCCATCATGACGCATAAGGTTGGTCTAACATTTTTACAAACTGGACCCCCCTTATGCTTCGAACTTTTATGTGTAGCTGCCTTGTCGCTGGCGCCGTGGCCGGCCCCGTTCTTGCCGAAGACCTGTCCCAATGGAGCTTCGGTACCGAGAGCGCCATAACTTTGGGTGACGTTCAATCTCTGCGCATCCGCATCTTTAAAACCTTTGACGCGGATGGCGACGGCGCGCTGAACACCGATGAATACACAGCATTTGACAAAGCCCGCGCCGAAGCAGCCAAGCAATCGCATTCCTCTTTCCTTTTGCGTTCGGTCACAGGCATGAGCCGCGGGAACATCGATACAAATCTAGATGGCATGGTCACGCGTTCCGAAATGGAAGCCGCTTTGTTGGGATGGTTCAATTCGGTGGATAAAAACGGCGACGGGCTGATTACCAAAGGTGAATACTGATCTAACAAAAGGCGGCCGCATTGATTTAGCCACCAAAAGCAACGGCTCAGACAGGAAGACGCATTGCGTCGATCCCATCTGCCTTGGTGACCGAACAACAGATGCTGGACAGGGTGCGCGGCTGATCAAAGGGCCATGGACGTCCGCGATGCAGGACCGCGCGCTGATCCCAGATCAGCACGTCGCCCACCTCCCAATTGTGGGCATAGGTGAATTCGGGCCGCGTGCAAAAATCCATAAGCTCGTCAAGCAAGGCTTCGCTCTCTGCTTTGTCATAGCCATCAACCGCATAAGCATGGGATGCGATATAGAGCGCTTCATGCCCGTTCACCGGGTTGGGCCAAATGGCATTCCAGTGGGTGGCAGGCCACTTGTGAAACATCGGAAGCTTGGCCAGCTCAGGTGATATTTTGGCGCGCGAGTTGGCGTAGTGATGCCAGATACCTCGCCCGCGAATGCGCGCACGCAACGTCTCAGGCATCGCCGCCCAAGCAGCGCGTGTGGATGCGAGTTCGGTCTGGCCACCCTCGCTGGCAACAACCCGCGCGGTGATGATGTTGCTGAGGGCCGGTGTGGGAATGAACGTGCTGTCGGTATGCCAAAGGAAATTTGATTGCAGGTTCAGCGTATGCAGATCCATTTCATCGGTGATCGATCCGTCTTTTCGAACATTGGAAACCTTGGGGATCGAAAATGCCTCGCCAGGTTTGCGTTCATCTGCCAAGCGGTCTTCGATGGGCCCAAAGGCCTGTGCCAATTCCAAGTGGGCTTCGTCGCTGAGGTCTTGCCGCCGAAACAAGAGCGCCGAGTGTGCTTCAAACAGGGCGCGCAACTCACCAAAGCGGCCCGATGGAACGATTTCGGAGATGTGTGTGCCTGTGATCTCAACGCCAAACGCGGGGGTGATTGGAGTAGTAGATAGAGGGGTCATTGGGACATTCCAGTTACGGCTTTGGCTTCGATATCTTCCGGCGTCAGGTCTTTGACCAATTCCCATGCCGTGGACTTGGCGCTGTTCAAAAGCCCCTTGGGATCAAGCCGTTTTTTCCAGGCCAGATGGCTGTAATCCGCGTTGTGCAACCCGCCGCGTTCAACCTGATTGGAATGCGCGTCATAAACGGCAAAACCGTGATCGCGGTAGGTCTGGTTGATCGCCTCCAACCGCTCTTTGCCCGAGAACCAAATGATAGGTAGGTCGATCGCCGCGATTTCACCGCCCAAACGGATAAATTCGTGATGTGTCCAGACGTCGTCGCCCAGATCTGCGCGCAAGGATGTGATGGCGTCGGCGTCTGCCGGATCGGGCACACCGATCTGCTGATATGTCGCGGAACGGTCTGATTTCAGCACTTGCAATGTGGTGTGGTTAAAGCAGAACTCGAACACATGCGGGATCTTCTTCACCTCTCGGTCTGCATCATTCAGCGTCAGATCCACATGGCCGCCAAGATCGGCGACAAGCTTGTTGAAGTCCGCGACATCACTTGCCGGCACATAGGCCGCGAGCAGGCTGCACCCCGCGCGCAGATGGCCTTTGAGGCGGGGGAAGTAGTCAACAATTCGGGTATCAACTACGCTGGCCATCTTGGGCGCAATGGTGTCCGCCGTCGCAACAGCATATCCCGCGGCATAGGCGCCCTCATAGGTCTCAAACGTCGCCATGCAAGCGATCCAGTCCTCAGTTGGCACTGTACGAAGGGTCACCTCGGTTATCACTCCATTCAACCCCCAAGCATGATGGATTTTCAGGACATCTTCGCCTTCAAACACATGGTCCTGCGGGTCAGCCTCAAGCGACAAGGCCTTGAGCGCGATTAGATTGCCCGGCTCGCGCAGAGCACCCGTCGCCAGAGACCCAATCCCGGCCGAACCACCCGCCACAAATCCACCAACTGTGGCGATATCTTGTGTCGACGGGAACATGGCCATTTCCTGTCCGGTTTCTTTCAGGGCGGCGTTCATGTCGGCCATCAGAGCACCAGCTTCGGCCCGGATGAACCCGTCGCCAATTTCAAGAATGCGGTCCATGCCTCGTGTTTCAATGATCAGCCCGCCGTCAACCGGCACACATTGCCCGTAATTGCCCGTGCCACCACCGCGCAGGACGACCGGCACTTCGGCGTCAAAGGCTTGCTTCAGACAGTGTTTCATCTCATCAGCGGTTTTTGGCACGGCCACCAAATCCCCGAAACTGTGCTTCAGCTCATCGTTCAGGATCGGGCTGTACCAGAAAAAGTCGCGCGAGCGTTTCTTGACCAGAACAGGTTCATCAATCACGTCGACTGGGGCCAGGCGGGCCGCGAATGCGGCCCAATCAATGTTGGTTTTACCGGATATGGATGTCATACGGTCTCTCCTTTGCAAACATCGGACAGGGGTACGGGACGAGTGGTGCCGGACAGAATGTCGGATGTGGATGTTGCGTCGAACAACAGGAGATCCCCGATTGCTGCCACGTCGACGTAAGCGGGCGCAAGGCCAAGTGCGCGATCGGCACCGGTGGTGATCATAGGTAAATAGTCGCCAAATGGCGGGTCCAGATGCGCGGTCAGAACCGCAAGGGCCAGCGATTGGCAAGGGTCGTGCCGCCCAATGGGACAAAACGCGTCCCTCACGTTGTCAGTGCCAACGACCACGGGCACGCCAGCCGCGCCCAGTTCCCGCATGCGCGTGATGCCGCGCCGATCAGGCGTGCCGCTGGCGCGGCCTTGAAGGTACAGGTTGGTGGCGGGAAGCGCGGCAATCGTAAGGCCTGCGCGGGCGATCTTGTCCGTTACCCGCGTCAAATCTGGCCCTTGAAGGTTGGCCAGACTGCAGGCGTGACCGCACAGAACCGGACCCTGAAAGCCATGTTCAAGGGCGGCATCAGCAACCAGTTCCAGCCCGTTCAAACCATCTGCAAGCCCCTCATCGACGTGAAAATCCAGCGCGAGGCCGAACTTTTCGGCAACCCGAAAGGCATTTTTGATTCCTTCTTGCCGGTTGGGTTGCTGAAAGACAAAAGCGCCCAGCACGCCGGTTGTCGCGGCAACGAGACGTGCGATGCTGTTGGCAACGTCGGAATCGGCCAGATCGTCGATGCCGGTCAAAGGACAAATTTGCAAGGTGACCCTGTTGCGATGGTCCTGTTCAAGCTCGTTCAGCACGTGCCACGCAAGCGGAGGGACAGTTGCGTCGGCCCCGTGGGTCCAGTCCACATGGCTGCGCACACTCCGACAACCGGATCCAATTAACTCCTGCAAACCGCGTGTAGCGCGATCCCGCACATCATCCGTGGTCCATATCGCGCGGTCCAGAGCCTGAGCCTCGATCGCGGCCTGCAAATCGCCACCGACGCCGTGCATCCGTGAAATGCTGTGACATTTGTCCAGATGCACATGGCATTCTGTCAGTTTGGGCATCACCAGTTGCCGCGCATCCCCATGCCCATCATGGTTTTGCAAGCCAAGTGCCTTACCATCCCTAACAACCAAATCTCCGTGCAGGCAGTCTTGGTGTTTATGACCGCCAAACCGGTCCGGATGGGCCAGCATTGAGACTGGCACCAAAACATCTTTGAGGATCTGATCGGTTAACATGCGCAAGTTCATTGCAATCACCGTCGGTGGTCGAAGTCGGAAAACTCCGACAAGAAAGCCACAAAATTGCGTGCCGCGCTGGCCAACAGGTGTGCGCCTTTTTCGCGGGTTGCTGCCGAGGCATCGCCACAAGCGCCCGAAGCGTTCAAATCGTCAATAATCCAGCCCGGTTTTGCGGCTTGCCCCGTCAGTCCAATGAAGCTGTTAGACTGCTCCCAATCTGGCATCGCTGGCACAAAGTTCTCGGCAAGGGCCATGTCTACCAAATCCGGTTTGGCCGCCAGCATCGGAGAGGTTTCGCTATCTCCGGCATGCAGGTCATAGGCCATTGCGGCCGGATCCATCACAACGTCCCAATCGGCAAAGCCGAACCAGGAACAGGTGGCGACAATCATCTCGTGCGCGATGCGTAAATCCCGCGCGGCAATATCCAAAACAGCGGTGTTGCCGCCATGACCGTTCAGAAACACCAAACGCCGCACGCCCGCGCGCGCAACGGAAGCGGCGATATCACGCAAGGTCGCCAATAGAGTCTCTGCCGAAAGGCTGAGCGTGCCCGGATGGCGGTCATGTTCGCCCGATTTGGTGATTGTCAGCGTTGGCAGGATCAGAACGTTTTGATCCGACGCGAGCAATGGCAGGGCCTGATCCAGCACGGCTTCGACCAAATCCCGATCCACAGAGACCGGCAAATGCGGCCCGTGTTGTTCTATCGCCCCCACGGGCAGAACCGCCACAAGATCGTCCGGCAGGTTCCGAAAAGCGGGTGCCTTCTGGTCGGCCCAATATCCCTGAATGCTCATGCTGACGAGACCGGCAGATGCAACGCGCGCCAACGCTTGCGCGTAGTCAGTATACCAATGCCGCTGATCCTAGGGTCGCCCCTGAGACACGCCAATTTTCCACGCTGCTTCATATCGTCCTCCTTGACGAAGTCAGTTTGCGCGGCCCTAAGATGTCGTCTGTGCCAGAGATGTTCCATAATGCTCTCAAAGTTACCCTCTAAAGGCAAGCCTAATTGTCACTCAGGAAAGATGAATGAAATGAAAGAGTTAACTCCCAGCACCCTGCGTCCACCCTTTGCGCGCTACGCTCATGGTGTCGAGATTCCAGCGGGCTGGCGGATCGTTCAAAGCTCTGGTCAGCTGGGGATCCGAGCCGATGATTCCATTCCCCAAGACGCCTATGCGCAGGCTGTCATTTGTTTTCAATCCCTGACCGAAATTTTGAATTCTGCGGGTATGGGCCCCAAGGATGTCGCACATATCTCGGCCTATGTGACAGACCGTGAACACATGGCGGGATACATGCGAGCCCGCGACGCGTTCATGGCGCAAGCAGGCAGATTGCCCAGTTCCACCCTGCTGATCGTGTCGGGTTTCACCCGACCCGAGTTCAAGGTGGAAGTAGAGATTCTGGCCGCTGCTCCGTGAATTTGAAGGATCTGGAGGTCGGATGCGTGACCTTGAAATTAGGTTAGTTATCAACTCTTGTTTTTGAACAGTCCTCAAAGGCGACAAACACCGAAATCAATGAGGCTGACCCCATCAGATCTTCCCGATTAGCGTGTTGATCTCAATTTTAGTAAATACTGGAAGCTCCGTCCCCAAAACTCAAACCACCTTCGCAAATGCACCAAATTCTGGTCTCGCCCTGCTTACTCCCTTTGGATTTTCAATTGGCCGCCGTTGGTGCACGCGCACCCCGCGCGGCCCAACCACAATGTTGATGCAGCCGACTTGAAACTTGACGACCTGTCGCCGATTTCACCCGTTCACAGCCGGAAATTTCGTCTAGGCAGCGCAAAGCGTGACCAAATCGCGCGAATAAAACAGTCTTGCGCGGAGATTTTGGCTCAATTTTTTATCATCTGACCCAAATGCCATGTTTTTGCAGCAAGAAAAGTTCATCCGCCTAGGTTGATCGCCCTAGGCTGAATGTGCAGGACGCTTAGGGTTCCGCCGCCTTACAAGCGGGTCAGGTCCGAGAAGCGTCACCTTGTTGGCAAAATCCGGCAAGGCACACGGCGGGGCAAAATCCCGGGAGACTACTGCGCAGGTTTCGTCCGCGCCCATTCTCTTTGTTCCGCCAGCGGCCCGCAAACCACAAACACGTTCGGCGGGACGTTAAATCGGGGAAAGACATGAAAATCACGAAACTAATGTCCGCAACCGCCCTTGCACTGGGTGTATTGTCCGCTGCTGCCGCGCCTGTGGCAGCCCAACAGAAAACCGAATTCAAACTCGCATGGTCTATCTATGTCGGCTGGATGCCTTGGGGCTACCTTGAAGATTCTGGTATCATGGATAAATGGGCCGACAAATATGGCATTGATGTCGAGATCGTCCAGTTCAATGACTACGTCGAATCCATCAACCAATACACTGCAGGTGCATTTGACGGCGTTTCTGCGACCAATATGGACACGCTTTCTATTCCATCTGGCAGCGGCGTTGACACCACGGCGTTGATTATTGGCGATTATTCCAACGGCAATGACGCTGTGATCGCCAAGGGTGCCAGTGGCCTCGCCGATCTCAAGGGCAAGCCGGTCAACCTTGTTGAACTGTCAGTGTCCCATTATTTGCTGGCACGCGGCCTTGATACCGTCGGCTTGGAAGAGTCCGATTTGGGCTCTGTGATCAACACCTCTGACGCCGATATGATTGCTGCATACGCAACGAAAGACGTCGAAGCCGTGGTCACATGGAATCCGCTGGTGTCGGAAATTCTTGGCTCCAACCCGGATGCCGTAAACCTTTTTGACAGCTCCATGATCCCGGGCGAGATCCTTGATTTGATGGTGGTTAACACCGAGACCTTGGCGGACAACCCGGACTTTGGCAAAGCTGTTGTGGGCGCGTGGTACGAGGTGATGGGCCTTATGGCGGCGGGCGACGAAGCGGCGCTGACGGCGATGGCCGAAGCGTCTGGAACGGATCTGGAGGGATATAAGGCCCAGATGGCCGCCACCGAGATGTTCTTTGATCCCGCTGCTGCTGTTGCGCAGGCGGGCTCGGATGATTTGCCGACCACCATGAGCAATGTGGCAGAGTTTCTCTTTGACAAAGGCATCTTGGGCGAAGGCGCACCAAGTGCTGACTTCGTCGGCGTGGCGTATCCTGACGGCTCTGTTTCAGGCTCCGAAGCAAATGTGAAGTTCCGCTTTGACACCACATACATGCAGATGGCCGCGGACGGCTCCTTGTAAATCAACTTAAGGGTGCCGCCTAGGCGGCACCCGATATGTCTCTGATCGAGGACATCTTTGCCATGCGCTTGATAAATTATGTACCAAGTCGGCCCGGAGCGATTTTTCTTGCGGCCTTGCCGTTTATTCTCTTGTTCGTGGCGTATTCGATCGCCTCGGACATCCGTTTGACGGCAAACCCGCAAGATAAGTTGCTACCTGCACCATCGACGATTGTGGAAACCGCCGAGCGCTTGTTCACGGTTCCGGACAAACGTTCAAAAGAAATACTACTATGGAATGATACTTTTGCCAGTCTCGGGCGATTGTTTGGAGGTGTTGCCATCTCGGCAACTTTGTCGCTGATCCTCGGCATCGCCATTGGTCTTTTGCCTTATGCGCGCTCGCTGTTTTCAAGTTTCATCGCAGTGATGTCGATGGTGCCACCATTGGCCCTGTTGCCAATACTGTTCATTGTTTTTGGCCTAGGAGAGGTCTCGAAAATCGTCCTTATCGTGATCGGGATCACGCCGTTTATGACGCGGGATTTGGCGCAACGGGTCATGGAGATCCCCAACGAGCAAATCGTCAAAGCCCAGACGCTCGGCGCATCCAGCTGGGTTGTTGCGCAACGCGTCGCGCTGCCACAGGTTCTGCCGCGTCTGATTTCGAATGTGCGATTGTCTTTGGGCTCGGCTTGGTTGTTCCTCATCGCCGCCGAAGCGGTGGCGTCAAACGTTGGCCTTGGCTACCGGATTTTCTTGGTCCGTCGCTATCTGGCCATGGATGTGATCCTAACCTACGTCATTTGGATTACTTTGCTGGCCTTCATCATCGACTGGGCGCTGAAAGCCCTGTCTCGTCGCGCGTTCCCTTGGATGGAGGCCGGACTATGAGTTTTGTAGGTGTCACAAATGTCTGGCAACGCTATGGGGATCGCTCGATCCTGGAGCGGGTCAATGTCTCAGTGGATGAAGGAGAATTTGTCTCGATTGTCGGGGCCTCCGGATGCGGTAAATCAACCTTTCTTAGGATGCTTCTTGCAGAAGAGAGCCCCTATAAAGGCGACATAAGCATTGAAGGGGGCGACACCGCGGTGGAACCCAACCGCGAGCGCGGGGTTGTGTTCCAAAAATATTCTGTGTTTCCCCATCTGTCCGTGCGCGAAAACCTGATCGCAGCCGAAGCGTTTCAAAATCCTCTTGGCACACTACGCGGCTCGGCTCGAAAGAACGCCGAAACCCGTGCAGATGCCATGCTCGAACGGATTGGGTTGAACCATGTGCTACATCAGTTCCCCGCCTCTTTGTCCGGGGGGATGCAACAGCGACTTGCGATCGGCCAAGCCATGACAGCAAAGCCTCGCATCCTTCTGCTGGATGAGCCTTTTGGGGCACTGGATCCGGGTACGCGATTGCAAATGCACGATTTCCTGCTCGAACTGCGTGAAGAGACAAACATGACCGTCTTCATGGTTACGCATGATCTGGACGAAGCATTTAAGCTGGGCGATCGGGTCTTGGTTTTTGACAAGCCGCGCTGGGATCCTCAGGATCCGGGCCTTTTCGGGGCCACAATCACCTATGATTTTGATGCCCGTGACAAGGGCATCCCGTATCAGGACATTCTAGCCGCGTACCCGTCACTCGCGTCGGCTTGACCCAACCGCTGCAAGCGCCGCCGGGCTCCGCTTTCAGTGTTCACCAAAGCCCGGAAGGACTCCGCCTGTTGGCGGAACTGATTTGGGAGACAAACGTGTTTTCAGATCCAAAGCGTACCCGGTCACACCACCCAAGTGACCTGCGTAAAACTTTAGGCCGTCGTGAAAAGCGACATCACCATCCGGACTTGACCAAACTGGCCGGCTGGAAGGCCATGCAAAAAGAGGCCGACCTACCGGAAGGCCGCCACGAAGAAGAGCGTCGCTGGGCCTTGCGCATGGGGCTCACCGGCGCGGACGCGATTGAGGACAAATCCATCCCGACCTTCGCAAGAGGTGAACTGCCGCATTTTGCGGGCATCAACACCTTCTTGAAAGCGCCCTACGCCGAGGACGTTCTAGAGGTCGCAAACTATGACGCGACCGTGTTGGGCATTCCATTTGATGGCGGGACAACCTATCGCCCAGGAACACGATTTGGGCCCCAAGGGCTGCGCAAAATCTCGGCCTTGTACACGCCCTACAACTACGAATTGGGCGTCGACCTACGCGAGCAAATGACCCTTTGTGATGCTGGCGATGTGTTTACCATTCCGGCGAATATCGAAAAGTCGTTTGATCAGATAAGCCGCGGCGTCAGCCATGTCTTTAGCTCCGGATCTTTGCCCATCATGATTGGTGGCGATCACTCGATCGGCTTCCCATGTGTGCGTGGCATTGCCGAATGTACCTCCAAGAAAATCGGCATTGTGCATTTTGACCGCCATGCGGACATTCAGGAAAAGGATCTGGATGAACGCATGCACACGACGCCATGGTTCCACTCCACCAACCTGCCAAATGTGCCCGCAACAAACTTGGTGCAAATCGGGATCGGCGGCTGGCAAGTGCCGCGAGAGGCAGTCAAGGTCGCGCGCGAACGAAACACCAACATCATCACTATGGGCGACATGGAGAAGATGGGCATCGACAAAACCATCGAAATGGCGCTCGAGATGGCATGGAAAGACGTCGACATGGTTTATCTGTCCTTTGACATCGACAGCATCGACTGTGGCTTTGTGCCTGGCACAGGCTGGCCCGAACCGGGCGGCTTCCTGCCACGCGAGGCGTTGGCACTGGCGTCCGGCATCGCGGCCGAAGGCATCTGCGGCATGGAGCTGGTCGAGGTGTCTCCGCCTTATGACACATCTGATATCACGGCCTTGATGGGCACACGTGTCATCGTGGATGTTTTGGGGGCCTTGGTTTCAAACGGCAAACTGGGGGCGCACAAGCGGCACATCGACAAGCCTGTGTCTTTGCCGCATGGCGAATTCGAGGGCAAACGCTGGTCGAACGCCGAACCGCACAAGGTGGGTGAATGATGCCACACGATCATCACCACCATCATCATGATCACAACCATGGACCGCACGGGCATGGCCACAACCATGCGCATGGCGAGCATATGCACAGCCATATGCATGAACATGACGAGGCCGCAGACCTTCAGGTTTTGGCTGCGCAATTTATCGATGGGTTTTTGCAAGCTTCAGACAAAACCAGCTACTTGAAATTGGCGGGTGTGCCTTTTGAGCGCCCGTCCAAGGACGGTGCCAAGGCGCTAAAGCTGATCGACGTGGAGCTGATGACCGACTGGCAGGTCGGGACGGCGTCACCGTCTTTTGGATCACGCGAACTGAGCTATTTGCCTTTCCCCGGCGAAATGGTCCAGGAACGCACCAATATGTCGCTGATCTACGTGTCGATGGACGAAAGATCTACTTTGGACATTCGCGACTTTTTATTCCAACGCAAGCAGGAGATAGAGGCATGAAACGTAGCCTTTTCGTACTGGCGACCCTAACCTCAACCTCGCCGGCCCTTGCCCATTCTGACGGGGATTTTCATACCCATGGTATGGAGATTTCGCTGGTATTGGTTCTGGTTGCCGCAGGTTTGGCAATTTTGATGGCCAAGCGATAACTTGAAGCTCGCTGGACCGGATTGTCTTTTTGGCTCAGCGAGCGATCATAAAAATCTCAGCTGCAATTAAGTGGAACGGAACGAGGCCAATATTAGGGAAACGCAGCTCAAACCGAGTCTCCCAAATTGTCTTTGTTCTTTCGAGACCACCATTGATCTAGAGAGAGCGACCTTTTTCCCGAAGTGTTTTTTGATGCCGTCCCAACGTACGAATTGTGGCCGCGGATACAGCTAGAGATAGTTGGATCTTTGTCACGCACTGCAGACATCCAGCCAACTGGTTTGAACGTCCGTTAACCCCTATTTTCATAAGGAAGTTGCGTCCGCTTTGGGCTGAGAGCGGTCATGTGCCGGGATTTTTCCAAAGGCGGCAATGCGCAGTAAGCGAAGTTGGCAAAGCGTTGAGAACGGCCCTCGGCGGATGCGCGGCAAACGGCAGCTTCGAGGCGACCTTAGCTTGGACGAAGTTCATCGTAGGATATCATCACGTGCTCCCGATACGCTTTTCGAGCTTTTAGGCGTTTATGGTATTCGCTCAGCGCCAAAAGTGGCGCTCTGTCTATATCGATATCAAAATATCGAAAGAGCACATGGCCAAACTGGATATCTGCAAGTGTGAATGAGTTTCCAGCTAAGTAGGAATGTTGCTCGAGCCGCGAGTTTGCAATGACAAGTTTCTTTTCGAGAAACAGAACGGCTTTATCTATCGCAGCATTGTCTCTTTCTGCTTCGGGCGTTCTAACGACGCTCCAGAATATCGGTACAGTAAACTCCGAGGCCACATTAAGTTTTGACCATTCCGCCCATTGATCCACTTCCGCACGCCGCAAGGGATCAACAGGCCAGAAACTGTCTTCAGCGTAGGTGTTTGCCAAATACCTGAGGATACACCCAGATTCCCAAAGCGGAGGATTTGTGCCGTCCCTAATCACCGGAATCGTACGGTTGGGGTTGAGCGCAAAAAATTCAGCAGAGTCGGTGCCGCCAAAATGGTGGCCGATGTCGTGTCGCTCATATTCAAGATCAAGCTCGCCAATACACCACATCAACGACTGTACATTGGATGACGTTTTCCTGCCCCAAACAGTCAGCATTGGCGACTCCTATATTCTGTCAAGTGTTCAGAATCAGAGACTACCACGAAACCGCCAATGACCGCCCAGCCGACCTTAGCGCAAACCGCAGCGAATGCCCGTTCTCCGCCCGACATGTCGTTTGGTCACGTCTGTTTCGGGCTGGCACCGGTCGGCGCATCCCGGAGTGCTTGGACGGGTTTTGTAAGAAAGGTGAGTCTGAACCGCTTGCAGCCGTGGCGCTTCCGCCACACACAGGTCTACCTTCCAGTCGTTTCCTGAGTACTTCCACAGCACACGAAAAAACTCTACCGATTGCTCGGAGGGGTCGCATAACATACTGATATATTTGAATAATTTTTGGTTGCGGGGGTAGGATTTGAACCTACGACCTTCAGGTTATGAGCCTGACGAGCTACCGGGCTGCTCCACCCCGCGACACGCGATCTTTTCGATCGCACACTCTATCGTTTGAGACAGAGATATTCAGCATCGTAATTGAGAGATACGTATTATACGAGGTCGTTTACTAGGTCTGGCGATGA
>NZ_LAJH01000005.1 GCF_001292625.1 Shimia sp. SK013
GCCGCGCTTGCCGCTCGGCGGCGGCACCCAAACCATCCCAGGATCAAACCAGATCGACAGCGATCCGCGTCGCTTCAAGCTGTCATTGTAAGCCGACCAGTTCATGGTCTTGTACTTTGTAGGGGCCCAACTACTCATGCCCTCAAGCTGGATTCCAAAGATGAATCCCTCGACCGATTTGTGCAACAAAGCCTATCAGCGATGTCGTTGGGGACGACTGCACGGTGATAATAGACCGCTCCTCGGCGGTATAATCGGGGGTGTCCGGGCATCTTTTCCAGAGCCTTCACTGTAACACCACGTTCTAGATACCCTTATAAACAAGGGTATTCAAGCAAATCAACACGTTATGAAGAATTTGGTGGAGCCTAGGAGGATCGAACTCCTGACCTCTTCGCTGCCAGCGAAGCGCTCTCCCAGCTGAGCTAAGGCCCCATCAATCAGACCTCTCAGCCTGTGCGCGCCTGATTAGGCGTATTCAGAGGCGGGTTCAAGCAAAAAAATCCCGCCTCCGATAACTTTGTGCAACGATCAGCTGTCGTCGTCTTCGGAGGCCACGTCTGCGATCTCTTCCAACGGAACGTTGTCGTCTTCTTCGTCGTCATCCAGAACATCGTCATCGATTTCTAGATCTACGTTTTCATCATCCTCAAGCACCTCATCGGAGGTTTCGAGGTTCTTGGCTTTGAGCGTCGCCGCATCTTCGGCATCAGCCGCGATCATGCGGCTCTTGCCAGCTTCTACTTCGACCACGTCGCCCGTGTAGGGGCTAACGATCGGGTTCTTGTTCAGGTCATAAAAGCGCTTGCCTGTGGTTGGGCACACACGCTTGACGCCCCATTCTTCTTTGGGCATGGGAAATCCCCTTTGAATCGGTTGTGTCTCTCTCGACGGTCTGCGGCAACTGCCATATGAATGAGGCCGTGTCAAAGGGGTTTCGCCCGAACCCGCCCAAGGAGGGCCAATGTCGCAACATATCTTCCCCGGAAACCCACCTTTGTCGGTGGTTCTGCGCCATTCGACCCGAGCGCGCCGGATCAGCCTTCGGGTGTCCCGTCTTGATGGGCGGGTGACGCTGACAGTGCCCAAAGGCGTGCGGGACAGCGAAGCGTTGAACTTCGCACGCCAAAAGGAGATGTGGATTCGGGCGCAATTGGACAAACAGCCGATGCAGGTTCAGATCGCCCCGGGGGCAGAACTGCCTGTGGGCGGGCGTATGCGGCGTGTGGTGGCCGGCGCGGGGAAGTCGGTGGTGCTGGGGGTTGATGAGATCGCGGTGCCCGGTGATGCGGCGCGTGCAGCCGCGCGCGTGCAAGGCTTTCTGCGAGAGCTGGCGCGCAACCGGCTGGCGGAGGCGGTGGATCATTATGGCGCCCGCTTGGGACGCCATCCGACCCGATTGACGCTGCGGGACACGCGGTCACGGTGGGGATCATGCAGTTCGGCCGGGGCGTTGATGTTTTCATGGCGATTGGTGATGGCCCCCGAGGAGGTGCTGGATTACGTCGCGGCCCACGAGGTGGCGCATCTGACAGAAATGAACCATTCCAAGGCGTTCTGGGATCAGGTCGCACATATTCATGGCTCCTATCAGGATCAGCGCAATTGGTTGCGTGATCAGGGACAAGATCTGCACCGGTATCGCTTTGTGTGACGGCGCATTGACCTTGGTGCCATTTGTGATCACACTTGCACCATGATCCCCACAAACCGCGCCCAGCAAGACGTTTCCACCTCTGCACATGACCGCGTGTATCGCGCTTTGCGCGCACGCATCATGTATGGGGAAATGGCGCCCGGCGAAGCGTTGACGCTGCGCGGGATCGGCAAAGAATTTGACGTGTCGATGACCCCGGCACGGGAGTCGGTGCGGCGGCTGGTGGCCGAGGGCGCGCTGTTTCTGTCGACTTCGGGGCGGGTGTCCACGCCGGAGTTGAGCAACGAGCGTTTGGAAGAGCTGGCGGCCTTGCGCGCCTTGATTGAAGTAGAACTGGCAAGCCGGGCTTTGCCGCGTGCGCATATGGCGTTGATCGAGCGTTTGGTGGCGATCAACAACACCGTATCGGAGGCCGTCGCGCGGCGGGATGCCGTGGGGTACATCCGCGCCAACCTTGAGTTCCACCGCACGCTGTATCTGCGGGCGCAGGCCCCTGCGATGCTGGCAATGGCAGAGACAGTGTGGCTGCAACTGGGGCCAACCATGCGCGCGCTTTACGGGCGGTTGCGGCGGACGGAACCGCCGACTCAGCATAGGTTAATTATTGCCGCGCTGAAGGCCGGAGACGAGCCCGGATTGCGGCTTGCGGTGCGCTCTGACGTGACGCAGGGCCTGCGTTTGCTGGCCAGTTGAGCCAGCGTTAACTTTTTCAAATATTTTCAAAATGGCTGTCTGTTTCACGGCTGCATGACGTCGGTATCGCGACGGTGCGATTTTTGAGTCGGGCGTTTGTGAATGCAACGCCCGGCGGTTTAACCGTGCGTCGGCCAGACGTGGTGTTCGTCGTCGATGACAAAGGCGTGGCTGTGGCGGCGTCCACCGTGTTTGATGACGTGCGGATGTGTTGCCGGCAGGTCGGGATGTTCGTGTTCGATCTCGGCCTCGGTACGCGGCCAGAGCAGACGGCCTGCGAAGGTGGCAAGCAGGGCCAGACCCCCCATGATGAGCAATGAGGTGCCAAGCCCAAAGCGTGCCCCGCTCCAACCGGCCAGCGGGTAGGTCACAAGCCAGCAGGCATGGCTGAGCGCGAAGTGCGCGGTGAACACGGCGGGGCGGTCACTGGCACGAGCCGAGCGGCGCAGCAGACGACCGGAGGGGGTCAGCACGGCGGAGTAGAGAAAGCCGGTGAGCAACCAGAGGCCAAGAACCAGCGACCAAGGAAGAGGGCCGAAGGCTGTCAGGCCGATGCCATGCGCCAGCGTCACGGCGGAGAGAAGAAAGGCGGCAGCGGTCATAACAGGCCGGTCCGGGACTTCGTCCAGAACGCGGGGGAGAGACAGCGCTGCGAGCATGCTTCCGGCACCGAAGGCGCCCATGGCCACCGCGAGCCCGCTTTCACTTAGACCGTAGGTGTCGCGCGCCAAAACCACGGTGTTGACCAACACAAAGGCGCCCGCAGAGGCGGCTGCGGTGTTGAAGGCCAAAAGCCCACGCAAACGCGGAGTGGCGAGGTAGATCCAGCTGCCACGGGTGACGCGTTGCAGGAAAGGCCGCTGGGTGTCGTCGGAGCGGGCGGGCAGCGGTGTGATCCAGATCAGGAGTGTCGAAAACAAGAAGCCGAGCGCGGTGCCGACAAACAGGCCGCTGTAGGAGATCAGCAGCAACAGCACACCGGCAAGCGCGGGCGACAGCAGGTTTTCAAGGTCATAGGCCAGCCGTGACAGGGACAGGGCGCGGGTGTAGTCGGCCTCGTCTGTCAGAACGTCCGGAATCGTGGCCTGAAACACCGGTGTGAAAGTGGCTGAGGCGGCTTGCAGCAGAAAAATCAGCGCGTAGACCTGTGTGATGGTTTCGACAAACGGCAGGCAGAGCGCCACACCGAAGCGGATCAGGTCAGCCGCGATGAGCACCGCGCGGCGTGGCAATCGGGCCACCAGAGCGCCCATGATCGGGGAGAGGCCGACATAGGCCACCATCTTGATGGTGTAAGCCATGCCCAGAACCGCCCCCGCCTTTGGGCCAGCGAGGTCGTAGGCCAGAAGGCCAAGCGCAATGGTCAGCAGACCGGTGCCGATCAGGGCAACAACCTGAGCGGCGAACAGTCGCGAGAACGTGGGGTGTTTGAGGATCGCCAACATGTGGCCAGAGTAGCGGACGTGGGGCGGGCTTCAAGCGGGGAATGGAATGATGTTGCCGGCAGCTTTGTGGACCGAAATCGACGTTGTTTTTGGGATCGGATGATCGTCGCCAATCAATTGCCGAAGTGGCCAAGATTTGTTTGATTTAGGAAAGCGGACATTCAGCCCAACCGGTCCGGAGAACCAGACTGTGGACCGGGGTCGCAATCGCAACATATTTGTTGCCCCAGCAGTGGGAGGTGTGTTCAGTGTCGGTGATTGCCGCTGACTGAGGCTTACTCTTTTCGATAAAGAGCCGTGGAGCCGACGTGGCTTTCAGCCCATACGGCCGGGTCTTCGATCCGAGCGCACCTTAATACCTTGATCACGCAACTTGGAGAAATCGACATGAGCACCACCGGCAAACAGTTATTCACGACGCTAGAAAGCAATGGCAGGCTCACCGTGGCGATCGAGGACGTGACCTTTCCCGATCCTACCGGCAATCAAGTCCTTGTGAAAATGGAGGCGGCACCGATCAATCCGTCGGATCTCGCCATACTAACCGGGGCCGCCGATCTTGAAAACGCCGAATACTCGCCTGGTAAATACGTCGCCACCATGCCAGAACCGTTCAATGCGGGATCCAAGGCACGGCACGAGATAAAACTTCCTGCGGGCAATGAAGGTGCGGGAACCGTCGTCGCGACAGGGGACGGGGACATGGCCAAATCGCTGATGGGGCAACGTGTCGCTTGTGTGCCGGGTAATGCCTATAGCCAGTATTGTATCGCCGATGCCAAAATGTGCCTGCCACTGGGGGACTACTCGTCCGAGGATGGAGCAAGCGCCTTCGTCAATCCCATGACTGCGCTTGGGTTTGTGGAAACCGCGAAAATGGACGGGCAGAATTCCATACTGCATACGGTTGGGGCCTCCAATTTGGGGCAAATGTTGACCAGAATTTGCAACGAAGACGGCATTGGGCTGGTCAACCTTGTACGCAAGGAAGAGCAGGCCAAATTGCTACAGGAGCTCGGCACGACCCATGTGGTCAACACAGCGGCTGACACATTCATGAGCGACCTCCGCTCAGCGATCGACGATACCGACGCCTTCTATGGGTTTGATCCGATTGGCGGCGGAAAATCGGTCGACACTGTTTTTAAAGCCATGGAGCAGGTCGCGGTCAAAAAGATGACCGAGTATTCGCGCTACGGGTCCAACACGCAGAAGCGCATGTTCATCTATGGGCGCCTGGACGTTGGTCCGACGCTCCTTTCGCCAAGCTATGGCTTTGGCTGGACCCTGTCAGGATGGCTTTTGTTTCCCTTCATGCAATCGGTGGGCATGGAAACCGTGGGACGGATGCGCAAGCGTGTGTTGAAGAATCTGACGACAACGTTTGCCAGCCACTACAAGAAACGGGTTAGTCTCGAGGAGATGCTGACAAAGGAAGCCGTAACCGATTATCGCGCAATGAAAACTGGTGAGAAGTATCTGGTTATGCCTTGGAAATAACGGCTTGAACTGGATTTCGAGGCGCCAACTCGGGTGACCGCGGGGGTGGCGCAGGCCATGAGCCGCCCCACGTGCTCTCGCTCGGCCCATCGCGCCCCTTTCAAAGCCGAGATGCGGTGCGAGGGCGAAGGTAGTTGCACCCCGACGCGTTCCATGAGATTCGCGAGGTCCGCTGGATGCCTGTTGTCAGCGCCAGAGCGGACCCGTCTTGGATCGGCTTTCGTTTGCGCAGCATTTGAAATACGGGCGGATTACGGACATTTTCTGCGTTTGCGAAAACACCGAGTGAAGGCGACAAAAGCAACGGTTCAAAGAAAGCAGACGAGGAACAGTCGCGTGACTGAATTCGATACGCCATTTTCCGAACTTTAGAGGCAACCGAGACCCCCCGCGTTGCCCTCGATCCCACGTCTCAGATTTTTGGTTTTCTGTGAATATTTTATTGCCAAAACTCCCCGACAGGCTCCGTCTTTCCAAACACCTAAAAGGTGTGTCGATCTGTTGAAGCCGCCCCGCTTAGCTGGTGTGTGCCGAGTGATCCGGCCAGAAATTCAGTGTGGCCGCAAAGGAGAATTTCGTAAGCAGTAATATTCATTGCCAGGTTCAGCTTTTACTGTCACGCTAAAACAGATCCGCAAATTCAACTGTAGGGTTTGTTGAGTGTAAGACACTTAGGTAAGCGCTGTTTCCGGTTCGCAAAGTCACGGTCTTACTCCGAGAAATTTTAAGGAGACGATTGTGAAGAAACGCACTGCAATGGGAAAGACCTCGCCAAAAGACCCGCATCTGACACCCAATGACGCCAAACTGGCTTTGGATGATCTTAAATCATTTTTGCCGACCCAGACCAAGGCGCAGGCCATTTTCGAAGATCTTGGCGTGGACGTTGACCCCTTGTTTAATGCGGGAAAAGACACCACCAAACAAGCCGATAAGCTGGGCAATGACCTGGAGGAAATTGACGCGCTGTGGACAGCGTTGACCAATGACAAAACCGACGACAAGGCTGTTTTGAAAGACATCGATGTTCTGATCAACGATGCGGAAAAAATCGAATCCGACATAGGGTTGTTTCGCAAGTCCACCGTCAAGTTGGACAACGAGGCCAATACACTGATGCGCAAAATCGGCACGGCACAGCAAGCATTGAAAAAAAGAGTACTGGACGACAAGGCCGACATTCTGGACGCGGAAAATAGCATGACAAGGCTGGAAAATAAACAATCAGAGGTCGACGATGGGAACTGGTTGGAAAAATGGAACAACAGGGTTTCAATCCCTTTACCCGACAGTGGCGGTAGTGGGAGCGGGTTCCTAGATGACGTTGGCAGTGGGATTAGCGGATTTGGCGACAGCATCTATTCCGCATTGGGCGGTGATACCGCTGCCGAAAAGCGGGCGAAAAAACGGGATATCCAAGTCGCCATTAATAACCTTGAGATAGAACAGCGAAAGCTGGAAAAAAAGCGCGATGATGTTGTGCAAGAACAAGTAACCGTTCAGAGCGAGCTGACCATGGTCGGGCATGTCGACAAGGACGCTGCGACGCTGCAAAATCTGGCGAAAACCATCAAAGAAAAATTGATCGAAGCCAAAAACGCACTGGAGGCGGAAAAAGCCAAAGGGGTGAAGTACACCTCGATCGCCCAGATCCGAAAATTCTACGAAGACCGTATTGGCGAAGACATGAAAGAGCTTCACCAATGGTTGAAAGTTTTTCATTCCTGATTTTTTGACACCCCCACTTTTCCCAAACAGACATTTTAAGGATTGAACATGGCTGACGGCGCACCAAATTTGGCTGACTTTGAAAATGCGATGGATGGCTTCGAAAAATTCATCACCGGCGACAAATCCAAAAATCACGACGGCATGCGAGAAAATTGGATCTACCTTCAAATGTTCGCAACCTACGGCATTCGATTACCATTTACTGAAGCCGATCTAAAAACCAGCTTTCTGTTTGCCGAGAAAGACACCGCTTTGGTAAAAGGAAAAAAGCTAAAGGATACAGATTTTGCGTGGCTGCCCAGCCTGTCGCTGGCCTATACTGGCGTCAATAAATCCAGCAGATTTTTCCATGATACCGTCTTGCAAAACATGATTGATCTCTCGTCTGGGCTGACGATCTATTCTGACGAGAGCGGCGGCAAGGGAAACGAATTCGAACTGTTGATCGAATTGATGGACGGTGGCGAGGATGAACACAATGCGGTTCTGGACATCCTAAAAACCCGAGGAGACAAGGCCCGGGCCAATTCAGTATTGGCCAAAACCGTTTTGGAAAATCTAAAAGAGTATCATGCAAAACTGATTGTGAACCAAACCGCCGTGCAAGCTTCTCACAAGGAGATCGCCAAAGACGAAAAAGTTTCGGACGATGCGATCAAGCTGTTGGACGGCGATGCGGATACCGACGGCTCCATCAAAAATATCATGGCCAAAATCAAGCATGATAAATCTGTCATTGAACACGACAAGCTGATGCTGGAAACATCCGCAGCCTATGCCTGGGCGACGATTGTCGGGCTGATCGCAGCGGCGACAGTTTGGGGAGTTTACGGCAAGGAATGGAAAGAGATGTCGGACGACATCGATCGGCTGGACGGCAAATTGAAATCCGCGAACGAAGATTTAAGCCGCGCGATGGCGGTGCACGCGGTCAACACACAAGCAACAGACAGTTTGGAAAAATTGCTTGGCCATCTGGTCGTTGCCATCGAAAAGTCCGATGCAGTGCACAAATCGTGGAACGGAGTGGTTCAGGGAATTGATTACCTGTCGGCGCAGATTTCAGGATCAATGAAATCCACCGGACCAACGGATGACAAGCTGCGCAGCAACCGCCAGGTAAAACACTATATGAAGCACGCCGCTGAAAAGTGGACGGCCCTGAAACCGATAGTCGAACAGGTCAGCGATAATATTATTATCAGCGTTGATCCAACCGAGCTCAGCCTGAAAGATATGGCCGCCAGAATTCGTGCCGGTGACAAATAGTTTCAGCCCAAAATTTTTCAAAGGCAATTTTCATGCAAAATCTAGAATCCCTTTTCTCTGATCGCAAAGTCAAAAGCTGGGGCGTGCTTGCGTTCCGGTCGGTGACCGTTGACGGGATCGCACGCGCGCCCGTGCTGCACGCCAGCAAACTGATCGGGGAATTTGCATCGCTTGATCCCGACCCTTTGGACAAAATCTGGTACATATATTGCGACCACTTGATACTGGATGCGCCTTTGGAAATCACATCGGACGCCATTGTCTTCGCCCGCACTGTAGAGATTGAAAATGGCGGACATCTGCTAGTCAACGGCCCGTTGGAGCAAGTTGACATCATCACGCAATTCGTCGCAACCAAGGGAAAAGCGGCCAAACTTACCCTTGTCAGTGGAGAAGCAGGGCAAGCCCGACACGACATCACGGCTGACGGGTCTGCGGGTGCAATGGTTGCCGTTCTTCAGTCAAAAAAGGGTATCGTTCAGAAAGACTGGGCAGATGCCAAAGATGAAATCTCTGATCTGACCGACGGGTTAGAACACGGTGAAATTTTGCACCAAGGATTGGTGACCAGCTTTCAGTTGGCGATCATGACTGACAAATCAGAACCTGAAATCGCCGTTGATCAATTACACTGGATCGACACAATTGCCGCCTCTCGTGCCGCGACGATGACATTGGCTGCGCAATCGCGCACGCAAATCTGTTGGTTGGCCGCAACATTGCAGGGCACAATCATTGTGCCTCCTTTGGCTTTCACGGAATATTCGGACTCTGCAAAGGCCCAAATTGCGGCGCTTGAAGCGCAAAACACAGAGTATGAAAACTGGGTCGCATTGCGGAGCAACGATGCAAATTGGGTCAAAAACGCGAGACTTTCTGTGGCCCTGTCTGGGAACGAGGCAAGTCTTTCACAACAGCTTGAGGAACGCGCTGAGACCGCGTTTAAAAGCGCAACTATTGCTTTGGGCGCATCCTCGAGACAGATGGCGAAACTGGATCAAAATTTTAGCCATGCCCGCAATGATTTTGACGCCGGCGTAAAGATCTGGAAACGCGACCAGCAAATTAAGGCAACAATCGATCTGATAAAGAGCCTCATCAAATTAGGCACGGATATTGCGGCTATCGCTGGTGGAGGCGGTGAAGGCGCAGGTGCGGGGGCCGGCGCAAAAGCTGGCGAAGCGGAACAGATCGAGGGGGCCGGCGAAGCGGAACAAATCGAAGGCGAAGGCGAAGGCGTCGAAGGTGCCACGGGCGAAACTGAACAGACCGGTGATTCAGCGACCAAAGCGAAAAAGGACGGCATGACCACCAGCAGAATGAAGGATATTGGCAAAAGCTTGCCAGGTATTGGCGGTGACGTTGTTGATGTCGCAAGCAAGGTGCAAAAATTCGCACAGATCAACGCCACTGCAAACCAATTACACAAAATGGCTGGTGACACCTATGAGCAAGTGGAAAAAGGCGAAAGCGAAAGCATCACATTTGCACCGCTCAAAGGATTAAATTTTGTCACGGGAGGGGAGCAAGTCTGGAAGGCGCTTTCGATTTCAATCGACGACATGTTTGATCGCAACAAAAGCACACTGGATGATATTGAGGGCGGTCCCGAATTTTGTGTGGCGTTCAAACAATTGGTTGCCGGCGCGCAAGCGTTTTGTTCGGTCAAACTTGCAGTCGCAAAATCTCAGAACGCAATGGCCGAAGCAAAATTGCGCCAGCAGGCAGCCGACCGCGCTTTAAAACTAACGGAAAATTATTCGGGTGAATTACAGGCAGAACAAAGTTTGGTTCAGCAGTTTGAGCAGGCTGCATTTGGGCGGCTGTTGGATTCAAAACGAGCCGTCTATTTGGAACTGGAAAATTATCAGCAGGCAATTCGGTATTTCACTTTGGACTTGTCATTGGATATTCTGCCATCTTTGACTGCAACAGTTCCGGAATTTGCCGAAACCGGCGGTGCTATTGCGGGGTACAAACTGGCTTTTCCAGAAGGCGTGACCGCGGGCGATCTAGGCGACACAAAAATCACATTTCATGTCGAGGAAAGCATGCGATCTGCCGATGGCAGTTTGCTTTTGCCAATCGGGCTGGACCAACCTGAGTTGAAATTGCTTGCGCAGATCCGTTTGGATTCCATTCACCTTGAGTTGTTTGACGCGGACGAAAAGAAGATCCGCGTCGATTTCATGCAGATTATTGCAAATGGAACTTATCTGGATCGATCTACTAAGAATGAAGTTTTCAAATTTACGGGGCATGCGGCCGAACGCGACATGACTTTTGATGCGGCGGGAAAAATGAATTTGAAAGGCTCGCCTTACGGCGCCTACAAACAAGTGATCTTCAAGCCAACGCCGTTCACTCTTTGGAATTTGAGGGTGGATGATCCCGATGCTTTGGCCAAGATTAGTAAAGTTGAATTCTATTTTTCTGGCGAAGGTCATTTGTTGGTGCCGGGCCAGCCTCAAACATACGCGTAGACATGTTTGTTGCCTTTAGAACTACTCGTCAAAATTGCCCCCTTCACGCGAAGTTTGTGTGCAATTTTGACATTTCTAATTTCAATGCGGGGTGATCGACGAATAGCGTTCTGGGAAATCATCTGTGGCAAGTTCCGTACCGCGAGATGGGTCATCAAACAACAAGATGCCGCCGCCCTCTGCTGAGTTAAGCCCACTAAGCCCGCCTACCGTTTTGGCTTATCGCGCCAGCTGTCAAAGGCGGTGTTGATGTTGATGTCACCGGCGCGGGTTAGGGAGCAGCAACGCGACGATCATCGAGCTCCTCGCGACAGATCGATCGATTTATTGCAAACGCCGCTTCCTGCGCGTAGCTGCCATCCTATGTGGACGGAACACAAGCCAGCGTACTCGCAGGATTGGCGGCAAGCGACCTGAGCCGCCCCTACGACCTTTGGCGCATAGACGAAACCTGTTTCGCCAAGGAGACTGACTATCGGGGTTTGTTCCGTGAGTGGTAGAACCTGTCTCGACCGCCCGGCCAACCCCAACGCGCTGGGCGGTCATCACAAACTCGAACACAGCAAGCCGAGTATACTCCCCGAAGCATGAACGGCCGGTTCAGTGATGCTGCGGTGCGGTGACGGACAGTGCGTTGAAAGTCTCCTGTGGGCCGGGTCTGCCATAAAAAGCGGAGATGCTTTGCAACTTTGAAAAGGTCGCTATCTGCGCACAACCGCCACTAGGGTGCTTGGCGGGTGCCGGAGAGACAGGCGTGTGCCCATCGAGGTCGGCTGTCAGCCCATAGCGGCACCTGAGTTTTGCGCCTTCCACGTCAAATTGGGAGGGTATTTACAGGAGGTCTCCCGAGAGTCTGTTCGCATTCTTGGTAAAAGAGATTGTAAATCACGTTGCCAACTTTATCCGACAGAAAAAAGTAGAGCACAAAATTGGCAGCTGGGTTTCCATCGATATCGGTTTCTGACTGCGGGGCGGTTTAATTGAGATTTTGGACGATCGTCTCGCAAGCCCGCACCGCATCGTGGCTAAAAGACGGTATCAGATAGTCCGGCCAGCTCGACATTTTGACAACAAGAACACCGGCACTTTGGTCAATGTAGATCAGTTGGCCAAATACGCCGCGCGCCATGAACACGCCGTTTTCTACGTCATGGGTCCACCAGAAACGCCGGTACGCGCCATTGGGCGACAACAGCGTGTAGGGTGACTTGAATTTGGACGGGTCGGCACCTTGGCAAATGCCCTCGATCCATGCCTGCGGAACGACTTGGTGTCCTCCGACGCGTCCGCCGTCCATCACCATTTTGGCAAATCGTGCATAGTCGCGCAGGGTCGCGTTAAACCCACCATCCGCCAGCGCGGTACCCGCGTCATCTACTGTGAAAAACCCACTGTGTTCGCAACCTATCTTCTGCCAAATACGGCTCGAAAGAAGCGACGCTAAATCATCGCCGCCGACACGTTCCAGCGCCCATGCGATGACATCCGTTTCGATGGACCGATAAGAAAAACTCTGCCCGTGGTCTCTCTCCTTGGGCAAGGTAAGGATGACATCACGAATGGTGGGTTTGATTTCGCCCTCGCGCACCGGCCGCCACCCCGAAGCGATATCAATCCGGGTCATGTCGCTGTTGGGCAGGCCATAATCTTCGGTAAAGCGCGCACCCGACAGCATATCCAGTGCTTGGTCGACCGTGCAGCCGCTATAGCCGCACTCGCCCAGCTCGGGGACGATGTCTTGCAGCGGTTGTGCTAAGTCCAGCAGCCCCTCACCATGTAGGACCCCAGCCAAAGTGCCGACCAGAGATTTTGAAACGGATTGCCCCAAATGGGCCGTGTTGCGCGAGAAGTCATTGGCGTAAAATTCGTCGACAATTGTGTCGCCCTTCAGGACGAGAAGACCATCTGTGTAGCTCTCCCAGATCCAATCCTCGACCAGTAGATTTTGTCCAGAAAAAGAGGTGAAGGACAGCTGAGAAATGTCCTGTCTGTTGTCCGCGAAATTGCGCACAGCGCCGCTGCCGGATCGCACATCCACAGTTGGGAACAAACTCCGCATGTTTTGGAAAGACCAACGGTTAAACGGCGCCAAATCCCAGTTGTCCAAAGACGGGCGCTTTTCTGGCGGCGGAGGAAACCCCTGCATGATGCCAATCTCGCGCGCAGTCTTGGGCCGTTGCCTGACGGATGTTGGATGCATAGTCCACGCTTTCGCACGGTGACTCAGTCGAGAGCCACATTTTTAAGGGAAAGGCGGCGGCCTATGCGGCCGCCGGTGTTGATTGAACGGGGGAAGCGTTACTGCTTCAGGCGTGTCCAGACCTTGTTGTAAAGCGCCACAACATCCTGATCGCAGGGTTTGACAAAATCCGGCACCGGCGCGTCAGCTGGCATCACGATTTCAGGCGCTTCCAGCATCTCTGCATCCATGTATTTTTCCGACCCAAGAACACCATTCGCATAGCGGGCAAAGTTCGAGGTCATGGCGGCGTTTTCCGGATCCATCATGAAATTTACAAACAGCTTGGCGTTCTCCATGTTAGGGGCATCCGCCAGCACGGCCACGTTGTCCATCCAGCCGGTAAAACCTTCCTTGGGATAGGCATACTTCAGGGTTGGGCGATCGGTGCGAGCCCGCATAGCAGCCCCATTCCAGCTCTGTGACAGGTCCACGTCTTTGGACGTCAGTTTTTCGATCACCGCATAGTCCATGGTGCGCCAGTCAGCTTTCGCCTTGAGCAGCAGATCCAACAGCTCTTTCATCTGTTCGGGATTGGAGTTGCAGCGCGGGTGTCCAAGGTAACGCAGGCCAGCGTTGATCACATCGTTCATGTCGTTGAGCATGTTGACGCGGCCCTTTAGCTCTTCTGGTGCGTCAAAAATGAGACCAAGGGTGTTGATGTCGCCATCGTAAATGGCGCTGTCGACTGTAAAGCTGGTGGTGCCCCACTGATAGGGAACCGAATACTTGCGACCGGGATCCCAATAGACATCCACCCAATTCGGATCCATGTTCTTGAAATTGTCCATGTCGGCTGCGTTGATTTCGGCCAGCAGGCCTTCTCCCACCATGATTGCGATCATGTAATCGCCGGGCACAACCACGTCGTAACCGGTGTTGCCCTCCTGGACTTTCGCCAGCATGGTTTCATTGCTGTCATATCCGTCCAGTGTCACCTCGATGCCGTGCTGGGCCTCGAATTTCTTGATCATCTCAGGGTTGGTGTAGTTGCCCCAATTGTAGATGTTCAATTTGCCTTCGGCATGGGCTCCCATGGCGCTCAGGGCGACGACAGATGCGACTGCCGCTTTCAGAAAAATGTTGTTCATTTTAGTCCTCCAGTTGGTTGTCGTGCCCCGCTTTTTGCGGGTTTCGGGTTATTTTCGTTTGCGTTGAAGCAGGAAGGTCAGGGCCACCATGGCGATGGTCACGCCAATCAGGATGGTTGAGACCGCGTTGACTTCGGGCGTCACGCCGCGGCGGATCTGACCAAGAATGTAGATCGGCAAAGTTGTTTCCCCGGGACCAGCCACCAAGAGCGTCAGGATCACGTCATCCAGAGACACCACAAAAGCCAGCATTGCGCCCGCCATGACACCGGGCATCAGCAACGGCAGCGTGACATGGCGAAAGACCTGCCAGGGCGACGCATAAAGGTCCGCGGCTGCGGTTTCGAATGTTGCGGGCATGTCTTCCAGACGGGCGCGTATCGGCATGTAGGCGAATGGAATACAAAACACGGTATGAGCCAGTATCAGCCAGCCAAGTCCGGTCATCCCGGTCAATTGCCGCAAGATCGAAAAGAAGGATAGCGTCGCAATTGCAGTGACAATTTCGGGGATCATCAGCGGTTGGTTGATCAGAGCCACCGCCGCCGCGCGCCCGCGAAACACGCCGCGCGCGGTCGCCAACGCTGCCATCGTGGCAATCACTGTGGAAAAAACCGTTGCCGTCAACGCCACCTGTATCGACACAAACGCCGCGTTTCGGATGTCATCATTTTCCAAGGCCGCGCTGTACCAGCGCAGGCTGAATTCGGTCCAATGCACCACTGACCGGTTGTCGTTGAATGAAAAGACGACCAGGACAAAGATAGGCGCATAGAGAAAGAGAAGAACCAGCCATGAGATGCCGGTAAACAGCGGTTGGCGGCGCAGCTCTCGTGTGCCCGCCGAGCGCGTCAGGAACGTGGATTTCATTTGTTTGAGATCAGCCATGAGCACGCTCCTTGGGCGCTCCAGCCCGCAGGCTGAGCAGCAGCGCAATCAACACAATCGCCATGAGGATAAGGGCAGCCGCCGAGCCAAAGGGCCAGTTTCTGCCCGAGCCGAATTGCAGTGCGATCAGATTGCCGATCATCAACTTCTTGCCGCCGCCCAAAATCTCGGGGGTGATGTAGGCCCCCAGCGCCGGGACAAGAACCAGAACGGACCCCGCGACAATTCCGGGACGTGCCATGGGGATCACAATGTGGCGGAACACGCGGGTGCGGTTGGCGTAAAGGTCATGCCCGGCTTCCAGAAGGCTGAAGTCGAATTTTTCGAGCGACGCATAGATCGGCAGGATCATGAAAGGCAAATAGCTGTAGATCAGCCCGGCCAACACAGCGCCATCGGTGTAGAGCATTTCCAAGGGTTCACTGATCACCCCAAATTGCATGAGCATGAGGTTGATGAAGCCTTCGTCACGCACGATCAACAACATCGAGTAGGTGCGGATCAAAAGATTGGTCCAGAAGGGCAGCGTGATGGCAAACAGCCAGAAATTACGGTGTTCGGGTGGACGCGCGGCAATGAAGTAGGCCACCGGAAAACCCAGAACCAGAGCGCCGATCATTGTGGTAGCGGCCAATCCAAAAGAGCGTCCGAAAATCTGGAGATATGCGCTGTTAAAGGCCAGCGTGTCATCAAAGATGTCGCGCTCAAAAAGGAACTGTACATAAGCATTCGTTGAGAACACCCATTCGACACCGCCATAGACCCCTGGCTCAAGGAAGGAATAAACCAGCGCGATCGACAGGGGCATCACGCCAAACAAACCAATGACAACCAAAGCAGGTAGAAGCAGGGCAATGCGGGTTTTGCGCTGACGCTCAGAGCGCGACTGTTGCGCAAGGCGCAGGTTTTCAGCGGCATCAGCCTTTGTATGTGCCAGGCTACGCATCAGTCTTCCAGCACATGCAGCATTGTGAGGTCACATTGCAGACCCACACGCGCGCCAAGCGGGTGCGGGGTAGACACTTGCGCATGCACCTGAACGCCGTTCTCCAGCGTGACCAGCATCTGCGAGCCTGCGCCAAAATAGGTGCTGTCGGTAACTGTGCCCGTCAACAGAACATCGGGGGCATCTTCTTGGGTCACTGTGATGGTTTCCGGGCGTAGTGCGACGTGAACCGGACCCGGATTAAGCGCCATTGAGGCCGCATTGACAGAGATCGCGGCCCGATCCCCGAAACGAATGCGTGCCTTGCCGTCAGAGTATCCCAACAGCTCGGCACTGACGATATTTGTGTCGCCGATGAAATCGGCCACAAACCGGCTTTGAGGCGCGGTATAGATGTCTTGCGGGCTGCCAATCTGTTGCACGGCCCCGGCAGACATGACTGCGATCTGATCGGACATGGCCAAAGCTTCGCCCTGATCATGGGTCACAAACACAAAAGTAATGCCGGTTTCGTGTTGCAGACGTTTCAGCTCGCTTTGCATGCCCTTGCGCAATTTGAGATCAAGGGCGGACAAAGGCTCGTCCAGCAACAGAACTTTTGGCCGGGGCGCCAGCGCTCGCGCCAAGGCGACACGTTGTTGCTGCCCCCCCGACAGCTGGTCCACGCGCCGCGAGGCAAACTCTTCAAGCTGCACCAGCGCCAGCATCTCTTCGATTGTGTCTTTGATCTCGGCTTTGGGGCGCCGCAGCATTTCAAGGCCAAAACCGACATTGCGGGCAACGCTCATGTGCGGGAACAACGCATAGTTCTGAAAAACAGTGTTCACAGGCCTGTGGTGGGGGGCCAGATGGCCAATCGGCGCGCCGTCCAGTGTAATCTCACCCTCGGTTGGCAGTTCGAACCCGGCGATCATACGAAGCAGCGTCGTTTTTCCGCACCCGGATGGGCCAAGCAGGGTGAAAAACTGACCTTCGGGGATGGCCATCGACACATCACCCAGTGCTGTTACCGCGCTTACGCCTTCACCGAAGCGTTTGGTCACATGTCTAACTTCAATCATGGTCTGTCCCGGCAAGTCCCATTAGGGCTGTGTTGGGAATCAGACTAGGGCGCAAACCAGCGTTCTGTGAATACCCCCAAAGGCGAAGTGAATGCCTCCCCCAAAAGGGGTAGACAGGCTTTCAGGCGATGGATTGCAGAAAAATGGAAAACAAACCTGATTGGGACGAAATGCCCAGCTTGCGATAGATATTCTTGCGATGTGCTTTTACCGTTGCCGGCGACACCTCCAGCAAGTCAGCTGTGGATTTACTGGAGTGGCCGCGCAACAGATGTTGAACAACTTCAATTTCGCGATTGGTCAATCCGGTGCAGGTGGTTTCGATCAAAGCTTTCAAAGTGATTTCGCCAGCAATTTGCTCGCTTTGCGACCGCGGACTTCGGTAAAAATGTTGCTCGCAAAGCGCCGCAACAACCGGCTGCATCTCCCGCAGTTTTTTTACGTCACGCCGCGCAAAACGCGCGGCGCTGTTGATTGGACCCAGCGAGAAAAACAAGGTGCTGTCCGACAGCGTCACGAACACCGCAAGCTCGTCTTTCAGTCGGATCGATTTGTAGTAGATGTTAAAGTAATCCGAGCTTGAAAACCGGTCCGGAGCAACGTCATCCAATACCATTATCGGATCATGGCGCTCGCTGATAAAGCTCACAACAAATGGATCAAGCAGCCATGCGCGGTCCAGCCAACGATCCACAACAGCAGACCGTCTTGCCTGTTGAACGTTGTCATAGACATGTTCGGGAGGCCGGCTCAGATTCAATCGGGTGATAAAGGCTCCCTGAAATGGCAGGTAAACTCGCATCAGGTCCAGAAGATCGGGAATGAATTCTGCCGAGCCGATAGACCTAACGGCCCGCGCAAGCACCTCTTTGGACGTTTGACTGTTTTCCATTGTAACCGCCCCGGGTCGCTGCCCTTGCCTGGCACCATCATCCTTTGGTATTTGAGCTTTGGTGAGATGCCCATCGCAATTTTCTAGTTTATTGCACGATTGTTGGGAAGCCCAAGTGGCGATGAGATTTCTCCCAGAATGGGCACTGACCACAATTGTCGAAGGTGGCTCAGATCATGCTGCCAGCTACACTGATTATAATTGTCGATTTGATGCCGTTCGCAACTTTGCAAAACCCACTACCTGCGCAAAGCTACCATTTGAGCTTGGTGCAGCGGCTGTTACCTAGGATTTAAAGCAGGCATTTGTGGCTTGCGAAAACCAAAAAGCCGCCCCGAAAGGGACGGCCTGTCTTGTGTTGGATTGAGCGTCGCTTAGGCCGCGAGGCCTTTCTTGCCCACATCCAGGAACTTTTTGCGACGGTCCGCAATCAGCTGTTTGCGATCCTTCTTGCTCAGTTCTTTGAGCATCGCGGTGATCGCAGCTTTCACACTGTCGATCGCTGCTTGGGCGTCACGGTGCGCGCCGCCTTTGGGTTCTTCGATGATGCGATCCGCCACGCCCAACTTCTTCAGATCCTGCGCGGTCAGACGCAGGGCTTCGGCGGCTTCGCGCATTTTCTCGGCGTCTTTCCACAGGATCGATGCGCAGCCTTCTGGCGAGATCACCGAATAGACCGAATGCTCCAGCATCGCGACGCGGTTGGCGGTGGCAAAAGCCACAGCGCCGCCGGAGCCGCCTTCGCCGATGATCACCGACACCAACGGCACGCCGATGCTCAGGCAGGCCTCGGTCGAGCGAGCGATGGCCTCGGACTGGCCGCGTTCTTCGGCCCCTTTGCCGGGGTAGGCGCCGGTGGTGTCCACCAACGAGATCACCGGCAGATTGAAGCGATCGGCCATGTCCAAAAGGCGCACGGCTTTGCGATAGCCCTCGGGGCGGGCCATGCCAAAGTTATGGGCAATGCGGGATTTGGTGTCGTGGCCTTTTTCATGGCCGATCACCATCACCGGTTGGTCATTAAAACGCGCAAGGCCACCCGTAACCGCGAGGTCGTCGGCAAAGTTGCGATCCCCTGCGAGCGGTGTGAATTCGGTGAAAAGCGCCTTGACATAGTCGCGGGTGTGCGGCCGTTCGGGGTGGCGCGCGACCTGACATTTACGCCAAGGCGTCAGATCCTTGTAAAGATCGTCAAGCAAGTCGGCAGCCTTGCGATCCAGCGCGGCGGCTTCGTCAGCCACGTCCATTTCTTCGTTTGTCCGCGCAAGCGCGCGCAACTCTTCGGCTTTGCCTTCAATCTCCGCGAGGGGTTTTTCGAAGTCGAGATAATTGGTCATCGCATCCTCTTTGGCGGTCTTGCCCTGTGCCCGCTATATGACGCTGACCTGACGGAATTGCAACGTCTGTGGCAGTGTGCACGCTGCTGGCAAATTCAGCAAGATTTGTGCGTTGGGGCTGTGGCAGAGTGGTGGCGAGAGCGAAAACGGAGCGGTCTGTGGCCAATTATGAAAAGCGGTTGATGCGGGTGCTGCGCTATATCCATGAAAATCCGGCGAGCGACATGTCGCTGGATCGGCTGGCGGATGAGGCCGCAATGAGCCGGTTTCACTGGCATCGGGTGTTTCATGCCATGACCGGCGAAACCTGTGCACAGGCGGTGCGGCGGGTGAGGTTGCATAAGGCGGCATGCCTGCTTTTGTTGGAAGACACGCGTCCGGAAGAGATTTCGCAGGCCGTAGGATACGACAATCCGCGCAGCTTCGGACGGGCATTTGCCAGCCAATACGGCGCAAGTCCCGCGCAGTTCAGAAAGCAGGGCGTACATGTTGCGCCGCTGATGACACGCAAACAGGGAGAAGGACCGATGTTTCCAGTCACGATCAGAGACGAGGCGCCGCGGGTGATTGCGGGCGTGGTGCACAAGGGGGCCTATAGCCAGATTGGTGCCGCGTTTGAGGCGTTCTTTGCCACCTGCCAGAAAAACAACCTTTGGCCGCGAATTGGCAATCCGGTGGGGATCTATTTCGACAACCCCGAGGCCGTGCCGGAGGCGGATTTGCGGTCAATGGCTGGCGCGGAGCTGCGGCTGGACGATGTGCCGGAGGGGCTTGAGGGCTATGCGGTTGCCGGTGGGCGGTACGCGGTTTTGACGCTGCGGGGGCCTTACGAGTTGATCCCGCAGGCTTATGAGGCGTTGTTTGGCAAATGGCTGCCGGAGTCCGGTGAGATGCCCGGTGATGCGCCGTGTTTTGAGATGTACCTAAACAACCCGATGGAAACGCCGCGTGAGGATTTGTTGACAGAGATTTGCCTGCCGCTTGCAGACAAAGCAGAGGAAACCGCATGAGCGAGAAGCTGGATTTCAAGACGGCGGACAAGCCGTATTACAGCGGCAAGGTTGGCCGGTGGGATCGGATCGTTTTTTCCCAACTTCAGTTTTTGAGCATCACTGGGCAGGGCGATCCTGGCGGGCCGGTCTATGCCCGCGCTCTTGGGGCGCTTTATCCATTGGCCTATGGCATCAAGTTTGCCCAGAAGGCGCAGGGCGCGGATTTTGTGGTGCCGCGACTGGAAGCGCTGTGGTGGGCGGATGATCCAGGTAGCTTTGTGCGATCCGAACGCGACGCATGGCGCTGGAGTGCGATGATCCGGTTGCCGCAAGCCGTGACGCAAGCCGATTTGGACACTGCGCGGGAGGCGGCGCAGGTGAAGCTGGCCAAAAAGGGCGCGGATACCTCGGCGCTGGCGGAGGTGTCTCTAACGACGCTGGAGGAAGGCGCGTGTTTTCAGACGCTGCATGTCGGGCCATATTCGGACGAGGCGCCAGTGCTGGCGCATCTGCATGATGTTGTGATGCCTGAGGCAGGGATGACGTTTAACGGTCACCACCACGAGATTTACCTTGGCGATCCCCGCCGTGTGGCGCCGGAAAAGCTGCGCACGATTTTGCGTCAGCCGGTGACAAGTACGGGATAAAGCGAGGCCACCAGCAGAGCGGCCATGGTCCAGTTGAACGTGGTCAGGCGGGTTGGCGACGTCAGCAGACGGCGCATTTGTTGGCCCAAAACGGTCCAGCTGCTGACGCAGGGCAGGTTGATGGCGCCAAACACCGCGGCGACAGACAAAACGGCCCACAAGCTGCGATCGGGCGCATAAAGCGTTATCGCCGTGAGCGCCATGGTCCATGCTTTGGGATTGACCCATTGGAACAGCGCGGCCTGAAGAAACGTCATCGGCGCACCGCTTTTGCTGCCGTTTTGCGGCGCACCTGCGTGGGCGATTTTCCACGCCAACCATAGCAGATAGGCCACCGAGGCGATCTTCAGGATGGTGTGCAGCACAGGGACATAGTCAAACAGCTGCATCAGGCCGATGCCCACCAGCACAACCATCACCACAAAGCCAACGCCGATGCCCAGCATGTGGGGAATAGACCGGGCAAAGCCAAAGTTGGCCCCCGAGGCCATGAGCATCAGATTGTTTGGCCCCGGCGTGATCGAGGACACAAAGGCAAATAAGGTGAGGGCTGCGAGGATGTCGTAAGTCATGGGCGCAGTTTGAGGCATTATGGACGCTTGTGGGTTGCGTATTTGTGCGTATGTGATTTACTTTTGCAATTAATGGCGGATCTTGATCACATTGACGAACATATATTGCGCGAGTTGAGCCGCGATGGGCGGATCAGCAATCTGGCGCTTGCCGAAAACGTCGGGCTGTCGCCGTCAGCCTGTTTGCGCAGGGTGGCTGCGTTGGAGAAGACCGGCGTGATCTCAGGCTATCGCGCGGTGCTGAACCGTGCCGCATTGGGCACGGGGTTCGTGGCTTACGTCACGGTGGGGCTCAATCAGCACACCAAAAACGCGCAGGAGGCCTTTGAGCGGGCCATGGCGCAGGCGCCTGAGGTGCGGGAGTGCCACAATATCACCGGTCAGGTGGAATACCTGCTGCGCGTGGAAGCGGCGGATCTGCCATCCTACAAACGCTTTCACACCGAGGTTTTGGGCACCGTGGAGCAGGTACATGCGATCACCAGTTATGTGGTGATGGGCTCGCCGAAAGATGAGCGGGCGTGAAGGTAACTACGCCATGTATTGTCGTGGGAGATGAGACAACTACGTGCACTTTTGTAGTACGTCAGTCACTAGTTGCCCGCGTTTGCCCAATAATCATTTCGTAATATAGAGCAAGGCCCAAGCTTAAGGTTAGGTTTGCTTTCCCTTCGATGTCATGCATCAATCGGTTCATACGCATGTCAAAATTGTGTTTCTCTTCCTCATAATTCTCGAGGAGTTGGGTGCTGCCAAGGTAGAAACCAAGAACGCTCTCGACCTCAAAAATTTCTTCGGCGTGCGTAGAGTTGGCTTCTATTTCGGTGAATGTCAGTGGCGACCGGTAGTAAAAATAAAAGTCGGGGAACCCACCCCGCCGAAATTCCCTCATCAAACCCAAGAAGAAGAAATTGTCTGATGAGTAGGAATATTGACCTCCCAACTCTCCATGCATTTCACGCACTACGCCGCTTATTGCTTCCACCAGCCGCAATGGTTCTGAACTTGTTGATAAGTCATTCTTTTCGAATGTGCCGCTTACAGATGCAGACAATGTCCCTGGTCGAATCTGAACTTTGGTGCTTCTTTTTTGTACGACGATTTGGCCGTCTAGCGTTTCGATGATTACCACAAGCCCCATATGGTTGGGTAATTTAGAGTTGCTCAACGGGCCAAAGGTGCCTGCACTGCCATGTAGTATTTCGCGAAGGCTTTTTCCTTCACTGGGAAGCACGAAGTCCATTGCGAAACTTGTTCTAAGACTATCAAAATACTTGCAGCGACCGACGTTAATCAAACTGCGGTCACCGTCTGATTGAATGTCAATAATTCTAAACGGATCGCCATTGAATAGGTCTTCAACCTTACTCGCGGCTTCGAGCGCCTTGAGCCTGTCAGCGGTGAGCCAGTTTAGGTGATGTTCAAGCTCGAACCATTCATCGTGATACTTAATGAAAACTTCTTGCTTATCTATTGCTCCGTTGCCGGTTGGATTCAGCTCACGAGTGGCTGCAAAACTCCAATCGGTCTCGCCGATCAGAATTCTATATGGCGGGTTCTTCGCGCCATATAGGTCAATGAGTTCTTCGGAGGACAGACCCCTTAGTTCTTCATTTGTGCGATTCTCCAATAGAGGGCCGACTGGTTCGTCAAAAACTTCCTCTTCGTGGTTTTTTCCGTTAAGAATTTTTTCAGTGTGTTGTTTTGCAATCGTCTGAACCGCGGTCTTTAGATAAATCCCAATCAGTGATGCAACAAAAAACAAAGCACCGCTCAGAAACGGGTTGGCCTTAATCCACAAAAGAATATCGTTAAAAAAGTTTTCGATACCCGCCAAAACAGGGCCCCAATAAGGTATTGCTCCAAACTTCTCATTGGTTGGTCAATGATCAGTGAGCTTCAACCTGACCGATATTTGCTTAAAGCGCAACACAGCTCTAAATTGGATCGACGGACTATGCCTTGTGCAGTCACTTTCTTTCGCAGTTCAAGGCTTGTGAAAGAAAGTGACACGTTCTTCTAGAATTCTCAGGGTTACTAGCCCGCGGCGATCAGCTCGGCCTGCGCCACAATCACTTCGGCCTGTTTGATGCTTGCGATATCGACAAGGCGGCCTTTGTAAACCGTGGCGCCTTCGCCGTTGGCTTTGGCCTGCTCCATCGCAGCAAGGATTTCGCGGGCTTCGCCGACGGCTTCCTCGGAGGGGGTGAAAACCTCGTTGGCCAGTGCGATTTGCTTGGGGTGGATGGCCCATTTGCCAACCATGCCCAAAGTGGCCGAACGTTTGGCCTGCGCGATGTAGCCTTCGTCGTCAGAGAAGTCGCCAAACGGGCCGTCAACCGGCAGGACGCCGTGGGTGCGACAGGCAGCGACGATGGCGGCCTGTGCCCAGTGCCACGGGTCGGACCAGTGCTTTTCGCCTTCGCGGACCATGTAGTAGTTTTCCTGCGTGCCGCCGATGCCGGTGGTCTGCATGCCCATGGAGGCGGCAAAGTCGGCAGCACCCAGGCTCATGGCTTCAAGGCGGGGGGAGGCGGCGGCGATGGCTTCGACGTGGGCGATACCAGCGGCGGATTCGATGATGACCTCAAACGCGATGCGTTTGCTGCGGCCCTTGGCGGCCTCGATCGCGGTCACAAGCGCGTCTACGGCGTAGATGTCTTCGGCGCAGCCCACCTTGGGGATCATGATCTGGTCAAGACGGTCGCCCGCCTGTTCCAGCAGATCGACCACGTCGCGATACCAGTAAGGCGTGTCCAGACCGTTGATGCGCACCGACAGGGTTTTCTTGCCCCAATCGATGGTGTTGATGGCTTCAATCGCGTTGGCGCGGGCGCTGTCTTTGTCGGACGGAGCAACTGAGTCCTCGAGGTCGATGTTGATCACATCCGCAGCTGATGCCGCCATTTTGGCAAAGAGCTTGGTGTTGGAGGCCGGGCCAAACAGTTGGCAGCGGTTGGGGCGGGCCGGAGCGGCGGGTTGGATGCGGAAGCTCATGTCAGGTCTCTCGGTAAGGAAATTACGTCTGGCTTGCGTGAAGTGTTAGGAAGTTGCGCCGATGATCGCAAGGCAATTTTCGCGCCTGCGGCATAATACGCTGCGTTGCGGCGGGCTTTCGGCAGATTCGGAGGGAATTCGGCAATGATCGGAGAATTTTTCGCGAACGGCGCGTAAAGTTCGAAGAATCTTCGAAGTAGCGCGGATTCTTCGGGAGCTTCACAAGGAATTTGCGCCGTGTGTGGGCAAATATAGGTCAACAAGATTGACTTGGGGATGACTGAAAGGATCGCGCGATGATCAAGACACCGTATCTTTTGTTTCTGGGCGATGCGCCGGATCAGCTGGCCGCCAAGGTTGCGATTGGCATCAAGGACTGGCGTCCTGAAAACGCTGTGGGGCAGTTCCGGATGGACGGCTGTAAGGCCGATCTCGGGCTGACCGACATGAGCCTTGTTGAGGCGCGTGAAGCGGGCGCCAAGACGCTGGTGATTGGCGTGGCGAACCGTGGCGGCGTGATTTCCGCAGCATGGAAAAAGGTGCTGGTTATGGCACTGGAAGAGGGCTTTGATCTGGCCTCTGGTCTGCACAACCTGCTGCGCGAAGAGCCGGACTTGGTGGCTGTGGCTGAGGCGACAGGGCGAGAGTTGCACGATGTGCGCATTCCCGAGGTCGAGTATCCCATTGCCAACGGCAAAACGCGCACAGGCAAGCGGGTGCTGGCCGTGGGGACGGATTGCTCGGTTGGCAAGATGTACACAGCGCTTTGCATGGATGCGGAGATGCGCAAGCGCGGCATGAAGTCGTCGTTCCGCGCCACAGGGCAAACCGGCATTCTGATCACAGGCGATGGCGTGCCGCTTGATGCTGTGATTGCCGACTTTATGGCCGGATCGGTTGAGTATTTGACGCCCGACAATGACGACGATCACTGGGATCACATCGAGGGGCAGGGCAGTTTGTTCCATGTGTCTTATTCCGGCGTGACGATGGCGCTCATTCATGGGGGGCAGCCGGATGCATTGATCCTCGCGCATGAGCCGACACGCACCCACATGCGCGGGTTGCCGGAGTATGATCTGCCATCGTTGCAGGCGCTGCGCGATATGGCTTTGCCGTTGGCAAAAGTTGCCAATCCGGCCTGTCAGGTTGTTGGCGTCTCCGTGAACACGCAGAACATGGATGAAGATGCCGCCAGGGCCTATCTGGCCGAGGTTGAAGCAGAGATGGGCTTGCCTGCGACCGATCCGTTCCGGTTTGGGGCTGGTAAGCTGGTGGATGCGCTGGCGGCGGTTTAAGATCGCGGCTGACGGACGGGGGCGCCGCCCCCGGACCCCCGGGATATTTCCGGCAAGAGGAAGATGCGGGCGGATGTGTTTGCCCGCAGTATTGAGCTCAGCGCAATCTGAAGGGATTCCCATGAAAATCACTGTCACACCTGATGTGTTCAAACTGGCGCAGGTGTTCACCATTTCGCGCGGTTCGCGGACTGAGGCGAAGGTTTTGACCGTGCGCATCGAGGATGACGGGCATGTGGGTTGGGGTGAATGTGTGCCTTATGCGCGGTATGGTGAGACGCTTGAGAGCGTCACTGCAGAGATCGAAAGCGTTAAAGGGCCAGTGAACCGTGCGGGGCTTTATACGTTGCCAGCAGGCGCGGCGCGCAACGCGCTGGATTGTGCGCTTTGGGATTTGGAATGCAAGAAGGCCAGTAAACGGGCGTGGGAGTTGGCGGGATTGCCCGCGCCAAAGCCCGAGATCACAGCCTATACGCTGTCGTTGGCGGAACCTGCCGAAATGCAGGCGCAGGCGGCGAAGAATGCGCATCGTCCGCTGCTCAAGATCAAGCTGGGCACGCCGGATGATATGGCGCGGCTTGAGGCGGTGCGCGCCGGTGCGCCAAAGTCGACGATCATTGTGGATGCCAATGAGGGGTGGTCTGCCGAGGTTTATGCCGATCTTGCACCGCATCTGGTGCGGCTTGGCGTGGCACTTGTGGAGCAACCGTTGCCGGCGGGTGAGGATGAGGCGTTGATCGGGATGGAGCGACCAGTGCCGGTTTGTGCTGATGAGAGCGCGCATGATTGTTCGACGTTGTCCAAGCTGAAGGGCAAATACGATGTGGTGAACATCAAGCTCGACAAAACGGGTGGTTTAACTGAGGCGTTGAAGTTGCGCGAAGCGGCATTGGCCGAAGGCTACAAAGTCATGGTCGGCTGTATGGTTGGCAGTTCGTTGGCGATGGCGCCCGCGACGCTGTTGGCGCAGGGGGCGATGGTGACAGATCTGGATGGGCCACTGTTGCTGGCGGAAGACCGCGACACGCCGCTGGTGTTTGACGAGGCAGGTGTGCATCCTCCGTGCGCGGCGCTCTGGGGCTAAATTATTGGGCGCGACGGACATGGCCAACGCAGCTGAAAACAAACGCGACCTGATTGAGGGGCGCACGGCGCAGGTTGGATGATACTGTTGCGGCAATGAAAGCCGTTGCGAAATCCGTGTGAATACCGCACATCAAGGCAATTGAGACAGGAAGGATGATCAGATGAGCCGCACCGTTTACGTCAATGGCGAGTACCTGCCGGAAGAAGACGCCAAGATTTCGATTTTCGACAGAGGCTTCCTGATGGCGGACGCGGTCTATGAAGTGACGTCTGTTCTGGACGGCAAGCTGATCGATTTTGAAGGCCATGCGGTGCGCCTCAAGCGCTCGTTGGATGAATTGGACATGGCAGAGCCTTGCACCAAAGACGAATTGTTGGCGATCCACCGCAAGCTGGTAGAAGACAACGGCATCGTTGAGGGGCTGGTGTATTTGCAAGTCACGCGCGGCAGCGATGGCGACCGTGATTTCGTGTTCCCGTCCGAGGACACACCGCCGTCGATTGTGCTGTTCACGCAGAACAAGCCGGGTCTGGCGGACAGCCCTGCGGCCAAGAAGGGTGCAAAGATCATTTCGATTGAGGACATCCGTTGGGGTCGACGTGACATCAAAACGGTTCAGCTGCTCTATCCGTCGATGGGCAAGATGATGGCCAAGAAAGCGGGCTGCGATGATGCGTGGCTGGTTGAGGATGGTCATGTGACCGAGGGCACGTCCAACAACGCCTATTTCGTCAAAGACGGTGTAATCGTGACGCGGCCATTGTCCAACGACATCCTGCACGGGATCACCCGCAAGGCTGTGTTGCGCATGGCGGCCGAGGCGCAGCTTAAGATTGAGGAGCGTCTGTTCACCATTGAGGAAGCGCAAGGTGCAGACGAGGCGTTTACCACTTCGGCCAGCGCGTTTGTGATGCCGGTTGTGGAAATCGACGGCGTGGCGCTGGGCGCGGGGACGCCGGGCCCGATTGCGACCCGTTTGCGCGAGATTTACTTGGATGAGAGCCTGAAAGCGGCGATCTGATTTTTTTCAGAGCGGTGCGCGGAGACTGCGCACGCCGCAGGAACGCGAAAGGCGGGGCTTAGGCCCCGCCTTTTTTTGGTTTGGTTTTGCCAAACGCAGTCGCGTGCCGCGCAGAGGCGTGCGTCTGTCAGTAACTGAACGCGATCGACAGGGCAGCAACGCCTTCGGCGGTCATGTTTTCAAGAACTATCGCGGTTTCAGCAGGAACCGCTACGGGGCCTGAGCCGCTGTCCTCGGTGCCCCAGATGTCGATGGTGGCAATGCCGGTCGCGGCATCAAAGCTGACAGACCAATCCATGTTGTCCACCGCCGCGTCGCTGGAAATCGCGATGGTGATGGCTTCGTTTACCGGGTCCAGATCCGCGATGGTCACGGCGTCATATCCCGCGCCGAAATCAAAGCCGAGGCCGAATTCGTCCTGACCTTCGCCACCGACAAGCGTGTCGCCGTTGTCGCCGACCACAACATCGTTGCCATAGCCGCCGCTGACCCAGTCGGCCTCGGCATCAAAGGTCTCGTAGTCGGCGCCGGACACGGTGTCATCGCCCAGCCCGCCAAGGAGCGTGTCTGCGCCCTCGGCATCTTGCAGCCAGTCGTCACCCTGACCGCCGCGCACCAGATCGTCGCCACCTTCGTCAGTTGTGGTTGAACCGTCGTAGCCGTAAAAGTCGTTGCCGGCGCCGCCGACAACAGTGTCGTCGCCTTCGCCGCCGGAAATGGTGTCATTGCCATCCCCGCCAACCAAGCGGTCCTCATCCGCGCCGCCGTCGACGCTGTCGTTGCCGTCCCCGCCTGTGAGGAGGTCGTCACCAGCGCCGCCCGAGAGCGTGTCGTCGCCGGCGCCGCCGCGAACAGTTTCATCAGCGTCTGTGCCTGTGTGCGTATCAGCGCCATCCGTCAGAACCACTTCGGCGGTTTCCGGTGCTGTGCCGGATTCCACTTCGGAAAGATCGTCGGCAAATAGAAGGTTGAGGGCGGCCACGCTGGCGGTGTCCATGTTCTCCAATATCAGAACGGTTTCGGGGGGCAGGGCGACAGGGCCGCTGCCGGTGTCTTCGTTGCCCCAAATGTCGATGGTGGCGATGCCGGTGGCCTCATCAAGGTTGACGGACCATTCCAGCGAGCCGGGAACGATGTCGCCGGATACAGCCAGTGTCAGGGCTTCGGTGGCGGATTCAAAATCGGTGATGGTCACCGCATCAAAACCCTGACCGAACTCAAATCCGATGCCGAACGTGTCCACGCCAGCGCCGCCGTTGATGGTGTCGCCATTGTCGCCAAGAATTACGTCGTCGCCGTAGCCGCCACCCAGCAGATCGGCCTCGTCATCCAGAACGCCGGATTGTGCGCCGATCAGTGTGTCTTCGTTCAGGCCGCCCAAAAGGGTGTCCGCGCCGGTGATGTCATATAGCCAGTCGTTGCCGCTGCCGCCGCGTACGGTGTCGTTGCCGCCTTCGTCCGCGCCGTCGCCACCGTAGATGTCGTTGCCGCCACCCAAAGCGATGCGGTCATCATCGGCGCCGCCAGATATGACGTCGTTGCCGCCGCCGGACAGAATCCAGTCATTGCCGCCACCGCCGTTGAGCGTGTCATTGCCGTCGCCGCCCGAGAGCGTGTCGTCCGCGGTGGTTCCGTCAATCAGTACGGAGACATCGGCCACCGGAAGCTCTTCCGGATCGGGATCAGGGGTGCCTGTGTCGGCTGGGGATGAAAATTCATCGTCAGGTTCCAGCGTCGCAATGAGGACGCTTCCGCTGACCACTGTCGCAAGTGCCAATAAACCAATCATTTTCTGCCCCTAAACGGTTTTGCTTGGGGAAAGAGCTACCGAGTAAATTTACCGAAAATTGGCGCCAAATTAGAAACAATTGTGGCAAATGTGGCCGCAATGTGTTGGGGGATCAGTCTTTTCCGCCGACGTTTTCCTTGAAAGAGACCTCGAATTCGGCCTGCTTTTCAGGGTTGGCGTCGGTCTGGTAGGTGGCTTTCCAGTCGTCCATTGTCATGCCGTAGAAAATATCGCGGGCTTGGTTTTTGTCCATCTCGATGCCGCGTTCGTTTGCGGCCTCTTGATACCAGCGTGACAGACAGTTGCGGCAAAATCCGGCGAGGTTCATCATGTCGATGTTTTGCACATCGGTGCGCTTGTCCATCAGATGGTCGCGCAGAGTGCGAAAAGCGGCGGCTTCGAGTTCGATCTGGGTTTGCTTGTCCATAGTGTCCTCCTGCGACTGGCTTGGCTTAGGCCTAGCAATCCGGCGGCACGGGGGCAAGCGGCGTCACATGAACTTGAGCGCGAGCCACGGCACGAGGGCGAAAACAAAGATCAGAAGTTTGTAAAGGGCGAGCCAGTTGTAAAAAGTCTGGCGGGTGGCGTCTTGGCTGAGGCCAAACATACGGGCATGCAGCGCGGTGGCCCAATCGCCAAGCGCATAAATCACCACCGCGGCAAAGCTGAGGACAACGAGGTGGATCACCGCCATCCATCCGAAGAAAGTGGCCAGAGTTGCGAGGGTCATGAGTGATCTCCTTTCCGAACGGTCACCCAATATATGGGTATTTGACCCTGTGTTGGCAAGAAAGGCGGCGTTGATTTTGAAGGATTATAAGCCGCTTTCCGCCAGCGCCTCTGTCAGGATGGGCGCCAGTCGTTCGGCCCAACCGTTTTGCCCCTCAGGCGAGTCGATTTCGTCGTTGCGCAGCTCGACAAGAGTGTTCAGGCGGCCTTGGCGCAGGGCGTGTTGGTCGATGCTGTCGCCCGGCAGATGGCCGTCATAAGGCACGTTTTCGCCCACGGTCAGATCGGTCTCGCGGCGCAGGCGGGCCAACAGGGCGTGGCTGAAGTCCTGGAAGGTGCGCGAATAGAGGATGCCGATTTCCCACGGGCGCGGGGCGCGGCCGCTGAGTTTGGGGGAAAAGCTGTGCATGGCGACTACGATGACGTTGTCCCGCGCGGCTGCAAGGCCTTCGAGTGCTTCATGATAGGGGCGATAAAGCCTGTCGACGCGGCGGGCGATTTCGGCGTCGTCCACATGGCGATTGGCGGGAATGATGGTGCCGTCATAGAGGCGCATGACCAAAGTCGGATCGTCCATGCCGCGATTGGGGTCGATCACCAGACGGGAAAAGTTGGAACAGATAACCGGTGCGTTCAGCAGCTCTCCGAGGCGTTGCGAGGTGCCTTTGATGCCCACGTCAAAGGCGATGTGGCGGGACATGTTGTCCGCGCCAATGCCCAGATCGCCACCATTGATATCGGCGGGTACGGAATTTGAGGCATGATCACATGTGATCAGCCAGCGGGCGGGACGGTCAGCGCCGTAGATGGAGAAAGATGTGTTTGTCATTTGCCTGTCACCGGTTTGGTACACATCTATTCCAGTTCAATTCGAAAGGAAATCCGGGCGCTGAATGTTGCTTTTGTTAGCGTTAACAAGTATCGGGGTCAGCAAGAGCGATGTAGCAGGCTCACCTAAGGGTAAGACGCCAGTTCGGGGATGATGACACTATGAGACGACTGAGAAACGTAAAGATCGTGGCGACGCTGGGTCCAGCGTCGGAAACCTATGACATGATCCGCGGGTTGCATGAGGCTGGCGCCGACGTGTTCCGCTTGAACATGAGCCACGGCAGCCATGAAGAAATCCGCGAAAAACACCGCATTATACGTCAGGTCGAAAAAGACCTGCAAAGCCCGATTGCCATTCTGGCGGACCTTCAGGGGCCGAAGCTGCGGGTTGGCGTGTTTGCCAACGGTGAGGAAGAGCTGGTTGAAGGCGCGAAGTTCCGGCTTGATCTGGACGAGGCCGAGGGCGACATCAATCGCGTGTGCTTGCCCCACCCCGAGATTTTTGCCGCGCTGGAGGCAGGATCGAACCTGTTGGTCAACGATGGTAAGATCCGCCTGAAAGTTGACGCTTGCGGGGCCGATTTTGCGGATTGCAGCGTGACAATTGGCGGGACGATTTCCAACCGCAAAGGCGTGAACGTACCCGACGTGGTGTTGCCGCTTGCGGCATTGTCCGCGAAAGACCGCGACGATTTGGAATTTGTTTGTGGTCTGGGTGTGGACTGGCTGGCGCTGTCGTTTGTGCAGCGTCCTGAAGATGTAGAAGAGGCCCGCGGTTTGGCGCAGGGGCGCGCGGCGCTGCTGTCCAAAATCGAAAAGCCGGCGGCTGTTGAAAGCTTTGATGCAATCCTGAAAGCCAGCGACGGCATCATGGTGGCGCGCGGCGATCTGGGTGTGGAACTGCCGGTCAGTGCCGTGCCGCCTATCCAGAAACGTCTGGTGCGTAAATGTCGTCAGGCGGCCAAGCCGGTGATTGTTGCGACGCAGATGCTGGAAAGTATGATCGAAAGCCCGATGCCGACCCGAGCCGAGGTGAGCGACGTGGCCACCGCAATCTACGAAGGTGCGGACGCCATTATGTTGTCTGCGGAATCGGCAGCCGGTCAGTATCCGGTCGAAGCCGTGACCACGATGAACAACGTGGCGGTTGAGGTCGAAAGCGACCCGACCTATCGCGAAATCATCGAGGCCAGCCGCAGCGCGCCGCGCTCGACCGTGGCGGATGCCATCGTGTCCGCCGCGCGGGAAATTGCGGAAACCACCGAAGTGGCCGCGATCTGTTGCTTTAGCCAGTCAGGCACCACAGCGTTGTTGATTGCACGAGAGCGTCCGCGGGTGCCTATTATCGCGATGACGTCCTTGCGGGGCACGTCGCGGCGGTTGGCGCTGAGCTGGGGCACGAACTGTGTGATCGTCTCTGATGTGTCGCGGTTCAAAATGGCGGTTGTGGCCTCGGCGCGTGCCGCGCGGGATCTGGGGTATGCCACAAACGACGATCAGATTGTGGTTACAGCGGGCCTGCCGTTCAACGTGCCGGGCACAACAAACATTCTGCGTGTGGCCCCGTGTGAAGAGCGTTTGATTTTCAACATGGAAGAAGAGTAGCGTGTGCCCGGACCATCCGGGGTAACCACACGATACTATGACCACTGACTATCTGATCGCGATCGGCGCCTTGATCGGGCTGTTTTCCATACCGGCAATGTTGTCGGGCTATGCCGATGAACGGCGCCCCACCAAGGCGATGGCGGCGTTCATTCTGGCGGCGTCCATTCTGGCGACAGGGTGGATTCTGGATCCGTCCAGATACTCGATTGCCGAGCTGCCCAATGTGATTGTGCGCGTGATTGCCTATATGATGCATTCCTGAAGAACGGGCACTGGCAAAAGCCGCATTAATCGCTTGCAGAGTCAGTAAAGGCGGACTATACGGCGCCTCTATTCGCGCGACCGGCCTGAAAGGCATGCCGAGTCGCGTTTGTCACCGACCGAATACTAAAGGAGACGGAAATGCCTAAGATGAAGACAAAGTCGAGCGCCAAAAAGCGCTTTAAGGTCACTGCGACCGGCAAAGTTTTGGCAGGCCAGGCGGGTAAACGCCACGGCATGATCAAACGCACTCGCAAATTTATTCGTAACGCTCGTGGCACGACTACTCTGTCCGCCCCCGACGCAAAAATCGTCAAGGGCTTTATGCCCTACGATCGCTAAGAGGAGATTGAGATATGTCCCGCGTTAAAGGTGGAACCGTAACCCACGCCCGTCACAAGAAGATCATCAAAGCCGCAAAAGGTTATTATGGTCGTCGCAAAAATACGTTCAAGGTAGCGTCGCAGGCCGTCGATAAGGCGAACCAGTACGCAACACGCGACCGTAAGAATCGTAAGCGTAATTTCCGCGCGCTGTGGATCCAGCGTATCAACGCTGCGGTACGTGCGCATGACGAAGCCCTGACATACAGCCGCTTCATCAATGGTCTGAACCTGGCCGGCATCGAAGTGGACCGTAAGGTTCTGGCCGACCTCGCCGTACACGAGCCCGATGCGTTCACCGCGATCGTTGAGCAGGCGCAAGCAGCTCTGGCCGCGTAAGCGACACAGCAGTTCAAGATTTGAAAGGCCGCTCCGGTAATCGGGGCGGCCTTTTTCGTGTGATGGTGTTGTTTACCCGCGCCGCAAGTTGACAGGGACGGCGGTGAAGTTCACCAACTGAGCCAAACCCTGATTTCAACCCAAAGAAAAGTGACCCGATGCACCGCACATGTGTCGGGTTGTTTTTTGGGCCAAATAAACCTGATATCCACCCTTTCGCCACAATCCTTTCCTCAAAATTCACCATTCTCGGGCAAAAAGGAGCGCTGTGACCGGTTTCGATTGTCGAGGTGATTTGGTTCTGAGTGAGGGTTTTACATGGCGCGTATCAGCGAGCTGCACTATTCGAATGCCTATGCTGCATCGTCTGGTGTTAACGAGTTTCTGGAGGTTGCACTAAACGGCAGCGACGATCCCGATGATTTTGTCGTCAGTTTCTACCAAAGCGACGGATCGGTCGGGATCGAAATACCGCTGACGCATCCGGATGTTCAGGTCTCCGTTGATCCGGACAATGGCGAAACCATCTATGTGATTTCTGCAGATGACTTCCCGATTTTGTTGACTGACCCAAATGGTGGCGGCAGCAGCAACTATGAGGCCTACGCACTGAGCAACACCGATACAGGCTCGGTCGTGGACTTTTACGACATCGGCGGCGGTACTCAGAACATTCTGGCGCTGGATGGGGCGGCGGCGGGGGCAATCTCGGAAAACCTGCCGGTTCTGGTTGGACCCAACTCCACGACCACAACGTTGCAATTCAATCAACCTGATCCGGACACGCTGGCGTTTGAAACCGTGAATCCCGGTGACACAGGGCTGGCCTGTTTCGTGGCGGGAGCGCGTATAAGGACATCGCTTGGCTGTCGTGCGGTTGAGACCCTGTCAGTTGGGGATTTGGTGCAAACGCGGGACCACGGGCCGATGCCGGTACGATGGATTGGTCGCCGCACCGTTTCGGGTCGCGGCGCCTTTGCGCCGGTGCGCCTGGCGCGGGGTGTGCTTGGGGCGAAGCGCGCGCATTACGTGTCGCAGAACCACCGCATCCTGGTGGAAGGCTGGCGGGCTGAACTGTTTTTCGGCGAGCGCGAGGTGCTTGTACCTGCCAAGGCGTTGGTGGATGGCGATCGGGTTTTGCTGCGTCAAATGCCGGAAGTGACCTATTTCCACATCATGTTTGACAGCCATCAAATCGTCGAAGCCGACGGTGTGCCGAGCGAAAGCTTCTTCGCGGGTGCGCAGGCGATACGGGATGTGGATCTGGCCGCGCGCGTCGAATTGCTGTCGCTGTTTCCGGAATTGGCCGAGTCGGAGTCCGCCTATGGACAAATGGCGCGACCGGTGGCCTCGGTGCGTGTTGGCGGGCTTTTGCAGTAACCGCGGATAGAATTTTGAGAAACTTCGGCCAGTTTATGCCGATTCCAAAGGAGAAGTGACCTGTGGTCGCCTGTTCCACCCCGGTGGGCTTGTGTCTCGGCCCAAAGCCGCTAGAGGAAGCGGCAAGCGACGCTTTCTTGAATATTTATTGCGTTTTCTGACAGTGCATTCGACCGGGGCGAGATATGACGACAGTAATTGATTTTCTGAACGGGCTGCTTTGGGGCTACGTGCTGGTTTACGCGCTGACAGGCATTGGTATCTACTTCACGCTTCGGTTCGGGTTCATCCAGTTCCGCAATTTTGGCGAAATGATCCGCCTTACCGTCAGCACTAACGAAGCCGACAAGGCCGGGATTTCACCGTTTCAGGCTTTGGCGATCAGTTTGGCCTCGCGTATCGGCACCGGAAACCTTGCCGGCGTCGCCGTTGCCATAGGCGTCGGTGGGCCGGGTGCGATTTTCTGGATGTGGATTGTGGCCCTCTTGGGCATGGCGACCGCAATGGCAGAGGCCGCGCTGGCGCAACTTTACAAAACAACCGGTCCCAACGGGAGCTACCGGGGCGGGCCAGCGTTCTACATCGCGAGGGGCTTGAAAATGCCGTGGCTCGGCGCCGTGTTTTCCGTGTGCCTGATCTTTGCTTTCGGTCTGGTTATCAACGCAGTGCAGTCCAATTCGATCGCTCAGGCGATGGAAGCCTCTGTGGGTGTCCCCCCGAAGGTTTCCGGGTTGGTAATTGCGGCCGTGACCGGCTTGGTTATTTTTGGCGGTATCAGGGCGATTTCGCGCGTGGCCGAGGTGCTGGTTCCGTTCATGGCGGGCATCTACATGATCGTGGCCGTTTGGGTTTTGCTCACCAACTTTGGAATGCTGCCTGACGTCTTTAAGTCGATTTTCCTCAGCGCCTTTGGCCTTCAGGAAGTTGCAGGTGGCGCAGCTGGCGGCATGATGGTGGCCTTGCTCAACGGCGTGAAACGCGGCCTGTTCTCAAACGAAGCGGGCATGGGCTCTGCGCCCAACATTGCGGCCGCCGCGACACCGGTGCCACACCACCCTGTCAGTCAGGGCTTTGTACAGGCTTTCGGCGTTTTCGTGGACACGATCCTTGTTTGTACGGCGACGGCGGTGATGATCATTGTTTCCGGCGCAAATGAGATGGTCGATGCCAACGGCAACATGCTGGAAGGCATCGTAATGACGCAAAAGGCGGCCGAATATTTCCTTGGTCCCTTCGGCAACCACTTTATCGCGATTGCGGTTCTGCTCTTTGCCTTCACCACGATCATTGCCTGCTACGGGTACGCGGAAAGCGGCATGGTTTACCTGAAAGTGGGGTCTTCTCGCGGGTTGGCAGTGTTGCGCCTCGCGGTGATGGCGATTGTGTTTTGGGGATCGGTGCAGACCGTCACGGTGGTCTTCAATGCGGCGGATGCGGCGATAGCCGTGATGGCGGTTATGAACCTCTTTGCGCTGGCAATGCTCAGCCCGGTGGTGATCCGGTTGGTCAGTGACTACCGCGCGCAGCGCGCGGCAGGCAAAACCCCAACGTTCCACATTTCCGACCATCCGGATATGGCGGATGGGGTTGACGCCAAAATCTGGAAATAGGCTTTAACGTCGGACGCGATTTCAGTCAGCGTCCGACGACAAAATGCGGCGGCCAAGCGCCAGAGCAATCAGCGCAGCGGCGGGCCAGATGGCCCAGAATTGGCCTGACCAGCTGAAGAGGTTGATCAGGATCAAACCGGCGACCAGCACCAGAACACGCAGGTTGATACCGCCGATGTTGTCCCGACCCAACCAAACCGGCGCCCATCGGATGCCAGCGGCCACGGCCAGCGGCAGCAGGGCCCAATGCACCCAGATTTCGCCTCCCGAGAAGATATTGATCAGCACCAGTGCGCCGGCAATCAGACCTCCGAGGCGGGCTGCCTTGGCAAACTTTGCGGTGTCGGCGTCCGCGGGTGTTTCCACGGAAGGTGCCAGTTCCGGCTGCGTCTTGGATTTGGTTTCGGGCCGCCGTTGGCGCGGCGACACCTGCACCGGATCTTGCCAGATTGGCGTATCGTCATCGATGGCCGCGCCGGTCGCAACCCGGTAGACGGCAACATCTTCGGACAGGTTGCGCGGGCGCTTTTCTCCGAGGTATTCAAAGCGGGTCGAGAGTTTCGCGTGCACCTGATCATAGACCTGCTGCGAGATAAGAATACCGCCAGGTTGCGCCATAGTTTGCAGCCGCGCAGCAAGGTTCACGCCTTCGCCGATCAGGTCCTGACCGTCAACGATCACATCCCCAAGATGAATGCCGATGCGAAACCGCAGCCCGTCTTGTTGTGTCGCCAATTCGCGTTGAGTTTCGATCGCGCATTGCACAGCTTCGACCACCGAGGGGAACTCTGCAATCAACCCGTCGCCCGCCGTGTTGGCGATGCGCCCGCCGTGGTGCTCAATCAGTTTGTGAAACACGTCACGCGCAGCGTGCAGAGCGCTGTACGTGCCGAGCTCGTCGCGGGTCATGGCGGCGCTGAAGCCTTCGGCATCCGCGGCCAGAATTGTGGTTAGCTTGCGCGTGATCTTCTGTGACATGCACCCTCTCCCTGAGGCGGTAGCCTCAAACATGGGGCTTTGAGCGCGCGATGCAACCAGAAGTTTGCGCAACAGGCGGTACTGTTGCGCCATGGCTGCCCTTGCTTTCGTGGCCCTATGTGATAGCAGGTCGCAAGCAGAATTTGAGGGGCCGTCATGGACGATCTGAAGGTAAAATATCTGGGCCAGATTGGCGAAGCCGGCGACGAAGCCACGCTTGAAGCAATCCGATTGGCAGCCGTGGGCAAAAAGGGCGAAGTCAGCCTGAAAATGCGCGAGCTGGGCAAGATGACTCCTGAGGAACGTCAGGTGGCTGGTCCGGCGCTGAACGCGCTGAAAAACGAGATCACTTCGGCTTTGGCGGCCAAGAAAGCAGCGCTGGCCGATGCAGCGCTGGATGTGCGTTTGGCCACCGAATGGCTTGACGTGACTTTGCCAGCGCGCACCCGTCGTGTTGGGTCGATTCACCCGATCAGTCAGGTCACCGAAGAGGTCACCGCGATCTTTGCCGATATGGGATTTGCCGTCGCCGAGGGCCCGCAGATCGAAACTGACTGGTACAATTTCGATGCGCTGAACATCCCCGGTCACCACCCTGCGCGGGCCGAGATGGACACGTTTTACACGCACCGTAGTGAGGGCGACGCGCGCCCGCCGCACGTGTTGCGCACGCATACTTCGCCTGTCCAAATCCGCACGATGGAAAAGACCGGCGCGCCGATCCGCATCATCTGTCCAGGCCGTGTGTATCGCGCCGATTATGACCAGACCCACACGCCGATGTTCCATCAGATTGAAGGCCTGGCTTTGGGCAAAGATATCTCGATGGCGAACCTCAAGTGGGTTTTGGAAGAATTCTTTACCGCGTTTTTTGGCACCGAGGTCAAAACCCGCTTCCGCGCGTCCCACTTCCCGTTCACCGAACCTTCGGCCGAAGTCGACATTCAGTGCAGCTGGGAAGGCGGCACAGTGAAAGTAGGCGAAGGCGACGATTGGCTCGAAGTTTTGGGTTCCGGCATGGTGCACCCCAAGGTGCTTGAGGCCGGCGGCATTGACCCGCAGGAATACCAAGGCTTTGCATTCGGCATCGGCATCGACCGTCTGTCGATGTTGAAATACGGCATTCCCGATCTGCGCGCCTTCTTTGACAGCGATCTGCGTTGGCTGCGTCACTACGGGTTTGCAAGCCTCGATCAGCCGACGCTGCACGGTGGCTTGAACCGCTAAGAGACTGGGCGCCTTGGGCGCCCTTTTTCGTGGCGCCTTTTTGTGGCCCATGTCGCGAACAGGCGACACCGCCTTGGGCGTGGTGTTAGGCTTTTGTGAAAAGGAGCGCCGCCGTGACCTCGATTCTCATCATAGAAAGCAACACACCGGACTTGCTGGCCAAGGGTAAATCAGGCGCTGCGCCGTTCTTGCGGGCGTTTCAAGGCCTCGCGCCAGAGCTGCGCATCATTGTGGAATGCCCCTATGCCGCGCCGCTGGCAAAAGATGCACTGGACGGCATCGACGGGGTTGTTTTCTCCGGTTCCGGCGTGGCTTGGGCGACGGATGCAGAAGAAGCCGCGCCCTTACGGGCATCTATGGCGCAGGTTTTTGATGCTGGCCGCCCCGTGTGGGGCTCTTGTAACGGATTGCAATTGGCGGCTGTGGTATTGGGCGGCGCGGTGGGGGCATCGCCAAATGGAATGGAGATCGGCCTTGCCAAAGAGATCGCCCCGACAGAGGCGGGCAGGCTGCACCCGATGATGGTGGGGCGGCACGATGGCTATTGCGTGCCATGCGTGCACCGCGACGAAGTTCAAGACCTGCCTGATGGTGCCGTTTTGCTGGCAGGCAATGCCCATTCACCGGTTCAGGCGATGGCCTATGAGGCGGGTGGCGTGGATTTTTGGGGCGTGCAGTACCATCCCGAGATGACGGCGCTTGATGTGGCAGGCGCCACTGGCGGGCGCGGCGTGTTTGGCGACGGTGAAGACCTGACACCGTATTTGAAAGTCGCAGACACTGATCCTGGGGCGGCGGTCCGGCTGGGAGGGCAGGCCGACTCGCTTGTGCCCGCGGTGCGAACGCGCGAACTGGCTAACTGGCTGGCGCATGTGCGGTCGCGCCAAGGCTGACACAGCTTTTCTGTGCTTGATACACCTTGGGGGAGGCCCAGCTTGTCTGGGGCGGGGGCAAAGCCCCGCAGGCTCAAGCCACAGGCTTGAGCCGCCCCCAACCAGCGCAGCTGGGCGGGAGGGTTACGCTGGTACAGGCGCGGTTTCAGTTGCTATTTTTTTGCCGAGCGCCGTCATCTTGGAGATGCGGTTTTCTTTGTCCGGAACGATAATCGACTTCAGCTTCTTCTGCACCATGCCGTTCATGATCTTGCCCATGAGTTTGCCTGACTTCGGTTTCGCAAACCGCAGCTTGACCATCGTGCCGTCCCCCATTTCGACAAGTTCCATGGTTTCCAGCATCGACAGTCCCATTGGCAGATTGTAGCGCCCCGTGACGTAGTCTCCGGGGTTCCAGTCAACGATCTCATAGGGGAAAATTTCGTCACCGTGGTGGCAATGATAGGTTGTTCCAGGCTCGATCTTGCCTTTGTTGGTGTTGAGCAGGTCGACCTGGTCCGCTCCAATCCACTCGGCGCGCAGATCAGGCCGGGTGGCAATGGTGAACGCCAGCTCAGGCGAGACCGGCAGCGGGATCATCCATTCTTCCAGCAACAGATCCTCGCTGGATTCGACAAAGGTGCGTTCGGTTGTGCGGCGCCGTTCCCAGGCTTTGCGCATGTCGCGCACCACATATTCGACCTGGCCGATGTGCTCGATGTCCTCGCTGTGAAAATCAGAATCGTCAAACAAATCCGCCATGTCCATGGACCTGAGCGCATCACAGGAAATCAGCGCATAGGCGTTCAGCCCCGTGCGCTCCTTGACCGAGTTTTTCAACAGCCGGAAAGCGGTGATCACGTCCTGACCGGCCAGTTCTTCGCGTCCGCCGGTTTCCTGAATGACGCATTCGCCGTGGTGCACAACGACCTTAAGCTCCAGATCGCGCACATTGGCGCAGGCGTCACAGGGACAGCTGGTGTTTAGGATTATTTTTTCCTTGGACCGCGCAAAGACGCAGTAGAGCTGTTCTGCAAAGTCCAAAATGAACTGTTTGGTCATCACGTCGCTTTCAAAGGCATAGGCGAAGACCGCGTCACCTTGCAGGCCCGAGACCTCCAACGGCGCGCGGATCGCCGGCACCAGATCGCCAAACAGCGATTCCAGAATGCCTTTGGCGTGTTCAATTGGCGTTTCAGCCATGAACTTTGTGTATCCGGATATGTCTGCAATCACGAAATAGGCGGTTTTTACGCCGTTGTCCTTAGCGGCCATGGCCAAACTCCCTGTCATCCCTGAGGGTCACTATGCGTCAAGTCTGGTCATTATCAAAACACCAAGTGAGTCTCGCAGTTTGCGGGCCTCAAAGGCAATGCGCCCTTTCCCCTTTTGCCCATATCCGCTATTGCCCTTTCTGACCCTTATTTGACTGGCGGAACGGCGCGATGAAATTCACTCTTTCCTGGCTGAAAGACCACTTGGACACCCCTGCAAGCGTTGACGAGATCGTCGAAGCGCTGACCGACCTTGGCCTTGAGGTCGAAGAGGTTGCCAATCCGGCAGACCGTTTGACCGAATTTACACTGGGCAAAGTGGTGAAAGCCGAGAAACACCCCGATGCGGACAAGCTGCGTGTGTGTCAGGTTGCGACCGATGAAGGTGAGAAACAGATCATCTGCGGCGCGCCCAATGCACGCGAAGGTATCACCGTCGTGGTCTGCAAGCCGGGCATGTATATTCCGGGCCTCGATTTGACCATCAAGGTGGGCAACATCCGCGGCGTCGAAAGCCACGGTATGATGGCCTCTGAAAAAGAGTTGGAACTGAGCGACGAGCACGATGGCATTATCGAGCTGGCCTCGGGCGAAGTGGGCGACAAGTTTGTGGATTGGCTGGCGGAGAATGATCCCGCAAAGGTCGACACGATGATCGAGATTGCGATCACCCCGAACCGTCCTGACGCGCTTGGCGTACGTGGCATCGCCCTGGATCTGGCGGCGCGCGGGCTGGGCACGATGAAGCCTGCAAAAACCGCCACTGTTGCGGGCGGCTATGAGAGCCCGATCGGCGTGACCATTGACGCGGACGCCGCCACGGACGGCTGCGAAGTCTTTGCCGGCCGTCTGATCAAAGGCGTGAAAAACGGCCCGTCGCCACAATGGTTGCAGGACCGCCTGACCGCGATCGGTCTGCGTCCGATTTCTGCGCTCGTGGATATCACCAACTTCTTCACCTATGACCGCAACCGCCCGTTGCACGTTTTTGATGCGGACAAGGTCAAAGGCGATTTGCGCGTGCATCGCGCCAAAGGTGGCGAGACGCTCGTGGGGTTGGACGAAAAAGAACACACCTTTGCCGAGGGTATGGTTGTCATCAGCGATGATGAAGGCGTTGAATCCATCGGCGGGATCATGGGTGGTCTGGCGACCGGGTGCACCGAAACCACAACCAACGTGTTCCTTGAAGCCGCTGTCTGGGACCTCATTCAAATCGCCTATACGGGCCGTGGCCTGAAGGTGAATTCTGACGCGCGATATCGCAACGAACGCGGCATTGATCCGGCCTACAACATGCAGGCGATGGAGGATGCAACGCAGATGATCATTGATCTATGCGGTGGTGAGCCGTCCAATTTGGTGATTGCAGGCAACGTGCCGGACGTGAGCCGCGCCTATAAGCTTGATACAGACCGTGTGCAGTCGTTGGTGGGCATGAAAATTTCCGCCGAGACGCAACGCGCAACGCTGAGCGCGTTGGGTTTTGTGATCGAAGGCGACATGGCCCATGTGCCAAGCTGGCGCCCTGATGTGCGCGGCGAGGCTGATCTGGTGGAAGAGGTTGCCCGCATTGCGTCGCTGACGAAGCTCGAAGGCAAGCCGATGTCTCGGATGACGGCGGGCGTGCCCAAGCAAATTTTGTCGCCAATGCAAAAACGCGAACAAGTCGCGCGGCGCACGACAGCCAGCATCGGCTACAACGAATGTGTGACTTATAGCTTCATCGACAAAGCGGCGGCAGAGCTGTTTGGCGGTGGCGATGATGCGACCATGCTGCAGAACCCGATTTCCAGCGAAATGAGCCACATGCGTCCTGACCTGTTGCCCGGTCTTTTGCAGGCAGCGGCGCGCAATCAGGCGCGTGGCTATGCTGACATGGCGCTGTTTGAGTGCGGCGCGGCCTTTCAGGGCGGTGAACCGGGTGAACAACGTTTGCAAGTGAGCGGCCTGCTGGTTGGCAGAACTGTTGGCAAGGATGTGCATGGCGAGAGCCGTGGTGTGGATATCTATGATGCCAAAGCCGATGCCGAGGCGGTTCTGTCTGCCATTGGCGCACCGGCAAAGGTGATGATCCAACGCGGCGGAGACGCTTGGTGGCATCCGGGCCGTCATGGCCGCATTTGCCTTGGCCCGAAAAAGACACTGGGCGTGTTTGGCGAAGTGCACCCCAAGGTTTTGGATGCGCTGGGCGTGAAAGGCCCGGCAGTGGCGTTTACACTTTATCCCGAAGAAATCCCTCTGCCGCGCAAGAAATCGGCCTCCAAAGGCGCCGTGACCATGGCGGACTTGCAGGCCGTTGAACGTGACTTTGCCTTTGTGGTTGAGGCTGACGTCGAAGCCCTCACGCTGGTCAATGCAGCGGCGAGTGCTGACAAGGCCCTGATCGAAGATGTGCGCGTGTTTGACGAATTCATCGGAGGCAGCTTGGGTGACGGTAAAAAATCCCTTGCTCTCACCGTGCGTTTGCAGCCCACAGCGACAACGCTGAAAGAAGCGGACATCGAAGCGGTTGCAGCAAAAATCGTCGAGAAGGTCAGTAAGGCCACCGGCGGCGCGCTTAGGGGTTGATCAATGATACCGCGCCTGGCCCACGCCTATGAAGCAGAAGCCATCGCGCGGTTGATTGACGCCGCTTATCAAGCTTATCGCGACCAAGGCGTGGTCCTGCCGGATGTGTCCGGCGGGATTGACCGTGCCATCGCGGCGGGTCAAATCTGGGTCACCGGACGAGCCGAGGTGCAGGGCGTCTTAATGGTGGCTTTAGCACCGCCCAAGGCGCATCTGATGAATGTCGCGGTGTCACCTGATGCCCGTGGCAAAGGGCTGGGCGGCAAGCTGATCGGTCATGCGGTGGCCTTGGCGCAAGACGCCGGATGTGACGAGATCGCGCTGGCGACGCATGTCGATTTGACCGGAAATATCGCGCTTTATCATCATCTTGGCTGGCAAGAGACTGGTCGTGATGGCAATCGTGTTATGATGAGCCGTGGGCTTTAACTTTTGGCGAGGGCCTCGGCCAGCACATCAAACACCAGCCGGATCTTACGGCTGGTGTGCAACTCGCGGTGCGTGGTCAACCAGATCGGATAGGTGATCGGCGCGAGGTCTGGCAGAATGCGTTCGATGCCCGTTGATTTGGCCGCTACCTCCTCGGCCATCGGCGCAATGCCAAAGCCCTGACGGCAGAGTTCCCACGCCACAAGGCCGCTGGCAGAGCCGGCGCGAAAATTGTCATGGGTGATGGGAAAGCCCAGAGGGTGCAAATACTCAAGCATGCGGTCGTTGTCGGAAAACCCGATGAAATCATGGGTTTTCAGATCCGCGAGGGACTTAGGACGACCGCGCCGGTCAAGATAGTCGGGCGCGGCATAGAAATACCCGTTTGCGTCGCGGATCAGGCGGGCGATCAGGTCGGGTTGTTCGGGGCGCACATGGCGGATGGCGATATCGGCCTCGCGGCGCAGGATGTCGCGGATGTCATCTCCGGCCACGACGTCGATCACCAGCTTGGGGGCAAGCTGACGCAGGCGGGTGAGAATCGGGGGCAACAGATACGCAGAAAACACGTCGCTGGCGGTGATTGCCACGCGGCCCTCGATGGTCTGGCTTTGGCCTGACGCGGCGAGAGACACGCGGTCGGCGGCCGCGCCCATCGCGCGCACATGCCCCAGCAATTCCGCCCCGGCATCTGTAAGGCGCAGTGAGCGTCCAACCCGTTCAAACAGCAGCACGCCAAGATCGGCCTCCAAGGCAGACACCTGTCGCCCAAGGGTCGGTTGCGTCAGCCCGAGCCGCCGTGCTGCCGCGCTGAGCGAGCCGTCTTCGGCGGTCGCCAGAAAGGCGCGGATGTGGTTCCAGTCAAAATCTTTCATGCATATTTGTATAACGTACTTGCGAATTTCGGCAATTCACATGTGTTTGCGCATGACTATCTTAGGGGTAACGAAGGAGAGAGTTATGACGAGTGCAGCGAATTTTTGGGACAAACAGGCGCGTGGCTATGCCGAACGGCCGATCGATGATGTGCCAGCGTATGAATACACGCTGGGGCGCACGCGCAGCTATTTGAAAGACAGCGACCACGCCCTTGAGCTTGGCGCAGGCACGGGCAGCACGGCAATCACGCTGGCGGACGGGGTGAAACACATCACGGCGACCGACATATCCGGCGAGATGCTGGACATCGGGCGCGAACGCGCGATTGAGGCCGGCGTCAGCAACATCAGCTTTGCCAACGCGGCGGCGTCCACTGCGCCGGAGGGCCCGTTTGATGTGGTGCTGGCACACAACCTTTTGCATTTGGTGGATGATCTGGACGCGGATCTGGCCGACATCGCGTGGCGTGTGAAATCCGGCGGGCTGTTCATTTCCAAGACGCCTTGTATCGCGGAGCCTGGTTTGGGTGTGAAATTTGGCCTGATGAAGCTGGCGATTCCTTTGTTGCAGTGGATTGGCAAAGCGCCGTTTGTGCGTTTTCTGGGCGTAAGTGAGCTTGAAAATATGATCTCTAACGCGGGGTTTGAGATCGTGGAAACCGGCAATTATCCGGTGCGACCACCAAGCCGTTACATCGTGGCGCGCAAACTCTGAAACTGCTTCAGGTCGGTTCGCGATTGGCGCGGGCCCCACAAGGCGCTATCACCTCTTCAAATCCAAAAGGAGAGTTTTCATGACCCTGAGTGTTTATTTGAGTGGCGAGATTCACACCGACTGGCGCGAGCAAATCATTGTAGCCTGCGAAGGGCTGGATGTGGTGTTTGACAGTCCGGTGACAGATCACGCGGCAAGCGACGATTGCGGCGTGGCGATCATGGGCGCTGAGGACAACAAATTCTGGCACGACCACAAAGGCGCCAAGCTGAATGCGATCCGCACGCGGCGCGGGGTCGAGATGGCGGACGTGGTCGTGGTGCGCTTTGGCGAGAAATACAAACAGTGGAATGCGGCGTTTGACGCGGGCTATGCCAGCGCGCTTGGCAAAAGCATCATCGTGGTCAGCCAGCCGGAGCATCAGCACGCCCTGAAAGAAGTACACGCGGCTGCGTTGGCCGTCACGGATGAGCCAAAGGCCGTGGCCGAGATGCTGCGCTATGTTTTGACGGCGCAACTGCCCTAGGCTTTTTTTGTTCTAAAAATACCTTCGGGGGTGGCTTGTGCTTGCGCAAGTATGGGGGCAGACAGCCCCCTTTTCTCACGTCTCGGGTTAAGGGCGCGGTGGGATGTTGCGGCCTTTTTGAACCGCAGGGCGCGCCATAAAGCGGTCGACGTATGCCGCCACATTGGGGAAATCGTCAAAACCCACCAAGGGTTTCGCGCCGTAGAAATCCAGCGCCCCGATCCAAGGGGCGAGCGCGATGTCGGCAATAGAGAAGTCGCCTGCGATCCAGTCCTGACCTTCTAGCTGTTTCTCCATCACGCCGAGCAGGCGCTTGGCCTCGTTAACATAGCGCTCGCGCGGGCGGGGGTCTTCGATCTCGGATCCCGCGAACTTCACGAAAAAACCCATCTGGCCAAACATCGGGCCAACGCCGCCCATCTGGAACATCAGCCATTGGATGATCTGCGCCTTTTCAGCGGCTGAGTTGCCCAGCAGTTTGCCGGCTTTCTCTGCCAGATAAATCAGGATCGCGCCGCTTTCAAAAAGCGTCACCATCTCGCCGTCCGGTCCGTTTGGGTCGATGATCGCAGGGATCTTGTTGTTGGGATTCAGCGCGAGAAACTCGGGGCTTTTCACGTCGGCATCTGACAATGTCACCAGATGCGCCTCGTAAGGCAGGCCAAGCTCTTCAAGGGCAATGGACGCTTTCACGCCGTTGGGTGTGGGAAAGGAATAAAGCTGGATCGCATCGGGGGTGTCGGCGGGCCAGCGGGTGTTGATCGGGTGGTTGGTGACGTTGGTCATGTCTTCTCCTGTCGCGTGTATGGGGAAGATAAGGGCTTTTTCCCCTAAAACCACATGGCTATCCGTGCGAATCCGAACATGTTAATGTTCGCGCGCGCAGCCAAGCAAAAGCAATAAGCGCGCATACAGGGAAGGAAACGAAGACAATGATGCAAGAATTCAAGGATTTCATTGCCAAGGGCAATGTGATGGATATGGCCGTTGGGATCATCATCGGCGCAGCGTTCACCGCGATTGTGAAATCGATGGTGGGCGATTTGATCAACCCGTTTGTGGGTCTGTTCATGGGCGGTGTGGATTTCACCAACATGTATGTGGTTCTCGCCGGTGAGGTGGCCGAAGGCGCCAGCCTTGAGGCCGCACGTGAAGCAGGCGCCGCGGTGTTTGCCTGGGGTTCTTTTGTGATGGCGATCATCAACTTCCTGATCATCGCATTCGTGGTGTTCATGCTGGTGCGCTATGTGAACAAGGTCAAAGAAGCGGCTGCCAAAGCCGAAGAAGAGGCGCCGGCCGAGGAGGCACCCGCAGGACCGAGCGAGCTGGATGTGCTGCTTGAGATCCGGGACGCGGTGAGCAAATAAGGCGGTTTTCGTCAGACCATGGCGGTTGGGGCTTGCGCCCGGCCGCCATGTTTCGTTTTAGGGGCGGCAAATGTGATGGTTTGCCTACGGAGAATGACAGGTGGAGACAGTTATGGAACAAGTTGCGAGCTTTGGCCCGCTGGTGATGGCAGCAGCCAAGGCACTGGTGGTGCTGGTGATCGGCTGGATTGTAGCCGGTTGGGTGAGTTCTGTGGTGCGCAAGCGGGTGAATGCGTCGCCCGAGATCGACAATACGTTGGGCAACTTTGCTGCCAGCGTAGTGCGCTGGGTGATCCTGCTGATGGTGCTGGTTGCCATTCTGGGCATCTTTGGCATCGAAGCGACCTCGCTTGTGGCGATGATGGGCGCGGCAACGCTGGCCATTGGCCTGGCGCTGCAAGGCACACTGAGCGATCTGGCGGCTGGGTTTATGCTGATCCTGTTCCGGCCTTATAAGCTGGGTCAATATGTGGACATCGGCGGTACAGCGGGCACCGTGGTGGACTTGAACCTGTTTGTGACCGAGTTGAAAACGCCGGACAATGTGCAGATCATTGTGCCAAACGGTCAAGCTTGGGGCGCGGTCATCACCAACTTTTCCGCGCACGACACACGGCGTGTGGATGTGGTCTTTGGCATCGACTATGGCGATGACATCGAGACAGCACGCGAGATTATTCTGGCCTGTGCAAACAAAGACGATCGGGTTCTAAAAGACCCTGAGGCTTGGGCGCGCGTAACCAATCTGGGCGACAGTTCGGTCGACATTACAGCGCGGATCTGGTGTCAGGCAGACGATTTTTGGGAGCTGAAATTCGGCTTTACCCAAGCGGTCAAGGAAGCCTTTGACGCGGGTGGGATTTCGATACCTTACCCGCATACGGTGGAGATCAAACGCGAGGCGTAAACGTGCCGCTTGCAGCGGGGCAATTGGAACAGGCGGCAGCGGTAAAACGGTGCCGCCTATTTTGTTATTGACCCTGTTTTTGATCACAAATCAGGGAGCTGTATCGCGTCGGCATTACGTCGGTATTGCGGCGGTGCGAATTTGGCACGGGCGCGGGTTACCCGACCGAGCGGTGCGGTGCGTGTCGCGTAGGGGGTGCGACCTGCATCAACGCGTCGCGGCAGCTGTTTGCGAAAGTATGCGTTACCGGGCGAATTTCCCGCCCGGTAACTGCGGTGCTGCCTCAGGCGTTACACTGCGCAGACATTCCGGCCAACACGGCCGAGATCAGTGCGACAATCCAAGGTATCGCGGCCCAGACACAGATCTTGATCACCGGGATTAGTGGCGCATAAGAGAAAAGTGTCACGGTCAGTGTTGTCAGGACCAACGCTAGCATGCTGACAGCGAAACATTTCCCGGGTTTGCAGTTTTTGATCCAAGAGATGAAGGCGGCCAGAAAGGCGATGAGGAACCCGAGAATAACAAACCACCACCACCATTTTCCGCTGCAGCAGCCGATGCATTCTGTGGCGCTGCACATCCAACTGAAGGGTGGGAACTGCAAGGGCCATTTCCCAACGCCGAAGTAGAGTGCTGTGAAGAAACTGGTCAAACTCGCCATCCATGCGGAGAGCAGCCAGAAGCATTTGTCAAACTTGCGACGCGGGCAATCGAAAATCCAGCCGACCAGCAGACAGGTCAGGAACGCGAAGGCAACGATGGCAAGCGCGGTAATCCACAGCCAGTCAACTTGCAGGGATTTGCAAATCAAAAGGGCCAGATACAGCGTGACCATGCTTGCTGCGATGGCCATCGCAAGCGGCACCAGCCAGATTGGACAACAGGAGCTGCTGCAGTCGGGGGTGACAAAGTCCTGATCCAAAGTCTGCGTGCAGGGGCCCGGCCCGACCACTGTTACCGACACGCTTGTGCTGTCGCCTATGGTTTCATCGCGAGTGAGAGAATTGGCATTGCCGGGCACAGGTGCGCCGTTGATCTGCCAGCTGAAATTTGTCGGTGTGCCACCGGAGGATGTCACCGAGTAGGTGGCTTGACGCTGGTTTTCCTTGCACTCGGAGTACGTGACTTTCAACTCCGATGTGGGGCAAACACTGCAATTCTCGATCAGGACCGATACGCCGGCAGAGGGCACGCAATCGTTGCTTTCGCAAACCATCACGACGCTGACCTGGTAGGGTTCGACCGTGCCGTCAGGCAGCACAGGAGAATTGGCGGCATAGGTGTGCGAGGTGGTCAACGTCGGTGTCACGGCGCTGTTGCCATCGCCAAAACTCCAGTGAAAGACGCAATCCTCGGGGTGGTCGTCTCCGCTGAAGGCGGCGGAGCAATTTGCAACGTCTACGTTCAGGTCGAAAGTGGTGAGACACTCCGCGCACGGTGGAATGAAGGGCAGGACGACAATAATCGGCGGGCATCCAAAAAACTCGCCGTTTTCGTCCTTTGTCCAGATCACAAGTTCCGGCTGGTGTCCGAATGGCGGACTGGCCGGAAAGTCGGCGGAGACCGGTTCGTCCGGAAGGTTGTTCGGAGAAGGGTAGCAGAAATTCTGGATGTTCACATTGGTGGCGGCCGGACCCCAGATGTAATCCAGACAGACGGTTGAACCGGTGGGGTTCTTGACCTCTATCTTGAAAGACAGACGGGCGGTCGTCTCGTTGAGACATACGATGTCGTAATTCGGAATTTCACCGCTGTCGCCTTCGACATTCACAATCGGACAGCGGGTGCACTCCAACGCAGCAACGGTGACTTCGTCGCCGCAGGTTGGGTCGGCAAGGCAGTGCGCTGTGACGGTAACTGCGCTGCCACATCGGCAATTCGAGAGAAAACTGACGTACCAAAGTCCGCCGCTGATTTCGGATGTAGTGGTCGTATGGCTTTCGTTGGCACACTGCAACGTCACCTCGACACTTTGTCCGGTATCTTGGTTCTCTTCGCAGTCTGAGACGGTTCCAATCACGGAAATTCTTTGTGGAACGCCATTGTCATCAGGGGACAGCCCGGTGACCTTAAGGATTTGAATATTGCACATGGCAAATCTCCCTATTGGTGGCTTGAAAAGTGATTTTGGTATGCCCCAAAGTCTGGCGCAAAATCGGTTTTATGACAACTGACGCGGGTGGTGTGGATAAATCATACATGCATTCAGAGTGTTAGAGGGGCTTCGATCTAGAGGGGTTGGCTTGGTGAGGGGGGCTGAATGGCGGCTTTGAGGCGTCAAGGGCCAAGGAGAAGGCTTTGTGAGAAATGGCAGTTTTTGGTGCCTCATGGCGTTGGAAAACGCCTTGGTAAAGTCGTTTCAGAGCGTGTGATTGCAGGCTGGTTTAAGCCAACAAAAAAGGCGCCCCTGATCGGAGCGCCTTGGTGTCTAGGAGATAGAGGACGTCAGCTTTTGAGCGCCAGAGATGGCGAGATCACGTCGATGCCGAGAGCTTTGCCCACCGCATAATACGTCAGCTGACCCGCATGAACGTTCAGACCGTTCAGAAGGTGTGGATCGTCTTCGCAGGCTTGTTTCCAACCTTTGTTGGCGAGGTTCAGCAGGAAGGGCAGCGTGGCGTTGCCAAGCGCCTGTGTCGACGTCCGTGCGACCGCGCCGGGCATGTTGGCGACGCAGTAGTGCATGATGCCGTCGACCTCGTAGATCGGGTCGGCGTGGGTGGTCGCGCGGGAGGTTTCAAAGCAGCCGCCTTGGTCAATCGCCACGTCCACCAGCGCGGCGCCGGGCTTCATTTCGGACAATTGCGCGCGGGTGATAAGTTTGGGCGCCGCAGCACCGGGGATCAGCACAGCGCCAATCACCAAGTCGGCCACGCGGACCAGTTCAGCGGTGGCGCCAGCGGTGGAGTACTGGTTTTTGAAGGTGCCAGCAAAGACGTCATCCAAATAGCGCAGACGGGGCAGGGAACGGTCCAGAACGGTTACATCCGCGCCCATGCCCGCGGCGATTTTTGCCGCGTGGGTGCCAACAACCCCGCCGCCGATCACCACAACTTTGGCTGGGGCCACACCCGGTACGCCGCCCATTAGAACGCCGCGACCGCCGTTGGCCTTTTGCAAGGTCCAGGCGCCAACTTGTGGCGCAAGGCGTCCGGCGACTTCGGACATCGGCGCCAGCAGGGGCAGGCCGCCGCGGTCGTCGGTCACGGTTTCATAAGCAATCGCGGTGCAGCCGGACGCCAATAGGTCTTTGGTCTGTTCAGGGTCGGGAGCGAGGTGCAGATAGGTAAAGAGCAGCTGGCCCTCGCGCAGCATTTTGCGCTCACCGGCTTGGGGCTCTTTGACCTTCACGATCATGTCGGCCTGCGCAAAGACTTCGGCGGCGGTGCCGATGATGGTTGCACCGGCGGCGGCGTAGTCTTCATCGGTAAAACCAGCCCCGTTGCCAGCGCCAGATTGTATGAGCACATCATGCCCGTGTGCCACGGCTTCGCGTGCGGCGTCGGGGGTCATACCAACGCGGAATTCTTGAGGTTTGATTTCTGTGGGGCAGCCGATCTTCATGTCGCTCTCCTAGTGTGACTCTGAGTAAAAGGTAGGAACGCGCGCTTGGGATGTGCTTGATTTTTAGGCAGTTTGGGAACTTGGCTTTCGAAGATTCTTCGAATATGAGAGACAGAGGCGCAAGGAGTCACCACACTATGTCCATTGATCAAACGGATCGTCGGATTCTGGCGGTGCTGCAAAAGCAGGGTCGGATTTCCAATGCGGAGCTATCTGAGCGGGTGAACCTGTCGGCGTCTGCGTGTCATCGGCGGGTGCATCGGTTGGAGGCAGATGGCTACATTCGCGATTATGTTGCGTTGCTGGATCCGCGCAAAATGGATGTACCAACCACGGTATTTGTGGAGATCACTTTGTCTGGGCAGGCGGATGAAGTGCTGGAGGCCTTTGAGAAGGCTGTGGCACGCATTCCGGATGTGCTGGAGTGCCATCTGATGGCAGGCACGGCGGATTACATCCTGAAAGTTGTGGCCGAAAATACGGATGATTTTGCGCGTATTCACCGCCAACATCTGGCGCGGCTGCCTGGTGTGGCACAGATGCAATCGAGTTTTGCGCTGCGCACTGTGTTTAAGACGACGGCCTTGCCAGTGTGAGGCAAGAGCGAAGAAAAGAAAAAGCGCGGTAGAGCGTGTAGGGGGAAGCACAATGGATTGGGACCACATTGTAGTGGGCGCGGGCAGTGCGGGCTGTGTTGTTGCGGCGCGGCTGGCGGAAGGTGGGCGCAAGGTCTTGCTGTTGGAGGCAGGCGGGCGCGACACCTATCATTGGATCCACATCCCGATGGGCTATCTGTATTGCATCGGCAATCCGCGCACCGACTGGATGTATAAAACGGCGCCGGATGCGGGGCTGAACGGGCGGCAACTGATCTATCCGCGTGGCAAGGTTTTGGGGGGCTGCTCGTCGATCAACGGCATGCTGTATCTGCGGGGGCAGGCGGCGGATTATGACGGATGGCGGCAAATGGGTCTGCCCGGATGGGGCTGGGATGATGTGCTGCCGCTTTTCAAAAAGTCCGAAGATTACATGGACGGGCCAAGCGAGATGCATGGCGTGGGCGGCGAATGGCACGTGAATGATCAGCGCCTGCATTGGGATGTGCTGGACGACTGGATGGCGGCGGCAGAAGCGGCGGGCGTGCCACGTACGGATGATTTTAACACCGGCGACAACGAGGGCGTCGGCTATTTCAAAGTGAACCAGAAGAACGGCTGGCGTTGGAACACGGCAAAGGCGTTTTTGCGCCCTGCCAAGCAGCGGTTGAAGGTTGAAACCCAGGCGCATACCACGCGACTTCTGATCGAAGCCGGGCGCGTTGTTGGTGTAGAGTATCGTCAGAACGGCGTGCTGAAGCAGGCGCGTTGCGGGGGCGAAGTCGTGCTGTCTGCGGGCGCGGTGAATTCGCCGCAGATTTTGCAGTTGTCCGGGGTCGGGCCGGGCGAGGTGTTGCGGCAGCATGGCGTCGCGGTACAGCATGAGATGCCCGGGATCGGAGCCAACTTGCAGGATCATTTGCAACTGCGTTGTGCGTGGAAATTGCAAGATGCCAAGACGCTGAACACTATGTCGGCAAGCCTGTGGGGCAAAGCCAAGATCGGGATGGAATATCTGGCGCGGCGCACAGGGCCGATGTCGATGTCGCCGAGCCAATTGGGGGCGTTCACCAAGTCACGGCCTGATCTGGCGACGCCGGATCTTGAGTATCACGTGCAACCGTTGTCGCTGGAGGCGTTCGGGCAGCCGCTGCATGATTTTCCCGCCATCACCGCGAGCGTGTGCAATCTGCGGCCCGAAAGCCGCGGGCATGTGCGGATTGTGTCCCCGAACCCAGAGGACGCGCCCGTGATCGCGCCGAATTATCTGGCGACCGAGGGGGATCGGGCCGTGGCAGTTGCCGCGCTTCGGCAGGCGCGATCCATTATGGCGCAGGGTCCGATGGCAAAGTATCAGCCGGAAGAGATGAAGCCAGGCATCACGGCGCAGGATGAGGCGGAGCTGGCCCGTGCAGCGGGCGATATCGGCACGACGATCTTTCACCCCGTTGGCACCGTGCGGATGGGCAGCGATGCGGCGGCACCTTTGGATGGCGAGTTGCGGTTGCGCGGATTGGCTGGCCTGCGGGTGGTGGACGCGTCTGTCATGCCGGCAATCACCTCGGGCAACACCAACGCGCCCAGCATTATGATCGGTGAGAAAGCGGCGGAGATGATGTTGGCCTAGAGCCGCTCGCAAGCTTCAACCTCTGCAAAGGATTCACCTTTGGTGCGCCTGTCCAGCGCAATTGAGATTTGCGCGCTGGTGCCGGTGTCAAACACGGCCTTGCCGTGGGTCGGCACGATCACGCGCCCAACGGTTTTGCGGTACATGGTCCCAAAGCCTTCGGTGCCGTTATCACAGGTGAAAGGGAACGAAATCTCGGCCCCCGGACGGGTCGAAAAAGGAATTTCACCGCTGCAAGCAAGCGTGGCATTGCGCATGCAGAACACATCGGACTGCCCACTGCGATAGACGGCTTCGCCGGTCAGTTTTCGGCCGTCCGACACATTGGCGGAGATCGAGAAAACTGCTGCGGATTGGGAGGCGTTGGCGGCGGGTTCAGAGGTGCAACTCGCGCTGAACAACAGGGTACCGAGTGCAAGAATGCTTTTGAGAGAGGTCATTTGGTCACTTATAGTTTGAATTTGCTGCAACTTTAACGGGTTGGAAACCTTGTGGGAATGGCAAAATCGCGGGGGCCTGTGTGGGCACAAACCGGGATGCGTTGCATTGGCTCACCTCCCGTGTTTTGCTTGAACGGCGCTGATTTCGCGCCCGAGCCGGGACATTGATTTGATATTTATACGAGCATTAAGCGACCCGCTATTGAGGGTCGCATTCATGTGTATTCTCTTGATGGGGCCAGCAGTCGCCTCGGTGGCGCCGTTTCAATCGGTGATAGCGATCGAGCGATTGGGATTTGGCAATGCGGTCTATGCCTTTGTCGTGACGGCGGGGGCGCTGTTCAGTGTTCTGGCATCGGTTGCGATCGGCATCGTTGTGGATCAAACGCAGCGCTATCGAGGGATTTTACTGGCCTGCATTTGCGTCGGAATTGTCGCAGGATTTTTGATGGCGCTGTGGCCTACAGCAGCGGCATTTGTAGTGGTGCATATGGTTTTGTTCCCAATCGCCGCAACCACATTTACGCAGTATTTCGCATTGGCGGCGGTGGCGGCGGATCGCAATCCGGAGATCGACAAAGACGTCGGGCTGTCGCTGGTCCGTGCGGGATTCGCAGGCACCTTCGCCCTAACGCCGCCGTTGTGGGCGATGGCTTTGGCGCAGGGTGTGGACTTGTTGGCAGTCTATTGGATGCTGGCGATTGCGAATGTGCTGGTATTGATCGTGGTATACGTGATGTGGCCAAAGGATATGGGCGATAGCGGAGGCTCTGGTCTAACGTTTCGAGAGGCGGTGGCAGAGGTCATCGCGCCCACGGTACTGGTGCGGCTTGGTTTGATCACCGCGGTGACCTCGGCCAACGGGCTTTATAATATTTTGCTAGGATTGTTGGTGGTCACGCGGCTGGGCGGGCAGGAAAGCGATATTGGGTGGTTCTCTGGCGGTGTTGCCATGGTGGAATTGCCTGTCATGCTTGGGGGCGCGTTGTTGCTGCGACGCTTTTCCCGCGTTGCGATCATTCTCGTGGGCGCGGCGATTTATGCCGTCAGCTTTGCGGCGCTTGCGGTGGTGCCGTCGATGGCGGCGGCTTGGTGGCTTATCCTGCCGTTTGGTATCGGTGCAGGCATTATTCTGTCGGTGCCGGTCGGGTACATTCAGCAATTGGTAGAGCATCGGCCGGGCGCTGGCAGTTCGTTGATCTCCATGTCGCATTTTGGCGGCACGCTGGTGGCGTCGGGCCTGTTTGCGGGTTTTGCAGAGATCATCGGCTATGGCGGGGTGGCTGTGGTGGGCGCGGCGCTCTCGTTGGGCGCCGCGGTCCTGTTGTTTGCGCTTGAGGGCGGCAGATTGCGTCCCCGTGTGCGTTAACCCTCTTCGGGTTCAAGCTTGTCCTGAGTGCGGGTGTCAAAATCTTCAGCGGCGTGGCGTTCGCGCAGCTGTTGATCAAGTTCACCCCAAGCGCGGTTCACTTTGACGCCGCGCTTCACAGCCGGACGGTCATTGATCTCCTTGGCCCAGCGTTGCACGTGCTCATAGCTTTCCACGTCGAGGAATTCGCCAGCTTCATAGAGGCGGCCAAGCGCGAGAGCGCCGTACCAGGACCAAATCGCAATATCGGCGATGGTGTAGTCGTCGCCCGCGATGAATTTGTTGTCGGCCAGTTGGCGGTTCAACACGTCGAGTTGGCGTTTGGTTTCCATCGCAAAGCGGTTGATCGGGTATTCCCATTTTTCCGGCGCATAGGCGTAGAAATGGCCAAAGCCGCCGCCCAGATAAGGCGCACTGCCCATTTGCCAGAACAGCCAGCTGATCATTTCGGCGCGGTTTTCCTTGGGCCCAAGGAAGGCGTCAAATTTCTCGGCAAGATGCAGCAGGATCGCGCCGCTTTCAAAAACGCGGACTTCCTTGTCGCCGGACACATCCATCAGCGCCGGAATTTTGGAATTCGGGTTCACGTCGACAAAGCCCGAGCCAAATTGATCGCCCTCGCCGATGTTGATCAGATAAGCGTCATATTCCGCGCCGGTGTGACCGGCGGCCAGCAGTTCTTCGAACATCACAGTGACTTTGACGCCGTTGGGCGTGGCCAGCGAGTAAAGCTGAAAGGGTTGCGTGCCGCGCGGCAGGTCTTTGTCTTGTGTCGGGCCCGCGATGGGGCGGTTGATGCTGGCGAATTTGCCGCCACTTTCAGCGTCCCAAGTCCAGACTTTGGGGGGCGTGTATGTATCGGTCATGTGAGTACCCTGTTTGCGTGTTGTTGCGCCCAATCTAAGCGCATCTGCGCGGATTGACAGGGGGGCGGGTTCAGTTTCCCAAAGCGGGCAAAGAATAGGGACCAGCGTCTTGGCCAAGCGCCATCATCAGGGTCTCTGTTTCGCGGCCTCGTAGGGTCGTGCGACCCATTTCCGTTGCCGTTACGTCGTCGGGCATGTTCATGCGCGCGACGGTGTCGGCGTCGGTCATCACAGAAACGCCGTATGGTTTACACGCATCCTGAAGCCGTTTGGCGGTGTTGATCGTGTCGCCGATATAGATCACCTGGCGTTTTTCCCAGCCACATTCACCGACGGCAACCGGACCTGCCGCCATGCCGATGCGCAGGGTGGGGGCGACGCCGAATGTGTCGAGATACTTTGCGCGCACTTCGGCGGTTTTGGCGATCATGTCGCGCACACAGCGCACCGCGCGGCCGTTTTTGACGCTGCCGCGGTCGCGCCAGCTCATCACAACTTCGTCGCCGACATAGTTGTGGATCATCGCGCCGTATTTGTGGATCGTCGGGTCGAGATCCAGAAAGAATCCCGATACCAATTCGAGGCTGCGCTGATCGCCCAGCTTGTCGGCCATGGCGGTGAACCCCACCAGATCGGCCAACACAAAAATGCGGTCTTCTTGGACAGGGCGATTGTAGCGCCCCATCAGGAAGTGGCGCAGGGTCCGCCCTCCCACAAGCCGTTTCGCTTGCAGAACCAGTTGCACGACAAAAGCGGTGCCTGCGGCGAAGAAAAAATCGCGCGGCAGGCCACGTTGCACCCACGCCCAGAAATCGGCCCAGTCCGGAGAGTAAAGCCAGTGGCTAAGCGCGAGGGCAGCAATGAGGTGGGTGGAGGTGATGATCGACCGCAGAACGAAGGCAGGCACAAAGGCCATCGCCCGCATCCTGCGTTGTACGGGGCCGCGATGCACCAAAAGCTCCAGCGTCAGCACGGCAAGCGCCACAAAAATGCCGCGGCTTGCGCCCCACATCAGCACCTTGGCGGAGAAGTCGCGTCCCACGATCTGGGACATGATGTAGCCATAAAACGCACCGACCACGCCCGCAGCGATGACCGCAAAAAGGATTGTGGGCAAATAGCGGTTCAGCACGGTTTTATCAGGCAAAAGTGTCATAAGGGCTCTTTGATCGGTTTTTCCGTGAAGGACCACAATTATACGGGAGGCGGTCGGCGGTCCGTCGCTGAAAAAAACAAACCCCCGAAACCGAGGCTTCGGGGGTTGTAACTTCTTGTGTCCAAAGCTGGATCAAAGGGTGCTTAGAGCAGACCTTCGCGCTGGAGTTTCTTACGTGCCAATTTACGGGCACGACGGATAGCTTCAGCTTTCTCGCGCGCTTTTTTCTCGGACGGCTTCTCGAAATGTTGCTTGAGCTTCATTTCGCGGAATACGCCTTCACGCTGCAGCTTTTTCTTCAGAGCGCGGAGCGCCTGATCGACATTGTTGTCACGAACACTAACCTGCATGTGGTTTTCACCACCTTTCTAAGTTTGAGTTGCAATGAAATTGCAGGAAGCCGCCGTATAGCAAAGGGTCCAAACATTGTCTAGTATGGCTGCAATTGCAGCATCACCTGCCAAGTTGTGCCGGAGAACACCCCATGTCCGATGCCTCTCAAAACGATCTGAAAACCCGCCTGCTTGAGGCCGCAGAGATGCATGTGCCCTTTGATGGTTGGTCCGAAGCCACCTTTGCGGCGGCAGTGTCAGAAACCGGCATCGACCCAACTGTGGCGCGTGCGCTGTGCCCACGCGGCGCGGTGGATCTGGCGGTGGCTTATCACAAGCGCGGCGATTCGCAGATGACCGCAGCGTTGGCCGAGGCAGATCTGGACGCGATGAAAATCCGCGAAAAAATCACCTTCGCGGTGCGCAAACGGTTGGAGATTTGCCTTGATCGGGAAGTTGTGCGTCGTGGCTCCACATTGTTTGCTATGCCGCAACATGCGGCGCAGGGCGCCGAGCTGATCTGGGGGACTTGCGATGCGATCTGGACTGCGATCGGCGACACCTCGCGGGATTTCAACTGGTATTCCAAACGCGCCACGCTGAGCGCGGTTTATGGCTCTTCAGTTCTGTATTGGCTGGGGGATGACAGCGAAGGCAACACCGCAACATGGGCGTTTCTGGATCGTCGGATCGAGAACGTGATGCAGTTTGAAAAGACCAAAGCCCAGTTTAAAGGCAGCCCGATTGGCAAGATGATGGCGGCGCCGTTGGAAATGCTTGAGCGTATCCGTGCGCCCAAAGCGCCAGAAGGGATGCCCGGCAGCTGGACTCCGCCGCGCCACTGACGCAGCGGCCTGTTGCAGGCCTCGTCCAAAAGTCTCTGTTCCTTGCGCGCGTCGCGGTGCTACACCTGCGGGCAACGATCACTTTGGCCGAGGACACAAGATGAGCAGCATGATGCGCGCCGTGGAAATTTCCAAACCCGGACCGGCGGAGGTGCTTGAGCTTACCGACCGCCCCATCCCGCAACCCGGACCGGGCGAAGTGCTGCTGAAAATCGCATATGCTGGCGTCAACCGCCCCGACGTGCTGCAACGCGCGGGGCTTTATGCACCGCCCTCAAATGCCTCGGATCTTCCGGGTTTGGAAGCGTCCGGCGCCATTGCTGCAGTGGGCGAAGGCGTCGCGGAGTGGGCCGTAGGAGATGAGGTTTGCGCCCTGTTGCCCGGTGGTGGCTATGCCGAATATGCGCTGACACCCGCAGCCCATTGCCTGCCTGTGCCGCGTGGCATGGGATTGCGCGAAGCGGCCTGTTTGCCGGAAACTTTTTTCACGGTCTGGTCCAACGTGTTTCAGCGCGGCGGGTTAAAGGCCGGTGAGCGGTTTTTGGTGCATGGTGGCTCAAGCGGGATTGGCACAACTGCGATCCAGTTGGCAAATGTGCTTGGCGCGCGGGTGTTTGCGACAGCCGGATCGGACGAAAAATGCACAGCCTGCGAGAAACTGGGAGCGGAAAAAGCGATCAACTACCGCGCTGAGGATTATGTGGATGTGATGCGCGCCGAAGGCGGTGCCGATCTGATCCTCGACATGGTGGGCGGTGATTATATCAAGCGCAACGTCAAAGCGTTGGCCGATGACGGGCGCCTTGTGCAGATCGCGTTTTTGCAAGGCCCTCAGGTGGACTTGAATTTCGCGCAGGTGATGATGCGGCGCCTGACAATCACCGGCAGCACATTGCGCCCGCAGAGCGATCTCGCCAAGGCGCGGATAGCGGAAAGCCTTGCGGAACATGTCTGGCCTTTGTTGGATGCGGGCCGCGTGGCGCCGGTGATGGACAGTGAGTTCACGTTGGAAACCGCCGTTCAGGCGCATCAGCGCATGGAAAGCAGCGGCCACATCGGCAAAATCGTGATGAAAGTCGGCTAAAGCGCGGGCTAGCGCGTTGTCTCATGTTCAAACCGTTGTTGGGCCACCGCCTCGTTGTGCAAATACACCTGGTGGTCTGACAGCGCGGTTTCAACAAAGTTCAGGTGAGCCTCAACAGCGGCGCGCGCCGCTTCGGGATCGCGCGCCTGTAGGGCGGTGTTGATCGCACGATGCTGTTCCAGCAGTTCATGCCGCTTCGTGCGTTGTCGGAACATGATCGTGCGGTTGTAAAAGACGCCCTCACGCAACAGCTGATACATCGAGCGCATCATGTGGAGCATGATCACGTTGTGGCTGGCCTCGATGATGGCAAGGTGGAAATCCGCGTCCAGCCGCGCCTCATCTGCCGGATTGCGTTTGGGGTGGGCGGCCTCCATCTTGGAGAACACCGTCTGAATGACGCGCAAATCGGTATCGGAGGCCCGCGTCGCCGCGCGCTCTGCCGCCAGGCCCTCCATGTCGCGTCGAAAGGAAATGTAGTCAAACACCGCCTCGTCGTGGGCTGCAAACAGCTGCACCAACGCGTCCGAAAAGGCGCTGCCCAAGACGTCGGCCACAAAGATGCCCGCGCCAGCCTTGGACGCCAGAAGGCCTTTGTCCTGCAGGGCCGAAATCGCCTCACGGAGACTGGGGCGGGACACGCCAAGGCGCTCGCTCAACTCCCGTTCGGCGGGCAGTCGTTCGCCAGGCCGCAGAATGCCGCGCAGGATCAACAACTCGATCTGGCGCACAACTGAGGTGGAGAGTTTTTCGGGCTGGACCTTTTGGAAGGGCATAGATGTCTCGCGCAAAGTGGTCAAAAGATTTGACCACATACCGGACGGCGGCGCAAGGCGCACGGATCTGGTAAGGTTGCGTTAACCAATATTGGCCAGTCTGGCGGTATGCGATTTTTGAGTTTCCTGATTTTTCTCACGGCCTGTAACGCCCCCAGTCCGCACTATTTCGGCACAGAGGCAACGCGCGTTTCCGTGATGGGCAGCACGTTTGATGTGCGCCACAAAGGTCGACTTGCTGAGGCGGTTCGCGTGAATATGCAATACGCCCCGCGCCTTGACGCCATCGCGCCAAAAGCGGAAATCGCCATGCAGGTGGTCACGGGATGCGATGTGGTCGAAATACGCGGCGATGCGGCCAAAATCACGGGCATACTGGCCTGTGATCCGGGCGACGGGCCGCCCCCTGCATTAAGCTATCTCAAAGAACAAGACTGCGAGGTGGTCGACATCTTTGTGCCCGCTGGCGGGGCGACAGCGTATCTGGAGGCCGATTGCGACTAGTCCAGCGTTTTTGCCATAAAGAGTGAGGCCGGGCTTTCCTCGTAATCGCCAAACGGCGCGCAGTCTTTGAAGCCATGCGCGTAATAGAGGCTGTGCGCTTGCGTAAGTGTGTCACCGGTCTCCAGCTTCAACACCGAAAGGTCCTGCGTGCGGGCATCTCGCTCAAGATGCTGCATCAACTGATGCGCGATGCCGCGCCCCCGCGCGTTGGGGTCAACAAACATCGATTTGATCTCGGCATAGTCCCCCTTGTTGGCCAGCGCCGCACAGCCCAACGTGGTGTCCCCGTCTTTGGCGACAAAGAAGCGGACGGACTCGACGCACAGCTCGTCAATCGACAGAAAATGGTTGTCCTCTGAGGAAAACAGAGATTGCATGAGCGCATGACTTGCTTGCAACAGACGGGTGGCCTGCGGCTCCCGAGGGTTCCCCGGTACAACGCGAATGTCGTTCATTATTCTTCCCCCTCTGGTTTCGCGCGCCAATCTGTGGCATCGCTCGGCTGCTGTCCAGCCTCAGCTTTTGGAATGACCACCTGATGACGCATACGCTTTTTGTTTGTGACACCTGCTGCGCCGAAAACGCCGCACCCAGCGGCGCAACTTTTGCCGCTGCCTTGCGGGATGCCGCCAGAGCGGATCCGGACTTACAGGCGCTGGTCGTCAAAACCGTCAGCTGCTTAAACGTCTGCTCCGAGCCTTTGGCGTTGGCGCTGCGGGCGCCTGAAAAGGCGGCCTACCTGTTCGCTGGCATTGCTCCCGAAACGGACCTTGCGGACACTTTGGCCATGGCCAAGCTCTTTGTTCAAGCGGAGGCAGGGGACATCACCGACGCCCGCCCAGCGGGCCGTCTGCGGTTTTGCCTCAAAGGGCGCATTCCTGCTCCCTAGGCTTTTTGTTTCAAAAATACCTTGGGGTGAATTGCCCCGGTCGGGGCAAGAGGGGCAAAGCCCCTCCCGCCGAATGCTTAGCTGTCTTCGCCCTGCGCCATGAACAAGGCGCAGAAGTAACCAAGTGTGACCCAGCCCACGGCAGCAAAGCCAAGGCTGTGGGTGACAAACTCCGCTGACAGTTCAGGGGGGGCTACGCCCCAGAAGGTGTCCAGATGCGGTGCACCAATCAGCTGTGGCGCGAGGATCACGATCAGACCCAGAAAGTGCATCATCATGCCGCGCCCGAACGCAATCAGCGCAAGGCCAACCAGGGTGGCAAGGATTGTGCCCATCCACCAGATCTGACGCGGGGCAAGCTCGGCAGCGGGTGTGCCTGGCAATTCGGGCGGCAGGCCAACGGCCGGCGCAAGTTGCACTGCGATAAATCCGGCCAAACCCCAGATGATGCCGTTTTGCGCCGTGATCGGGGTGCCGCGATGGTCGCGCGCCAGCCCCATCGCCGCCACCATCAACAAACCATAGCCGGCGTAGGTCACAAGGTTGAAGCCGATCGTCATCAGATGACGGCCCCATTCACCGCCTAATCCGGGCGCGCCACGTTCAGATTGAGGCGTGCCATCGGTCGCGAAGTGCAGCCGTGCGCCGGTTTCATAAAGTTCACCTTCCAGCAAAAGCGGGATGACAAAAACGAACTGAAGCAGGGCTGCAATCAGCCCCGCTATCAGGCCAGCGAACACAGCGCTGGACAACAAATTTTTGGTCATTGTTTTACAGGCGTGCGCTTAGTGGCAGGGGAATGCCATCGCGTGACGCTGGTCGTGAGCCGCATCATGCAAAACGGTGGCTTGCGCCATGCCGGAAACAGTCAACAGAGCCACGCCAACGGTCAAAGCCAGAATGAAGGCCAGTGTGTTGCTGCGTGTTGCTGCGAAATTCGCTGTTTGGGTCGTCATTTTCTTTTCTCCTTTCCCGTCACACCCGACGGGCGAAATGGGGTTTCTCTGTCTGCACGGCCGGTCTCCTGGCTCGCGGGTCGACGCGGTGCATTCCCTTCCCGGAGAGACCCTCCAGTGGTTTGAACGCGCGCTCGCCACTCACAGTCGCGGGGGCGGCTGAGGCTCAGAGCAGGCTCCTTCCTCATTCCCGAACCGAAGATTTTGCTTCGATCTACCGTACGCCCCATGTTTGGCGGTTTTTTGCGTATGGGGTCAAGGCCGTTTCCGACATAGTGACAAGCACAAACGGCGTTCTGCTGCAGGAATGCACCACGCCAAAATGCAATATCTTGTGGATAAGTGGTTAGCATTGGCCAGATGCTGTGGTTAGGCGTTGACTCAAACACTTGGCACTTTGCAGACTTGGAAATCTGCGGGAATCACACGCGCAGGCCTAATGGATTCTGAATCAAACGAAGGACCACCGCCACTTTGCGCTTTTCGAAACTCAGACTGACCGGCTTCAAAAGCTTTGTCGATCCAACCGATCTGATCATCGCAGATGGTTTGACTGGTGTGGTTGGTCCAAATGGCTGCGGCAAATCCAATTTGCTTGAGGCGCTGCGCTGGGTAATGGGCGAAAACCGCCCCAAGGCGATGCGCGGCGGTGGGATGGAAGACGTGATCTTTGCCGGTGCCGCCACGCGACCGGCGCGCAACTTTGCTGAAGTCGCCTTGCAGATCGACAATTCGGAACGGCTTGCACCAGCAGGGTTCAACGAGGATGACGCGCTGGAAATCAACCGCCGCATCACGCGTGATGTTGGCTCCGCTTATAAGGTAAACGCCAAAGATGTGCGGGCCCGCGATGTGCAGATGTTGTTTGCTGACGCCTCAACAGGTGCGCATTCACCTGCGCTTGTGCGGCAGGGGCAAATTGCAGAGCTGATCAACTCCAAACCCAAAGCACGGCGGCGGATTTTGGAAGAGGCCGCAGGCATTTCCGGGCTCTATCAGCGCCGTCACGAGGCGGAGTTGAAGCTTAGAGGGGCCGAAACCAATCTGTCCCGCGTTGACGATGTCATTGAACAATTGGCCAATCAGCTTGGCCAGCTTGCGCGCCAAGCGCGTCAGGCGGCGCGTTATCGTGCCATTGGAGACGAGTTGCGCCAGTCCGAGGGTCTGTTGCTGTATCGCCGCTGGCGTGAGGCAGACGACGCCCGATCGGCGGCAGATGACGAGCTGAAAACCCGGACCACGCAAGCCGCGCAGGCTGAGGGGCTGAGCCGTGTAGCTGCGAAAGAGCGGCAGGTTCGCGACGACGCCTTGCCACCACTGCGTGAGGAAGAGGCGATCGCGGCGGCTGTGTTGCAGCGTCTTCAGGTGCAGCGCGACAGTTTGAACGATCAGGAGGCGCATGCGCTTCAGATCATCGAAACGTTGAAGAACCGCATCTTGCAACTGGGCCGCGACATGGAGCGCGAAGGTGGGTTGAACCGCGACGCCGTGGATACCATCGAACGGCTGGAGTGGGAGCAAAAAGAGCTCGCCAAAGCCGGCGAGGGGCAGGCAGAGCGGCTTGAGGAGGCGCAAGACGAGGCGCGTGAGGCAGCGTCGGTGTTGCAAGAGCGCGAAAGCGAACTGGCGCAGCTGACCGAGGATGTGGCACGTTTGGCCGCCCGGCATCAGTCAGCACATCGCTTGCTTGAGGATACCCAGAAAACCCAATCCAAGAACGAGCTTGAGGCCGAAAAGGCCCGTGCGGCCGTGAGCGACTCTCAGGACGCGTTGGAACGTGCCGCAGCGCAACTGGAGATGTCGCGCGAGGCTGAAGGCGAGGCGATGGAAGCGGCGCAGGATGCTGAGGAGCGGCTTGCGGAGGTCGAAGACGACCGCGCAGAAACACAGTCCCGCGAAGCCGATGCCCGCGCCGAACGTTCCGAGGCCGAGGGCGAGTTGAACGCATTGCGCGCGGAAACCACGGCGTTGGCCAAATTGGTCGAGCGCGACACGGCCGAAGGCGGCCAAATTCTGGATCGTCTTCAGGTGCAGCAGGGCTTTGAAAAAGCGCTGGGCGCGGCGATGGCGGATGACTTGCGCGCGCCAGAGGTCGAAGAAGACGGCCCGTCGGGTTGGTATGTGTTGCCGCAATATCACGACGTGCAGCCGCTTCCGGCGGGCGTAACATCGCTCGTGGAACATGTCTCGGTTCCCGATGTTCTGGAGCGTCGCATGAGCCAGATTGGCTTGGTGTCGACAGAGGATGCGTTGGGCCTTCAGCCGATGTTGAAACCCGGTCAGCGGCTGGTGTCGCTGGAAGGGGATTTGTGGCGGTGGGATGGGTATCGTGCGTGGGCCGAGGATGCGCCAAGTGCGGCGGCATTGCGTCTGCAACAGCTCAACCGTCTGGAAGAGTTGAAGCAGACGATGGCGGTTGCGACGGCGCGGGCGGATGGTGCTGTGCAGGCGCATGAAACGCTGCAGTCACGCTTGCAAGAGTTGGCGCAAATCGATCAGGCCGCACGTGAAGCGCGTCGGGCTGCGGATCGCGCGGTGGCGGATGCCAACCGTGCGCTAAGCCGGGCTGAGGCGGATCGCAATCTGGCGGAAGGCAGGCTTGAGTCATTGGGCCTTGCTGTGACCCGTCACGAGGAAGAAGCCATGGCAGCGCGGTCGCAGTTGCAGGAAGCCGAGCGCGCGTTGGCCGATCTTGGTGATCTGGATGCGGCGCGGTCGGACGTCGAAGACATCAAGATGACGGTCGAAGCCGCGCGGATCATGATGATGTCGCGCCGGTCATCACACGATGAATTGCGCCGCGAAGGCGAGGCGCGTCTGAGACGGTCGCAGGAAGTGACCAAGGAAATAAGTGGCTGGCGTCACCGTTTGGAAACCGCTGAAAAGCGGATGACCGAATTGGCGGAACGCAAGGACGCCTCTGAAGAAGAGCTTTTGGATGCCGGTGCTGCCCCCGAAGAAATCGCCGCCAAGCGCGAAGAGCTGACCGACGCAATCGATCAGGCAGAAGAACGCCGCCGCGGTGCTGCTGATGTGCTGGCAGAGGCGGAGACGGCATCGCGTGAGGCGGAACATGCGTCGCGCGAGGCAGAACGGCTTGCTGGCGAGGCCCGTGAAGCGCGGGCGCGCTCTGAGGCGCGGGCCGATGCGGCGCGTGAAACCGTGGCTTATGCGGCTGAACGCATCATGGAAGATCAGGAAGTCTCGCCCGCGCAGTTGTTGGAACGGCTGGACGTGGATCCGGACAATATGCCGGATGCAGCGCAAGTCGAGGCGGATGTGAACCGCCTGAAGCGGCAGCGGGACGCGCTGGGCGCGGTGAATTTGCGGGCCGAAGAAGACGCCAAAGAAGTGCAGGAAGAATTCGACACTTTGACTGGCGAGAAAACCGATCTGGAAGAGGCGATTGCCACCCTGCGCAACGGCATTGCCAGCCTGAACAAAGAAGGTCGCGAGCGTTTGCTGACGGCCTTTGAGCAGGTGAACAGCAACTTTGGTCTCTTGTTCCGTCACCTGTTTGGCGGTGGTGAGGCGAATCTGGTGTTGGTCGAAAGTGACGACCCGCTTGAGGCTGGTCTGGAGATCATGTGTCAGCCGCCGGGCAAGAAACTCAGCACGCTGTCGCTGTTGTCGGGCGGGGAACAGACCCTGACCGCGATGGCGCTGATTTTTGCGGTGTTCCTGGCCAATCCGGCGCCGATTTGTGTGCTGGACGAGGTCGACGCGCCGCTGGATGATGCCAACGTCACGCGGTTCTGTGACTTGTTGGACGAAATGTGCCGTCGCACCAACACGCGCTTTTTGATCATCACCCACCATGCGGTGACGATGGCGCGGATGGATCGCTTGTTTGGTGTGACCATGGCCGAGCAGGGCGTCAGCCAATTGGTGAGCGTCGATTTGAAGGCGGCGGCGACCATGGTGGCCTAACTCCGGTTCACCGCAACGTGACACCCGCGCGAGCAAAACCCCGCATAAGCTGATCTCAAACAGGAGATATCTATGCGCGTACTTGCTGCCGTTCTAACCCTCGCTGCTGCGCCTGCCATCGCGCAGGACTGGAAGTCGCACTCTGGCGATGAGGCCTTTGACGCGGAGACGCTTACGGCGCGCCTTTCAGGTCAAACGCTGACGTTTTATGACGATGGGCGGTCCGTCTATGACAGCAACGGTGAGTATCAGTACATCTATGGCGGCGGTGGCACGTGGTACGGGCATTGGGCGGTGGCCGACAACTCGCGGGTCTGTGTGACCTTTGTCACCGGCGTTGAGCGTTGCGATAGGTTTGTTACCAACGGCGATCGCTTGGTGTTGCAGACGGCGGACGGGATGCGATTTCCCATCCGCCCTTAACTTTTAGAGTTTGTTCAACAGGCCAACCGTTGGCCATGCATCGGCTGGCAGACCAAGGCGTTTTTGCTCGGCTTGCACAGCGCGGCGGGTCAGTTTGCCCAGAATGCCGTCAACCTTGCCGACGTCATGCCCGCGCGCCTTGAGTTTCTTTTGCAGCGCTTTCATCTGGCCACCAGACAGGCCAGGATCGGCGTTGCCCGCATCATAGCGTGGCGCGCCCTCAAGGCGGGTGCCGAAATAGGCGGCCGTGGTCACATAGACAAAGCTCTTGTTCCACTCAAAATAGACGTGGAAATTCGGGTACGCCAAAAATGCCGGGCCTTTGCGGCCTTGCGGCAACAGCAGCGAGGCGGGCAAGTTGGCCAATTTCCCCGAACGTGGTTTTACGCCCATCTTGGCCCAATCGCGGGCGTTCATAGTGTGATCCAGACCGGATTTTGACCAATCAACGTTGGAAGGCACCGAGACCTCCTGCAACCAAGGTTCGCCCTTGCGCCACCCCAGATGGGAGAGCATTTGTCCACCGGACATTAGCGCATCAGGGGCTGACGTTTTGAGCGTCACCTTGCCGTCGCCATCGCCGTCCACGCCGTTTTCGATGATGTCGGCAGGCAGCATTTGTACCATGCCGATTTCACCCGCCCACGCACCAGTGGTTTTGGTTGGGCTGAAATCGCCACGCTCATAAAGTTCCAGTGCCGCAAACACTTGGGGGCGGAACAATTCGGGGCGGCGGCAATCGTGCGACAGCGTCACCAAGGAATTCAGCGTGTTGAAGTTGCCTTGGAACGTGCCGTAGTCGGTTTCAAAGGCCCAAAATGCCAAAAGCACGCCGCGCGACACGCCGTATTGCTGCTCGATGCGGTTGAAGATGGCGTTGTATTGATTGGATTTTTTGCGACCGTTGTCGATGCGGTTCTGGCTGATCAGACGTTGGGAGAAATCCAGAAACGGCATTTGAAACACGCCCTGACTGCGGTCTGCCTTGATCGTTGCCGGATCCTGACGGGCGGAGGCGAAAAACTTGTCCACCGTGGATTTGGAGTGGCCTTTGGAAATGGCTTCTTTCTTGAGGCCGTTGATAAAGCCGTTGAATGAACCGCCGCAGGGCACTTTGGCGGTCGCAAGGCCCGCGCTGAGAAGCAGGGTGGAAATGGCGAGTGTCAAACGCATATGAAAACCTCTTAATCTGTTGCGCCGACCCTAAGCAGGGGGGCGGCGTAGGGCAATGAATTAGACCACTGCAAAAAATAGGACAGTGCCGACCGCCAGCCCCCATGTGCGCCACAATGCGGAACAGGCGATGTCGATGTCGTCAGGCGTAACTGTGCGACGACCATCTGCGTTCACAAAGGGGAAATCGCGCAATTCGCCATCATAGGTACGCGGGCCGGACACAGCGATGCCCAAGGCGCGCGCCATGGCGGCCTCGGGCCAGCCCGCGTTGGGTGAGCGGTGCAGCGCCGCATCCGCGCGGATCACAGCCCAGTCACCCATAGTGCGATGGCTCACGGCGATCAGGACAGCGGTCAGGCGGGCAGGGATCCAGTTCAGCAGATCATCAAGTTTGGCGGCGGCTTTGCCAAACTGTTCATAGCGCTCGGTGCGATAGCCGATCATGCTGTCGGCGGTGTTGATGGCCTTGTAGATCAGCAGGCCGGGAAGCCCGGCGATCAGGAACCAGAAAGCGGGCGCTATGACACCGTCGCTGAGGTTTTCGGCCGCGCTTTCGATGGCCGATCGCGCCACATCGCTTTGGTCCATTGCCGCGGTGTCGCGGCTGACGATCATCGCCACCGCGCGTTTGCCATCGCCCAAAGACACCCGCAACGCGTCGCCCACGGCCTGCACATGCTGCACCAGTGACCGTTGCGCCAGCAGGATTGCCGCCAAAAGCAATTCCGGCAGCCAGCCAATAGCCGCCAAGACAGACCCCAAAAGCCATGCCCCGACAACCAAGGCAACGCACAGGGCAACGCCTTTGGCAAAGCGACTGTCGCCGGTGTTCAGCCGCGCATCAGCTTTGCCAATCACGCGGCCCATCAGGACCGCGGGGTGGGGCGTGCGGTCCCACATCCAAAGCGGCTCTCCCATAGCGGCGTCCAGCAGCATCGCAAGAAACAGAACAGTGGCGTGGCTCATAGTGCGGCCTCCAGCTGTGCCCAGCGGTCGGGCGCTGGCAGGCCAAGGCGCAGGTAGGTTTTGGAATAGGGAAAGATGCGAGACCAGACGTGTTGTTTGGCAAGCCGGTCCTGCCACGCGGCGGCGTCGTTGACCTCATAAAGCCGGAACAGCGTGGTGCCGCCCACGATTTTGGCGCCTTTTAGGCTCATTAGGGCGTCAAGTCGGGAGGCGTCCGCGATCAATCGCGTTCGTGTTGCATCCGCCCAGCCGTGGTCGCGCAGGGCAGCCGCGCCAATGCGCAGCGCGGGGCCGGAGACCGCCCATGGGCCGGTGAAATCTGCAAGCCGCTCGATTAAGGCAGGATCTCCGATTGCAAACCCCAGCCGTGCGCCTGCAAGCCCCCAGAATTTGCCGAAACTTTTAAGCACTATGCGGCCGGTCTGAGCGGCTTCTTTCACCAGTGTGGCGTCGGGTGTGACGTCGCAAAAACTCTCGTCGATCACGGTCAGAGGCGCAGTCAGATCGTTTTCGGCCCAAAGCCGTCCGGTCGGGTTGTTAGGGTGCACCAAAACGCGGGCGGCAGGATCGTCGGTCGAGACATCCCACCCTTGCGCCACAAAGGCGGCGGCGTGTTCATTATAGGTCGGGGCTGGAATGTCCACACGCGCAGGGTTCGCCAAAGCCGGAATGCGCGCGATCAGCGCCGAAGCGCCAGGTGCCGCCAGTATTGCCGCGTCGTCCGGCACCTGCCAGAAAGCCCGCGCCGCGTCGGTCAGAGCATCTTGCGCCGCCTTGTCCGGTAGGTCGGCCCAATCGGCTGGGGAGAAGTCTGGCAATGGATAGGGCACCGGATTTATGCCGGTAGACAGATCCAGCCATGCGGCGCGTGTGCCGCCCCAACGGGTCACCGCTGCGTCGATGCCGCCGCCGTGGTCGCGAGGAGTGCGTGTTTCCGCCGTTGAAATCATTCGCATTTTACCGACTCTTTACTCTGGTTACCCGCGAATATGCGATATCCACCGGTATTGGCAAGAAATTGCCGTTTACGGAAAATTAAAGTTGGAATTGCCCGCTCGAACCTAGAGTCTTTAGGGATACGGCGGCGCAAGCAAGGACCGCCAGATGTCAAAATCCTAGGGGGATAGATATGGGCACACTTATAGTCGGCAAGACAAATCTTGCCAAACTGTGGGGCTATCACATCAATGATGCAGGCATGCGGGTCGATGTGGTGAAGACAAACGACGATGCAGCAGAACAATTACGCACGCGGTCTTATCGCGTTGTGGTTCTGGATCTGGAAGGGGACACAGAGGACAATGCCTTTGCACTGAGTGATTATGCCGGCGTGCGCCAGCCGGACGCGCAGGTATTGTTTGTGGCTGACAAACCGTCACTGTTGGACGGTTCGCTGTTTAGGTTTTGCGTCAACATGGGTGGGTTGCTGTCCAAATCCACACCGCCTGAAGACCTTGCCGCGCTGGTGGGGCATCTGGCCAGTACCGGCGACGGCCGCCGGCACGTGTCCGGTTTGGCCATCTGAACGTCGGTCACAGAAAACTCAGGCGCGCCCGTGCGGCGCGTCGTAGTCGATCACCGGATTGATCGGCACAATGCGGTGCGGGTTTATGCTTTCGTGGCTGTAATGATAGTGGCGCACGATGTGGTCAAAGTTCACCGTCTCGCGCACGCCGGCCATCTGATAAAGCTCCCGTGTGTAGCCCCAGAGATTGGGGAAATCGACCAGCCGGCTGCGGTTGCATTTGAAATGCAAGTGGTAGACCGGATCAAAGCGGATCAGCGTCGTGAACAGGCGCCAGTCCGCCTCGGTCAACGCGTCGGCCATCAGGTAGCGGTTTTGCGACAGGCGGGTTTCTAGCCAATCCAGCGTGTCAAACAGCGGATGAACAGCGGCGTCATAAGCTTCCTGAGTGGTGGAAAAACCGCATTTGTAAACACCATTGTTCAGCGTGTCGTAAATCCGCGCGTTGACCTCCTCAATGGCGTCGCGCTGGGCCGCGGGCCAATAGTCATCCGTATTGCCAGTGATGCCGTCAAAGGCGCTGTTGAACATGCGGATGATTTCGGCGCTTTCATTGCTCACGATGGTCTCGCGCTGCTTGTCCCAGAGGATCGGCACGGTCACGCGGCCCGAATAGGTCGGGTCGGCTTTGGTATAGATGCCGTGCGCGTGGCTTTGACCGTAAAGCGTGTCGCCGGAGGCGCCCTTGTCGTCCATTTCAAAGGTCCAGCCCTGGTCCAGCATGTCGGGATGCACAGCGGACACTGTGATGTGGTCTTCCAGCCCCTTGAGGGCGCGGAATATCAGCGTGCGGTGCGCCCAAGGGCAGGCAAAAGAGACATAGAGGTGATAGCGCCCGCTCTCGGCTTTGAACCCGTCAGTGCCGCTGGGGCCCGCGCTGCCATCCGCCGTGACCCAATTGCGAAACTGGCTGGCAGAGCGCACGAATTTGCCACCCGAGGATTTGGTGTCATACCACTGATCCACCCATTTTCCGTCTACCAATAGGCCCATGTGTCTCTCCGAAATTGCGCGTTTGGGTCAAAGTAAGCGCTGCGCCCGCGCAGAGAAACCACCGTCGCCGCAAAGGCTCTGCGCGCCAATGCACAGTCTGCGGTGTATCCGCGACATTTTGCCGGAGACAGTGTGTTTACAAAAACTTGGCTTGACCCCGATAGGCTGTGCACCGATTTTGGTGCGGACCGCGGAGGAGATGACATGAGCACCTTTTTGCCCCCTGACGTGCAGGCTGGCTTGGATGCCGCCCGCAAGAAAGCATTGAAGCAACGCCATCGCCTGCGGGTGGAGGCGAACGGCCGGAGCTTTCGTGTTATCAAATTCGAAGACGACGGGTTTACACTGGATATCCAAGACGCCCCGCATCTGCGTGGTCTGGTCGATGTCTTTGACGGCGGCAAACACTTGTACCAATGCCTGATCGTTGCCTCTTCAGAGGAAGCGGACGAAATGCGCTATGACTTCAAGCGCCACACTCTGGCGATGGACCAAGCGCCGGTGGATTTTGAACGGGTGCGCGAGGCGCCGGTGGCGTTGTTGGGGAAAGAGGGTTAGGCGGTAGCGCCGGATGGCATGCATCCGCAGCGAAAGTCAGGTTTGAGCCCAAAGTGCTTGATGCTGCACCGTGCACGAATGGCTGCTTTATGACATGAACGAAGTAGCCCTCAGTATTGTTGTGCAGTTACAGGCAGAAAGCTCTCATTAATCCTTAAATTGGTTCTCGTACGCGGCGACATGTTGCGGAAAAAGATCTTCGTATGGTGGCTCATGTACGCCGAGTGCATCAACGAACATCTCGACATGATCACCGAAATCAACCAAGTGGAGTATGGTGTCTACACACTGAACGCGTCGTCCATCACTCATAATTAAAGATAACCCATTCCATATCCTATAGTCTTTATCTTCTTGCAGTTGCGGGAGGACTCTAATGGAAAATTCTTCAAAAGAATCTGAGGGAAGGAAATCTCCTTCGGCGCAGCCCATGGGCGCATCTCCGCTCTTTGCCAAATCCGTATCACCAATATGCGTGTTGTTGTGGAAGACTGAAAACACCTTGCATCATCCCTACCTGTGATATTCTCGTTTTTGGACAATATGAAAGGCGTGGAATAAACCTACCGCTAACTTGATGGTTTCCCCTAAAGCGGTCTTTGGGAAGAAAGCGATGAAAGGATACTAAGTCCGCATAGCGGTTCCAAGGCTTTGGATGCAGATTGCTGCAATGCAAAGGCGCGAAGGAGTGTCCCCCGCGCCAAAGGCTTTATTGTAGATCCGAAAACGCTTCCGCCAGCCGTTCACAGGCTTCCCGCACGCGCGCACGTGGCGTGGCGATGTTGAAACGCAGGAAGCTGTCTCCCCCTTTGCCAAACGTTGGGCCATGGTTCACGGCGATGCGGGCGCCTTGTTCGACGCGATTGGTAAAGTCTTCGCGGGCCATGCCGGTGCCGGAGAAATCCACCCAACTCAGATAGGTCGCTTCAAGGTTCATCGACGCCAGACCGGGAATGTCGGCAATCGCAGTGTCCAGGATTTTGCGGTTTCCATCCAGATAGACCACCAGTTCATCCACCCAAGCCGCGCCGTCGGGCGAATAAGCGGCCTCGGCCATGAAGAGACCAAAACTGTTGGCCGACAGACCAAGTGCTGCCATGCGCGCGCCGAATTTTGCGCGCAGGGCAGGGTCCGCAATGATCACATTGCCGGAGTGGCTGCCCGCGATATTGAAGGTCTTGGTGGTGGCCGTCATCATCACCAAACGATCGGCGATCGAGCTGTCCACATTGGCCATCGGAATATGAGTGTTGCCCGGAAAGACAAGATCGTGGTGGATTTCGTCGCTCACCAAAACAAGATCGTGCCGCTTGCAGAAATCCGCAACGCCTTGCAGTTCCTCGCGGGTCCAGACGCGCCCGCCCGGATTGTGCGGCGAGCAGAGAATGAACATGGTTTCATGCCCTTTCATCTGCGCATCCCACGCGTCAAAATCCATCTCGTAGCGGCCGTCGCTTAAGGCGAGCTGGCATTCAACAACTTCGCGTCCCGCCGCTTTGATCACCTTTGCAAAGGCGTGATACACAGGCGTCATCAGGACAACGCCGTCATCCGGTTTTGTGAAGGCGTCTACACACATCGCAGTGCCGTTCACCAGACCATGCGTGGTGAAAATCTCGTTGCGTTCCACAGCCCAACCGTGACGTTCTTTCATCCACCAACGGATTGCATCCAGATAGGCGCCATCATCGCCGTAATAACCATAGACGCCCATGTCATTCATTTTGACCAGGGCGTCCGACACGCATTGCGGTGGACGGAAGTCCATATCAGCCACCCACATGGCAATTCCGTCTTTGGCAGGTACGCCGTAAATGGATTCCATCATGTCCCATTTCACGGAATGGGTGCCAAAGCGGTCGATGATCTCGTCAAAGCTCATTAGGGTGGGTCCTTTGCTGGATTGAACGGCCCGACGCTACCTCATTGGCGGGCACGCGCAACCCCGTTGCGCAATCGGGCTGCGTGTCCTAGATGAAAGCCATGAAACGTTCGATCCTGATCCATCCCGATCCCCGTCTGAAAAAGGTCTGTGCGCCGGTCGCCGACCTAAGTGATGAATTGCGCACTCTGGCCAAAGACATGCTGGAAACCATGTATGATGCGCCCGGCATTGGCCTTGCGGCGCCGCAGGTTGGCGTGTTGGATCGGCTGATCGTGATGGATTGCATCAAGGAGGGCGAACCCGAGCCTATGGTGATGTTCAATCCCGAGGTTTTGGGCAGTTCTGATGAGACCAACGTCTATGAAGAAGGCTGTTTGTCGATCCCTGAACAATTTGCCGACGTCACCCGCCCCGAAGCGGTGCGCGTGGGCTGGATCGACATGGACGGCAACCCGCAGGAAAAAGACTTTGATGGTCTCTGGGCGACCTGTGTGCAGCATGAGATCGACCATTTGAACGGCAAGCTGTTCATTGACTATCTTGGCCCGATGAAGCGTCAGATGATGACGCGCAAAAGCCAGAAAATGAAACGTGAGCTGGCGCGGGGATGAGCGTTCTGCCGATTGTTCTCTGGCCTGATGCGCGCTTGTCGCAAATTTGCGCCCCGGTCGGCGACGCGGATATTCGAACGCTGACCGATGAAATGTTTGAAACAATGTATGCGGCTCCGGGTCGTGGGCTTGCCGGTCCGCAAATCGGCGATATGCGCCGCGTTTTCGTGATGGATGTCACGTGGAAAGAAGGCGCGCGTACTCCGATGGTCTTTGCCGATCCGGCGATCACCGCCCGAAGCGTCGAAACTGTCGTGATGGAAGAGGGCTGCCTGTCTATCCCTGACCTGATGGTGCCAGTGACTCGGCCACGCGAGATTTCCGTAACATGGCGCGATGAAGCTGGTGCCTCGCACAGCGCCGACTTTGACGGTTTTGCGGCCCGTTGTATCCAGCACGAAATGGATCATTTGGACGGCGTTGTCACGCTGGATCACCTCGACACCGCCACCCGGGCCGCGCTGATAGAAGGATATGACCCCAAATGACTGTGCGTACCTGCATTCCCTGGCCTGACAAACGCCTGCGCACCGCCGCCGCACCGGTGACGGAGATAACCGATGAGGTGCGTCAGGTCTGGGATGATCTGATCGAGACGATGTATGCGATGCCTGGTGTTGGCATGGGGGCAAACCAGATCGGCGTGATGCTGCGCGTGATTGTGGTGGATGCGACCGAAGACGGCACCGAAGCGATCCGGATGGCCAATCCGGAAATCCTGCACGCGTCGGTGCAGCCGCACGAGCACGAAGAAGCGAGTCCAAACCTTGTGGGCGTGTCGGCCAAAATCAAACGTCCGCGCGCGGTGACCGTGCGCTATTTGGACGAACACGGCGCAACCGTTGAGAAGGATTTTGTCGGTCTGTGGGCGACATCGGTTCAACATCAGATCGACCACATCAACGGCAAGATGTATTTCGACCACCTTAGCAAGACCAAGCGGGATATGTTGATCAAAAAGGCCCGCAAGCAGCGCTGAGGCGCCGCACACAGGAGAAGCAGATGCGTATTGTATTCATGGGGACACCCGATTTTTCGGTGCCGGTTCTGGATGCTCTCATTGCGGCGGGTCACGAGATCGCCGCCGTCTATTGCCAGCCGCCGCGCCCTGCGGGTCGCGGTAAGAAGGATCGCCCGACCCCTGTGCATGCCCGCGCCGAAACGCTTGGCTTGGAGGTGCGCCACCCTGTGTCGTTGCGTAATGAGGCCGCACAGGCCGAATTCGCGGAGCTCAAGGCTGATATCGGCGTGGTGGTGGCCTATGGCCTTATCCTGCCACAGGCCATTCTGGACGCGCCCGAACTTGGCTGCCTGAACATTCATGCCAGTCTTTTGCCCCGCTGGCGCGGGGCGGCACCGATCCACCGCGCGATCATGGCGGGCGATACAGAGACCGGCGTGTGCATCATGCAAATGGATGCGGGCCTTGATACCGGCGACGTGCTGTTGCGTCGTGAGATTGCGATTGGCACCACTGAAACCACCGCAGAACTACACGACCGCCTGTCGCAACTGGGCTCGGGCGCCATCGTTGACGCGCTGGCAAACCTGTCGGCGCTGAAACCAGAGCCTCAGCCTAGTGAGGGTGTTACTTACGCCGAGAAGATCGCCAAATCTGAGGCGAAAATTGACTGGACCGCGACGGCCGAAGAAGTTGACCGCAAAATCCGCGGCTTGTCCCCGTTTCCAGGTGCATGGACCGAGATTGACGGCCAGCGGGTGAAACTTTTGGCGTCGCGGATCGGCGCGGGGCAGGGTGAACCGGGCACGCTGTTGGATGATGCGCTTACCGTGGCGTGCGCGAGTGGGTCGGTGCAGCTTCTGCGCTTGCAACGTGCAGGCAAAGGCGCGCAGGATGCAGAGACATTTTTGCGGGGCTTTCCCTTGAGTGCCGGCCAAACCCTTTAAGGAGCACGCTATGTTCTTTGCCTTTTTCGGCACGGTCATCATCGCCGGTATCATCGGATATGCGTCTGAGCGCTCGGGCTTCACCCACAACGGTTATATCCCTTCGATCATCATCTGTGTTGGCGGCGCGTTTCTGTTTTTTATGGTGTCGCGCATGTTTCATATCGGCTTTGGCAGTCCCGGAATGAACGCAATTGTGTCCGCTGTCGGGGCCCTCATTATCGTGCCCACACATTTTCGCCGCTAGGCCCGCTGTGGCGTTTCTGCCGCGAAAACCTTCGATTCAATTAAAAATGTAGACGTCTGCCCTGACGGCTTGCTACCCTGTGTCCATAACAAAGGGTGGCCGAAAAGAGCTGCCCATGAGCATGAGGCAAAAACAGTGGCTTTCTTCGGATTTGGCAGCGAGTCCGCTGCCCCAAAAGTGACGGTTGTCACCACCATGAAAGACGAGGGTGCTTATATTCTCGACTGGGTGGCGCATTACAAAGCGCTGGGCGCGACCGACATCGTCGTTTTCACCAATGATTGCAGCGATCAAACTGATTTGATCCTGCGAAATCTCAATCGGCTTGGACAGCTGCATCACCGGTTCAATCGTGTGATGAAGCGCGGCCCGCACAAAAGCGCGTTGATGTGGGCGCAACATGAACCCTGCGTTCAGGATGCAGACTATATTCTGGTCGTGGATGTGGACGAATATCTGCAAATCGGCGTTGGCGATGGCACGTTCCAGGCGCTGATCAATGAGCATCCCGAGGCGGATGCGATCTCTCTTGTGTGGCGCGTTTTCGGCAGCGCGGGCATTGAGGCGATCTCTGATGTGCCAGTGCCACAGCAGTTCACCTTGGCAGAACCTGAGGTGCCGACAGCAGACATGCATCCGCACCGGTTCTTCAAAACGTTGTTCCGCAACACCAAGAAGTTCAACCGTATGGGCGTGCATCGCCCGTTCATTGAACCGGACGCCACAGACATCAACTGGGTCACGCCTGATGGCACGCGACTGGACGACCGTCAGGTCAAAGGCGCGCTGCATATCAACAAGGGATTTGGCTATGACGTGGCACAGCTGAACCACTATGCGCTGCGTTCGGTGGACAGTTTTTTGAACAAGCAACGCAGGGGCCGCGCCAATCACGTGAACGGCAAGCTGGAGCTGCCATATTGGAACAAGTTCGATAAGAACCACACCGAAGACCGCCGTCTGGCCGAAGGGTTTGACGCCGCGCTGGCGCTAAAAACCGACCTGCTCAAGGACGAGATCCTCGCCAAGCACCATCATGCAGCCGTTGATTGGGCGCAGCGCATGGCGCAAAAAGCGCGTCGCCAGCGGCCGACCAAGATGTTCCTCGCCAAGCTTAAGGCGCGCGAACAAGTCGAGGCCGTCAACGAGAATAAGGCCGCGTAATCAGGTCTGAAATCTACAAAGGTGAAAGGCGCGGCGTTTGTCCGCGCCTTATTTTTTGGTCTTGTAGGGCGCCATGCCTTCGCGGGCCAACTCGTCAGCGCGCTCGTTTTCCGTATGCCCTGCGTGGCCTTTGACCCATTCCCAGGTCACATCATGGCGCGCCTGTGCCGCGTCCAGTCGCTGCCACAACTCGACGTTTTTGACCGGCTTCTTTGCAGCGGTTTTCCAGCCATTGCGTTTCCAGCCGTGAATCCAGCCGGTCACCCCGTCTTTGACATAAGAACTGTCGGTCACAACGGTGATTGTTGACGGGCGTTCCAGCGTTTCAAGCGCCATGATCGCCGCCATCAGTTCCATCTTGTTGTTGGTGGTTTCCGCTGCGCCGCCGTTCAGCGTGCGTTCTTTGACGACGGTGTCGCCGTCTTTGGCTTGCATCAAGGTGCCCCAGCCGCCCGGACCGGGATTTCCTGAACACGCGCCATCGGTATATGCAAACAAATCAGCCATGCGCGGTGAGTATGACAAATGAGTCGTCGGTGCCAGCCAAACCGACTCCGCTTCCTGTACGTTTTCGACTCACGGCGAAACCGGCGGTCTCGAGCAATTCGGTCAACTCTTCCGGTTGGTAATAGCTGTAAAATCTGCCCAGATGATCGCGCGCTTCGCCGTCGCCAAGTTTCATTCCAATGTGGAACGCACCTGCGGGTTTGAGCGCTTGTTTCACACGTGTCAGATGCGCAGGCAAATCCGCCTTCGGCGCGTGCAAAAGGCTGAAATTGGCCCAGATACCATCGTAGCGCGCAGCCGCATCCAACGCATCAAACGTGCCAACCGTCACATCCAGATCAAACGCTGCCTTGGCCAAGCCCGCCATTTCAGGCGAGGCATCCATGGCGTCCACGCGGTATCCGGATGTGCGAATTTTAGCAGCCCACTGACCGGGACCACAGCCGTAATCCAACACAAGGCCGTTTGGGGGCAACAGGTCAAAAAAAGCGGTCAGATCGCTGAATTGATCCACGTCGATGTCATCGATGTGGGCAAATTTTTCGGCGTAGGTGCCGGCCGCCTTGGCATAGACATCCAGTGTTTGTTTGTCGCTCATGCCCGCTCCATAGCGCAGTGTCCGGCAATCCCCAAACACGTCATATTTGAGAAAGGTCGACTCACAGCTCTACGTCTCGCAAAACCCGTGGCACTTTGAAATTCACGCGCTCTACCGCGGTTTCCACGATCTCGACTGTCACATCAAAGCGGGTCCTGAAAGCGTCGATAACTTCATTCACCAGCACTTCGGGAGCGCTGGCGCCAGCGGTGATGCCAAGGGCCGAGATGCCTTCGAGCGCCCGCCAGTCGATGTCTTCGGCGCGCTGTACAAGCTGGCTGTATTCGCAGCCATTGTTGGCGCCCACTTCGACCAGCCGTTTCGAATTGGAGGAATTCGGCGCGCCCACAACCAGCATCGCATCGACTTTGGGCGCCACGGCTTTGACCGCCTCTTGCCGGTTTGTGGTGGCATAACAAATGTCTTCTTTGTGCGGCCCAACAATATTGGGAAAGCGCGCGTTCAGCGCGGCAACAATGCCTATGGTGTCGTCCACTGACAATGTGGTCTGCGTCACAAATGCAAGTTTGTCAGGGTCACGCACATCCACGGTGGCCACGTCGCTGGCGGTCTCTACCAACAGCACTTCGCCGTCAGGCAACTGGCCCATGGTGCCAATGGTTTCGGGGTGGCCTGCGTGGCCGATCATGATGATCTGAAGGCCGTGTTCTGAGTGGCGCTCTGCCTCGATATGCACCTTGCTCACCAAGGGACAGGTCGCGTCGACATAAATCATATTGCGGCGTTGCGCTTCGGCGGGCACGACTTTGGCGACCCCATGCGCGGAAAAAATCACCGGGCGGTCATCAGGGCATTCGTCGAGATCTTCGACAAACACCGCACCCTTATCCCGCAGACCATCCACAACAAATTTGTTGTGCACGATTTCGTGGCGTACATAGACCGGCGCGCCCCATTTGGTCAGGGCCATTTCGACGATCTTGATCGCACGGTCGACTCCGGCGCAAAAACCGCGCGGGGCGGCCAGGTGGATCTGAAGCGGTGGTTTGGTCATGATGGTCTCCGTATCGCGCATTCACAGGTAAGCGTTTGCGCCGCTGTGGTCCAGCCTGTCCAAACACCGAGATGGTCGCGCACAAAAAGTTGAAGCCCGCTGGCGTGCCGACTTTCTTGACCTTCCAGCGCTGGAAGTCTCTAGCGGGATGCCAACATAACAATACAGAGGAATATTACATGCGTTTTGTGTGGGGCGGAGCGGTTGCAGTGGTGGCCGCAATAGCAGGCGTTTGGGTGTTTATGTCCGGCGCTGCCGCGAATGGGTTGCCATATCAGGATGCTGCCAGTGTGGCGCGCGGCGAACCGATTTATGCGGAAAACTGTGCGTCCTGTCATGGGGCTGCGTTGGAGGGCGAGGACAACTGGCGGCGGCGGAAGCCAGACGGCATGATGCCTGCGCCGCCGCATGACGCGTCAGGCCATACCTGGCATCACGCAGACGACATTCTGATAGCCATCACAAAGTATGGCACGGAACAAGTCGTGGGGCAGGGCTACAAGAGTGACATGCCCGGCTTTGGTGACGTGCTGTCGGATCAGGATATTCTAGATGTCCTCGGCTATATCAAAAGCACATGGCCTGATCGTGTGATTGATATGCACAATAAGGCCAACGGAGCATAGCGGGTATCGCAGCAATCGGGCACAAAAAAACCGGGGCGGTGCAGCCCCGGTTTCAGGTCGTCGTCAAGCTGAGTTACTTGCCGGCGAATTCTTCTTCGCGGTCACGCTCGGGCATCGGATCGCGCGGTGGGCGTCCAATGACTTCGCGCAGGCCGTCCAGCTCGATAAAGTTGTCGGCCTGACGGCGCAGTTCGTCGGAAATCATCGGCGGCTGGCTGCGGATTGTTGAAACAACAGATACGCGCACACCTTGACGCTGCAGGCTCTCAACGAGCGGCCGGAAATCCCCATCTCCGGAAAACAGCACGATGTGGTCCACATGCGGCGCGAGCTCCATGGCGTTGACCGCCAGCTCGATGTCCATGTTGCCTTTGACCTTACGACGGCCTTGGCTGTCGGTGTATTCCTTGGCTGCTTTTGTGACCATGGTGAAACCGTTGTAATGCAGCCAGTCAACCAATGGCCGGATCGGCGAATACTCGTCGTTCTCCAGCAAAGCAGTATAATAAAACGCGCGCAGCAACTTGCCACGACGCATGAACTCGGCACGCAACAGCTTGTAGTCAATGTCGAAGCCGAGCGATTTCGCTGCGGCGTACAGATTCGACCCGTCTATGAACAGCGCAAGCCGTTCGTCTTTGTAAAACATCAAAATGTCCTTTCTGAACCTGCCGCGCGTGAAATGTCCCGTGAGTGAAAAAAATGAACGAGCGTGACAGCGTCATAAGGGTAGTGATATTTGCGGCAGCATCAAGATCGCCCCCCGGCTATTTAGGATAGGTCCCCAGAATGATGGCGCTAAAATGATTGAAAACATACTGTTAGCACTCGGCGGGAACCTGCCGTCACAGGTTGGTGAACCCCAAGATACGTTGTCCGCCGCGTTGGTGCGGTTGAATGAGGCGGGGATCACTCTCCTTTCAGTCAGTCGATTCTTCGAAACGCCTTGTTTTCCGGCCGGTGCCGGCCCCGATTACGTAAATGCTGCTGTCACAGTCGCCAGCGATTTGACGCCCCGTGACCTGCTGCGGCGCCTTCATGAGATCGAAGCGGAGTTTGGTCGTGAAAGAGATACCCGTTGGGGCATGCGGACACTGGATATCGACCTGATCGCGATGGGGGATTTGGTGCTGCCGGACGAGGCCACACAGCGGTCGTGGCAAACATTGCCCATGGAAGAACAAGTGCGCGCGACGCCGGAACAACTGATTCTCCCGCATCCTCGTTTGCAAGATCGCGCCTTTGTCATTGGTCCGCTGATGGACGTCGCACCCCAGTGGAAACACCCGCTGACAGGCCAAACAGTGGCGGAAATCCACGCTCAATTGCCAAAACAAGACCTTGCGGCACTAAAAAGCCTTTGAAACGCGCTTGTCACCGCGCGAAAAGCCGCATAAATACACCACTTCTGATCAGACCGTATGAATGGAGTGCCGCATGGCCCGCGTAACCGTTGAAGATTGCGTCGACAAGGTTCCGAACCGTTTTGAACTCGTAATGCTTGCCAGCCATCGCGCCCGCGAAGTGTCGGCTGGTGCTGCGATCACGCTGGACCGCGACAATGACAAAAACCCCGTCGTAGCGCTGCGTGAAATCGCTGACGAAACGCAAACCGCTGATGAGCTGCGCGAGCGTCTGATCGAGGCGAACCAGACCCAGATTGAGGTCGACGAGCCAGAAGAAGACAAGATGGCGCTTCTCATGGGTGCCGAAGCCGATACACCGGCCGAGGACGACATGTCAGAAGAAAAGCTGCTGCGCGCGCTGATGGAAGCGCAAGGTCAGGGCTAAGCCGCTAGGCTTCAGGGGAGTGTAATGGCCGACACAGACGACAAGGTCGCGCTTTTTCCGGCAGATGATCTTGTCGCGCTGGTCCGGGCGTACAACCCTCGTACCAACGAGACACTGATCCGTGCGGCTTATGAATTTGGCCGCGCGATGCATGATGGGCAGTTCCGCCACTCAGGCGAGCCCTATTTTTCTCATCCCATTGATGTCGCCTGCATTCTGGCAGAACAGCGTTTGGATGATGCCTCTATCATCACAGCGCTATTGCACGACACAATCGAGGACACCAAAGCCTCTTTTGATGGCGTGGTGGAGCAATTTGGGGCTGAAGTTGCAGGCCTTGTGGATGGCGTTACCAAGCTGACAAATCTGCAGTTGAGTTCGACCGAGACCAAACAGGCGGAAAACTTTCGCAAGCTGTTTATGGCCATGTCCAAGGACCTGCGGGTGATTTTGGTCAAGCTGGCCGACCGTTTGCACAACATGCGCACAATCAAGGCGATGCGCCCTGACAAGCAGGCGCAAAAAGCGCGTGAAACCATGGATATTTATGCTCCGCTTGCCGGTCGCATGGGTATGCAGTGGATGCGCGAAGAGCTCGAAGATCTTGCCTTCAAGGTGCTGAATTCTGAAGGCCGTGCGTCAATCATCCGGCGTTTTATCACGTTGCAGAAAGAAACTGGCGACGTCATCGAGCGCACCACGGGTGACATGGAGACCGAACTGGACGCCGTGGGCATCACGGCAGCTGTGATGGGGCGTGCGAAAAAGCCTTATTCGATCTGGCGTAAGATGCAGGAAAAAGACCAGGGATTCTCACGCCTGTCCGACATCTATGGCTTTCGCATCATCACCGAAAGCGAACAGGACTGTTACCGTGTCTTGGGTGTGATCCACCAGCGCTGGCGCGCGGTGCCAGGGCGGTTCAAGGATTACATCAGTCAGCCGAAATCCAACGGCTATCGCTCGATCCACACAACGGTGTCGGGACGCAACGGCCGTCGAGTTGAGGTGCAGATCCGCACCCAGCAAATGCACGATGTTGCCGAATCCGGTGTTGCGGCGCATTGGTCTTACAAGGACGGTGTGCGCGGCGAGAACCCGTTTGCGGTGGATCCGGTAAAATGGATTTCTGGCCTGAGCGAGCAGTTTGACGCCGAGGAAGATCACGAGGACTTCCTCGAAGCTGTGAAGCTTGAGATGTATTCGGATCAGGTGTTTTGCTTCACGCCCAAAGGCGAAGTTGTGAAATTGCCGCGTGGCGCGACGCCGATTGATTTCGCTTATGCCATCCACACCCGCATCGGCCACGCCTGTGTGGGTGCCAAGGTTGATCACCGCCGCGTGCCGCTTTGGACGCGTATCAAGAACGGTCAATCGGTCGAAATCATCACCGCCGAAGGCCAGATGCCGCAGGCCACGTGGCTGGACATCGCCACCACGGGCAAGGCGCGCACCGCCATCCGGCGGGCCCTGCGCGAGATGGATCGTGAACGCTATGTCAAACTCGGCGCGCAGCTTGCTGTGGCAGCGTTTGAGCAGGTCAACAAAAAGCCCACCGACAAGGCTTTGGGTGTGGCCGCCAAACACTTCCGTCTGAAAGACAAAGATGAGGTTCTGGCGCGACTTGGCTCGGCCGAGTTGAGCGGCACCGAAGTGGTGCAGGCGGTTTATCCCGAACTGGTACCGGACGAGAGCGAAGTGGTAACCAGCGAGCGGGCGGTGATCGGTCTGGCCGCCGATCAAAGCTTTCAGCGCGCAAAATGCTGTGAACCGCTGCCCGGTGAACGCATCGTCGGCATCACCTATCGCGGTCAAGGCGTCGTGGTGCATGCAATTGATTGCGACAGCCTGTCCAATTATGAGGATCAGCCCGACCGCTGGCTGGACCTGCATTGGCATTCCGGCAAGTACAAACCTATCTTTGACGTGAAGGTCTGGGTCACGATTGGCAACGACGCCGGGGTACTGGGACGTATTTGCACATTGATCGGAGAGAACAAGGCCAATATCTCGGACCTTGAATTTGTGGATCGCAAGCCGGATTTTTATCGGCTTCTGGTCAGTGTCGAACTTGCGGATGCCGAACATCTGCACAAGTTGATGCTGGCGCTGGAGGCCGAGAACGACGTCGCCGAAATTTCACGTTATCGCAACCCCGAACCGGCGCGCGCGCCCAGCGGACCCTGACACGCAAGGACACCCAAAGTGGTTTTCAAACGGCGCGACAGACGACCAATCATTCAGGCTTTGGGAGAGCTTTTCTATCCGCGTGGTGGTTGGGGTCGGGCGGCGCGCTATGTTCAGCACAGGCTGCGGCGCCTTCCCGGTACGCCAGAGACCATCGCCCGGGGCATCTGGGCCGGTGTGTTCACCACGTTTACGCCGTTTTACAGCTTACACTTTCTGGTAGCCGCGGTCTTGGCGCGGGTGCTGAACGGCAATCTGCTCGCGGCTCTGTTGGCGACGTTCTTTGGAAATCCGCTGACCTATTTGCCGATTGGTGTGGTGTCGCTCAAGACCGGACACTTTCTTTTGGGGACCGAATTTGAGGCGGGGGAAACCAAGACGCTGGGTCGCAAGTTTGCTGATGCGGGCGCCGACCTCTGGCACAATTTCTTTGCCATTTTCACCGATGAAGTCGCCGATTGGCACGGGTTGACGATTTTCTACGACGAAGTTTTCTATCCCTACCTGATCGGCGGCATTCTTCCGGGGATCATCGCGGGCACGGTGGCATATTACCTGAGCGTGCCGGTGATCCGCGCCTATCAAAAACGCCGGTCCGCACGGTTTCAGAAAAAGATCATGCAGGTGCGCGCTATGGCCGAAGAACAGGTTGCCCGCACGCAGGTCGAGCAGGCCAAGAAAGACACTCCCAAATCCTGAAAAAACCGGTTTTCCTCGGACAGGCTGCGCCGTAGTGTCGGCCTAACGACCTTAGGAGGACCGCCATGTTGCGTCTTGGAGTGAACATCGACCACGTCGCCACCGTGCGCAACGCGCGAGGCTCTGCCTATCCTGATCCGGTGCGCGCCGCCAAGCTGGCCGAAGAGGCCGGTGCAGACGGCATCACAGCCCACCTGCGAGAAGACCGCCGTCACATCGAGGACGCAGACATCGACGGCCTGATGGAGGCGCTGACGGTGCCGCTGAACTTTGAAATGGCGGCGACTGACGAAATGCTGGCCATTGCTCTGCGTCACAAACCGCATGCGGTGTGCATCGTGCCGGAAAAGCGCGAAGAACGCACAACCGAAGGCGGGCTTGAGGTCGCACGCGAAGAAAACAAGCTGGCGCATTTCATTGCCCCATTGCGTGAAGTCGGCTGCCGCGTGTCGATCTTCATTGCCGCTGATCAGGCGCAGATTGAGGCCGCGAACCGCATCGGTGCGCAGGTGATCGAACTGCACACCGGTGCCTATTGCGATTTGCACGCCGAAGGCCGCTTTGATGAACGCGACGCCGAGCTGGCCCGCCTGACCGAAATGGCGACTTTTGCCCACTCTCTGGGCCTTGAGGTGCACGCCGGTCACGGCCTGACGTATGACTCCGTGGCCCCGATTGCGGCATTGCCCGAGGTCATGGAGCTCAACATCGGCCACTTCCTGATCGGGGAGTCGATTTTTCTCGGCCTTGAGCCTGCGATCAAGGAAATGCGCCGTATCATGGACGAGGCCCGCGCATGATCAACCCGCGCCGATATGCCGTTGCTTTTGTGCTGACACTTGTGGGGCTGGCGATTGCGGGATTTGCGCTAAGCTATCTTCGGATCGGCGTTCCCGCCGGCATGAACACGTGGCTGCCGCCCGCAGTCGCGGCCTTGATCACTGGACAGACCATTGCGCGCGACACAGGCGCGCCTTTGTCCGCAGGCACCTACTGGCGTTTAGGTGTGCCTGCGACCCTTATCGCGGTGGTCTTGCATCTGATTGTTGCCACGGCCGTCTTTGGCGGTCTGACGGTGATGACCGGCGTAAACATGCTCTCTCAGGTGGCCGTCATTGGTGTGCCGGGTCTGGCAATCATCGCGGCCATCATCGGTGTCGCGATCTATTTCAGCAACGTATGTTTCCTGTGGATTGGCGTCAAAAACGTCCTGCGCGTGCAAGCCAAAAAGGCGGATCGCGCATGATCCGCCACGTTGTGATGCTCAATCTGCGCCCGCATGTGCAAGCCCCGCTTGAGGTGGTGATGGGCAAGCTGGCGGATCTGGTTGATCAACTGGAGGGCTGTGACAACTTCGTATCTGGCCCTAACCGAGATTTCGAACAGAAATCGCCGGACTATCCTTATGGATTTATGTTTGACGCCGTCGACGCCGAAACGCTGGCGGTCTATGCCGAGCATCCGGATCACAAGGCGCTGGGCGCGCGGCTGGTGGCGATGTGCGAAGGAGGCGGCAAGGGCATCATGGTGTACGATCTGGAGATCGCGGCATGATTTTGGGCGTCGGCACGGATCTCGCGAATATTGACCGCATCGCAGGGACACTTGAGCGGTTTGGTGACCGGTTTCGCAACCGTGTGTTCACCGAAGTGGAGCAGGCCAAGGCTGAACGTCGCCTCGACACGCCGGGCACCTATGCCAAACGCTGGGCAGCTAAAGAAGCCTGCTCCAAGGCGCTGGGCACGGGCCTTCGCATGGGCATCAGTTGGAAAGACATGGCTGTCAGCAACCTGCGCACCGGTCAGCCCATTATGCATGTTACGGGATGGGCCGCCGAGAGGCTCAGGGAAATGACGCCAGAAGGACATGAGGCCATCATCCATGTGACTTTGACCGACGACCACCCATGGGCGCAGGCCTTTGTCGTGATCGAAGCCCGCCCCATTGCGGCCAACTTGGGTTGACAGGCACCGCCCGCGCCCGCATGTAACCCCCGACCCAATCCGGAGAGACCAGACCCATGGCCGACAAAGCCAAACAAGACAACGGTATCGTTGAAACCATCAAAACCGTTGTCTATGCGCTTTTGATTGCGGGCGTGTTCCGCACCTTGTTCTTTCAGCCGTTCTGGATCCCGTCGGGGTCGATGAAAGACACCCTGCTGATTGGTGATTTCCTCTTTGTGAACAAGATGACCTATGGCTATTCCTACGCGTCTTGTCCGTCGATCCGACTGCAACGCTTTGGCGTGAACATCGATGCCAAGGATATCTGCGGCTGGCTGGATGGCGACAACAAGCGCATTTGGGGCGGCGAGCCCGAGCGCGGCGATGTGGTGGTGTTCCGTCACCCAGTCACCGGACAGGACTATATCAAACGCCTGATTGGCCTGCCCGGCGACAAGGTACAGATCAAAGCCAGCGTGCCTTATATCAACGGTGTACCGGTCAAGCACATGCCGGACAGCGTGTTTGAAGAGCTCAAGGAACCTCAAGGACCGGAACGGCGCCCGCCGAGTTGTGAAAACGATCCGGTTGGCTTTGGTGGCATCTGCGTGAAATCCCGCAAGATCGAAACGCTGCCCAACGGCAAAAGCTATGGTGTGCTCAACATCGGCACCACCTCCGTCGATAACACAGGTGTCTACTCCGTACCCGAAGGCCACTTCTTCTTTATGGGCGACAACCGCGACAACTCGGTCGACAGTCGCGTCGGCCAGAACCGGCGTGGTGTTGGGTTCGTGCCTTATGAAAACCTGATTGGCCGTGCGGACCGGATCATGTTCTCCTCTGCCGGCCGAAGCATGTTCTTCTTCTGGACGTGGCGCGGGGACCGCTTCTTTAAGGCGGTCGAGTGAAGCTGGCTGCGGAACTGCAAGCGCTTGAGGCGCGGTTGGGGCACACTTTTGAACGCCCCGACCTGCTCGTGCGCGCAGTGACGCATTCGTCGATGTCCTCGCCCACCCGACAAGACAACCAGCGCCTTGAATTTCTCGGGGATCGGGTGCTGGGTCTGGTGATGTCCGAGGCGTTGTTGGAGCACGATAAATCCGCCGCCGAAGGCCAGCTTGCGCCACGGTTCAACGCCTTGGTGCGCAAAGAAACCTGCGCCGATGTGGCGCGCGAGATCGATATTGGCGCAGCTTTGAAATTGGGTCGTTCCGAAATGATGAGCGGCGGCCGCCGTAAGCAAGCCTTGCTTGGTGACGCGATGGAGGCGGTTATTGCTGCCGTATATCGCGACGCCGGTTTTGACGCGGCCCGCGCGATGATTTTGCGCCTTTGGGGCGACCGCGTGCAAAGCGTTGAGGCTGACGCGCGTGACCCCAAAACGTCGTTGCAGGAATGGGCACAAGCCCGCAAGTTGCCGCCCCCGAATTACGATTTGGTTTCGCGATCCGGTCCGGATCATGCGCCGGTGTTCACCATCGCGGTGACACTTGAAAACGGTCTGAAGGCCGAGGCGACCGACAATTCCAAACGCAAAGCCGAACAGGCCGCGGCCAAGGCATTGTTGGCTGAGGTGGAAAAGGGGTGAGGCCCTATGCTCCTGGCCTTAACTTTCCTTTGTGCTTAGCTGCAACTCGCCAGAGCTTCTTGCGCACACCGTCAGGCCCAAATTCCGCATAGGCACCACCTGAGAACTTAGCCCAGTCAAGCGCCAGCCCCTGTTTTACAAGTTCTTCGCTCAAGTCCGTTCCGTCATCCAAAACGCAATGGCCGACCACACGGTCATAGCTTTTTTCGGGAAGCAAGTTGGCCGTTACAGCTTTACCTTTTGTCAAAGCAACCAAAGCCCATTTCGCCTTCTTCCCGTAGAGTTGGTCCATTTCAGGCGCGTCGACCCCAAATAACCTAATGTGTATTTTTTTTATTACGATGGTGTCACCATCAATAACGTAACAACGCCCATCAACTTGTTTGAGTGCCGGCGTTTGAGCGTGCTTCGGGGGAGCAACTGTTGACGCCGGGATTTTTTGTGTGTCGATCGGTGCCCGTCTTCTGATGCTTGAAGGTCGAGTTTCATTTGTTTTGATCGTTGAATGGGTTGGCCTATGAGACGAGCGCCCGCCAAAAAGGGCGCGAAGAATCTTGAAGATCATGGTCACCTTTGCGCGGAGAGACTCCTGCCGCTTTGTATTGAGAATTTCATTTAGCAAAAAGTGTTTGAGATCAGGTTATCAAATCTGGGGGGCGGAACAAGCCTGCCCCCTAGCCCCTGCTGCCAAAGTAAGCTACAGACGCGCCTTAACCAATCAAAGGCCAAGCCCAATGACCAAACGCGCCGGATTCGTCGCCCTGATCGGAGAGCCCAATGCGGGCAAATCCACACTCACCAATCAGATGGTGGGTGCCAAAGTGTCGATCGTGACCCACAAGGTGCAAACCACCCGCGCCCGAATCCGTGGCGTGGCGTTGCATGGCGAAAGCCAGCTTGTGTTTGTCGACACCCCCGGCCTGTTCCGCCCACGTCGCCGATTGGATCGTGCGATGGTCGCCGCTGCTTGGGGTGGTGCTGCTGATGCTGACGTCGTCGTCTTGATGGTCGAAGCCCACCGCGGCGTCACCAACGGCGTTGAAGCCATCCTGGATGGGCTGCAAGAGATCGGCAAAGGCCGCAAAGTCGCATTGGCGATCAACAAAATCGACCGCGTGAAATCCGAAGTTCTTCTGGCGTTGTCCAAGGATCTCAACGACCGATACGACTTTGTCGAAACCTTCATGATCTCCGCAGAAAAAGGTCACGGCTGCGACCACCTCAAAGCCTGGCTTGCAGGTGTGGTGCCCGAAGGCCCTTGGCTTTACCCCGAAGATCAGATCGCGGATGTGCCGATGCGCATGATCGCGGCCGAGGTCACGCGTGAAAAACTGACCCTGCGACTGCATCAGGAATTGCCATACCAGATGACGGTTGAAACCGAGAACTGGGAAGAGCGCGACGACGGTTCGGCCCGCGTAGATCAAACCATCTACGTCATGCGTGACGGTCACAAAGGCATCGTTCTGGGCAACAAAGGCGAGACCATCAAAGCCATGTCCAAAGCTGCACGTGAAGAACTCGAAGAGTTCATGGGGCGCCGTATCCATCTGTTCTTGCAGGTCAAAGTACGCCCGAACTGGTTGGAAGAAAAAGAGCGTTACTCTGAGATGGGCCTCGACTTCAAAGACGGCAACACCTGATCATGCGCCTGACTGCCGAGTTCTGGGTGCAAGCCTATTTGGCGCGACTTCGACTTACTGATATCCCTGCTTTTGTTGTTGCGCATGGCGATGACACCGCCGGCGCTGTGTTGGTGAAACTCAACACGCTGGACGGTCAGGCTAAAGTGTTTGAACGCTCGTTTGACTTGATGAGTGGGGAGCGCCGTTGGGTGGTTCTTTCCGAAGGCGCAGAGGCCGACGTAGATGCTGCCCTCGCACGCCAGCGCGGATTTGATTCCGACGCTTGGGTGATCGAAGTCGAAGACCGTCAGGGGCGGCATCTTTTGGATGAACCCGGTCTCTCGGAGTAGTATTCTGCGCTGAAGGAGGCCCCGCAGGTCGATTTTTCTAGAAAAATCTCTCTGGCCGGTTTTGGATGGCGCAAAGGATTTGGCTATGGACTGGCGCGATCAGGGCTTTGTGCTCTCCACCCGAAAACACGGCGAAACCTCGGTGATACTTGAGGTCTTTACCCCGGAACGCGGCCGGCACGCAGGTATCGTGCGTGGTGGGGTCAGCCGAAAAATGACCCCCATTTTGCAACCCGGAAGCCAGCTTGATCTCAGTTGGCGGGCGCGGCTTGAGGATCACATCGGTACGTTCACCGTTGAACCCGTCCGCTCCCGCGCCGCGGCCCTAGGTGATCGCATGGCGCTCGCAGGACTTAACGCCGTGACCGCACTTTTGGCGTTCTGTCTGCCTGAGCGTGAACCGCATCCCGACCTTTACCGGCGTTCAGAACAGCTTCTGGATCTGTTGGGGCAAAACGATCTTTGGCCGCTGGCATATCTGCGCTGGGAAATGGCTTTGTTGGAGGAAATGGGGTTTGGGTTTGATCTGTCTGCCTGCGCTGTTAGCGGCTCCAGCGAAAACCTGATCTACATCTCACCAAAATCCGGGCGGGCCGTTTCCGCCAAAGGCGCGGGCGAGTGGGCGGATCGTTTGCTGCCCCTGCCGCCAGTCATGCTGGATCAAGGCGCAGCATCCGATGATGAAATCCGTCAAGCTTTTGACACTACAAGATTTTTCCTTGCTGAAAAACTGGCGCCAGAGCTGTCACATCGCCCCTTACCGGAGGCTCGTGGACGGTTTGTTGACCTGTTCAGCCGCCGTTTGCGACCCCGGTGAAATACATCTCTCGTCCTGCGTCGTCGCTCAGGATCAAGCGGGCCCCGGCGACCTCGACCAAAGTCATATCGCGCAGGGCAGCGAAAAACGCCGCGTCTTCCTTGGCAAGCTGGCAAGCGACTTCTGACGGTTCGGAGACCGACAGGTTTTCAAGCACAAACCATGGGTAAGGCGCGGTTTGATTTGCCGTAAACGTTTGGCACGGTCCCGCGCCGGTCACAGCACCGGTTTCGTCAAAACGGATAACGTTGTGATAGCTAACAAGCCGATTGTCGATCTTGATAAGGCGCCAATCGAAATTTGCGCCTCCATACTTTGTGAGCGTTTCATCGGGGCTGCATGCCGCCAGCAACCAAAGGCCAAGGACCAAAATCAGACGTGTCATACCTATTGGTACAGCGCCAAAATCAAATCGACCAGTGTGCCCATGGCGGGACCGTTCACGCCCGCATCAGTTGCCGACATATCCTCCATGCCGATGAACGCAGCATAAAGTATGCGCACCAGTTCCGGATTGGTCAGGCCAATGTCTTTTAGCAGGGCGCCGAGGTATTTCATCCGCTGTGCGTCCACCCGCACCACGGCCTGTGACACAGCCGCATCGCTGTGCGCCCACGCTCGCACGGTTGGATCAAGTGCGAGGCCACTATTTCCGTCAAACGTACCAGACCCGGAAATCCCACCCAAAGCGCGCAGTTTTTGGACTGGGCCAGCCTGATCCTCAAGCTGCGCGACGAAATTGGCGTATGCCTGATCTTCCCAAGCGGCGAGCAACGCGCCGTGAAAGGCCGCAATGTCGGCGAAATGCCAATAAAAGGACCCCTTAGTGGTTTTTAGCCGCCGCGCCATGGGTTCCGCTTTCAACGCCGCAACGCCGTCTTCGGTTAAGGCGACGAAGCCAGCGCGTAGCCAGTCGTCCGTGCTCAATCGTTTGTTCATGCGTTACTGTACGCTGCCGTACGGAATGACTTCAAGTCGCAGGTGTTTCCCGCGTCCATACGCCACAGTATGGAAGGGGCGGAAGGGAAACCTTTACCTCCAACAAAGATGATCTTATTCCAGTGCGCAGGATAGCCGTCAGGAGTTAGCGAAATCGGCACCGCCGCGTTGCAGACGCGATACCTACGCAATACCGACAGGCGATTTTGGACAAAAAGGCCCCGCACAACCTCTCGGCAGGCGGGGCCAATATTCGTCGTACTGGGGATCAGGCGAGCAAACGTCGCGCGATCACCTGTGCCTGAATTTCCGCAGCACCTTCAAAGATGTTCAGGATCCGCGCATCGCACAGAATGCGGCTGACGGTGTATTCTAGAGCAAACCCGTTGCCGCCGTGGATCTGCAACGCGTTGTCGGCCGCCGCCCAAGCCACACGGGCACCCAACAGCTTGGCCATACCCGCTTCAAGGTCACAGCGGTGGCCGTGGTCTTTCTCCCAAGCGGAGAAATATGTCAGCTGGCGCGCCACCATGATTTCCACGCACATCATTGCCAGTTTGCTGGCGACGCGTGGGAAATTGATCAGCGATTTGCCGAACTGTTTGCGGTCGATCGCATATTGCATGCCAACATCCATCGCTGATTGTGCAACGCCGATGGCGCGGGCAGCTGTTTGGATGCGTGCAGATTCGAAGGTTTCCATCAACTGTTTGAAACCTTTGCCTTCTTCCCCGCCAAGAAGGTTTTCACCTTTGACCTTGAAGCCATCAAATGCCAGTTCGTATTCCTTCATGCCACGATAGCCGAGCACCTCGATTTCGCCACCGGTCATGCCTTCGGTCGGGAAGGGATTTTCGTCGCTACCCGGCGTTTTTTCCGCAAGGAACATTGACAGACCGCGGTGGTCCGAGGTGTCCGGAGTGGTGCGCGCCAACAGCGTCATGACATGAGTCCGGGCCGCGTGTGTGATCCAGGTTTTGTTGCCTGTGACCTCCCAATTGCCCTCTTCAGTCTTTACCGCTCGAGTGCGCAGCGAGCCAAGGTCGGAGCCGGTGTTTGGCTCGGTAAATACCGCAGTCGGCAGGATCCCGGCGCTCGATATTTTAGGCAGCCATTGCTGTTTCTGTTCCTCAGTGCCGCCACAGAGGATCAACTCCGCAGCAATCTCGGAACGGGTGGCCAGCGAGCCCACGCCGATATAGCCACGCGACAGCTCCTCAGACACCACGACCATGCTCGCCTTGGACAGGCCAAACCCGCCGTATTCCTCAGGAATGGTCAATCCGAAAACGCCCAATTCCGCAAGCTCTTCAACGATTTCCATCGGGATGAGCTCATCCTTCAGGTGCCACTCATGCGCATTGGGTTCGACGCGGTCCACGGCAAAGCGCCGGAACTGTTCGCGGATCATTTCCAGCTCGTCGTCAAGGCCAGATGCTCCGAACATGATGTTGGCAGATTGCTCCTGCATCAGTTCAACCAGACGCATTCGGGCGGCTTGGGAGTTGCCGGAATCGCACAGCGTCATAACTGCTGGCTGCATCAGGCCGCGCAGTTCGTCCTGCGTCAGGCCGAGATCCTGCATGCGGATGATTTCGCCTTGGCTCATTGGGATGCCGCCATAGACCTGCCAGAGGTATTCGCCAAAAGCGATCTGGTGGATCAATTGCTCGATCTCTCCAAACTTGCCGTCCGATTGAAGCCGTTCGGCCCACGCCTGCATTTGCTTTAGGGACTGGGCGTAAGTGGCAAGCCAGGACAGACCGTGTGCGGCTGTCTGGTTCTCTTCGATCAATTGGGCTGAAACCCTGCCGTTTGTCGACACGATGTCGCGCACGCGGGCGGTTGCGGTGGCCAAAAGTGCCTCAACCGGGGCCACTGCCGCGCCAGTCAGAGGCAAAAGATCGGGGAGAATTACGGGGCTTGTCATCGTCGGGTCCTGTCCATCATGGGCCATGGAATTGTATCCTCTGTTTCTGCAGTGTGACATAATTCTTTTGCAGTTGCAGCGCAACAAAAATGCCAGTTAACGCGACGTTTTGTTCATATGTTGCGCGCGCGAATTTTGCGGGTGCAGCAATTACGGGCTATAGCGGGGTATGGATGTATTTTTCTCAAACCTTGAGCCCGCCACACTTTTTCTGGCGTGTGGCGTGGCGGTGCTGGCTGGGGTGATAAAGGGCATGGTCGGCTTCGGCATGCCGATGGTTCTGATTTCCGGGTTGAGTTCGTTCATCGCACCGGAACTTGCGCTTGCGGGACTGATTCTGCCGACACTGGTTACCAACGGCATTCAAGCGTTTCGCCAGGGCATCCAGGCGGCTTGGCAATCCGTGCGCCGGTTTCGACGGTTCTTGTTTGCCGGAGGGCTGACGATGTTGGTTAGCGCGCAGTTTGTACGGGTGCTGCCGTCGGAGATCATGCTTTTGATCATCGGGATACCAGTTTCGGTGTTTGCAGCCAGCCAGTTGCTGGGACGGCCAATCCGCATCGCCAAACCTTCGGCCGGAGGCGAAATGGCCGTTGGGACGGTTGCCGGCGTGCTGGGTGGGCTGTCCGGGGTTTGGGGGCCGCCTACTGTGACCTATCTGACGGCAATCGGAACGCAAAAAGAAGAACAGATCCGTGTGCAGGGCGTCGTGTATGGGCTTGGCGCCTTGTTGCTGGTTGGCGCGCATCTCGGGTCAGGGGTGCTTAACGCCAAGACGGTTCCATTTTCCATAGCGCTGATCCCACCAGCCATTTTGGGCATGTGGGTTGGCGGCCAGATCTCAGACAGAATTGATCAAGACCTGTTTCGGAAGGCGACCCTTCTGATTTTGCTATTGGCCTCCCTGAACCTGATCCGCCGCGGGTTGTTGGGGTAGGCGCTTCTTTGCTTTCCTTGCTTGTTCCCACGCGCACCTGGGGTAGGGTGAGGAGAGTCAGACCGAAGGACGTCCAGTGACAGAAACCAACAGCTATCTCCGGCTTGCAACCGCGTGCCTGGCCGTGATTGCGGTGATTGCCTTTGGCTGGTTTCTGAACGCAGCACAGCCGATCATCATCCCAATCGTGCTTGGTGCGTTGCTGGCGTTTCTGATGGACGGGATTTCCCGCGTTCTTGCCCGCATCCCGTATTACAGTGCCGTTGTGCCAAGTTGGCTGCGTATGACGTTGACCACGGTCGTTCTTTTTGTGGTTCTGACCGGACTGATCAGCTTTTTTGCACGCAATCTTGACCCGGTTGTGCGCGCGATTCCGGCTTATGTGTCCGGATTGTCTGTGGCGGTCTCCGAAATTGCTGCGCGGTTTGATGTTGAATTCGAACTGACATGGCAATCGGTCGACCGGCTGATCTTTGACAACATCGATGTGCAATGGCTGATCCGCTACACGTTGAACTCGGTCAGCTATTCCGCGGGATATCTGGCGCTGGTGTTCCTGTATGCCGTGCTATTCCTGATCGAACGAGAAAGCATAGCCGTTAAGGTCGCAGCGATAACGCCGGACGAGCAAAGCCGTCAGGATGTGTGGCATACGATCGACCTGATCACCGATCAGATCGGCACCTATTTCACCACCAAGACGATGATCAACGTTGTGTTGGGGCTGATCTGTTGGCTGATCTTTCAGATGTTTGGGCTGGAATTTGCGGCGTTCTTTGCCGTTACTACAGCGATCTTCAACTATATTCCCTATGTCGGGTCGTGGATCGCAATGGCCCTGCCGATGTTGTTTGCCGTCGGGCAGCTTGGGTTGAGTTGGAACGTGTTCTGGTTGTTCTCGCTGCTAAGTGCCGCGCAGTTCGGGATCGGCTATTTCTGGGAGCCGCGTCTGATGGGGCGGTCGATGAACCTCAGCCCGGTAATCGTCATGGTCTCGCTGGCCTCTTGGGCTGCGATCTGGGGCCTGATTGGCGCCATTTTGTCGGTCATTCTGACCTCAGGCATTATGACGATCATGTCATTCTTTGAGGTGACGCGGCCAATGGCAATTTTGCTGACCAACAATGGTGACGTCCCAAGCCGGCGAGAAGAGGTGTCTGGCACTGCTGACTAAGCGGCGTTTACCTTGTCATACCAAGCCAGAAGCACATCGATATCTGGGGCCACTTCGGTCGCCATGCCATCGGCAAATTGTTCAAACTTTTCGGAGTTGAGCGGGTTCGTGCCCGCGATCACCGTGGCACCGCTTGCGGCAGCTTCGGCGATCAGGTCGCGAAAACCTTGTCCGTCTGCTTCCTGTTTGCCAAATTTGTTGAGCATAAAGACATCATATGGCCCCTCCATGCTGCGCGCGACTTGGGTCACTGCATGGGCCATGGCGTTTGGATCAAGACGACAGCCACGAGCTTCTTTGCCGAGATGCTGGCTGATGCGGATCACGTCCCCGTCCGGCAAAATTTGCACGTCCATGTCACAACGATGATCGCTTTCACATTCGCTGTTGGTTTGCACGATGCCTCGCGTGGCAACACCGCGGGCTTGCAGACGCTTGGCCAACTCTGCGAGCAGCAGGTCGAGTTCGCCCCGTCCGCGGGCCATAGTATAGGCGATTTTCATCATGTGTCTTTGTCGCCGGAACGCGGTTTGGAGTCAAACGACTGGTCTATGGCGCTGGGCATTATGCTGCTGACCTGAGAGACTAAAAACGCCGTCGAAATGCCGAAGCAAAGAATACCGGTTATGCCACCAAAAGCGCCGAAGACACGGAACTCGACCGGCAGGATAAGGTCGCCATAGCCCACAGTGGTGTAAGTGACGAGCGAGAAGTACAAGGCGTCGTAAAATTCGACCAAAGCGCCCATCCACATCAAAAAATAGGCCCAAAGCCAGATTTGGACGGTGTGGGAAAATACAATCATGCCAAAGGCGACACCTGTGAGAATGGCCGTCCGAGTTGCACGCCTTCGAGTCCGCATCCAGCGGCCTAAAGTTTCCAGCGGTTCAATTATGACAGCCAATAGACCGACGTGAATGATCGCGCAAAGGCTGAGAACGACAGACCCCCAAAGGACCTGGCCAGATTGGCTCATTGCTGTGTCCATGGTACCTCTATTCCTTGTCCAAGAAACCTTTGGCGTCAGCGGACAGCGCGCGTGCCGCCTTGGCCAGAACGAGCGTTTCTATTCCAACGGCCACAAATGTGGCGCCCTGATCAAGGTGGGTTTTTGCGCCCTCCAAAGTCAGGGTCAGTATGCCGGCAGCTTTGCCTGCTTTGCGGATTTTTCTGATTGCGGCCTCTATCACCGCCTGCACCTCCGGGGCGCCGGAATCGCCAGGATACCCCATGTCAGCAGACAGGTCGGCGGGGCCGATGAACACACCATCGACACCTTCAACCGCAAGGATCTCATCAAGGTTTTCAAGCGCTTGTCGGCTTTCGGCTTGCACGAGCAAACAGATTTCCGCATCCGCAGTGGTGACGTAGTCCGGAATGGACCCAAACCGTGTGACACGCGAACCTGCGCCACCCATTCCCCGTATGCCGTTGGGCGCATAGCGGCAGGCCCTCACCATATCGCGCGCCTGTTCAGCCGTGTCTATGAGGGGGACCAGTAGGGTCTGCGCGCCCGCATCCAGAGCCTGTTTGACGATCCAGTCCTGTCCGTAAGGCACGCGCACAACCGCGTGGCTGGGGGAGGGATCGATTACCATTAGCTGGTCGCGAATGCTGCGCAGATCATTGGGGCCGTGTTCACCGTCAATCACCAGCCAATCAAAGCCGGTGGTCGACATCAGCTCCGCGGCATAGGCCTCAGCAAAGGTAAGCCAGCATCCGATTTGGGGCTTGTTTTGCGCCAGTGCGGCTTTGAAGGTGTTTTTAGGCGCTGGCATCCGGTGTCCTTTTCGAATGGTAAAACAAGGTCTTCCCGATCAAAGACCTTCGGGACGTTGCTGTCCAGTCGAGAAGTAAAAAGGACGCCTCTAAAAGAGAAGGGTCGGCCCCCACGGCCGACCCATCCCATAGCGAACTGTGTGCTGTGCGCCGGTTAGGCGATCAGCAGCGCCTCGTGGCGCTTGAGCGACAGACGTGCAGCCGAATAAGCCGCCAGGCCTTCTTCTTCGCGAAGCTCCGGGAAGAGGGAATAGATCTCTTCGCGTTGGGACTTTTCGATACCGTTCATCGAATAGTCACCAGGCTGGAAGCTTTCGCTCCAAGCGCCATTTGCCAGAACCACTTCGTGCTGTTCGCACATCACGTGGACGTAAGTCACGTCGTCGACGTCGACCATGTCCACTCCATCGAGGTGCGTCAGGTGCTTTGCAGCAACCAAAACTTCGCGTTCTTCGAACAGAAGTTCAGCTTGCTCAGACACCAGCAGCATGCGGTGGCTGGGCGAGACCATCATGTCGCGCTCCGGCTGGTTTGGACCCAATGAACCTTGACGGATTAGGATTGGACGCAGTTGCGGGCGGGCCGCCATGTCGGTTGCGTTCAGTTTGCGGGATCCGGACCAGCGGATCGGCTGCAGACCGTTGTCGCGGGTGACAACCAAATCGCCTTCGCGCAGGTTTTCGACCGCCACTTCGCCCATTGGCGTCAGGATCTTGGTGCCTGGGGTAAAGCAGAGAACGGTGATACCGGGTTCGATGTTTTCAAAGTCCATCGTGCCGGTGACATTGCCGTCACCGTCAAGGAATTCCACAGTTCCGTCAAAGCCGTTGCCGTCGCTGTCGGTGGTCAGGTTGGTTACACGCCAGTCAACACCACGCTCACCGGCGAGATCGATGTCATCAAGGTCTAGGCCGCCGCTGCCGCCATAAATAGTGTCACCGATAGCGTCTTCGGGTGATGTGATCACAAAGGTGTCGGCATCGTCGCCGCCGTGCATTTCGTCCGCACCAGCACCACCGATAATGGTGTCGTTGCCTTCGTTGCCATAGATTAGGTCATCACCTTCGCCGCCGACAAGAGAGTCGCCTTCGTCGGTCGCCGCCACGCCGCCGTCGGTTGTGAAGAAGACGTCGGATACGGTCACATCAGCAGGATCGTCGTCCAGATTTACAGTGATGATCTCGATACGGGCTACGGGGCCGGGGATGGTCACTAGAACAGAATTGCCACCGTCGTCGGCATCGCCTGGCGCGGACCCATCAGAGATAGCCGCCTCGTTGGTGCCGTCACCGTCGATGTCGACCAAATGCAGGTTGCTGCCATCTTCGGCTGTCAGGGTCACTTCGATCCGGTTGCCTTCTGCGTCATAGGCCCAGATTTTGGTCACAGAGTTGCCGTCGATGTCGTTGATGCGGAACTGTGCGTCTTCAACGGCTTCGGAGAATTCGAGTGCCGCAGTTGTGGTCGCACCAGTTCCCGCGCCGGTGTCCATGCGCAGGCCGCTGTTGGCGTCCGGAGTTTCGGAGCCGCCGCCCAGTCCACCGGTGATCTGTGTTGCGTCTTCGAATTCCGATGTGCCGCCAGTAGAGGTGTAGCTTACAGTGACTGAACCAGTGTCCTGAGTGGCAGGACCGCCCAGAGGGTCGCCGTCCGCAGGAGTGCCGACTTCGCTCCAGTTGAAGCTTTCGACACCGCCGCCAGAACCGCCGACAGCGCCATCGTCGCCGCCATAAATTGTGTCGTTGCCGTCGTTGCCAAAGATTGTGTCCGAGCCCGCTCCGCCGACAAGATAATCGTCGCCAGCGTCATCGTCCGAATCTTGAGGATCGCTTTCATCGCCGTGCACTTCGTCGTCACCGGCGCCCGCATGAACGGTGTCAGCGCCGTTGCCGGCAAGAATGGTGTCATCGCCAGCGCCTGCGACAATCGAGTCTTCGCCGTCTTGCGTGCTGATTACTGCGCCAGTATTGGCAGCTGTGTCGCCTTCGCCGTCGGTGAAACCCACATTCACTACGTCATCGTTCTCGGTTCCGTCCACGATGCCAGGACCTGTCGGATCAGCCATTGTTCCCTCGTTTCCTTTTGTGCACGGCTCGTGGTTCAAATTGAACACGAAGCACAGCGCTCCCACCGCCCAAAAGAGAGCGGCATTTCGGCATCCCAATAGATGCCTATTTGTTGATTGGCTGCCCCAGCCAGAACATACGCCCCCCAGACAGGCGTGACCCAAATATGGGCGAAAGAAGGCGGCGTTGAAACAAAAACATCTAAATTTGGTCGAAAAAGAACCGAAATTGTGGCGTTAACCAATTGTTACCCTGTCTGTTTTTGCAGGGTTTTGTGGGCATTGTTTCCGTATTGCGGCAAAAGTGAGGCGGAATGGGGCGGATTCTGGAGCGCATTTTCGCCACAATTTGGTCCAATTTGCTCAATCGCAGCAAAGGTTTCGCGCCACAATTCATTTCACCGCTTCAGTCGTTTCCAAATGGGAACCAATCGAGGGGGTCCGCGAATTGGAATTCGGTTGGAACGTGGCTGCTTTGGTCTAATCGGAATTGATTTCAATTTATGCACAAAGGCGCGCGTTACGGTTGATTGATCTGCAACTGCAAACAAAAGTGATTCGAATCAGCGGTATGAAATTGACGTTGGAACGACGCCATGAGGGCCGAGAATCATGAAAGTGACTTCCAAACGAGTCGGAACTCGCGCGTGTTCGATTACTTTGTTGAGTCTCGGGGAGGGTCCGGTGGTGCTGTGAGGGAGGATCGAACTCCCGACCTCACCCTTACCAAGGGTGTGCTCTACCACTGAGCTACCACAGCATTACCGTGGCGGGGATTTAGACTCAAACTACGAAGGGTGCAAGCGCAATCTGGACGGTTTTTTCCTGCTCCTGTAAGGAAAGTGTATGGAACGCAAATCACCCTCCGAAAAACCAACGAAAAAAGCGCTTAGCAAAGAGGACCGTCTTAAGGCGGCTCTTAAGGCCAACATGGGCCGTCGCAAGGCGCAGGCAAAGGCGCGCGCCGCCGCGCCGGAGGGAAACATTGAGACAGTGAAGAGTGAAGGGCAGGAATAATGGATTCTATATTGGTGCGCGGGAACGGTCCGCTTAAAGGGCAGATTCCGATCGCAGGGGCAAAGAACGCCTGCCTGACGTTGATGCCAGCGACAATTCTCAGCGAAGAGCCTCTGACGCTGACCAATGCGCCGCGGCTGAGCGACATCAAAACGATGACAACGCTGTTGCAATCGCTGGGCGCTGAAGTGACCTCGTTGCAGGATGGCAAAGTGCAGGCGATGAGCTCTCACAACCTTGATAACCACGTCGCGGATTATGACATTGTGCGCAAGATGCGGGCGTCCAACCTTGTTTTGGGGCCAATGCTGGCGCGTCTGGGGCACGCGGTTGTATCGTTGCCGGGGGGCTGTGCAATTGGCGCGCGGCCCATGGACCTGCACATTTACGGGCTTGAGAAATTGGGCGCGCAGATCGAGTTGCGCGACGGTTACCTGCATGCAAAAGCACCTGGCGGTCTGAAAGGGGCCGAGATGGAGTTGGCGTTTGCATCGGTGGGCGCGACGGAAAATATCCTGATGGCTTCGACACTTGCCAAGGGCACAACGGTCATTCGCAACGCTGCACGCGAGCCGGAGATTGTCGATCTGGCAGATTGTCTGCGGGCGATGGGCGCGCAAATCGAAGGTGATGGTACAAGTGAAATCGTGGTGCAGGGCGTGGATCGACTGCACGGTGCGACACATCAGGTTGTGACCGACCGCATCGAACTTGGCACCTTTATGTTGGCACCTGCCTTCTGTGGCGGTGAGGTCGAATTGCTGGGCGGCCGGATGAACCTTGTGCAGAGCTTTGCCGAGAAACTTGACCTTGCGGGCATTGATGTGACTGAAACCGAGGCGGGCTTGAAAGTGGCGCGTCGTGGTGATCGGGTGAAGGCCGTGGATGTGACAACCGAACCTTTCCCCGGCTTTCCGACCGACTTGCAAGCGCAGTTCATGGCGCTGATGTGTATTGCCGAAGGCACGTCTGTGCTTGAGGAAAAAATCTTTGAAAACAGGTTTATGCATGCGCCGGAGCTGATCCGGATGGGCGCGTCGATCGACGTTCACGGCGGCACTGCTACAGTGCATGGTGTTGATCAGCTTAAGGGTGCACGGGTGATGGCGACGGACCTTCGGGCGTCTGTATCGCTTATTCTGGCAGGGATGGCCGCCGAGGGGGAGACCATGGTAAGCCGTGTCTATCACCTTGATCGCGGTTATGAACGGATCGAGGACAAGTTGGGGGCCGTGGGCGCCCATATCGAAAGGGTGAAGGATCAGTGACTGAAGACGCACGTTTCGAAGACGGGGGCGACAAGCCGCTGAACCTTGGGGCGCTGGACGCCGAAGACCTGAAGGTGTTGTCCACCCTGATGCAGGATGCGGTGTTTCCTGCGAGCGAGATGCAGTGGATTCCTAGTGAGCGGCGGTTTGCTGTTTTGCTGAACCGGTTCCGTTGGGAAGACCTCAAGGCCGCCGAGACGCGCAAGCGGGCGGTAGAGCGGGTGCAGTCATTGCTCGTGTTCGACAACGTCGTGCACGTGGCAAGCCAAGGTGTGGCGCGCGGGGATGCAGACACGATCCTGTCGCTTTTGTCAGTGGCGTATACGGCTGGTGAAGATGCCGACGGGGTCATCGAGTTGATGCTGGCCGGCGATGGTGGCATTCGGTTGCAGGTGGAAGCACTTGAAGTCTCGTTGCGGGATGTGACGCGACCTTATGTGGCGCCGTCCAAATCAGCGCCGCAGCACGAGGCGTGACGCGCACTGGTTTCCGACCTTGGTCGAGAGTGGTTAACGCCCCTGTTTCCTCGGAGTTTTGAGGTGCGGCATCGCGGCGGCATACCGTCGGTATTGCGTCGGTGCGCTGGGCCGCGTTCGCGGCGGTAAAGTCGGCGTGCGTTGCGCAACAGCCAGCCGCGACCGGGCGCGGTGGCATTGCGCCTTGAGGGTAAGCGCTCCCAAGGCTAAGACACCTCCGCAAAGGAGTCTTTTTATGCCTCAGTTTCTGAACACCTCGGATGTCGATTTCGAAACCCGCTTTGCGGCCCTTTTGGGCGCCAAGCGCGAAGACAGCCCGGATGTGGATGCGGTTGTTGCCGACATCATCGCGGACGTTCGACATCGGGGCGACGCGGCAGTGATCGAGCTGACGGCGAAGTTTGACCGGCTGGAGTTGACGCCCGAGACGATGCGGTTTTCACAAGAAGAAATCGAGGGCTATTGCGCCGAAGTCAATGATGAGGATCGCGCAGCTCTGGAGTTGGCGGCGGAGCGCATCCGCGCCTATCACGCCCGTCAAATGCCACACGATGACAGTTGGACGGACGAAAGTGGCGCGACCTTGGGCTGGCGCTGGAGCGCGGTCAGCGCGGCGGGGCTTTATGTGCCCGGTGGGTTGGCGAGCTATCCGTCGTCGGTTCTGATGAATGCGATCCCCGCCAAAGTTGCTGGCGTGGAGCGGCTGGCGATTGTGGTGCCGACGCCGGATGGTGTGGCCAATCCGCTGGTGTTGCTGGCAGCGCGGATCGCGGGTGTGGATGAGATTTACCGCATCGGTGGCGCGCAAGCGGTGGCGGCGCTGGCTTACGGCACAGACACAATCGAAGCGGTGGACAAGATTACCGGCCCGGGCAATGCCTTTGTTGCGGCGGCCAAGCGGCGGGTGTTTGGCAAGGTTGGCATCGATATGATTGCGGGGCCGAGCGAGATTCTGGTGATTGCGGATAAGGACAACACGCCGGATTGGATCGCCTTGGACCTGTTGTCGCAAGCCGAGCATGACGAAAGCGCGCAGTCGATCCTGATCACCGATGATGCCGCGTTTGGGCAGGCGGTGGCCGAGGCCGTTGAGGCACGGCTTGAGACGCTTGAGAGACGCGCAATCGCCGGAGCCAGCTGGCGGGACTACGGCGCGGTGATTGTGGTGCGCGATTTGGCTGAGGCGGCGGCGTTGTCCAACCGTGTGGCGCCGGAGCACCTTGAGTTGTGCGTGGCGGATCCGGATGGATTGTCAGAACAGATCACCCATGCGGGCGCGATTTTCTTGGGTCAGTTTACGCCTGAAGCGATCGGCGACTATGTAGGTGGGCCGAACCACGTTTTGCCAACAGCGCGGTCTGCGCGGTTTAGCTCGGGTCTGTCGGTGATGGATTTTGTCAAACGCACAACGTTGTCGAAGATGACGCCGGAAGCGCTTAAGGCAATTGGACCGGCGGCGGAGACCCTGGCGCAGTCTGAAAGCCTTGAGGCGCATGGGTTGAGTGTGCGGGCGCGGTTGGATGCGTTGAACAAATAGCGGCTGATCAAGGTTGGGCGCACTGTTTTGGTTTAGGGGCGTTGCCCCTCGCGCTGACGCGCTCACCCCAGGATATTTGAGGCAAGAGGAAAAGCCGGTATTTTTGTGTTCGGATGCCGCTCGGGAAGCATCGTTTGCGGATTGTGCCGTAGCGGCGTGCCAGCCTAGAGTCTGGCCAAGGCAATGGGCTTGGAGAGACAATCATGGACCGCAAACTTTTGTTGATCATTCTGGACGGCGTGCCGTGGCGCAACTGGAACCGGTTGTTTGGCAACCTTGAGGGCTGGGTCGAAGACGGCACGGCGCAGAAATGGAAAATGCGCGCGGTGTTGCCGTCGATTTCCGCAAGTTGTTATGCGTCGATCCACACGGGTGTAACACCGCAGGAGCATGGCTGCACCGGCAACGGCAATGTGTTTCGTATCAAACAGCCGGATATTTTTGCGCAGGTGCGTAAAGCGGGCGGCAAGACCGGAGCGGTGGCGCATTCGTTCTGGAGCGAGTTTTTCAACCGCCATCCGTTCGATTACGTGCGCGACATTGAATATGACGAACCGGATGCCAAGACGATCAATCACGGGCGGTTTCATACAATGACCGGCTATGGGGCGGCCAACCAGATGACGCCAAGTGATGTGGATTTGTTTGCGACGCTCAGCAATCTGTGTCTGAAGCAGGGGCTGGATTATGGCATGTTACACACCTGCACGCTGGACAGCATGGGGCATAGGTTTCAGCACGAAAGCCATGAAATGGATCACGCCTGTTTTGTGATGGATGAGATGCTGGCGCCGTTTATTCCGAAGTGGCGGCAGTTTGGCTATGAGGTGATCGTCACCGCCGATCACGGGCAGGACGCGCGCGGCCATCATGGCGGGCGCAGTGATTTGCAGCAGGAGTTTGCGCTTTACTATTTTGGGGACGCCAAAGGGCCGGACAGCGACACCGTGCTGCATCAGTTGCAGCTGGCGCCGACGATTTTGAGCCGGATGGGCGCGGAAATTCCCGAGACGATGAAAGGCGAGCCGTTCCTGCGGTGATTAAGGCAGGCTTGCCGCCAAGGCCGTGTCGAGCGCATCGGTGATAAGGCCGATGTGGTGGTCTTGCATGATGAATGGTGGCGCCAGCAGAATGTGGTTGCCAAGTTTGCCATCAATCGTGCCGCCCATCGGGTAGCAGATCAGCCCAGCGTCAAAGGCGGCGGCTTTGATTTTGGCGTGCACTTGCAGCGCGGGATCAAACGGCGCTTTGGTGTCGCGGTCTGCCACAAGTTCCATGCCAATAAAAAGACCACGGCCGCGGATATCGCCAATGTGGGCGTGTTGGCCGAAGCGGTCGTTCAGAGCACCGCGCAGTTTTTCACCCATTGGGGCCACGCGATCGGCGATGCCGTCGGTGGTCAGCCGGTTCAGGACAGCGAGGGCGGCGGCGGCGGCAGTTGGGTGGCCGTTGTAGGTATGGCCGTGTTGGAAAAAACCCGTGCCGTCGCGGATGGTGTCAAAGATCTCGGCCGTACAGAGCATCGCGCCGATGGGTTGATAGCCAGCGCCAAGACCTTTGGCGATGGCGCAGATGTCGGGGGTGATGCCGTCCTGTTCAAAGGCAAAAAGGCTGCCGGTGCGTCCCATGCCACACATGACCTCGTCCAGGATCAAAAGGACGCCGTGGGTGTCACAGATCTCGCGGATGCGTTTGAAGTAGCCTGCGACCGGAGGGACCGCGCCGGAGGTGGCACCAACCACCGGTTCAGCGACAAAGGCCAACACGTTTTCTGCGCCAAGCTCTGCGATTTTGTCTTCGAGTTCGTTTGCAACCCGCTGTCCATAGTCGAATTCGGATTCGCCTTCTTTTTGGCCGCGATAGGCGTAGCAAGGCGCGATGTGATGCGTGTCCATCAACATCGGTGCAAAGGGTTCGCGGCGCCACATGTTGCCGCCTGTTGCCAATGCGCCAAGGGTGTTGCCGTGATAGCTTTGGCGGCGTGCGATGATGTGGCGACGGGACGTGTCGCCTTGTTCCACGGTGTATTGGCGGGCGAGTTTCAGGGCGCTTTCCATCGCTTCCGATCCGCCAGAGACGAGGTAGACGCGGTCCAGGTTTCCGGGAGCGGCGTTGATGAGCGCGTCGGCGAGGGCTTCGGCGGGTTCGGAGGTGAAGAAGCCGGTGTGGGCAAATGCGACGGTGTCGATTTGATCTTTGATGGCATTGATCACCGCAGGGTCCGAATGACCGAGACAGGAAACCGCAGCGCCGCCGGAGCCGTCGAAATAGGCTTTGCCGGATTGGTCATAGAGGAAAGGGCCTTCGCCGCGTGCAACGACGGGCGGGGTTTTGCGGCTATGACGGGGAAAGGCGTGGCTCATGGCGTGGGCTCCTTTCTTGAGGGTTCACGAAGGGCGGTGGCAATGCGGGCGATGTTTTCGGCGTTGTCAGCTGCAGGGGTGCCATCGGGACGGCAGATGTTGTTTTCAAAACCGATGCGCAGGTCTCCACCCATCTTGGCGGCCTGCAGCATAACGGCGTGCTCGTTGGCGCCAAAGGCACACACGGTCCAGTTGGGGAATTCACCCTTGAGCGCTGCAACAAAGGGCGCAAGTTCGGAGGCGCGCGCTGGGCGCGGCGGGATGTAGCGGCCCAGCACCAGAAGCACGTCGCGCATGTCTTGCGGGATGGTGCCGGTGTCGATCAGGTGGCACAGGGTGTTTAGGTCGTCCGTGTCGTAGAGAATATGTTGAACCTCGGTGCCGATATCGGCTGCGGTGGCGTAAAAATGCGGGGCCAGATCAGGGCTGCGCATGATTTCGCGCACCGACACGCTGGCAGCGGTCGGGCGCAGATCCAGCAGGCAGGTCAGCTGGGCAGGCACGTCGAAAATGCCGCCAGCCTCGGTGGTGGTTTGGATCGCCATGCCGGGGGCGTGGCTTTCGATTTCCGCGATGGTTTCGCGGTAGAGACCGGCGTCGAGCGTGTGTTGGTTGGCTGCGTCGCGCACGTGTAAATGGAGTGCGCCGGCGCCCGCGATTTGACAGGCGCGCGCGGTCTTTGTGATCTCGGAAATAGTTAACGGAATTGCGGGGTGATCCGCCTTTTGGCGGCGTGCGCCGTTGGGGGCCACGGTGATTCTCGGCATTTTCTGCGCTGTGATGGCGGTGAGGCGCCGATCCGTCAATATTTCAGAAGAGTCGTAACCGGCTGACATCTTGAGATTATTCCTCATGGGAGTGTCTTTTGAGACAGTTCTAAGCACTCGTGAAACATATGTTTCACCTGTTGACTTTGCGTAAAACAAATGGAATGTTCCTGTCAAGTGGAGGGGATTCGTGAACAAACCGATACGGATCGAAGACAGAATTGCAGAAAGCTATTCTGACCTGAGTGCGCGTTTGCAGGCGGCAGCGGATTACGTTGTGGCCAACCAGATGGATGTGGCAGCGCGCTCTTTGCGGTCGGTTTCTGCGGCCAGTGGCGTGTCGCCTGCGACCTTGTCGCGGCTGGCGCGGTCGCTTGGCTTTTCCAGCTATGAAGAAATGCGCGAATTGTGTCGTTCAGCTGTTGGCGGGCGGCAGACGTCGTTTGCGGAGCGCGCCGATCTGCTCAAGCAAAGCAGCGATTCAAGCCAGACCATTCTGGACCGTCAAACAGCGGCCTGCGTGTGGAACCTCTCGGAAATGGGTGCAACGCTGGATCGCACACGGTTGCAGGAGGCGGTGGACGCTTTGGACGGAGCCCGCAACGTGGTGTTGTTTGGCGCCTTCGGGTCGACCGGCATCGTCGAATACATGGCGTATCTGGCGAATTACTTTGCCACCAACTGGACGCTCGCGGGCCGGATGGGGGCGTCGCTTGGGGCGTCGCTGGCGTCGATGGGGCCTGAGGATGTGCTGTTTGTTGTGACCAAAGCGCCCTATGCCAGCCGCGCAGTTCGGGCTGCGGAAATGGCGCAAGAAGTCGGCGCAAAAACCATTGTAATCTGCGACAGCCACGCCTGTCCGGCGAACAAATTTGCGACTTTTCCTTTTATTGTGCCGTCAGAGAGTCCACAGTTCTTCTCATCTTATGCTGCGACTCTGGCATTGATGGAGACAATTATCGCCATGCTGGTGGCGCAGTCCGGAACAGATACGAGTCAGCGCATCCGTGACGTTGAACGCCGGAACAAGAGCCTGGGAGATTTCTGGGCCGAGTAAGATCAAGTCAAGATAAGCCCGCAAAAGCAGGGCGCAAAAACAACGCACAAGACTTTTACTATCATCAACTAGGGAGCCTAAGATGATTTCCAAACTGAAACTGGCAGGCGCAGCCATTGTCGCGTCGATGACCTTTGGCGGTGTCGCAACTGCACAAGAGTTTATCTCGATTGGTACCGGCGGTGTGACCGGTGTGTATTACCCCACTGGCGGCGCGATCTGCCGTCTGGTGAACAAAAGCCGCAAGGAGCACGGCATCCGCTGTGCTGTGGAATCGACCGGCGGCTCGGTTTACAACATCAACACCATCAAAGCCGGCGAGCTTGAGTTCGGTGTGGCGCAGTCTGACTGGCAACACCACGCTTATAACGGCACGTCGAAGTTTGCGGACAACCCGTTCCCTGACATTCGTGCAGTGTTCTCGGTACACCCTGAGCCGTTCAGCGTGATTGCGCGTGCGGATGCGGGCGTGAATGGTTTTGCCGACCTCAAGGGCAAACGCGTTAACGTTGGTAACCCCGGTTCCGGTCAGCGCGCCACAATGGAAGTTGTGATGGAAGCCTATGGCATGGACATGGGCGATTTCGCTCTTGCGACCGAGTACAAAGGCTCGGAAATGGCCAAGCAGCTGTGTGACGGCAACATCGACGCGATGGTTTATACCATTGGTCACCCAGCCGCCGCGATCAAGGAAGCGACCACAACCTGTGCTGCGAACCTTGTGAACGTTGTGGGTCCTGAGATCGACAAGCTAGTAGCGGATAACCCGTTCTATCGCGTAGCGACTATTCCGGGCGGCATGTACAAAGGCACCGACGGCGACACCACTACATTTGGTGTGGGCGCGACCTTTGTGACGTCGGCGACCATCCCTGATGACGTTGTGTACATTGTGGCGAAATCGGTGATGGAGAACATCGAAGATTTCCGCAAGCTGCACCCTGCGTTTGCCAACTTGAACCCAGCGGAAATGGTCAAAGACGGCCTGAGTGCGCCACTGCACCCCGGTGCGGCCAAAGCGTATATGGAGCTTGGCCTGCAGTAAGGCAGGTATGACCCTGAGTTAAAGCCTTTGAAAGCGCCCCGTGTGATGCGGGGCGCCTTCGCATATTCGTTCAACGGGGACAGACATGGCACAAGATCATCAAAATGATGGCACCGCCGCCGCCGACGCTATTGTGGCAGAAGCCGATACAGGCGCGCGCAACGCGACTGGATTTCAAGGCAAACTTATTATCTGGATCTGCATCATCTGGTCGCTTTTCCAGCTTTATATCGCGTCGAAATTGCCCGGAGTGCTGGCGCAACTGACCGGATTTACTGATTTTGCCAATGTGGTGGCGCAGGCGCGTTACATCCACCTGGCGTTTGCCATGTCTTTGGCGATTCTGGCGTTCCCGATGTTTAAGACATCGCCGCGCGACCGCATTCCGCTTTATGATTGGGTGTTGATTGCGTTGGGCGTTGGGGCCAGCCTCTATCTTGTTTTCTTCCGCTATCAGATCGCTGACCGTCCGGGTCTGTGGACCGATACGGATATGATTGTGTCGGCCATCGGCATGATAGTCTTGTTGATCTGTGTCTATCGCTCGCTTGGATTGCCGTTGGTGATCATTGCGTCGATCTTTGTGTTGTTTGCCTTTTTCGGCGGTGAAAGCGCGTGGGTGCGGGACATCACCAACTATGGTGGGGCCTCGCCCAAGAAGGCGCTGGGCCACTATTGGATGCAGACCGAAGGGGTGTTTGGCGTGGCGCTGGGCGTCTCGACGACGATGATCTTCCTGTTTGTTCTGTTTGGCGCGCTGCTTGACCGTGCGGGTGGGGGCAACTGGTTTATCAAAGTGGCGATTGCCCTTTTGGGTGCGCTGCGCGGTGGTCCTGCAAAGGCCTCGGTTTTGGCCTCGATGATGACCGGTATGATTTCCGGATCGTCAATTGCAAACACCGTGACCACAGGCACGTTCACCATTCCGCTTATGAAGCGGATCGGGTTTTCGGCCGAAAAAGCCGGCGCGGTTGAGGTGGCGAGTTCCACCAATGGACAGCTGACACCACCGGTGATGGGGGCCGCGGCCTTTTTGATGGTGGAATACGTCAACATTCCCTACATCGACGTGGTGAAACACGCGTTTTTGCCTGCGGTGATTTCCTACATCGCGCTTTTGTACATCGTGCACCTTGAAGCGCTGAAAATGCAGATGCAGGGCCTGAAGAAAGCCGGGCGGCACATCGGGCCGATCCTTATTCTGATCCTGTTCCTGTCTGGCTTCCTTGTCCTCGGTGCCTGTACGTTCTTGATGATTGGCCTGCGTGGCGTGCTTGATCCCATTATGGGCGACAGCATTTATGCAGCCGTCGGCATGGTCGGGCTGATCTATCTGGCTTTGCTATATGTCGCGTCGAAATATCCTGACGTCGAGATGGACGATCCCAACGCACCGCTTGAGGCACCTCGGCTGACGCCGACGCTGATTGGTGGCTTGTACTATGCGCTGCCGATTTTCATTCTGGTGTGGAACCTGATGGTGAAGACCGACTCGCTTGAGCGGCTTTCACCTGCGCTCTCGGCGTTTTGGGCGACGATCTTTATGGTCATCGTGGCGCTGACCCATCGCCCGATCAAAGCGTTCTTCCGCGGCGAAGGTGCTTTGGCGGAAGCGGTGATGGCGGGCAAGGACGACTTTGTTCAGGGCCTCATTATGGGGGCACGCAATATGATCGGGATTGGTGTGGCAACGGGTGCAGCGGGCATCATTGTCGGTACCATCAGCCTGACCGGCGCGCATCAGGTGATCGGGCAGGTGATCGAGGTGATCTCGGGTGGAAACCTGATGATCCTGCTGCTGTTGGTGGCTGTACTTAGCCTGATCCTTGGGATGGGGTTGCCGACGACGGCGAACTATATCGTGGTCAGCTCGCTCATGGCGCCGGTGATCATCGGTGTGGGCGCGCAATCCGGCCTCGTGGTGCCGCTGATTGCGGTGCATATGTTCGTGTTCTACTTTGGCATTTTGGCGGATGACACGCCACCGGTGGGCCTTGCGGCCTATGCGGCGGCGGCGATTTCGCGGGGCGATCCGATCAAGACCGGTATTCAGGGCTTTGCCTATGACATTCGAACCGCGTTGTTGCCGTTCATGTTCATCTTCAACACCGACTTGTTGTTGATTGACGTGGGTCTGGGTAAGGCGGTGCTGGTGTTCTGTATTGCCCTTATCGCGATGCTGATCTTCGCGGCGGCGACGCAGGGCTATTTCATCGCCAAATCGAAACGATGGGAGAGCGCGGCGCTATTGTTCATTGCCTTCATGTTGTTCAGGCCGGACTTTTTCCTCGATCAGGTAAGTGAGAAATACACCGTTGTCGAAGGGCCAGCCGCGCTTGAGGTGATCAGTGCTCAGGAGCTTGGCAGTACCGTGCGACTGACGGTTTCGGGACCGGATTTTGACACTGGTAAGGATCGACGAACAACAGTGACTTTTGTCTATGAAGGACCGGATGCGGACGCCGCGATGGGGGACAACGGGCTGACGGTGTTTGCCGAGGAGGACAAGCTGTTGCTTGAAGAACCCTTCCCGGGTTCGCCTTTCTTCGGAACGTTGGGCACCGAGTATGACTACTATGGCGACAGTCCGGTGGTGATCGCAAAAGCCGAAGTCGAAAACGATCGCTTGCCCAAAGAGCTGTTCTTTATTCCGGCCCTGTTGTTGCTGGCGGGTCTGATGTTGATCCAGCGTCCGCGCGCAACACAACCGGCGTTCTGAGGAGGAACGGATATGTTCAAGACAATTTTGCTGACGGTTGATGTGAATGACCTGAAGGGGGCGGAACGCCCCGCAGACGTAGCCTCCGAAATGATGAAAAACGGAGGGGAAGAGCTGCATGTGATGAACGTCGTGCCGGACTATGGCATGTCGATTGTCGGCAGCTTTTTCAGCGGTGATCACAACAAGGCGATCCTAAAGGAAGCCAAAGGAGCGCTTGAGGCTTGGGGAAAAGAACGCTTCGCCGAAGTTCAGAACCTGCGCCTGCATGTAGATCAGGGTACGATCTATGATTTGGTGTTGAAAGAGGCCGAAGCGGTCAAGGCCGACGCAATCATCGTCGGTGCCCACAAGTCGCATCTACAGGATTACCTGATCGGACCCAACGCGGCGCGGATTTCGCGCCATGCGAAACAGTCAGTTTTTGTGGTGCGATAAGCGGTTTATTAGCAAGTGAAAAGGGCGCTCCGACTGGAGCGCCCTTTTTGTTTGGAGGTGCCTAGAGGCCAGACAGGCGGTCTGGGACTGGCAGGTTTAGCCCGGCATTTTTTCAAAAGCGGGGAGAGCGTCGTCAAGAACCGTGGCCTGCATTTTGCTCGAGGTGTAAACATTCACTTTCGGGGTGAATTCCTGATGTTCGTTGATCAGGCCCGCGCGCAACCCCAACATGCCTTCGCGTGCCGAGTTTTGCGTGAACATAGGCGTTCCACAGGTCCCGCAGAAAGATTTGGTCATCGTGTTGCCGGTATCCGAGCTGTGCTGGTAAGTCTTTGGAGTGCCGGTGACGTTTACGTCGGTCTGTTTCATGAACATCAAAGTGGCAAAGGCGCTGCCGGTAGATTGGCGGCATGCGGTGCAATGGCAGTTTGCCATGACAGGCACATCGCCATCAGCGTCGAATGAGATCTCGCCACAGAGGCATTGGCCAGTAAGTTTTGTCATCGGATTTCCTTTGAGTTTGCGCGTTGTTGTCGCGCCGACACTAGGGGAAACGCCGCGATCATCAAGTCGCCAACGCAAGAGTGATCACTTTGATCTTTTCGGCGGTCTCCGCTGGTTTCCGAGATTGCGCGTTGGGTGTGAGGGAAATGGCCTGTTGGGTCACAGTTAGGCAGATTTATTTATTCTGACAAAAAAACTCGGATTGACATAATTGAGTGATTTTGTCAGATATGACTCGCGGGACAACAGGGAGCATAGGCATGACCTCATTTGAGGACCATCCGGTGTATGACGCGAAAGATCTGACCAAAGGCGAGACGCAGGCGCGGATCGTTTTGGACGGGCAAGTTTACACGCTGCGCATCACCAAAGCCAGCAAGTTGATCCTGACGAAATGATGCGGCTAATCCGCATGAACGAGATTCCATCGAAGGAAAGAGACAGTATGAAACGCACAATTTTGGGCACCTCGTTTGTGGCGCTGATTTCGGCCGGTGCGGCCATGGCGGACACAGCCGTGTTGACGACCTATGCCGATATTGCCGCGGCAAATTATGGCGACAGCACCGCAACGGCCAAAGTACTTGGCGCAGCGGTTGATGCGTTGATCGCAGATCCTACCGAAGCCAATCTGGCTGCAGCGCAGGCCGCTTGGGTGGCTGCGCGCGTGCCGTATCAGCAGACCGAAGTCTATCGCTTTGGCAATGCGATTGTGGACAGCTGGGAAGGCAAGGTGAATGCTTGGCCGCTGGACGAGGGTCTGATTGACTATGTGGATCCGTCTTATGGTGGCACTACAGACGAGAACCCTCTGGCAGTGGCGAATGTGATCGCCAATCCAACGCTGACGGTGAACGGGGTCGAAATCGACGCGACCAACATCACGCCGGAATTTTTGGCCGAAACCCTGCACGAAGCTGATGAGGTCGAGGCCAACGTGGCAACTGGCTATCACGCCATTGAATTCCTGTTGTGGGGTCAGGATTTGAACGGCACCAACGCGGGGGCAGGCGCACGTCCGGCGAGCGACTTCGCAGTGAGCTCCGCTTGCACGGGCGGCAATTGTGCACGACGTGCGGATTTTTTGAAGGCCGCGACTGATTTGCTGATCAGTGATCTGGGGTGGATGACCGCGCAGTGGGTCGATGGCGGTGCTGCGCGTGAAGCGGTTCTGGAGAATGAAGCGGCGGGCCTGAGCGCGATGCTGACCGGGATGGGCAGCCTGTCTTATGGCGAAACTGCGGGCGAGCGCATGCGTCTGGGTCTGATGCTGAACGATCCGGAAGAAGAGCATGACTGCTTTTCCGACAACACCCACAACAGCCATTTCTATAACGGTCTGGGCGTTCAAAACGTTTATCTTGGCAGCTATACCCGCGTGGATGGCACCGTGATCAGCGGTGCGTCTTTGTCCGGGCTGGTATCTGCGCAAGACGGCGGACTGGACGCGGAGATGAAAGCCAAGCTGAGCGCAACAATGGTGGCGTTGGGTGCGATTAAGGAAGCGGCTGAAGGCGGCTTTTCCTATGACATGATGCTGGAAGCGGGCAATGCGGACGGTGAGGCCCTGATTATGGGTGGCGTCGACGGCTTTGTGGACCAGACCAAGTCGATTGAGCGGGTTGTGGGCGTGTTGGGGCTGGACGACATCGCGGTCGAGGGATCGGACAGTTTGGATCGGCCGGACGCGGTCTTCCATTAACAGGAGGCGCAACGTGTGGTTGAAATAAAGAGGTGCGGACATATTGATCCGCACCTTTTGGTGGTTAGTATGCTGAGGCATGGATATGTCGGCACAGAAAAAAGCCCGATGGGGCGTCGCAGCGAGTTTGCTGTGTGCCGGATGGGTGTCGGCAGGCGAAAAACTGTCGGAGCCACATCTGAACGTGGTGCCGAGGGCGACGCAGGAACAGGTGCGGATTGATGCAATTTTGCAGCCGCCGACGGATTTTTCCAAGCCTGAGGTCTTTGAGGTGCTAAGCGCAGGTGCGGCAACGGTGTCGCGGCGCATGGATGGCCAAGTGTTTTCGCGACACGCCGAAAATTTGCCAGAAAATCAGCGACTGGATTTCGAGCTGGGCCGCGCGATGTTTGAGAAGCTTTGGGTGGCGTCGCCGTCGTCGACGCGGGCATCCGACGGGCTTGGGCCGTTTTATCATGCGCGCAGTTGCGGAAGTTGTCATGTCAACGACGGCCGCGGATTTGCCGGCACGGACGGGCTGTTGATCCGCGTTTCGGTGCCAGATGGAGATGGCGGAACGATGCCCCATCCGACGTATGGCGGGCAGTTGCAGCACAAGGCGCTGAGCGGCATGCAGGCGGAGTTTCAGCTTGGCATCCGCTATGACGAGGGGTCCGTTGCGTTGGCGGGGGGCGAAAGCGCCGACCTGCGCGTGCCCAGCTATGATCTTGATTTAAGGCAGGGTCCGTTGGGTGACGGTGCAATGATCTCGGCGCGGGTTGCACCCGCGATGATCGGATTGGGTCTTTTGGAGGCCATTCCGAGCGAAACCATTTTGGCTTTGGCTGATCCCGAAGACGCCAATAATGACGGGATATCCGGACGGGCCAATGTTGTGACCAGTGCCGAATATGGCGTGCCGATGTTGGGCCGGTTTGGTCACAAGGCGACGTTACCGACGGTGAGCGAACAGGCGGCGGCGGCGTTCTCTGCCGATTTGGGCCTCTCGACACCGCTGTTTCCGTGGCATTGGGGGGATTGCACAGAGGTGCAGCAGGATTGTCGCACAGCGCCGCACGGCGGCGATCCGGAGCGTGAGGGACTGGAAGTGGACAGCCGAGCGATGGGTGTGGTGGCCTTATACAGTCGAAATCTGGGTGTGCCCGCGCGGGCGCGTGTGGATGATCCCGAGGTGTTGCGCGGTAAAGAGTTGTTTCATGTTTCGGGATGCGTGGGCTGTCATACCCCGAAACATGTGACTCATCGTCTCGACGGTGGGGGCACAGGAAGCTTTCAACTGATTTGGCCCTATACCGACCTTTTGTTGCATGACATGGGAGATGGATTGGCCGATGGGCGGCCGGATGGTTTGGCCACCGGCCGCGAATGGCGGACAGCGCCACTGTGGGGACTTGGCCTTGTGGCGCAGGCAGGTGGCCAGCAAGGGTATCTGCATGATGGGCGCGCGCGCACCGTGCTGGAAGCTGTGCTGTGGCATGGCGGCGAGGCAGGGCCTGCGAAAGAAAAGGTGGTGGCGATGCCGCCAGAAGATCGCGCCGCGTTGTTGGCGTTCTTGGAGAGTTTGTGATGATCCGAAGCTTGGTTTTGAGCCTTTTGGTTATGGTGAGCGGTGCGGCCAAAGCGGCGGCGCAAGACGTGGACCTGTCAGCGCGGGTGACGGCAGCGGTTGAGCAGCATGTTTTGCCAAGTTATGCGCGATTTGCGACGTCCGCGCGGGATTTGTCGCGTGCGGCATATACCAACTGCAACGCGGAAGATGAGGCGTTGCGCGGGGCATATCACGCGGCGTTTGATGATTGGGTGCGGGTCAGCCATTTGCGCTTTGGTCCGAGTGAGACGGACAACCGCGCCTTTGCTTTGGCCTTTTGGCCGGACTCGCGCAGCAAAACCCCAAAGGCCCTGGCGGGTTTGATTGCAGAGGAAGTGCCCGCAGGGTTGGAGGCAGCAGAACTGATGCAGCAATCGATTGCTGTGCAGGGATTTTATGCGCTGGATTATCTTTTGTACGATCCAACCTACATGACGATGGGTGCGCCGGAGTATCGCTGCGAATTGATCCGCAACCTGAGTGAAGGCATCGCGGTGCGGGCTGAGGAAATCGATGGAGATTGGGGGCAGTACTATGCCGCCCAGATGATCGCGCCCTCTAAGTCGGGGGCGTATCACACCACAAATGAAGCTGCGGGAGAGTTGTTGAAGGCTGTGGCTACGGGGCTGCAGTTCACCGAAGAAGCGCGGCTGGCGCGGCCCTTGGGCACGTTTGATCGCCCTCGGCCCAAGCGGGCGGAGGCCTGGCGGTCTGGCCGGTCGCTGCGCCATGTGGTTCTGTCACTGGAAGCAACACGAGATCTGACGGCGGCATTGGCAGGCGAGACGTCGGTAGCTGCGCGGTTGGACGGTGCGTTTGAAACCGTGTTAAACAATGCGACCTTTGATGATCCGGCGTTCGCCGGTGTTAAAGAGCCGATTGCACGGCTGACGATTGAAAGCCTGCAGCAATACGTTAATGCGCTGCGCGAACAGGTTGTGGCGGAAATGACAGTCGCGCTTGATGTGTCGATTGGTTTTAATGCGTTAGACGGAGATTGAGATGACTTCGCGGCGTCGGTTTATGACAGGGGCTTTGGCGGCGAGCGTGGTACCGGTGCGCAGCTGGGCCGCGATCGGGGATCCGCAATACCTGAGTGCCGCGCGACGTTCGGATGGGACCTTTGTTTTGGTTGGGTTGCGCAGTGACGCGACCTTGGCCTTTGAGATGCCTTTGCCAGCACGTGGTCACGCCGCGGCGGCCCATCCGGAGCGGGCGGAGGCGGTGGCCTTTGCGCGGCGACCCGGTACCTATGCCATTGTGCTGGATTGTTCCGACGGGAGCATACTGGCGCGATTGGAAGCGCCACGGGGGCGGCATTTTTACGGGCATGGCGTGTTTTCCAAAGACGGTGCGCGGCTTTATACCACCGAGAACAACTATGAGAGCGCGGCGGGCGTGATCGGCGTTTGGGATGCCGGAAACGGGTACCGGCGTTTGGGTGAGTTTTCGTCAGGTGGCGTTGGCCCGCATGAGGTGTTGCGTTTACCGGGTAAGGAAATGCTGGTCGTGGCCAATGGCGGCATTCACACGCACCCAGAAAGTGGGCGGGAGAAGCTGAATCTGAGGCACATGCGGCCCAATTTGACCTATCTGGATGGCAAAGGCACCGTGGTACAGCGGGTGCAAATCAGGGATGACTGGCACCTCAATTCGATCCGCCATCTTGCGGTGGATGCGTCAGGGCAGGTGGGGTTTGCAATGCAGTGGCAAGGTGAGTTCTGGGACGCGCCGCCGTTGTTGGGATTGCACCGATTGGGTGAGACCGCGCGGTTTTGCATGTCGCCAGAAGCCGTACATCTGGGAATGAAAGGCTATGCGGGCAGCGTGGCGTATTGCGGCAGCGGCATGTGGATTGCGATCTCGAGCCCGCGCGGCGGGTATGTGGAGAGATTTGACGCCCTGAGTGGCGCGTATCTTGGCGCGGTGGGCGCGGCGGATGTTTGCGGGATCAGCGGCGCGGGCATGGGCATGATGGCGACAACCGGCGATGGCCATGTCGTTGGTATCCAGACGAAAATTGCGGCTTTTCACCCGTTGGCCTTTGACAACCACCTTGTGGCGATCTGAGATCTATTCGGCCGCAGCACGATTGTGAGCACCGTTCAGGATCGCGGCCAGTTCGGGCTTGCAGGAGCCGCAGTTTGTGCCTGCTGACAGGGCTGCACCGATGGCTTGAACACTCATCAGCTGGTTGGTTTCAATCGCCGTCAGAATGGTGTTCACCCCGACGTTGAAACAAGCACAGACGGTGGCGCCGGGATCGGGTTGATCTGCGCCCGGACGTCCGGCAAGCGCCCCTGTGCCGTCGGTGCCAATCAGGCCGGTGGCGAACGTACGTGAGACGCTGACAGGGGTCGGAGCGGCGTAGAGCGCACCAATGAGCTTGCCGTTTTCGTGCAAAGCCACGCGGGCGAGGTTGCGTGCGGGATCGGTGACGCTGCTGGCTTTGGCTTCGGGCGCCTCAAACAATGTGCGCGCGTAGTCTTGCCAACTTTCGGGCGCTTTGGTGTCGGCAAGTTCTGTGCGCCAACCCGTGTCGGACTTTGCTTTGGCCCAGTACGCAGTTTGTGGGGAGATATTGGCCACGCTGACAGCAAAGCCATACCATGCGGGACCGTATGGTTTGATCGATACTGGTGCGGATTTGCTGTCGGGCTGACCCGAGATCGGATCGGTGATAGGCGGCACCAATGCAGAAACTCGACCAGCGCTGGCGGTTTCGCCTGTCCAGTGTATTGGCGCAAAAACGTTGCCCGGCGTCACGCGATCCGTAATCAAGACGCGCAGAATGGCAGTGCCATGGTGGCTCTCAACTTGCGCCAGATCGGCGGCGCGCAGGCCAAGCGCAACTGCGTCCTCAGGATGCAATTCAAGGAAGGGTTCGCCATAATGCTGGTTCAAACGCGGGGCGAGTGCGGTGCGGGTCATAGTGTGCCACTGATCCCGAATACGGCCGGTGTTCAAACGATAAGGCAACGCGGCGGGGGATGCGCGAAGGGCAGGCTGCGCGACGGGCAGCATGTTGGCGCGTTTGTTGGGCGTGAAGAAACCGCCATTGGCAAAGAAGCGTTCGGTTCGGGAGCCATCGGCGCGGACAGGCCAGCGCGTAGGTTTGAAGGCGTCAAAATCGGCATCTGAAATGTCGGAGAGGCCACTGATGTCGAAGTCTTTGCCCTGAGCGGCTGCGAGACCGGAGAGGGCTGCATGTTCGCGAAAGATTTGCGCGGGGGTGTCATAGTCAAAGCCGGAAAACCCCATACGGCGGGCCACGTCTGCGATGATGTCCCAGTCGTGGCGAGACTGGCCAGTGGGCGGCATCAGCGGGCGTTGTCGGCTGATGGTGCGGTCGGAATTGGTGACGGTGCCATCTTTCTCGCCCCAGCCTGTGGCTGGTAGAACCACATCGGCCAAAAGCGCGGTGTCTGTTGTGGCCGACAAGTCCGAAACGGCAACAAAATCGCAGGTCTTGATGGCGGCCTGCACGGCGTTGGCGTCGGGCATGGACACGGCAGGATTGGTGCACATCACCCACAACGCTTTGATCTTGCCTGTTCCGATGGCTTGGAACATGTCGACCGCCTTGAGACCTTGTTGGTCAGCCATTGTCGGCGCGTCCCAAAAAGTTTGCACCACGTCGCGGTGGGTGGCGTTTTCGATGTCCAGATGCGCGGCCAGCATATTGGCCAAGCCGCCGACTTCGCGTCCGCCCATGGCGTTGGGCTGGCCGGTGACGGAGAACGGCCCGCCGCCGGGTTTGCCGATGCGACCTGTGGCAAGGTGGCAGTTCAGGATTGCATTGACCTTGTCGGCGCCGTGATCGGATTGGTTCACGCCTTGGGAGAACACAGTGACGGTGTTTTCGGTGCGCAACCAGAGGTCGGCAAAGGCTGTGAGCTGCTCGGGAGGCAAGCCGGTATCAGAGACGTCGGTCGAACTGGCGGCGTCCAACGCTTCGGAAAAGCCTGAGACGTGATCGCTGACATAGGCCGCGTCGACCGCGCCTTGGGCGTGGGTTTGCGCCAGCAAATAATTGAACAGGGCCACATCCGTACCGGGGCGCAGGGCAAGGTGCATGTCAGCAAGATCGCAGGTTGCAGTGCGGCGCGGGTCAATGACGACGACTTTCATCGACGGGCGCGCGGCTTTGGCGGCGGCGATGCGCTGGTAAAGCACCGGATGGCACCATGCGAGGTTGGATCCGGTGAGAATGACAAGATCGGCCAATTCAAGGTCTTCGTAGGTTCCGGGCACGGTGTCGGTGCCAAAGGCGCGCTTGTGGCCAGCGACGGTGGAGGCCATGCAGAGGCGTGAATTGGTGTCGATATTGGCGGAGCCGATGTAGCCTTTCATCAGCTTGTTGGCGACGTAGTAGTCTTCGGTCAGCAGTTGGCCAGAGACATAAAACGCCACGGAGTCGGGACCATGTTTGGCAATCGTTGTGCAAAACTTTTCGGCCACCAGATCGAGCGCTTCGTCCCAACTTGCGGGCCGGTTGTCGATCTGCGACGCGAGGAGACGACCGTCCGCAGTGACGGTTTCTCCGAGCGCCGACCCTTTGGAGCAAAGCCGTCCAAAGTTGGCAGGGTGCGCGGGGTCGCCTTTGACGGTGAGGCCGCCCGCGTTATCACGTGTCGCAACCACACCGCACCCGGTGCCGCAATACGGACAGGTCGTGCAGATCGATTTGGTCATTCTGCGGCCACAGAGGTTTTGACGGCGGCGGCGGAAATCAGAATGCGGTTGTCTTCGCATTTGATCGCATACGTGCCAACTTTGCCTTCGTCGGCCCCTTGGGCCTCGCCAGTGGCAAGGTCAAAAACCCAATTGTACATCGGGTCAGTCACTTTTTCGTCGTGCTGGATGCCATTGGAAAGCGGGCCAGCTTTGCCCGGCAGATATTCATCCAGTGCATAAACGTTACCTGTAGCGGTGCGGAAGACCGCGATGTCACCGTGATGGGTGCGCACGACGCGCGCGCCGCGCAGGGGGATGTCGTTGATGCTGCCAATGTCGATGAAATCACTCATTCTGCTGCCACCTTTGTAAAGTCCGCGATGGGGGCGAATTCGTGGGCGTCAACGCCTTGCTTGGCGCGTTCGGCCCATGGGTCGATCTGGTAGAATTTCTGGCTGTAGTGGAAACGCTCGGCCAGCGCCTTGCGGTTTTCCAGATCGTCAACAACCTGCTCCTTGACCCAGTCCAGACCGACTTTGGCGATCCATTTGTAAGGCCGGTGCAGGTATTGCGCCCCTTCGCGATAGAGTTGGTAGAAGGCGCAAGAAACTTCGATGGCTTCCTCTTCTGTGGCGACTTGCACCAGAAGATCTGTTTCACGCAGATCAAGCCCTGCGGCGCCGCCGACGAGGATTTGATAGCCGCTGTCGACGCAGATGATGCCAAGATCTTTGCAGGTGGCCTCGGCGCAGTTGCGGGGGCAACCGCTGACAGCCAGTTTGAACTTGTGCGGCGACCATGCGCCCCACATGGCCTCTTCGATCTGGATGCCAAGACCGGTGGAGTCCTGCGTGCCAAAGCGGCAATGATCCGATCCCACACAGGTTTTCACGGTGCGCAGGCCCTTAGCATAGGCCTGACCGGAGATCATGCCGGCCTTACCGAGGTCATACCAAATGGCGGGCAAGTCGTCTTTCTTGACGCCCAGAAGGTCGATGCGCTGACCGCCTGTCACCTTGACGGTTGGCACGTCGAATTTGTCGGCGGCATCGGCGATGGCGCGCAGTTCATTCGGGGTGGTGATGCCACCCAACATACGAGGCACCACTGAATAGGTGCCGTCTTTCTGGATGTTGGCGTGCACGCGTTCGTTGATGAATCGGCTTTTGCCGTCATCCTCATAAGCACCGGGCCACGCGCAAACCATATAGTAGTTCAGCGCAGGACGGCACACGTGGCAGCCGCAGGTGGTTTTCCAATCCAGTTCCTGCATGGCTTGCGGGATGGATTTCAACTCCTTTGCGACGATCAGTTTGCGCACGTCGTCATGGGAAAGGTCGGTACACTTACAGACCACTTCCTTTTCGGGCATTTTGAACTCGTCGCCGAGCGTAAAGCCTAGAAGATCACCCACCAGACCCACGCAGCTGCCGCAGGAAGAGCCGGCTTTGGAGGTGGATTTGACCGCGTCCAATGTGTGGGCGCCGTTGTTGATGGCGGCGATGATTTGTGCTTTGGAAATGCCGTTACAGCCACAGATTTCGGTATCATCCGGTAAGGCTGCAACGGCTGCCATAGGGTCCAGGGGGGACCCTCCTTGGTAGGCGGGGCCAAAGATGAGCGTATCGCGCATCTCGGAGATGTCCTCGCGGTCTTTGATCAGGCCAAAGAACCAGTTGCCGTCTGCCGTGTCGCCATACATGACGGCGCCGACGATGCGGTTGTCTTCAATCACAAGACGTTTGTAGACGCCGCGTGCCGGATCGCGGAAGACGATGTCTTCGCGCCCCTCTGCGTCGGCGAAATCACCTGCTGAGAACAGATCACAGCCGGTGACCTTGAGCTTGGTGGCGACTTCTTTGTTCGAGAAAGCCGCCTGTTCGCCTGCAAGGGTTTTGGCGATGACTTTGGCTTGGTCAAAGATCGGCGCCACAAGGCCGAAAATATCGCCGTTGTGTTCTACACATTCGCCAAGCGACAGGATGTTTTCATCTGACGTGACCATCTGGTCGTCCACATGGATACCGCGACCCGTGGCCAATCCGGCCTCAGCGGCCAGCCCTACCGATGGGCGGATGCCGACGGCCATCACCAGAAGATCGCAAGGCAATTCGGTGCCGTCATCCAGCAAGAGAGCTTTGACCTTGCCGTTTTCACCAAGGATTTCCTTGGAGTTGGCCGAGCATTTGACGGTGATGCCTTTGTCGACCAGCGCCTTGCGCAGAAGGTAACCGGCGGCCTCGTCCAACTGGCGTTCCATCAGGTGGCCCATGATGTGCACCACGGTTACGTCGACACCGCGCAGGGCAAGACCTGCGGCGGCTTCAAGACCCAGAAGGCCGCCGCCAATCACAACGGCTTTGGCATCAGGTTTGTCGCCAAGCGCGATCATCGCGTTGGTGTCTTCCAGATCGCGGTAAGCGATCACTCCGTCCAGATCATGGCCGGGCAGAGGAATGATGAAAGGGTTGGAGCCGGTGGCGATGATCAGCTTGTCATAGGCCAGCACGTCATCGTTGTCGGATGTCACGGTTTTGGCGGCACGGTCGATATTGGCGACCTTTTGGCCAAACCGGCAGGCAACGCCGTGTTCCTCGTACCACTCGGCGGGGTGGGTGATGATGTCCTCAAACGCTTTGTCACCCGATAGGACGGGGGACAGCATGATCCGATTGTAGGTGCCGCGCGGTTCGGCGTTGAAAAGGGTGACGTCATAAGCGTCAGGGGCGGCTTCGAAGAGATGTTCGAGCGCGCGGCCCGCGGCCATCCCAGCCCCGATGATGATAAGTTTCTGCGTCATGTCTGTCCTGGTGACCCGCCATAAGCGGCGTCTTTCATCACGCCCGAAAGGGTCGTGTATGCGGTTTCCCAAGCGGCTTCGGTTTCAGCGTCGAAATCGTTGCCCAGCCCGGTTTTGAGCGTGTGGAGCAGCGCTGCTCCCACAGGTTCATAGTGATCAGCGGTCACGCCATAGCCCACATGGGTCACGGCGAGGTTTTGTGCGACTGGCACGATGCGATCCAGATCGCGCAGCCCTTTGACGACGGCACCCAAAGTGGCCATCAGCTTGGCGCCCTGCTCGGCCATGTCGCTATGGAAAAGCGGTGTGACCTCTGGGGCGATTTCAAAGAGGCGGGCATAAAAAATCTCTGCCGCTTGTGGCGCGATAGGGGCCACTTTTTCGAAACTCTGTTGAACCAATGTGATCTGGGTATCGTTCATCTTTGCTACTCCGCTGCGATGGCCTTGGCCGGTTTTGCCTTTGGCTTCGCACCGTGCTCGTATTCTTCAAGAAAATCGAGCACATCCTGGCGGTAACGGTAGTAGTCTGGGTGCTCCAGCAGCGCCTTGCGGGTGCGTGGGCGGGGCAGGTCCACATCGACGATTTTGCCGATTGTGGCCTGTGGCCCGTTGGTCATCATGACCACGCGATCCGCCAAGAGAATGGCCTCGTCCACATCGTGGGTGACGCAGATCGCGGTCACTTTGGTGCGGTCCCAGACTTCCATCAGCACTTCCTGAAGCTCCCAGCGGGTGAGGCTGTCGAGCATGCCAAAAGGTTCATCTAGAAGCAGGAGTTTTGGCGACAGGGCAAAGGCGCGGGCGATGCCGACGCGTTGCTTCATGCCGTTAGACATGGAGTGCGCGGGGCGGTCCATGGCGTCACCCAGACCGACGCGTTCGAGGTAGTATTCGATCACGTCTTGGCGTTCGGCCATCGAGGCCTTCGGGTAGACTTTGTTCACGCCAATCGCGACGTTTTCCTTGGCCGAAAGCCACGGGAAAAGGTTGGGCGATTGAAAGACCACTGCGCGTTCGGGATCAGCGCCTTCGACGTGGCGGCCATCAAGGCGAATGCCGCCTTTGGAAATTTCATTCAGACCGGCCGCCATTGTCAGAACTGTGGATTTGCCACAGCCGGAGTGACCGATCAGCGAGATGAATTCGCCGCGCTGGATCTTGAGGTCAAAATCTTCAACCACGGTGAGCGGGCCTTTGGGCGTTGGATAGATTTTGTGCAGTTTGGAGAAGTCCAAAAAGTTGTAATCAATCATGCCTTTCTGGGCATCTTTGACGGCCGCTGGCACGCCGTGGATCGGGGTGACGTCTGGCAGCACTTTGGTGCCTTCGGTCTTGGCCGCGATGCCGACATCCATCAGGTATTTGGTCACTTCGGCGCGCAGTTTTTTGAACCCGTCGTGGTGGTTCATTTCGATGCGGTCGCGGCGGCGGGGGATGTCGACTTTGAACTCTTGGCCTAAGGTGCCGTCTGGGTTTAGCGCGATGATGCGGTCGGCCAGAATGATGGCTTCGTCCACGTCGTTGGTGATCAGCACACAAGTCTTTTTCTCGGCCTGCCAGATGGCCTCGATTTCGTCCGCAAGGTTGGCGCGGGTGAGAGCATCAAGGGCACTAAGGGGTTCATCAAGCAGAAGAACTTCGGGGTTCATCGCCAAGGCGCGTGCCACGTTCACACGTTGGCGCATGCCACCTGACAGCTCGGCTGGGCGGCGGGTGGCGGCGTGCGAGAGGCCGACCATTTTGATGTAGTGATCGACCTTGGCCTCTTTTTCGGCCTTGGACATTTTGGGGAACACGCTGTCGAGCGCGAGGCGCACATTGCCGTTCACCGTCAGCCACGGCATCAGCGAATAGCTTTGGAAAATCACGCCACGTTCCGGACCGGGACCAGAGATGGGTTTGCCTTTGAACGTTACATTGCCGGCGGAGGGCTTTTCAAGGCCAGCCATCAGGTTGATCAGTGTGGTTTTTCCCGATCCGGAAAAGCCCAGAAGGACGAGGAACTCGCCCTCCTGCACTTCCAAATCGATGTTTTTCAGAACGTCGGTTTTGGCGGTGCCTTCACCGAAGCTTTTGGAAACGTTTTCAAATTTCAGGATGCTCATGGGGATCACCGGTTGGATGTGAAGGTGAAGAGCGATTGGATCGCGTACATCAGGCGGTCCAGCAGGAAGCCGATGATGCCGATGGTGAAGACGGCGACCATGATCTTGGCGAGCGAGGAGGAGCTGCCGTTCTGGAATTCATCCCAGACAAATTTGCCAAGACCGGGGTTCTGCGCCAGCATTTCAGCCGCGATCAGAACCATCCAGCCAACCCCAAGCGACAGGCGCAGGCCGGTGAAGATCAAGGGCAGGGCCGAGGGCAAGACCAGTTTGGTGATCTTGGTATATGTGTTCATTTTCAAGACTTTGGACACGCTCACCAGATCCTTGTCGATGGAGGCGACGCCTAAGGCTGTGTTGATCAGCGTCGGCCACAGAGAGCAAAGCGTCACGGTGATGGCGGAGGTCAGGAAGGCTTTGGAAAACAGACCGTCATCCACCGTGTAGGTAGCGGAGACAACCATCGTCACGATGGGCAACCATGCGAGTGGCGAGACCGGTTTGAAAATCTGGATCAGCGGGTTTACGGCGGCGTTTGCATATGGCGACAGGCCAGCCATGATGCCGACGGGTACGGCGATCAGTGTGCCGATCAGGAAGCCGAAGAAAACGGTTTTGATCGAAGTCCAGATTTGTTTGTAGAAGCTCGGGCTGCCTGTGTATTTGATATCTTTGACTTTTTCAGGCTGACCGTTGGCGATAAACTTGGCGTTACGCGCATCGACACGTTCAAGGAACTTGGCCTCTTTGGCGGCTTTGGCCTTGGCGTCTTCGTGCAGAAGCACGGCTTCGGTCCAGACCTCTTTCGGTCCGGGGACAGCGCCGAGCGAGGTTTGCACTTTGGGCGCGAAGTTGGCCCAGAGCATCAGAAAGACGGCGATGGCCAGAAGCGGCACACCCAACAGACGCCAGATCTCGGCGGCTTGGGCGCGCGGATTGTCACCAGCAGCGGCTTTGAGGAGAGGTGTGACGAAGCTAAGGCCGAGGACTTGGAACCAGCCGTCGGCCTTGTTGATGCGTGTGAAGAGGCGTGCGCGGCGTGCTTCGCGGTCTTCGTCAGCAATGGATTGAGGGTCGATTGTGGTCATGGCTGGGTCCTTGGCCGGGAGGCCGTTTTGGCTGTCTGTTTTACGTCGGTATCGCATCGGCATTGCGACGGTGTCGTTTAGGCCGGGATGGCGGGTGGGTCGCTGGTTGCCCCGTGGGGCAACGCCGCCCCACCCGCCATCCCGAGGGAGTGATCGTTAGCCCTGGATCTCGGTGCCGACGACGCGCTGTTCGCCTTTCAAGCCGATTGGCAGGCTGTCGAGGTAGGCGTTTGGCGCTTTGCCGTCATAGGCGATGCCGTCGATGATATCCTCGGACGGTGTTGGCGCTTTGTAGCCGTCGCTGTCCCATGGGAAGTCAGCCTCATTGGCCAGACCTTCGTCGACGAGCAGACGGGCTGCTTCGAGATAGATCGCAGGCTTGTAAACCGACTTGGCAGTCTCGTCGTACCAGCTGTCAGGCTTGGCTTCAGAGATTTGGCCCCAGCGGCGCATTTGGGTCAGGTACCAGATGGCATCGGAGTAGAAGGGGTAGGTCGCGTTGTAGCGGAAGAAGACGTTGAAGTCGGGAACCTCGCGCTTGTCGCCTTTTTCATATTCAAACGTGCCGGTCATCGAGTTGGCGATCACCTCGTAGTCTGCGCCAACGTATTCAGGCCGGCTGAGGATCTTCACCGCTTCTTCGCGGTTGGCGTTGTCGTTTTCATCGAGCCACATGGCGGCGCGGATCAGCGCTTTGGTCACGGCGATGGTGGTGTTTGGGTATTGCTCGGCGAAGTCGGCGTTGATGCCAAAGACTTTCTCTGGGTTGTTTTTCCAGAGCTCATAGTCGGTGATCACGGGCACACCGATGCCTTTGAAGACGGCCTGTTGGTTCCAAGGCTCACCCACGCAATAGCCGTAGATTGTGCCGGCTTCCATTGTGGCAGGCATCTGTGGTGGTGGCGTCACGGACAGCAGAACGTCTGCGCCGATCTGGCCGGTGATGTTTTCGGGGGAGTAATATCCCGGCTCCAGACCACCAGCGGCGAGCCAGTAGCGCAGTTCGTAGTTGTGGGTCGACACAGGGAAAACCATGCCCATGTTGAAGGGCTTGCCTTCGTCGGTGTATTTTTCGACGACCGGCTTGAGCGCGGATGCGGAGATCGGGTGAACTGGCTTGCCTTCGGCGTCATGTGGGATGTTTGGCTTCATTTCTTCCCAGATCTGGTTGGAAACGGTGATGCCGTTGCCGTTCAGATCCATCGAGAAAGGCGTGATGATGTGGGCCTCGGTTCCGTAGCCGATGGTGGCCGCGAGAGGCTGGCCCGCCAGCATATGCGCGCCGTCGAGTTGTCCGTCGATCACACCATCCAGAAGCACTTTCCAGTTGGCTTGCGCTTCGAGAGTCACGAACAGGCCTTCGTCGTCGAAATAGCCCTGTTCATAAGCAACCGCGAGCGGGGCCATGTCGGTGAGTTTGATGAAGCCGAATGTCAGTTCGTCCTTTTCGAGCTCCAACTCGGCCAAGGCGGGACCCGCGAGCAGCGTCGTGGCCGCGAGGATGGAAGTAATGCGTTTCATGTGTCTGTCCTTTGCGTTGCCTGTGGCGAGGCGGGAGAACGAAAAAAAGCCGCTGACCAGCGCCGAGGGAGGAGGTACGGCGACAAGTCGAGCGGCTTTGCTCTGTATTTTCCCCAACTCTGGGGAAAGTATGAGTTGGAACAACCTTGCTCCAAACTTGCTCTTATCTGGCAGCGTTCGCGGCGGCGCAGCAAGAGATGGGCGTTCATTTATGCTGCGATGCCGCATTGGTGCATGGGTTTGCACAAAAATTCAGCGTTCTGGCCGGTCCGGGTCGAAAACCTGACCATCAAAAAAGCGATCCGGGCCGAGAATCAGTGTGCCTGAGTCGGTTGCGGCGCGGGTTGGTTCGGACAGCGCACCTTCGAGTTTTTCAGACGCAGCCGGTAAGTCGGCGCCAAGGGGGCCGAGGTGGCGACGGTAGAGATCGGAGCGGAAAACGGCGGCGGCCTTGGTCGCGGATTGCGCCCGGTCCAGACCAAAACGGGCCGCCATGCGGGCACCGATCCATGCGCCCTGGCTTTTCCATGGGAAGGTGGCTGCGCCAGCGAAGAAATCCATCATTTGTGGCACATGGCGCGACCGGCCGCGGGCGTTGATCAGGAGGTTGCCTGAGAGGGCGCGTTCGGTGATCTCGGCGGAGACACCGAGATATTCCGGCCAGCTGAGGATCTCGGCAGCGGTGGCGTGTTTGTCCGGCTGGTTCAGCCAACGGCCCGCTTTCCAGATCGCGCGCATCAGGCGACCGGTGATGTCCGGTTCCGATGTCGCCCATTCATGGCGCACGGCAAGGACTTTTTCTGGCGCGAATTGCCAGATGGCCGCGCCGGGCAGCAGCAATGTGCCGCCACCGTTCTCAACTGTGATTGAGCCCCAGGGTTCGCCAACACAGAAGGCGTCGACCTCGCCGGAGGAGATGGCGTCGGCCATGAGCGGGGGTGGGATGGTGCGCACATCGAGAGCTTGGGCGGTATTCAGGCCAGAAGCTGCGAGCCAGTAGTGCAGCAGCTCGGCGTGCATGGAAAACGGGAACGGCACACCGATCCGCAGAGGTTTTTTCAGACGTGCAAGCGCCGCGCCGGCGGCTTTGGCGTCTAGAAAATCAGGGATGGATCCAGCGGCGTCTAGCTGATCGGCGAGTGCGTTTGAAATGCCTATCACGTTGCCATTTATGGACAAAACGGAAAGCGCGTCGAATTGGGTGCGCATGCCGCCAAGGCCGAGCGCCATCGCGACGGGTACTGGCGATAGCATATGGGCGGCCTCGATCTGGCCAAGTGCAAGCCGGTCGCGCAGGGTGGACCAGCTGGGCGCGCTTTGCAGGGTCAGCGCGAGGCCTTCTTCTTCGGCAAATCCCAGTTCGCGGGCAATAATCAGAGGGGCGGCGTCAACAAGAGGCATGAAGCCAAGGGTCAGGGGAAGGGTTCTCATGACAGCAGCTCCGAGGCGGTGACGAGGGCTTGGGCGACGTCAGCGATCTTTTTGCCCTGGCTCATCGCGGTCTTGCGGATGAGAGCGTAGGCGTCGTCTTCGGACATGTTGCGCGCGCGCATGAGGATGCCTTTGGCGCGGTCGATGATTTTGCGTTCCTCAAGAGCGCGTTTGGTGGCAGCAAGTTCGGAGCGCATGCGCGAGAACATGTGAAACCGCGCGATAGCGGCATCAAGAATGGGTTTGATGCGGTCGGGCTGCATGCCGTCCACGACATAGGCCGACACGCCAGCTTCGATCGCAGCTTTGGTCAGGCCGTCATCGGAGCGGTCCACGAACATGGCGACAGGACGCTCCAGCGGGGAAGACGCCAGCGTCAGTGCGTCAATCGCATCGCGGCTGGGGTTGGCCATGTCCAGAAGCACGAGGTCAGGGTTCATTTCAGCAACAGAGCGGGCGAGGCCGGTTGAGGCCGACAGAACGCGGATGTGGTGGTCACCGGTGGCCGCGAGGCTGTCGATGATCGCCTGGGCGCGGGTTTTGTCTGGTTCGACAATGAGAATGGTGAGCTTGTCGGTCACGGCTTTGTCCTGCTGGAGTGGCTTGCCCCTTTGGTATCGGGGCAAGGTCAGCGAGGGCCAGAGGGGGCGTGGGGTGTGACGCATGATTTGATTATTTTTTGGGCAGAATTCCTACGATTGCCGTGCGATTGAGCGAAATGAATGCTGCGACTGCACAATCATATGCAGCGGCCGCCGTCGACTTCCATCAAGGTGCCGGTGATCATGCTGGCCTCGTCCGAGCACAGGAATGCGGCGGCGTTGCCCATGTCTTCGGGTTGGGAGAAGCGGCCCAACGGGATGGTGGAGATGAATTTGGCGCGAATTTCCGGGGTGTCTTCGCCCATAAAGGATTTCAACAACGGCGTTTCACCCGCGACGGGGTTGAGCGCATTGACGCGGATGCCTTGGGGCGCAAGTTCGACAGCCATGGTTTTGGTGGCGGTGTTCACCCAGCCTTTGGAGGCGTTGTACCAGTTGAGATTGGGACGCGGCGACAGGCCCGCGGTGGATGAGACGTGCAAGATCGCGCCGGAGCCGCGGGATTTCATGTGCGGCACGATGGCCTGTGCCGTGAGGTAGATCGATTTGCAGTTCACAGCGAAGACACGGTCAAAGTCGTCCTCGGTGACGTCTTCAAGTGGGGTAGGCAGGTGGGTGATGCCTGCGTTGTTCACCAGAATGTCGATGTGGCCCCATGCCGTGAGGGCGGTGTCGATCATTGCCTGAACGCTGGCGCGGTGTGACACATCGGTTTGGGCGGCGATGACGTTGGCGTTCTCGGCGGCTTTGGTCGCGGCCGCGTCGCCGTTGATGTCGGCCACCAGCACTTTGGCGCCTTCGGTCAGGAATTTGTCGACGATGCCCGCGCCGAAACCTTGTGCGCCTCCGGTAACGATGGCTGTTTTTTGAGAGAGACGCATGTATTGGGTCCTTTTGGCAGGTGCCGAAGACAGAAGGTGCCTCCGGCGGGGATATTTATAGCAAGAGGAAAGCCTAGCCGTGCAGGGCGGCGACGGTTTTGAGTTGGGAGAAGTGAAAGAGGGCCTCAAAGCCTTTTTCGCGGCCGTGGCCGGAGTGGCCGGTGCCGCCAAACGGCAACTCGACACCGCCGCCTGCGCCGTAGTTGTTGAGAAAGACCTGTCCGGCGTTGAGTTGTTTGGCGAGGCGCATCTGGCGGGCGCCGTTTTGCGACCAGACAGAGGCGACAAGGCCGAATTTTGTGCTGTTGGCGATCCGCACGGCGTCTTCTTCGGTGTCAAACGGGATCAGGACCTGCACGGGGCCGAAGATCTCGTCCTGAGCAAGGCTGTGGTCGGGGGGCACGTCGGCAAAAAGGGTTGGCGCGATGTAATGGCCGGGGGCGTCGGTGGCGATTTGACCTTGGGCGGCTTGGGTGAGGTCGGCGCCTTTGGTCAGGAAGTCGGTGACAAGCTGTTTTTGGCGGGCAGAGATCAGCGGGCCCAGAGTTGCATCCTCGACCGCAGGTGCGGCGCGCATGTCGGTGTAGGCGGCGGCCATGCGGGTGGCGACCTCGTCATAGACGGCGCGCTCGACAAGGATACGCGACGAAGCCGAACAGGTTTGGCCGGCGTTCTGGATGCCGGCGTTCACCAAAAAGGGCAGCGCGGCGTCGAGGTCGGCATCGGCAAAGACCAGTTGCGGGCTCTTGCCGCCGAGTTCGAGGGTTACGGGGATGACATTTTGCGCGGCGGCGGTTTGCACAAGGCGACCGGTGTTGACCGAGCCGGTGAAAGAGATGTGTTGCACGTCCGCGTGGCCAGCGAGCGCTGCGCCAGCCTCGGCGCCGAGGCCTGGAACGACGTTGAGCGCACCGGCGGGCAGACCGGCCTGCATGGCGAGGTCGGCGAAGGCGAGTGCTGTGAGGCAAGCTTCTTCGGCTGGTTTGAGGACGCAGGCGTTGCCCATGGCGAGAGCGGCGCCGACGGAGCGGCCGATGATCTGCATCGGGTAGTTCCATGGCACGATGTGGCCAGTGACGCCAAAGGGTTCACGCAGCGTGTAGACGGTGTAGCCATCCAGATAGGGGATGGTCTCGCCGTGCACTTTGTCTGCCGCGCCGCCGTAAAATTCCATGTAGCGGGCCAGGGCTGTGACGTCGTTGCGGGCCTGCGTAAGCGGTTTGCCCACATCCAAAGCTTCGAGCAGGGCGAGGGTGTCTGCGTTTTCCAACACAAGCTGGCCGATGCGGGTCAGGACGCGGCCACGTTCGGCTGCGGTGAATGTGCCCCAATCGCCCGCGCGGGCTTGATGCGCGGCGGCGACGGCCGCGTCGACGTCAGCGCTTGAACCGCGGGCGATGGCAGCGAGGCCCGAACCGTCGGACGGGTTGGTCAGGTCGAGTGTTTCGCGGCCTTGGGCGGCGATCCAGTGGCCACCGATCAGACATAGCGACGGGGCGAAGGGCAAGTCAGGCAGGTGCATTTTGGGCCTCCTTGAGGTCGGGCAAGACGGGTGCTGCGGCGATCAGGCTGCGGGTGTAGGTGTGTTGGGGGTCTGTGAAGACACCTTCCGTGTCGCCATGTTCAACAATTTCGCCGGATTGCATCACCAGGACACGGTCGGTGACGGTGCGCACGACAGACAGATCGTGGGAGATGAAGAGGTAGGCGAGGTTGTGGCGGCGTGACAGGTCAGCAATCAGGTCAAGGATTTGCGCGCGGATTGAGACATCAAGCGCGGAGACCGCTTCGTCGAAGATGATGAGTTCTGGCTTGGTGATCAGGGCCCGGGCGATGGCGATTCGCTGGCGTTGGCCGCCGGAGAATTCGTGGATGTATTTGGTCGCGTCTGAGGGCGTCAGGCCAACATCGGAGAGCACGGTGGCGATGGTGTTGGCAAGGGTTGCGCCTTTGGGGGCGTTCGGATCGAGGTGGAAGGGCTCGCTCAGAATGCGGGCGACGCGGTGGCGGGGGTTGAAGCTGCCATACGGGTCCTGGAAGACCACCTGAATTTTGGCGCGGGTGGCGGCGGGCATGTCGGGGCCGACGGGGCTATCGAAGGCCGAGATTGCGCCGAATTGCAGCGGTTCAAGCCCGAGGATGGCGCGTGTGAGGGTGGATTTGCCACATCCGGATTCCCCCACCAGCCCGACGCGTTCGCCGTGGTGGATGTCAAAGCTGACGGCGTTCACCGCGCGGTGGAACTGGCGCTGTGCAAACAGTGTTGTGCGGGGCAGCGCGTAGTCGCGAATCGCGTTTTGCACCGAGAGGATCGGGGCAGCTGTTTCGCGCTGTGGTGGAAGGTCAACTTGGTGGGCTGAGGCTTCAAACAGGGCTTTTGTATAGGGGTGCTGCATATTGGCGAGCAGGGATTGGGTTTCGCCCTGTTCGACGATTTCGCCGTGGCGCATAACAATGATGCGATGTGCCATGTCGGCCACGACAGCGAGGTCGTGGGTGATCATCAAAAGACCCATATCGAATTCAGTCACAAGGTCTTGGAGCAGGTCAAGAATGCGAGCTTGGGTTGTGACGTCGAGGGCGGTGGTTGGCTCATCCGCGATCAAAAGGCGCGGGCGTCGGGCGATGGCCATGGCGATCACGACGCGTTGGCGCTGCCCTCCTGACAGTTCATGCGGATAGCGGCTGAGCGGAAATTGGTCCTGAGGCAAGCCGACACGGGTGAGCATGGCGGCGGCTTGGGCTTGGGCCTCGCGCTTTGTGGTGGCCGCATGGATCAGGATGGTTTCCACCACCTGCGCGCCGATGGTTTTCACGGGGTTTAGCGCGGTCATTGGTTCCTGAAAGACCATGCCGATGTCGTTGCCGCGAATGGCGCAGAGGTCGGGTTCCGGCACTGTCAGCAGGTTACGATCTTGCAGAAGAATTTCGCCTTGGGCCGCCGCGCTGTCGGGCAAGAGTTGCATCACCGACAGGGCGGTCATGGATTTGCCAGAGCCGCTTTCGCCGGTGATGGCGACGATTTCACCGGGTGCGATGGAAAAGCTCACGTCGCGCAGGATCGGCAGGGGGCCGATGGAAAGCGAGAGGTTTTGCACGGTCAGCAAAGTCATGCGCGCATCACCCGGATTTTGGGGTCAAGATGGTCGCGCAGCCCGTCTCCCAGAAGGTTGAGACCGAGCACAGCGGAGACGATTGCGAGACCGGGGATCAGGGCGAGGTGCGGCGCGAAGGCGACCATAGTTTGCGCGTCGGCCAGCATCCGGCCCCACGACGGCGTGGGCGGCTGCGCGCCGAGGCCCACATAGCTGAGCCCGGCTTCGGCGAGGATGCCAAGCGAGAACTGGATGGTGCCTTGTACGATCAGCAGGTTGGCGACGTTGGGCAAAATGTGCTCAAGGCTGATGCGGGCGGGGGATTTGCCGGCAACCCGCGCGGCGAGGATGAATTCGCGTTGCCACAAGGGAAGCGCGCCGGCGCGTGTGAGGCGGGCGAAGACAGGGATGTTGAAGATGCCGATGGCGATGATTGCGTTGATCGCGCCGGGGCCAAGAATGGCGGTGATCAGGATGGCAATTACGAGGCTGGGAAAGGCAAAAATCAGATCGTTGCCGCGCATGATAATTTCGTCAGTCCAGCCGCCTTGGCGGGAGGCAGCCCAGAGACCAAGCGGCACGCCGAGGCCCATGCCGATACCCACCGCCACCAGCGCCACAGCCAGCGAAGTGCGCGCGCCAACCATGATCATTGAAAAGATATCGCGCCCGAAGTGATCGGTGCCAAACCAATGGGTGGCCGAGGGGGTTTGCAGCTTGTTGGGGATATCCAGTTGCGTGATGTCGTATGGCGTCCATAAAAAACTGAGCAAAGCCGCGGTGACGATCAGGCTGCTGAGCAGGCCGCCAAAAAGAATGGTGCGCGATAGGGTCATGTGCGGGCCCTCAGGCGTGGGTCGACGGCGGCATAGGCCAGATCGACGACGAAGTTCACCATGATCACGAGGAACACAAGCAGCATGACCACGCTTTCCACCACGATCAGATCGCGGGCGGAGATGGATTGAAAGATCAGGCGACCGAGGCCGGGCAGGAAAAAGACCTGTTCGATGATGATACCGCCTGCGAGCAGGAAGGCGAATTGCATGCCGATGATGGTCAGCACAGGGATGAGGGCATTGCGCAAGCCGTGACGAAAGAGGGCTTGTCGGCGCGACAGGCCTTTGGCGCGGGCGGTGCGCATGAAGTCCTCACCCAAGATATCGAGCAGCGACGAGCGCATGACGCGGGCAAGGATTGCCGATTGCGGCAGAGCCAGCGCGATGGCGGGCAGTGTGAGGGATTTCAGGGCAGCGGCGGCGCCTTCGTCCCAGCCGGCAAAACCGCCCGCAGAGAACCAGCGCAGGTTGATGGCGAATATCAGCACCAGCATCATCGCAAACCAGAAATTCGGCACGGCAATACCAAGTTGCGTCGCGCCCATCACAGTCAAGTCGCCGGGTTTGCCACGGCGGGCGGCGGCGTAGATGCCAACGGGAAACGCGATCAGCGTGGACAGCGTGAGCGCATAGAGCGCCAGGGGCAGGCTAACCCAGATGCGGTCCCTGATCATCCCGCCCACCGGTGTGCGGTAGGTGTAGGAGGTGCCAAAGTCACCGGTCAGCATGCCACCAACCCAGTTGAGATATCGCTGGGCTTTGGAGACGTCCAAGCCAAGCTCTGTGCGCAGGGCGGCCACGGTATCGGGTTGGGCATTGAGGCCAAGCATGAAACTGGCCGGATCGCCCGGTGCGATTTCGATCACCGCAAAAATAACCACCGACGCGATGGCGAGGCTGATCAGCAGCGAGAGCAGACGTTTGAGAGCGTAGCGCAGCATTTAGGCAGGCGGCGTGAGGTAGTCGGTATCACTGACATGTTCGAGCCAGTCCGCGCCGGAGCCGTCCATCACGTCTTGAATAGCGATGTGGCACATGCCGGTTTCAGGCCCTGCGCCGTGCCAATGCTCGACACCCGGTTCGATCCAGACGCTGTCGCCGGGACGGATCACACGAGGCGCTTCGCTGCGCAGCGCAATTAGGCCGCTGCCCGAGACAACGTGCAGGATTTGCCCGACGGGATGGGTGTGCCAAGCGGTGCGCGCGCCCGGGTCAAAGGTCACGCGGGCGGCGAAAACTTGTGATGGCGGGCGGCTTTCGGTGATCACGTCAAGGCGCACATTGCCCGTGAAATAGTCGGCAGGGCCTGTGCGGGTAGGCGTGGCACCGGCGGGGGTCAGTTCAAGCATTGTCGCACCTTTGCGAAGTAAAAACGCCGGCGGGTCGGGGGAAGGGTCCCGAACACCGCCGACGCCGGGAGTGTTAGTCAGACCAGCTGACAGCAGTCAGGTCTGTGGCCTGTGTGGGCGCATTTTCCCAGAGACCCTGAACACCGGCCTTGGCGACGGTCGGGAAGGCGAGCTGGAACAGATACCCGTTCACGTAATCTGCCGAGATCATTTTTTGCGCGGTGGCAAGAAGTGCGGAGCGTTCGGCGGGTTTGGTCGCCTTGTTCAATGTTTCCATGATTTGCTGGAACTCGGGGTTGTCATATTGGAAATAGTAATCGGGCCGCGCATAGATGCCGATGTCAAAGGGTTCGGTGTGGCTGACGATGGTCAGGCCGAAGTCCTTGCCACGGAACACCTGTTCAAGCCACTGCGCCCACTCCAGATTGCTGATTTCGGTCTGAATACCCACAGAGCGCAGTTGAGCCGCGATGATTTCGCCGCCGCGACGGGCATAGGAGGGCGGCGGCAGTTTCAGCGTGGTGGTGAACCCGTCCGGAAAGCCAGCCTCGGCCAGCAGTTGCTTGGCTTTGGCGGGGTCATAATTCGACGATCCGGTCAAATCGACGTAGTCCGGATGGTGCGGTGCGAAATGGGTGCCAATCGGGGTGCCAAGACCAAACATGGCCCCGTCGATGATCGCCTGACGGTCAATCGCGTGGGCAATCGCCTGGCGCACTTTGACGTTGTCCAGTGGCGGCATCTTGTTGTTGGTTGACAGGATGGTTTCGCCTTCGGAGTTGCCGACGATCACCTGAAAGCGCGGGTCTGCCTCAAACTGAGGCAGCGCTTCTGGGGTTGGGAAACCGGCAAAGACGTCAACATCCTCGGCCATAACTGCCGACATCGCCGCCGTAGGATCGGAGATGAATTTGAAAGTCACATCGTTCAGCACAGCCGGAGTGCCCCAATAGGCATCGTTGCGCGTCAGTTCGATTTTGTCGCCCTGCACCCAGTTGGTGAATTTGAACGCGCCGGTGCCGATAGGCGTGGTTTTGATGTCGTCGATGCTTTCAGGTGCGACGATCACAGCATCGCCCCATGCCATGTTGAAGATGAAGTTGCCGTTTGGTTCGGACAGGGTGACTTTGACAGTCATCGGGTCCATGACGGACACGTCAGAAATGCCCGCAAACAGCGCTTTTTGCGCGTTCACGCTGTCCTCGGCGCGGGCGCGGTCCAGCGAGAATTTCACGTCCTCGCCGTCCATCGTCGAGCCATCGTGGAAGGTGACCCCGTCATTGAGCATGAAGGTGTAGGTCAGGCCGTCGTCTGAGATGTCCCAGCTCTTGGCGAGGCCTGGGATCACGGCGCCGTCAGAGGCAAAGCGGGTGAGGCCTTCGAACACGTTGGAATAAAGCACCGAGTCGATGGCGCCCGCGGCGGCCGAGGTTGGGTCAAGGTGAGGTGGTTCAAGCTGAAGCGCGACGGTGATGTCGGTCTGGGCCGAAACGGCGGTGGCGAGCGCGAGTGGCAAGGCGCTGGCCAGCAGGAACGTGCGATGTTTCATTGTCTCTCTCCCTAGTCGTTTTTGTTATTCTGATTGTGGCAAAAGCAGTTGAGTCAGGCTGTGGGCCATGACTTTGGCGCTGTCGATCATGTCATCTATGCCGATATATTCGTCTGGTTTGTGCGCCAACTCAAGGATTCCGGGACCATAGGCGATGCAATTCTTGAGTTTTCCGATCCGGTCAATGTGCTTTTGGTCGTAGGTTCCGGGGCTGGCGACATAGTCGGGCGCCTTGCCCAGAACGTCTTGGATTGCACGATCCACCGTGGACACCACCGGCGCTGCGCGGTCGGTCATCGAAGGCGCAACGTGGTTGATTTCGCGCATTTCAAAGCGGAAATTCTGGCGGTTTTCGGCGAGGTCTTGCAGCAGCTTTTGCACCTCGCCTGCGACTTGCGCGTGGTTTTCCTCAGCCAGATAGCGGCGGTCGATCACGATGCGACAACTGTCAGGCACACAGTGGGCGGGCAGGCCGGTGTAATCAGCTGGCTGTTCGGGTTGGCCGCCGTGGATCGAATTGATGTTCATGGTGGAAGACCGCGCGCCTTCGGGCACCACTGGCATATCGGTGTGGCGCGCGGACATTGCCGGGTAAAGGTCGGTCTCGAATTTATCCAAGACCGCGCCCATGTGGCGCACGGCGCAGTCGCCAAGGAAGGGCATAGACCCGTGAGCGATTTCGCCAAATGTTTCGATTTCGGCCCACCAGCCGCCGCGATGGCCAAGGCAGATGCGATCTTTGTTCAAAGGTTCGGGAATGATGACGTGCTGCACGCGTTCAGGGGCAAAGAAGCCTTTTTCGGCAAGATGCGCCACGCCGCCGTACCCGCCGGATTCCTCGTCCGCGGTGCCGGATATTTCGATGGCGCCTGAGAAGTCGGGAAATTCGGCGATGAAGGCCTCGGCGGCGATGATGGAGGCGGCAAGCCCGCCTTTCATGTCGCAGGCGCCGCGCCCGTAGATCTTGCCATCGTGGATGTCGCCTCCAAAGGGATCGAAGGTCCAGCCGTGGCCAACCTCGACCACGTCGGTGTGGCTGTTGAAATGCACGCAGTCGCCGGGGTGGTGGCCGGATTTATGGGCCACGATATTCCAGCGGGGATATTTGTCGCTGTCGCCGGGGGCGCCGTGGGCCCGGATCAGTTGCGTGTCAAAGCCGTGCCGCGTCAGGCGCGTATCGAGATAGTCGCAAATGTCGCGGTAACAATCGCCCGGTGGGTTGAGCGTTGGGATGCGGATTAGGTCCTGCGTGAGCTGGATCAACTCGTCGCGCATGGATTGGATGCGGACCATCAGACGGTCGGTGTCATGCGGCATGTGGGACCCCGAGAAAGGTATCAACAAAAGTTAAGACAGCATGGCTTGCAACACGCTACGGTATCAATACCGTAGGATTACGGTTCGAAGGGGATGGATATGGATTGGGATATGCTGGCTTACGAGGCCGCGCCGGTGGGGATTGTGGTGACTGAACATCGGGTGATCAGGGCCTGCAATCGCGGTTTTGCCGAGATGCTGGGCTATGCGCGGCGGGCATTGGTGGGGCAATCGTTTCGGCTGCTGTATGACAGCGCGGCCGAATTTGAGCGGGTGCGGGACATTGGGATGGCGCCGTTGCAGCGCGACAATGCCTATAGTGACGAGCGCATGATGCGACGCGCAGATGGTGGGCAGATCTGGTGTCGGTTTCGGGCGCAGACGCTGACACCCGCGGAGCCGCTGGCGCGGCTGGTGATGAGTTTTGCGGTTATTCACGATGGCCCGCCTGTGTCACTAAGCCAGCGGGAGCGGCAGGTGGTTGGCGGCTTGGGGCGTGGGATGACCAGCAAGGAAATAGCGCGTGAGTTGGGGTTAAGTCCGCGTACGGTCGAGGACGTGCGGGCGAGGTTGCTCAAGCGATTTGAGGTCAGGAATGCGGCGGAATTGTTGGCGCATTTGACGATCGGCCATTGAGCGACCGCATTATTGCCAGTGGCGGGAGAGTTTTCGCCAAGCGACCACAATCGACATGGGTTTCCAGCTGCCCATGCCGAAATGCTTGACCTCGCGCCAGTGCAGCGCGGGGCGGTCCACAAAACGCACGCCGTCGATGAGGACAGACCGCTCTTTGCGCAGGTGGCGCACCAGATCAGGGGCGGAATGACCGCGTTCAGCCAGCCAGTCATAGATTACATCGGTGAAGACGCCGGGGCCGGTTTTTTTGATGGTCCAGTCGGGATGGTCGCGGGTGAAAAACGGGTCATGCGCATTTATGGCGATGCGACGGGCGGTTTCCGCGAGAATGTCGTGACCGGGTTTGAAGGCGAAGGTCCAGTTGGAGAACGCAACGATATTATCGCGCCACCACAGATCAAGGTTGTAAGCGCCGCCGGATTTTACGTGACCGGTGGGCTGCCAGTTGGGGAACTTGTTGAGGTAGTCGCCGTCGATGCCGATCACGGCCTCGTCGTCTGGATCGATCCAGCTTGAGAGCGGTTTGCGGCAGATGGTGTCTGCATCCGAGTAAAGTCCACCGTGGTGCAGCAGGACAAGCACGCGCCAGAAGTCGGACCGTTCTACCGGATTGAGGGCCATGTAGGTGTCGAGATGTTCGGGAAACACGTCGCTTATGAGCGCAAGACAATCCTGATCATCGTTGAAGTCCACGTGCCAGTCGGGGTTTTGTTTTTCCCACGACAGAATCCATCGCTGCATCGGGCGGTCCATCGCGGTGACGTCTTTTGTCTTCCATGTCTGAAAGATCGAACGGGGGATGTTTGGCTGGGCGGAGATTGGATTTGTCCTGTTGCAGTTTCCGCCACCCTAGGGCGACGACCGCGGGCGGGCAAGCTGTTGGTGAAACTTGGGATTTGACCTTTGGGACAGCCGCGCCAAGATGGCAAGGTGATCAAGAAAGGGCGCAGGTTTGCCGATACCAATGGGATATTCAGAGGCGATTGTCACACCACAACAGTCGCGTTCTGTCGAGGCGGTGTGGTCCTATGTTGCCACATCTTCGGGCCGTGGAGTTATCCTGCCAGACGGGCGGTGTGATTTGATTTTGCGGTTTCGTGAAGGCCAGAGGGGCACGGTTCAGCCAGTGGTTACGGGGCCAGCGACGCAGCCGTATGAAATACGCTATGCGGCGGGCGATGGCTGGGTTGGCGTGCGGGTGCGGCCAGAGCGCGGGGTCGCTGTGTGGGGCAAGGCAATACGGGCGGCAAAGGATCAGGTGCGGCGCGGGGCGGAGGCTGTGACATTGGTGCCGGCATTGGCTGAATTGGTGGATATGGCACCCCGTGAGGCAGAGCTGCGCGCGGGATTATTGGATGTGCCGGATGTCTTGGCGTATCGGGATGTGGATGCACGCGTTGCACGAACGGTCCAGCAGATACACCTGACTGGCGGACGGGTCAGTGTTACGGATTTGGCGGCGCGGGTTGGTGTCACCGCGCGGCATTTGGGCCGGCTGTTTCAAAGCTCAGTCGGGCTTGGGGTGAAGACATACATCGGATTGGTGCGCTTTCATCGCGCGTTGCGATTGGCGGTGCGGGGTGGTGTGTCGCTGAGCGAGGTGGCGTTTGAAGCAGGCTTTGCCGATCAGGCGCATCTGAGCCGTGCGGTGCGGCGGTTTGGAGGGATTTCGCCGGGACGCGTGCCACCGGAGTTGATTTTGCCCGGTGTGGCCGGATCTGGGCAGGGATTGTTTGGCGCGGCAGGTCAATTTTGACGATGTCCGATTTGTTCAAGATCGGGGGCTTGGACCACGGTAAGGTGAGGGCATGAAACTTGGATACACAATCATTTATGTAGCTGATGTGCCCGCAACGGTCGCATTCTACGAAACCGCATTTGGCCTGGCGCAGCGCTTTGTGCATGAAAGCAACCTGTATGCCGAGATGGAGACGGGTGAGACCGCACTGGCATTTGCCGCCGACAGCGCGGCCGAGATGAATGGGCTGGCCTTTGCGCCCAATGAAAAGGCGGCAGTGCCTGCGGGGTGGGAGATCTGTTTCGTCACTGACGACGTGGCGGGAGGTTTCGCCAAAGCTGTCGAGGAAGGCTGCACGCCTGTGACCGCGCCCGAGACAAAACCTTGGGGGCAGGTTGTGGCGTATGTGCGGGATATGAACGGGTGCATAGTGGAAATCGCCTCGCCCATCGATAAAGGGACAGAATGATGGACGCCGCCGATATCGTGGATGCTTTGGAGCGGGTGATTACTGATGCGGCACCCGAATTGCATGGGCGTGGCATGTATGGCGGGCAGGTGTTGGAGCGTGAAGCAGGGGTTGCTGCAACGTTGGTCGGCGGGTATTTCGTCTACAAAGCCCATGTGTCGTTTGAGTTCTCACAAGGCGCGCAATTGAATGACCCGGCAGGTCATCTGGAAGGCAAAGGCAAAGCACGACGCCATTTGAAGTTACGTAACTTTCGCGACATTGAAAGCAAAGATGTCGCCGGTTTTCTGGCGCAGGCGGTGGCGAAAGCCTGAATTTTTCAGGTCGATTGCGTGAATGTGATCGGCTGCGTTCTTTGTGAAAGCGTTTTGGCCAATTTTGGGCAACAAAATTTCCGCCAACTCTTGCAAATCCTCTTTTGGAGTGGCACCCGTTCTGATCAGACATGCAACGGGTGCCGGAAGGGTGCCCACGCCATCCGCAGGAGAGCAAAAGATGCCCGATCTTCGTTCCAAGACCTCGACCTTTGGCCGCCGTATGGCCGCTGCCCGCGCGCTGTGGCGTGCAACAGGTATGAAAACCGAGGACTTTGGCAAACCGATTGTGGCGGTGGTCAACTCGTTCACCGAATTTGTCCCCGGTCACGTGCACCTTAAGGACATGGGCCAGCTTGTGGCGCGTGAGATCGAAAAAGCCGGTGGTGTTGCCAAAGAAATGAACACCATTGCCGTGGATGACGGCATTGCGATGGGCCACGACGGGATGCTGTATTCTCTGCCAAGCCGCGAAGTGATCGCTGACAGCGTGGAATACATGGCGAACGCGCACTGTGCCGACGCATTGGTGTGCATCTCCAACTGCGACAAGATCACGCCCGGCATGTTGATGGCGGCGATGCGTCTGAACATTCCGGCGATCTTTGTGTCGGGTGGACCAATGGAAGCGGGCAAGGTCATTTTGTCCGATGGTGAGCACAAGGCCGACCTCGTGACCGCGATTGTTGGCGCGACCGATGAAGACCGCAGTCAGGACGAAGTTGACAAGCTGGAACGCTCGGCCTGTCCGACGTGCGGATCTTGCTCGGGTATGTTCACGGCGAACTCGATGAACTGTCTGGCCGAAGCGCTCGGTCTGGCGTTGCCGGGCAACGGATCGCTGTTGGCGACGCACTCCAAACGGCGTGGGCTGTTTAAAGAGGCTGGCCACCGGATCGTGGAGCTGTGTGAACGCTGGTACAAAGATGGGGATGAGACTGCGCTGCCGCGCGGGATTGCCAACTTTAGGGCTTTTGAAAATGCGATGGCTTTGGACATTGCGATGGGTGGGTCCACCAACACGGTGCTGCACTTGTTGGCGATTGCGCATGAGGGCGAAGTAGATTTCACCATGGCCGACATGGACCGTCTGAGCCGCGAAGTGCCGCATCTTTGTAAAGTGGCGCCGTCGACGCCAAAGTATCACATGGAAGACGTGCACCGCGCAGGTGGTATCGCGCGGATCTTGGGCGAGCTGGACCGTGAAGGCAAAATTCACCGAGATTGCTCGACTGTGCATGAGAAGACCGTTGGCGAGTTCCTGGACAAGTGGGATGTGCGGCGTGAAAGCGCGGGCAATGAGGCGCATGACATGTTTATCGCGGCCCCCGGTGGTGTGCGCACGACGCAGGCGTTCAGCCAGTCGCGGATGTATACGGAATTGGATGTCGACATCGAGGACGGGTGTGTGCGCGATTACGCCAATGCCTACTCCGAAGAAGGCGGGCTTTGCGTACTTTCGGGCAACTTGGCCGAGCAGGGCTGTATCGTGAAGACGGCTGGCGTTGTGAAAGAGATGTATGAATTCGAGGGCACGGCTGTGGTCTTTGAAAGCATGGAAGACAGTATGCACGGCATTCTGGGCGGCAAAGTGAAGCCGAACTCGGTTGTGGTCATCCGCTATGAAGGCCCCAAAGGCGGGCCGGGCATGCAGGAGATGCTGTATCCAACTGCATATCTGAAGTCGAAAAAGCTCGACACCACCTGTGCGCTTTTGACGGATGGGCGGTTCTCGGGCGGGACGGCTGGTTTGTCGATTGGCCACGCCTCGCCGGAAGCGGCTGAGAAAGGCTTGATTGCTTTGGTGGAGGATGGCGACCGGATCACCATCTCGATCCCCGAGCGGTCGATCCATCTGGATGTGTCGGATGAGGAAATTGCCCGTCGTCGGGCCGCGCATCCGCAGGCGGACAAGAAATCGTGGAAAGCCGAAGGGCGGCCGCGGGCAGTGTCTACGGCGCTTAAGGTCTATGCCGCGCATGTTGCAAACGCGTCGCTGGGCGCAGTTCGACTGCCTCCTGAAGAAGATTGATCGGTTTGATCAGCGTGTGAAATTGAGACGGGGTCGCGGTGCGGCCCCGTTTTGCATTTGGGTATTTAGAACCGGAAAGAAATTACAAGGACGTTGGTGAAAACGCCGCCGTAATGCCTTGGCCACCGCCGATGCCGATCATGGCCATGGCAAGCGCATCTTGGGGCGCAGGGGTGCGGATCAGTTGGGAGAATAGCCGTGTAACGAGGATAGCGCCGGACGCGCCAAAGGGATGGCCAAGCGCGATGGCGCCGCCTTGCGGGTTGGGCAAAGTTTCAGGGATTCCGAGCGCGTCGAGGCAGGCGAGGGTCTGGGAGGCAAAGGCTTCGTTGAATTCGAGATGAGTGAGCGCATCAATCGACAGGTCGGGGTTGCGCGTCAGCAGTTTTTGGGTGGACACGACGGGGCCGATGCCGAGCAGGTTGGGGTCAACGCCTGCTGCGGTGGCGTCCAGAAAAGCCAGCGCGGTTGTGTGGCCAAAGGATTTGGCGCGGGCTGCCGACGTGACGATAACAACGCAAGCACCGTCGTTGAGCGGGCAGGCGTTGCCGACTGTGACAGTGCCGCCTTTGCGAAAAGCTGGCCGCAGACGGGCGAGGCGGGCCACGGTCATGCCAGCGCGGATGCATTCGTCTTGGGATTGGCCCGCAATGGCGACGATTTCGGCGCTGAAGGCGCCTGCGGTTTGCGCAGCGGCGGCGCGGGATTGGGAACGTTCGGCGAAGGCGTCTTGGCGGGCGCGGGAGATACCGTAGGTTTCAGCGACGTTTTCGGCGGCTTCGCCCATGTCGGGATCGCCAATAGCTTCGGGTGCAAAGCGGGCGCGCACGTAGCGGTGTTCTGCGAGATCACCGCTGGCAGGCAGGGTGCGCAAAGGTGCGCGGCTTTGGCTTTCGACGCCGCCTGCGAGAATGCAGGTAGCTGAGCCGGATGCGATACGCAGGCAGGCCTGCCAAATCGCTTCAAGACCGGAGCCACATTGGCGGTCGACTGTTACGGCAGGGATGGCCGCGGGCAGGCCGGCGTGCAGCGCTGCAAGGCGCGCGACGTTGCCGCCGGGACCTGCAGCGTTGCCAAGGATGACCTCGTCGATTTGGGTGGGCGCGATGTTGGCGTCAGAGATCGCGGCCTGCATCACGGGTGCGGCGAGGTCTTCGACGTCAAGCGAGGTAAACATGCCACGTGCGCGGCCTATGGCGCTGCGCCTTGCGGCGATGATCACCGGTTGGCGATCAGCTGGCAGGGTGAAGCGGGGCAAGGCGGGCATCCTTTTCTTCGAGCCAGCGGAGTAGCGTGGCGCGGTCGGGTTTGCCGCTGCTGGTCAGGGGCCATTGGGAGGCGCGAAAGAAGCGGCGGGGCAGTTTGTAGCGCGGCAGCCGGATGGCGAGTTGGCTGCGGATCTCCTCAAGCGGCGTGTCACCTTGCAGCATCGCGACGAGTTCCTGACCCCGCGATGGATGCGTGCGGCCAAGGACCAGCGCCGTTGTGATGCCGGGAATTTCAGAGAGCGCGGTTTCGATTTCCTGCGGATAGACGTTGTGGCCCGCGGTGATGACCATACCGCCCTCTCGGCCCAAAAGCGTAAGTGAGCCATCAAAATTGAGTTTGCCAAGGTCACCCACTGTGGCCCATGGACCTTCGCGCCGGAAGCCGGAGTGGCGGCCGCCCCAGAGGTAGCCTTCGATGGCAAGATCGCCGCGCACGAAGATGGTGCCGGGTTGGCCCTGGGCAACTTCGGAGCCGTTTTCGCGGACTGAAAGCGCGACATGTGGAAAAGGGTGGCCGACGGAGTTGGCGGGGGCGGAGGAGGAGGAACGGCCATGGGTGTTGAGGCTGACAAACCCCAGTTCGGAGGCGCCGTAGTATTCATGGATGCGGGCGCGGGGAAAGAAGTCGCGGGCCTTTGCGAGCAGGGCGGGGTCGAGCTTGGCGCCAGCGGTGGTGATCTCGATCACCTGATTCTGTGGGGTGCCATGGCAGAGCGCGGCGAGCAACGACGGTACAGCGACGATGCGGCGTGTGGCTGACATGGCGCGGTGCGCGTCGGTCAGATCAAAGCGCGTGATCGTGTGAAAGGCAGCGCCGAGGTCGAGGGTTTCGGCAAGCGCATAAAGCGAGATGCCGTGCGCCAGTGGGCCGGGCGAGAAGGTGTGGCTTTTGTCGGTAAGGGCAAAGGCCAGTCGGGAGGCATCCAGCGATGCGCGCCAACTGTGGCGGGCGCGGGCAAAGGCCTTGGGTTCGGACGTGGTGCCGGAGGTGAAGCCCACCATGAATGTGTCGCGCGGAGACGTAAGAGGCAGGTCCGTTGGGTCTGCAAGAAACGCTTCAAACGCGTCGGTGTCCACGGTGATGGCCGGGATGTTCAGGCGTTGAGCGGCGTCGATGAGGGCCGTTTGTGTGGACAGGCAAAAAACCACATCCGGTGGCAGTTTTGTCAACATGCGTTGGTGCAGGGCCGCAGGCCAATGCGGGTCCAGCAACATCACGGCGTGCGGCGTGGCAAGTGCTGCTGGAAGGAGTGTGGCGGCGGCAGGGTGGTTGCCGATGGCAACAGCGAAGAGGCGGGATTCGGCTGGCAGCGTCAAGTCGGCATTGCGGCGGCTCGGCAAGGCAGTCAGCGCGGCATGCAGACGCTGTAGCCGCCTAAGCAACGCGCTATAGGTCAGCGGTGTGCCGGAAATAGAGACCGCCAGCGCGTCGGGGCGCTGGCGGGCGTGATGGTCAAGTGCGTGGCGAAGTGGCAAGCGCGTCCTCAGAGATTTGGATAGGCGCGGCGCAGACCGTTGGTCAGCAGCGCGGCGATAACGACCTTTACCAAATCTCCGGGGATGAAAATAGAGTTGTTCACAAAGGCCACGCCCAACGGGATTTCTGAGAAGATCGCATACCAGACAATGCCAAAGGCGTGCATGACGACGATGCCGCCAAACGCGATGATTGCGCCAATAAGCCAGACGTTTGCGTCCTTGCGGCGCGCCAGCAGGGCTCCGATCAGGAAGGCGCAAAGAGGCCAAGCCAACACATAGCCGGACCAAGGCCCAACCAAAGCCGCCATGCCGCCGCGCCCGCCGGCCAACAGTGGCAGTCCAATGGCGATCAGCGCGAGAAACAGCATCATGGCCAACCCGCCGCGACGTGCACCGGCGAGGCTGCCAGCCAACATGACCCCCAGAGATTGCGCGGTGATGTTGATGCCAAAGCCAGTGGGAATGGGCGGGACAATTCCGAGCGCGGCTGTAAGGGCTGCGAATAGCGCGATGTAGACGATGTCTTTGGTGGTCATGGCGTTTTTGTCCCGTGCGTTTGATCTTGGAATGCGCCTTGCGGCGCAAAATTTGGCGTGGGGTAAAATCCGCGCGGGGCAGCAACAAGGGCAGAGGGCGACTTGGGTGCGGAATTAGGAACGATATCCTCGGGAGTCGATGGCATCGGAAATATCGTCCGCCATCTTGATCGTGCGGATGGCGACCGGCATGGCCACAGCCAGCACCGAGCGTTCCAGACCGCGCGCTTTTTGCGCCTCGCGCACCTCGGTGGTGATATTGCTGAGTACGGGTATAAAGCGTAGGGCCAGCGAAATCGCGAGGCCGACTTTGTCCGGATTCACGCCAATCGGGCGCAGAAAGCGCAAGCTGCGGGTGATTGTGTCGATCATGTCGCTGGAGCGTGTGGTCAGGGTGACGAGACTGGCCAACAGCAGAAGTGCTGCCAGTCGCAATACAACAAATGCTGCCAGATATGGGCCGCTCAGCCACCATTGCAGGACAAAGAAAAACAGAAACAACCAAAGAACGGGGCGAAGTTGCTCAAGTGCTTTGCGTTGGGGCAGACCCGCGACGCGATAGAGCACCAGCGTGGCACATAAGGCCAAAAGGGGGGCCCACACCGCGTCGACAAAAAACAGCGTCGTGCCTGCGATCAGCAGCAGCAGAAATTTCGGCCCCGGAGAAGTGCGGTGGAAGATCGATTTGCCCGGCGTATAGAGGTCCAGCATCAGCCCATCAACTCTGTGTAGATCGGGATTGCTTTGGACGGGACATCGTCGGCAAAGACGCGGCCCTCGTCGATCACGATCACGCGGTCGTAGTCGGTGATCTGGTCAAGGTCGTGGGTGACGTGGATCAGCGTTTGATCGAGCGCGCTCAGAGCACGTGTCACGCGGCGCTTGTTGCGCAGGTCAAGAAGCGTGGTTGGCTCGTCCAACACGATATACTGCGGCGCCATCACCAAGACACCTGAGATCGCGAGCAACTGTTTTTGGCCGCCGGACAGCAAATGCGCGGGATGTTCGCGCATGTCGGTCATGTCGTATCGCGCGAGGATTTCTGTGATGCGCGCGTCGATGGTGGCTTTGTCCAAACCAAGGTTTTTCATACCGAAGGCGAGGTCTTCCTCGACCACCGGAAAGACAATCTGATTGTCGGGGTTCTGAAAGACAAAGCCGACGCGGGCGCGCACGTCTTTGCCTTTCTTGGCGGTGTCAAATCCGTCGATGGCGACAGTGCCGGAAGTGGGAAGAGCCAGACCGTTCAGCAGTCGCGCAAAAGAAGATTTACCCGATCCGTTGGCGCCGATCACGGCGATACGGCGTTCGGTCAGGGTCAGGGAAATGTCGTGCAGCACAGGATGGTCGCCAAAGGCGAGGCTGACATTGGTGAGTTGAATCATGGCTGTCCCTGACGGCGGTTTTGGCGCTCATAGCGCAAATGACGCGTCGGTTGAAGCGGTGGGATGCCTGCGGCGCAGGTATTTATGGAACAAAAAGCGCGGGGGTGTGGAAAGCTGTCCCGAATGCGCACTACAGGAACGGCGTGATTCTGGCGTTTTGGTCAGGGGGTGATCATCGTGGCGATCCTATGCGCCATGAATGGCGCCACCGAGTATTTTCCGGTGTCGACGCTGATGTAGTCGCCGGTTTGCACGATGCCGTATTTGTCGCGACGGTGGATGCTCGCAGAGGCCTGATCCAGTCGTCCCCGTCCTTGCGCGTAGACCCAGCCGCCTTCGACTTTGATGTTGCTGGCGGACTGAAAGACCTGTGCTATGTCCGGCGCGAGGCGTTCAATTTGTGTGCGGGTTTGGTCGATGATGTCCTGATCAGACCTGTCGTGCTCAACAGAAGGCGGAGCTATACCCTCTCCCTGCGCCAAAAGACCGGCGGGATACCACGACACGTAAAACCGCGTGCCGTCATAGTTTTTTAGATCCCCAAATGGACCCACGACAAACACCCGGCTGGGCACATCGCAGGGATGTTTCGTGGTGACAAACAGGGATTTTCGAAAGCGGTGCAGGCCTTCTTCTGCGACCGGAAGACCCAAGGCGAGATCCAGAACGGGACGGCCTTCCCAGAGGGCGTTTACGACGACATCGAAAGGCCCGTGGCTTATTTGATCGCTGGTGTGCACTGTCCAAGGGCCAAGCATACCAGAGGTTGTCGGTGTCGCGCGGTCCACTCTGGCGCCGAGGATCAGTTCAATATTTTGCGTGGCCTCGACTGCGTCGGTCAGGCGGTCGGCGAGCCATTGTGTGTCAATTGAGTATTCGGGGACCTCAAAGCCATCCAAGCCGTGTCCGCCTGAAAGCTGGTCCAAAGTCGATCGGGACAAACGTCGCGTGGGATGTTGAGCACCGAGGCTGCCGGAGGTATTTTGATCGCTGATCATGTCATCCACATGGGCGAAATGTGCGGCCACTGCTGTGGGCGGCACGACGGAGTCGGGGTGAACGATGTAGGTGTCGGAATGCTGTGTGACATGGCCGGCAAGCGAGGTTGCAATAAGGTCTTCGATTAGGGGGCGAAACGCCAGTCCGGCGGCGAGCATGGCGCGGGCGGAGTTTCCGCTTTGGTCACCAGCATAGAGATAGCCCAGATGGATCTTGCCTTCGTTCCAGCGGCTGGCACCGTTGATCAGTGTCGACTGTTGGTCAAACAGGCAGACTTTGGCGCCTCGGCGCGCCATCTGGAGCGCGGTGGCGATGCCCATGATGCCCGCCCCCAATACGGCAACAGACTTGGTCATGACACGCGAGCCTTGGGCAGGTGGTCAAGGCGATCTGACACTTGGGCGCGAAACGCAAGAACGTCTTGCGACACCGTGGCGCTGACGCAGTCCGTCGATGGTGTGTCCAGCAGTTCCGGTAGCATCGGGCGCTGGTGCCAGATGTCTTGCAGGCAGGCGCGAGACACATCTTTTGCGTTCAGGATCTGCCAGACTGCGCGCAGCACAAAGCTGTGTTTGATCAGGGCAAGCGCCTGCGGGTCAGCTATGCGGGCCTCAAGATAGGGCCAAAGGCGATCCAGATTGGTTACCCATACCTTGCGAAGGTCGCGACAGTCGGGCTTTTCAGCGCTGGTGGTTAAGGCGTTGTCGCGCATCCAGCGGGTGTAAAGCGGCTCGTCCACACCGATGGCGGGGCCTGCCAACATAATGGCCGTGTGCAGGCCATAGGCCTGAAACATCTCTCCGGGTCCGATGCCGGGGCGTAGCAAGTTGGCAATATCAAGCGCCTCTGTGCGGATCATGCTTCTGAGCGGTGCGCCGGGCACCTGATGATTGGCCAGCATTGTCAGCATCCGGTTCGCCGGGTCGAGGTCATATCTGTGGGCGGGTATGCGTTTTTGGGCGCGGCCGATCAGATCGAGGCTGCAGTTTGCGCTGGCGGTATTCGACGTGGCCTTAAGCGCCTGAACCATGCGTTTGCAATAATGGGGGGAGACAAAATCGTCGTGAAAATAGATGAAGAAATACGGAGTTTGCACACGCCGGATAAGACCTGCGACGTTGCCGGCCCATCCGACCCGCGTGCTATGTTCAAAAACCTCAATGCGCGGATCTGTTGCGGCAATTGAGTGGCAAATGGCGGCGGTGCTGTCGCTGGATTGATCCACCGAAATCAGGATGCGGATGTTGGGCAACGTCTGGCCTGTGGCAAATCCCAGCGTCCGCGCAATAAAGGCCTCCGCCTCGTATGTCGGGATGCAGATTGTGACCTCGGGATCTGCCATGTTTTGCGTCGCCAATATTTTGCGTCCTTTTCCGTTTAGACAGCAGGTTAGTCCAAATAGCTGTCTTTGGAATACCGCTCACTGCTCAGGACGAGAAGGCGATCCTTTTTGGACCGGTAGGTTTGCGCGCTCCATGTTCCGGCCTCGATGAGCGCGACGACGCCATCCGGAACCAGATCAAACCGGGTAGATTGCGCGCCATTGCGGACCTGAATACCTACGCGACCTGAGACACAACAGAAAAGCTGTTGGGCGGTGCGATGCGCGTGTTGGCCACGTCGGGATCCACCTTGCGCCCCTTCCACGAGAAAAAGCCTTTGCGGAAGAAACGGAAGTTTATCCATGTCAAACGGGATCAGCGACCCACGCGCATCAGCGATTTTGTCATATTCCAGAAACCGGACGCCTTCGGGGAGATCGGCTACAGCACCTTGAAAAATATGCATTTCAGCCTTTTGCCTCGAGCTCCCCATGGTGCAACTAGATCATAGAAGCCCATGGCCCGCAAGTTGGCCATGGCGTCGGGCATCCGGGTTGAGACAGTGGTCTCCGAAGGGTTACCGTTTCACCATCGTCAGCGTGTAGCCCTTGTTTTTGAGCAGGTTCAGCACGCCATATTGGCCGGGAAGATGGGCCGCGCCCACGGCCACCATGATGCGCTTTTCTTTGCGCGACAGGATGCGTGGCATCCAGTTTTTGTTGCGCTCATCCAGAATGTACTTGTCCCGACTGCGCATCAGGCGGGAGACCTCGGAGCGAGAGACTTTCAAATCGCGGTAGCTGAAGGCTTCGTTGATCAGCATGGCTTCTGTCAGCTTGTCGTCAAAATAGCCGTTGCGAAGTGTGACCGTCGCATTGGCGATTTCGGCTTTGCTGAGCATATCCCACTCCAGCATTTTGACCTGATTGCGGATCGGCTCGGCGGAAATCGTGCGCAGGCTTTCCTCAACGGTCTCAAGTGACATGGTCGGCACACGTTTGGTGCGGGCGACCCGTTCAAGCCGAGCGTCAACGCCTTTGGAGCGGTTCCAGGCGAAGGGGTCGCAATCACCGTGCACCACAGAGCCGGTGATGAACCAGGGCTGAATGCGGTTGAGTTCGTCGGGGGTGAAGCCGTGCAGTTGCATGCGCAAGCTGAGCTGTTCCCACAGGTCTTTGCGCAGCAGTTGGCTCATGTACGGGCCGCGTTGGCGCAACAAAACACCGGGTTTTTTAAAGACGGCGTCCCATTGCGGTTCGATTTCCTTGGTGCGGATTTCGAGCATCAGCAGGTCAGCGTCTTTTAAGAATTTGGAGGCGTCGGCGACAACTTTGCGGTGACGCCCGTCACCGGAATGGTGCGTGCCCACGACGTGGATGGTCTGATCGCCTTTGCGGGCTTCCCATATGATGCCTTCGGCAAAAGGGATACGGGCGGCTTGTTGCGCGAATTTGGCGCGGTCCTGCGCGCTGATGCCTTTGCGCAAATCGGTGCCCTTGCACCGTGCCTCAGACGCGGTGGTAGATAGGGTCAACAAGCCAACAGACAGGAGGCCGACGAGGGCGGAGCGGAGCGCGTTTTTCTTCATCATGCCAAATGAATAGAGCCGCGCAGTGCGCGGCTCAACTCAGGAGATCATGACTTTGGTCAAATTCACGCTAGGGATGGCAGCCAGAGCACAATTGACGGGAAAGCCACCAGCAGCGCGATGGTCACAGCATCAGCGATAAAGAAGGGCGTCACACCTTTGAACACGTCTTGTACCGTCAGGTCATCACGAACCCCTGCGACCACGAAACAGTTGAGGCCGATGGGTGGGGTGATCAGACAGAACTCGGCCATTTTCACCACCAGAATGCCGAACCAGATCGCGCACATGGTGCCGCTCATGCCAAACGTACTTTCGGCCGCAGTTACGGCTTCGCCGCCGTTGAGCGCCATCACGGCTGGGTAAACAACCGGCAGGGTCAACAGCAACATACCAATGGCGTCCATGAACATACCAAGCACTGCGTAGGCCAGAAGGATGCACACGAGAATCAGCCAAGGGGACATTTCAAGGGAGGTGATCCAATCGGAGAATGCACCCGGCAAGTCTGCAAACCCGAGGAAACGTACATAAATCAACACGCCCCAAATGATGGTGAAGATCATCACCGTGAGTTTCGCGGTGTCCAGCAGAGCCAGTTTCAGTTCCGGCCAGCGCATGCCACGGATGAGCGCGAGCAGGAAGACGATGAATGCGCCAACTGCGCCGCCTTCGGTTGGGGTGCCCCACGCGTCGCCGAAGGGATTGTAGACAAAGAAGATGATGATCACGACCACCGCCACAATCGGCAGCGCAGGTGGCAGGGATGCGAAACGCTCGCGCCATGTGAAACCGGTCACAGGAGGGCCAACGTTTTTGAACACAACGGCGATGCCGATGATCATGGCGGCATAGATGATCGCGGAAAACGCGCCGGGGATGAAGCCCGCGAGCAACAGTTTGCCCACGTCCTGTTCCACAATAATGGCGTAGATCACGAGGATCGCGCTGGGCGGAATGAGCGAGGCCAATGTGCCGCCAGCAGCCACAACGCCAGCGGCGAATTGTTTGTTGTACCCTGCCTTGAGCATCTCGGGGATGGCGATGCGGGCAAAAACCGCCGCCGTCGCGACGGAAGCGCCCGACACGGCAGCGAAGCCTGCGGTGGCGAAGATGGTGGAAACCGCTAAGCCGCCCGGCACCCATGCGATCCAGCGTTTGGCGGCCTCAAACAGCGCGGAGGTCAGTTTCGCGTAATAGGCAAGGTAGCCGATCAGGATGAACGTGGGGATCAGGCTGAGCGCCTGAGAAGAGACTTTGGAATGCGGCACAGAGCCGGCAATGGCGATGGATTTGCCAAGCGCGCCGTCCCAGATTTCGCGGCGTTCGTTCCAATAGAGGAATTTTTCGGGCGCATAACCGAACTTCGCCCAGAAGATCCAGACGATGCCAATAAAGCCTGCCAGCGCGGCAGCAAAGGCCACGCGCATGCCCAGAACAACAAGCACCAGCATGCCGCCGGTGACCCAAAGGCCGATGGTGATATTATCCATTGTCGTTGCCTCCGAGCTGATCGACTTCGGCGCGGGCTTGTTCCTCGATGGATTGAACCAGAGGAACGGCAACCGGATTTGGGATGTTGAGAACAAAGGCGCGTGCGTAGCCCCAGACCTGAATCATAAGGCGCAGACACATGACGCCAAAGGCGAGGGGAACGATCAGCTTGGATGGCCATATCGGCAGGCCGATGTCGATCGAACTGTCACGTGAACAGAGCGGGCGGGCGCAGTCAAACGAGCGGTCAAAGTGTGCCCATGCTCCCATCGTCAGCGCGATCATTAGCAAAAGGATCAAGGTAACGGACAAGAGTTCGGCGCCCCAAAGCGCGCGGCCGCGTAGTTGGCCGATGACCATGTCCATGCGGATATGGCTGCCGTCACGCTGTACAAAGGCGATGCCCATGACAGCGATCAGCGGCATCAGGACTTCGATGTAATCGACGTAGCCAGACAAGGGTGAGGCAAAGAATTTCCGGCCACCTACGGAATAGGCGGCGAGAAACATGAGGCTGAAGACGGCGAAGCCGCTGAGCAGCGCGAAAAAGGTTTCCAGTTTGAGTAAGTTGCGATCCAGCTTGGAAAGCAGGCTGTCGTCCTCAAACACGGCAGAAGCACCGGCCATTAGTCATCCCCTCGTTCTTATGCAAAACGGCCCCGCGCATTGACGGGGCCGTTTCGGTTTTTGGTAAATTTAGTTGCTGGCGCGGTGGTCAGCCAAAGTCTTGACGACGAGGTCATAGAGTTCCTGACCAGGCAGGCCTTGGCCTTCCATGTCGGCAATCCATGCGTCTCGGATCGGATCAGCAGCCGTGGCACGGAATTCGGCCAGAACAGCGTCGTCGATCATGACTTTTTCGACGCCTTTTTCAGCCAGAACGCTGTCCCACTTCTCAAGCAGGGTGCCGTAGTTGGCAACGTAGTGATCCAGTGCTTCGTCAACGGAGCTGTCCAGCGCTGCGCGGTGGTCATCAGACAACATGTCGTAGGCGTCGATGTTCACAACAACCGGGCAGTTCACGGTGCCAGGGTTGAGGTTCGCAGTCCACCACTCGGCCTGATTTATGGTGCCAAACGCGAGGTGCGCGTGCTGGGCAAACGCAACCGTGTCGACCACGCCGCTTTCCATTGCCTGATAAGCTTCGGTTGCGGTCACGGACGTTGGAACGCCGCCCACAGCTTCGAACGCTTTGCCCAGACCACCGGTTGCGCGGACGCGCATGCCGTCAAAGGCTGCCAATGTGTCACGCGGCTCGCCGGTGCCAACCAAGTTGTACTGTGGCATCGGGGATGTCATCAGCAGCATGGCGTTCCACTGTTCCATTTCTTCGGCTGCAGCGGGGTGCGCGTAAACAGCTTTGGACACGGCCACTTCTTCGGCCAGGTTGGCCACGCCGAGGAACGGCAGTTCCAGCACGGTTACAACGCGGTTTTTGTCGCGGTGGTAGCCAGCGCAGAACTGCGCCATTTCAAACGCGCCAATCGAGATGCCGTCGAGGTTTTCACGGTTCTTGGACAGGCCACCGTAAGAGATGTTCAGTGTGAAATCGCCGCCGGTTTTTTCGCTGACGAGTTCAGCCAGTTTCTCAACGTGCTCGGTAAAGGCGCGGCGTTTGCCCCATACAGAGACGTTCCATTCGGTGGCCATAGCTTCGGTTGCAAATGCCAACGTGAGTGCAGCCGCAGCAGTGCGGCCCAAAAATTTCTTCATGATATCCTCCCATTGAATGGCTTCGGTGCCATTTCAAGCGAGAGGTTACCGCAGGGGCTTCACCGTGGATAGTCCGTATTTGTCGGTATATGATTTGAGCCGACAGTGCCTTTTTATTGTGCGATCAGCTCTGGAATGCCGCCCATCTCGCCGATTAGCGGCAGGATGGCCTCGAAGCCTTTGCCATGGCGCAGGGAGGTGAAAACGAAAGGCCGGTCGCCGCGCATTTTGGTGGCGTCACGCTCCATCACTTCAAGCGAGGCGCCCACATAGGGGGCGAGATCGGTTTTGTTGATGACGAGAATATCAGAGCGGGTGATCGCGGGACCGCCTTTGCGCGGGATCTCTTCGCCAGCGGCCGTGTCGATCACATAGATCGTCAGATCGGCGAGTTCGGGGCTGAACGTTGCCGATAGGTTGTCGCCGCCGGATTCGATCAGCACCACGTCGAGATCGGGTATCTCGCGGTTCAACTCATCAATTGCGGCGAGGTTGATCGAGGCGTCTTCGCGGATTGCCGTGTGTGGGCAGCCGCCGGTTTCCACGCCTTTGATACGTTCAAGTGGCAAAACCTGTTGACGCATCAGTTCCTCGGCGTCTTCGCGGGTGTAGATGTCGTTTGTCACAACCGCGACCGAGAGCTTGTCGCGCAAGGCACGGCACAGGTTGGCGGTCAGGGTGGTTTTGCCAGCGCCGACAGGGCCGCCGATGCCAATACGTAGAGGACCGTTGGGAGATGCCATGTCAGGCTCCTTGTAGGCGTAAAATGAGGAAGGCCACGCCGATCGCAAGGATCAGCGGGCTGTAAAGGCGGCGGTCAAGCGTGACGAAGGGCTCTTCGCAGAAGATTTTTCGCCAGAACGGGGTGTAGGCGATAGCACCGCGCAAAAGAAAGACAACGGCGGCGCCGCTCATCAGAAGGCTGTGCAGCGGGAAGGCGGGAATATGCGGCAAGATCGCCGCAAATAGCAGCGCCATCGCAACCACGGCACAAGGGACGGCAGGCGGCATGCGGGTGATGTCTTTGGCCCCGACTGTGGCGCGAGCAAGGGCGACCTCGTCCTTGATCGGGGTCCAGTAGCCGATGGCCCAGAGCAAATGCAGGGCCGCGGGGACAAGAAGAGTGATGGTCAGAAGCGTTGCAAGAAAAGTCATGATCGGAAAAGCCTCGAATACTGCGTTTCATGGTTCATGGACGCAATGTCGGAGGCAAATGTGGTTGAGGCAATGTCGTGGATTGTCTCAGTGAGCGCTTTGTCGGCAATCTGTTGGCATAGCGGGGCGGTTTTCAGCAGGACGGTCTGTGCTTCGGTTTGCCCCAAAGGCACGAGGCGCGTGGCTGCCGAGGTCAGGTTGGCCGCAAACGCGTGCAAGAACAGCCGGGCGGTGTCCCTTAGTGGCAGGTCTTGCAGGCGGGCGGCGTGGCCGACGGCCACCGGATAGGTCAGGGCGGCAAGATCAATGTTATGGATGGCTGCGATGGTGCGGGCAAAGGCGCTGCCTTGTTGATCCGTTTCAAGCAGACGCTCGGCACTTGGCGCGAGGGCGCGGGCGAGGTCGTCGATTTCCTGCAGGCCCCCGTCGCTGGCTTTGTAGGCCGCAGTGAGCAAGATGGTGTCGTTGTGGCCCGCGCCAAAGCGCAATGTGTCCGTGAGCCACTCGGAAAAGGTCGCGGCATTTGTGATCGCTTCGGTGGCCACCAGATGTTCCAATCCATGACTGTAGGTGAACGCGCCGACCGGAAAGGCGGGCGAGAGCCATTGGGTCAACGTCAGGATTGGATCAGTGGTCATGGCCGTGATCGTGCGTGTGATCATGCGCATGAGGATGGCTGTGGTCGTGGCCGTGGGTGCGGCCATGTCCGTAGGCGCCACCTTCGGGCGTGAAAGGCTCTGTCACGTCGGTGACAGTTGCGCCCAGTAACGCCAGCATGTCGCGGATCACGTGATCGGGTTGCAGCAAGAGACGATTGGTTTCGATTTGGCAAGGGGTGTGGCGGTTGCCGATATGCCAAGAAATGCGCGTGAGGTCGTGGGAGGTGACCTGCATCAACGCTTCGGGCGCGGCGGTCACGGTGATTTCGGTGCCATCCGTCAACACTAGAACCCCGCCATGATCAAGCGAGGCGGTTTTGGGCAGGTCTACTAGGATGCGGCTGCCGTCTTCAAGCTGCAGGGTTTTGCGGCGTAGAAATCGGTCTTCGTAGTTCAGGGCCACACGCCCCGATGCCGGGGCATGTGCGTGGCCGTGATAGGCGCGGGCGGTGGGGATTGCAGTCATGCGACACCCCCAAGGCCCGAGTCGATCACAGGTGCATATAGTCGCCAAACACGTGGCGTACGATGTCTTCGCGACGTAGGCCGCGTGCTGCCAGCTGTTCGTCGGACATCGCGTTCAGCGCGTCGACGCGTTTGATGCGGCTGTTGCTTTCCATGATCGCCACGAAGAAGCGGCCGATTGCCTGGAATGGTGCAGCGAATATTTTGCCCAGAGAAATCGGGGCGGTGGTGTGAGTTGTATCTGTCAGTGCCATTTCGAACCTCGTTTGTAAAAACTTTGGTCCTCCCTTGGGTGCAAATATGCGTCAGGTTCGTTGCCATGTGTAGGGTTGCTTTTGTCATAGCTGTCTTGCGTCCGCTGCAACGCAGCATTCTCAAAGGGTTAACGAAGTTCATTTGAGCGCCTCAGAACATGAAATAGCGCTGCGCCATCGGCAGCACTTCGGCAGGTTGACAGGTCAGAAGTTCACCGTCCGCGCGTACCTCATAGGTTTCCGGGTGCACTTCTATTTCAGGCGTAGCGTCATTGAGTTTCAGGTGAGATTTGCCGATGTTGCGGGTGTTTTGCACGGCCAACGTCTGTTTTGCCAAGCCAAGCGACGCACCGATGCTGTCGGCCTGAGCGGCCTCTGACACAAATACTACGGCGGCGTTTTCTACGGCGCGGCCATAGGCGCCGAACATCGGACGGGAATAGACCGGCTGTGGTGTTGGGATCGACGCGTTTGGATCGCCCATTTGCGCACATACAATCGAGCCACCGATCAGCACCATTTCTGGTTTGACGCCAAAGAATGCAGGATTCCAGAGCACAAGGTCAGCACGTTTGCCTTCTTCAATAGAGCCAATGTGCTGGCTGAGGCCGTGCGCAATGGCCGGATTGATGGTGTATTTTGCAATGTAGCGTCGGACGCGGAAATTGTCGTTCTCGCCGGTTTCCTCGGCCAACCGCCCGCGTTGTTTCTTCATCTTGTCTGCGGTTTGCCAAGTGCGGATCAGGACCTCGCCAACGCGGCCCATGGCTTGGCTGTCGGACGCGATGATCGAAAACGCGCCCATATCGTGCAGAATGTCTTCGGCCGCAATCGTTTCACGTCGGATGCGGCTTTCGGCAAAAGCCACGTCTTCGGGAATGGATTTGTCGAGGTGGTGACAGACCATCAGCATGTCGAGATGCTCGTCCACGGTGTTGACTGTGAAGGGCCGCGTCGGGTTGGTGGACGACGGCAGCACGTGTTCTTCGCCGCAAATTTTGATGATGTCGGGGGCGTGTCCGCCGCCTGCGCCTTCGGTGTGGAAGGCGTGGATGGTGCGACCCTTCATGGCGGCCACGGTGTTTTCGACAAAACCGGATTCATTGAGCGTGTCGGTGTGGATCATCACCTGCACATCCATCGCGTCGGCCACCGTCAGACAGCAATCAATCGCGGCGGGCGTGGTGCCCCAGTCTTCGTGCAATTTCAACGCACAGGCGCCGCCTTTGACCTGTTCTTCGAGAGCTGCCGGTAGCGACGCGTTGCCTTTGCCGGCGAAGGCGAGGTTCATTGGAAATGCATCCGCCGATTGCAACATGCGGCCGATGTGCCAAGGACCGGGCGTGCAGGTCGTGGCGAGCGTTCCGTGCGCAGGGCCAGTGCCGCCGCCGAGCATTGTGGTCAGGCCAGAGTGCAGCGCATCCTCGATTTGTTGTGGACAGATGAAGTGGATGTGGCTGTCAAAGCCGCCTGCGGTCAGGATCCTGCCTTCGCCCGCGATGGCCTCGGTGCCAGGCCCGACAATGATGTCGACGCCGGGTTGCGTGTCGGGGTTGCCTGCCTTGCCGATTTTGGCGATGCGCCCGTCGCGCAGGCCAACGTCGGCCTTGTAGATGCCGGAATGGTCCACAATCAGCGCGTTGGTGATAACGGTGTCCACGGCGCCTTCGGCACGGGTGGTTTGGGCTTGGCCCATCCCGTCGCGGATCACTTTGCCGCCGCCAAATTTGACTTCTTCGCCGTAGGCCAGCGCGTTTCCGGCACTGGCGCGTTCGGCTGTTAGGTCGCGTTCGACTTCGATCACGAGATCGGTGTCGGCAAGGCGAAGCTTGTCGCCCACTGTGGGGCCGAACATGGCGGCGTAATCGGAGCGTGAGATTTTTGCGGGCATCAGGTGCGTCTCGTTTTTTGGAGGGGCAGGCGCAGGCGCGCCGCCCTTATGTTTTCTTCTTCGGCTTTGCAGACGGTGGCATGGCCGGCGGCGACGAGGGTAGGCGCGGGCGTTTGCGAGGCGCCGGTTTGGACGTGTCCAGCTTCGCGGGCGCGCTTTGCGCCTTGGCGTCCATTGTCGGCATGGAGGTCTTGGGTTCTGGTTTCGACACATCTGAGACGGCAGTCTTGGCCGTTTTCCGGCGTGGTTTTGCGGTTGCTGCCGATTTTGTGGAGGTCGCAGGCTTTACAACTTTGGCCGTTTTTTCGGCTGTCACTGGTTTGGGGGTAGGCACGGCGGCCTTGGCGACGGGCTTTGGAGGCGCCTCTGCGACAAGAACCGGCTTCTCGACCGGTTTCGGCGTGGGTTTGGCGGCCACAATCGTCTTCTTGACGGCTGGTGCGCGTTTGGGCGCAGCCTTGCGTACAGGCGCTGGTATAACGGTTGATTTGGGCGCGGCGCGGGGCGCGGCAAACGGAGAGATCATAGTGCGGGTAACTGCGTGGGATGCACGCAATTGCCGCTCCATAATGCGCGACATCAGAATGTATCCGGTGAGCGAGGCGGTAATCGGGGCTGTCACAAAAGTCGTCATTGAAGTCTCCTTTGTTGAACATCAGGTCAGGAAAGAGGTCCCATGACCTTTTGGTTGAAACCGAAAATACGCCGCGCGCCACTGATCGGTATCAGGGACACTTCGCGGCGCTGGCCCGGTTCAAACCGCACGGCGGTACCCGCCGCGATATCAAGGCGCTGGCCATGCGCGGCGGCACGGTCAAAATCCAGCGCTGGATTGGTTTCGGCAAAATGATAGTGGCTGCCCACCTGAATTGGCCGGTCGCCGGTGTTGGCGACCATCAAGGTGGTGACTTCTGCACCTTCGTTCAGGGTCAGATCGCCTTCGGCTGGGAGCAGCTCACCGGGGATCATTTGCCGGTGCCCATCCAAAGCGCGAGGCCGCCAATCAAAAGCCCGCCGACCATCATGCCAAGCCAAATTGGATTGTCGGCGTGGGGATTCAGGTGCAGCCCTTCGTGGGCGGCAGCTGGCGAGGCGGCGGTGAGGGCGAAAGTGGCAATGGCGAAACGTTGCATAGAAATCTCCTGCGGTCAGCGAATGGGGTTGTGGACGGTCACAAGTTTGGTGCCGTCGGGAAAGGTAGCTTCGACCTGCACTTCGTGGATCATCTCGGGGATGCCTTCCATGCATTGGTCGCGGGTGATGATTTGAGCGCCTGCCTGCATCATATCCGCCACCGAGCGGCCGTCGCGCGCGCCTTCAACCACGGCGTCAGTGATCAGCGCGATCGCCTCGGGGTGGTTGAGCTTGACGCCCCGTGCAAGGCGTTTGCGGGCCACTTCGGCGGCCATGGCAATCAGCAGTTTGTCTTTTTCTCTTGGCGTGAGTTGCATGTGTCAGAGCATCCAGGTTCGAGGTAGGTCGCCGCCGCGCAATAGGCGCAGGGCGGGAATTAGGGTTTGGCGCAGCGTGTGGCCGTCGTCCGCCAGCAGGCGCGCAAAGATGAGGCCGTCGCGGATCAGGCTGACACCACAGTTGGCAGGTAGAAGATCACGCAAAGGGGCGAGGAAACGGTCGGCATCCGGCGTCGCGTACAGCAGCGCGGCCATGGCACGCGCGCCGCCCGCAATGGTCGGGCGATCCAAATGGGCTTGTACGTCGCCAGAGAAAGCGACGCGGTCAGCAAACAGCAAGCGGGTGTCGCGGCGCAGGGTGATCCGGTCTGACAGAGTGGCGTTGTGAATGGTTTCACCCATAGCGGTGCGGCCAAAGATCATTGGTTCCACCATCAGAAAGTCGGCGTCTGACGCAAGCGAGATGTCCAGAGACCGGTCAAGATGCGCGCCTTCAAAAACGATGGTTTCCTGAGGCAACCAGTTGAGTTTGGCGCCGGTTTCGACGGTGAGGGACGTGTGTACCAGCGCGGGTTTGTGATCGATGCTGCGATAGGCGCGTTCCGCGGCCTGCGTGGTCACTGTCAAATGGCTCTGGGCCCCAGCGATGATTTCGGTGTCGAAGTGATCGCCGCCTGTTAGCCCGCCGGATGTATTCAGCAACACCGCTTCAAGGCTGTCGCGGCCGCGTGGAAAAAGAACACGGGAGGAACCAGATAAGCGAAAATCGTCGAGCACAGTTTGCCCGTCACGGCACTTGCTGCGCACCAAAGCAGTGCCCATGGCGCGCGGCTGGGTCTCGGTGGGTATGGTGGCAAGTGCCGGAATGGTGCTCTCCAGTCGGTTTGCCGAGATCGTGGCGGTGCATTTGCCCAATGAACAGGCAGTTACAGGGGTTCCGTGGGGCGATGGGAGGATGTGATGGACGGAATTGGCTAATTTTTTGGCGACAAAGGCTGGTGTGCTGAAAAATTAGCCTATTTGAGATTTTTGTGATCTTGGCAAAGGCCGTTGCACTTTGACGTGGCACACCGCATTTTCGCGGCACTGTCGAATCGTGTCGTGTTTGCGGTTTGCAGGGTCTTCAAATTATTGCCTCACCGAGGGGAAACATCCATGTCCTTTGACCGTTCCATAAAAATTGCCCCGTCGATCCTATCGTCGGATTTTGCCAACTTTGGTAAAGAAATCCGCGCGATCGAAGATCAGGGTGCTGATTGGGTGCACGTCGATGTGATGGACGGGCATTTTGTGCCGAACCTCACGTTCGGCCCGCCCGCTGTGAAAGCGTTCCGCCCGCACGTGAAAACCTTCATGGATGTGCATCTGATGATTTCGCCTGTGGATCCTTATATCGAAGCCTATGCCGAGGCGGGTGCCGATATGATCACCGCGCATGTGGAGGCCGGACCGCATATTCATCGCACATTGCAGGCAATCAAAGCGCAAGGCGTGAAGGCGGGTGTTGCGCTGAACCCCGGCACGCCGGTTGAAGCCATTTCTGATGTGCTGGATCTGGCGGACATGGTGTTGGTGATGACCGTGAATCCCGGTTTTGGCGGGCAGAAATTCATTCACTCAGGTGTTGAGAAAACGCGCCGTGTGCGTGAGATGATCGGGGATCGCGAGATTCACATCCAAATTGACGGTGGTGTGACGCCCGAAACCGCGCCGTTGGTGGCCGATGCCGGGGCAGATGTTCTGGTGGCAGGGTCCGCAGTGTTCAAGGGCGGATCAGTGCAAGCCCCTGAGGTTTATGGCGCGAACATGCAAGCGATCCGCGACAGCATTTCTAGCTGATGATTTGTGCCTGCCGAAAAGCCGCGCTCAGTCGCGGATTTCGTCAGGCATAACGCCCCAAAGGTGATCTTTGGGCGTCCAGCCCTTGTACCCGCCTGCATTGAGCTTGCACCAGTTGATGGTGCATTCTTCCAGTCGGGCAATCACGCCCAACTCCAAGTTCGCAGTGACCGGTGTGTTTTCCGCCGGGCGCGCCTTGAGTGGCAGCATGTCTGCTTGCACGATCACGGTGCGCACGCCCGATAGAAGTGAATAATGCACCCAGCCGCCCGCGCCTTCGATGTCGCGTACGCGGCGCCAATGTTGGTATTCAGCGGTAATCTGAAGTGGCATGTTGCGTCGGGTAAACACCCAGTCGATGCGGTGGGTGCTGGACGGGCCGCGCCGCACGTTGGCTTTGGGAGCTTTGAGCGACACATAGCGCGGCAGGGGCAGGTTTGTGATCGGTCCACGTTTTTCCTCTGCCGCCACGGCAGAACAAAGCGCCGAAATCAGCGCCGCACTTAGAATTGTGCGCAATATTCGACCTAACAAAACCATCCTGCCTGACATTTTCTGCTCTGGACCTCGCGGGGGTTCTTGTGCCCCGTCGATGTGTGGGGCACTGTGACAGCAACGCGCTGATTTGGAAAGACCGGGAGGCCAATCTATGCCCAAGCAACGTCTGAGTGTTGTCGTGACGCGACGCTTGCCAGAAGCGGTTGAAACGCGGCTGAGTGAACTCTTTGACGTGCAATTGCGCGACAACGATGTCCCGATGAGCCGCGAAGAGTTGGCCGAGGCCATGCGCCGGGCCGACGTATTGGTGCCGACGCTGAGCGACAAGATCGACGCAAATTTGATCGCGCAGGCTGGTGAGCGGCTTAAGTTGATTGCCAACTATGGCGCCGGGGTGGATCACATCGATGTGGCGTCGGCTCGGCAACGTGGGGTTCTGGTGTCCAACACGCCGGGGGTCTCGGCGGATGACACGGCGGACATGGCGCTGGCGCTGATCCTTGGGGTCACAAGGCGGATTGGCGAAGGTTTGTTGCGGATGCAAACCGGCGAATGGGACGGCTGGGCGCCAACTGCATTGCTTGGTGGACGCGTCAGCGGCATGCGGTTGGGTATCCTTGGTATGGGGCGTATCGGCACGGCGGTTGCGCGGCGCGCGCAGGCTTGTGGGATGCAGATACATTACCACAATCGGCGACGTTTACGTCCTGAAATTGAAGAACAATTTGACGCCACCTATTGGGAAAGCCTTGATCAGATGTTGGCGCGGATGGACGTGATTTCGGTCAATTGCCCGCATACACCGTCGACCTTTCACTTGCTGAACGCGCGTCGACTGAAGTTGATGAAACCCGGTTCGGTGATCATCAATACATCGCGCGGTGAAGTGATTGACGAAAATACCATGGTGCGCCTGCTTAAATCCGGCGAGATCGCGGGTGCTGGGCTGGATGTTTATGAACATGGTGCGGAAATTCATCCTGACTTGCGCGGGCTGCCCAACGTGGTGTTGATGCCTCATATGGGGTCCGCAACGATCGAGGGTCGGGTCGAGATGGGTGAGAAAGTGCTCATCAATATCAAGACCTTCGATGATGGGCATCGCCCGCCGGACCTTGTTGTGCCGGCCATGCTCTGAGCCTTTGCGGGCCTTCGTTGCCATTGACCTCAGCGGGCCGGAAGCGGATGCGTTTCTGGACTTGCAGGAGCGGATGGCCGTGGGGCGCGCGGTGCCGGTTTCCAATTTGCATTTGACGCTGGCGTTCCTTGACGAGCAGCCCGAAGCGCTTCTTGAGGCGTTGCATGAGGAGCTCGAGGACTTGCGCTATCCAGCGTTTGATCTGGCGTTTAAAGGCGTGGACCTTTTTGGCGGGGTACGTACCCGTGCGCTGGCGGTTCTGGCGGAACCAGACCCGGTTTTGCGCGACCTGCAATCGGCCGTAAAACGCTGTCTGCATCGCGTCGGTATTGCGTCTGCATCGCGTCGGTGGCGTCCGCACGTCACGCTGAGCCGCCTGAAGGACAGCGGACAGTCGCCCGAGAGGCTTCAGGCCGCTATTTCGCGTGGGGCCACAGCGCAGATTGGGCCGCTGGATGTCACGCAGTTTTCGCTGTTCCGCTCAACGCTCACACCGTCCGGCGCGGTGCATGAAGCGTTGTGTGACTACCCGCTTTTGTCGTTTGAGAATGAAGGTTTTGAAGACGGCTGATCCTGATCTAAGCTGGCCGGGTATTCTTCAGGAGCTTTGTCATGATTTTACGAATTTCAGCAATTGCTGCAGCGCTGGCGATGGGCGCGGTGGCTGCCACGGGCGTGTGGGCGCAGGAGGCGGCAGACGGTGTCGCGCCGGAGGTGTCGACCCAGTTGGGGGCCAATGTGCCGCCGATGCTCAGAGGTTCGGCTGAACGCAAACTAAAAGGCCAGCCGAAGAGTGCCGCGAAGTGGATGATTTCTGCAGCGCATCCGTTGGCCGTTCGGGCAGGTTCAAGAGTGTTGGAGAAAGGCGGCAGCGCGGCGGATGCGATGGTCGCTGCGCAGGCCGTATTGGGTTTGGTTGAACCGCAAAGCTCGGGGCTTGGCGGCGGGGCGTTTCTGGTCTGGTATGACGCGGCCACAGGCGAAGTCACCACGCTTGACGGGCGCGAAACCGCGCCGTTGGCGGCCACGCCGCGCCTGTTTCAGGACGACAAAGGTGAACGGCTGAAATTCTTTGAAGCCGTCGTTGGCGGGCGCAGTGTTGGTGTTCCGGGCACGCCGATGTTGATGCAGGAAGCGCATCGAAAATGGGGGCGCAGCGCGTGGCCAAGCCTGCTTACACCCGCCATTCGTCATGCGGAGAAGGGCTTTCCTGTGTCACGCCGAATGGCGGCCTCGGTGGCGCGGGATGCGGAGCGTTTGGCGTCCCATCCGGTGACGGCGGCCTATTTCCTGCCCGGTGGCACGCCATTGGCGCAGGGCGATATTTTGTTCAACTTGGATTATGCCAAGAGCTTGCGGATTTTGGCCAATGAAGGCGCAGCCCCGTTTTACTCTGGCGAGATTGCCGCCGACATTGTGGACGCGGTCCAAGAGGCCAACAATCCCGGCGTGCTGAGCGCGGTTGATCTGGCGCTGTATCAAGTCAAGGAGCGCGCCGCGGTGTGTGCGACGTATCGCAGGCATGACGTTTGCGGGATGGGGCCTCCGTCTTCTGGTGGTCTGACGGTTGGGCAAATTCTTGGCACGTTGGACAGTTTCAACCTGACCAAGATGGGTCCGGACAGCGCCAAAGCGTGGCGGTTGATCGGGGATGCGTCGCGTTTGGCGTTTGCAGATCGGGGGCGCTACATCGCTGATAGTGATTATGTGCCGGTGCCGGTCAAAGGTCTGTTGGCCGCGGAGTATCTGGAGGGTCGGGCCGAGCTGTTGAAACAGCCAAAGGCCTTGGAGAACGTTGAGGCGGGAACGCCGGAGTTTGATCATGCTTTGAACTTGGCGGACGGTCCAACCTTTGAGCAGCCGTCGACCTCGCACATTTCTATTGTGGACAGCTATGGCAACGCGTTGTCGATGACGACCACAATCGAGAACGGTTTTGGCAGCCGCGTGATGGCGCGTGGGTTCCTACTTAACAACGAGCTCACGGATTTCTCGTTCAGATCCCATATGAAAGGTGTTCCGATCGCCAACCGCGTTGAGCCGGGCAAGCGGCCACGCTCGTCGATGGCGCCGACGATTGTCTTGAAAAACGGCAAGCCGGTTCTGGTTGTCGGGAGCCCCGGTGGTAGCCGGATCATCGGCTATGTTGCCAAGACCATCATTGCCCATCTGGATTGGGGTATGGACGTGCAGGCTGCGATTGACCTGCCCAATAGGGTGAACCGGTTTGGCACCTATGACCTTGAGGATGAGGCGATGAAAGCCGCGCTGGAAGAGGCCGGTTTCGAGGTCAAAGTGCGCGGGTTGAACAGCGGCATTCATGCGATTTCTATTGGAGAAACGCTGCTGGGTGGCGCGGACAATCGGCGCGAAGGGCTTGCCTTTGGGCAGTAGCCTGCTTGACCCAGAGTGAGCGGACGCTTACCCCTTTCGATGAAGCATCGAAAGGGGAGGTTGGCCATGGGGTCTGCAGGGAATTTGCCGCGGAACGAAGACGGCATAAGCGCTGCGCTGGGCGTGTTGAAGCAACAGTTCGGCGAGGCCTTTCACACCGGTCAGTCGATCCGCGAGCAACACGGCCACACCACCACCTGGATCGAGACGCAGGCGCCGGATGCGGTGGTCTTTGCCAAGTCGACGGAAGAAGTCGCCTCTATCGTCAAGGTTTGCGCTGCGCATAAGGTTCCTGTGATTGCCTATGGCACCGGCACATCGTTGGAGGGGCATGTGAATGCGCCAGCGGGGGGCGTGTGTATCGATCTGACCGAGATGAACGCCATCAAAGAGGTGCACGCCGAAGATCTGGATTGTGTGATCCAGCCGGGTGTGACCCGTGAGCAGCTAAACACGTATCTGCGCGATCAGGGGCTGTTTTTCCCGATTGATCCGGGTGCGAATGCGTCATTGGGCGGCATGGCGGCGACGCGGGCCAGCGGTACCAATGCGGTGCGCTATGGCACGATGAAAGACAACGTTCTGGCGCTTGAGGTGGTGTTGCCGAGCGGTGAGGTGATCCGCACAGGCACGCGGGCAAAGAAATCGAGCGCTGGCTATGATTTGACCCGTCTGCTGATTGGGGCCGAAGGCACGCTTGGGGTGATCACCGAGGTCACATTGAAGCTGCAGGGGATTCCTGAGGCGATGTCGTCTGCGCGGTGTTCGTTTGAAACCATCGATGCGGCCTGTCAGGCGGTGATGATGACGATCCAGTACGGCATTCCAGTGGCGCGGATTGAATTGCTGGACACGCTGGCGGTGCAGGCGGCCAATGCCTATTCCAAATTGGATTTGCCAGAGGAGCATTTGTTGTTGCTGGAGTTCCACGGATCAGAGACCGGCGTGGCGGAGCAGGCGGAAATGTTTGGATCTATCGCCGAGGAGTTTGGCGGCAGCGGGTTTGAATGGACCACCAAGGCGGAGGACCGCAATAAGTTGTGGCAGGCGCGGCACGACATGTATTGGGCGGCCTTAGCGTTGCGGCCTGGCACCAAAGGGATTTCCACAGACGTTTGTGTGCCGATTTCGCGGTTGGCTGAATGTGTGACGGCTGCGAAAGACAAGGCTGACGCGCTGGGGTTGATTTCGACCGTGGTGGGCCACGTCGGGGACGGCAATTTTCACATGCTGCCGTTGGTGGATATGGACAACGCCGAGGAAGTGGCGAGCGCGCAAAGCTACGTCAGTTGGCTTAATGAACTGGCAATTTCTATGGGCGGCACTTGTACTGGCGAGCATGGCATTGGTCAGGGCAAGAAGCCGTACCTGCGCAAGGAACTTGGTGGGGCTGTGGACGTGATGGCGGCTGTGAAAGCAGCGATTGATCCGGATGGGATCATGAACCCGGGCAAAATCTTCTGATTGGCGTGATGCGCAAGTCGCTTGGCGCGATTGGCAATTGGCTCGAAGCGCAACCGTGCAATATTGGCGTTAAGAAGTAAAACCAAGGAGCGCCGTTATGTCCGGACGGACGTTTACTGTGAACACCACCAAACCCGTGCTTGTGACAGGCGCGACGGGCTATGTCGCTGGCTGGATTGTCAAAGATTTGCTGGACGCTGGCGCACCCGTACATGCGGCCGTGCGCAATCCCGACAATGGCGCGAAGGTGGCGCATTTGATCGCCATCGCAAAGGACGCGCCGGGGACCCTGAAGCTGTTCAAAAGCGATCTTTTGACAGAGGGGTCCTATGCCGAGGCCATGTCCGGGTGTGAGGTGGTGTTTCACACCGCGTCGCCATTCACGACCTCGGTCAAAGACCCACAGGCAGAGTTGATTGAACCGGCGGTGACCGGCACACGCAATGTGCTTGAGCAGGCCAATCGGTGTGACAGTGTGCAGCGCGTGGTCCTGACCAGTTCCTGTGCTGCGATATATACCGATGCGATTGACACCCAGAACGCGCCGGGTGGGCCGATCACCGAGCAGGTGTGGAACAGCACGGCCACTCTGGATCACCAACCTTATAGCCTGTCAAAAACCTTGGCTGAAAAGGCCGCATGGGAGATTGCCGAAGCGCAGGAGCGCTGGAAGCTTGTGGTGAAAAACCCGTCGTTGGTGATTGGTCCGGCGCTGCAGAAAAGCCCGACGTCGGAGAGTTTCAATCTGGTGAAAATGCTGGCGGGCGGTGCCATGAAAAGGGGTGCGCCGCGCATCGGGATTGGTGTTGTGGATGTACGCGATCTGGCGCGGGCGCATTTGGCGGCGGCGTTTGTGCTGCAAGCCGAAGGGCGGCATATCATTTCAGGATATGACACCGATTTTCTGGAGATGGGTCAGGCGTTGATGGCACGTTTCGGGACGGAGTATGCGCTTCCGAAACGGGCAATGCCGAAATGGCTGGTCTGGTTGGCGGGGCCAAGTCAGGGGATCAGCCGCAAGTTTGTCGCTGGCAATGTGAATGTGGTGTGGCGCGCGGACAATTCAAAAGGCAAAGCGGCGCTGGGCGTTCAGTATCGCCCGATGCAGGAAAGCATGGAAGATATGATGGCGAAGATGATCGAAGACGGAGCCTTTGGCGACCCGTCTTGATGGCACGAAACCAGAGGCGCATGGATCGGGCAGGCGCCTCCGGCGGAGGTATTTTCAGGAACAGAAAAGTGCGGGCGCAGGGCTGGCGGTAGATGTGGTCATCGCTTAGAAATCTGCGCGACTTGGCACGTTAGCCAAGCGTGGCGAGGTATGCGTTACACTCCTCGGCGGTCAATTCAGCCTTCAGCGTTGTGTTGGTGTAGTTGAACTCATAAGAGATCGCCTTTAGCCCTGCCTTGAAGTAGCCTTCCAGATCGACGCAGATCTCTCGACTGGAGTCTGTTTCAGTGGAAAAATCCCAGTCCAAGTGTTCCTGCATCAAGTCATCCGCCTCAAACTCAACGCGTACAACATAGTTCAAAACGTCCTCTCTCAGATCGACGTCAGTCATAATAGTGGTGTCGTCCATGCGTTGGGGGAGTTGCTTTTTGAACTCTCGCAGCTCCGCTTGGAGCATGGACAATGGCGCATAGGTGCTTGGAAAATACACCGTGATGGCAGCGTAAGAAGTGTAGAGGACATTTAGCGACGCAAGAGCAATCGCAATCCAGCCCCAGCCGCCGGGCGTGCGGTTGTTGTAGGCGGACTTCACAAGCGCGCGAAGAAGAATGCAAACCCAAAGAAGGTTCACAGCAATCAGCGCGTAGTGGGCGGTTTCGACCCGATCCCAATTGTCGCCTGGCGTCGTCAAAAAAAGCGTGTTGATGTGTTTGTAGGCTGCAGTGAAGCCAAGGCCGGTTAGTACAAAGCCGAACCAGTAGACTTGAGCAACACTGAATTGCCCATTCAAAAATCCGCGCATCTATCTCTCCCACCTCAGTTTTTTGGAGACCATAGGCGAGAAAGACGGATTTCTAAACACTTTTTACGTGTGCTGATAAAAAACGCCATTACACTTTAGGGCTTAGCGGTAAACTTCGTCGTCGCTCGGAAAGCTGCGGGATTTGACGTCTTCGGCGTATTCGCCAACGGCGCGTTCAATGGCGGGGCCCAAATCGCCGTAAACTTTGACAAACTTGGGTGTCCATTCGTTCAGACCCAGCATGTCCTCGAGCACCAGAATTTGGCCATCACAATCAGCGGATGCGCCGATGCCGATGGTCGGGATTGGCACCTGTTTGGTGATTTTGGCCGCCAGCGGTTCGACCATGCCTTCGAGCACAATGGCAAAGGCGCCGGCCTCTGAGACTTCGGCGGCGTCCGCTTCGTGGATCGCCCATGTGTCCTCATTGCGGCCTTGGGTTTTGAAACCGCCCATGACGTGGCTGGATTGGGGCGTCAGGCCGATGTGGGCCATGACGGGGATGCCGCGCTCGGTCAGGAAGCGGATGGTTTCGGCCATGCGTTTGCCGCCCTCAAGTTTCACCGCGCCGCAACCGGTTTCTTTCATGATTTTGGCGGCGTTGCGGAAGGCGACGGCGGGGCTTTCCTCGTAGGTGCCAAACGGCATGTCCACGACCACCAGCGCTTTTTGCGTGCCGCGCACCACCGCTTTGCCGTGCATGATCATCAAATCAAGCGACACGCCAACGGTGCTTTCCATGCCGTGCATGACCATGCCGAGGCTGTCGCCAACCAAAATGAAATCCGCGTATTTGTCGACAATGGCCGCAGTGTGTGCGTGATAGGAGGTCAGCGAGACAATCGGCTCGCCACCTTTGCGGGCGGCGATCTGGGGCACGGTGGTGCGGCGGATGGGGGTCTGTTTGCTCATGGTGTGACAACCCTTTGGTCAATCAGGAGAATGTCGCCAAACGCGACGGAGATCATGATGGCGGTGGGGCCTTGGAGGGCCCCGTCGATGGCATTCAGCGTTTCGGCCTCGACAATGTCCAGCCCTTTGAGAGAGGCGCGCGGCTCGGTGCCGATGGTGTTGGCGATGATGCTGTGTAGATCGGCGACAGTCGCACCGGTGGCGGCCGCTTCGGCGGCGTCGAGCGAGTGCGAGAGCACCAGAGCGGCGGTGCGGTCCGCGGGTGTCAGGCGCACGTTGCGCGAGGACATGGCCAGCCCGTCGGCCTCGCGCACAGTGGGCGCGCCGATGATGGTCAGGGGCATGTGCAGATCAGCAACCATGCGTTTGATGATCTGGAGCTGCTGGTAGTCTTTTTCGCCAAACACGGCGACATCAGGCGTCACGATGTTGAAGAGCCGCGTCACAACTGTGGCCACGCCGCGAAAATGGCCGGGGCGGACGAGGCCGTGCAGCATGTTGGCCATGCGGGTGGTTTCCACGATGGTTTCATCACCCGCCGGATACATGGTGTCCACGTCCGGCATAAAGACCAGAGCGACGCCAGCGTCCTTTAGCATCGCCAGATCGCGTGTCTCGTTGCGCGGATAGGCGTCAAGATCGCCGGTGTCGCCAAACTGGCTGGGGTTCACGAAGATCGACACCACTACGGCGTCGGCATTGTCTTGCGCGGTGGCCACAAGGCGCATGTGGCCTGCGTGCAGGAACCCCATTGTGGGCACCATGCCGATGGTCTGGCCTTTGGCGCGCAAATCCGCGATGGCGGCGCGGCAGTCTGCTACAGAGCGGCAAATCAGCATTCTCGCCTGTCTCCCTGAAAGTTGGTTTCGGGGTCTAGCGCCCACGCCGCGACGCAGCAAGGCTTTTTGCTGCAACGTGGCGTCGCAATTGCGATATCAAGCGTCGGCTGGACCCTGAGATTTTGCGCCAATCCGGTAATGTCGGCCCAAAGACCACTTTGCGGGGAGTCGCCGAAGCGATGAAAACCAATGTAAAAGCCCTTGTTGTTGGCGGCGGCGCCGTTGGCACGTCGATTGCGTATCACCTTGCCAAGGCGGGTTGGGATGATGTGATGTTGATCGAACGCGACGAGTTGACGTCCGGCTCGACGTGGCATGCTGCCGGCTTGCTGCCGCTCTTTAATATGTCTTATGCGACGACCCACATTCATCAGTATTCTGTGGATTTCTATAAGCAACTTGAGGCGGAGACCGGGTTAAACGCGGGCTTTGCTGTTGTGGGAAATCTGCGCATGGCGCAGACGCAGGAGCGGATGGACGAGTATATGCTGTATGCCTCGACCGCCGAGACCTGTGGCGTGGCCTATGAATGGTTGACGCCCGACCAAATCAAGGGCCGCTGGCCGCTGATTGAGACCGGTGATCTTAAAGGTGCGATTTACCACACAGAGGACGGGTATATTAACCCCGCCGATGTGACGCAGGCGATGGCCAAAGGCGCGCGCCAGCGGGGCGTGATGATCGAGCGTAAGTGGCAGGCGGACGGGTTCCATTGGAACGGTGATGCTTGGGAAGTGACCCTGACCAAGATGGTCGAGAAGGGCGGCAACCTGATTGCCAGTGACGAGCAGGTTGTTGTGACGGCAGAGCATGTTGTGACCGCATCCGGTAACCACGCACAGCGTACGGCGAAGATGCTGGGCGTCAAGATGCCCGCCATTCCGGTAGAGCATACCTTTATCGTCATGGACAAAGACCCTGAGTTGGTGAAATGGCGGGAGGCGGGCAATCCGGAACATCCGGTGGTGCGCGATGCCGACAATGAATCCTATGCCCGCGAAGAGCGTGGCGGTTGGATCCTTGGCATCTATGAAAAAGGCGCGCCTGCGCGGTTTGAACACGGCGTGCCGGACAGCTTCCGTGCCGATTTGTTCCCGCTCGATCTGGACCGGATTGCAGATCAGTATATGGCGATGGCCGAACGTGTGCCGTCTTGTGCTGATAGCGGTCTGAAAGACGATTTCAACGGACCGATTTGTTACACGCCCGATGGCAACCCGTTGGTTGGACCTGCACCGGGCTTGCGCAACATGTGGCTGGCGGAAGGATTCTCGTTTGGCATCACCGCGGCGGGCGGCACAGGCTATTACCTTGCGCAGATGATGGTGGATGGCGAAGCTGAAATCGACATGGCGTCGCTTGACCCCAAACGGTATTCGCAGGGCTGGATGACCACCGAATTTGCGGCGCGCAAGAATGAAGAGTGCTATGAGCACGTTTATATTCTGCACCACCCTGACGAAGAACGCCCAGCGGCGCGGCCGTTGCGAACAGCGCCGGCGTTTGATCGGCAAAAAGCGCAGGGCGCGCAGTTTGGCTGGGTGAACGGTTGGGAGCGTCCGAACTACTACGGGCCGCTTGATGCGCCATCAAATTTCGACCATGACGCGCGCAGTTTCCGCCGTGGCGGATGGTGGCAACACGCCGTTGATGAGGCGAAAGCGATCCGTGAGGGCGTTGGTCTGATTGATGCGACGGCGTTCACCAAACACGTTGTCAAAGGCCCCGGTGCGACGGCGTTTCTGGATTGGTTCACCTGCAACAAACTGCCGAAAGTTGGACGTATCAACCTGACTTATGCGCTGACCAGTCATGGCACGACGCGCACGGAATACACCATCGTGCGCAACGGCGAGAATACCTATTACCTCGTGTCTGCGGGCGCGTGGACGGAATATGACGCGGATTTCCTGCGCAAAGCTGCCGAAGATAAGATGGAAGAGTTCGGTTACATCGAAATTCAGGATGTGACGACGCAGTGGGGTGTGTTTGCCATTGCTGGCCCCAAAACCCGTGATGTACTGAATAAGGTGATTGTTGATGCGGACCCCGCAACAGCGCTGACCAACAAACGGTTTCCTTGGTTGTCGGCGCGCCAGATCGAGTTGGGCATGTGCCCAGTGAATGCGATCCGCGTGGCTTACACCGGAGAGCTTGGCTGGGAGTTGCATCACCCGATCGAGATGCAGAATTATCTTTGGGATCTGCTGGTTGAGGCCGGTGCCGAATTTGACATGAAACTTGTTGGAGCGCGGGCACAGAACTGGTTGCGGCAAGAGAAGAGTTATCGTGCGTTTGGCAACGAACTGGGCCGTGATGCGACCCCTGCCGAGGCTGATTTGCCGCGGTTTATCGACCTGTCCAAAGAGTTCCACGGCAAGGCCGAGATGGAAGCCAAAGGCATCCGCAGCAAATGCATGACGGTGCTGATCGACGGGCCAGAAGACGCGGATCCGTGGGGGCGTGAGGTGCTTTATACCGAGGACGGCACGCGCGTAGGACGTTTGACATCGGGCGGCTATTCGGTGGCGTTCGAAAAATCCATCGGCATGGGTTATGTGCGGCCTGATCTGGCGGTGGAAGGCACCAAATTGAAGGTCAAGATGCAGGACCAGCTGTGGGATGCGGTTGTGACTTGCGACAGTCCGTATGATCCGAAAAACGAGACCATCCGCAAGGACGGGTGATGTTGTTTTTAAAGACTGAAAAGGCGGCCTTGAGGGTCGCCTTTTTTTGTGGGGTTGAGGGAGGGCGCCGCCAAGGCTCGGCTTTGGCGCTGGCATACAGCGCGACACCTAGATGAGAGGGGGGTAGCTTTGCGGGGCAAAGCTGCCGTTCCAAAACGAACAATCAAGGACCGCTCCCAGCCCTCTTGAGACATTCACACCAGGCTCAGCACGCACTCCGCTGCAGACGCAAAATGAAGGGGCGTATTCCCGGAAGCGGACCTTCGGTGAGGCAATTTGGATTTTTCTGATGCCGCAACCTCACCGACGTCAGCTCTGCGCAGATAGCGGAGTTTGCAAAGTCGGGTTTAGCAAGAGCCTGGATCAGGTTGATCGGCCCACTTCGGACCTTGGCGGTCACCGCAACGAATGACGGCTTGAGCCTTTTCTGACTTCCTGCGATCTGCTGGCCTCGAATTGATGCAGTCCGCGGCGAACGCTATTTGGACTGCCGTGAGCTTGTCTTCTGATCAGGACTTTTTCTCGTCCGCATGCTCGGCGATGAACGCGTGCACTTCTTCGAAGAATAGTTTGAAGCAAGGCTCACTTTCCAACGCCACGTGGCTGTTTCCCGGCAGTTTTACAAACTGGGCACCGGGGATTGCCCGGGCCAAAAGTTGACCTTCCTCAATGGGTGCGACCTGATCGCCCTCGATATGGAGAACGAGTGTAGGTACGTCGAGTTGGCGTGCCACCTCGAGAAGGTCCATTCGACTATTCATGTCTGTTATACGTAGCGCGTTTTCGCTGGAACAACTCATCCGTTGTAATTCGTCGAAACTATCGCGAATATCTTTAGAAGCATCGGGCACAAAGCCTGATGCGAAGAATTGGCGATAAATTGGATTGGGCGATCCCCAACCTTCGCGCATCATCATCCGCGACGTTTCGCGATAGGTTTCGTACTCAGGGTTACCGCGCATCGCCGTTCCGCGGCCAAACCCGCCAAACAAGACGAGGCAGGAAACCCGTTCCGGGTGTTTGGCCGCATAGTTGATAGAAAACCCCGCCCCCTGACTGATGCCGAAGAGCGCAAACCGGTCTAGGCCAGATGCCGCTACAACAGCTTCCATGTCCTGCGTCATTGCCTCAAATGAGATCGTCTCGACGTCCCAATCCGACAGCCCATTTCCACGTTGATCAAAACGAACCATCTGGTTCTCTTGTGCGAACTTGGCAAGAAACGGTCCCCAGAACGGGCTACCCCATTCATATTCGATGTGATTGAGATAGTTAGGCGCCTTCAATACTGGTGGTCCTTCGCCAACACAGGCCCACGCAATCTGCGTTCCGTCCTCGGAACTGCAGTACTTCACACGCTGTTGCAGGGCGATCTCAGGCTTTTTGCGCTCTATTGGCGCATCTGGCGTCCACTGCCAGACCCGAATGGGCCGCGAGATGTTCTTGACTCTTTGTCCACCCATGTCCCGAAAAATTTCTGACCCTGCTCGTTTACGGCCTGATGGACTATATAAGAAATACACACGCCGCCCGGCTCTGCCAGCCCCTCAAGGCGTGCGGCCACATTTACGCCATCCCCGAATATGTCATTGTCATCGAAAACAATGTCACCAAGATATATGCCGACCCGGTATTTGATCCGCCGCTGTTCATCTGCATCCGTTTCTCGCTGCGTCATTTCCGTTTGGATATCGATGGCACATCGCACAGCATCCTGGGCCGAGGAAAACTCTGCTAGCATCCCATCGCCGGTCGTTTTGATGATCCGGCCCCGGTGGCGTGACATTTCTGGATCAATCACTTCCCGTCGGTGAGTTTTCTGTCGGGCAAGAATGCCATCCTCATCGGTTTCCATTAGGCGCGAGTAACCGACCATATCAGCTACAAGTACTGCGGCTAGACGACGTTCCATATGAAGCCTCCGAATTTCAGATAACAAAGGGCGTATGCAAAAAGAAAACAAGGCATGATAGCAGATCTCCCGCGGTCGAGCACGCTACTGCTGCGTAAACCGCTCTTCAGAGCGTCGGCGGCTGAGTTCCACACCGGGCATTCGTGCTGACCGCAGCGAATGTCTGGAAACCGCCCTTTCGTGCTCGAAACGCCCACCATGCTGCACTCCGAACCGATGTCGTAGAAGGGCTGGCACCTGCCGGTCGGTGTAGCCGCGCCAGCACGTCCAAGACGAAAATTTAGTGCTGCAGCGCCGCAAGGTAACTTCGAGCCCATGTTGCCAACTTGATCCTTGTTACACGCCGAAAAAAACGGTTGCAGTCACCGGTCGATCATTGCCCTTGGCAAATAGAAAGCAACCTCTTGGTCATTGCAGATGTATCATCATGGCGAACACATCTTCGTTGCCGATTACCTCCGCAGTATGCCCCTTTCCAACGGTGTCCTCCATCAAAACCACATCACCTGGTTTCAAATTCATGCGTGTGCCGTCGCTGGTGCAGCCACTAAAATCACCAGACAACGTGACAAACAGTTGGCGGCGCGGTGTGGGATGCAGTTCGCTCGTCCATCCCGCCGGAAAACGCACGTAAATAGTTCCAGTGACTTCTGTCCGATCAGAAATTCCAAAGGCTGGGGCGGGCGGCGCGTAGTCAACGGGATTGAAATCTACAGACATTTCTTCGACGCAGCTTTCGCCATTTTCGTCTGCGTACAATCTTAAATACTTCACTGGACCTCTCCTTTAATAATTCTCTAAGTTGGGCGCAGGACGAGCAGTTCGGGATCAACCGGACATCCCCCTTTGGCACCATTCAATTGAGACTAGCAAAGTATCGTTGAGAGGTCGCGGCTTGATCCGCGGGCCATTCCTCAAACGGTGTTCCGTCCGCACTGCTGCTCCCCAACCCCCAAGTTTCGCTGCAACTCCCATCGATGACCGCTTCTCACGCGGCATCGCAGCGATCGCGAGCTGTGCTCCCAGGCCGTTCGCCAGACTTTGCAAAGTACGCTATCTGCGCAGAGCCGCCATTAAGGCTTGTCGCAGCTAATGGCCGCTAACCGCCCAAATGTCGCTTGGCCATGTCCGCTTCGGGCTGGGAGCCGCCATTAGACGAGTTTTGAGCCATCGTCAGTTCAGGGCCGTTCGCGACGTCCGGGGTCCTTGACGTAGATGGCGGCTATGCGCAGCAAAGCTACCTTTGCAGAGTTTCGCAGGCGGCCCATTCCGGACCTGGGTGGGCGTGTTGTCTTGTTCTCAGCAAATGGATTGAATGAAGGGCGTTATTATTCGCTTCAGTTACAGGCGGCTGCGGCCGTCCTCATCACCTCATCGGCGATCGTTGAAACCTTGTCACGTAACCAAATGTGGGCCGGATCGTTGGTGCTGCATTGATGCCAGCTTATGTATATTGTCATTGGATCTGAAGACTTTGGTAAAGGCGCCATTTCGAGCTCGCTCAGGACACTCAGTTTCATGAGGTTCATTTCCGTTGCAAGAAACTCTAACCCTTTGACGAATGAGGGATTGAGTTGAAGTTTGGCACTGATATGCGCGTCGCGAATTCCTGATTTATCTATTCCGGAAAGTGCCCTTAAAGATGTCCCACCATCCGCAAGCCGCGCTGCAAGGTGGTCCGCCTGACAATACGCCTGCCATGTCCCAGGAGCATTTCGAACTGACCCGTCGAAAAAACACATCATCTGTCCGTGCAGAATCGGCTTTTTCACAATGTCCGTTGCGTCGGGTGGGAACGGTGTCAGCGCAAGATGACAGCGACCTTCGCGCACCACACCCGCAGTTGGATGACCGGAGAGTATAATCTCGAACGCGGCCGACACACCGTCACCACGCAGTTCGCGCAACAACTGCGGAAAAATCAAATCGCGTTGCATGTCATTTGCCGCCACTATGAAAAAGGGGTCTTCAGTCTCTGGTTTGAAGTCGCGCTCGAAAGTGAGTTTCTGGAGGGTCTCCAGTGCATTTTGCACCGGAATCCCTAAAGAGTTCGCGGGTTTCGTTGGCTGCATTGCCTGACCCGAACGTACAAAAAGAGGATCGTCAAAAATTCCCTGAGGCGAGCGAGCGCATGGCTGATCGTTGATTGAGCAACCCCAAGGTGATTGCATTCTTAGGAAAGTTCAACGTCCTCATACGCCATTACGGACCCAGCCAAATGGTCAGCGACGGCGAATACGGCCACGATTTGACCCAGTCTATCCGAAAGGTGGAAGAGGTGCGTCAAGCACAAGCTCTGCCATGGGGATGTTCAACAATCTCAACTCGGGAGCTTGAGCCTTTTTAGGCCTCCAAGCAAAGTTTAAAACTAATGTTGAGCAGGTTGGAACGCATAGGAGACCTTGCTGCAAAACGCGGCGAATTCTCACTTACCGCCCGTTTTGCAGAGTGTCACGAACGGCCCAATCCAGAAGTCCAATTCCGCGACCTGCGCTGCGGATTCACTGTAGCGGACATTGAAATTACCTCTGTTTCCGCAAGGATCGCAACTCTTTCGCCAGAAAGTCCACAAATCGTCTAACGCGGACGGTTTTTCTCAAATCCGAGTGCAACAAAATCCACAGAGACGGACCAGACGTTAATGCTGTTCCGGGCATTCGACGCAGGTTTGGGAAAACCGTTTCGAACAGTACCGGCATATGGGCCATGCCTAAGCCCAGCGTCACCAAACGCGTGCGCATGTAGCCGTCGGCGACTTCGTGGCGGATGGTCGCATTTGGGAATGGCTCAGCAGACAATCCACCAAATGCGGCGCCACTGGCTGGCAAGCCAATCCATGTAAGGCCCTCGCCATCAAGGCCGGCGTGCGGAACGACCTGTTCGAGATACTCCTTGCTGGCATATACGCCCAGATCAAATTGAAGGACCTTTTGCGCAACGACGTCATCAGCCACATCACGGGCGGCCCGCAAAGATACATCGGTTTCATCGTTCAGGATCGACTCGACCTCTGTGGTTAGGCGGAGTTCGATGTCGATTTCCGGATAGCGATCACTGAAACGCGTGATCATGGGGGCAACGATGTCGTAAGCCAAGGTGGGGGTCAGGGAGAAGCGGATCTTGCCCGTTTCGCTTCGGTCCAATCCTTCCACATGCTTGCGGGCCGCGATGACCTCGCGTTCTGCGGCCTCTGCCATAGGCAAGAGTGCCTCACCAAACTCGGTCAGCGTGAACCCGCGTCTGGACCGGTGGAATAGGCGCACGCCATAACTTGCCTCCAGCGTCTGGATGTTGCGGTTGATTGTGCCGTAATTCGCGCCGATCAACTGTGCGGCGGCCCGTAGGCTTCCTGCGCGCGCCACAGCAAGAAAGTGGGGTAGGAGTTCCCAGTCAAAAGTTCTCATGTTTCTCTCATGTAACATGGTGTTCAATCTGTTTCATATCAGGTGTGATTGAGGCTTGATATAGAAAGCTCAAATGTCCCGTCGCGCACGGGCGTGATCCCTTCAGGAGTTGAGATATGAAACGCTACCATCCCGTTCTCGTTGGTCTACATTGGCTTGTTGCGGCCATGATCATCATCGCCTTGTTCATTGGCGGTCCCGGATTGGTCGCCTTGGAGAACGACGACCCCACCAAATTATTTGGGCTGACAGGTCACATGATCTGGGGGCTGGTCGTCGGAGCGTTCATGCTTGTTCGATTGACCATGCGGCTGCTCTCCAGCAATCCGCCCGCTGCGGATGCTGGAAAAAAAGTGCTGAACTCAGGCGCGAAGGCGGCCCATCTCGGCCTCTATGTTCTTGTCCTTGCCATGGTCGCCAGCGGTATTGGCATCGCAATATCAGCTGACTTGTTTGAAATCGCTTTTGGTCAATCCGGCGCGCCTTTGCCTGCTGATTTCAGTGTGTTCAAGGCCCGGATGGTGCATGGGGCCATCGCGACGTTGCTGATGATCCTGATCGCTATGCATGTTGCGGGTTGGGCCTATCACCAGTTCTATCTGCGTGACGGCTTGATCCGCCGGATGTGGTTCGGGAAACGTATGTGACACACGACACCGATCCATTCCGGCCGGTTAATGCGTCGCAGAGCTCGTCGGTGCTGGCAGGGACTTTCGAACAATGTCCTTGAAGCGCCGGACGACTTCATGTTCACGTTTGCGATAAAGCGGGAGAAATAAAATGGAAATATTCCAAATAGTCGTACTGGTTGCATCGGGGGCGTTGTTGGTCTTTGCGGGGATGGGACGCCTTGTAAAGCCTGAGGGGTCCGTTTGTCTGGACACCTATCTTGCGGATGCTGCGAACGATCTGCGCAGTGACCCGGACCTTATTAGTGAAATGCGCGGCGCGGGTGTGATTACCGCAGTTTTCGGCGCAATCATCTTGCTTGGCGTGGTGAGCCCGGATTTCAGGCTGACATCGTTTGTTTGCGCAACGGTGTTTTATCTGGGCTATGCTTTTGGACGAGGCTTTAGCTGGATCAAAGATGGCAAGCCGACCAAACGGACTAGATTGGGATTTGGTTTTGAAGCTGTCCTGGGCACCCTCAGCGCAATTTGCCTCATCAACATTCTGGGCTGACTGACCTATCAGCCGCGGGCGTGGTCTAGAACGGCCTGCGCTGGTTAAATCGACGCCACATTTTAGCTTCGTCGAAGCCGACATCCGCGTGTTGCGCGGAAATCCCAACCGTCGAAGGTTTGCTATTTGGGCGACTGCAGCCCGGGCCAATGCCAGCGATGCGCATTGCTTTTCTGCTTCACTAGCCCCGTGTGTTTGATGCCAGGGATGGGCCTCTTACGGTTCATCTGGAATTGGTTTTGGAGGTCCCGTGGGTGCTCCTGCTGCTTCTTGTGCCGCACCTGCAACCGCGGCTCTTTGATCTTCGGTCAAATGTTCGCCACCGTCGATTTCGACTTTAACGTTGCGCTCTGCCATCCGAATTCCGTTGGCCTCAAACACATCTCTGACTTTTTGATAGGCGTCGCGGCGGACCAGCCATTGTTCCCCCGGTTTGGTCATGAACTTCACGCCGACCACCATGTTGAACTCTTCCATACGACGCACGCCCTGCGATTTCAGCGTGCTCAGGATCGATTGGCCATAATGCTCGTTTGCCTGCAGTTCTGCGCCCACCTTTTTGACCAGCTTTTTGACAAGCTGTAGATCGGTGTCGAATGGCACCCGGAATTCGAGCTTCATGATCACCCAGTCGCGACTGTGGTTTGTCAGGCTTTTGAGCTCCCCATAGGGCACCGTGTGTACCTTGCCACGGTGGTGGCGGATTCGCATGGAACGCACCGAAATGCTTTCGACCGTGCCCATCAGGTCTCCGACTTCGATGTATTCTCCGAGCCGGAATGCGTCGTCGATAAGAAAGAAAATGCCCGCCACAATATCGCGTACCAATGATTGGGTGCCAAAGCCGATGGCGATGCCGACAATACCGGCGCCGGCAAGGATTGGCGCGATGTTCACGCCGGACGCGCTGAGCACGCTCAGGACGACCATGATCAGAAGTGTTACCATCAGAATGGTGCGCAGTAGGGGGAGTAGTGTGATCATGCGGGCTTCGGGACCGGGGGCTTGCCCGTCCACCGGCGGCTCGTAATCCGCGATCCGCTTGTCGATCACTGTCTTCGCCCATGTCCATACGAGATCAGCCAAAAGCAGCGCCACAATGCTGTCGATCAATACTTCGAGCGCACGCCCAACGAAGCTGCGGTCTGAGGACAGATCAAAGATGTTAACGCCCCATGCATTGGAAAGCGTCAGAACGGCCGTCATGATGAAGACGAAGCGCGCGGCACGTTGCACGATTGGGCGGGTGGCCACGTATGGATCGGCAAATTCGGGGACGTTGGGCTGGGGCTCCCCCTCCAGCGTCTCGCTGGCGCCTTCGGCAGCTGCGAATTCATCCAGAGCTTTCTGAGCCTCTTCCATGTGTTGGGAGTGCAGGGCAGCGGTTGACTGATCAAAGAAATGATCAATCCAGCCTCGCAATAGCTTCAATCCGGGAACCGTGAGACCGATGACAAGCACGGCCCACATCAGGGCAAATAAACCAGCCAGCCAAAGTGCGAAGACAACGCCGGTCAGGATCAGAAGGAAGTTGCGCCAAAGCAGGACGGTTTTGGGGGGCGTCTGGAGATCGCACATTGACGGGATACGCTTGAATGCGACCCAAATGCAGGCCCAAACCACCAAGACAACAAACAGCGCCAATACGATGGTCTGCGCCAGTGCGACCGTGGCAAGGCTGCTGTCTATGTCCATGCCATGCTGTTCAACAACGCGGTTCAACAAGAAGGACATCGCAAAGGCCAGCACGACAGCGAAAGATAGAATGCAAACCAGTCTATGCAGGAACATCGCGGCTTCTGTGCCATAGGGCACGAGCCTTAGTTCCGGGGCCCGCGGGGCCTGAAAAAACAGCGATATGGTTATCAAAATTCGGAACATGAGCACAGCAACCAACAGGTCCAGCACGACACTTTCCAGCAGCGGGTGCCAGTCGAAGCTGTCAAAGGCGCCGATACTACCGATGGCGAAGATACCGAGGCCCGCAAAAATGATGGCGGCCCGGATCGACGCGCCGAGCAGTTTCTCGGAAGGGGCGTCTTTTGGGGACTGTTCCAGCCGCAAAAGCGGATAGCGCAGGAGCTGACGATACAGCCATTCAACCCCAAAACCAATCAGCAGGAAGATCAGAATGTAGGTGACGGTTCGAACTTTTTGTCCATTGGACAGTTCAGTGTTCCAGACATCGGCCAGCACAGCCGGCATTTGAGGCAATACTTCCCACGCCAGCACCAACGATCGGGCGCGGGTGGCAATCCGTTCCAGCTGTGCGTCAACTTGTTCTCGTAATGTCAGGGCCGGTCCGGCGTCGAGTGTCCCATCCGAGTTGGCGCTTTCGCTTATCCATGTCTGAATGGTGGGGTCACCCAATAAGCGAAGGAATTCTTTCACGTCATTGGGGGAGGGGTCGGGAACCACGGCGGACTGGGAACTGCCGGAGCTTGGCACAAATTGAGCGTGCGCGGTTGCCGCGAAACCAGAGAGGACAAGAACAGAAAGTGCAATTCGAAGCCACCCCATCAAACTGTCCCCTCCGATTGCTCAAGCGGGCGTCGTTTCTCCGAATAGTCCAAATTCGAATAGTCCGGCTCAATGACCCGTTCGACCTCTAGTGCGCCACCTGTTGGCTTTATCTGACATGCCAACCGTTCGTTTGGTCCGGCGTTCCAGTGGGCCAGAACTTTGGCCTCCATATCTGTGGGTGGCGCAAGGTTCTCTGCCCCCGCGAAGACTGTGACACGACAGGTGCCGCAGCGGCCACGCCCGCGGCAGACGCTCGCGTGTGGCAGGTTGTTGTTCCTCGCCGCCTCAAGAAGGGTTAGTCCGGCCTCCGCCTCAAAAGTCTCAGTGCGCGCGCCTCTGTAGGTTACCTGTGCCACGCCTTTTTTCAGGCTGCGCAAACGGAGCCAACGTGCGAGGAACGCCAAAGCGATGAAGCCCAGAGACAGGCGGGTTGCAAATTTCTGACTGTCATTTGCCTTATCAATGATTGCCTGGATCGCTTCGGGCGCAGCCGTGGGGCCAGCTGCATTTGGGTCAGTCGTGAGAACAAAGCCCATGCCACCTTCGCTAACCGGAATAATCTGGCGACCTGCTTCAACATAACCCAGCATCGCGAGCGTCGGCAGAGCGACAACAAATGGATAGAAAAACCGCATTATCCGCGTTGATCCGTCCCGCGACTGAAGCCAAGTGTAAACTCCGATCGCGCCGTGTATCCATGCAACGACCAGCATGACCACCTGTTGCAATCCGTCAAAGGGCGAGACCACCCAGAATTGGCCGAGCACCAGAGCGTAAGTTGGCTCAAGACCAATTTCTTTCGCAGCCATCACGCCAAAAACATGCTTTGCCAACAGGGGGATGATCAGAATGCCCGCGATCATCTGCGCCATATCATAAGCGGGAACACGAAGAGTGTTACGCCAGTAAAGCGACAACAAAGCCAGCAGGAAATGCAATATCAGCGACACTTGCAGCAGGATCTTGAGCGGCAAAATACTTGACCAAACACCGCTGAGTGCCCACCGCCAATCTTCCATGACTTGAACTGAAATCAGTCCCAGAGCCAGATTTGCAAGGTGCATGGTGATAAATACGAACATCACAAGGCCTGTGACGATCATTGCACGCAACCGGAATGCAGCGAGCCAGGGAGTGGCGTTAGTTGTCGTGGCCATGATGGCATCCTCTGGTGTGCTTAAAGCTACGCGGTCAAGCATTTCAGTGGATTAGGAGCTTCTATAGGTTATACATTTTCGTCAACCCAACTTCAGTGTTCGGGTATGGCAGTTTTGTCAGTCAAGGCGGTCTTGTTCATGTGCGTTCTTGGTCCGGAGCCTGGGCGAGAGTAGTGCCAAGCGACATCCTTCACGTTGTCGGACCTGTCCCGCTCTTATGCGGCCCAAGTGCGCATTAAGCCATTTTTCGGTCGAAGGCGACAGAGCTTTTCCAGCCTGTTTCTTAGCGCGATCCGTACGGCATCCTGGCAGAATTCGCTCTTCCTTTTCAGTCCCATAGTCTGTCTCCTTTGCTGTGGTAAAATCACTCAAAGGAACGGCATCAAACCGCGACAGGTCCCGTTAGTTCAGCTACGCCGATCTGCCTGATTGGATCAATACGGGGATTGCTTTGCCTCATCGGCATTTCAATTTGCCGTAACTTCACGACAATCTCTTCGGGTTTGGGTCTCTTAATCGCCATCTATGGTCCGCCCCGATTTTCCAATCCTCGGGGCGGACCATTTCAAAGGGAGAGGCTCAAGCCATTGCGCTATGCGATGTCGGTCATGAGATCACTTCAATCCGCGCGTCAGGAAACCGTTTTACCATGTCTTTCGCCAGTTCGGTGGTCAGCAAACAGGCAGCAGTAGACAGCCCGTCAGCAAGCGCGGCGGAGTTCGCTGAGATACAAGCCAGAGAGTGATGCGATGCGGCCCCGATCGGGTGGAGGATGTGGCTAGAGCCATCGGGCAACGTCATGCCAGCAGGGGATGAGGTTGCAATCGCTCTGTCATTTAAGGCAATGCGCCGGAGTACAGTGCCAGAAGGTTCGGCGATGCCAACCCGCCACGCCGCCCCATCCATTCGCCGACCTATTGCGGTAATTTCACCCATATCAATCAACACATTGCGCATGCCTTTTGCATGCAGCAGGCGACTTATCCTGTCAGTGATGTAGCCCTGAGCGATGCCGTTGAGAGTTAGCGCCATGTCAGGTCGTTTGAACCTGACTTCTGAGGCGCTAAACGCAACGTTTTGCCAGCCGACATTTGATAGCGCAGCTTTTGCGTCCCGGTTTTCGGCATGGGCCCGCCACAGTGGTTGCACGCTAGGATCAAACACGCCGCCCGAGGCGTCATGCACGCGCGAACACAAACTTAGAACCTCAAGCAATTCGGGTGGCGGCGCAGTTAGGGACCCGATGCGATTGAGTTTTGACAAGGCGCTGTCGCGGTAAAGAGAGAAAATATCTTCGAGCCGCCGAAGTTCTGCTTGGACATGGGCGTAGAGGTTGCCCGCCTTGTGGTCCGGCAAGTCGGCAAATTGCATGCTGGCGGCAGCGCCAAGGGCCTGACCACGCCAAACAGCGGTGTCTGCCCAAGCGCGGCCAGCCGGCATGGCAACGGCTGCGCTGGCTGCAATTGACAGAAATCGACGGCGGGTCACGAGTGTCATGTCGGGCTCTCTAGGTTTTGGGTCAAGTCGGCAGGGCCAAGCGCTGCGCCGTCAGGGATTGTATCCAGAATTTCAATGGTGCCCCCCCATTTGCTGGCGAACGCGACGGCGTCCTCTGATGACAAAAAGGGAACGATTTCTTGCGCGCCCATGCCACCGGCCACCTTTGCGCCAACAACGAAGTGGGCCGTGTCCGCTGGGATCCAGTTTTCGATGCCCGGCTGCGCCCAAGTGGCAGCGGCCCCCATGTCGCTGACGTAAACGCCGACAATTTGGGCATCCCGTTCGGGGCTTTTGAGATACGCCACCAAATCACGGACTTGCGCAAAAAACAGAGGCGCAGGGAAACCATCAAGATGAATTTGTCCTTTGGGCCCGCCATGTTCCGCGACATTCATCTGGCAAAAAAAGCTAAGCGCCTCTTGGGTGAGTGGTACCGGAGGCGGCGGGGCCTTGGCCTGGTCTTCCTTGCAGGCGGAGAGAGCCAAAGCCGAACACAACAGAAGCGTCGATGTCTGTTTCATGGCTCAACCCGACGAAACGCGGCCCGCGCTAGGCCGAAGCCCAGAAACGGCCAGACCAAAAGCGACAAAGGCGCCGCCCAGATCGGCAATGCGGAGGCTGCGCCGACCATGCCGGAGGACAAAGCGACGCCTTCCGAGCCTGCGATGTTCCACAACCGAAATGCGTCAGCTGGATTTGCAACCATGATCCAGGGAAATAGGGTCTGGGTGAACCATCCCCCGCCGTCCATGACGACCGCGCCCAAAAGGCCCAGGTCAAACAACACAACAAAAATCAGCCACAGACCAGCCGCCATTCCGGCCGCTGCGGTGGCACTGTTGGCGAGAGACGACACCAAATAGCCAAGTGTAAGAAAGACCCCTCCCAAAACCACCGAGGTGAAGATCAACCGGAAAAGCGCAACCAGACTGGCCGCCCCTGCGCCGCCACTATAGGCCGCCACAGCACCGGCCGATCCAAATCCCACAATCATGGCAATGGTCAAAGCACCCAGATGTGCCGCGAATTTTCCCAACAGGATTTCGCCCCGTCCGGCAGGGTATGTCAGCAACAATCCAAGGCTGCCTCGTTCGGCCTCGCCCGCAACCGCATCAAATGAAATCATCAACGCCAAGAGCGGTGCGAGGTAAACCGAAAGTGTTGTCATAGAGGTGACCGAAACCGTCAGCATATCCACACCCAAAGTACCGGTGGGTGCGCTACCGGCAAAGGTCAGCGCCAATGCAAACAACACCATGATCATGGTCGCCATCGCCAACCAGCGGTTTCGTTTTAGGATGCGCATCTCGGCGCCCGCAATCGCTAGAAACCGGGTCACTGGCTGTCCTCTCGTGCGTAGTATCGATACAGGTCTTCGAGCCGAGGCGGTGTGATGTCGATGTCCGACACACTGTCGCCCAACTCAGTGATTTTGCGCAATGTCCGCATTTTGTCTGCGGCATCGATTTCCAATTCGACGGATGCACCGTTGATACGCTGACCACCGGTTTGCAGGGCAATTGCGCTCGCATTTTCCGTCGCGCGAATGCGCAGACGTGTGCGCAGTCCGGCGCGGGCGCTGAGCCCTTGCAGCGTGTCATTGGCGACCAACTGGCCTTTGCGCATAATGGCGATACGATCGGTGCGCGCCTCCATCTCCGTAAGCGCATGGCTGGCAATCAGAACCGCGCAGCCTTCTGCGGCGAGTTCGTCGATGATTTCATAAAGGTCCTGACGCGAAATCGGGTCGAGGCCGCTGGTCGGTTCATCCAGTAGAGCCAGTTTCGGCCGCCCCAACAAAACTTGCGCCAAGCCAAGTCGCTGACGCATGCCTTTGGAATAGGTGCCGATACGGAGGTCCAGCGCATCACCGAGACCCACCCGCTCAAGCAGTTGAGTGATATCGGGCTTCTGCCCGGCCAAGCGGGCAAAAAGCGCCATTTGCTCGCGTCCCGTTAGCGCGGGATGAAAGCTGACAGCTTCCGGCAGAAAGGCGGTGGCGGCGCGCGCTGCGGCGGTACCTGGCGTGTGGCCGGCGATGTGCACGGATCCGCCATCCATCGTAATCAGCCCCAAAACAGCTTTGATCAAGGTGGATTTTCCGGCGCCGTTGTGACCCAAAAGCGCAACGCGCTCGCCGGACTGCACCGCCAAGGATACGTCGTTCAGCACGCGGTTCTTGCCGCGGTCTTTGCAAAGCGATTGGATGTCTAAAACTCTATCCGTCATTTTCTACCTTTCCGGCGGCGGCCGGTTTGACGGGTTTCATGAGGGGAAAACTGTCAATAACCCCCCCCGGTAACAGGGCCGGGAAGGTGGACTGTGACCAGCGAAGCAATTGTACCGCGGGCGACCCAAGAAGCAATTTTGCGGAAGGCTGGCTCCATAAAATGTGATCCATGCTGTCATTTGGCCGATACGGGCTGTCTGCGATTCCGTCACCGTTCACGTCATAGGCGGCATTGTCGCTCCAATAATTGCCACGGCCTTCTTCGGACCATTCGTGCCATTTTGTGCTCACCAGCTTCACTTGCGTTCGATTGCCAACAAAGGCATTGCCGACGATCTGATTGTTGGCGCTGCCGGCGGTGAAATGTATGCCGATGCCGCAGCTTTCAAACCAGTTGCCGGAGAACTCATTTCGATTGGAGTTGTAAAGGAAGCTGCATTTTTCCTTTGCGCCGCGTACGTAATTTCCGGTGACGACGCTGCGGTTGGTATAGTTGAAGGCCACGCCGTGTTCGCGGTCGTTGATTGAAACGTTGTCAGCGACAACCACGTTTCTGGAAAACATTACGGCGTAGCCCAGATCATTGCCGATTGACGTGTTGCCGATGACCTCGGAGTCATTGGCGTACATATAGTGCACTGCGAAACGGAGATCGCGAAACAGGTTGTTGGTGAAGCTGTTGCGGCGGCTGGAGTTTACAAAGATGCCGTCTCGTCCATAGCGAATGTCGTTATTATCCACGACCGCACCCGGGGCGTTCCACACGTAAACACCGTTGCCTCTCGAGTTTACATGGCGATCAAGTCGGCCTTCAATACGATTGCCAGCCACCAGCGCATCTTTGGCGCCGTGAATGTCGATCCCGTAAAGGTTACCAAGAGAGACATTGTCCAAAATCTGCGGTGCGAACGCGGTCTTTTTTAGCTGGATGCCGCTGTCAATTGTCTCGTGGCTGCTGCCAGAACCGATGACGGTGATCCCTTTGACCGTCACATCGTCCGCGGTCACGGTGATCACGCTGCCAAAACCGTTGGCATCGATGGTCGCATGACCTTGCCCATCCAGAACCATCGGGCGATCCAGTACCACGTTTTCACGATAAATGCCGGCACGCAGGCGGAGGGTGTCCCCATCCGCCGCCTGCGCCAATGTTTTGGCAATGGCCCCGTCCTGCAAAGGCACGTCCCATTCCGCAGCCCATAGAGCCGAGGAAAACAGGCCGAAAACCAGAGAAAGGGGCCAAAGCTTCATCGTTATGCGTCCCGAGGTTCGACAAACATACGGCCGCGCATTTCCATGTGCAGCGCGTGACAGAACCACTGGCAATAGTACCAGTGTACGCCCGGACGTTCCGCAACGAAGGTCACAGAGGCGGTTGCCTGAGGGCCAATCTCCATCGCGACACCAAAGTTTGCCATACACAGACCGTGGGTCAAATCGTCGATGTCATCGAGGTTGGTCACGATGATCGTCACCTCATCACCTTGCTTGACGGTGAAGCTCTCCATCGAAAAGGTCGGCGCCTGGCTGGACATATAGACCCGGACTTTGTTGCCGTCGCGGATGATCTCTTCTTGCCAGTCATCCAGATCGACCCCGTCGGCTTCGGCCTGTTTCCGCGTGTCGGCCCAGATTGGGTCGTTGCGGTCATAGACATCAGACGGGTTCACAATATCGCGCCGCACAAGGATGCTGTCATGTGGTTCGGCAAATGTCGGACCGTCATGCACAAGGTTCATGCTACCATCAGAGATGTCGATGAGCTGTTCGTTCTCCGGCTTGAGCGGGCCCACGTTCAGGAACCGGTCTTTGGAGAATTTGTTCATCGAGATCAGCCACTTGCCGTCGGCCTCTTTGGTTTCACCCATAGAGGTCGAGTTGTGGCCCGGCTGATAGTGCACATCCACTTTCTCAAGGATCGGATCGACATCTTCACCGGCGTACTGTTTCACAGCCGCTTCGAGGTTCCATTTCACAACCTGGCTGTCGAGGAACAAGGTGGTGAAACAGTTGCCCTGACCGTCATACGCAGTGTGAAGCGGGCCAAGACCCAGTTGAGGTTCGGCCACAATTGCCGAGCGTGGATCGGCGTCGCTGTCAAACAGAGCGTCCAGTTTGGTGACGTCCATCACCGACACGGTTGGCGACAGTTTACCAGCAATACAAACGTGTTTGCCGTCTGGTGCGGTGTTGATGCCGTGCGGGCTGTTGGGGATCGGGATGTAGCGGGTGTATTTCTTGTTGGAGCCTTTGCGGCCGTCCAAGACTTTCACACCGTTCAGTTCCTGATAGTCGCCTGCGGCCACACCTGCTTCGATTTCCTTGAGGTTGAACACCACCACGTGGTCGAGTTCGTTCTCGGTCATCTCGGCGAGGTTCATGCCCATTTCGGAGTTATACGACGTCGAGAAGGAATACTTCCCCTGATAGTCACAGTCCGTGTTATCGAGGTTGCCCGAGACCATCACCTGCCAGGCGATCTCCATCGTGTCGCCGTCAATCGCGGTATAGATGTTGGTGTACTGGCTGGGATCGTCCAGGATTTTCCCGTCGTTAACCAGCGGCGCTTCGTGTTCGCCATTGGCAAAGACATAGCCGGTGCGTGGGAATTTTTGCGGACGCAGGCCGTGGATGTCATGCGCGTTCGGGATCTCGATGATTTTGTCGCATTTCATCACGTCACAACGCACACGTGCCACACGGGTGTTGGCTTTGTCGTTCATGAACAAATAGCGCCCATCATAGGTGCCATCCGTGAAAGACATATGCGGGTGGTGCAAATCGCCGTTGTCATAGGTTTTTTTGCCGTTGGCTGCGAGGAACGCTTTGGTGTCCTCTGTCAGGCCTTCGGTCAAAACCTTCAGCGATTCATTGGTTTGCCCCCAACCGGTTGCAGAACAACGGTTGAACACTGGAACCCGCATGAATTCGCGCATAGACGGCACGCCCAGAATGCGGAGTTCGCCGGTCTGGCCAGAAGACCAGAAGCCGTAATATTCGTCCAACTCGCCAGGCGCCAAATGCGCATTCGCGGCGGCCATCGCTGGCTTGGCCGTCAGCATCGATGCGCCAATACCAGTTGTCGCCAGAACGGCGCCGGTGGCGGTCGCGCCCAGCATGCCGCGCCGGGTGAGGTTGAGAGTGTTTCTGGTTTCTTCAGACATTGTTCCCTCCTTCAGAGTTTATGTCGTCTTAGCGTTGGGATGGTTCTTGGGAGCGTCCTTTGTGGGGATCTTGATCTCCGCTGAGCCGGTTGATGCCCGCCGTTTAAGTTGGCGGATGATAACGGGACATTTGTCTTCACTCTGGTAGAGCACCTGACAGTGAAGACAGTTCACGCATTCGTTTGGGTTGATCTCACCTGTTGGGTGAATCGCCTGCACGGGGCATTCGTTGGCGCAGGTCTGGCAGGGGCTGCCACATTCCTTGTAGCGGCGCAGCCAATCAAACATTCGCATCCGCGCCGGGATCGCCAGTGCGCCTCCCAGAGGGCAGAGATAGCGACAGTAGAACCGTTCGATGAACAGTCCAGCCACCAGAAGCGAGACTGCAAAGACCACAAACGGCCAGTCGCGCACAAATTTGAGGATGATCGCGGTCTTGAACGGCTCGACTTCTGCCAGCTGCTCTGCGGTTTCCAGTGACGCCAGAGACACGCCGAACAGCCCGAGGAAAATCATGTATTTGATCGGCCACAGACGTTCGTGCAGGCCCCAAGGCAGGGTCCATTGCGGCACTTTGAAATAGCGGGCGATCTGATTGGTCAGTTCTTGTAAGGCGCCAAACGGGCAAAGCCAGCCGCAATAGGCGCCGCGTCCCCAAAACAGCAGCGCGGCGGCGATGGCGAACCATTGGATGAACACCAGAGGATCCATTAGGAAGGCATCCCAAGTGAAGCCCGAGCGCATGCTATTGGCCAAAGCCATCACGTTCACCACCGACAGTTGCGCGTTGGCATACCAGCCAATGAAGACCAGGGTCAGCGTGAGATACCCGATGCGGAACCAATAGAACCGGCGCGCTTTCCAGGTGGCTTGGAATTGAAAGAAGAAGGTCGCGGTCAGCACCAGAAGCATGCCACAAAGTATGGTGATTTCTACAGTCTTGGCCTTCCAGATGCGTTGCCAAAGCGCTGCTTTGGCAGCGGCCTCGTCGCTCGCGTTGTCTACCACTGTTGCAACCGGCAACGGCAAAAGGAACCTTTCGGGCAGGCGATAGCCCAGATCCCATGTCAGGAAGACGCGGTCCAGCGCCCCAACTGACCGTTGCACCAACAGTTGCAAACGGAATGGCTCTGCCGGGTCAAAATCTGCATCCGCAGGGATCTTGAACAGGTCGAGTTCGACGAAGGACGGGCTGTCTGTGGTTGCGAGCGCGCGCACACGACGGTGCTGTTTGTCAAAGAAACGTACGGAATTGTCGCCTTGAATCAGTTGAATGCGATCGAAAATGCCGCCACGTACATAGCCGGATCCCTTGAAGCTGTATTTGCCGCGCCCCACCACCAGTATGGCGTGCTCGCCCTCATCTAACCAGTCGACAAGGTTTTGGTATTCGTTGTCACCCAGCAAAGAGCGCCCGATCGATGGCACGCTAACCAGCGCCATGTTCATGTCGATGAACGTGTCACCGGGTTCGCCCTTTTCCGGGCGTTTGGCTGCGCGTTTATCGCCCATTCCGGCAAAAGCTGCGTTCACTTGCCCGAGGTCCAAGGTCATACGTCGAACCGACCCGTCGCCGGCCAACGTGGTCCAGCCCTGAGCGTCTTGAATTTCCATATTCAGTTCGCGTTTCGGCCCGACCTGCAGCGGCGCCAATCCGCCCAGACCCAGCGCGCGGGACACACGGATACCGCCCCTTACAAGGCTGTCGTCAATCACCATAATGGTGACCGTCGCGCCGGAAATGATATCCAGGTCGTGGCCCTCGCCACCAGTTTCAGCCTCAACTTTTAGGTCAAGCCCTGCGTAGCCTTCGGTCAAGGCAACCATTTTGGAATTGGGAATGCCGATTAAGACAATTGGTTCGCTGTGCTTGACCAGTTTTACGCCAGTCAGAACCGCGTCGGTATCAATGGCGGCGACAACATGGATTGGCTTACCGGAGTAGCCAGTGGTCCCGACAAAATCAGAGGTTAGAAATGCCCATGCGACGGTTTCGCCTGCTTTTAAAACCGGAGCGACCGGAACATCTTCGCGGATCGGGCCGTAAGCATCGGCGCCGGGGACGAGTTCGTTTGGCGGAATTTCAGGAAGGAAACTGGCGAGGCTATCTGCATGCGCTGCGCCACCCAAAAGAGTGCAAAGCACGAAGAGGGAGGCGGTCAGATGGCTGAGTACTGCGCGCTTTAATCTCACAGCGCACCTCCTTTGAGCGAAGGAAACGCCGACGAAGCGCGGAAAACGCGGCCCATTGTTTCGAGTTTGGGGGCGATTGGCGGGCCACGCGTTTGCGGCCTTTCAAACGAACGTTCGATCGAGGGGCGGGCCCAAGAAGGCAAGGTAGCACGAGCCAATGCTTGGCCGTCAGTCGCTGCCGCAGGCACTACGACCCAATCCGCGCCACTCTGGCCTGTACAGGTGATGCAGTCCGGGCAATCTGCGCAATCGCTGCGTTTGCCGTCATCAGCCGGTGCCAAGAGATCCTCAAGGCCAGTGCCAATTTCGATTTGGACGCGCTCAACGCCATCCTCTGCGCAAATTTCTATCCAAAAGCCATTGACCTGAGTGGTCGCATGGATTGGCGCAGTGTTCAAAAGCTGCAGCACCAGTGCGCATATGGCAAACGTCCCCTGAATCGGGAGGCGAAAGTGGCGCGGTAAGGATTTGTGGTCCATCAGATCAGGACTCTGGCATGTGACATGCTTGCCAATAAGCGTGCCTTGGCCGTTTGCGACCATGATCGAAATCAAGGAATTTGGAAAAAGATCGACCGTTTCAGTAAGAGTGTGGTGGCAGGTCTTGTTATCGCTCTCAGGGTTTGGTGGCGCGCTGAAAAGATCACAGCCCGACCCGTGCTTTAGTCACGATCCTGCTCACGCAGGAGAATCCCCCGACACGTCGCAAATTGCGAAAGCTTGGATAGCGATTGTCCCCGCACAAGTTGGCCGAAATCCAGGTGGTACCTTGGTTTGGTTATGATTTGCGTTGAAAGACAATCATCACGAGCGCGAGACAGGAGGAGCCGACCATGAGCAGCAACGACACCGCGTTTAGCAATGGGGTCGAGCCTTCCTTGAGGCGGTCGAACATGGCTATGGTTAGCGGTGCGTCAGAGCCCACCAACATCAGGGTCGTGTTGAAATTCTCAAAGCTCATCAGGAATGCGACCACGAAGGCACCGATCATGGCGGGGGCCAGATAGGGCAGGGTCACAGTGCGAATGGCGGTCAAACGTCCGGCCCCGAGGTTCAACGCGGCTTCCTCTAGTGTGCGGTCAAACTTTTGCAGGCGCGCGCCAATCACCAGCGTGGCGATGGTTGTTATGAAGGAAAACTGCCCCAGTATCACCAGCCACAGACCCGGACGCAGGGCCTCGACGTCGATTGAAAAACCGTCCCAGAGGCCGTTTGCTACCCGGCTGGAAAACACCAGAATGGAAATGCCCAAGACGATGCCCGGAATGACCAGCGGCAGGAGCATGAGGACATACAGCAAGCTTTGGCCGCGGAACTTGTAGCGGTTGAACAGGAAGGCGTTGGTCATGCCCACAAAGACAGACATGGCCGACACGATCATGGCCACCAGCACAGAAGTGCCGATCGCGCTCAGGATACCACGTTCATGAAACACACCGATCATCGGGCGTTCCGAGCCAAAGAACCAGTTCCAGGTGAACCCCTCCCAAGGTAGCGAGGGGAACTGGCTGTCGTTGAAGGCAAAGACAGCGACCACGATCAGCGGCAAAGCCAGAAAGACAAAAAACAGGGTCACGTAGGCCGTGTAGGCGGCGGTCACAAACCGTGGTTGCGGGATTGAAGGGATCATATGCTGTTTCCTTATCCCATGGTCTTTTCAAGCGATTGTCCGGTCAGCTTGAGCATGCCCCAGACAATTGCGGACGACAGGATCAGCAGCATAAAGCCAAAGGCGGCACCGAGTTCCCAGTTAAAGCGCACGATGAATTGGGAATAGATCAGTTCCGTGAACCACAGGCTTTCCTTGCCGCCAAGCATCGTGGGCGTCAGGTAGTTGCCGAGGCTCAGCATAAAGACAACAATACACCCCGACACGATACCTGGCATGGCGTGGGGAACGATGATTTCGCGCAGCACGCTGATGCCATTGCCGCCCAGATCATAGCCGGCCTCGATGACTTCGTCGGGCAAACTTTCGAGGGTCGTGACGAGCGGAACCACCATGAACAACATCGAGGTGTAGACCAGCCCGATCATTATGGCGCCGTCGTTGTACAGCATCTCGACCGGGCCATCGACGAGCCCGAGATATTGCAACACGTTGGAGATCACGCCGGTTTCACGTAGCAAGATCATCCACCCGAAGGTGCGCACGAGTTCCGACACCCAAAACGGCACCAGACATAGCAGGAAAAGCGCCGACTGCGCCCGTCCTTTGATCATTTTGGCGATATAGTAGGAGACCGGAAAGGCGATGATCAAGGTCATCACTGTGGCAAGTGAGGACATGACGGCCGTCCGCAGGAAGGTCCACAGATAAAGTGGTTCCTGAAAGAAAGTCAGGTAGTTGGCAAAGCTGATTTGATACTGTCCAACGCCCACGCGCTCGCGCAGCGAGACGAGAAACACGTCTACATGCGGAATGAAGATCAGCAGGGACAGCCACATCAAGAGCGGCGTCAGCAGAAGGGCGAGCCCCAATTTGGCCTCGGCGCGCATTCAGCTCGCCTCCGCAGCAAAGCAGTTGCCATGATCGCTGCCCCAGCCGATGTGCACATCAGAGCCTTTGACCAGATCGGCAAACTCGCCGGATTGCGGCAGGTTCACTTCGACTTCGCCGTGGCCGGTGTCGGTTGCGACGATGACGCGGCTGGCGGCCCCGTTGAACAACAGCGAGGTCACCTTGCCGGAGAGTTGGTTGTCAAAATGGGACAGATCGTCTTTGGCGTGAGCGATTTTGATCGCCTCGGGCCGGACGAACACGTCGGCCACATCGCCGAGATTCAGGGTGCGGCCCTGTATGGCGCCCCGCAGAGGCATGCCGGTGTCGGACTGCAATTCAAGGTTCTGGCCGTCAAGTTTGGTGACGCGTCCGCGCCAGCGATTGCTGTCGCCGACAAATCCGGCGACGAAAGCCGTGTCGGGGCGATAATACAGGTCGCGCGCCGTGCCGACCTGTTCAAAGCGGCCTTCGTTCATAACTGCGATATTGTCGGACATCACCAGAGCTTCGGACTGGTCGTGGGTGATATAGACAAAGGTCGTGTCAAAGGCGGATTGCAGCGCTTTGAGTTCGACTTTCATACGTTCGCGCAGCTTTAGATCAAGCGCGCCGAGGGGTTCGTCCAGCAACAAGACATCGGGTTCAAGAACCATGCAGCGGGCAATTGCCACGCGCTGCTTTTGGCCACCGGATAGCTCGTCCACTTTGCGTGCGCCGATCCCGGGCAGGCCAATACGATCAAGCGCTTCGTCAACTTTGCGGCTGATCTCGGCTTTGCCCATGCCCGCGCGGCGCAGGCCGTAGCCGATATTGTCGGCAATGTTCATCATCGGGAATAAGGCGAGGTGCTGAAACACCATGTTCACGGGCCGCTTGTTCGGGGCCACGTCGAGCACAGATTTCCCTTTGATCAGAATGTCACCGTCGCTGGGGTCTAGAAATCCTGCGATCATCCTCATGATCGTGGTTTTGCCGCAGCCCGATGGGCCCAAAATGGAAAAGAAGGACCCTTGCGGGACAGAAAACGAAACACGGTCCACAGCAGTGGTGTCTCCGAACCGTTTTTCCAGGTCGATGCATTCAAGATCTGCTGTCACGCGAGAACTCCCAGATAGACAAGAGCGCCCGCCGTTGGTGGCGGGCGCTCAATTGATTTTCAGCGCTTAGTTGGCTGCTTTTACGCGATCAAGAACACCACCTTCGATGGCTTCCAGACCGGCAGGTACTGGTGGATACCATTTGATGTTGTCGATTGCTTCCTGCGGGAAGCTGGCCTGATACTTGGCTTTCAGCGCATCATCGGCAAACTCGGCGGCGCCATCGGACGCTGTGAAGTTGCCCGCAGCTGCGGTGATCATCGCAGCGACTTCGGGCTGCATCACAAAGTTGATCCAGGCGTAGGCTGCATCGTCGGCTTTGCCTTTGGCTGGCAGCACGAATGTGTCTACCCAACCCAAAGCGCCAGCTGCGGGGGCAACAAAGGTGATGTCAGCATTGTCGTCGTTCAGTTTCCACCCGCCGGTGTCCCACGCCATAGAGGCGACAACTTCGCCGGAGCGCAAGAGGCCCATCAGCTCGTCACCGCCACCCCAGTAGGTTTTGACGCCGGGCTTACATTCGATCAGCTTGGCCTCAACCTGCGACATGATGTCGGTATAGGCGGCTTCGTCGCCATAGGCGGCAAACGGGTCAAGACCCATCGAGAAAGCAAAACCGATCAGCGTTGGGCGCTTCAGTCGGTAGGAAACTTTGCCCGCGACGTCTGCGCCGCAGAGGTCGGTGTAATCCTTGACCATACCAGCGTTGGCCGTGTCGACCACCAGACCGCTGGTGCCCCAAACGTGTGGAACGCCATAAACGTCACCGCCGACGGTGGTGTTGCCTTTGGTGGCTTCCAGCATCGAAGGAATGAACAGACTCATGTCGATTTTGGACATGTCCATCGGCTTGTAGATGCCGAATTCTTCCTGAGGGCCCGCGATCCGGTCCTGGCTTGGCTGCGCAAGATCGAAACCGCCGCCGCCGGTGGCGCGCAGCTTGGCGATCATTTCTTCGTTGTTGGATTTGGTGACTTTGACTGTGTGGCCGGTTTCGGCTTCAAACTTGGCCACCACATCTTCGGGTGCATATCCGCCCCACGTCAAAAGCCGCAACGTGTCGGCGTTGGCAACTGTCGCGCCGCCCATGAGAGCGACGGTAACCGCCGCCGAAATTGCAAAGGATTGTTTGGTCATTTTCTAATTCCCCGTTTTTGATTGATTGGCTAAAGTGCCAGTTTCCTAGAGTTTGATCGTTCGGTCAAAGGTTCTGTGTTAAACTTTGGCCGAACGCGTGATCGCGGAGTTTTGGACCCTGTCAGGCATTCCTGTTTCCGCTTTATTGATGTTAAATAACAACGGCTTACGTAGAATTTGTGACAGGCTTCTTGACCCGTCACACAATCTTTAACAACAGCTCTCGTGTGTTGTCTTGTGTCATCTCAACGGGGTTTCCGCCTGTGCTTGGGTCCTTCAGAGCGCCTTGAACGATGCGGTCAATGTCCGGGTTTTCGATGCCGAGGCCTTTGAGAGTCTTCGGAATTCCAAGTGAGTCGTTCAGCTGGTCGACATAGGCGCAGAAGCCGTCAAAGCCACCCTCGATGCCAAGGTAGGCCGCAGCTTGGGTCAGCACGCCTTCGGCAGCGGGCCTGTTGAATTGCAGAACAGCTGGCATGCAAACGGCGTTCGTTGTGCCGTGGTGGGTGTGATAGATCGCGCCGATCGGGTGCGACAGTGCGTGGATGGCCCCAAGCCCTTTCTGGAAGGCGGTCGCGCCCATGGCGGCAGCGGACATCATGTGCGCGCGGGCCTCGATGTCGGTGCCATCCGCATAGGCGCGGGGCAGGTAGTCTTTGACCAAACGCATACCTTCGAGCGCCATGCCTTGCGACATCGGGTGGTAGTGCGGCGAACAGAAGGCTTCGACGCAATGGGCAAAGGCATCCAGACCTGTGCCTGCGGTGATGAAGTTGGGCATTCCCACGGTCAATTCCGGGTCACAAATCACCACGGACGGCAGGAATTTAGGGTGGAAGATGATCTTTTTCTCTTCAGTTTCGGAATTGGTGATCACCGAGGCACGCCCGACCTCTGATCCGGTGCCAGCCGTTGTCGGCACGGCTACAATGGGCGCAATCGCATCAGCATCCGCGCGTGTCCACCAATCGCCGATGTCCTCAAAATCCCATAACGGGCGTGTCTGGCCGGCCAAGAAGGCCACCAGTTTGCCAAGGTCAAGACCGGAGCCGCCGCCAAAGGCGACGACGCCATCGTGGCCGCCGTCGTTGAAGGCCTTAACGCCAGCTTCGGCGTTCTTCTCGTTGGGGTTGGGGTCGACGTCGGCAAAGATCGCGCGCCCCAATCCGGCCGCTTCCAGCAAGTCCAGAGTGCGGGTGGTGATCTCCATGTCGGCCAAGCCGCGATCAGTGATCAGCAGCGGCTTGGAGATACCGGCAGCGGCACAGGCGTCGGCAATTTCCGAGATGCGGCCAGCGCCAAAGCGCACGGCGGTAGGATAGGACCAGTTGGCAGTAAGTGACATGGGTCAGCCCTTTTTCAGGTGGTAAGATTTTGGACGGGTCAGGTTGTGGTAGCCAATGACCGAAAGGCCACCGCCGCGTCCGGTGTCTTTGCAGCCGGTCCAGCACAGGCCGGGATCAAGATAGTCGGCGCGGTTCATGAACACGGTGCCGGTTTCGATCTGATCGGCGATGGCTTCGGCGCGATCAGCATCTTGGGTCCACAGCGACGCGGTCAGGCCAAAATCGCTGTCGTTCATTAGGGCAATCGCCTCGGCATCGTCTTTGACCGGCATGATGCCAACAACAGGCCCAAAGCTTTCTTCGCGCATGACGCGCATGTCGTGGGTCACGTTGGTCAGGATTTGCGGCATCAGATAGGCGCCGCCATCCTCTGGGAAAGCTGCCGGATCGATATGGGCTTTGGCGCCCGCCGCCACGGCCTCGGCCACCTGCCCGCGGACCTCGTCGGCAAACCGCACATGCGCCATTGGGCCCATTGTGGTGTCTGCCTCAAGCGGGTTGCCCAGCTTGTAAGTGTTCACCACGGCAACGGCTTTTTCGACAAACGCGTCAAACAGGCTTTCGGCTACGTAAATCCGCTCGATCCCGCAACAGCACTGACCGGAGTTGAACATCGCGCCATCAATCAACGTGTCGACAGCGGCATCCAGATCGGCGTCGTCCATGACGTATCCGGGATCTTTGCCGCCCAGTTCCAGACCCAATCCGGTGAAGGTGCCGCTGGCAGCAGCTTCCATAGCTTTACCGCCGCCGACAGACCCCGTGAAATTCACAAAATCAAAGGCGCGGTCTGCAATCAGGGCTGATGTGGTGTCATGATCGAGAAAGACGTTTTGAAACACGTCTTCGGGAATGCCGGCCGCGGTGAAGGCCGCGACCATGCGCTCGCCGACCAGAGGTGTTTGAGAGGCATGTTTCAGAATGACAGAATTGCCCGCAATCAAGGCTGGTGCGACCGTGTTGATCGCCGTCATGTAAGGATAATTCCACGGTGCGACGACAAACACGACGCCATGCGGCACACGTTTGATCACGCGGCGGAAGGCGGTGCTGTCCTCGACCTCGATAGGTGCCAAGGCATCGGTGGCGATGTCCGCCATATAGCTGGCGCGCTCGTTGAACCCGCCAAACTCGCCGCCGTAGCGCACTGGACGACCCATTTGCCACGCAATTTCGGGGACGATATCGTCGTTCATAGCACCAACGCGGGCAACGCCGTCGCGCACGAGGGCAATACGGTCCTCAAGCGGGCGTGCGGCCCAGTCTTTTTGAGCAGCCTTGGCGCGGGCGACGGCAGATTTCGCGTCAGCCGCGTTTAGAGTTTCGCGGGTCGCGTAGACCGATCCGTCAAGGGGGGAGATACAGGTGATAGTCATGCCTTAGGCCCTTTCAAAGCCGCGTGCGACTTCCCAGTCGGTGACCACGCGGTCAAATTCTTCCTGCTCCCATTCGGCAGCGCGGGTGTAGTGATCCACAACGTCATCGCCAAAGGCTTCTCGCAAAAACGCGGAACCATGCAGTGTCTCGCGGGCCTTGCTCAATGTGCGCGGAATGTCTTTTGCTTTCTCGTTCCCATAAACGTCCCCTGCGGTCGCAGGCGCCAGTTCCATCTTGTCTTCGATGCCTTTGAGGCCTGCGGCCAACATTGCGGCCTGCGCAAGATAAGGGTTCATATCCGCCCCGCCGATGCGACATTCAACCCGAATTGCCTTGCTTCCATCGCCGCACAGGCGGAAACTTGCTGTCCGGTTGTCGACTGACCAAACCGCCTTGGTTGGGGCGAAGGATCCTTTGGAAAAGCGCTTGTAGCTGTTGACGTAGGGCGCCAGAAAATAGGTGTAATCCGAGGAAAACGCGATCAGACCCGCCATGTAGTGCTTCATCAGCTCTGACATGCCCAGTTCGGCGGTTTTGTCATAGAAAAGCGGTTCGCCATCTTTCCAGACAGATTGATGCACGTGCGAAGACGACCCAACGCGATCATGATGCCATTTAGGCAGGAAGGTCGCAGCGTGGCCTTTCTGCCATGCGATTTCCTTGATCGCGTGTTTCGCAATCGTGTGGTGGTCAGCACATTTCAGCGCTTCGTCGTAGCGGATGTTCAATTCTTCCTGACCAGCCTCGGCCTCGCCCTTGCTGTTTTCGATGGGCAAGCCAGCGGCATAAAGGTGATTGCGGATCGGCCGCATCACATTTTCTTCCTTGGTGGTCTGGAGGATATGGTAATCCTCATTGTAGCCGCTGATCGGCTCCAGATTGCGGAAGTTTTCCTTGCGGATCTGGTCAAAGCTTTTCTCGAACAGGAAAAATTCCAACTCGGTTGCCATCATGACATCTAGACCCATCGCCTCGGCGCGAGCGATCTGTTTTTTCAAAATGGCGCGTGGGGAATGCGGAACAGGCTCATGTGTGTGGTGGTCGATCACATCACAGAGCACCATCGCCGTCCCTTCAAGCCACGGCACCGGACGGATCGTGTCCAGATCGGGTTTCATGACGTAGTCGCCATAACCTGATTGCCAGCTGGTGGAGGCATAGCCATCCGGCGTTGCCATCTCGAGGTCAGTGGCAAGCAGGTAGTTGCAGCAATGGGTTTCCTTGTATGAGCTTTCTACAAAATTGACCGCATGGAAACGTTTGCCCATCAGGCGGCCCTGCATGTCGATCAGACACACCAGAACCGTATCAATCGTGCCGTCTGATACGCGGGATTTCAAATCGTCAAAAGAGAGTGTGCCGGGCATGTCGTATCCACTTGCTGAGAGGGTTGGGGGCGGCGCAATACCGCCCCCTGTAGGTGATTATGAGTAACGGTACGGACGGCCAGCTTTGACCATGTCCGCGTTGTATTTCTTGATGATGTCCACGACCCGACGCTTGGTGTCGGATTCTGCGGCGATCTCTTCCCAGAATTCCAACGCTTTGGCTTCGACTGTGGCCCATTCGTCGTCTGGGATCGAGGTCAATTCCATTTTAGGTCCGTTGACGCGCAGGTTGGCTTCTCCGCCCCAATACCACCACTGACGATAGTAATGCGACTGATCACAGCAAACGCGGAACAGCGTTTGCAGATCTTCAGGCAGCTCGTTCCAGCGTTCCATGTTGGCAAAGAAAGAGCCAGCCCAAGCGCCAGAAATGTTGTTGGTCAGGAAGTAGTTTGTCACGTCAGCCCAGCCGACTGTGTAGTCTTCGGTGATACCTGACCATGCGATGCCGTCCAGTTCGCCGGTTTGCATGGCGACTTCGATGTCTTCCCATGGAAGGTTGACAGGGATCACTCCGAATTGGCTCAGGAAGCGGCCTGCGGTTGGAAAGGTAAAGACGCGTTTGCCTTTGAGATCCTCAAGGCTGCGGATTGGGTCTTTGGTGGCAAAGTGGCAGGGGTCCCATGCGCCGGCGCTGATGTGTTTGACGCCGACCTTGGAATACTCTTCGTCCCAGATCTCGTTCAGGCCGTACTGGTTGAACAGCACTGGCACATCCAGAGAGTAGCGCGATGCGAAGGGGAAATAGCCGCCAAAAACTGTGACGTCAGTCGGGGATGCCATTGAGTCGTCATCAGATTGGACTGCGTCGATGGTGCCACGCTGCATGGCCTGAAACAGCTCTCCAGTTGGGACAAGCTGATCCGCAAAGAACAGCTCAATCTGCATCCGGTCGCCCGCGATTTTGTTGAACATCTCAATTGCTGGAACCAGCACATGCTCTGCAAGGGCAGCACCCGCGTAGGTCTGCATGCGCCATTTGATGGTGCTTTGCGCCAAGGCTGGTGTGGCCAGGGCCGCTGGGGCCGCAACTGCGGCGCCTTGAATGAACTTACGTCTTGTCGTCATTGTCTTTCTCCTTTGTTGGAAATACGGCCACTTTTTGCGGCTCTTCTAGGGCTTGTTGTAAATGTAGTCGGGCAACCAGGTTGCGAGACCCGGAAAGACCATCACAAGGATCAGCGCGAGCACCATGACCAGCACAAATGGCGTAATCGATCCGTAGATATCGCGTAGCGAAATTTCCGGAGGCGCCATGGCCCGCATCAGGAACAGGTTGTAACCAAACGGCGGCGTCATATAGGCAATCTGTGTCGTGATCGTATAAAGAATGCCGTACCAGATCAGGTCAAATCCCAGCGCGCCGACCAAAGGCACATAAAGCGGTGCCACGATGACCAGCATGGCCGTGTCATCCAGAAATGTCCCCATCAGAATAAAGCTCAGCTGCATCAGAATCAGGATCATCCAAGGGCTTAGGTGAAGTCGGTCCGTAAAGAGGGTTTCTATGGCTTTGACGGCACCAAGTCCGTCAAACACGGCCCCGAAGGCAAGTGCCGCCAGAATGATCCACATGAACATGCAGGTGATGCCAAGTGTGTTGCGCACGGAATTCTCGAAGACCTCGCGGGTCATGCGACCTTTGAGAACCGCCGCCAAGAAGGCCGTCAGAGCGCCAATCGCTGAGCTTTCCACCAGCGATGTCCAGCCATTAACAAACGGCACCATCATTGTGGCGAAAATCACCACAGGGAGTAGGCCCGACCGCAACAGGCGCAGCTTTTCGGCGCGGGGCATGTCCCGATCTTCGGCCGGCAAAATCGGACCCAGCGACGGGTTCATCCGGCAGCGCACCACAATGTAGAGAATGAACAATCCTGCCATCATCAGGCCGGGGACCACGCCCGCCAACCAAAGCTGGCCCACAGGCTGACGCGCGATCATGGCATACAGTACAAGAACAACCGAAGGCGGCACCAGAATACCAAGGCTGGACCCAGCCTGAATAACACCGGTGACCATGCGTTTGTCGTAGCCGCGTTTGAGCAGTTCAGGCAGTGCAATTGTCGACCCGATGGCCATGCCGGCCACACTCAGCCCGTTCATCGCGGAAATCAACACCATCAGGCCGATTGTGCCAATTGCCAATCCACCGCGTAAGCCGCCCATCCAAACGTGAAACATCTTGTAGAGATCGTCGGCGATTTTGCTTTCGGAAAGGACGTACCCCATGAAAATGAACATCGGCAGCGTGAGCAGAGGGTACCATTTCATCAGCTTCATTGCGGCAGAAAAGCCGAGGTCAAAACCGCCTCGATCTCCCCAAAGCAGCAAGGCAGCCACAACAGCAACAAATCCGATCGCCCCAAACACGCGCTGACCGGTTAGAAGCATCAACATCAGGGTCGAAAACATCAGTGTTGCGATCAGTTCATACGACATCAGTTGCCCCATCCGTGAGACGCAGCACGTCTTTCAAAAATTCCGAAAAACACTGCAAGATCATCAGGATCATGCCAAAAATCATCACAACTTTGATTGGCCAAAGATAGGGACGCCATGCGGTTGGCGACCGCTCCATCCGCCCGACCTCTTCGGTTCCGAAGACAATCCCGGCAAGAAAGGAGACCGGCTCGGATCCCCAATAGCCCAGCGAATAGGCGGTTGAGCTGACGGCGCCATAGAGCAGCACACACAGGTAGAAAATCAAGAGAAGAACCGTGGCCAGATCGAACCACGCTTTCTTGCGCGTGCTCCAGTTGCCGTAGAGCAAATCCATGCGCACGTTTGACCCCATCTGGATCGAATATGGGCCACCAAGAACGTAGTAGCTGACCATGACAAACTGGGCCATTTCCAATGTCCAGAGCGACGGCAAAAAGAACGTCTTGCTGATCGAAGACCAGAGGAGAATGCCCATCAGGACAAAAATGCCGTACATCGTGATGCGCCCGATCCGGCGGTTCATCGCATCCACTGCGCCGATATAGCCCCGCATTACGCTTTGCATTGCACAACTCCCTCGGCGCCCGCCTGAACGCACGCCTCGGCTACCCAAGGTGCCAGCATCTCGGACATTTGCTTTTGCTGCTCCGCGCTTTGGATCAGGTCGTTGCGGATTTCCAACATGACATTGAGGTGTCCCGCTTTGATGGCGTGTTCTTTCAAGGTGTGCGTCACACCGTTCTGTGGCCCGTAAGGCTGATTGCGCTGCACGTCTGCTTGTGTGTAGCGCGGCGCAAGCGTCAGCATCGCGTCGGCCAGTCGGGTATCCGTGTCGTGCAAAACCCCAATTTCGACCGATCTTGAGGCCCCATTGTAGACGGGCGTAAAGCTGTGAATTGTGACGATGATCGGCGAAGACACGCGCGCGATCGCGGTCTGAAGGCTTGTCTTGAATGGCGTATAGACCGCATCCACGCGCTTGCTGCGCTCGGCCTCGTTGAGGTCCGCATTGCCAGGAATTTCAAAGATTTCACTTCGCTGTGGCATTGCATCGGGCGCATCAGGCGGTCGATTGCAGTCATAAATCAGCCGCGAAACCTGTCCCGCTACCAATGTGGCATCCAAAAGGGCTGCCATATGTTCGGCAACGGACAAAGCTCCGGGATCCCATGCCACGTGGTTCTTTCGTACAGCTTCATCTAGCCCGAGGGTTCCAAATTCAGCCGGGAAAAAGTCAGATGCATGCTCGCAGACCAGCACCACCGAAGAGCATCCCTCGGAGGTCTTAACAGAAATGAAGTTTTCACCCGAACCGCTGCGGTCCTTTGGTTGTCTATTGGTCAATTTTCCGTCCCTCGCCGCAACAAACTGGTGCTCCGAGGTGGATTCTGTCAATCAAATTCTGTAAAAGATTTCTCAATAGGCAGCATTATGTAATTTTATCGATCAAAATGAGGGCGTAAATGTCGGAAGCCACAAGCACCATTTCGGATCGCATCCATGAAAAACGTGATGAGTTGACGCGGGCTGAGCGCCAACTCGCTGATTCTATTCTTGAAAATTATCCGGCATCAGGTTTGGGTCCGCTGGCGTCACTGGCTTCAGAGGCTAAGGTTTCCGTGCCTACAGTGGCCCGAATGGTGCAAAAATTGGGTTTCAAAGGTTACCCGGAGTTTCAAGCTGAGCTTCGCGAAGAGCTTAAGGCAACAGCGCGTGACCCGGTCGCAAAGCACGATGCTTGGGCTGAGGGCGTGCCTTCCGGCCATATGCTAAACCGCTTTACAGATGCGGTCATGGACAACATTCGCAATACTTTGGGTCAGATTGATCCTGCCCTATTTGATGAGGCATGTGAGATGGTGGCCGCGACTGAACGGCGGCTTTACATCGTTGGCGGAAGGATCACCCACACACTGGCGGAATACCTTTTTTTGCATATGCAGATGATCCGCTCGGAGGTGGTGCATATTCAATCAACCTCAAACGGGTGGCCGCACTATCTGCTGGACGTTAAAGAGGGGGATGTTTTTGTGATTTTCGACATGCGCAGATACGAGAACAACACGCTGAAACTGGCTGAAATTGCGCATCAAAAGGGCGCGAAACTCATTCTTTTTACAGACCAGTGGCGCTCTCCCGTGCACCGGCTTGCCAGTATCAGTTTCAGCAGTCGCATCGTCGTGCCTTCCGCTTGGGACAGCATTAGCGCAACACTGCTGCTCACAGAGGCCATGGTCTCAACGGTGCAAAATCTCTGTTGGGGCGACACAAAAGACCGTGCCGAAGAGCTTGAGGCCTTGTTTGACAGCACGCGGCTGTTTCGGAAGTTCACGTAAAGGTTTGGGTGTTTTTGTTCGGTGGGATGTCCCTGCGGATCGCGTCCAAGGCTGACTTTGGTGCGAGCTTTTAGAGCAATTGGAATTCTCCGCCGATTTGACACAATGCCAAACCGCCGAACGGGGATACGGTTGGCAACCTCAACTGTTGGCGGTGAGGTCAGCTAATGCCAGCCGTGACAGCCGCGGTTTCTGGAAAATCGGTCTACTCGTCGGTGTTACGATGGGGGCTCAGTTGGAAAGTGGTTTTGCCCGCTCCGTCGCATAGAGAATCGTTCGCCCGCATTCGAAAACAAAAAAAGGAGCGCTGCTGAGAGCGCTCCTTCCAATGGTTCAATGTCTAATCCCGTCAGGCGGATTTGAGCAGAGGCTGGGCCGCATGGCTGGTTTTTGGTGAAGCGGTCCGATTGGTTGCCGAAGGGCGGAAGCTTGCCACCAATTCCCCAAGTTCTCGCGCGGCCGTTTGCAAAGCACGTCCCTGGTCGCTGGAGCGTTCCACCAGTCCAGCGTTTTGTTGTGTGACCCGATCGAGATCCATCACACCTGCGTTGATCTCGGTGATCGCAGAAGCCTGATCGCGCGAGCTTTCGGCAATCTGCGCGGCCAGCTTGCTAACGTCTTGTATCTTTTTAGTAATTTCTTCGATGGCTTGGCCAGCTTTGTCGACAAGGTTCACGCCGACCTGCACCTGATCGGCCGATGTTTCGATCAACCCTTTGATTTCGCTGGCGCTGGTTGCTGAGCGCAGCGCCAACGAGCGGACTTCGGAGGCTACGACGGCAAACCCACGACCACTGTCCCCGGCGCGGGCGGCTTCGACACCGGCATTGAGCGCAAGAAGGTTGGTTTGGAATGAGATGTCTTCGATCAAGCCGTTGATTTCGCTAATTTTCACCGCACTGTCTTTGATGTCCTGCATCGCTTCGATCGCGGATTTTACGATCTCACTACCACGCACGGCTTCGGTTTTTGTGTTGCCGACTGTACGTTCAACAAGCTTTGTCTGATCAGACGCCGATTGGACGCCATCTGTGATTTGGCTGATGGCCGCAGCGGTTTCCTCAAGCGTTGCAGCTTGGTTTTCCGTGCGTTTCGCTAGGTCATGAGTGCCTTTTGCCATTTGACCGGTTTCGTCTTCGATTTCGGAGATTGTGCCCAAGACACGGCCGATGACATCATCCAGAGCCGCCGCCGTCTTGTTAAAGTCCGCGCGCAGCATTTCGTAGTCCGATTGGAATTCGGTGGCAATGCGATAGCTCAACTGACCTTTCGCCAATTGGTTCAAACCCTCGGCCAACTCAGAAACAACTTCGGCTTGTTCGCGGGCGTCCTCATGGGATTTTTCTTCGAGTGCCTTGTTTTCCTTGATGGTTTCGGAAAACGCGGCGACGGCACGCGCGAGGCGTCCAAGTTCGTCTTTGCGGTTGATTTCAGGAACTTCAGAGCTCGTGTCGCCTTCGCGCAGTGTGCTGATACGTTCGACAATCCGCGCCAGAGGCCGTGTCACGCCAGAGGCCGCTACATACACAATGCCGGAAATCAGCAAGCAGATGATCGTGACTGCGAAAGCTGATTGGGTATAGAGGGAGTTAACCACTGCAGCGATCACGCCGCCGTTAAAGCCCATCACCATTGTGGCGACGACCGTACCGTCAGAATGGTGAATCGGGAATTTCACGTATTCTACGCCGTTTGACACGAGATGCGTTGATGTGGCTTCGGTGGCAAGAATTTCCGCAACACCTGCGTCCCAACCTTCGGGGTTGGTGCCCTCGACAGCCAATTCGGCAAAGACTTCGCCGTCCACGAACACTTTGGCAAAAAGAGCATTCTTCATTTCGCTCACACCGCCAATCGCGCCGCTGACGCCTTCTGCGTTGAAATCCCAAACTGCAGCAGCAACAGGAGACTCAAGGAAGGTTTGGGCCAAAGTCACTTCGTTTTCAAAAGCTTTCACCAAGGTGGAGCTTTGCTTGGTCACCCAAAACACGGTCGTGGCAACAAAGGCGACCAGAATGCAGGCCACGATCGGCAGCAATAGTCGTGACATTATCGAAAGTCCAAAGGACCGTTTTTTCTCAGCGTTCATTCCGTGCTCCGATTAGACGGTGACCAATTCCTTGGCTGGCCTATTGTGTTGCGCCAGTTCAATGGCGCGTCTTGATTTGGTTCATCCCGCAGTCAGCCCACATTGCGCGCGCCTCATGCAGCGGTGTCCTGAGCAGCGATGGATAGCCTCTGGGACAGATGTTTCTAATCCTTCGACGCAAGTTCCTGTCGATACGGACGCGTTTTGCTTGCAGTTGGCGACGCGTGCCCAAAAGACTCAGTTGTGCTGTGAAGTCTCTGAAGTCGAAGTGTTTGTATGCGTCCCGCGTTAATAGAGGCTTACTGAAGAACGGACGGTACCAGCCGCCTTTTCGGAGAGGGCATGGTGGCGCGTCGCGCATTGCGCATCCAATTGAGGTGTGATTGGCGACGCACTTGCGACGTTGGGTCAAAAATCAGACGTTTTGGCAGAATGAATTGCACCGCCGGCACCGAGCGGTAGAGCATAGGGCAACAGAAGCGTATGCCCGCGGGCAGCACGGTTCGCAGTCAAAGGAAAGCTAAGATGAGCCGCCAAGATATCCTGTTCACGCCTGTTGATCTGGGCAAATTGCAAGTGAAGAACCGCGTCGCGATGGCGCCGATGACACGCATGTATTCGCCCGGCAACGTTCCGAATTCCAAAAACATCGCGTACTACAAGGCGCGGGCTGAAGGAGGCGTGGGTCTGATCATCACAGAAGGCACATTTGTTGGTCACAAAGCGGCAATCGCCTATCCGAATGTGCCAGCCTTTTCTGGTGAGGATTCGCTGTCAGGCTGGAAAAAAGTCGTCGACGCGGTGCATGGCGCGGGTGGCAAAATTGCCCCGCAGTTGTGGCACGTCGGAGGTATCCGTCGCCCCGGTGTGAACCCGGGCGGCGATGAGCCGGGCCACAGCCCGAGCGGCATGGCCAAGCCGGGCAAAGTCACCGGTCACGCGATGGAGCAGCTCGACATTGACGAAGTGATTGCTGCCTTTGCCCGAGCCGCGGCTGATGCCAAGGAGATTGGGTTTGACGCGATCGAATTGCACGGCGCGCATGGCTATTTGATCGACCAGTTTTTTTGGGACGGCACCAATGTGCGTGAAGACGCCTATGGCGGCGATTTGGCTGGTCGATCCAAGTTTGCGCTGGAACTGGTGAAGGCCGTCCGCGCGGCCGTCGGTGAAGAATTCCCGATCATCTTCCGCTTTTCGCAGTGGAAACAGCAGGATTACAGCGCCCGTCTGTGCGAGACGCCGGAAGAGTTGGAAGGGTTCGTCAAGCCGCTGGCAGATGCCGGTGTGGACATCTTCCATTGCTCGACCCGCCGCTTTTGGGAGCCGGAGTTTGAGGGCAGTGACCTGAACCTTGCGGGTTGGACACGCAAATTGACAGGCAAGCCGACAATAACGGTGGGCAGCGTTGGCCTCAATCAAGACTTCCTGCCGGAAAGCGGTATGGCTGATTTCAACGCGGCGGAACCTGCGAGCATCGACAACCTGCTGGAGCGGTTTGAGAAAGATGAGTTCGACATGGTCGCGGTTGGCCGTGCGCTGATAGCGAACCCGGATTGGGCCAATCAGGTGCAAGACGGCAAGTTTGCCGATCTGGCGCCCTATGAGAAAGACATGCTGCAAAAGCTTGTCTGACCGTAAGCGACATCTTCAAGCTAAGGCCATGCATTGCATGGCCTTTTTTTGTGGCTTGGTGGATGTGGTTGGCAATCTTGCGCGGCTGACGCCCATTGGGTGTTGTTTGCACCTGCATAAGCGGACTAAAAGGCGATAACCCCATCATGCGATCAGGGTTGCGGGCAGGGCCCGTTCAACCCGAGACAAGGAGATCAACGTGGCGAGCGTTTTGAACCAATTGAGAGAGATGACCGTGGTTGTCGCCGATACCGGCGAAGTCGAGGCCGTCAAAACATATCAGCCGGTGGATTGCACCACCAACCCGTCGCTGGTGCTGGCGGCCTTGAGCGATGCCGGTTCCGCAGAGATGGTTACGGCTGAGATCGAAAAGGGTCGCGCTGGCGGCTTGTCGGCAGAGCAAGTGGCCGATGCGCTGACTGTGGCTGTAGGCGCGCGCCTGACGGCCTTGGTGCCGGGTCGGGTGTCGACCGAAGTCGATGCCTGCCTGTCGTTTGACACGGACGCGTCGGTAAAACGCGCACAGGCGATCATTGCGGATTACGCCGAGCGCGGCATTGGCAAAGAGCGCATCTTGATCAAGCTGGCTTCGACTTGGGAGGGTATCCGCGCGGCGGAAATCCTTCAGGATCAAGGTATTGACTGCAACCTGACGTTGCTCTTCAGCATGGCGCAAGCGGTGGCGTGTGCGGATGCCAAGGCGTTCCTGATCTCGCCATTCGTGGGCCGTATCACCGATTGGTACAAAGCGGCAGAAGGCGTGGAAAGCTATGCGCCGAATGACGATCCAGGCGTGAAATCTGTGCGCGGCATCTATGACTATTACAAGTCCAACGGCATCAACACCGTTGTGATGGGGGCGTCGTTCCGCAATGTGGATCAGATCAAAGCCCTGGCGGGTTGTGACAACCTGACAATTGCGCCGGCATTGCTGGATGCGCTGGAAAGTGAAGAAGCAGAGTTGCCACGCGTGCTGTCGCCTGAGACCGCAAGCGGTGTTGCGCCGGTCACGATGGACGAGGCGATCTTCCGTTGGGAGATGAACCAGGACCCGATGGCGACCGAAAAACTGGCCGAAGGCATCCGCAAGTTTGACGTCGACCACAAGAAACTGATCGCTATGGTTTCGGAGCGTTTGCAGTAAGCTGCAATGCGTCGGTATCGCGTCGGTATTGCGTAGGTGCCGATTTGACGCCGTATTAGGCCCGATCCGAGAAGAAAATGGACGGCAATCGCAGGGATGCGGTTGCCGTTTTTTTGGGGGGCGGGAACGCACGAGTTGCGCTTGCAAAGGCGTCTTGCATTGAGATCGGTGTCTCGGGTTTTGCGTCCAGCCGTTCGGCAGCGGTGCGAAGGAAGAGGGGTTGGCAAAGCGTTGAGCGGCCCAAACCGGACCTTTGCCCAGTCGTCTTTACTGTGCCGCAGCTTCCTGAAAGCAGACGTTGGTTATTCCCGCAGCATTTTACGGGCCCAGATGGTAGCCACGCGGACTTTGCTCTCACTCACCACAAAGTTGGACCATAGCAATGCAACAATCCAGATGAGCCAAACTCTCTTTTAGCTTCAGCCGCCTTTGGATCCAAAAACCTGACGACGGACGCGGCTACACGACGATGCTAAACAGTTTTTACGTGCCCCAGGGGCAGAGTGCCTCGACCTGTCGACGACCAAGTTTATTCAATGTTTCTATGTTATCCATATAGATCTTCTGGGGATCCAAAACGTGAGCAAGGACTTTAGTCATCTGATCTTGACGCAGAAGATGTATGGTTGGATAGGGCGAACGATTGGTAAAGTGACTAAGGTCGTCTGCCGCCACACCCTCAAATTGATATTGAGGATGAAATGATGCCAATTGCACATGCTCTGTCAGTTCTGCTTGCTCCAATAGCTGCTGAAACCAATCGAGCAAGTCGAGGTAATCATCGAACTCTTCTAGACCTTGGGTAAACATGAGCAGGCTAGTGGCAACGTCTTTTTCGTTGGACCCAAGCAGGCGCTGTAATTCCTTCACATAGAACTGCTTTAGTTGTGCATCGGTGGTGGCTTCACATACGGCATAATACACTTGGTCTCGGGCTATGACGCTAGAGGAAAATGGGCATAGATTTAATCCTACTACCATTTGTTCAAGCCATCGACGGGTGTTTTTGACCACGTCTTGATGAGCTATCGGTAGCGTTTTGAGGTCAAACTTATCGATGCGATAGATCCTTCTTTGTTTGAATAGCTTAAAGAATATTTTGCCTATATTCCGATTTGTTTGCAAAAACCAAGACCATCGACTTGGCGCAGTCACAACCGTCTGTGTACCTGACTATAAGCCTCTCATTGTACGTCGAGACTCCCATGGGCTGTAAAAGTTTCTGACGAACATCGATGAATTTCCGAATTGTGATCCTAAGGTCCGCTTAGCCCTATACCATTGGCAAGCTTCCCGCCCAACACGTCGCTTGGTCACGTCCAGTTCGGGTTGAGAGCCGCCGTTGAGGGGCGCGAGGTCATGGCGGCTTCGCGCGCAAAATAGGTTCAGATTGCGGACATGTTTTGGCGGGCTGGCCCGGTGGAGTGTTTTCCGCTCCGGGCCAGCGGCGGTGCGTTAGGCGGCAGAAGCTATGGTTGATTTCTGCTTCAACTGCGCATGGAGCTCGACGATCTGCACGGCGGCGTTCGCGGCCTCGCAGCCCTTTTTCACAAAGTGATCGTGATAAAAGGTCATGTGTTCTTCAGACGGCTGAAAATGATGCGGAGTCAGCGAGACCGACAGCACCGGCACTCCGGTTTTTTGACCAGCCTCCATAAGGCCGGTGACCACGGCCTGGGCCACGAAATCATGGCGGTAGATGCCACCGTCCACCACAAGCGCGGCGGCGGCGATGGCGGCGTAGTCGCCAGTTTCGGCCAGCTTTTGCGCCAAGAGCGGCATTTCAAACGCGCCGGGCACGTCAAAAACGTCTACGTCAGCGGTCACGCCAAGTTCGGCCAGTTGGGCTGTGAAGCCTGCATAAGCCTGATCAACGATATCAGCGTGCCAGCGCGCCTTGATGAAGGCAAATTTAGGGGATTTTGTCATTGCTCTGATCCTTTCTCAAACGACAAGATCCCAGAGCGCACAGAAAGCGCAGGCCATGCGGCCCGTTCCTCCCATTCTCTATCATCCGGACTTTAACCGTCGGCCCCGGAATTACACCGGTGTCTGCTGACCCACATTTGTGGCGCTCGCGGGCTTTCACCGCCGGTGGGGAATTTCACCCCGCCCCGAGAATGATGTGGTTCTAAATCCTGTTGCGTGGTGGCGTCAAAAGGAATTGTCGGAACTGACGCAACGGTGGTTTTTGTCCGTTATTTTATTTGAGGCTCGAAATAATACTTGGCGCGGCGCGGAAAGCTTGGTTGAGTTGACGCTAATACTTGGCTTTGGGAGGAGCGCGGCATGACACAGATCGAAAACCCGATCCTGAGAGGGTTTCATCCCGACCCATCGATTTGTCGTGTTGGGGATGACTACTATATCGCGACCTCGACGTTTGAGTGGTATCCCGGTGTGCAAATCAGCCATTCGCGCGATCTGGTGCATTGGCGCACGCTGAGCCAGCCATTGCGGAGGGCAGAGCAGCTTGATTTGCGGGGCAATCCCGACAGCTGCGGTGTCTGGGCGCCGGCGCTGTCTTATGCGGATGGGATGTTCTGGCTGATTTATACGGACGTCAAACGGCTGGATGGCAATTTCAAGGACGCTCATAACTATCTGGTGACGGCTCCCAGTATTGAGGGGCCGTGGAGCGATCCGGTCTATCTGAACTCCAGCGGGTTTGACCCGTCGCTGTTTCACGATGCCGATGGTAAAAAGTATCTGGTGAACATGGTGTGGAACCATTTGGCGACCATGGGCAATTCAGACCGGCGGGGCGCGCCGTTTTTTGCAGGGATTTTGTTGCAGGAGTATTCCGTTGAAGAGGCGTGCCTGGTGGGGGAGATCACCAACATCTATCCCGGAACCGATCTGGGCCTGACCGAGGCGCCGCATCTGTTTTCCAAGAACGGGTATTACTATTTGATCACGGCAGAGGGTGGCACAGGCTATGAACACGCGGTGACCTATGCGCGGTCCAAAGATTTGCGCGGACCTTATGAAACCCACCCCAACAAGCATCTTTTGACGGTGCGCGACAACGATGACAGTCCGCTGCAGCGCACGGGGCATGGGCAATATGTCGAATTGCCGGATGGGACGCCTTGGCACACCTATTTGTGCACGCGCCCCCTAGAAGGGCGGCGGTCCCAGATGGGACGCGAGAGCGGGATTGCGCGGTGTGAATGGCGTGAAGACGACTGGTTGTATCTGGCCAACGGGGGGATGGAGCCGAGTCTGGTCGAGGATGCGCCCGCGTTGGCACCGCATCCGTGGCCCGATGTGCCGGCGCGGTTTGATTTTGCCGAGCAGACGGAATTGCCACCGCAATTGCAGTGGCTCCGCAGTCCGGACACTGCGCGATTGTTTGAGCTGCGCGAAGATGCGTTGCGGCTGTTTGGGCGCGAGTCGATCGGGGCGTGGTTTGAGCAGGCCTTGGTGGCGGCGCGCCAAACGGAATGGGTGTGTGCGGCGGAGACCGAATTGGCGTTTGCGCCCGATAGCTATCAGCAGATGGCGGGGCTGGTGGCGTATTATAACCGGACGCAGTTTCACTATTTGGCGATGACAATGGATCCGGACACAGGTGGACGGGCGCTGACGATTTTGTCCTGCGCAGACTGGCCAGAGGGGCGGTTGACCTATCCGGTTGGCGAGCTGATCGCGCTGCCGGATCAAGGCACGGTTCGGATGCGGATTGAGATCGACCACGCGGATTTGCGGTTCTTTTACGCCGTCGGCGACGGCGATTTTCAGAGCATTGGTCCGGTGCTGGACGCGTCGATCCTTTCGGACGAAGGCGTGCGCGGGGAGCATTCAAATTTCACCGGCAACTTTGTCGGCGTTGCCGCGCAGGATTTGACCGGCCGCGCGAAGGCCGCGGATTTTGCCTATCTTGAGGTGAAGAACGGGTGAGGAATGTCAAAGGGTGAGTGGCCCTTTGTCATTCGGGCTTTACGCGATGTCTAGCGTGACCGGAAAGTGGTCCGAAGCCCCCAGGAGGCTGGATTTCAACGGTTTGGCCGCGTCCAGTTGGTAGGGATTCCAGACCATTGCCGGAGCGCTGCCGGTCAGGGAGAAATGACTGGACGCCATTATATGGTCGATAAGCGCATTGACCCTGTCGCCAGTGTAATTGTCGGTGAAGCGGGCTGTAGAGGGTTCCCAACCGTAGCGACCAAACTTGGGGCGGCCAATCGGGTACGACAGAAGCGTGGCGCGGTCAAAGACGTCCCCGAGGATGATTTCCACTGCACTGCGGCCAAAGCGGCTTTCATAAAAATCAAAGCCGGGGCCATCGTTGATGTCGCCCATGACGATGGTTGGCCGGTTGTCTTCGAGCCAGTCTTCGACGCGACGGCGGATCGAGCTGCATTCCGCAAAAAGCTTGCGGCGGTTTCGATCAGAGGTGCGGTCAAAGTTCAGCCGGTCCATGGCGGAAAAGATGCCTTTGGATTTGGCATGCGCCACGATCATCCAGAAATCAGCGCCGCCGTCTGCCCGCACGACCTTGGCCTCAAGCGGGGGGCGGTAGTGTTTGTAGACCTCTTTGATGCCATCCTGATCGCTGTCAATCTGGAACTGTTCTTTGAAGGGAGGGTTGGATTTGCTGCCCGCGCTGCCGCCAGCATCGTGGGTGACAGAGGCAACGGTGGGATCATAGAGCACAGCAATTTCTTGGCGACCGCCGGATGGAAAACCGATCATCGCCTTGGATTGGCGCAGGCTTTTGGCGGCGGCGAAGCCCTCGAGCGCGGCAACCGTGCTGCGATTGCCGGTTGTGGTCGTGGTGTTGGGGCCTTCGGTGATGCCGATAACGTCGGGATCAATTGCGGTGAGCACGTCGGCGATGGCGTCGAATTTGGTGATGGCCTCGGCCGAGGTTTTCATCGTGTTGTCGTCGCTAAACCAGTCGTCGAACCATTCAATATTGTAAGACATTAGGCGCATGGTGTTCCTTTCCGGATCTGAAAATGGATTGGGCAAAAATCTGGATGGCAATTATGGCGGTTGTTGTGGGGCGAAAATGCTCCCTATGAGAGCATATCACAAATTTGCAGGCGCGGGGACCATATCGCGAAGTGTCCGTCTGGTGGCATAGTGCGCAAAAAATGATGGAACGCGTCTTTGTTGCAGTGTGCCTGCCCATGCACTTGCGTGGGGCAACAGCGGTTCCACTTTACGTATGAGGGCACGCCAAGTAGAAAAATCACGGGATACGCGTGGGCCGAAAAGGGGAGGGGGTACGGCAGCTTTGCCGCCCGCCGTGGTTGGCTTTGCCGCAATAAGGTCATAAACAGCCCTAATAAAGTCCAGAAGCGCCCAAAAACTTGTCCCATTTACCTTTCATTAACCTTTTCAATCACCGGCAGATTTCGAATGAGCCAATTGACGGCATCGGAGGTTAGGGGTTGCTATGGGACGAAACTGGAGACTTGGAGACTTTGGAGAAACCGGGCCATTTATGCCCGAGCGGGACGCAGAAAAGGCGCCGTCCAAAAGTCGCAAAGACGTACATCGGTTAATGATTGAAGCCGCGCGCCGAATGGTCGGCAGGCCATCAGTCGACGACTCTGATCCCAAAATGTCGCCGGTCGAAGCTGCCATGCTTCGCAACGCGCCTGAGTTGGCTGGCGCACCCGCCGCTGAGTTGGCGATTCTGCAGGCGGAACGGGATGCGTTGATGGAGCGGCGCTGGCCGCGCCCGCGTTTGGTGTCGTTGATTTTCGTGGGAACTCTGGCAGCCTTGATGCCCACCGTTGTATTGCGCCTAGTGATCTGGTCGCTGGTGCTGTTCATCGTGGCGGCTGTGGCGGTTGGTCCAGAGCGTGTACGGGATGGATTGGGCGGCTTTGGCGCGTGGTTTTTGCGCTACTGGCGGCATGAGCTTAAGCTGGCACAAAAATTGGTGGGCGGCGGCCACTGAGTCTGGCGCCTCACGAAACCTGTATTCTCTCGACTTTAGGCTGAACTGGCGCGACGCAGAGGCAAGGAATGGGGCATTTGCCTCAAAATTGCCACATCTGCGCCCGCGAGAAACCCTAGTCTCGGTCAACCATCAATTCCCAGATTTCAGTCTCGATTCTGCGCGGTCAAAGGCGGCCGCACTGCTTGAGTATTTCCGCGCACGTTTTGCGCTGGCAACAGTATGGTGATGGGTATGAGCAATGATGATCCGACGCTGTATGAGGATCCCGAGATCCCGCAGTACGGCGAAGACATAAAAGAACCTGGTGAGCCTTTCGGCGAGGGAACGCTTGATGCGATCCGAACGCTGGTGGCCGAAGATGACGCGGTTGCGGGGGTGGCGCAGAACGTGGGCCCGAAACGCACAGCACCTGCGGTAGGGGCGACACCAGAAGAGCCGGAGGCACCCGTTCTGCTGGGAGCAACAGCCCTGGCCAACGCAACGGCCGCGGATTGGCATGAATGGGTCGATGCACCGCGAGCGCGTCAATGGCGCAAGATCGAGATTGTCGAAGGCGGTCCGGGTCGCGCGTTGCGCCGTTTTTTAACGACGCCTCGGCTGCTGTCGATCGCCTTTATGAGTGCGGTGGTTTATTGGCAGCCGTATTTCATCCCGATGCTTGTGCTTGTTCTGGTTTGCATTTTGCTATTGGTGGGTGCGTTGATTGGCCAAGACCGCATGGCGCGCTTTGTTTTGCGTCGCATTCAGAGGTTCATATGGGCCGACCCAGCCTTGGCGCGCGCCCTTGAAAAAGTGGCACCTTACCGGATGCGCCGTTTGCTCTATCGGCCTGCGTCGGAAGAGGATGTCTGGGACGGTCCGATCGATCCGTCTTTTGCCGCGCGAATTTCAAGAATCGGTAGCTGATCCGCCTGGAACACATTAGTACGCGGATTGGCCTTGAAATTGTGCGGAGACCCAAGTATGTCAGCCTCTGATCAAGGCAAAGAAGAAGCGTCATGGCGAAAACCAATCCGATCACCTTTATTCAGCAAGTCCGCGCGGAAGTGTCCAAAATCGTTTGGCCAACCCGTCGCGAAGTTCTGCTGACCACGGTCATGGTGTTTATCATGGCGGCGCTGACGGCAGCGTTTTTCTCGTTGGTGGATATTCTGATCCGCGGCGGGCTGAACGGGGTTCTGTCGCTGTTTGGCTGATCTGCACGGGGTCGCTTGTCGGCCTTTGGCTCTTGAAATCATGATGGTTCGGCGGTAACTCACTGCCTACTTCGGGACTGTGGCGTGTGGCGAATCAAGTTGCACGCCGATTTTGTGTTCCTGAAAGCCCCTGCCGGGGCACGTATTGAAATGACATCCGGCAAAAGCCGGTAAGACGGGAAAGAACGGTCACATGGCAAAACGGTGGTATTCGGTAAGCGTGCTTTCGAACTATGAAAAGAAGGTCGCCGAGACAATCCGCACGTCGGTCGAAGAGCAAGGGCTTGAGGACCAGATTGACGAAGTGTTGGTGCCAACCGAGGAAGTGATCGAAGTGCGCCGTGGCAAGAAAGTCACCACAGAGCGCCGCTTTATGCCCGGTTACGTTCTCGTGCACATGGAAATGAGCGATCAGGGGTATCACCTTGTGAACTCGATCAACCGCGTTACAGGCTTCCTGGGCCCACAAGGTCGCCCGATGCCGATGCGTGACGCCGAAGTGCAAGGCATCCTTGGCCGTGTCCAAGAAGGTGAAGAAGCGCCGAAGCTGCTGATCAGCTTTGAAGTGGGCGAGAGAGTCAAAGTCAACGAAGGTCCGTTTGAGGATTTCGATGGCATGGTCGAGGATGTCGACGACGACAACCAACGCCTCAAGGTTACGGTGTCGATCTTTGGTCGCGAAACTCCGGTCGAGTTGGAGTTCACGCAGGTCAACAAGCAGAGTTAAATTCATCTGCATATGGATGAACAAAAAAACCGCTGCGGGCCCCGCAGCGGTTTTTCTTTGTCGGGCGCGCTTTTTACAGACCGAGATAGTCCGCTTGTTGTGGGTTGGTTGCGGCAATCCGGTCGGCATGGCCTTTCAGCACTTTGAAATGGGCCAGCGCTGCTTTTTGATCGACCGTAGCCAAGCGATGAGACTTTTGCGGCCGCCAGCCTAATCCGAAAAGGATCGCCTGCCAGCTTTCTGCTCCGAAAAAGCTCCGCCCTGTGAAGTCAAACTGACCTGGCGCGCGCGATTCCCACAGGGAGAGCAGTTGCGCCAAACGCGGTGAATGCGGTGCTGATGTCGCGTCCCGCCAAAACTGCGTGTCGCGCCGGTCGCTGAGTTTGTAGTGCGCCTCGATGAAGGCGGAGACTTCGTCAAACAGTTCGGAAAAGATATTGCTGAACCAGTCTGCGTGAACCTCCATGTTGTTGTCGGTCAAGGACTTGAGGACCTCGACAAAAAGTCGTGCCGTGTATTCTACAAAATAGAGGCCTGTGGATTCCATGGGTTCAAGGAAGCCCGCTGCGAGACCAATTGCACAGCAATTGCCCTTCCATGCTTTGTCCATCCGTCCGATGCGAAGTTGGAAGTGCCGTGCGCGGGATTCGTCAAGTTGACCGGGATAGGCGTCTGAAAACTCTTTGAAAGCTTCGTCCTTAGACAGGTATTTGCTGGAATAGACATACCCGCGACCGCCCCGTGTTTGCAGGTCGATGTCAAAGGTCCACCCCGCATTGCGTGCGGTCGCTGTTGTGAAGGGCCGAGCCTCGATGTCTTTCGCATCCACCTGGCAGGTCACCGCGGAGTCCACCAGCAACTGCTCGGCGCCGGAAATGAATTCGCCGCCAAGCTCTTTTATGAGACGGGCCGCAAAGCCGGTGCAATCGACAAAGATGTCGGCCTCGATCTGCTTGCCATTGCGCAGGTGCAGTCGGTCGATTTTACCTTTTGTCGACTCAACCTTGTCCACGTGAGAGATGATGTGGTTGACGCCCCGTTGCGTCGCGATTTTCTTCAAAAAGTGGGCAAATGCGTTGGCGTCGAGATGGTATCCATACGGGACAATGCCGTGATAGGGGACATCACTTTTCTGGCGCGGGGACACGCCGCGGCGCGCAAGACGACTCTGGATGCCGGCCCAGTAATCATACCGTGCCATAGCACCTTCGCTACGGTCCGCCTTCAGAAAATTCAAAGCCGCATGGTTCTCAAAGACCACGGGAGGATTTTCGAAGGGGTGGAAGAATGGCGGGGTATTTTCCGACCAACCGACAAACTCGATGCCATGTTTGAAAGTTCCCTGGCATTCGTTGAGGAATTTTTCTTCGGAGATGCCGGCGTCTTCAAGGTAGCCGCGCATGGTGTGGATCGTCGCCTCTCCGACACCGGTTGGGGGCACCTCTGCGGATTCGATCAACGTCATTTTCAGTTTGCGCCCGTCGAACTTGAAATGGTTCGTGACATAAGCCGCCATCATCCAACCAGATGATCCCCCGCCAACGATACAAATGTGCAGGGGCTTGGGGCCCTCTTGCGATTTCGAGTTCGATTTTTTGGATGGCACGCGACGTCTCCGATCTAAATTCGTGGGTGGCAGGAGGGTGAATCAGCAGCCCCCCTTTGGCAACAGGAAATCGTTAAGTGTTCCCAGGCGGGATGTGGCATGGGGCCGCCCTCAGACTTGGTGATGTTCCTGAGTTGGATACGGAACCGCAGATGATGTTGAAAGCGCGTGGAGCGCATTTATCGAATTTGGCCGCGAAATACCCCAAGAGCCGGAATTCACGCGGGTCAGCAAACCCGACTAAGTTTGCCAGGTCACGGACGACCTCGCGCCGCACGGATTTTGGCATTCCGTTGGCCAAAAGGTCAGTGAAACCTTTCGCAAAAGCGGCGTTTTGCAGTTGTTCCCTTGCTATCTTTGTCATCTTGGCCTAAGTCCGCGATCTGTTGCATTGGGTTAAACAACTCAGGGCAGCGATTCCCCGTGGGAGGCGCGCGCATCGCGATGTGCAGACCAGACCACACAACATAGATATCTGAGGGACGCGTCCCAAAGATGTTGGATTAGGAGAAAACCAAATGGCTAAGAAGCTAGCTGGTACAATGAAGCTGCAGGTTCCTGCAGGTCAAGCCAACCCTTCCCCACCCGTCGGTCCGGCGCTGGGTCAGCGCGGCATCAACATCATGGAATTCTGTAAGGCGTTCAACGCTAAGACACAGGATCTGGAAGCGGGCGCGCCGTGCCCAACCGTGATCACCTACTATCAGGACAAGTCCTTCACTATGGACATCAAGACGCCCCCTGCGTCTTACTACCTGAAGAAGGCTGCCAAGCTGAAATCCGGTGCAAACCTGCCAGGTCGTGAGACCGTTGGTTCGGTGACACCCGCTCAGGTGAAAGAAATCGCCGAAGCGAAAATGAAAGACCTGAACGCAAACGACATCGATGCTGCTATGCAGATCATCCTTGGTTCGGCGCGTTCTATGGGCATCGAGGTGAAGTAATGGCGAAGCTTGGTAAACGTACTGCCGCAGCGCGCGAAGCGTTCGCAGGCAAAGTTAATGTGACCGTTGAAGAAGCTGTTGCTTTGGTCAAAGGACATGCCACCGCGAAATTCGACGAAACTGTCGAAATCGCCGTGCAGCTGGGTGTTGACCCACGTCACGCAGACCAGATGGTTCGCGGCGTAGTTGGCCTGCCTAACGGCACCGGCAAAACCGTTCGCGTGGCCGTTTTTGCACGTGGCCCGAAAGCCGAAGAAGCACAGGCAGCTGGCGCGGATATCGTTGGCGCAGAAGATCTGATGGAAACCGTTCAGGGCGGCACCATTGATTTTGATCGCTGCATCGCGACACCGGACATGATGCCGGTTGTTGGCCGCTTGGGTAAAGTACTTGGCCCACGTAACCTGATGCCGAACCCCAAAGTTGGCACTGTAACTATGGATGTGAAAGCAGCCGTAGAGGCAGCCAAAGGCGGCGAAGTTCAGTTCAAAGTCGAAAAAGCTGGTGTGGTTCACGCCGGTGTTGGCAAAGCTTCGTTTGACGAAGGTAAACTGGTTGAGAACGTCAAAGCCTTTATGGATGCCGTTCTGAAAGCCAGGCCAGCCGGTGCAAAAGGCGCCTATGTCAAAAAGATCGCTCTGAGCTCCACAATGGGCCCAGGTGTGACCATCGACATCGACAACGCCGCTGCACAGTAAGCTGTCAGACGTGTAAGATTTTGAGGGCGTCCCTGTCGGGGCGCCCTTTTTCGTGGCCTCAACCCGTCTGTCGATTCCTCGGTTGCATCGTGTTTTTGGTAAGTCAGTTCGCCTTACTTAAGTCTGTTAACGCTATTGCAACTTAAAACTTGTCTGGTCTTTTCTGGAAAAACGGATCAACCACGTGAACACCACCGGTCTCTCAAAGCGATATTTGCGCCGCACTGCCGCGCTTGCGCTCGGCATTTTGTTTATGGCGAGCATCGGCGCCTTTGGCATTTCGACGCTGGGCCAGCGCGACGTGTCGATGCGGTCGGTAAACGTGCATGCTTTGGACAAGGTTCTGGTTGCTGTGGCGGAAATGTCGGTGGCGTTGGAACAGATCCGGATGAATCCGAATTTACAACGCTCCCGGGTCGAACAAGGGCGGGTGTCGCGCGCGCTGCGCACCGCTCGGGAGGGGGCGTTCGAGATGGACGCGGCGTTCAGGGCCGGACGTTTTTCAGCGGAGGCTGAAAAGATCTTTCTGACGATGACGCTGTCCCTGATCGATGAGTTGCGGGATTTGTTTCTTCTTGCCGGGATTATAGTAGATCCTGAAAATGACGCAAAAAAGAAGGCCACAGCAGCGGCGTTGGCTGCGGATATCAGCAGGCAATTGATACCGGTTCTACAGAGGGTCATCCAAGAAGAAATCGGCGCCGTGGATCGTGCAACTGATAGGCAGCTTTTGCTGTCGATCTTTGCAACATTTGTAGCGTTGTCCGGCATTGGCGTGGTGATCGTTTTGGTTTTGTTGCCGATGGAAAGGTTAATTGTCGCAAGCCAGGAGGAGATTGAGGCCAGTCGGCAGGAAGCCTTGGCGGCTTCGCTCGCGAAGTCACAGTTTCTTGCGACAATGAGCCATGAAATTCGCACCCCCCTGAATGGGGTTTTGGGCTTGAACCAAGTGTTGCAGGACAGTGAAACGGACCCAGAGCGTCGTCAGATGTTGGCGCTGGCGGTGTCCAGTGGCCAGTCTTTGCTGCAAATAATCAATGACATTCTCGATCTCTCAAAGATCGAGGCGGGCAAGCTGGAATTGGAGCGTGGAGACTTCGACGCGATCGCCTTGTGTCAGGACGTCACTGACCTGTTTCAGATGCAAGCACAGGAAAAAGGTGTGGCGCTAAAGCTGCAACTGCCGGATGGGGTTGATACTTGGTGGGTGTCGGGTTTTGCTAAAGAAGTCCGCCAGATTTTACTCAATCTCGTCAGCAACGCGCTCAAATTTACCGACAGCGGGTCAGTCACCGTGCACTTGTCCGAAGATCAAAATCCCAAAGATGGCGGGGTGCTGATGAGGATTTCGGTGCAAGACACAGGTATCGGCATTTCCGGCGAGGCGCTGGAACGGGTATTTGAACAGTTTGAACAGGCGGACGCATCGACCACCACACGATATGGTGGAACCGGGCTTGGCTTGCCGATTGTCAAACGGCTGGCCGAAGCGCTGGAAGGGCGGGTTTCAGCGGAAAGCGCGGTTGGCGAAGGATCAAGATTTACGCTCGTTTTGCCAGTTCAAAATGCGATAAGCAGCGCCGTAGAAAAATCCTCGGCGCAACGTCCGGAACCTGTTTTGGCGGGAACACGTGTTCTTGTGGCGGACGACAACCGCGTGAACCAACTGGTCGCCCAAAAGATGCTTGAAAAACTCGGGTGCGAGGTCAAGGCAGCTCATGATGGATTTGTCGCAGTCCAGTTGGAGCGGGAATGGCGTCCTGACATCGTCCTGATGGACGTCAGGATGCCGGGCATGGATGGGCTTGAGGCGACGCGCAACATCCGAGAAGCCGCACGGGACGCAGAGCGGAGCGCAGTGTCGATCATCGGATTGTCAGCCAACGCACTACAAGAACATCGTCGAGCTGGCCTAGAGGCCGGGATGGACGGGTATCTGACAAAACCGTTGAAGCGGGAGGCTTTGGTGGCCGAGCTGCAGCGGCATTTGTCGATTATTGAATTGAACAACAAGAGTGAGACTTCGAAATGCGTCTGAACGTGATGGCAATAACTTTGTGTGCTGCGGCCGCGTGTGCACAGCAATCGGTCGCAGATCCGACTGAAGTCTGGTTTTTGAATTGGTCGGATTACATCGATCCAACGGTTACAGAAAGCTTTGAAGCTGACCTTGGGTTCAACATCGAAATTGAAGAATATGACGAGGCCAATGCGGCCGAGTCCCGCCTGTCTGCGCGGAGTACAGGGTATGATCTGGCAGTGGTTTCAGCCGAGTCAGTTGCGCGATTGGCTGAGACCGGCGCGCTGAAGCGGATAGACACGTCTTTGGCGCCGAACATCGCGGCGTTGGACGGTGGGTTGTGGGACACGTTCCGGTCCTCGATGCCGCAAGCCAGCGGGTATTCGGTCCCCTACCTTTGGGGCACGACAGGTATGGCATTTGATCGCGAGGCGGTTGCAGAACGGTTGCCCGGTGTGGCGACGGACAGTTGGTCATTGATATTTGATCCGGCGAACGCCGCCAAGCTTGCGGATTGTGGAATTGTGATCGCCGATTCAAGCGAAGAGGTTGTTGCAATAACTTTGGCTTATCTCGGGAGAGACCCGCATTCTCGTGCGCCAGAGGACATTGATGCCGCGTTTGAAGTTTTGGAAGGCATAGCGCCTTATGTGCGATCGTTTGAGTCCACTTTGTATGACGCTTTCTCGGATGAAGATATGTGTATGGCGCTGTCTTGGAGCACAGAGGTTTTGGGCCCGATTATGGAAGGTTTCACGGACCGATATGAGTTTGTTTTGCCGAAGGAAGGCGCGAACCTTTGGGTCGATGTTTTTGTCCTGCCGGTTGACGCCGAGAATGAGGCTGGGGCAATGCAGTTCCTTAATCATGTCATTTCGCCAATGAACTTGACCATGTCTGCCGTCTATAGCTCGGGCGCAATTTCTGCGCCGGTTACCTTGGAATTGGTGGATTGGGAGGCCTACGACCTACCGGCGTTGACCCTGCCGCCTGAGGTCCGGGAAAATCTGTTTTTTGTGTCAGATCGCAGCGTTGAGCAGAAACGTTCGCTGGAGCGCCGGTGGCGGTTGATGCAGGTCGGAATGTGAAGGACTGCGGCTCCGGTGAAGTGCGGCTTTGAAGGTCTGGACCAAAAATGCCAGATCTTCGCGCGTTACGTGGGTTTCTTGCCAAATGCGGATGGATTGATCCGCCCTCACGGAAAGCAAGAGGATGCAGCCGTCATCCTCTCCGAAAAGGCTGCCGTTGCCGCGTCCACACAGAAGATTGCCATTGCCGACAATCCCCCCCAAGCAGGTTAATCCGCGTAATGGGTCGTACGCGAGATAGTCACGCATGATATCGGAGCCGCGGTGCCGGTAAGGGTATTATTGTCAAAATCAGTGCCGCTAACAAAAGGCATAGGTGACTGCGTTTTGCGAATGAAGGCTTTGGGGGAAGTGGAAAAGGACCGAAAACATTGAGTGCCCCATCTCGGGACATTCGGTGATTTTGGAGTTTTCGAAAAGTATTGGCGCTGTGGGAAACGCCCAAAGAGGCTGTAGAGCGGACGATCAGGCGTGCGCAATTGGGTGGGGCGCGGGCTGATGCGCTGACGGGCAGCAGCCGTGCATGGGAATTCGACTCTTGCCAAACGCCCCGCATGGCTTTAAGCGGAGCCTGCCCATCACTTGAGGAGTCGCGCAATCGATTCTTTTGGAGGTGGCCTGTCCAAGACGGAGGGTTCCTGCGAATGCTGGAATAATTCCTTCCTGAGATGGGGTAAGAGACAAGTTTCCGAAGGTAACCTACCTTCGGGTGATCTTGGTTCCCAACCCAAAGTTTGGACCTGAACGCGCGCCCCATTTGGGGTGTTGCAAAACTGAGCCGGGGAGAAATCCCCAAATTTGGAGTGAAACTGTGGATAGAGCGCAAAAAGAGAAAGTGGTCGACGAGCTCGGCCAGATCTTTGAAGCCTCTGGCGTTGTAGTGGTTTCCCACTACGCGGGTCTCACGGTTGCTGACATGCAGGACCTTCGTGCGCGCGCGCGTGATGCGGGTGGTTCTGTACGTGTTGCCAAAAACAAGCTCGCCAAGATCGCCCTCGAGGGTAAGCCGTGCGAAAGCATTGGTGATTATCTCGATGGTATGACCGTTCTAACCTATTCCGAGGACCCTGTGGCAGCAGCCAAGGTCGCCGAGGACTTTGCCAAGGAGAACAAAAAGTTCGAAATCCTTGGCGGGGCAATGGGTGAGAACGCTCTGGACCGTGCCGGTGTTACGACAGTTTCGAAAATGCCTTCTCGCGACGAGCTTATTGCTTCGATCGTGGGTTGCATTGGCGCACCTGCTTCGAACATCGCTGGTGCCATTGGCGCGCCTGCAAGCAACATCGCTTCCATCCTGTCTACCATCGAGGAAAAGGCAGAGGCGGCGTAAGCAACCCAGAAACCGCGTATGGGATTTTTGCCCGACGTTGGAACACATACCTAGAAACGGAAAGAGTCTAAAATGGCTGATCTGAAAGCACTCGCAGAAAGCATCGTGGGTCTGACCCTGCTGGAAGCACAAGAACTGAAAACCATCCTCAAAGACGAGTATGGCATCGAGCCCGCCGCTGGCGGCGCAGTTGTAATGGCAGCTGGCGGCGACGCCGGTGGCGCAGCTGAAGAAGAGCAAACAGAATTCAACGTAATCTTGAAATCTGCTGGCGCTTCTAAAATCAACGTCATCAAAGAAGTCCGCGCCATCACTGGCCTGGGCCTCAAAGAAGCTAAAGAATTGGTTGAAGCTGGCGGCAAAGCTGTCAAAGAAGCTTGCTCCAAGGACGAAGCTGAAGAGATCAAAGGCAAGCTGGAAGCAGCTGGCGCCGAGGTCGAAGTTAAGTAATTCGGTTTTTCACCGAGTTATTGCAGGCGTCCCTTTGGGGGCGCCTGTTTTCGTTTTGGGATGTCACTCGCAAATTGGCAATTCAAGCGGTGACCGCTTTGGCAGTGAGTTTCGCCATTTGTTTATGATCGGTTGAAGCGTGCGTTTGGGCCAGAATTTTGGAGCGCCAATCGCCTTGAGGCAGGCCTCGTTCCAGTAAAGGCCGGTGCGAGTCAGTGACGTGCCTGTCCTGACAGCCTTGGCGACGGCGTTGATGTCTTGAGACGCAGGATAAATGTAGAGTGTGGTTGGGTTCTTTTCCGCAAGCTTTAGGATTTCTTCGGTTGCTGGCTCTGACCATGTTGTGCAGCCATTGCTTCGGCCGGAGGTGTAGTCGACAAGCCTTCCGAAGGGCACGTAGCCTTTATCATTTGCATGTTTGCTTTGTGGTTTTTCCATCCGGCATTGCCATCGCATGAACATAGCTCGGTGCCCGCCAATGGCGCGTTCGCGTGCGTTGCTTGTTTCTCCCTCGCCGTCAAACAGCAGGAAAGTGCGCAGGAATGGTTTCGCGCCCTTAGAGCTTTGGTAGTAGCCTTTGAAGGAGGTGCGGGATTCCGCGGTGACATAGGCGCCGCCCGCGGTGAGTTTGGAGCCTTCAGCGTTGCTGAAGTTGCGGGCGCACTGCCGTCCGTTTGAGAAATTTGCACGTTTTAGTTTGCGGCCGTTCCCATAGCCGGAGGACACGGCTTTGAATATGCGAGAGGCCTCGCAAACCACATAAAACCGAGAGAGGGCTGCGCCGTTAGAGGCGGTGCTGGGCCGCGTGGCGTCCATGGCGAAGTAACAGCCGTTTTTGACGGAGCCGTTTTGAACCTTCTCTAAATGGAGGCTGCGCGCGCGGTCCAGCACTACGGGCGCGATCTGGTCTGTGCCCGTGCCAACGTGTTTTTGCAGCCATTTGGGAACAGCGGGAGAAGACGCCGCTAGGGGCGTGGCGAGCGTAGCCGCGATCAGGGCGCCTGTTCGAAAAGCGCGGGTGCGTGACGTGGATGACATAACAGTGTCCCCTCAACATGACTGACCAAGACCAACTGTGCCAAGCTTGCACGAGTTCGGGCGCTCTGGTCTAGGGGGCCTTGGTCGCATGACGTTGATGGGGTTGCCTCGGGGCGGAGACTAAAGGTGGTGATTTCCCGACCTACGGATTAATCAAATGTCAAGTCCCGAGGGGTTGCCATTCTCCGGGCGATTCACTATTCCGTAGTCTCTTGCGGTTTCGAGCGATTCGGGGCCGCTTTTGTCCTTTGTGGATTTTTGTGAACAGGCGGCGCGGTTTTCGGGGGCATTTGATCACCCGACAGGAAAGACAACGACAGACAATATAACACGTTTTCCAAGGTGGGACCCCCCGGCTTGGCAAGCCTCTTGAGTGACGCAAGTATGCGATAAACAAGAGGTTTTCCAAGGCAGGGATCAAAGATCGAGAGGCTCCGGTGGGACGGAGCCGAGAATGGATCTGATTCACGCCGTCACTGACGCGACGTGCCGGGGCCCGACGGCAAGTTGTTGACGAGATATCGAAAGGTGACATTGACCATGGCTCAAAGCTTCCTTGGCCAGAAACGTCTACGCAAATATTACGGCAAAATCCGCGAAGTGCTGGAGATGCCAAATCTGATCGAAGTGCAGAAAAGCTCTTATGATCTCTTCCTGAAATCCGGCGAACTTGAGATCCCCACCGACGGTGAGGGCATCAAAGGTGTGTTCCAATCGGTGTTCCCGATCAAGGATTTCAACGAAACCAGCGTGCTGGAATTCGTCAACTACGAGCTGGAAAAGCCGAAGTACGACGTTGAGGAGTGTCAGCAACGCGACATGACCTACAGCGCGCCTCTTAAAGTCACGCTGCGTCTGATCGTGTTTGATATCGACGAAGATACCGGTGCGAAATCGGTTAAGGACATCAAGGAACAAGACGTGTTCATGGGCGACATGCCTTTGATGACCCAAAACGGGACGTTCGTTGTGAACGGCACCGAGCGTGTGATCGTTTCCCAGATGCACCGCTCGCCCGGCGTGTTCTTTGACCACGACAAAGGCAAAACCCACTCTTCGGGTAAGTTGCTGTTTGCGTGCCGTATTATCCCATACCGCGGTTCGTGGTTGGATTTCGAATTCGACGCAAAAGACATCGTCTTTGCCCGTATCGACCGTCGTCGTAAGTTGCCTGTGACCACCCTGCTTTATGCGTTGGGTCTGGACCAGGAAGCCATCATGGATGCCTATTACGACACCGTGGATTTCAAGCTCGACAAGAACAAAGGTTGGGTCACCAAGTTCTTCCCGGATCGTGTGCGCGGCACTCGCCCGACATTCGATCTTGTAGACGCGGCCACCGGCGAAGTGATCTGTGAAGCTGGCAAGAAAGTCACGCCTCGCGCGGTCAAGAAAATCATCGACGACGGCACGATCACCGAGCTTGCGGTTCCGTTTGAGCATATCGTTGGCAAATTTGTTGCCAAGGACATCATCAACGAAGAAACCGGCGCGATCTATGTCGAAGCTGGTGATGAGTTGACGCTGGAGTACGACAAAGACGGCGATCTTATTGGTGGCACAGCCAAGGAACTGGTGGACGCGGGCGTCACCGAGATCCCTGTGCTGGACATCGACAACATCAATGTCGGTCCTTACATGCGCAACACGATGGCGGCAGACAAAAACATGGGCCGTGACACCGCGCTCATGGACATCTACCGCGTGATGCGTCCGGGTGAGCCACCCACCGTTGAAGCGGCGTCGAACCTGTTTGACACGTTGTTCTTTGATAGCGAGCGTTATGACCTTTCCGCGGTTGGCCGTGTGAAAATGAACATGCGCTTGGCTCTGGATGCAGAAGACACTCAGCGTACCCTGCGCAAAGAAGACATCGTGTCCTGTATCAAGGCGCTGGTCATGCTGCGCGACGGCAAAGGCGATATCGACGATATTGACCACCTTGGTAACCGTCGTGTGCGGTCCGTTGGCGAGCTGATGGAAAACCAGTACCGCGTGGGTCTGCTGCGTATGGAACGTGCGATCAAAGAGCGTATGAGCTCTGTTGAGATCGACACGGTCATGCCTCAGGATCTGATCAACGCGAAACCGGCCGCAGCGGCTGTACGTGAATTCTTCGGCTCTTCGCAGCTGTCGCAATTCATGGACCAAACCAACCCGCTGTCGGAAGTCACCCACAAACGCCGTCTTTCGGCGCTTGGCCCAGGCGGTCTGACACGTGAGCGTGCTGGCTTTGAGGTGCGCGACGTGCACCCGACCCACTATGGTCGGATGTGCCCGATTGAAACACCGGAAGGCCCGAACATTGGTCTGATCAACTCCTTGGCGACTTTTGCGCGCGTCAACAAGTATGGCTTCATCGAAACACCTTATCGCGTTGTCAAAGATGCGACGGTGACGGACGAAGTTCACTATATGTCGGCAACCGAAGAAATGCGTCACACTGTGGCACAGGCCAACGCATCGCTTGATGAAAACGGCAAGTTCCAGAACGATCTGGTGTCGACCCGTCAGTCCGGCGACTACACTCTTGCGCCAAGCGAGAATGTTGACCTGATCGACGTCAGCCCGAAACAGCTGGTATCGGTTGCGGCTTCGCTTATTCCGTTCCTTGAAAACGACGATGCTAACCGGGCCTTGATGGGCTCGAACATGCAACGCCAGGCGGTTCCATTGCTGCGCGCAGAAGCGCCGCTGGTAGGGACCGGCATCGAGGAAAAAGTGGCGATCGACTCTGGTGCGGCCATTCAGGCCAAACGTGCCGGGATCATCGACCAAGTGGATGCGCAGCGTATCGTGATCCGTGCTACATCCGACCTTGAGTTGGGTGATGCGGGCGTGGACATCTATCGTCTGCGCAAGTTCCAACGCTCCAACCAGAACACCTGTATCAACCAGCGTCCGCTGGTGAAGGTGGGTGACACGGTTTCCAAGGGCGAAGTGGTTGCTGACGGTCCATCGACCGACATCGGCGAACTGGCTTTGGGTAAAAACGTGGTCGTCGCGTTTATGCCTTGGAACGGCTACAACTATGAGGACTCCATCCTGATCTCCGAGCGCATCGCGCGTGACGACGTGTTTACTTCGGTTCACATCGAAGAATTCGAAGTCGCCGCACGTGACACCAAGCTTGGCCCAGAAGAAATCACTCGCGACATTCCAAACGTCGGTGAAGAAGCGCTGCGTAACCTCGACGAGGCTGGCATCGTTTACATCGGTGCGGACGTGGAGCCGGGCGATATTCTGGTGGGTAAGATCACGCCAAAAGGCGAAAGCCCGATGACACCGGAAGAAAAGCTTCTGCGTGCCATCTTTGGTGAGAAAGCCTCGGACGTGCGCGATACCTCGCTGCGTGTGAAGCCGGGTGACTTTGGTACTGTTGTTGAGGTGCGCGTCTTTAACCGCCACGGTGTGGAAAAAGACGAACGTGCGCTGCAGATCGAGCGTGAAGAGATCGAACGTCTGGCGCGTGACCGCGACGACGAACTCGCGATCCTTGACCGCAACATCTATGCGCGTCTCAAGAGCATGATTATGGGCAAGGTGGCTGTCAAAGGCCCCAAAGGCGTCAAGCCGAACTCCGACATCAACGACGAGTTGCTCAACAGCCTGTCCCGCGGTCAGTGGTGGCAACTGGCATTGGCAGACGAAGCCGATGCTCAAGTTGTCGAAGCCCTGAACGAGCAGTACGAGATCCAGAAACGTGCGCTTGAGCACCGCTTTGAGGACAAAGTCGAGAAAGTCCGTCGTGGTGATGATCTGCCACCCGGTGTGATGAAGATGTGTAAGGTCTTTATTGCTGTGAAGCGTAAGCTTCAGCCAGGTGACAAAATGGCCGGCCGTCACGGCAACAAAGGTGTTATTTCCAAGGTTGTACCTATGGAAGACATGCCGTTCCTCGCAGACGGTACACCCGTTGACTTCTGTCTGAACCCACTTGGTGTTCCGTCGCGTATGAACGTTGGTCAGATCCTTGAAACCCACATGGGTTGGGCCGCACGTGGTCTTGGCATCAAGATCGACGACGCAGTTCAGGAATACCGTCGTTCCGGCGACCTGACTCCAGTGCGCGAAATGATGCGTCTGGCCTATGGCGAGGATGTCTATGAAGAAGGCATCGCCGACATGGACGAAGGTCAGTTGATGGAAGCCGCAGGCAACGTCACCAACGGTGTGCCAATCGCGACACCAGTCTTTGATGGCGCCAAGGAAGGCGACGTGAATGACGCTCTGGTTCGTGCCGGGTTCTCTGAATCCGGTCAGTCGATCTTGTTTGATGGCCGCACAGGTGAGCAGTTTGCCCGCCCAGTGACCGTCGGCATCAAGTATCTACTGAAACTGCACCACCTTGTGGATGACAAAATCCACGCGCGTTCCACTGGTCCGTACTCCTTGGTCACACAGCAGCCGCTGGGTGGTAAGGCACAGTTCGGTGGTCAGCGCTTCGGTGAGATGGAAGTCTGGGCTCTGGAAGCTTACGGCGCCGCTTATACACTGCAGGAAATGCTGACAGTGAAGTCGGATGACGTGGCAGGCCGGACTAAGGTCTACGAAAGCATCGTCAAAGGCGAAGACAACTTTGAAGCGGGCGTGCCGGAATCGTTTAACGTTCTGGTGAAAGAAGTCCGTGGTCTCGGCTTGAATATGGAACTCCTGGATACGGAGGGGGAAGAGTGAGGGCGCAGCCTCTCACTCCCTTCCACTCTCCCCTAGAATTTGAGGTATCAAAATGAACCAGGAACTGACGAACAACCCGTTTAACCCGCTGACGCCACAAAAAGCGTTTGACGAGATCAAAGTCTCGCTGGCATCGCCAGAGCGGATCCTGTCGTGGTCTTATGGCGAGATCAAAAAGCCGGAAACCATCAACTATCGTACGTTCAAGCCTGAGCGTGACGGTCTGTTCTGCGCGCGTATCTTTGGCCCGATCAAAGATTACGAATGCCTGTGCGGCAAATATAAGCGCATGAAATATCGCGGCGTTGTCTGCGAGAAATGTGGTGTTGAAGTTACGCTTCAGAAAGTGCGCCGCGAGCGCATGGGCCACATCGAGCTGGCCGCCCCAGTGGCACACATCTGGTTCCTCAAGTCGCTGCCATCGCGCATCGGCCTGATGCTGGACATGACACTGCGTGATCTGGAACGTGTTCTGTATTTCGAAAACTATGTTGTCATCGAGCCTGGTCTGACCGACCTGACTTACGGCCAGATGCTGACCGAAGAAGAGTACATGGATGCGCAGGATGCGTATGGCATGGACGCCTTCACCGCCAACATCGGTGCCGAAGCGATCCGTGAGATGCTGTCCCAGATTGATCTGGAAGCCGAAGCCGAGCAGCTGCGTGCTGATCTGGCAGAAGCGACTGGTGAGCTGAAGCCCAAGAAGATCATCAAACGTCTGAAAGTGGTCGAAAGCTTCATTGAATCCGGCAACCGTCCGGAGTGGATGATCCTGACCGTGATCCCTGTGATCCCGCCAGAGCTGCGCCCGCTGGTGCCGCTGGATGGGGGCCGCTTTGCGACCTCTGACCTCAACGATCTGTATCGTCGTGTGATCAACCGGAACAACCGCCTGAAGCGTCTGATCGAACTGCGTGCGCCCGATATCATCGTGCGTAACGAAAAGCGGATGCTGCAGGAATCTGTGGATGCGTTGTTTGACAATGGCCGTCGTGGTCGTGTGATCACCGGCGCCAACAAGCGTCCGTTGAAATCGCTCAGCGACATGCTGAAAGGTAAGCAGGGTCGTTTCCGTCAAAACCTTTTGGGTAAGCGCGTCGACTTCTCTGGCCGTTCGGTGATTGTGACCGGTCCGGAACTGAAATTGCATCAATGTGGTCTTCCTAAGAAGATGGCGTTGGAGCTGTTCAAACCGTTCATTTACTCACGTCTCGAAGCCAAAGGTCTGTCTTCCACCGTGAAGCAAGCCAAGAAGCTGGTCGAGAAAGAGCGTCCCGAAGTTTGGGACATCTTGGACGAAGTGATCCGCGAACACCCTGTCATGCTGAACCGTGCGCCTACGCTGCACCGTCTTGGCATTCAGGCATTTGAACCCGTTCTGATCGAAGGTAAGGCTATTCAGCTGCACCCGCTGGTCTGCTCGGCGTTCAACGCTGACTTTGACGGTGACCAAATGGCTGTTCACGTGCCGCTCTCGCTGGAAGCCCAGCTGGAAGCGCGCGTTCTGATGATGTCCACGAACAACGTTCTGTCGCCTGCAAACGGCGCGCCGATCATTGTTCCTTCTCAGGATATGATCTTGGGTCTGTACTACACCACGATCATGCGTGATGGCATGAAGGGTGAAGGCATGGTCTTTAGCTCGCTCGACGAGGTGCAATACGCGATCGACAGCGGCACAGTGCACCTGCACGCCAAAGTCACCGCGCGTATCCCGCAGATCGACGAAAACGGTCTTGAGGTGATGGAACGTGTTGAAACCACGCCTGGTCGTGTGCGTCTGGGCTCGCTTTTGCCGCAGAACAACAAGGCTCCGTTCGCGCTGGTGAACAAGCTTTTGCGGAAAAAAGACGTGCAGAACGTCATCGACACCGTCTACCGCTACTGCGGTCAGAAAGAGTCCGTGATCTTCTGTGACCAGATCATGACCATGGGCTTCCGTGAAGCGTTCAAGGCTGGCATTTCGTTTGGTAAAGACGACATGGTTATCCCTGACAACAAATGGACGATCGTGGACGGTACACGCGATCAGGTGAAAGACTTTGAACAGCAGTACATGGACGGCCTGATTACTCAGGGCGAAAAGTACAACAAAGTTGTCGACGCCTGGAGCAAGTGTAACGACAAGGTTACCGACGCGATGATGGACACCATCTCGTCCGCGCAAACGGATGAAGATGGCTCTGAAGCGGAACCGAACTCGGTCTACATGATGGCCCACTCCGGTGCGCGTGGCTCGGTCACTCAGATGAAACAGCTGGGCGGTATGCGTGGCCTGATGGCCAAGCCAAACGGCGACATCATCGAGACACCGATCATCTCGAACTTTAAAGAAGGTCTGACCGTTCTTGAGTACTTCAACTCCACCCACGGTGCCCGTAAGGGTCTGTCGGATACGGCTTTGAAGACTGCGAACTCGGGTTATCTGACACGTCGTCTGGTGGACGTTGCTCAGGACTGCATCGTGCGCGCGCATGACTGTGGTACTGAAACTGCGATCACCGCTGAAGCAGCCGTTAATGACGGTGAGGTTGTGGCCTCGCTGGCAGAGCGCGTGCTGGGTCGTGTGGCTGCTGAGGATATCCTCAAGCCAGGCACCGACGAAGTGGTGGTAGCCGAAGGTCAGTTGATCGACGAACGTATGGCAGATGCCGTCGACGAAGCAGCGGTTCAGTCCGCACGCATCCGCAGCCCGCTGACTTGTGAAGCGGAAGAGGGCGTTTGTGCAATGTGTTACGGTCGTGACCTTGCACGCGGCACCATGGTGAACACCGGCGAAGCTGTCGGTATCATCGCGGCGCAGTCGATCGGTGAACCTGGTACACAGTTGACGATGCGGACGTTCCACATCGGCGGCGTTGCACAAGGTGGCCAGCAGTCGTTCCTCGAAGCCAGCCAAGAAGGCAAGATCGTCTTTGAAAACGCGCAGATTCTTGAAAACGCAAATGGCGAGATCCTCGTCATGGGTCGTGGCATGAAACTGTTGATCATCGACGAGGCCGGCGAAGAGCGTGCGAACCACAAAGTTGGTTATGGCTCTAAGCTGTTTGTCAAAGACGGCCAGAAGATCGGCCGCGGCGACAAGCTGTTTGAATGGGATCCCTACACTCTGCCAATCCTTGCGGAGAAGACGGGTACCGCCAAATTTGTCGACCTTGTTTCGGGCATCGCTGTGCGTGACGAGACCGACGAAGCGACCGGTATGACACAGAAAATCGTGGTTGATTGGCGTTCTGCGCCAAAAGGCAACGAGCTTAAGCCGGAGGTGATCATTGTAGACGCCGATGGTGAGCCTGTGCGCAACGATGCAGGCAACCCGGTTCACTATCCGATGTCTGTGGACGCCATTCTGTCGATTGAAGAACAGCAGGATGTCCAAGCTGGTGACGTTATCGCGCGTATCCCGCGTGAAGGCGCCAAGACCAAGGACATTACCGGTGGTCTGCCACGTGTTGCTGAACTGTTCGAAGCACGTCGTCCGAAAGATCACGCGATCATCGCCGAAATCGATGGTTACGTGCGCTTTGGCCGCGACTACAAGAACAAGCGTCGCATCTCGATCGAACCTTCGGACGAGAGCATGGAGCCCGTCGAATACATGGTGCCTAAAGGCAAGCACATTCCTGTTCAGGAAGGTGATTTTGTCCAGAAGGGTGACTATATCATGGACGGTAACCCGGCACCGCACGACATCCTGTCCATCATGGGTGTAGAAGCGCTGGCGGACTACATGATCGACGAAGTTCAGGACGTTTATCGCCTGCAAGGTGTGAAGATCAACGACAAGCACATCGAAGTGATTGTGCGCCAAATGTTGCAGAAATGGGAAATCCAGGACTCTGGTGAAACCACACTGCTCAAAGGCGAGCACGTTGAGAAAGCTGAGTTTGACGCCGCCAACGAGAAGGCAGTGTCCGGAGGTCGTCGTCCCGCCAAGGGCGAGCCGATCCTGCTTGGTATCACCAAGGCGAGCTTGCAGACACGGTCGTTCATCTCGGCGGCGTCGTTCCAGGAAACCACGCGCGTTCTTACCGAAGCCTCTGTGCAAGGTAAGCGAGACAAGCTGGTTGGTCTTAAGGAAAACGTCATCGTGGGTCGCTTGATCCCTGCGGGTACCGGTGGGGCGACACAGCATGTGCGCTCCATTGCATCCGAACGGGACAATGTGGTCATCGAGGCCCGTCGCGAGGAGGCAGAAGCCGCCGCCGCGCTGGCAGCCCCGGTTGAGGATGTGCAGGCCGACGACGTGTTTGACAGCGGTCTGGTGGAAACCCCGGAAAGCCGCGAGCTCGACTAAGTCGACTTAACGGTTTGAGAATTGAGAAAGGCCCCCGGCATTGCGTCGGGGGCCTTTTCTGTTTTGGTGAGGGTGTGGAACCGGAGGGCAGCTATGCGGGACGAAGCTGTCTTTGAAAGACTTAAGGCATCATCCCGTCTTGTCATATCCCAAAGTGCATGATGAAAGTGCGATCCTTGCTTTCACTCACTCTAAGACAAGTCACTGCGAGTTTTTCAAAGCTTGAGACGACCTTATCTCGGTCCATATGGTGTTTTGCATAGGTGCCGCTTTCAAGGCTTTGCCCTTCCTCAAGTTCAAACCCTCCTGTCAAACTAAGTTCAGGCGGCGACTCTTTAAACAAAGAGGCCCAAGACTTTGAAATGCGCAGAAGCCTCTCAGCTCCAGAAGCTCGGATAACAGTTGGCCCAAACATGTTCAGTCCAGACTGGGGTTCCATGTTGCACGCAGGATTGAAGCTAGATATCCACCACAAACTGTCATTGATGTATTGGACAAGGTCATCGTGCAGTGAAACGTCTGCATCCATGCCGTAATAGCGCTGATAGTCGAAAGCTGGGTTGTCCGAGAGCTCCGCGAAAAAAAATTTATGAATCATTCGCCACTTTTATCCCAATGTGGGTCGCGACACAAAGGGCTCGGACCAGACCTCGGAGTATTTCAAATGGCATTGACTGACATTTGACCGGACATGGTTCGCGACACTTCCAGCAACAGACATCTCAATGAGTCCGATGCGTTCCCCGCAAGAGAGTTCTCCGCGAATTTGCCCCATCCCCTTGGCAATCCCACTGGCCGGGCGTAGCGTCGTTCGATTGACTTCACCGGAGCGCGCAGATGGCACTGTCAGACAACACTAAGGGCGCGCTGTTGATGATGTGCTCGATGGCGGCGTTTACGTTTAACGACACCTGCGTGAAGTTGCTGGGACCAGAAGTGCCGCTGTTTCAGATGCTGTTTTTGCGCGGTGTGGCGTCGAGCCTGATGATCTGGGGACTGGCCCATGCATTGGGCAATCTGCGGTGGCGGATACCGCGACGGGATTGGGGGCTGGTGGCCTTGCGCACCTGCGCCGAGATAGGCGCGGCATATCTCTTTATTACCGCGCTTTACCACATGCCAATCGCCAATGTGACGGCGATTTTGCAGGTGTTGCCGCTGACCGTTACGCTGGGTGGCGCTTTGCTGTTCGGCGAGGCGGTGGGCTGGCGGCGGATGTCGGCCATTCTGGCCGGTTTCCTGGGTATGTTGCTGATCGTCAGGCCAGGTCCCGAAGGGTTTGACCTTTATGCCGGATACGCGCTTGGGGCTGTCTGTTTTGTGACCGTTAGAGATCTGTCGACACGGCGGATGTCGGCGGAAGTGCCATCCATGACCGTGACTTTGGTGGCCTCACTCGGTGTGATGCTGTTTGCCGGGGTCGCTAGTCTTGACACAGAGTGGGTGACCTTGGACCTTCACCAGGTCGCGTTGATCGGCGGCGCGTCGGTGTTCATCCTTGGCGGATATCTGTTTTCGGTCATGGTGATGCGGCTGGGGGAAGTGTCGTTCACCGCGCCTTTCCGGTACTCAGGACTTCTGTGGGCGCTGTTGCTTGGGTTGGTGGTCTTTGGTGAATGGCCGGACCCGACCACTCTGCTGGGCTGTGTGATTGTTGTCGGGGCAGGGGTGTTCACTTTGTTGCGCGGCAGAAAATTGGCTCAGGAGAACAGCGCGCGAACGTGATCGGCATCGATGTTGAATACTCGCTTGAAGTGCGCTTCGTCTTCGGCGTCCAGAAGCGGTAGGCTCAGCGGTTTCGCGTTTTTCTGGCGGCTGTCGTTGAATTCGTTATGGCCGCGAATGAACATGTCTTCACCAGCAAAGCTGACAATGGGCATGAATTTCCCCATTTTTGAGTGCCCGAAGTTCAGGATGGTGATGTCTGACTTAGGGCTAACAGTCATCGCCAGCGCGGCAGTCCAGAGGTGTTCCATGGTGGGTTTGCCGCCAATACCGTCGGGACCAGCCGAGGCGATGTAGCCTTGCGAAAAGTCGATCGCGACGTGTTTGTTCTTGCGAATGAGCGTGTGCAGATCGTTCACCCGCTCGCGCAATCGTTCAACAAAGCGGATGTTGACGGCGTCATCGTCATCCATGCGAAATTGCAGGCAGTGGTCTTTGCTGTCGCGGCGCACAGCGTTGATCGCAACTTTCATAATATCGCGGTGTGGTTCGGGGGGATAGGCCGCGACAACAGCTTGAGGAATGTCTGCCAGCGCGGTTTGGAGGCGCTTGCGATACACATCTGGCATCTGATCGCCAATGATCACCAGAAAAGTGAAATCCGGATCGGTCTGAGCGCGCAAAGGCGGCAAAGTGAAGGCTTCAAAAATACGAAACCGCTCCTCCATACGGGCAGGATCGTAGAGGAATGCCATGCGCTCTTCAGGGGTTTCATGCTCAACCTGAAAGCCGCCCAGGGCGGGATAAGAAAATCGGCAAACGCCGATCACTTGCATGTCCTTGCTGTCCATTGCGAAGGCCCCGTGATATCGTCGGTATTGAGCAAAGCGCGTTCTGCGCACCTGCGGATTATCATGTCATTGCGCGAAACCGGACGCAACCGAACAGGGTGGTGGATATGGTATTAGCAACCGTTATGTTGGCCCTGTTGACAACGGCTCCGACTCCCCATATATCGCGGCCATCCGGCATTGGGATAAGTAACCCCTAAGCCGTTTCATAACTGTAGTGGTCAAGTTCTGGTCTACTTTGAAGACCGCAACCTCTGAGACTCCACCGCGTCGTTTGCCTCGGAATGGAAACGATTGCGGTTTTTGCGCTTGTGGAAACGCAAGTTGCGAGAAAGACAAAAGCCGCGCGGGTTCGCCCGCGTAAATTGAGTGAAGCAAACGGGAAAGAGACCCTATGCCAACGATCCAACAGCTGATCCGCAAACCGCGTCAGCCCAAAATCAAGCGCTCGAAGTCGCAGCACCTCGAGCAATGCCCGCAAAAACGCGGCGTTTGTACACGCGTGTACACAACCACACCTAAGAAACCGAACTCCGCTATGCGTAAAGTTGCGAAGGTACGCCTGACCAACGGTTACGAAGTGATTTCGTACATCCCGGGTGAAAGCCACAACCTTCAGGAACACTCTGTGGTTCTGATCCGCGGCGGTCGTGTAAAAGACCTTCCGGGTGTCCGTTACCACATCCTGCGCGGTGTTCTGGATACCCAAGGTGTTAAAGACCGTAAGCAACGTCGTTCGAAGTACGGCGCCAAGCGTCCCAAGTAAGAAGGAGAGGCTGAGATGTCACGTCGTCACGCCGCTGAAAAACGCGAAATCTTGCCTGACGCCAAATTTGGCGACAAGGTACTGAGCAAATTCATGAACAACCTGATGATCGACGGTAAGAAGTCGGTTGCGGAAACGATCGTTTACAACGCGCTTGATCGCGTTGAGGCGAAAATCAAACGTGCGCCTGTGGAAGTTTTCCACGAAGCGCTCGACCTGATCAAACCTTCGGTCGAAGTGCGTTCACGCCGAGTGGGTGGTGCCACTTATCAAGTTCCGGTTGAAGTGCGCCCTGAGCGTCGCGAAGCACTGGCCATTCGTTGGCTGATCACTGCTTCTCGCAACCGCAACGAAAACACCATGGAAGAGCGCCTTGCAGGCGAGCTTATGGATGCTGTGAACTCGCGCGGTACTGCTGTTAAAAAACGCGAAGACACGCACAAAATGGCCGAGGCAAACAAAGCCTTCAGCCACTATCGTTGGTAATTTCCAGAGGACATTAGACCAATGGCACGCGAATATCCCCTCGACCGCTACCGTAACTTCGGGATTATGGCTCACATCGATGCAGGTAAAACCACCTGTTCGGAGCGGATCCTGTTTTACACGGGCAAGTCCCACAACATCGGTGAAGTTCACGACGGCGCTGCAACCATGGACCACATGGAGCAGGAGCAGGAACGTGGCATCACCATCACTTCAGCTGCGACAACCACTTTCTGGGAGCGCACCGAGGACGGTGAGACTGCGGATTCTGAAAAGTTCCGCATGAACATCATCGACACCCCAGGCCACGTTGACTTCACAATTGAAGTTGAACGTTCACTGGCGGTTCTCGATGGTGCTGTTTGTGTTCTTGACGCCAACGCTGGTGTTGAGCCCCAGACCGAAACCGTTTGGCGTCAAGCTGATCGCTACAAAGTTCCACGTATGGTTTTTGTCAACAAAATGGACAAAATCGGCGCGGACTTCTTTAACTGCGTTCACATGATCGAAGACCGCACCGGCGCGACCGCTGTTCCGGTTGGTATTCCTATCGGTGCAGAAACCGAGCTGGAAGGTCTGCTGGATTTGGTAACCATGGAAGAATGGCTGTGGCAGGGTGAAGACCTTGGCGCGTCGTGGATCAAAGCACCGATCCGTGAAAGCCTTCAGGACATGGCCGATGAATGGCGTGGCAAAATGATCGAAGCCGCCGTCGAAATGGACGACGACGCGATGATGGAATACCTGGAAGGCAACGAGCCTGACGTGCCAACATTGCGTGCATTGCTGCGCAAAGGCACACTGGAAATGGCATTTGTGCCAGTTCTGGGCGGTTCTGCGTTCAAAAACAAAGGTGTTCAGCCCCTGCTTAACGCTGTGATTGACTATCTGCCCAGCCCGCTGGACGTCGTTGATTATATGGGCTTTAAACCCGGCGATGATGACGAAGTTCGTGATATTGCACGTCGTGCAGATGACGAAATGGCGTTCTCGGCTCTGGCGTTTAAAATCTGGAATGACCCCTTTGTTGGCTCGCTGACCTTTACCCGTATTTACTCCGGTAAAATCGAAAAGGGCGACAGCTTCCTGAACTCGACCAAAGGCAAAAAAGAGCGCGTTGGCCGCATGATGATCATGCACTCCAACGACCGTGATGAAATCAGCGAAGCATTCGCAGGTGACATTATCGCTCTGGGCGGTCTGAAAGACACCACAACCGGTGACACGCTTTGCGCGATCAACGATCCTGTGGTTCTGGAAACAATGACGTTCCCCGATCCTGTGATCGAGATCGCTGTTGAGCCTAAGACCAAAGGCGACCAAGAGAAAATGTCGACTGGCCTGCAGCGTTTGGCCGCCGAAGATCCTTCCTTCCGTGTGGAAACTGACATCGAAAGCGGTCAGACCATCATGAAAGGCATGGGCGAACTTCACCTCGACATCCTCGTGGACCGTCTGCGTCGTGAGTTCAAAGTGGAAGCCAACATTGGTGCCCCACAGGTTGCTTACCGCGAGACCATCGGTCACGAAGTCGAGCACAGCTACACCCACAAGAAACAATCTGGTGGGTCTGGTCAGTACGGCGAGGTGAAGTTGTTGATCTCTCCAACAGAGCCGGGCGAAGGGTACTCCTTTGAGTCCAAGATTGTTGGTGGTTCGGTTCCAAAAGAATACATCCCGGGTGTTGAAAAAGGCATCAAATCGGTCATGGATAGCGGCCCTCTGGCTGGCTTCCCTGTGATCGACTTCAAAGTTCAGCTGCTTGACGGTAAGTTCCACGACGTGGACTCCAGCATTCTGGCCTTTGAAATTGCGGGTCGTATGTGCATGCGTGAAGGCATGCGTCTTGCGGGTGCAAAACTGCTTGAGCCAATCATGAAAGTCGAAGTGATCACACCGGAAGAATACACTGGTGGCATCATTGGTGACCTTACTTCCCGTCGTGGGCAGGTGTCTGGTCAGGAAAACCGCGGTAACGCTGTTGCGATCGATGCATTTGTGCCTTTGGCCAACATGTTCGGTTACATCAACACGCTGCGTTCCATGAGCTCGGGCCGTGCCCAGTTCTCCATGCAGTTTGATCACTACGATCCGGTGCCGAATAACATCTCGGAAGAGATCCAAGCGAAATACGCGTAACCGGCGTCTGAAAAGGTCCGTTGCAATGACAATAATGTTGCCAAAAGAGCAAGTTTCGGTATTTACCGTACCGAAATGCTTGAGCACTTCGTTGTGTCACTTGTTCTTTGAGTATGAAAATGGTTTTGCAGCGGACAATCTTACAGTGAGCGGGAAAACGATTGGGATTCACACTTTGTATCCCACGGGCCCGTTCCGACGGACAAGCAAGCCCAGTCGGAATCGTTTTTGGCGTGCCGCGATCATTCGTGATCCGGTCTCGCGTGTCGTGTCCGTGTATCGCAATCGTATCGTCGAGGGAGAAATCCTGAAACGTAAAAGCCGTATTCGCGATTTGCGTGTATTTGGGGGTCTTCCCCAAGAACCGGATTTGGAAACCTTTGTGCAAAAGCTCGACAAGTACCGAGCTTCGCATGTGGGGGTCGCCCATCATTTGGAACCATTGTCGTTCTTTTTGGGGTCGGATCCTTCCTATTTTGATGCGATTTATACACTCAAACAGGTCCCTCAGTTTTTGGAGGATCTGCAATCCAATTTGGATCGAGAACTCCCGCCGCTTCGGCATCTTATGACGGCGGGACCCAAAATCACGGTGGACGACCTGAGCGAGTCCGGACGTCGCCAAATCGAAAAAATGTATGAAGAGGACTTGACCCTCTTTGGTCCGTTTTTGGACGGAAACTCTGAGCCGCAGCGAGACACATCGAGACGGCGAACTATGAAAGGAAAAGCCAATGGCTAAGGAAAAGTTTGAGCGCAGTAAACCGCACTGCAACATCGGCACCATTG
>NZ_LAJH01000006.1 GCF_001292625.1 Shimia sp. SK013
AGGCGGGCATTCGTCTGGCAAGGATCACCCGTCATGGCGGCATGGAATGCGGTCGCGGGAATGGATCGAGACAAGAGCGGAGATCAACGATCTGGCGCGAGAGATAAGAGAGATCGAGCGCTTGATTTAGGTAATCGCACGAGCCACTTTAGTTCTTTTTTGGTGCCAAACGACATATTAAGCTTGCGCAAACACCTTTTAGTGCTAAATAGGAATCATCTAACCGGTGGGGTTCGCGCCATCGGATAAGCCGCTCGCAAGGGCGGCTTTTTCATTTATAGAATTGGTGAACACATGACTGCACATCGTGTTTCGGTCTACATCGATGGCTTCAATCTCTATCACGCTCTCGATGATCTTGGCGAAAGTCATCTAAAATGGCTCGACCTTTGGGCGTTGTCCGAAACACTGATCCGACAGAACGAGGCAGTCACTACTGTAAAATACTTCTCAGCGTATGCGACGTGGATGCCGGCTAGCTATCGCCGCCATCAGAGATACGTGGCTGCATTGCAAGCCCGAGGCGTCCAGTTCATTGAAGGCCGCTTCAAAGAAAAGCCGATGCAGTGCAAGAGTTGCAATGTACGCTATAAAGCTCACGAAGAGAAAGAAACCGATGTGAATATCGGCGTTCAGCTTATGGCTGATGGCTTAAAGGATAGGTTCGACCGTGCCCTGGTCATTTCCGCTGACACTGATTTGAATGAGGCTGTGACGCTTACTAAGGCAGAAACAGCAGGCAAACAGATCGACCTGGTAGCCCCTCCAAAGCGCAAGGGGCGAAACTCAGTAGCTTTGTTCGAGGTAACAGTAGGCCGCGTACGGCGCTCTCTACTGCCCCCTCAGATCGTTCTGGAGGACAAAACCATCATCCGACCAATTGAATACGACCCTCCGATAACCTAATCAAACAGCGCACTACCGCACTACCGCGCAATCCTGCCACCTCCGCCATCAGGCCCCTACCTCTGCCGGAACTACCTGCGTGATGCTGGCTTTGCTGGTCTTTGATCCTCAACAAGCCGCTCGGCTCGGTCAAAGTGCTTTCTAAGGTCTTCAAATTGGCTTGCGACAGCGGTCGCGTAATGCGTTACAACTCAATAATGGAATTTGTTAGGGTAGCTAATAGACAACGGCCCGCAAGAGCGGGCCGTTTGGTATAGTTTCACCTGATTAACAGCCACAGGTTGGGCAAGTATATTCGTTGAGCTCTTTGATGAATTCACAGCCAGGGTCGAGAGCGGGTTTGCGGTCTGCAATAGCTATTGTAGCAGTCGCACCAAGCAGCGTCATCGCAACTGCGGCGGTTTGAATAAGATGTTTCATGGCAAAGGTTCCTTTCGGTTTGTTGCCGTGATCCAAACATACGGTCAGAGTGTTGTTGACCAAAGAAGCTAAAGGAAAAGTGTGTTTGTTGAGTCGCCGTTAATATGGCCTTTTGGTCACAGGTCATAGAGATTGACTTGTATATGTAGGGCCATAAAAGTCAGCGACTTAAACTCCAATATCGTAGTATTCCTTCAGTATGCTACGAAAATGTGATCACAAAAAATAGGCGCTGGCAACGGAGCTTGAACCTCCGTCCACCCAGCTCGATCACCGATTTTCGAAAGTTGGGAGTGAGTTTTTCTCGGTCCAACACAAACCGCCGCAAGTTTGGCCATCTGGAACACCTAATTTCCCCAACTCAAGGATGTGCCGTAGTTCGTCCTTCTTGAAAGTCTCAGATGTTTTCGCCGGCCAGCTGGCGGTGAAAGCAGTAGATACAGGCGCAGCGAATAGATGCCTTCGAATGAGAGAACTGCAAGGCGTGACGATGGAACTGAAAAACACTTCTTGTCCCGAACCCGCACTTCGATAGTCTGTCCAAACAAGCGCGTGGAGTTTGGACATGTTTCGAAAGTTATTCGGGTTTAAAAAAGACAATAGCCCGGACGAACCAACAACCAAACCACGGTCTGTTCAACTGGACTCAAACCAACAGGTTCAATTTCTCTCCCTCTTTACTTCACCCGCTGATGTAGCGAAGCGCCTGAACGCCAATCATACGGCCCTTTGGGAAGATAAGTTGGGTGCGCCAGTCTTTGACGTAATTGCCGCTCTGACAGACGCAGAACTACTGCGAGAGGCAACCCTTTCCGAAAAGCTTGAAGCCTCTTTCAAGTTGAGCGAGCTGAAGGAAATGGCTTCTTCTCAAGGTGTGAAAGCGAGCGGTAAAAAAGCAGATATCGCAGAACGGATCGCAAGTAGTTCACGCACTGGCTTTTGCGATGAACTTGGAGGTCGGAACATTTTGATCTGCACCGACAGAGCCCAAGATGCGGTTTCGGAACACAAGGCCGCAAAAAAACTGGACTTAGAGCGAGCTCAATTGCGCACTTTAGAATTATTGCGGGCCCGTAATTTTTCCGAAGCTTGTAATATCGTTTGTCGGTATGAGGAGGCTCAGTTTTATCAACGCGGTATAGGTGTGAATTGGAAATCTGCCGACCAGAGGCTTTTCAAAGAAATTACCATAATTTTCAAAGCGAACCCTGGATTTCACAAGTCCCGTTATGGCGGCGTATCCCAAGCCAGCAGAGAGCTTGCGGCAATGTTTTCCTTGTGGGGAACTGAACGTTTCGGGCGGGTAATATCAGATGAGTTGTTAGACAATAACGACAAAAACAGAGTACTCGCCGCGCGTATGCTTTTGTTCTTTGCCCGCAACAAACTGCAAGTCGATCAGGCCAAGAGATTGTCACAAGGTTATCGGTTTGAAGTTTTGAAGGTCAAGGATCGAAACTCGACCTGTCTCGCCTGTCGAAGCGATGACGGGCACCTTTATGATTTGGATAATGTTCCCGAGTTGCCGCACCCTGACTGCAATTGCGAAGTAGGTTGCAGGTGCAATGCGGTGCTGGTGCCGCCCAGCAACCGCTAGAGCTTGGCCTAGATCGAAAATGAACCGAAAGGGCAGAACTGCGAGGGCACTGAAACTTTCTTAACAATTCAGAAGGTCGCTTTCACCAACAGCGATAAGGGGGATATTTAGGGGGATACAAAAACTCGAAAATCCACCAACGCATTGATAAGAAATGGGATTTATGGATAATATGGTGCCCAGAAGAGGACTCGAACCTCCACGTCCATACGGACACTAGCACCTGAAGCTAGCGCGTCTACCAATTCCGCCATCTGGGCACGGGTTGGTGAAGCAGGCATTTAGTCCTGTGGGCGGGGGGTGTCAACGCGATTCGATGGAAATTCCCAAATTTGTTCAACCTCTCTGTGCCGGCCCAACGTAAAGGTACAAAGTCGTGATGAAAAACCTGGGGTTTCATGTCGCGGTCTGGCCTTGCGACTTGTTCCGGAGCGCGCGGGGGGCTATTGCATCAGACACGACACCAGCGGAGGCGAGCCATGTCGAAACTTGTCACTATTTACGGCGGGTCCGGATTTGTCGGACGCCACATAGCACAGCGTATGGCCAAAGAAGGCTGGCGTGTGCGTGTCGCAGTGCGCCGTCCGAATGAGGCGATGTTCGTAAAACCTTATGGGTCGGTCGGACAAGTGGAGCCGGTATTCTGCAATGTGCGGGATGATGCGTCTGTGGCCGGTGTTATGGCCGGGGCTGATGCGGTAGTGAACTGTGTTGGCATTCTGTCGGATCGGGGCAAGAATACTTTTGATGCGGTGCAGCATGAGGGTGCCGAGCGCATCGCGCGCATCGCGTCCGAGCAAGGTGTGGCGACGATGGTGCATCTGTCGGCAATTGCCGACACCGAGACGGAAAGTGATTACGCAACCTCAAAGGCGCTGGGCGAAGAGGGTGTGATTCAACACATGCCGAACGCAATGATTTTGCGGCCTTCTGTGATCTTTGGGCAGGACGACGGCTTCTTTAACCGTTTTGCGTCGATGTCGCGCATGGGTCCGATGTTGCCGATCATTGGGGGCGAAACCAAGTTCCAGCCGGTGTTCGTCGATGATGTGGCGCAGGCTGCTGTCATGGGCATTTTGGGTCAGGCCGAGGGTGTTTATGAGCTTGGTGGTCCTGAGGTGAAGACGCTGCGAGGCTGGATTGGTGAGATGCTTGAGGTCGTACAGCGCAAGCGCATTGTAATGAACTTGCCGTTCTGGCTGGGCCGGGTGATGGCCTTTGGTTTTGGCTTGATGCAGACCGTAACCTTTGGCTTGGTGCACAACTCGGTGCTGACTAAGGATCAGGTGAGGCTGTTGAAGATAGACAATGTTGTGTCCGAGGGTGCGAAAGGGTTTGACGATCTGGGTATTCGCCCGCTGGCACCCGAGACTATTTTGCCGGACTATTTGTGGCGCTACCGCCCGTCCGGTCAGTATGACGCAATCAAGGATTCAGCGCGAAATATGAAGATCTGATTGCGCGACATTAGAGATATAGAGGCGGGTCCAGGTGGCCCGCCTTTTTTGTTAGCTGTACGCGATAACTAGCAGTGTTGCGCCAAGGATCACGCGGTAGATGACGTAGGGTGTGAAACTGACGGATTTCAACAGGCGCATCATCAGGGTCAGTGCAAGTAGGGCTGCAAAGAAAGAAAAGACCGCAGCCAGAGCCATATCGCGCAACATTGCGACATCGGCTTGGGTTGCGACGTCCAAACCGAGCAAGGTGCCGCTGGCAAAGATGGTCGGGATCGACATCAGCATGGCAATCTTAGCGGCGTCAGAGCGTTCATATCCAAGAAAGCGCGCGCCGGTGATCGTTATACCCGACCGTGAGGTTCCGGGGATCAGAGCAACGGCCTGCCAAACACCGAGCAGCCAGGCGTCTTTGGTGGACCAGTCCGCTTCGGTTTTTGTGCTGGCGCCTTTTTGGTCTGCCCACCAGAGCACGAGTCCGAAACCCAGCATGGTCCAGCCAATCAGTGCAACAGACCGCATTGCGTCGTTGAGGCCTGTGACCTTTAGGAAAAGCCCTGCGATTATCACCGGGATTGTCGCGACGATCAGCAGATAGGCGAGTTTACTACCGGGCGTGTCGCGCTTTCCGGTCAGGGCGCGTGGCAGGCCAAGGATGGCAAGGCGGACGTCGGACCAGAAATAGAGGATCACTGCGCCCAGTGTGCCTACGTGGGCAGCGACGTCGATGGCCAGTCCCTGATCGTCAAGCCCAACCAGATTCGGCAGCAAAATCAGATGGCCCGAGGAGCTTATCGGAAGAAATTCTGTGATGCCCTGGATGACGGCGACCAAAAGAATGTGAAAGATTGGCATGGCCATCAGGTTCCTTGCATTGATACACAACGTATAAGTGCCCAATTTTTCAAAGGAAATATGCATTTTAGATCCGACTCGGACCTAAAAAACCGGATTGATCACCAAAATTGACCCCATGCCACATAAAAAACTGATATATACGTCAGTATGACTGACTTTTATATCCTTTCCGAACTCTTTACAGACACATTCTGACGGAAAAGCAGGAGGCAGCGACGTGGCTAAGCAACCGATGTTGAAATTTGTATCTGTGGAACGTGACATGCCGGTGAAGCGGGATGCCAGCGTGCGCAAAGAAGATTTCAATGAAATCTATGCGGAGTTCGCCAAGGCCAAGGCCGAGGAGCAGTCAAGCCGGTGCAGCCAATGTGGTGTGCCGTATTGCCAAAGCCATTGCCCGTTGCACAACAATATCCCTGATTGGCTGCGCCTGACGGCGACGGGTCGGTTGGAAGAAGCCTATGCTGTCAGCCAAGCCACCAACACCTTTCCGGAAATCTGTGGCCGTATCTGCCCGCAGGACCGTCTGTGTGAAGGCAACTGCGTGATTGAACAGTCCGGCCACGGCACTGTGACCATCGGCTCGGTTGAGAAATACATCACCGATACCGCGTGGGAAAAGGGGTGGGTCAAACCCGCGTCTCCGAGCCAAGAGCGCGCTGAAAGCGTTGGCATCATCGGGGCGGGTCCTGGTGGTCTGGCCGCCGCAGATCGCCTGCGTCGCGCGGGCATTCAGGTGACGATATATGACCGTTATGACCGCGCTGGCGGCTTGCTGACCTATGGCATTCCCGGCTTCAAGTTGGAGAAAGACGTGGTCATGCGTCGCAACCAGCTGCTGGCTGACGGTGGTGTGACCTTCAAGATGAACTGTGAAATTGGCACAGACATCTCTTTTGCTGAAATCCGCGCTGCGCATAACGCGGTGATTATCGCGACTGGTGTCTATAAAAGCCGTGATTTGCAAGGGCCGGGCGCCGGTGCCAAGGGCATCGTAAAGGCGATTGATTATCTGACGGCGTCCAACCGTCAGGACTTTGGCGACAGCGTGCCGGAGATCGAAAGCGGTGAGCTGAATGCCGAGGGCAAGAAGGTTGTTGTGATCGGTGGCGGCGACACCGCGATGGATTGTGTGCGCACAGCGATCCGCCAAGGCGCTGACAGCGTGAAATGTCTGTATCGCCGCGACAAGGCCAACATGCCCGGCTCGCAGCGTGAAACGCAGAACGCCGAAGAAGAAGGTGTGGAATTTGTCTGGCTGAGCGCGCCCAAAGGGTTCACCGGCGGCGACGCCGTAGAAGGTGTGATGGTGCAGAAGATGCGTTTGGGTCAGCCCGATGCGTCGGGCCGTCAAAGCCCCGAAGTGATCGAAGGCGCGGATTATGTCGAAGAAGCCGATCTGGTGATCAAGGCGCTGGGCTTCTCTCCTGAAGATCTGCCGACCCTTTGGGACGAACCTGAGCTGGGAGTGACCCGTTGGGGCACTGTAAAGGCGCAGTTCACCACGGGTGCGACGGACCTAGAGGGCGTTTATGCGGTGGGTGACATCGTGCGCGGCGCATCGCTTGTGGTTTGGGCCATCAAAGACGGCCGCGATTGCGCCGATGCGATTGTTGAAAAGCTGGGCGTTCCGACGGCTGTGGCCGCCGAATAAGGCACTCGGCATCGCGTCGGTATTGCGTCTGTATCGCGACAGTGCCGATGCACGCCCCCAAAACACGAAACGTCAGAACAGCTGACCAAGATGATGAAAAGGTAAATGGCATGGTAACCCGAAGCGGACATTGCATGTGTGGCGCGGTGACTTTCACCGCGACCGACGTGTCGTCCGAATTCGGGGCCTGTTATTGCGAGATGTGCCGCCGTTGGAATGGCGACCGTTTTGTCGGGGTGCATGTGCCGATTGCCGCGATGCAGATAAACGGCGCGAACCAGATATCTACTCACAAAAGTTCGGATTGGGCCGCGCGGTCGTTCTGCAAAGCCTGCGGATCGAACCTTTGGTATCGTCTGACCGATGGGCCTGATGCTGGGAACTACTCTGTGGCGCTGGGCCTGTTTGACGATGTGAGTGGCATGAAGCTGGCGCGGGAGTTTTTCGTGGACCGCAAGGATTGTCTGTTCGACCTGCCGGAAGGGCGGATCCAGATGACCACGGCAGAGATTAACGCGAAATATGGTTTGTCTGAGGAGGCACCATGAAAAAATCACTTTCTGCCATAATCGGGCTAATCACCGCAACTTCTGCGATGAGCGCTGATGTGTCCGTTGGGGATGTTTTTCTTTGCACCTCTGAACATGACCTTCCACCCGTGGCTGCCTTGGTGGGCAAATTGGAGACTTGGGGCGATCTAGAGATCGGCGGCGAGGTTGAGAATAAGATCATCGCGCATCTTCAACTGACCGGCATTTCCGAAACTCAGGAATTGCCAACAGTGTTTCATAGTCCGTTCGCTTTGGAGGCGATTGCGCCTTGCTTGGCCGAGCGGATTGATCAAGGAAAGCAACCGCAAGATCCATTTCTTGGCGGTCGTGACGAGTGGCTTACGGCCGTTCGAAAATCAGAAGCTGGGGTCTTCTCGATCAGTCCCGCGCAAGCGTATTGGATGATCTTGGGGGTCGTGGACCAGAATGGAGGGTTCAACCAATGACCAAGTATGACGACAACTGGGTGCGCGAAGAAGAAGCCAAGCGCAAGTTCATGGCCGAGAACGGTCTGTATGAAGAGAGCGAGGAGCACTCGTCTTGTGGCGTGGGCCTTGTGGTCAGCATTGATGGCAAACCCAGCCGCAAAGTGGTTGAGGCGGGCATTACTGCGCTGAAGGCGATCTGGCACCGTGGTGCTGTGGATGCGGACGGCATGACCGGCGATGGTGCGGGTATTCATGTGCAAATTCCGGTCAACTTTTTCTATGATCAGATCAAGCGCACGGGCCATGAGCCGATCAAAGACGAGCTGATGGCTGTGGGTCAGGTGTTCCTGCCGCGCACCGATCATGGTGCGCAGGAAAGCTGTCGCACGATTGTGGAAACCGAAGTTCTGAAGATGGGCTATCGCATCTATGGCTGGCGCCACGTGCCGGTGGATGTGACCTGTCTGGGCGAAAAGGCCAACGCGACGCGGCCCGAGATCGAGCAGATCCTGATCACCAATTCCAAAGGTGTCGATGAGGAGACGTTTGAGCGCGAACTGTATGTGATCCGTCGCCGTATCGAGAAAGCCGCGTTGGCGGCAAACATCAACGGGCTTTATATCGCGTCGTTGTCGTGCCGCTCGATCATTTACAAAGGCATGATGTTGGCCGAGCAGGTGGCGGTGTTCTATCCCGACCTGCTGGACGAACGTTTTGAAAGTGCGTTTGCGCTGTATCACCAGCGGTATTCGACCAACACTTTCCCGCAGTGGTGGCTGGCACAGCCGTTCCGCATGTTGGCCCACAACGGTGAGATCAACACGCTCAGGGGCAACCTGAACTGGATGAAAAGCCACGAGATCCGCATGGCGTCGGCCTCGTTTGGCGATCACGCCGAAGACATCAAGCCGATCGTGCCAGGTGGCGCGTCGGATTCCGCGGCTTTGGACGGTGTGTTTGAGGTTCTGGTGCGCGCTGGGCGCTCTGCTCCGATGGCAAAAACCATGCTGGTGCCCGAGAGCTGGTCCAAGCAGGCAGTTGAGCTGCCGCAGTCGTGGCGCGACATGTATTCCTATTGCAACTCGGTGATGGAGCCATGGGACGGTCCGGCCGCCTTGGCGATGACCGATGGTCGTTGGGTGTGTGCGGGTCTGGACCGCAACGGCCTGCGCCCGATGCGCTATGTTGTGACGGGCGACGGGTTGCTGATTTCCGGTTCGGAGGCCGGAATGGTGCCGATTGACGAGGCAACGGTTGTTGAAAAGGGTGCGCTTGGTCCCGGTCAGTTGCTGGCTGTGGATATGAAAGAGGGCAAGCTCTATCACGACACAGAGATCAAGGATAAACTGGCGGGCGCACGTCCGTTTGGCGAGTGGGTTGGCAAGATCCGCGATTTGGCCGGCGAGCTGCAAAGCGTGACCGAGACCGCAACGTTTGCCGGCGAAGATTTGCGGCAGCGACAAATCGCGGCCGGGTATTCGATGGAAGAGGTCGAGCAGATCCTTGCGCCGATGGCTGAGGATGGCAAAGAGGCGCTGGCGTCGATGGGGGATGACACCCCGAGCGCGGTTCTGTCCAAGCTTTACCGCCCGCTGAGCCACTTCTTCCGCCAGAACTTTTCTCAGGTGACAAACCCGCCAATCGACAGTTTGCGTGAATACCGCGTGATGAGCCTGAAGACGCGGTTCGGCAATTTGAAGAACGTGCTGGGCGAAGACGGCAGCCAGACCGAGATTGTCATGCTGGAAAGCCCGTTTGTGGCCAACAAGCAGTTCGACATGCTGCTGGAAGCGTTTGACGACACGGTTGTGCGGATTGAATGTACTTTTGATGCGGGTGAAGGCGCGTTGCAGGCGGGTCTGGAGCGTATTCGCGCGGAAGCCGAAGACGCTGTGCGGTCCGGTGCCGGGCATATCGTGCTGAGCGACGAAGCGCAGGGGGCCGACAAAGTTGCCATGCCGATGATCCTCGCGACCAGCGCAGTGCACAGCCACCTGACACGCAAAGGTCTGCGGACTTTCTGTTCGCTGAACGTGCGCTCCGCAGAATGTATCGACCCGCATTACTTTGCTGTGCTGATCGGCGCAGGCGCCACGGTGGTGAACGCCTATCTGGCGGAAGACACGCTGGCAGATCGCATTGCGCGCAATCTGGCGGATGGCACTTTGACCGAGAACATGGCGCGCTATCGCGAAGCCATCGACCAAGGTCTTCTCAAGATCATGGCGAAGATGGGCATCTCGGTGATCTCGTCTTATCGCGGTGGTCTGAACTTTGAAGCTGTGGGTTTGAGCCGCGCGATGTGTGCGGAATATTTCCCCGGCATGACCAGCCGGATTTCCGGCATTGGCGTCAGCGGCATCCAACGCAAGGCCGAGCAGATCCACGCCAAAGGCTTCCTGAGTGGCACAGACGTGTTGCCCGTTGGTGGGTTCTACAAAGCGCGTAAGTCGGGTGAGACCCACGCGTGGGGCGCACAGTCGATGCACATGCTGCAAGCGGCCTGTAACCGCGCGAGCTATGAGCTGTGGAAACAGTATAGCGCCAAGATGCGGGCCAACCCGCCCATCCATTTGCGCGACCTGCTGGACATCAAGGCGATTGGCAAACCGATCCCGATTGAAGAAGTTGAAAGCATCACCGCGATCCGCAAGCGGTTCGTAACGCCGGGCATGTCGTTGGGGGCGTTGTCGCCTGAGGCGCACAAGACACTCAACGTGGCGATGAACCGGATCGGTGCCAAGTCGGATTCCGGTGAGGGCGGCGAAGATCCGGCGCACTTTGTGCCGGAGCCAAATGGCGACAACCCGTCAGCAAAAATCAAGCAGGTGGCGTCGGGTCGTTTTGGCGTGACAGCCGAATATCTGAACCAGTGTGAAGAGCTGGAAATCAAAGTTGCACAGGGCGCCAAGCCCGGTGAGGGCGGCCAGTTGCCGGGTATGAAGGTCACCGACCTGATTGCGCGTCTGCGCCACTCGACCAAAGGTGTGACGCTGATTTCGCCTCCGCCGCACCACGACATTTACTCGATCGAGGATTTGGCGCAGCTGATCTATGATCTCAAGCAGATCAACCCGCGCTGTAAGGTGACGGTGAAGCTGGTGGCGTCTAGCGGCGTCGGCACAATTGCTGCCGGTGTGGCGAAAGCCAAAGCCGACATCATCCTGATCTCGGGCCACAATGGCGGCACCGGTGCATCGCCTGCGACGTCGATCAAATACTGTGGTCTGCCGTGGGAAATGGGTCTGACCGAAGCGCATCAGGTTCTGGCGATGAACAAGCTGCGCGAGCGGGTGACTTTGCGGACCGACGGTGGTTTGCGTACAGGTCGTGACATTGTCATGGCGGCGATGATGGGTGCCGAGGAATACGGCATCGGCACCGCGGCGTTGATCGCGATGGGCTGTATCATGGTGCGTCAGTGCCAGTCCAACACTTGCCCGGTTGGTGTGTGTACACAGGACGAAGACCTGCGTGCGAAATACACCGGATCTGCGGACAAAGTGGTCAACCTGATCACCTTCTATGCGCAGGAAGTGCGTGAGATTCTGGCCAGCATCGGGGCGCGTAGCCTTGGGGACGTCATTGGTCGCGCGGACCTGTTGGCGCAGGTTAGCCGTGGGTCGGCGCATCTGGATGATCTGGATCTCAACCCGCTGTTGATCACCGTCGATGGCGCGCATGACATCGTTTATAATCGCGACAAAGACCGCAACTATGTGCCTGATACGCTGGATGCGGAAATCGTGCGGGACGCGGCGCGGTTCCTTGAGGACGGCGAGAAGATGCAATTGTCGTATGCGGTGCAGAACACGCACCGGACCGTGGGCACACGCACCTCGAGCCATATCGTGCGCAACTTTGGTATGCGCAATGCGCTGCAGGATGATCACCTGACGGTCAAGCTGACCGGGTCTGCGGGTCAGTCGTTGGGTGCGTTTGCGGCGCCTGGTCTGAAGATTGAAGTGTCGGGTGATGCCAACGATTACGTCGGCAAAGGCTTGTCGGGCGGCACCGTGGTGGTGCGTCCGCCAATGGCAAGTCCGCTTACGGCGGCTGATAACACGATCATCGGCAACACCGTGCTTTATGGTGCAACCGATGGCCATCTGTTTGCGGCCGGTCGCGCAGGGGAACGGTTCGCTGTTCGAAACTCTGGTGCGAAGGTTGTGATTGAGGGCTGTGGCGCCTGTGGGTGTGAATACATGACTGGCGGTATTGCCGTGATCCTTGGTGAGGTCGGCGCGAACTTTGGCGCGGGTATGACCGGCGGCATGGCTTATCTGTATGATCCCGATGGCAAAGCCGAAAACGTCATGAACATGGAAACCTTGGTGACCTGTCCAGTGACGGTTAAGCACTGGGAAGATCAGCTGAAAGGTTTGGTGGAGCGCCATGTGGCAGAGACCGGCAGTCGCAAGGCTGCGGATATCCTGCAGCACTGGGACATGGAGAAGGGCAACTTCCTTCAGGTTTGCCCCAAAGAGATGCTGGTGCATATTCCTCATCCGCTGACCAACGAAAGCGCGGCGGTTCCGGCGGAATGAGGCTGCAATAGAGACTTAAAATCCCCCGTTGGTGACAACCGGCGGGGGTTTTTGTTTGCGTTTTCAGCTTTGGGCGGTACACCGCCCGCTGTTATCTGAAGTCTCGCCGTGACGCGGGAATTGATTTAGAACCATCAATATCAACTTGGCTGCGGAGTGGAGTTTCATGCGATTTATTAAACCGATGTTGGGTTTGATACTGTTGGTGCAGGCAAGCGCCTCGCGTGCGGGGGATTGCGGATATGAGGCATGCTGGGGCGCAGTGGCGATTGGGCCAAACGGTGCTTGGGGCTATTCTCACAGCCAACAGAGCGAAAGCGAAGCGCGGCTTTCGGTGCGCAGTGCCTGTGAGGACGATTGCAACGTGATCGAGACGTTTTACAACGCCTGTGGCGTCCTGGCAGAAGCCAGCAATGGCGGCTGGGGTTTTGGAACGGCTGACACAACTGCGCGGGCAGCGGAAACCGCACTAGAATACTGCGATGGCTATGGGTCGAACTGTGAGGTTCGGGTTTGGGTGTGCTCGAAGTGAGCGAGGAGGCTTGCGAGCGCGGGTAGGACGCTTTACTTCCTTTCCTTGAGAGCGGCAGCGGGCGTCCATGGCAAAGAAGTCAAAGAAAAAGCAGAAGAAACCCGAGCCACGTTGGTTGCGACGGCGGTGGTTGAAGGCGCGGTATTGGCTGCGCCGTGCGGCGGTTTGGGGTGTCTCTTTGACGTTTTTGGCCGTGGTGTTCTTTGCGATTGTGAACCCGCCAATCACCTGGACGATGCTTAGCGAAAAGCGCCGCGTGGGGCATCTGGATCATCAATGGACCCCGATGGAGCAGATCGCACCGGTGATGGCGCGGTCTGTCGTGGCGGCAGAAGATGCCAATTTCTGTCTACACTGGGGGTTTGACGTGGCCGCGATCCGGGACGCAATCGAGGATGGCGGCGGGCGCGGGGCATCGACCCTGACACAGCAAACGGTCAAGAACGTCTATCTGTGGCAAGGGCGCAGTTATGTCCGCAAGGCGCTGGAGGCGGTGTTGACGCCTTTGGTGGAAATCGGCTGGTCCAAGCGGCGAATTCTTGAGGTCTATCTTAACATTGCCGAATTTGACGAAGGTGTTTTTGGTGTCGAGGCGGCGGCGCGGCATTACTTTGGCGTGGGGCCTGAGAGTTTGAGCGCCACACAGGCGGCGCGGTTGGCGGCGGTGTTGCCCAATCCGAAAGCCAGATCCGCGAGCCAGCCAACGGCGCGGTTGCGTCGACGGGCGGCAGCGATCATGGATGGAGCCGAAACCATACGCGGGGAGTCGCGCGACGCTTGTTTTGCGGATTGAATTACCCGTAAGGTCGGGGCATTGAAGGCGAAATGCTCAAACCAAGTGATGTTGTGATGAATCGACTGTTCCATGTGCCTATGTCTCCGTTTTGCCGCAAGGTGCGCCTGTGCATGGGCGAGAAGCGGCTGGAGGTGGAGCTGGTGGAGGAGCGGTATTGGGAGCAAGATCCCGATTTTCTGCGCCGCAACCCCGCCGCGAAGGTGCCGATCCTGAAGATGGACGGCAAAATGATGGCCGACAGCAATGCCATTTGTGAGTATCTGGAAGAGAAATATCCGGAGCCTGCGCTGATGCCGCGCGATGCGGATGGCCGGTATGAAGTGCGGCGGCTGGTGGCGTGGTTTGATGACAAATTCCACCACGAGGTGACGTCCAAGCTTTTGTATGAGCGGGTCAACAAGAAGCTGATGGGGGCCGGATATCCGGACAGCGGCAACGTGAAGGCAGGCGCCAAGGCGATCAAGTATCATCTGGATTACATGACCTGGCTGCTGGATCACCGGCGTTGGCTGGCTGGCGATGTGATGACGATGGCGGATTTTGCTGCTGCCGCGCACTTGTCGGCGTTGGACTATATTTCGGATGTGGACTGGAACCGGTCTCAGGTGGTCAAGGATTGGTACGCGACAATCAAATCGCGGCCCGCGTTCCGTGCCATTCTGGCGGATCAGGTGCCGGGATTTCCGCCGCCTGCACATTATGCCGATCTGGATTTTTGATCCTGTGACAGCGCAAGGGGGCTGTCTGCCCCCTCGGCCTGCGGCCGTACCCCCGAAGGTTTTTTGGGAACAAAAAAGCCGGGGTGCGCAATGAGTGACGACCTGAAAGCGCGATTGGTGGCGGAGGCGCAAGCCATCGGGTTTGATATGGCACAGGTGTGTCGGCCGGATGCGGTGCCGCAGGTTGCGGCGGGTTTGGCGGGGTTTCTGGCCAAGGACTATCACGGAACAATGGGATGGCTGGCGGATCGCACACATTGGCGGTCCGATCCGGCGGCGCTGTGGCCGGAGGCGCGGTCGGTGATCGTTCTGGGTGAGAGTTATACGCCCCAGCATGATCCGCTGGCTGTGCACCAGATGCCGGATCGTGGCGCGATTTCGGTTTATGCGCAAAACCGCGATTATCACGACACGGTCAAGAAGCGGCTCAAGCGGTTGGCGCGGTGGTTGATTGCCGAAACTGGGGACGCGACGCAGGTGAAGGTGTTTGTCGACACGGCGCCTGTGCCGGAGAAACCGCTGGGGCAGGCCTCGGGGCTGGGATGGCAGGGCAAACACACCAATCTTGTGAGTCGTGATCTGGGGTCCTGGTTCTTTATCGGGTCGGTGTTCACGACCGTGGAAATAGAGACTGATCCAGCGGAAATTGATCATTGTGGATCTTGCCGAGCTTGTCTGGATGCCTGTCCGACGGGGGCGTTTCCCTCGCCGCATCAGATTGATGCGCGGCGCTGTATCTCTTATCTGACAATCGAGCATCACGGGCCCGTCGCGGAAGAGCTGCGCGCCCTGATGGGCAACCGGATTTATGGCTGTGACGACTGTCTTGGGGTGTGTCCGTGGAACAAATTCGCCCAAGAAGCGCGGGAGGTGAAATATCACGCCCGCACAGAGTTGGTGGCACCCAAACTGGCAGACCTTGCGGCGTTCGATGATGCCGGGTTTCGAGCCCATTTTTCTGGGTCACCAATCAAACGGATCGGGCGCGACAGATTTGTCCGCAATGTGCTTTACGCCATCGGAAATTCGGGAGATTTTGCCTTGTTAGAGACTGCGTTAGGGCTGTGTGAAGACACCGATCCGGTTGTGGCAGATGCCGCCCGCTGGGCCGTGGCGAGGCTGCGGGATGAGTGAGCGGCCTGACCTGATTGGCTATCGCTATAGCGTTTACACGTGGATTGCGCGGCTTGCGTTGCGGGTGATCGAACAGCCATACAATTACCACGAGATCAATCCGTTTGAACCCATGACGGTTGCGGAAGCGGAGCTGCTGCCGTTTGGCCGCGTGCCGGTTTTACGCCATCAGGGTCAGACGGTATACGAGACAGGCGCGATCACTCGCTATCTGGCGCGTTGTTTTGATCGTGACGATCTGCTGGGGATAACGCCACAGGTCATGGCGCAGGTGGACCAGGTTATCGGGATCATCGACGCATATGGCTATTGGCCGATGGTGCGGCAGGTGTTTTCGCATGGGATGTTCCGGCCGCATCTTGGTCTGGAAGCAGACGCGGATGTAATCAGAGAGGGTCTTATGAACGCGCGACCGGTTTTGCAAAAATTAGAGTCTATTGCTGCGGAAAAGAGGGTTCTGAGCGGTATTGATTGGTCCCTTGCGGACGTGCATTTGGCGCCGGTTATGGACTATTTTCTGCGTGTGCCTGAGGCCCGGGATCTGCTGAAAACCTATCCGGCGCTTTGGGCGTGGTGGGAGGACATTTGGACAGCTGACGCCCTGCGGGAGACGGTGCCGGAATTTGGCGCAGGATCAGCCGGATAAGGATGTAAGAAGGGCTTTTCTCAAGCCCAGACGTATCAGAGACATGGACAAGAAAACCCGCCAGATCTGGCGGGCTATCTCGCTGTGATTTGATGTGGGCTTAGCGCCCTCTGTGACGACCACGCATGGCAATCAGGCGCAGACGCCAAACGTCCACACCCGCATAGCTGGCTTCGGTCGGGCAATCGCGGTCTCGCATTCTCTTTGCAACCTTCCAGACAGGGCCAATTTCCACGTGGAGTCCGGGCGCGCGAAACTCGTCGTTGTGGTCACTTCGCCGCCATCAGTTGTAAGCTTTGCCTCACCTACTTTGAGGGCGCCTGATAGCGGGAATCCCGATGATTCCAGGATCCCCTGAGATTGCAAGATACGCGCAGCGAGGCGTTGAACGTCTTTGTTATTCTTCAGCCCATACTCAACAATCTGATTGAGAATACTGTCGTTGTAAGCGGTCCACCATGTTGCGTCATTCTTGCGTGCCGGTGTCGCGGATTCCTTCAGGAATTTGTCCGGCAGACCTATCTCGGGTTTTTCAAATTCAGGCCCGATCGGCGCGCAACCAGAAAGCAATCCAAGCACAACCGCCCGCCGCGAAAGAAAGAGGGCGGAAGAATTTGACCTCATGCGTCTTTGGTCTCCGGTTCTGCTGCGGCTTTGGCTTCATGCGCCAGAGGTTCGTCCCAATCAACGTCTGAAACCTTCAATTCAACAGTGTCTGCCTCATAGTTCGGCGTCATGATTTGCACGTTGTTTTCATTGAACACGTCGGTGATGTTCTTGTGCAACTCGCTGAGCAGCAAAGGCAGGTAAGAGCCTCGGGTTGTAAAGGCATTGATCTGATAGTTCGCGGCGAAATCCAGCAGACCGGTGATTAAAACGAACGGGGCAGGTGATTTCTTGAGGCCGCTCGTACGTCGTGCTGCTTCGACCAGCATGGCCTCGATCTTTTTGCGTGGTTCCTCATAGCCGATGCCAACGGTTGTGTGTAAAACCAGCCCCTTGCCGTCGATCTTGCTGGAATAGTTGATCACTTCGGTTGAGAGCAGGGTTGCGTTCGGGATCGAGATCAGCTCGTTTTTGACGGACTTCAGATAGGTTTCCATCAGCCGGATCTGCATCACGTCGCCATAGTGGTCGCCCACGCGAATGCGGTCGCCCACGTTCATGGAGCGTTTGTAGAGCACAAACAGACCGGCCAATACGTTGGAAATCACCGAGTTTGAACCCAGCGACACCATGACCCCGACGAGAATTGTCAGGCCTTGAAAAGCCGCCGAATCCGAGCCCGGAATATAGGGGAAACAAATTACAGCGGCGGTCAGGATCAGACCGCCACGGATCAAGTTGTAGGTTGGCCAGATCCAGTGATCCTCAAAGGATTTGAGTTCCACCACCCCCTGATCAACGCTTTCGAAGAACAGATAGACGCCGCGGATCAGCCAGCGGGTGATTGCGATGATGATGGCGATTGTGATCAGGTTAGGCAGATACGCGACAAAGCCATTAAGCAGGCCGAGGATCGGATCCGTCACGTAGCGGATCAGCAGTTCGGCGACCGGACGCGTGTTGGGGAAAGATCGCAACACAAAGGATAGATAGTAGTAGAAGCCGGTGAACAGGGTGATGTCGACCAAGAGCCGGATCACAAATTTGGCAATGTCTGACACAGCCTGACTTTGGACGATGTCGCGTGTGGCTTCCTGAATGGCGAGGGTGCGTCGCTTGACGATCTGCGCCACAAGGCGGGGCGCCCGTTTGCGCAGCCACAGCAAAAGGACGCAATAAAAGGCAAAGGCAACCGACCAACCGAGTGCTGTGTAGGTGCTGTGAGAAAAGGCTTCGTCCGTGCGATTGGCGCGGTAGCGCAGGATGGCCTCCTTGATGGCGTCAGATTGCAATGAGGACAGAACCGGCAATTCCGTCTGTTCGAAGTCGGAGTCGGCCTGTGTTGTGACGCTAACCAAAACGCCATCGGCGAATATAGATCGGCCCAATTCATTGCGCTCAATGGTCATCACAACGGATGTGGTTTCGTTGGATCCTGCCACCTGAATGATACGCGCGACCACCAATGCAGCCCGCTCTTCGGCCGGTAGTGCTGTGGAACCACGCACGGCAAAGAGCACTTCGCCGTCCACTTCGACCGCCTGCACAAAGGTTTCGTCGTCAAGCGCGGGTTGGCCGGAGTCTTCAAGCGCTTCTTCCTGCGCCCAGACAGGGGCTGCGCAAAGAAGCAGAACCATCAGGAGTCGCAACATGTGTGAGACAATTGCCATTCCGGCGGCCCTCCCCGGTTCAAAAAAGGTTGTTGAAAATGCTTTTATGAGAACGCTAGACGCCACGTGGCGGTTCTCAAAGGGGTTTTTTGAAAAGGAAAAGCCGGGCACAAAAAAGCCCGCCGAAATTGGCGGGCTTTTTCGGGATAAATTGGGCTTATCTGTTGTGATGCCGGTTGCGCATCGCAATGAGGCGTAGGCGCAGGGCGTTGAGCTTGATAAAGCCCGCCGCGTCGCTTTGATCGTAGGCGCCTTCGTCATCTTCAAAGGTGACGTGCTCTTCGGAATAGAGCGATTCATCAGACCAGCGGCCGACGGTGCTCACCGAGCCTTTGTAGAGTTTCAGGCGCACGGTGCCGGAGACATGTTCCTGGCTGATGTCGATGGCCGCTTGCAGCATTTCGCGTTCCGGCGAGTACCAAAAGCCGTTGTAGATCAGCTCGGCATAGCGCGGCATGAGTTCATCTTTCAGGTGCATCGCGCCGCGGTCCATGGTGATGGATTCGATGCCGCGGTGGGCTTCTAGAAGAACGGTGCCGCCGGGGGTTTCGTAAACCCCGCGCGATTTCATGCCAACAAAGCGCCCCTCAACCAGGTCGAGACGGCCAACGCCGTGCGCGCCGCCAACTTCGTTGAGCTTGGTCAGGATCGTTGCAGGGCTCATGGCCTCGCCGTTGATGCTAACGGGGTCGCCTTTTTCAAAGCCGACCTCGATGAACTCGGGGGTGTCGGGCGCGTCTTCGGGGTGCACCGTGCGCTGATAGACGTAATCCGGTGCCTCGACAGCGGGATCTTCCAGCACTTTGCCCTCGGATGAGGTGTGCAGCAGGTTTGCGTCGACCGAAAACGGCGCTTCGCCACGCTTGTCTGTGGCGATCGGGATTTGGTTCTTCTCAGCGAAATCCAAGAGCTTGGTGCGCGAGGACAGATCCCATTCACGCCAAGGTGCGATCACCTTGATGTCGGGGTCCAGCGCGTAGGCCGCCAGTTCAAAGCGCACCTGATCGTTGCCCTTGCCGGTGGCGCCGTGCGACACGGCATCGGCGCCGGTTTCCTTGGCGATTTCAATCAGACGTTTGGAGATCAGCGGGCGCGCAATCGAGGTGCCCAGAAGATACAGACCTTCGTAGACCGCGTTGGCGCGGAACATCGGGAACACAAAGTCTCGGACGAACTCTTCTCGGACATCTTCGATGTAGATGTTCTCTGGCTTGATACCCAGCAGTTCAGCCTTTTGACGGGCTGGTTCAAGTTCTTCGCCTTGACCCAGGTCCGCGGTAAAGGTCACCACTTCACAGCCATATTCAGTTTGCAGCCACTTCAGGATGATCGAGGTATCCAGACCACCGGAATAGGCCAGCACAACTTTCTTCGGAGCCGACATGTTTATTTCCCTCTTCGTGTAACGCCAGCGCGATAACGGGTTTTGGCAGGCAGGGCAAGGTGACGGGTTAACCGGACTTGCTTTTGTTGCCCTGCATGGTGTTTTCTGCCGGAAAGAAAACGAGATTTGAGGGTGATATTATGCAAGGTTGGACTATTTTCGCGCATTCGGTGCGCTTGGTGGCGCGAAATTGGCGGGAGGCGCTGAAGATCTTCTTGGTGCCAAGCTTGATTGCTGCGGTCATCGTCGGGATCGCTCTGACGTCTAGCGGGTTCTCTTATTCGATGGTGACGAGCGAAAGCACGTCATCGGCTGAGTTCGCTTCCGGGACGACGATTGCTGCGATTTTACTCGGCTATCTTGCAGTCTTGATCATCGCCTTTTGGTGCGTTGTGACTTGGCATCGGTTTGTTCTTCTTGAGGAATACCCCCAAAGCTGGATTCCTCCCTTTCGGTTTGATCGTATCCTGTCCTACTTCGGGCATGGTTTGCTGCTGGGTTTGGTTGCAATTGCATTGATGATCCCGATTGCAGCGATCATCGCGTTGATGGCGAGCATGGGTCTTGAAGGATTGGCCGTAGTCATCGCCATTCCGGTGTATATTTTCGTTATCGTCGTTATGTATCGCCTTGTCCCCATTTTGCCAGCTGCCGCGATTGGCAAACCGCTGAAACTTAGAGAAAGCTTTGACGCAACAAAGGGTGCGGCGGGCGCGATCCTGTTGCTTCTGGTCATCAGCTTTATTGTTAATTTTCTGGCACAGTTCGTTGCTGGCCTGATTGGCAGTTTGGTGCCAGCAATCGGAGTGGTGGCGCTGTTCCTTGCGAGCCTATTCTTGTCGATGGTCAATATCTCCGTCCTGACCACCTTTTATGGCCTGTACATCGAAGGTCGTCCCATCGACTGACCCTTGCCACCGACACGCACTTCGGTATGTGATCGGGCATGTCTGATTTTAAATCCAGTGCCCGGTCCGCCGTTGCCGCCATGCGCGAGGTGTTTCCCGCGACGCCGCTGCAACTGAATGCCCATCTGTCGCAGCGCTTTGGGGCGGATGTCTGGCTTAAACGCGAGGATTTGACGCCGGTGCGGTCCTACAAATTGCGCGGCGCGTTTAACGCGATGCGCAAGAAGCGGGCCGAAGCGCCGGATCAGCGTATTTTTGTTTGCGCAAGTGCGGGCAATCACGCGCAGGGCGTGGCATTTATGTGCCAGCATTTTGATGTGCAGGGTGTGATCTTTATGCCGGTGACAACGCCGCAGCAAAAGATTTTCAAGACGCAGGTTTTTGGCGGTGACAACGTCGAAATCCGCCTTGTTGGGGACTATTTCGACGACACGCTGGCCGCCGCCAAAGTTTATTGCACAGAAGCCGGTGCGGTTTTTTTGTCACCGTTTGACGACGAGGAGGTGATCGAAGGGCAGGCGGCTGTGGCTGTCGAAGTCGAGGATCAATTGGGCCGTGTGCCGGATCACATCATTCTGCCAGTGGGTGGCGGCGGGCTGAGTTCCGGTGTGCGTAGTTATTTTGGTGAGGCCACGCGATACACGTTTGTGGAACCGTCCGGTGCCGCCAGCCTTGCCGCCGCCGTTGAGGCGGGACATCCGGTCACGCTCAATCAGATTGACGGGTTTGTGGATGGCGCCGCTGTGGCGCGCATTGGCGATCTGACCTTTGCGCGGTTGGCGGACGTTTCAGGCGACGATGTGATTGCCGCCTCGGAAGACCGCATTTGCGCCACGATGATGGAGATGCTGAACGTCGAAGGCATCGTGTTGGAACCAGCCGGCGCCTTGGCCGTTGACGCGCTTGGCGATGTGGCTGATCAGATCCGTGGCAAGACCGTGGTCTGCGTTGTTTCGGGCGGGAATTTTGATTTTGAGCGGCTGCCCGAGGTGAAAGAGCGGGCGCAACGGTTTTCCGGCGTGAAGAAGTATTTCATACTGCGTATGCCGCAGAGACCGGGCGCGTTGCGGGATTTTCTTGAAACTTTGGGGCCTGAAGACGATATCGCGCGCTTTGAGTACCTTAAGAAATCTGCGCGCAATTTCGGGTCGGTGCTGATCGGAATTGAAACGGCGCACGCCGAAAATTTCGAAGCGCTGTTTGAGCGCATCGAACAGGCCGGAATGACGTTTACCGACATCACCAACGATGAAACGCTGGGTGAGTTTGTGCTTTAGGCTGCGGCCAGCTTTTGCTCAAACGCCACTTTGCTGTCGGCAAAGGCATTGAGGATCGCTGAAAGATCGACCGTTGCTGCCTTGCCGGCGGCAGAGGCAGCTTCGCCCGCTTGGCACAGTTGAGAAAATGTCTCAAACCCGAGATTAAGTGCACTGCCTTTCAGGAAGTGCAAATCCGCCTCAAGTGTTGACAGCTCGGGCGCTGCGCGCAGGCGCGCGATGGCTTCTTCCACCTCATCGAGGAAAAGCTCGACAACTTCGTCAAAATCTTCAACTCCGATTTCGTCTCGCAGCTCTTGCACCCGGTCCCAATCGATCATGGGTCACTCCTTTTGTCTTTGGTTTGGAGTATCTCAGAAAAGTGTTAACAAAAGCTGGTCGATAAAATTTTTACTAAACATTGCTTTTTGTTGACGCTCCATTAAGTGAATGGACCCTAGAGTTTGTTAAGATTCCCAAGAATCTGAAGGATTAGCCGAACGTGTTGAACACCAAAATGCAAACTGCAGAATTTGCGCCTAATACCGGTGTGATTCGTCGCGTTCTTGTCGTGGACGATAGCCGGGTCCAGCGTCGCATTCTGAGTGTTTCGCTTAAACGCGAAGGATATGAGGTGATCGAGGCCGCTTCAGGCCAGGATGCGCTTGAGATTTGTCGCGAAGATTTGCCTGACCTAATCTTGTCGGATTGGATGATGCCGGGGATGTCCGGTCTGGAATTTTGTCGTGAGCTGCGTGCCCTGCCGCAGGACGCTTATTGCTATTTCATCCTTCTGACCTCCAAAAGTGAAAAAGGTGAGGTTGCGCAGGGGTTTGATGCAGGTGCGGACGATTTTCTGACCAAGCCGGTCAATGGCTATGAGTTGCGCGCGCGGATCAGTGCGGGTGAGCGAATTTTGCGGATGCAACACGAACTGACCAACAAGAACCGCGTGATCGGCGACACATTGGATGAGCTGCAGCGCCTGTATGATTCGTTGGATGCAGACCTTTTGGCCGCAAAGAAACTGCAGCAATCGTTGGTGCCGGATCGGTTTCGTGATTTTGGTCCGGCTGCCGTGTCGCTGCTTTTGCAATCTTCGGGTCATGTCGGTGGCGATCTTGTGGGGTACTATCGCATTTCCGATACGCGCGTCGGGTTGTATTCCATCGACGTCTCCGGCCACGGTATCAGCTCTGCGTTGATCACTGCGCGGTTGGCGGGGTATTTGTCATCCTCGTCTCCTGAGCAGAACGTCGCGATGCAGGTTTATCCGGATGGGTCACATGAACATCTGGAACCAAAAGAAGTTGTGGCGCGCCTGAACGAGATCATTCTCGACGAGATGGAGACCGAGCATTATTTCACCATGCTGCTGGCGGACGTCGACCTTGAGACTGGCAAAATTGTTATGGCGCAAGCCGGACACCCGCATCCGCTTATTCAGCGCGCCGATGGCACCATTGAGCAGGACGGGCCCGGTGGTTTGCCGGTTGGCCTGATCCCGGGCGCGGAGTTTTCGCAGTTTGAATTGGCACTGCACCCAGGTGATCGACTGTTTATGATGTCGGATGGCGTGACCGAATGCCCCGACACTGCAAACGGCATGCTGGGCGAAGACGGTTTTGAAAAGATGGTGCAGGGCCTCAAAGGTCACGCGCTTGACGAAACCCTGCAGGCGATCGTCTGGCAGTTGGATTCGTTTAAGGGCGGTCAGGGATTTCCGGATGACATCTCTGGCATCCTATTTGAATATCGCGGCGCCTAAGTCAGAAATGTTCTGACAAAATGCCGGTCACCGGAATTGGCCAGTGCTTTTGTGGCGACCTCAATCGGCATCCAGACCGCCGTGTGATCTGCTTCGGGTGGTGGTCCCAAACGTCGCGCTGGGCGAGCGGCGTAGATGGTGCAAAGCTTCTCGGCCCATTTGTCGTACTCCGGCATATATGTGAACCGGCGAAACGCCCCTAAACGACGCGGCGCACCCATGGAATATCCAGTTTCCTCATAGACTTCGCGATGAAGCGCCGACACCGGCGATTCGCCTGCATCGATTCCGCCGCCGGGCAGTTGAAACTCGTCATGCGGCGCGCCTTGGTAGGTCACCAGCATGTCCGACCCACGCAACAAGATTGCATAGGCGCCGGGTCGCAGCACATACCGTCGACCGACCTCTGGCGGTTTGCCAAAACGTGGTATCATTGGTGAAACCCCTTTTTGTGGCCCTTGCTGGCCCTATATAGTCGCGGTATGGCAAGCGAAGGCCGATAAGGAAACCCCATGAAACCCGCAAACACTATCGCCTGGGACGACACAGTTCTGCCGTTCCAATTGGACAAATCTGACATTCGCGGCCGCGTGGCGCGTCTTGACGGCGTGCTGTCGGGCGTTCTGAAGCAGCATGCGTATCCGGAAACGGTTGAGGCGTTGGTGGCCGAAATGGCCCTGCTGACCGCGTTGATCGGGCAGACCATCAGCTTGCGTTGGAAGCTGTCGCTTCAGGTGCAGACCAATGGTCCTGTGCGCATGATTGCCACGGATTATTTTGCTCCCACCGCTGAAGGTGAGCCAGCGCGCATCCGCGCTTATGCCAGCTTTGATGAGGAGCGTCTGACCGATGGCGCGCCGTTTGATCAGCTTGGCAAAGGCTATTTTGCGGTGCTGATCGACCAAGGCGAAGGCACCAAACCCTACCAGGGCATCTCTGCTCTGACGGGTGGTTCGCTGCAGGCCTCGGCGGAGGCGTATTTCGCGCAGTCCGAACAGCTGGCGACGCGGTTCTCTCTCAAGTTCGGCAAGTCGATTGAACCCGGTGTGGGTGAACATTGGCGCGCCGGCGGCGTCATGCTGCAACACATGCCTAAAGCCAGCCCGCATGTTTCGGGCGAAGGCGGCAGCGGCGAAGAAGGTCTGTTGTTGGCTGAAGATGTGTTGAACGAAGATGAGGCCGAGAACTGGAACCGTGCCAACATTTTGTTGGATACGGTTGAAGAGCTGGAAATGATCGGCCCCTCGGTGCCGCCGACCGACCTGTTGGTGCGTCTGTTCCACGAAGAGCAGCCGCGTGTTTACGATGCACAGGCTGTGAAGTTTGGCTGTACCTGTTCCGAGGAGCGTGTACGTCAATCGCTGTCGATCTATTCGGCGAAGGACATCAAAACGATGACCACAGACGATGGCCGCGTGACCGCCGACTGCCAGTTCTGCGGCACACATTATGTCCTTGATCCGACCACGGTCGGGTTTGAGGCCAAGACATCTGATGGAGACGCCGCGGGTGTCTGACCCCACAGTCTCCCTGAGGGCTGCGCTGTCCCTAGATAGCGCAGCCTCTTCCGATTTTGATCTTAATCCGGACGTTGTTTTGCCCAAGGGTCGCAAGCTGCGCCCCGCAGGCGTGCTGGTGCCGATTGAGATGCGCGGCGACGTTCCGCATGTGATCCTGACCAAGCGCGCCAGCCACCTAAAGCATCACCCCGGCCAGATCGCTTTTCCCGGCGGTAAGCAGGATGAAAGTGATGCGGATGTGATTGCCGCGGCCCTGCGTGAAGCACACGAAGAGATCGGCCTGCCGACCGGCCATGTGGATGTGATTGGCACTTTGCCCACACATGAAACCGTGACCAGTTTTACCATCACACCTGTTTTGGGCCTCGTTAGAGACGCATTTGACGTGAAACCCGAACCTGGCGAGGTCGAAGAAGTGTTCCGTGTGCCACTTGCACACGTGACGGACCCGCAGCGCTTTTCAGTGCAATCGCGCCGCTGGCAGGGACATCGCCGTCACTACTTTACCGTTCCCTTCGGCCCCTATTACATATGGGGGGCAACAGCGCGCATCCTGCGGGGGCTGGCGGAACGAATGGACAGGATATGAAAGTCACCGGCGACTGGTTGACCGATCCAGCCACGCAAAAAGTCTGTGCGGCCTTGACCGATGCGGGGTTTGACGCGCTGTTTGTCGGTGGTTGTGTGCGCAATGCGCTGCTGGATGCGCCGGTGAATGACATCGACATATCCACCAACGCGTTGCCGGAACAAGTTATGGACCTGGCCAAGGCGGCCGGTCTGAACGCGGTTCCGACAGGCATCGAGCACGGCACAATCACAGTTGTGTCGCACCATATTCCACATGAAATCACCACCTTTCGCCGGGACGTGGAAACCGATGGTCGCCGCGCGGTGGTGGCGTTTTCCGACAGCGCCGAAGATGATGCCCGTCGTCGGGATTTCACAATGAACGCGCTTTATGCGGCGCCTGATGGCACGGTTGTTGATCCGCTGGGCGGGATGGTGGACCTGAAGGCGCGTCGGTTGCGGTTTATTGATGATGCTCAAGACCGCATTCGCGAAGATTACCTCCGCATCCTGCGGTATTTCCGGTTTCACGCAATCTATGGCGACCCCAATGCAGGTATGGATTCGGATGCGTTGGCGGCGATTGCCGCAAACATTGATGGGCTTGCAGCCTTGTCGCGCGAACGGGTTGGGACCGAGATCAAGAAACTGCTTGCCGCGCCCGATCCGGCGCCGGCGGTGGCCGCGATGCGGTCTACCGGCGTGCTGACAGCGACCTTGCACGGCACCGATGACAAAGCGCTCGCGCCGCTTGTGCATCTTGAAGGGGTTTTTGGCATCGCGCCTGAACCAATCCGTCGTCTCACCAGTCTGGGTGGCGTTGGACTTACCGAAGCCCTGCGGCTGTCCAAACGCGATTCGCGCATGTTGGCGGATCTGCGGGACGGGGTGGAGAACACGATGGGCCCTGCCGAATTGGGATATCGGTTGGGCATGGACGCCGGCCTGTCGGTGATGCTCTTGCGGTCCGCGATGATGGAGCTGCCGATGGATCCGACCGCGCCAGTCGAGGTCAAACGCGGTGCTGTGGCGGAGTTTCCGATCCGGCCCGCCGATCTGATGCCCGATCATTCCGGCCCCGCGCTGGGCGCGGCACTCAAGGCGTTGGAGCAGCGTTGGGTCGACAGCGGTCTGACGATGGGGAAAGCGGATTTGTTGGCCACTTTGGACGGCTGAGGCAGACCTATGTCGACACGTGCCTTATCAGGCGGCGTTTCTTGCGGTTTCAAAGGTATGGGAACTGTCACCGCGCATTCACGGCCGCACCGATTGACAGCGTGCGGACCATGCGGCAATCTGGCCGAACCTGAAATGAAGGAGGGTGCAAGATGTATCGCGGAATCTGGTTGTCATAAGCACAAGCTGACCGCATTCGCGTGGCCGGCGGCTGCGCTTTCACATTTTGTCCTGTCTTTCTTTGGGTTTCCCCATGTTTAAATTTTTCGAAAACCTCGTCGACCCGTATTGCGACTACGTCGAATCCGACCAGCCGCCCACTGATCTATGGCCCTTCATGAAGGGCTATTCCGAGCCTTTCAAACGGGTGTTTTTGCTGGCTGCGATCATGTCTGTGGTGGTTGCCGCCGTCGAAATCGGTCTTATCGGCTATATGGGCCGCATCGTTGATCTGTTGGTTGGCGATCCGGCGCAGGTCTGGTCCAACAACAAGGTCGAATTCAGTCTGGTCATCGCGTTTGTGCTGTTGATTCGGCCGCTTCTGCAGGGGCTGGACGTGCTTTTGTTGAACAACGCCATGTTGCCGAACTTTGGCACGTTGATCCGCTGGCGGGCGCATAAACATGTTTTGCGTCAATCGGTTGGCTGGTTCGAAAACGACTTTGCCGGTCGCATTGCCAACCGCATAATGCAGACGCCGCCCGCGGCCGGCGAGGCGATGTTTCAGGTTTTTGACGCGATCACGTTTTCCATCGCTTACGTGGTTGGCGCGACGATTTTGCTGATGGATGCCGATCCACGTTTGGTTCTTCCGATGCTGATTTGGTTGGTGCTTTATGGTGTGCTGGTGCGGTGGACGGTTGTGCGCGTTGGCCCGGCCTCGCAAAAAGCATCGGATGCCCGCTCACAAGTGACGGGCCGCGTGGTGGATGCCTATACCAACATCCATTCGGTGAAGCTTTTTGCGCACAATCAGCGGGAGCTCGAATACGCCAAAGATGCCATCGAATATTCGCGCGAAACCTTTCAGGCAGAGATGCGGATTTTCACCATCATGGATGTGGTTTTGGTGTTCCTGAACGGCCTGTTGATTGTGAGCGTCGTTGGCTGGGCAATCTGGCTTTGGATGCAGGGGCAGGCCAGCGTGGGTGTTGTTGCTGCGGCGACGGCATTGACTTTGCGGCTCAACGCGATGACCGGGTGGATCATGTGGGCGCTGACCTCGTTCTTTCGGCAACTTGGTGTGGTGGCCGAAGGTATGGAAACCATCGCGCAGCCGATTGATCTGGTGGATGACGCGTCAGCAAAACCTTTGCAACTGTCTGATGGTAAAGTGGAAATCGACGCGCTGTCGCACCATTATGGGCGCGGGTCCGGTGGGTTGGATGCGATTTCATTGACCATTAACCCGGGTGAAAAGATCGGCCTGATCGGGCGCAGCGGCGCGGGAAAATCGACCCTCGTGAAGCTGTTGCTTCGGTTTTACGATGTCGAATCCGGTCGGATTTTGATCGACGATCAGGACATCGCCAAAGTCACGCAAAACAGTTTGCGCGACGAGATCGGCATGGTGCAACAGGACAGTTCGTTGCTGCACCGGTCCGTGCGGGATAATCTGTTGTATGGCCGCCCAGATGCCTCTGAGGACATGATGATTGCCGCGGCGAAGAAGGCCGAAGCGCATGAGTTTATTCTTGATCTTGTCGATCCACAGGGGCGGGCGGGGTATGACGCACACGTGGGCGAGCGCGGGGTGAAACTGTCCGGTGGTCAGCGTCAACGGATCACGCTGGCACGGGTGATTTTGAAGGATGCGCCGATACTGCTGCTGGATGAGGCAACCAGTGCGCTCGACAGCGAGGTTGAGGCCGCGATTCAACGCACGCTTTACGGCATGATGGCGGGCAAAACCGTGATCGCGATTGCGCACCGACTTTCGACAATCGCGGAAATGGACCGGATTCTGGTTCTGGACGCTGGCAAGATTGTTGAACAGGGCAGTCACGCGGATCTGTTGGCCAAGGGCGGGCTGTATGCCGGATTCTGGGCGCGGCAGTCTGGCGGGTTCCTCAACGCGGATGAAACCCCCGAGTAAATTGACCCATGCGCGTCCGCCCTGTAGGGGACGCGCATGAGCCAGATTACCATTCAGCGACTGGGCTTGCACGGCGACGGGATCGCCGACGGGCCGATTTATGCACCTTTGACCCTACCGGGTGAGGAGGTCAGCGGCACCATCGATGGCGACCACCTGCACGATGTGCGGATTGTGACGCCCTCGGGGGATCGGGTGAAGGCGCCGTGTCGGCACTTCAAGGCGTGTGGCGGATGCCTGTTGCAGCACGCGTCCGACAGTTTCCTGCAGAGCTGGAAGGTGGACGTTGTGCGAACCGCGCTGGCGGCGCAGGGGCTTGAGGCCGAGATGCGGCCTATCATCACGACACCTGCCGCCACGCGCCGACGCGCGGTGTTTTCGGCGCGGCGCACCAAGAAGGGCGCAACAGTTGGCTTTCATGCGCGCGCGTCGGGCGTGATCACGGAAATACCGGATTGTCAGTTGCTGGACCCCGCTTTGTTGCCTGCAATGAAGATCGTCGGGGAGTTCGCCCGAATCGGTGGGTCTCGCAAAGGTGAAATCAGCGCTACGGTGACGGTGTCTGCTGGCGGATTAGACGTGTCGATCAAAGGGGGAAAACCTTTGGACGGTCCGTTTTTGTCGCAACTTGCACAGGAAACCGAGCGGCATAAATTGGCGCGCCTGACGTGGGACGGCGAGGTCGTTGCCACGCGCGTGACGCCATATCAAACGTTTGGTGCTGCGAAGGTTGTGCCACCTCCCGGCGCCTTTTTGCAGGCCACCCCGCAGGGCGAATCGGCGCTTTTGGCGGCGGTTCAAGACGCGATTACCCAAGGCAACAAGGGGATCGACCTGTTTGCCGGATGCGGCACGTTCACCTTGCCGATGGCGCAGCGCGCGCAGATGCATGGCGTTGAGGGACAGCGCGACATGTTGGATGCGTTGGACGCAGGCTGGCGCATGGCAGACGGGCTAAAGCACGTCACCACTGAGGCGCGCGATCTGTTCCGCAATCCGATTATCGCCGAGGATTTGCAGTTTGATTTTGCGGTTATCGATCCACCGCGCGCCGGCGCAGACGCGCAAGTTGCGGAACTGGCGGCGTCTGATGTGTCCGAAATCGCGTTTGTCAGCTGTAACCCCGTGACGTTTGCGCGTGATGCAGCGCAGCTTGTACAGGCGGGATATAGATTGGATTGGGTGCAGGTTGTGGATCAGTTCCGTTGGTCCAGCCACATCGAAGTGGCCGCACGGTTTAGTCGCAATTGAAGATAGTAACGGCGACGTGACGGGTTTTTGCTACTTTCTTCTGGTATGAAATCGAGGCAAACAGGCAAAAACAATAATCCACTGAGGCCACGTCGATGCGTTATATTTTTATGAGTCTACTTCTTGTCGTGTCCTTTGGCATGGCGGGATGTGCGTCCAAGTTCAAAACCTACAATGGTCCGGAAGTGACGCGAATCGTGGTCTTTAAGGAAGACCGGCGCATGCATTTGATGCACCACGATAAGGTGCTGAAGTCTTATGATGTCGACCTTGGCTTTGCTCCGGACGGTCACAAGCAATTCGAAGGCGACGGGCGTACGCCGGAAGGGCAATACTGGATCGACCGACGCAATCCAAACAGCCAGTTCTACCTGTCGGTTGGTATCAACTATCCAAACAACGCCGATCGTGCCTATGCCCGGGCACAAGGAAAATCACCGGGCGGGGATATCTTTATTCACGGCCAGCCGGAGGTGTTTCGCAACAAGCGAGCGGATTGGACGGCGGGCTGTATTTCGGTAACCAACAAAGAGATGCGCGACATTTATGCGATGGTTCAGAAAAACACGCAGGTGTCGATCTACCCCTGATCAGCCATCAAAATTGGCGATATCTGTGGTGGCGAAAGTGGGTTGGCCCATGACGAGAGTCCACCAGATCTTGCCGTTTTGCTCTTGAAACCAAGCAAATCCCATGTCGCGTGCGTTTGGATCAAGCAGGACAGACTTTGTGTCGCTTTGTTCCATCCACGCTGCGAGAGTTTCCATTTCGGTCTCATAGGTTTCGGAGATGGTTTCACCGGTCAGTTCGCCTGCGTATCCCACGCGAGCAACCCGGTCGAGCGGCGAGGAGCCGTCGGAGCCAAAGTGCCAAGGGCGATTTTGCAATGCCATGTCGCGGGCGTGTGTGGCGGCAGCTGCGTTTAGCTGCGCGTTGTATTCTACCGGGACCGCGCCAGAGGCCTGGCGCAGCGCATTGATGCTGTCGAGAACGCGGAATTGGATCTTGTTGGTTGCTCCGGACGAAATTTTATATTGTTTCGCACCGGAGTATCCGCCTGTGGTGCCACAAGCGGCCAGACCCAGAGTCAGGACGAGAAGAAGTGAGATTAACCGCATGTGGACCCCGTTTGTGGTGGTTTTGCATTTTGCAATGATCTACCTGCAAGGAGTTGACATGAAAACCCACATCGGCGTGACTCGGCCCGTCTGACGATTGATTGATTTGCGACTGAGGCTTTCGGGCAATAATGTAACGCAGAATATTTAGGAATGTCTGGGAGAGCACCATGACACGAAGAAACAGGACTGAGTTGGGGCGGCGCGCCTTTTTGGCAGCGGGTACCGCGTTTGCAGCTGGCGCCCCGGCGATCGCGCAAACTGAAGACAGCACAACCGAAGTTGAACGTGATATCAACGAGGCAGTGGTGCGTAATATCTCCAGCTTCCGCTCTCTGGACTGGCGACCTTATTTTGACTCGCTGAGAAATGGCGCGGTGCTGGTCGATATCACCAGCCGGGCGTTGCACTACTGGTCCGAAGATGAGGCCGTTTATAAGCTTTATCCGACATCGGTACCGTTGACCGAGGATCTGACGCGCAAAGGCCGCACCAAAGTGGTGCGTAAGGTGGAGGGCCCGAGCTGGCGCCCGACCCCGTCGATGCTTAAACGCAACCCCGAGTGGCCGCCTTTTGTGGGCCCGGGTCCGGATAACCCTTTGGGAACGCACGCTCTTTATCTTAGCTGGACCTATTACCGTATCCACGGCACGCACGACACGCGCAAGATTGGTCGTCGGTCGTCAAACGGCTGCATTGGGTTGTACAACGAACACATTTCCGAGCTGTTTGCGTTGACCAATGTGGGCACGCAAGTGTTGCTAATTTGACGACATTTTGCAGATAGGCAGTCAGTATGGCTAAACTAATGTTTGCAAAGACTAGTTTTTGCTGTTTAGACAATGACACGAAATTTAGTCTTGGGTGCTTGTCATCGCCCTCAAATCATTTTGATGGCAAGCGAATTCTGGAGGATACTATGAAGAAACTCGTTCTCGCTGCCGCACTGACAGCCGCTGCTTCGACTGCATTTGCAGGTTCCATGGCCGATCCGGTTGTAGAAGCTCCAATCATTGAAGAAGCCGCTTCCAGCTCTAATGCTGCAATCTGGGTTCCGCTGATTCTGTTGGCCGTTATCGTGGCCGCAGCAGCAAACTAATTCACGTTTCAAAACGTGTTCGGAAAAGGCGAAGCTTTGGCTTCGCCTTTTTCTTTTGGGTGCGGGTTTAGTCCGCGACCCAGCCGCCCAAATTCTGGTCGATGATGTCGCACAGGGCATCAACGTGCGGCGCGTCTGAGTTCAGGCAGGGGATGTACAAAAACTCCTCACCACCAGCTTCTTCAAAGCTCTCTTTGATCTCCTCGTTGATTTCTTCCAGCGTTTCGATGCAATCCGCCGAAAACGCGGGCGCCACAACAGCGATGCTTTTCTTGCCTTCTTCCTTGGCCAGTCGCGCGACTTCTTCCACCGTATAGGGCTGCAGCCAGTCCTCTGGGCCGAATTGCGACTGGAAAGTCGTGCGCAGCTCGGTTTTCTCCCAGCCCAGACGTTCCTGCAGCAGGCGCGTGGTTTTCTGACATTGGCAGTGATACGGGTCGCCCTCCATCAGATACCGCTTGGGCATGCCGTGATAAGACACAACAAGCAGCTCCGGGCGCGTCTCTTGTGAGGCGTAGGCGTTTTCGATCGAGGTCGCGAGCGCGTCGATATAGGATGGGTGGTCAAAATAAGCTGACACGGTGCGGGCGGCAGGTTGCCACTTTTCCTGCATCAGGGCGCGGAAAAACTGGTCGTTTGCGGTGGCGGTCGTGGCGCCGGCGTATTGCGGATAGAGCGGGAAAAACAGAATGCGTTCACAGCCAGCGGCCACCATTGCCCGTACTTTGGACATCGTGGACGGGTTGCCGTAGCGCATGCAGAATTCCACCATGACCTGATCACCGTGGCGGTTTTGCAATTGGGCAGCAATGGCTGCGGTTTGGTCTTTGGTAATCACCATCAGGGGGCTTTCGCCCTTTTGCTTGTCCCAAATCGATTCGTAGGCTGCACCGCTGGAAAACGGGCGTTTGGTCAGAATGATCAGCTGCAGGATCGGCTGCCATTTCCACCACGGGTAATCGATGACGCGTTTGTCCGAGAGAAACTCGTTCAAATAGCGCCGCATGGGCCAGTAGGTGTAATCATCCGGCGTGCCGAGGTTGGCCAGAAGGATACCGGTTTTGCCTTGCGGAATGGCCGGGTGGTCGGCTGGGGCGTGGGCTGGGCTGGCGATGTCTTTCATCACAATTGGTCCAATGTCGTTGCGCCGTTATTTCGGCAATTTGATTTCGGATGCGCCAAGCGCATCTGCAAGGCGGGTCGACGCGGACCCGGGGCGGAGCGGTTGCGGCTGGCTGTCGTCGGGGGACCAACCGGTCATGAAGATCATGTCAAACGTGGCCGGGATTCGACCGTTGTCCATGAAGGTCTCTACGTAGAGGTTTGCGGCGCGGATCAACACATCCCGGCGCGTTGGTCGGCGCAACCGCTGTTCGAGCGCATTGGTTTCACCCATCGCGCGCAAATCTTTCATCAAGGCCCACGGGCTTTCATAAGTCACCTTGAGGGGCACCGAGTCAGCCACCGGCAGGGCAAGCCCCGCGCGCTGCAGCAAAGCGCCCATATCGCGGATTTCACCCATCGGAACCACGCGAGGTGACAAGCCACCGGTTATTTCACTTTCCGCCTGCGCCAAGGTGGCGCGCAATTCATGCAGGGTTTGTCCGCCAAAGGTCACTGCCAGAAACAATCCGTCCGCACAGAGCGCGCGGCGGCATTGGATAATTTGGCCGACAGGGTCATCGGCCCAATGCAGGCCAAGGGCGTGGATCACTAGATCATGGGCGCCTTCTTGCAAGTCGAGCAGGTCTGCGTCGGGAACAATAACGGCGTTGGGCACAACTTTGCGCCAGACATCCGGGTAGCCGGTCACAATGGCGGGTCGCGTAAACCCCCTGTTAACCAAGGTTAGGCGATCCTGAACTTCCTCAATCGCGGCATCGTGCAGAAACATGCCTTTGGCATGGTCCGCTCGGGCACGGTTGCGCATCAGGGCCTTGCGATCGGTGAGTTTCGGTTGGGTCTGCATGAGGCGGACAATATGACGAAGATTGGCAAGTTTCAAACAGCGTTACAGTGGGTTTTCCCGCCGCGTTGCGTAGCCTGTGGCGGGTTGGTGGAAAGCGACTTTGGTCTGTGCGGGTTCTGCTGGGCGCAGACGCCATTTTTGGGAGGCCCGCAGTGTGATTTTTGCGGTGTTCCGGTGCTGGCGGAAAACTATGATGACACTCTGATCTGTGATGACTGCCAATTGTATGAGCGACCGTGGCACGCCGGCAGCGCGGCGTTGGTCTATGAGGGTGTGGCGCGCAAACTGGTCTTGGCGTTGAAACATGGAGACCGTCAGGACATCGCGCGGCCGGCGGCGCGGTGGATGGCTGCGGCGGCCAAGCCGTTATTGGGAGGAGATGCGCTTGTGGTGCCTGTGCCGCTGCATTGGAGTCGCCTTCTGAAGCGGCGTTACAATCAGGCCGCGTTGTTGGGGCAGCATATGGCGCGGTATCTGGATATTCCGTTTTGTCCTGACGCGCTGGTGCGCCCTAAAGGTGGCGGCAGCACCGAAGGATTGAGCACACAAGAGCGGTTCGAAAAACTCGATGGCGCGTTTGAGCCACACCGAAAACGGGGCGCGCGGATGGCGGGGCGACACGTGATCTTGGTGGATGACGTGATGACCAGCGGCGCCACATTGACCAGCGCGGCACAAGCCTGTTTGCGGGCCGATGCCAAAGAAGTGTGTGTCGTAACACTGGCGCGCGTTGCAAAGGACGCCTAAATGCCTGACAAATGTTGAAACACCAAGGATCGCGCCATGTCTGCCGTTGAAATCTACACCAGCCCGCTTTGCGGGTTTTGCCACGCCGCCAAACGCCTGTTGAACCAGAAAGGTGTGGAGTATTCCGAGGTGGACGTGCTTGCCAATCCGGATCGCAAACCGGAGATGATCCAGCGCGCCAACGGCGGTCGCACTGTGCCGCAGATTTTTGTTGGCGAAACCCATGTCGGTGGTTGTGACGACCTTTATGCGTTGGAGCGCGCGGGCAAACTCGACGCACTTTTGAGCGCCTGATCCTGATGCGGGTCGCGCTTCTTCAGATCACATCGTCAGATCAGCCATCAGACAATCTGGCAATGGTCGAGGACATGATCCGCAGCGCGGCCGCCAACGGGGCGGGCTGTGTGTTCACGCCCGAAGTGACGAACTGCGTCTCCATGAGCCGCCGTCACCAGTTGGAGGTGCTGCGGGCTGAGGACGAAGACAGGATGCTGGCACGGGTGCGCGACATCTGTGCAGAGCTTGGTGTCTGGGTATCCCTTGGAAGTTTGGCGTTAAAAACCGATGATGCGGACGGGCGGTTTGCCAACCGGTCTTTTGTAATTGATGGCACAGGCAGAATTGTTGCGCGCTATGACAAGATCCACATGTTTGATGTGGAGGTTACACCGGAAGAAACCTATCGCGAATCCGATGGATATCGTCCGGGCACGCACGCCAGCACGGTCGAAAGCCCGTGTGGCCATTTGGGGCTGAGCATTTGCTATGACCTGAGATTTCCGCATCTCTATCGGGCGCTGGCCAAGGCGGGTGCGCAGGTTCTGACGATTCCGGCGGCGTTTTCGCCAGTCACGGGTGCGGCGCATTGGGACGTGTTGCTGCGCGCACGGGCAATCGAATCAGGGTGTTTCGCGGTTGCTGCGGCGCAAACTGGTCAGCATCCGGCTTCTTCGGGCAGGTCGCGCCGCACTTTTGGGCATTCGATGGTGGTTGCGCCCTGGGGAGAGGTTTTGGCCGATGCCGGGACGGAACCGGGGATCACATATGTTGATCTTGACCTGTCGATGGTGGACAAAGCCCGCAGACAAGTGCCCGCGTTGGGCCATGATCGAGAATTCGACGGACCTTGATGAACGAGAAAAGCGGCCTAGCCATCACTTTGTTTGGTGAGATCCTCATGGTGGATCAACTCGCCCGTACGCGCCTGACCAAGGCGCTGCCAAAAGGGATGGAGCTGTCGCATTTTTCGGTGCTCAACCATCTGGATCGCACCAACAGTGAACGCAGCCCGGCGCAGTTGGCCAAAACGTTTCACGTTACACGCGGGGCAATGACCAATACGTTGCACAAGCTTGAGCTTGCGGGGCATGTGCATATCCGTCCCGATTGGGACGATGCGCGGCGCAAGATGGTGGCAATCAGCCCCGCAGGCCGACAGGCGCGGGATGCCGCACTTGCCGGAATGGAGCCGCTGATTCGCGATATTGTCGAAGACCTTGGCGATGCGCGTGTGCGCGCTGCCCTGCCGATCCTGCGGGAGCTGCGGTTGCGTCTTGAGGACGAAACCTAACGCTATTCCACTGGTTTGGTGCTGGCGGTGACGTAGTTCACACTTAGGTCACGGGCGGAAATCGACCAGCTCCAGGCCACCGGATTGAACACGAATCCCTTGCGGTCCACCGGTGTCAGGCCGGCTTTTTCCATCAGAGCAAACAGTTCGTCCGGCGTGATGAACTTGTGCCACTCGTGCGTGCCTTTGGGCAGCCAACGCATCACAAATTCCGCGCCGACGATTGCCACCGCAAAGCTTTTGGGATTGCGGTTGATCGTTGAACACAAGTGCAAGCCACCCGGTTTGAGCAGTTGACGACACGCGGTCAGAAAGCTCAGCGGATCGGCCACATGTTCAACCACTTCCATGTTCAGCACGATGTCGAACTGTTCGCCTGCTGCGGCCATGTCTTCGGCAGCGGTGTGGCGATAGTCGATGGTCAGACCGGATTGTTCGGCGTGCAGCTGTGCCACGGGGATGTTGCCGCCCGCCGCATCCGCGCCAACAACCTCGGCCCCTAGCCGCGCCATGGGTTCGGACAAAAGGCCGCCGCCGCAGCCGATATCGAGCAGCCGCAGACCGGCAAAGGGCTTGTTGGCTGACAAGTCACGATTGAACTCTGCCGCGATCTGGGACGTAATGTAGTCTAGGCGACAGGGATTAAGCATGTGGAGAGGCTTGAATTTGCCTTTTGGATCCCACCATTCGGCTGCCATAGCTTCGAATTTGGCAACTTCAGCAGGGTCGACGGTGGTCTGAGAGGCTTGCATTTCATTCTCTCCGTGGGTCATGTGGGCTGTCTCTAAAGTTAAGGAACGACATGGACAAAAACTCGGGCCAAAAGCGCGCAGTGCAGTACCTTTACCCTCCGGTCGAGCCCTTTGACCAGAGCATGCTGGACGTGGGCGATGGGCATCAGGTTTATGTTGAGCAATCCGGCAATCCCGACGGGTTGCCAGTGGTTGTGGTGCACGGCGGTCCGGGCGGCGGGTGCAGTCCGGCGATGCGGCGGTATTTTGATCCGAAAGTGTATCGTGTCATCCTGTTTGATCAGCGGGGCTGTGGTCGGTCGCGACCTCATGCCAGTATTGAGGCCAACACCACGTGGCATCTGGTTGCGGATATGGAACTTATTCGTACTACGTTGGGCATCAGCGATTGGATCGTCTTTGGCGGCAGCTGGGGCGCGACGCTGTCGCTGCTTTACGCGCAGACCCATCCTGAACGGGCGGTGTGTTTGGTGCTGCGGGGTGTGTTCCTGATGATGCAGCGCGAACTGGATTGGTTTTACGGCGGCGGCGCGGGTCATTTCTGGCCGGAACCGTGGGAACGGTTCACCTCAATTGTGCCTGAGGAGGAACATGGGGATTTCATTGAGGCCTATTACCATCGATTGTTCTGTGGCGACCGCGCGACCGAGGTGAAATACGCGCGCGCCTGGGCTTCGTGGGAGAATACGCTGGCGTCAGTTTATTCCACCGGCGTGGGGGGCGAGGCGCCTGCCGAGTACGCACGGGCGTTCTCGCGATTGGAGAATCACTATTTCCGCAACAAGGGTTTCCTAGAGTTTGACGGACAAATTCTGGGGCATATGGACCGAATTCGTGACATTCCCGGATTCATCGTGCAGGGGCGGTATGACATGATTTGCCCGCCGAAATCGGCGCACGACCTAGCGAAAAGTTGGGGTGAGATGGCGGATCTGCGGATGGTACGCAATGCAGGGCATGCTTTGTCCGAGCCGGGAATCAGCGCGGAATTGGTGCGGATCATGGATCAGTTGGCCCGAGCGTGAGGCGGCGTGGTATGATGGGTCTGGACATCTGGTCTTTCACATCGTCTGATCGCTGTCCGGAGTTGGAGAAATAACCATGTCACGGATCAGTAGGCGGAGCCTTTTGACCAGCGGTGCCGCAGCGGGTGTGCTTGCGGCCAGCGGTCTTGCCCTTGCGGCTGTTCCGAAAACCGGTGGCACGTTGCGGGCGGTGCTGCCCGGTGCATCAATCGATGACACGTGGGACGCGCGCACCCATTCCGAGCTTTTCATGATGGCGGCCGCGCATGGCGCGGTGTTTGATTGTCTGACCGAGATCGGTCCTGACGGTGCGCTGCGTGGAGAATTGGCGCAAAGCTGGGACGCGAGCCCTGATGCGCGGGTTTGGACGTTTGATCTGCGACGCGATGTGACCTTTCACAATGGCAAAGCGTTTGGTGCAGATGATGTGCTTGAGACATTTGCTTTGCACGGGGCAACAAGCGGGTCACCGGCGGCGCCTTTGCTGGCGGGTGTCCGTGATATTCGCAAGCTCACCGACCATCAGGTGCAGTTTGAATTGACCGCCCCAAACGCAGATTTCCCTTATCTTCTATCGGACTACCATTTGGTGATCTATCCGGCGGGATATGTCGAACTGGCGATGATCGGCGGGATTGGCACGGGGTTGTATCGGGTCGCGAGCTTTGAGCCCGGTGTGGTTTTTCGCGCAACACGCGTTGACGGGCACTACAAGGATGGCAAAGCGGGCTTTTTTGACAGTTTGGAGTTTCACGCGGCTTCGTCGAGTGAAGGCCTTAGGTTGCTGCAAGACGGCACGACGGATGCTGTGGGCCAAATCAGCGCATCAGATGCGGCACAGTTGGCCGATTGGCACGGGGTTCGCCTGCAGAAAGCCACAGGCAATGCGCACGTGGCTTTGTCCGTCAATATAGGCGGCGATAATGGTTTGAACCTGCGTCGGGCGTTGCAACATGGCGTTAATCGCCGCGCGTTGCTGGATGACGTGTTGCTCGGGCACGGCGACATCGGGCGAGACACGCCGGTGGGACCGGCAAACCAGTATTTCGCAGCCAAACTGGATGCACCTGTGTTTGATCCGGATCTGGCGCGGCATTATTTGAAGGCATCCGGTGTGGATCGGCTGGATTTGGCGTTGAGCCAACACCTTCCGACGCCGGTTTCGGAGCTTGGCACGGCGATTTCCAGCCAAATTGGCGTGCTTGGCCTGCCAGTGAAGCTGGGCAAAGGGTCGGCTGGCCTGCACTCCAGCGCCGGGCGGGCCACTGAGGATTGGGCGTTGTCGACTTATCTGACGGCTGGCGCGCCATGGAATACGTCAAACTGGACGCATCCGATGTTTGAAGATCTGTTGCTTTCGGCGCGGGCAGAGCTGGATTCGGCCAGGCGACGGGCGGTCTATGAGGACATCCAACGCCTACTGCAAACCGAAGGCGCATTGACGGTGCCAGTGTTTGTCGACCACCTTCAGGCAGTGAGTGATCGCATTGCCACACCGTCGGCAATTGGCCGCCATTGGGCGATGGACAACGCGCGATTTGCGGAGCGGTGGTGGCGCGCCTGAGCCGGCACAACAATTGGCCCTTGCAGACTCAGGTCATCGGACGTATATCGCTCTCAACAGCGGCGCGGTCGGGGTAACCCGAACGCTCCACCGGGAAATATCGACGGGCCGCGCGCCCGTTTTTTTGTGCTTGGAATACATCAATGAGTGACCTGATTGCCAAAGCGGCAATTGACCGTAAACTTGCCGAGATCGTCGGCCCCATTGTCGAAGACATGGGGTTCGAGCTTGTGCGTTTGCGTCTGATGGGCGGCAAGACCCACACGTTGCAGATCATGGCCGAGCGCCCTGATGGCGGCATCGAAGTGGACGAATGCGCCAAGATTTCCAATGCGGTTAGCGCCGCGCTGGACGTCGAAGACCCGCTTGTCGACAGCTATACGTTGGAAGTCGGCAGCCCGGGCATCGACCGCCCGCTGACGCGACTCAAGGATTTTGACACCTATGAGGGCTATGAGGCCAAACTGGAAACCAGCGAGCTGATTGACGGTCGCAAGCGGTTCCGTGGCATTCTGGCAGGTGTCGAAGGTGACGAAGTTCTGATCAACATCGAAGATCAAGGCGAAGCAGTGACAGTTGGGCTGACGTTTGACTGGCTGGCTGAGGCCAAACTGACGCTGACGGATGAGCTGATCAAAGAAATGCTGAAGGCCCGCAAAGACGCGGGTGTTTTGAACGAAGACCAATTTGACGACATCGAGACCGACGCGTCCAACGACACGTCCGAGGAGTAATACCAATGGCAATCACCTCTGCAAACCAGCTTGAGCTTCTGCAAACCGCCGAAGCTGTGGCCCGTGAAAAGATGATCGACCCCAATCTTGTGGTCGAAGCGATGGAAGAGTCGCTCGCGCGTGCCGCCAAGAGCCGCTACGGCGCTGAGATGGACATCCGCGTGGCGATTGACCGCAAGACCGGCAAAGCAACGTTTACCCGTGTACGCACCGTGGTCGAGGACGAAGAGCTTGAGAACTATCAGGCTGAGTTCACCGTTGAGCAAGCCAAGCAATACATGGAAAATCCCGAAGTCGGCCAGCTGTACGTAGAAGAAGTACCGCCAGTTGAAATGGGGCGCATCGCCGCGCAATCCGCCAAGCAGGTGATCCTGCAAAAAGTGCGTGAAGCCGAGCGTGACCGTCAGTTTGCAGAATTTCAGGACCGCGTTGGCACCATTATCAACGGTCAGGTCAAACGCGAAGAATACGGCAACGTCATCGTCGACGTGGGTCGTGGCGAAGCCATTCTGCGCCGCAATGAGAAAATTGGCCGCGAAAGCTATCGCCCGAATGATCGCATCCGTTGCTTCATTAAAGACGTGCGACGCGAGACCCGTGGTCCGCAGATTTTCCTGAGCCGCACCGCGCCGGAATTCATGGCCGAGTTGTTCAAGATGGAAGTGCCGGAAATCTATGACGGCATCATCGAGATCAAGGCAGTTGCCCGTGATCCCGGATCGCGCGCCAAAATCGCCGTGATCAGCAACGATGGTTCGATCGATCCTGTGGGTGCCTGTGTTGGTATGCGCGGGTCGCGTGTTCAGGCCGTTGTGAACGAGCTTCAGGGTGAAAAAATCGACATCATCCCTTGGAACGAAGATCAGCCGACATTCCTTGTGAACGCTCTGCAGCCTGCGGAAGTGTCCAAAGTTGTTCTGGATGAAGAAGCCGGAAAAATCGAAGTGGTTGTTCCTGATGAGCAGCTGTCGCTGGCCATCGGTCGCCGTGGCCAGAACGTGCGTCTGGCCAGCCAGCTGACCGCGCTGGACATCGACATCATGACCGAGGCCGAGGAATCGGAACGCCGTCAGAAAGAATTTGAAGAGCGCACCGCGCTGTTCATGGAAACGCTGGATCTGGATGAGTTCTTTGCCCAGCTTCTGGTGTCGGAAGGCTTCTCCAACCTCGAAGAAGTGGCCTATGTCGAAGTGGACGAATTGCTGGTGATCGACGGTGTCGACGAAGACACAGCCAACGAGCTGCAAGCGCGCGCCCGTGACTATATCGAAGCCAAAAACAAAGCCGCGCTGGATGCCGCCCGCGAATTGGGTGTCGAGGACAGCCTGATTGCATTTGAAGGCCTCACACCCCAGATGATTGAAGCGCTGGCCAAAGACAGCGTTCTGACGCTTGAAGACTTTGCGACTTGTGCCGACTGGGAACTGGCCGGTGGCTGGACCAATGTGGATGGCGAGCGTGTCAAAGACGACGGCGTTCTTGAGCCCTTTGGTATGACGCTAGAAACTGCGCAAGACATGGTGATGACCGCGCGAATCGTTTTGGGCTGGGTCGATCCAGCCGAGCTGGAAGCTGATGCCGAAGACGGCGACAGCGAAACAGCCTCTGACGAGGAAGCCGAGGCCTGATCTCAGGCCTCGGAGTCATGACATGAGCCGCGGCGGGCGGGCCACCGAAAGGCCATCCGAACCGGAGCGTAAGTGCATCGCCACAGGCGAGGTCCTGCCCACAGTTGGGTTGGTACGCTTTGTGGTGGGGCCGGACGATGCGGTGGTGCCCGACGTCAAAGGCAAATTGCCTGGGCGTGGAATATGGGTATTGGCCGATCGCGCGGCGATCACCAAAGCGGCGTCCAAGGGGGTTTTCTCTCGGGCCGCCAAACAGAAAGTACAGGTGCCGGAAGGCCTTGTAGACGAAGTTGAGCGCCAATTGGCCCATCGTGTGATCGAGCTCGTGAGCTTGTCGCGCCGGGCAGGTACGGCGGTGACCGGATACGAAAAGGTCAAAGACTGGCTGGTCAAGGACGTGGCAGAGATTTTGCTGCAGGCCTCTGACGGATCCGAGCGCGGAAAAATGAAACTACGCCCTCCAGATGAGGGCCACTACTTTGACTGCCTGACGGCCAGCGAATTGGGTTTGGCATTTGGGCGACAAACTGTGATACATGGGGCGCTTGCGTCTGGCGGACTTACTCAACGTGTTGTAGAGGAAGCCCTAAGATTAAAAGGCGTACGCGAGAAATCGGTGGTAGCGGCCACCGGGAAGGACAAGAAATCCAGATGAGCGATAACGACGGTAAAAAAACCCTGGGCCTGCGCGGCAGTGGTCGCCCCGGCAACGTGAAGCAGAGCTTTAGCCACGGGCGTACCAAAAACGTTGTGGTAGAGACAAAGCGCAAGCGTGTGGTTGTACCGAAGCCAGGAGCCGCCAAACCGGGTGCTGGCTCTGGCAAGGTTGCGGGTGATCCTTCGCGGCGTCCAGCGGGCATTTCCGATGCCGAAATGGAACGCCGGATGAAGGCATTGCAGGCTGCCAAGGCCCGTGAGGTCGAGGAAGCCGCAACGCGCGAGGCTGAAGAAAAGAAACGTGCCGAAGCGCGCGAGCGTCGCCGTCAGGAAGCCGAGACCAAAGAGCGCGAACAGCGCGAGGCCGAAGAGCGTGCACGCCAGAAAGCCGAGGCCGAAGAGACTGCAAAACGCGAAGCCGAGGACGCTGCAAAGCGCGCCGCGGCCGAAGCTGCGGCACCTGCGCCGGCACCGTCTTCTGCGCCTCAGGGCCGTGGTGCACCGACCAACAAACCTGCACCAGCAGCCACTCCGCGCAAATCCGACCGCGAGCGCGAACAGCGCAACACACGCGGCAAGGGTCGCGACGATGGTCGCCGGTCCGGTAAGCTGACACTGGGTCAGGCCACAGGCGGCGAAGGCAATCGCCATCGCTCCATGGCCGCGATGAAGCGCAAGCAAGAGCGCGCGCGTCAGAAAGCCATGGGTGGCACGGTCGAGCGCGAAAAGGTTGTGCGCGACGTGCAGTTGCCTGAGGCAATTGTGGTGTCCGAGCTGGCCAACCGTATGGCCGAGCGTGTTGGTGAAGTTGTGAAGTCGCTCATGAATATGGGTATGATGGTCACACAGAACGAGACAATCGATGCCGACACAGCTGAGCTGATCATCGAGGAATTTGGCCACAAAGTGGTGCGTGTTTCCGATTCAGACGTGGAAGATGTGATTTCCGAGGTCGAAGACGCGGAAAAAGATCTGAAGCCACGTCCGCCGGTCATCACCATCATGGGTCACGTTGACCACGGTAAAACCTCGCTGCTTGATGCGATCCGTGACGCCCGCGTTGTTGCTGGCGAAGCTGGCGGCATTACCCAGCACATCGGTGCCTATCAGGTGACAACCGAAGGCGGCACAGTTCTGTCGTTCCTCGACACTCCGGGTCACGCGGCGTTTACGTCGATGCGCTCGCGCGGTGCTCAGGTGACGGACATTGTTGTTCTGGTTGTGGCCGCAGACGATTCGGTCATGCCGCAGACGATTGAGGCGATCAACCACGCCAAAGCGGCAGAAGTGCCAATGATCGTGGCGATCAACAAAATCGACCGCGAAGGTGCCGACCCCAACAAAGTGCGCGCAGAGTTGTTGCAGCACGAAGTGATTGTTGAGGCCATGTCTGGTGACGTGCAGGACGTTGAAGTTTCTGCGATCACGGGTCAGGGGCTTGATGAGTTGTTGGAAGCCATCGCGCTGCAGTCCGAGATTCTTGAATTGAAAGCCAACCCTGATCGCGCAGCACAAGGTGCGGTGATCGAGGCGCAGCTGGACGTGGGTCGTGGCCCTGTCGCAACCGTTCTGATTCAAACCGGTACATTGCGCCAAGGCGATATCTTTGTTGTGGGTGAGCAGTACGGTAAGGTTCGTGCGCTGATCAACGACAAAGGCGACCGTGTGAAAGAGGCTGGTCCGTCGGTGCCTGTCGAGGTTCTGGGTCTGAACGGCACACCTGAGGCGGGCGATGTTTTGAACGTCACCGAGACCGAAGGGCAAGCGCGCGAGATTGCGGAATACCGCGAGCAAGCCGCCAAGGACAAACGTGCAGCAGCCGGTGCAGCGACCACGCTGGAACAGCTGATGCAGAAGGCAAAAGAAGACGAAGACGTCGCCGAACTGCCGATCCTTGTGAAAACCGACGTGCAGGGCTCTGCCGAAGCCATCGTTCAGGCGATGGAAAAAATCGGCAACGGCGAAGTTCGCGTTCGGGTTCTGCACTCCGGTGTGGGCGCGATCACGGAAAGCGACGTGGGTCTGGCCGAAGCAAGCGGCGCGCCAATCATGGGCTTTAACGTGCGTGCAAACGCATCTGCCCGTAACAGCGCCAACCAAAAAGGCGTCGAGATCCGGTACTATTCGGTGATCTATGACCTTGTGGACGATGTGAAAGCGGCGGCCTCTGGCCTGCTGAGCGCAGAAATTCGCGAGAACTTCATCGGCTATGCCAACATCAAAGAGGTCTTCAAAGTGACCGGTGTGGGCAAGGTTGCCGGCTGTCTGGTGACTGAAGGCGTCGCCCGTCGTTCGGCTGGTGTGCGTTTGCTGCGTGACAACGTGGTGATCCACGAAGGTACGCTGAAAACGCTCAAGCGCTTCAAAGACGAAGTTGCGGAAGTTCAGTCCGGTCAAGAATGCGGTATGGCGTTTGAGAACTATGACGACGTGCGCGCTGACGATGTTATCGAGATCTTCGAACGCGAAGAAGTTACTCGGACGCTGGACTAAGCGGTCACGTCAAAACCAAAAAGAAAAGGCCGCCTCAATCGGGCGGCCTTTTCTTTTATCGGTTGAGTGTCGAAATTGGCTTTCCGGAGAAAATCTTGTCTCCGACTTGAACGGAAATTCTGCCATCTGGCAAATTCCCGACCACTGTTCCTTGAATAGACACACAGCTGCCCACAGTAATGGTGCGTAACATGTCAATTCCCCCAGTTGATTGACAGGTTTCTATTGATCTTACTTCTCGCGAAAACGCAAAAAGTTCTCACGATGCACCATTATTAGCCACATTCAAGAAACAATAGAACCCTATCTTTTGGTCTTGGGCCTGTTTCTACAGCCTTGGGGCGATCACACCCAATCGCGGATCATCGGGATCAGCGGGATATCCGCTGGCGGCATATCGAAGTCGCGCAGCTTTTCCGGTCGCGCCCACTTCAGAACCTGACCTTCGCGCGCGCTGGGTGTGCCTTCCCATTTTCGGCAGGCAAACAGCGGCATTAACAGGTGGAAATCATCGTAAGTATGTGAGGCAAACGTCAGCGGCGCCAGACAGCTTTGCCACGTGTTGATGCCAAGTTCCTCGTCAAGTTCCCGGATCAAGGCCACCTCTGGGGTTTCCCCGGGTTCCACTTTGCCGCCTGGGAATTCCCACAGACCGGCCATAGATTTTCCCTCTGGTCGCTGCGCCAAAAGAATGCGGCCATCGACGTCAATCAGGCAAACAGCGGACACAAGCACGGTTTTCACGAGCGGTAATCCGCATTGATCGTTATGTAGCCATGCGTCAAATCGCAGGTCCATACGGTGGATTCAGAGGAACCCAAGCCCAGGTCCACGGTGATATTGATGGTTTGCGCCTTCATATACTCGGCTCCTGCGTCCTCGGAGTAATCCGGAGAGACCCAACCCGCCTCGGCCACGGGAATGTCGCCGAATTTAATCGTGAGAAGGTCGCGGTCTGCCGCGGCACCGGATTTGCCGATGGCCATGACAATGCGACCCCAGTTGGGATCTTCGCCCGCGATGGCAGTTTTCACCAAGGGCGAGTTGGCGATAGCCAGTGCATGGGTGCGTGCGTCCTGCTCGGTTGCGGCGCCTTGAACAGTGATTTCAACGAATTTCGTGGCGCCCTCACCATCACGCACCACTTGATGCGCCAGATCCAGCATCACCTCATGCAGCGCTGTGCGGAACGCAGCGTCTTCGGTCACATCCACACCGCTTTGACCGGTGGCGGCCAAAAGAAGGGTGTCAGACGTCGACGTATCGCTGTCCACGGTGATGCTGTTGAATGTCTTTTCATTCAGGTCCGACAGCATCACCTGCAGAGGGGCGCGTTCGATTTTGGCGTCGGTAAAGATATAGACCAGCATTGTTGCCATGTCGGGCGCAATCATGCCGGAGCCTTTGGCGATGCCGGCAATTTTCACTTCACCACTTGCCGTTTGGATCACACGGGCCGCGCCTTTGGCAAAGGTGTCGGTGGTGCGTATGGCTTCTGCGGCATCCGGCAAAGTGTGCGGGCTGAGAGTAGCCGCCATATCGGCGAGCTTCGCGGTGATGCGGTCATGTGGCAGCGGTTCACCAATCACGCCGGTTGAGCTGGAAAACACCCGCTCTTCCGGCACGTTCAAAGCCTGCGCCACTGCATTGGTCACGGCCTTGGTCGATTCAACGCCGTTCTTGCCGGTAAAGGCGTTGGCGTTGCCTGCGTTGACCACAATGGCCGCGCCCTGATCGCCGGAACCGCCAATTTTCTCCTGACAGTCCAGCACCGCAGCCGAGCGTGTCGCGGATTTGGTGAAAACGCCGGTCACGACGGTGCCGGCGGCGAGTTCCGCGATCATAACGTCCTTGCGACCGGTGTATTTTACGCCAGCCTCAGTGGTGGCAAAACGGGCACCCGCGATCTCTGGTAGGTCCGGAAACCGTGCAGGCGCCAGCGGGGAAACGTGGTTGATCGTGGCCATGGTCAGTCCTGCGCAATTGGGTCAGCGATCAGATCAGAACGTTTCAGAATTTCCGGGTCGATCTCTGCTGCATCGGTTTTTTCGATGGTCGCCTCGGCAGACAGCGTCGCGATATACTCGCGAACCGCTTCCTCCTGCGCTGTGTCGATCAGTTCCTGGCGGGTCTCTTCAAACGAAGGTGCTGTGACGGCGCGTGCGTTGTTCAGCTTGATAACGTGCCACCCAAACTGCGTTTGGACCGGCGCCGAAATGTCGCCGACAGTCATGGTGGCCACCGCGTCTTCGAACTGTTTGACCATTTGACCGTTGCCAAACCAGCCCAGTTCGCCTCCGGACGGGCCGGAGGGGCCGGTCGATTTTGCTTTTGCCAATTCAGCAAAATCGGCACCGGCTTCAAGTTCAGCGACGAGAGATTTCGCTTCATCTTCGGTGGTCACAAGAATGTGGCTGGCATTGAACTCGGTCTCTTCACTTAAGTGCGCGAAGCGACGCTCGTAGAGCTCCTGGAGGTCCGCGTCGCCGATTTCATGCACGTCCACAAAATCCTCTAGCGCCTTCGTTGCCAGCAGCGCGCGTTTTTCGTTCTCAAGCATCAAAACAACCGAAAGAGGTACGTCCCCGCCAAATGTATGCGTCAGGGCGGTTTGCTGGATCAACTGTTCAAGAATGCTGTCAAAAAGTACATTTGAGGGAAGGTCTTTGTACTGGTCCGGCAGGGCTTCGCGCACGGCAATCATTTGGCCGAGGGTGATGTCAATTCCGTTCACAGTGGCCATCACGGTTTTGGCAGAAAGTGCCTCTTCTGCGGCGACGGGAGATGCAAACATAAGAGCTATGGCACCGGCGCGCAGAAAATTGAGGGTTTTTGACATCGTTTCGTCCTTGGCTGTGGCCGCATGGGTCGGCGGCGTTGACACTGTTTGACCCGCCCCTTACATCGCTTTGAGGCTTAGGCAAACGCTTGTTTCCCCTCTTGTATGAGGGTAGCGGCGGGACAGCAAGAAATAGCCTCGTACGAATGCGTCAACGAAGGACACGACAACCATGCTCGGATTGGGAAAAATCGCCAAAAAGGTCTTCGGAACGCCGAACGACCGTAAGATCAAGGCGACAGGTCCACTCGTAGACAAGATCACCGCGTTGGAGCCGGAGTTTGAAAAACTCTCCGACGATGAGATCATCGCCAAAACGCAAGCATTGTCGGAACGCGCCAAAGGCGGTGAGTCGCTGGATGCGCTTTTGCCAGAAGCGTTTGCCAACTGTCGCGAAGCCGCAAAGCGCGCGCTGGGACTGCGCGCCTTTGATGTGCAGCTGATGGGTGGCATTTTCCTGCACGAAGGCAACATTTCGGAGATGAAAACCGGCGAAGGCAAGACCCTTGTGGCGACCTTTCCGGCTTATCTCAACGCGCTGACTGGCAAAGGTGTGCACGTTGTGACGGTCAACGATTACCTCGCCCGTCGGGATGCCGAATGGATGGCCAACGTGTTCACTGCGCTTGGCATGACCACCGGCGTTGTTGTGCCACAGCAGCCCGAAGACGAAAAACGTGCGGCTTATGCCTGTGACATCACCTATGCCACCAATAACGAGCTGGGTTTTGATTATCTGCGCGACAACATGAAGTCCGAACTGGCCGACATGAGTCAGCGCGAGCATAACTTTGCCATCGTGGATGAGGTCGACAGTATTCTGGTTGACGAAGCGCGCACACCGTTGATCATTTCCGGTCAGGCGCAGGATCGCACCGACCTTTATGTTGCCATCGACAAGCTGATCCCGGACGTGCTGGAAGAACATTACGAGCTCGACGAAAAATCGCGCAACGTGACCTTCACGGATGAGGGGAACGAGTTTCTCGAAGAGCACCTTCTGGCGCGCGGTTTGCTGCCCGAAGGTCAGAGCCTTTATGACCCCGAAAGCACCACGATTGTACACCACATCAATCAGGGTCTGCGGGCGCACAAGCTGTTCACGAAGGACAAAGACTATATCGTTCGCGACCGTCAGGTCGTGCTGATCGATGAATTTACCGGACGTATGATGACAGGCCGTCGTCTGTCGGACGGGTTGCATCAGGCAATTGAAGCCAAAGAAGGGTGCGACATTCAGCCGGAAAACGTGACCTTGGCTCAGGTGACCTTTCAGAACTACTTTCGGCTTTATAACAAACTTGGCGGGATGACCGGTACTGCGTCGACGGAAGCCGAAGAATTTGCGGAAATCTATGGTCTTGGTGTGGTCGAAGTTCCGACCAACCGGCCGATTGCGCGATTGGATGATGACGACGCTGTGTATCGGACCGCGCGTGAAAAATTCGAAGCGATTGTTAAAACCATCAAAGAGGCCAGCGAAAAAGGCCAGCCGATTCTGGTGGGTACCACGTCGATCGAAAAATCTGAGTTCCTGTCTGGTGAACTCGATAAAGCCGGCGTCACACACAACGTATTGAACGCCCGTCAGCACGAAAAAGAAGCACAGATCGTGGCCGACGCAGGCAAGTTGGGCGCGGTGACCATCGCAACCAACATGGCTGGCCGTGGCACGGACATCAAATTGGGCGGCAACGTCGAATTCAAAGTTCTTGAGGCGATTGCTGCCGGCCCCGAAGGCGATCACGAGGCCATTCGCGCCGAAATCGAAGAGGGTCACAAGGCAGATGAGCAGGCGGTAAAAGAGGCGGGCGGCTTGTTCGTTCTGGCCACTGAGCGTCACGAAAGCCGTCGTATTGATAATCAGCTGCGGGGCCGCTCTGGCCGTCAAGGCGACCCGGGCCGTTCATCCTTTTTCCTGAGTCTCGAAGACGATCTGATGCGCATCTTTGGCTCTGACCGGCTGGACAAGGTTTTGTCGTCGCTGGGCATGGAAGAGGGCGAGGCGATCATTCACCCGTGGGTGAACAAGTCGCTGGAACGCGCGCAAGCCAAGGTCGAAGGCCGCAACTTTGACATTCGCAAACAGCTTTTGAAGTTTGACGATGTGATGAACGAGCAGCGTAAAGTGATCTTTGGCCAACGCCGTGAGATCATGGAAGCCGAAGATCTGTCGGATGTGGCGCAGGACATGCGCCATGACGTGATCGGTGAGCTTGTTGATCAATATATGCCGCCGAAGACCTACGCCGATCAGTGGGACACCGAGGGGCTTTATGCCGCTGTCATCGAACGGCTTGGCCTGGATGTGCCTGTGATCGAGTGGGCAGACGAAGAAGGCGTGGATGACGAGCAAATTCGCGAGCGCCTTGAGACCAAAGCAGACGAAATGATGGCGGCCAAGGCTGTCAACTTTGGCCCCGAAGCAATGCGCATGATTGAAAAGCAGATCCTGCTGCAGACCATCGACGCAAAGTGGCGTGAGCACCTTTTGACGCTGGAGCATTTGCGGTCAGTGGTTGGGTTCCGCGGCTATGCGCAACGTGACCCGCTGAACGAATACAAAAACGAATCTTTCCAGTTGTTTGAAAGCATGCTCGACAGCCTGCGGGAGGATGTGACCACAACTCTGGCGCGGATTCGCCCCATTTCCGAGGATGAGCAGCGCGAATTGGCGCAGCAGATGCAGCAGCGCCAAGACGGGGCACCACAAGTGTCTGTCGCGGGTGCTCCGGAGGATGACGCACCTGTTCCGAACCCTGAAAATGCGGCCGAAGGCTTTGATGAAGACAATGCGGAAACTTGGGGAAATCCGGGCCGCAACGACAAGTGTCCCTGTGGGTCCGGCAAGAAATTCAAGCACTGCCATGGTCGTTTGACCTGACCTAATTGCGACAGACTTAAATCAAAAGGGCGCCTTAAGGGTGCCCTTTTTGTTTGGGAGATTGGCCTCCGTATTTATGTATCGGAGGCTTTCATGGCCAATATGAGAAACGTGTACCGACGCTATTCTATGGCGTGTGCGACGATGACCATTGCCATCTTTATTGGCTTTATTATGGAGCGTACCGAGGCCAGCCAGGCGCCCGTTGGAATGCAGGGCGCGGCACCTGTGTCTGCTTCGACTGCGATGAAGGTCAGTCTCGGGGGCGGTGTTTTGTCCACTCCGAAACGTCCTGTTGCCGATGGGCTTCCGATGATGCCCAGTGACCACGGCGCGCAAGCCAGCTTGCCAGTTGCTCCGGTGCTTGTCGCGGTTGCAGAAGACGTGCCTGTAGGGTTGATCCCTCAGGAAGAAGTCGTGCCAGCCATGTCGTGTGATGTGTCCCTTGCCGCCGAAGGTGCGGCCGGTGCAATGGTGCGACTGGTCCTCAACGCTCCGTGTCACACAGGGGAGCGTGTTTCGGTCCATCACGGCGATCTAAAGTTCACCGAAATGGTCGGCAACGATGGCTTTCTGGATCTCATGGTGCCCGCGCTCTCAACCAATGCGGTGTTTGCCGTGCTGTTTGCCAACGGTGACGGTGCGACAGCGACCGCCGCTGTGGACAGCCTGATGTTTTATGACCGCACAGTTATTCGGTGGACCGGTGAGAGCGGGGTTGAGCTGCACGCTCGTGAATTCGGCGCAGAATATGGCGAAGCTGGCCACGTCTGGCGTGGTCGCGCACGCGACATCTCAGCGATGATCGGGGGCGTTGGCGGCTTTTTGACGCCTTTGGGTAATCCCAGCATCCCAGACGCTGCACGCGCCGAGGTTTATACGTTTCCCAGCGTGACTGCGGCACAAAGTGGATCGATTGCGCTGAGCGTTGAGGCCGAAATCACGGATGGAAACTGCGGTCGGACAATCCACGTCAAGGCGGGCAAGATCGAGGCGGGTAAATCGGTGTCGTCCCGGCAAATGCAGCTGGAAATTCCGGCCTGTGACGCTGTGGGGCAATTTCTGGTGTTGAAAAACCTCGTCGAAGACCTGACAATCGCGCAAAAATAAGCTGGCGGTCAGGAATTCCAAATGTTGCGATTTTGTGCGGCGGTTTGCGCCGCACTTTCATTTAGTCTGAGCGCCGGAATCGTCTCGGCGCAGGATGTGACGCTTAAGTCGCACGATGGTGCTGTGGAAATAATCGGCACCCTTCTGGGGTTTGATGGAGAATTCTACCGCGTCGATACCATCTATGGCGAATTGACGGTCGACGGGTCCGGCGTGACCTGTGACGGCCCGGGATGTCCCAATCTTATCAACTTTGTAGCCGATGTGGCGATCTCCGGATCTGAAAGCATGGCTGAGGTTTTGATGCCGGCGTTGCTTGAAGCGTTTGCTCTGAGAAACGGGTTCACGGTGACGCGAAAAGACTTCGAAGAGACCCGGTTTGAGTATCATCTGAGTCAGCTCGAAACCGGTGATCTGCGTGCGCGCTTTCGCTTTCACGCTAGTAATGCCGACGAAGGGTTTGCCGATTTGCTTGCGGATGAGGCGGACATTGCAATGTCGCTGCGTGAAATCCGCCCGCAAGAGGCCGCATTTGGATATGAAGCTGGGCTTGGGGATATGAGTAACACCAACCGCAGCCGCGTTCTCGCGCTGGACGGGATGGTGCCAATTGTGGCTGCCAACAATCCAATCTCGTCTATATCATTGGTCCAGTTGGCAGAGATTTACGCGGGAAAAATCAGCAACTGGAGCGAATTGGGCGGCCCCGATGCACCGATTTCGACCCATCTGGCGGCGGCCAAATCTGGCTTCGCGCAAGCGGTCGAAGATCAACTGATGGTGCGAGCAAATTTGGCGTTTCAGCCGGAAGTTATTCGTCATAATCGAAACCCCGACCTTCTCACCGCGGTGCAACGCGATCCATTTTCCATTGGAATCACTAGTTTTTCTGACACATCAAGCACCAAAGTTCTGACACTTACAGGAAGTTGCGGCTTCTCTTTGGAAGCGTCGCGACGCACGATCAAGACCGAGGACTACCCCCTGAATGCGCCGATGTTCTTGTATTTTCCTGCGCGGCGGTTGCCTAAGCTGGTGCGGGACTTTCTGGCGTACACACGCGGGCCGTCTGCACAGGTTGTGATCCGGCGGGCGGGGTTTGTGGATCAGACCTCTGAGGAAATCGCGATCAACAGTCAGGGTGACCGGCTGGCCAACGCAATTTCGGTTGTCGGCGAAGACCTGACCTTTGAAGACACACAGGAAATGATGGCTACTTTGTTGGGCAAAAAACGCCTGACGACGTCGTTTCGTTTTCAGACCGGATCGTCGCGACTGGATGCGCAGTCCAGATCCAACGTTCATCAACTGGCCCGGGCCATAGAAGGCGGCAGGTACGACACCAGAAAGTTATATTTCGTGGGGTTTTCCGACGGTGAGGGGCCGGCAAAAATCAACCGCAACATCGCCTTGAAGCGTGCCGAAACGGTGCGGGATGCGGTGCTTGCGGCGGCTGAGACGGCGAATTTGGAACGCTTGTCGTTTGACACGATTGCCTTTGGTGAGGCCATGCCTATGGCGTGTGATGATACCTCGTGGGGGCGGCAAGTGAACCGGCGGGTCGAGATCTGGGTCGACTGAGCTACAGATACCCCTCGGCACGAAAGCTGAGTTCGCGGGATTTACCAATGATCAGATGGTCATGCAGCGTGAGGCCAAGCGCCTGCGCGGCCGTGTCGATTTGATGGGTCATTGAGATGTCACTGTCCGAGGGTGAGGGATCGCCCGATGGGTGATTGTGCACTAAAATCAGCGCACTGGCATTGAGTTCGAGCGCCCGTTTCGCCACCTCGCGCGGGTAGACGGGGACGTGATTTACTGTGCCCTGCGCTTGCGCCTCGTCCGCGATGAGGGTGTTTTTGGTGTCGAGATACAGCACGCGGAACTGTTCGGTATCGCGGTGTGCCATGGTGGTGTGGCAATAGGCGATCAACGCGTCCCAGCCGGACAGCACGTGCCGCTGCATAACACGGCTGCGGGCCAGTCTGTGGGCGGCGGCCTCGACGATCTTGAGCTCGGTCACAACCGCATCACCGACGCCGGAAACCTCCTGCAGACGTAAAACGGGTGCGGAGACCACGCCGTTGAAATCTCCGAATGTTTCCAGAAGTTTATGGGCCAGTGGTTTGACGTCCTGACGTGGGATGGCGCGGAACAGGACCAGTTCCAGCATCTCGTAATCTGGCAAAGCATCTGCGCCGCCAGACAGAAACCGCGCGCGCAGGCGCTTGCGGTGGTCGCCAATATAAGACGGCACTTTGCCCGTCGGCAGAGGCGCGGCGGGGGCCTCGTCGGCGTCAAAAAGCGGCAAAGGGCGATCTGAAAAACTGCGGGGGTCAGACATGGTTCCAAGTTGCGCCCACATGGTAAATCAAAGGTTAACGAAGTAACGGCAGCCCCAATCCTTGAGCGAAAACCCTTGTCTGTAACGCGTCGGTATATCGTCGGTATCGCGACAGTGCCGATTTCGGTTGTCCGATGCTGGTTTCGGTGGGACAGTTGCCGCAGTTTGGCGCGCCGCAACGGTGATCCACAATTGGCGGAGACATCCATGCGACTTTTCTTTGCGGCCCTAATCGCTGTTTTTTCGACCAGCGTTGTGCAGGCCCAAACCATCGACCGGATTCTAGAACGCAACGAGATCCGGCTTGGGTTTCGTTCGGATGCGCCGCCGGTGTCGTTCCAACTGGAAGACGGGTCGCCCACCGGCTACACCCCCGCGCTGTGTGTGCATGTGGCGCAGGGCCTTGTGAACGTGTTGCAAGCTGACAACCTTGAGGTACAGTTTGTCGAAGTTGACGCCAGCGACCGGTTCGAAAAGGTCGCGAGCGGCGAGATAGATCTGTTGTGCGGTGTGGCGACAATTACTTTGGAGCGACGGGCGCTGGTTGACTTCTCTATCCCAGTCTACGTCGACGGTACGTCGGTTCTTTTGCCAACGACTGCGGAGGAAGATCTGCGGACTTTGAGCGGCAAACGCATTGGTGTCAGGCGTGACACAACCACAGATCGGACGCTGTCCCAGAAATTGGCGAGTGCTGAGATTGACGTCAAAACCACCCGCTTTGTGAACCACGAAGCCGGCATCATCGCGTTGGAGAAACGCGAGATTGACGCTTATTTTGCGGATCAGTCCATCCTTGCCGGACTTTGGATGTCGAGCCCGCGGCGCAATGAGTTGAAACTGGCGCGTGAAATTTTCACGCTGGAGAAGCAAGGCCTTGCCATGGCGCGCGGTGATGCCGATTTCCGTCTTTTGGTGGATGGCATCCTGTCCGGTTTGTATGCCAACGGTACGGTGCGCGAGACGATGGAAAAAACCATTCCCGGTCTGGTGCCGGGGCCCGGGTTGACTGCATTGTTTATGCTGGCGCCTGAGGTGGACTAAGTCATTCAAATTGTCAGGTCAGGCGCGGTTCTTTTTAGTCCTACTGGTAGGGTTCTTTTGACTTGTGTGGAGAGTAGAGTTGGAGTCTTTTGCTCAAAACAACTTTGAGAAGACTATTCCATGATCCGAATAAATATGACTGTTGCGCTCATTGCCGTGTTGGCTTTGGCCGGATGTATGACGACGACGGCTGAGGCGCCAATTCCGAGCTATGCGGGGGTGGAGAGAGAATACGTTCAATGGAACGGGAAGACTTGGCGGGTTTATGAAAACGATGCAGCAGGAAGAATACTCGTCACTCCGAATAAGGAAGGCATCGGTTCGTCAGGCCTTAGTGGAAACTCGGCTCCTAAAGTTATGAGGCTGGCAGCGCAGCGATACTTCTATGAGAGTGGTCGCGACTGTGAAGTCGGGAGCGACACTTTGCTGTCTGAAAGCGCATATGAATTTCCATACAGCTGTGAGGCATCCACCAAATCCAAGCGCTATTGCGTGTTGGAAAAAGAATGTCAGGACTTTGCGGCCCGCGCATACACAGTGGATCGAAGTTTCGTGGGCGGTCGCTCTGAAAACATGCGTCTGTCATCCAACTATGCGACCATTACCCGGCATCCATCAGAGGAGCTGTTGCTTGTCGCCATGACGAAATATCCGAATTTCGGAGTGAGGGACGATGACTTTGTCGACATCGCTAAGAGCTACTTGAGGCAGCACGCGAGGGGTTGTTCCTTGGGGCGTGAAAAACACCACGTAGACTACGCGACACGGGTGTATTCGGTTTCGTGCTCATGAGGTGAGAGGACAAAGGCAAACAGCTATTGTGGTGACATTTCCGGTTTCGGTCAGGTGGAGGTCGAGCCGACCACGTATGCGCTGAAATCGCGGTCGCGACTGCCGGATGGTCGAGGCCATAGAAAATACCAAATCAAATCCAAAAAGGAAGACGATGAAATATCAATTCACAATTGGTGCGGCGATGCTTGTGGGTGCTTGTCAGACCACCAGCTTTATGCCGGATCAAAATTACGCAAAAGTAGAGCGCCAATCTGTCACCGTGCAGGCCGCGCGAATATTTATTTACGACAAACCGGAACAGCAAAAGATGATGGTGCATCCGCTGGATCGAAACATTAACGCGCCGTTGCTTTTCATTAACTCTGATGAGGTTGTGACGCGGACAGCGGCAAAAAGATACTTCTCTGAAGCTGGGCGCGAATGTGAATTGAATGAGGTCGCGCGGCTTATTGAGCCGGCGGTCTATGAATTCACATATGATTGCGAATAAAAAGAAAGCCCCGCATTGAACCATGCGGGACTTTTCAAATTCGGTGAGACAGGGCTTTACCCCTTCATCGAATCCCAGAAACTTTTGACCGAGCTGAAGAAGCTCGTGCTTTCCGGGTTGTTCTCCTCGCTCAGGTTTTCAAACTCGCGCAACAGCTCTTTTTGGCGGCTGGTGAGTTTCACCGGAGTTTCCACCGCCAGTTCGATCATCATGTCGCCGGAGCCGCCGCCGCGCAGGGCGGGCATGCCTTTGCCGCGCAGGCGCATTTGACGCCCTGATTGTGAGCCTGAGGGGATTTTCACCCGCGAACGGCCGCCGTCGATCGTTGGCACCTCGATGTCGCCGCCAAGGGCTGCGCTGGTCATGCTGACCGGCACGCGACAGAAAAGGTTCACACCGTCTCGTTCGAAGATCTGATGCGGGCTGACCTCGATAAAGATATAGAGATCGCCTGCAGGACCACCGCGCATGCCGGCCTCGCCTTCACCAGCAAGGCGGATGCGGGTGCCGGTTTCCACGCCTGCGGGGATGTTGACCGATAGGGCGCGGTCTTTTTCCACGCGGCCTTGGCCACCACAGGATTTACAGGGATTCTGGATGATCTGACCCAGACCCGAACAGGTCGGACAGGTGCGTTCAACGGTGAAGAAACCCTGCTGCGCGCGCACCTTGCCCATGCCGGAGCATGTCGGGCAGGTGGTGGGTTCAGAACCGCCTTCGGCGCCAGAGCCGTCACAGCCATCACAGGCCACCGAGGTGGGCACATTGATGGTTTTCTGCATGCCGCCAAAGGCGTCTTCGAGTGAAATACGCAGGTTGTAGCGCAGGTCGGCGCCGCGCGAGGCGCGTTGGCGCCCGCCGCCGGGGCGTCCACCGCCGCCGCCACCCATGAAATCGCCGAACAGGTCGTCAAACACGTCGGAGAAGGCCGAGGCAAAGTCGCCCTGACCGGGATGTCCGCCACGTTGTCCGCCGCCCATGCCACCTTCAAAGGCGGCGTGGCCGTAGCGGTCATAGGCCGCTTTTTTCTCGGCGTCTTTCAGAACTTCGTAGGCCTCGTTGGCCTCTTTGAACTGGTTTTCCGCTTCGGGATTGTCGGCGTTGCGGTCGGGGTGCAGTTCTTTGGCTTTGGTACGGTAGCCTTTTTTGATCTCGTCTGCCGAAGCCCCTTTGGCGACGCCAAGCACCTCATAGAAGTCACGTTTTGCCATGGGTTACTCCTTTGGCTGGACTGAAATGGGCCGATCCGGAGGTCGGACCGGCCCGATTTTCAGGTCCGTAAGCGACTTAGCGTTTGCCGTCGTCGAGGTCTTCGAAGTCGGCGTCGACGATGTCGTCATCTGCCGCTGGTCCTGCATCCATGTCAGGGGCCTCTTCGCCGGCCTCTGTCTGAGCCGATTTGTAGATCGCCTCACCCAGACGCATCGCCACTTCCATGACGTTCTGGATGCCGGATTTCAGCTTCTCACCGGTGATGTCCTCTTTCTCGAGGTCATCTTTGAGCGAGGCAATGGCCAGTTCGATGGCTTCGACAGTGGATGGATCCACTTTGTCGCCATGCTCGGCCACCTGTTTCTCGGTGTCGTGCACCAGGCTTTCGGCCTGGTTGCGGGCTTCGATCAACTCGCGGCGCTCTTTGTCGGCCTCGGCGTTGTCTTCCGCGTCCTGCACCATTTTCTCGATGTCGGCATCGGACAGACCACCAGAGGCCTGGATGGTGATTTTCTGCTCTTTGCCGGTGCCTTTGTCAGCCGCGCCCACGGACACGATGCCGTTGGCGTCGATGTCGAAGGTCACTTCGATCTGTGGCATGCCGCGTGGAGCGGGCGGGATGTTTTCGAGGTTGAACTGGCCGAGGATCTTGTTGTCGGTGGCCATTTCACGCTCGCCCTGGAACACACGGATGGTCACGGCGTTCTGGTTGTCTTCGGCGGTGGAGAAGATCTGCGACTTTTTGGTCGGGATCGTTGTGTTGCGGTCGATCAGACGGGTGAACACGCCACCCAGCGTTTCGATGCCCAGCGACAGAGGCGTCACGTCCAGCAGAACCACGTCTTTGACATCGCCTTGCAGAACACCGGCCTGAATGGCGGCGCCCATGGCAACCACTTCGTCAGGGTTCACACCTTTGTGGGGCTCTTTACCGAAGAACTTGGTCACTTCCGCGATAACTTTGGGCATGCGTGTCATACCACCCACGAGAACCACTTCGTCGATCTCGTTTGCGGACAGACCGGCGTCTTTCAACGCGGCGGCACAAGGCTTCAGCGACGCTTTGATCAGGTCGTTGACCAACGATTCAAGCTTGGCACGGGTCAGTTTGATGACCATGTGCAGCGGCGTACCGGTGGCTGGGTCCATCGAGATGAACGGCTGGTTGATCTCGGTCTGGCTGGAGGACGACAGTTCGATCTTGGCTTTCTCGGCAGCTTCTTTCAGACGCTGCAGGGCCATTTTGTCTTTGGTCAGATCGACGCTGTGCTCTTTTTTGAACTGATCCGCGAGGTAGTTCACGATGCGCATGTCAAAGTCTTCACCACCCAAGAACGTGTCGCCGTTGGTGGATTTCACTTCGAACAGGCCATCGTCGATTTCGAGGATGGTTACGTCGAATGTACCGCCGCCGAGGTCATAGACCGCGATGGTTTGGGTTTCTTCTTTGTCCAGACCATAGGCCAGCGCAGCCGCAGTGGGCTCGTTGATGATGCGCAGCACTTCGAGGCCAGCGATTTTGCCGGCATCTTTGGTCGCCTGACGCTGTGCGTCGTTGAAGTAGGCAGGAACGGTGATCACGGCCTGTGTCACGTCTTCGCCAAGATAGGACTCGGCGGTTTCTTTCATCTTGCCAAGAATGAAGGCGGAGAGTTGCGAAGGAGAGTACTTCTCATCCTTTGCTTCGACCCATGCGTCACCGTTGCCACCGTCGATCACAGAGAACGGCATGTTCTTGAGGTCTTTGGCAAGGTTCGCATCGTCGACGCGGCGACCGATCAGGCGCTTGACGCCGAACACGGTGTTTTCCGGGTTGGTAACGGCCTGGCGTTTTGCAGGCTGGCCTACGAGACGCTCGTCATCCGTGAACGCGACGATGGACGGCGTGGTGCGCGCGCCTTCGGCGTTTTCAATTACTTTTGGCTGCGAACCATCCATGATGGCGACGCAGGAGTTTGTTGTACCGAGGTCGATACCGATCACTTTGCTCATTCTGTATCCCTTCTACTTAAGGCGATGTATGGTGCCCGGACCCGATTTGGCATCCGTGCCCCGATCCAGTTGCTTTCCCGCAAGACGGAAAAGCGCTTCGGAGCGTATATAGGGCCACGAAATAAGCCCTGCAACCGCAAGGACGGAACGATTGGGTATGAATCACGACATTTGTTTTGGCAATTGGGCAGAGAACGCGCACGAAGATGAACAAAAGGTTGAAAATTCGCGACTTCGAGGTGCTCAAGGGCTTTCTGTCATCCGACGCACAACACGGGCTGTTGGACGATTTACGCGCCGTTGCGCGTGTGGCGCCGATGCGTTCGCCCGTGACGCGGTGGGGAAAACCGATGAGCGTGAAGATGACCAGCGCCGGGCGGCTTGGCTGGATATCGGATCGGCGCGGTTATCGGTATGAGGCGGAGCATCCGGATGGGATGGCTTGGCCGCCGATACCGGAAACGATTCTGGCGTTGTGGCGTGAGGTCACGGAGTTGGACCGTGAGCCTGATTGCTGCCTGATCAACTACTACGGCGAGGACGCGCGGATGGGGTTGCATCAGGACAAAGACGAAGGCGATTTTGACTGGCCGGTGGTGTCAGTGAGCCTTGGGGATGAGGGGCTGTTTCGCATTGGTGGCACAGAACGGGGCGGCAGCACCGAGTCGGTGTGGCTGCAATCGGGTGACGTGGTGGTGATGGGCGGTGCTGCGCGGCTGGCCTATCACGGTGTGGACAGGATCCGGTTCGGCTCATCACGTTTGTTGCCGGATGGTGGACGGATCAACATCACATTGAGGGTGGTGGACCTTTAAACGTGGCGTCGAATGAAGCGTCCTTGGGTGGCTGGATCAGTATCCGGCGATCGAACAGCACCCTGAGAGCAACGACACCTCGCCACCGTGGCGTTTGAATGCGGCAACCGAAAGACCGAACAAACGATCTGACATGCCGTCTGAGCATTGTTCGCGGCGGAAGGTGGCCACCGAGTCGCCATAGCCCAAAGCCCAGAGGCCCGGCACACCGGAGGCTGGCACCAGCAACCCGGCACCGGGGGTTTCGTAATCGCCAGCAGGTGTTGAGAACTGCACACGTTGACCTTGCACGAACTCTGCGGACCAGAAGGGTTCGGTGCCATAACAGCTGAGCCGTTGGGCGAGCGCGTAGTCGGGGTTGGGCTCTTGTCGTGCCAGATAGCGAAGCGACACCCAGCCGGACCCTTCGCCAGTGTTGACGCGGCCCCAGTTGCCCTCTGCGGTGATAACTTCGACGTCTGTCGCATTATAGGCAAACGAGCCGACGAGAGGCGCACCGGAGGACGCATCAGCGCGAATGTTGAGCACATCGTCGCTGGCGACGTCGGTCACATCATGCAACGCCGGAAAATCCTGCGCCCAAAGCAAGGTCGGCAAAAGAAGGAGAGCGGCAATTAGGCGAATCATCGTTTTGCATTCCAGCTAAGAGAGGCGTGGCGTCGGGTGTAAAATTCGCCCATCAGGCCGATCATCAACAGAACGATGCCAACCATCAGAGGATACATGACCGACGAGTTGCGCGGGAAGTAGTTGATGAAGGCAAAGCCGCGCGATTGATCAATGCAGTGAAACAGCGGGTTCCAGTCAAACATCGCCAACATAAAGCTTGGCAGGGTGTTGGCGACGAACATTTTGCCCGAAGCAATCATATTGGCACGGGCATAGATGGTGGATGCAATCGACACAAACGTCGGAAACCACGGTTTGAGCGCGAGAAACACAGTGCCAATCGCGAGACCAGTGAACCAGCCCAACAGCAACATGCCAAAGGTCGGGATCGGTTGGTCAAACGATATCGGCGTAAAGGCGACGTGATAAACAAACAGGATCGCAAAGAGCGACAAAATTTGAATGTAGAGCGTGCCAAGCGCGGCGGACGCGATCGCGATGATCGTGTTCATCGGCGCGTGTTTCATCATGGGGGAGGACGGACCTTCTGAACCGACGACTGCGCCCAGCGTTTTGGTGTGTGTCAGAAACAGAAACACACCGGACATAAGGTAAATCAGAAAGTCGCCGCGCAAGGCCGCGCTTCGCAGGCCGAGAACCGAGAACATAACGTAGAAGGCGAGCACAAAAATGATCGCCTGAAGCATGTTCATGACAATCGACAGAACCGCATTGCCGTGTGATTTTCGCACGTCCCGCACAATCGAGTGATAAATCAGCTCGAAGATACCAAGTGCCGACGAAAGCGTCGTTTTATGTGCAGTTTGCTGAAACATGACCTGTGCCGTTTTAGGGGTAGTGCTGTTATGTCAGGGAAATCTTGCCGTTCTGTTACACTGCTATCATAAGAGGCGCTGTAGTGCAGTTCAACAAATGCCCGTGTAGGAGAGTTCTTTTGAATTACGATGTGTTGATTCCGATTATCCGCAAGCTTGCAATCGAAGCCGGTGAGAAGATCATGGAGATTTACAACGCCGATGATTTTGACGTGAAGGTCAAATCCGACGACAGCCCGGTGACCGAGGCAGACGAAGCCGCAGACGCGTTGATCTCTGTCGGTTTGCGGGCCGCGTTTCCTGATGTGATGTTGGTCACCGAAGAACAGTCGGAGAGCCACACTGCCAAGGGTGAGACGTTCCTGATTGTGGACCCGCTGGACGGCACCAAAGAATTCATCCACCGCCGCGGCGATTTCACCGTGAACATCGCCTATGTTGAAAAAGGCGTTCCACAACGCGGTGTGGTCTATGCGCCCGCCAAAAACCGCATGTTCTTTACCCAAGCAGATGGGCAAGCGGTCGAAGAAGTTGGTGCGTTTGATCCCGAGGTTGTCGGCGAAACCAGCCCAATCAACGTTGCAAAATCGGACAATGCTGCACTGTTGGTGGTGGCGTCCAAATCGCACCGCGATCAGGCGACGGACGACTACATCAACAAGTACAACGTCAAAGACAGCAAATCTGCTGGCAGTTCGCTGAAATTCTGCCTTGTGGCCACTGGCGAAGCGGACATCTATCCGCGCGTGGGCCGCACCATGGAGTGGGACACGGCCGCAGGGCATGCGGTTCTGTTGGGCGCGGGCGGTCAGGTTGTGCGGTTTGATGACCACACGCCGCTGGTTTACGGCAAAGAAGATTTCGCCAACCCGTTCTTTATCGCCTATGCGCCTGACGTGGCGCTCAAAACCGCCTGATGTCTGTTCTGATCGTTATCCCCGCGCGTTATGCCTCGTCGCGCTATCCCGCCAAACCTTTGGCGGAATTGCGCGGGGCGACCGGTGAGGCCCGCAGCCTGATCCGTCGCAGTTGGGACGCGGCCTGTGCCGTCAAAGGCGTGGACCGCGTTGTGGTGGCAACGGATGACGATCGCATCAAGGACGCAGCCGAAGCGTTCGGCGCCGAAGTGGTGATGACCTCGGAGGCCTGCGCCAACGGCACAGAGCGTTGCGCCGAGGCGTTTGATGCGCTGGGCGGTGGTTTTGACATTGTCGTCAACTTGCAGGGCGATGCCCCGCTGACCCCCGCATGGTTTGTCGAAGACCTTGTCGAAGGGCTGCGCAAGGACACGATGGCCGAAGTGGCGACACCTGTGTTGCGCTGCGATGGCCGAGCGTTGAACGGATTTCTTGAAGATCGGCGCGACGGGCGTGTGGGTGGCACGACGGCGGTGTTTACCACGGACCATCACGCGCTTTATTTCTCCAAGGAAGTGATCCCGTTCACCACTGACAGCTATAGCGACGAAGACGCGACGCCGGTGTTTCACCATGTTGGCGTCTATGCCTATCGTCCGTCAGCATTGGGCGCCTATCCGCGCTGGGCGGCGGGTCCGCTGGAGCAGCTGGAAGGGTTGGAGCAATTGCGGTTCATGGAACATGGGCGGCAAGTGCTGTGCGTCGAGGTTGAGGCGCGGGGGCGGCAGTTCTGGGAGTTGAACAATCCCGAAGATGTGCCTCGGATTGAGGCGATGATGGCCGAGATGGGCGTCGCATGACGCAGCCGCCTGTGAGCGTTATCGTTGTCAGCCGAGGTCGTCCCAAGGCATTGCGACGGACGCTGACGGGCATTTCGCAGCAGGTTTATGCGCAGTTTGAAGTGATCGTTGTGACCGATGCCGAGGGCATGGAAGCGGTCGGGTTTCTTGACTTTGGTCATCAGCTAAAGACGGTCTCGTTTGACGAGGCCAACATTTCGGCCGCGCGTAATCTGGGGATTGCTGCCGCTGCTGGTGAAATTGTTGCGTTCATTGACGATGACGCGGTGCCGGAAACCGGATGGCTTTGGCACTTGATGGCGCCGTTTGACCAACCCGAAGTGTCCGCCGTTGGCGGGTTTGTGCGCGGGCGCAACGGGATCGCGTTTCAATGGCAAGCCCGAAGCGTGGATGGCGCTGCGCGGCACAGCGATATTGCACTGAACAGTGACAAACCGGTGGAAATGAGCCCAGCCCAGGGGCGCGCGATCAAAACCGAAGGCACCAATATGGCCTTTCGCCGTGATGTGATCGCCGAGATGGGTGGCTTTGATCCGGCTTTTCATTTTTACCTCGACGAAACCGATCTGAATATGCGCTTGGCGGAGATGGACGCGGTGACGACGATTGTGCCGCTGGCCGAGGTGCACCACGGATATCTGGAAAGCGTACGGCGGTTGGCCAGTCGGGCGCCGCGTGACCTGAGCGGAATTGGCGCCAGCATGGCGGTTTTTCTGCGCAAGCATTGCCCCGAGGCGGAGCGTGCGGCAGTTTGGAAAGCATTTAAGCGCGAACAAAGGCTGCGGCTGGTGGAATTCATGGTGCGCGGTGAGATGATGCCGGGTGATGTGGCGCGATTGATGCGTGGGTTGCGGCAGGGCTACGATGAGGGGCTTGAGCGTGACATCGCGGTATTGCCGAGGATCCCTCGGGCGCCGGAAGGATTTCGCAGTTTTGAAAGCATTTCGTCCGGTTCCGTTGTGGTGGCTGGCCGCTTTTGGCGCCGCCGCGCGATTTTGCGCGAGGCGCACTGCCATGCGCGCGCGGGGCGGGTGGCGTCGGCTTTTGTGTTTTCGCGTACGGGGCTGTTTCATCGTGTGGCCTATGACGGCGAGGGCTTTTGGGTGCAGACCGGTGGGTTGTTTGGTCGCGCCGGTAGAGACGGGAAACTGTTTCGACTGATCGGGTTTCGCAAGAGGGTGCAGCAGGAAAAACAAAGGGTTGCCCGACAACGCATGTTGTTGGATGAAGGCGCGCACGCCTTTGGGAAGGACAAGACATGACACAGCATCAGCGCACCGCCTTGGTAACAGGATCAGCCGGATTCATCGGCTATCACACCGCCAAGCAGCTGTTGGCGGATGGCTGGCGTGTGATTGGTCTGGACGCGATGACCGACTATTACGATGTGTCGCTCAAGGAGCGTCGTCACGCGATGCTTTTGCAAAACGCCGGTTTCAGCGCGATCAACGCACGACTGGAAGAACCCGGCAAGTTGATGGCGATTTTTGAGGACCATCAGCCCGATGCTGTGATCCATTTGGCGGCGCAAGCTGGTGTGCGATATTCAATTGATGCGCCGCGGTCTTATCTTGAGGCCAACCTGATGGGGACGTTTGATTTGCTGGAGGCGGCGCGGGCCTTTCCACCTGCGCATATGCTGATGGCGTCGACCAGTTCGGTCTATGGCGCAAACACGGAAATGCCCTATGCCGAGACGCATAAGGCGGACAGTCAGATGTCGTTTTATGCGGCCACCAAGAAGGCAAACGAGGCGATGGCGCATTCTTATGCGCATCTTTACGACCTACCGATCACCATGTTCCGGTTCTTTACGGTTTATGGTCCATGGGGGCGGCCGGACATGGCGCTTTTCAAATTCACCAAGGCGATTTTGGAAGGCAACGCGATTGATGTTTACAACCACGGCGACATGATGCGGGACTTCACCTTTATCGACGATCTGGTGGCCGGCATTGTGGCGCTGATCGAGGCGGTGCCCGCAAAACCGGACGCGCGCGAGGCAGTCTATGAGGCCGACAGCCTGAGCGCCGTGGCGCCTTGGCGGGTGTGCAATATCGGCAACGGCCAACCGGTGCAGTTGATGGATTACATCAAGGCGATCGAAACCGCGTTGGGTCAGGAGGCCGAGAAGAATTTCATGCCGATGCAGGCGGGCGATGTGCCGGCGACATGGGCAGATGCGGGTTTGCTGGAACAATTGACCGGACAGATCCCACAGACACCGGTGGAGGTGGGTGTGGCGAAGTTCGTGACGTGGTATCGCGACTTTTACAACGTCTGATCAGTTTTCGCCGACGATGGTCAGCCCGACCTGGTCCGGTTTGTCTCCGGATTCAACCCAGCGTCCCAAAGTGGCCTCGAGCAATTCTGTGTCGCGCTCTTGCACTGCGCGGCGGAGGTCTTGCAACGCGCCAGCAATTTCCAGTTCGGACAGGTAGTTTTCTTGCGCCCGAAGGATTTTGGGGTGAGGCGTCGTCAACATGTCAGAGCCGATCAGCAGCTCTTCGTGGATCTTTTCACCGGGTTGCAGGCCGCTGATCACAACCGGAATATCGCCGTTCGGATTGCGGTCGTTGCGCGGGGTATAACCTGCCGTTTCGATCATCTTGTGGGCGACATCGAGAATTTTGACCGGTTGGCCCATATCCAGCACAAAGACATCGCCACCACGTGAAAAGCTGCCAGCGAGCAGCACAAGCCGCACGGCCTCGTCAACGGTCATGAAAAAGCGGGTGACATCGGGATGCGTGACCGTGACCGGTCCGCCATTGCGGATTTGATCCTGAAACAGCGGGATTACCGAGCCGGAGGAGCCCAGTACATTGCCAAAACGCACCATGGAAAATTTGGTGGTCTCAGCGCGAGTGGCAAGATCCTGAATGACCAGTTCTGCCAGACGTTTGGATGATCCCATAACGGATTCCGGACGCACAGCCTTGTCGGTGGAGACCAGAATAAAGCGGCGCACACCGGCGCGGCGGGCCTCGTCGGCCACGATGCGGGTGCCAAAAACGTTGTTTCGGACGCCCTCAAAAGCGTTGCCTTCGACGATGTTGACGTGTTTGTAGGCGGCTGCGTGAAACACAACGTCGATGTCGTGTTTCTCAAGGGTTTCGCGCACCAGTTCGGGGTTCACAACAGATCCCAAAACGGCCACCAGTTTGACATTCAAACCCATGTCGACCAATTCGCGCTGAATTCGGTAGAGAGCGTGTTCACTATGATCGAGCAGCACGACCTGTGCCGGTCGCAACCGGATCACTTGACGACACAACTCGGAGCCGATGGAGCCGCCCGCGCCGGTCACCAGAATGTTCAGGCCGCGATACGTCGAGTTTGACGACGGCAGATCGGTTTCCAGCGCGTCACGCCCAAGCAGTGCGCGCATTTGCATGGGCTGAGACGAGGTCACCTTTTCGCCGCGCAACACCATGTCGGCGAAGGAGGGAAGCGCCAGGACTTCGCAGCCCAGCCCGCGCAGTTTTTGGGCGAGTCGCAGGCGCACTGCCTGTTCTGCGGAAGGCATGGCAAGGATCACGCGATCAATGCCGATACGTTGCACCAGCATCGCGATATTGTTTGGCGAATGCACCCGCAGGCGAAGTACCGAGAGGTTGTGAAGGTTGGGGTTGTCGTCGACAAAACACGCCACTTCAAATTCGTCATCGGTCTGAAGCGCAGCGGCCAGTTGCTGACCGGTTTGTCCAGCGCCGTAGATCAACACCAGCTTGCGTTTGCGGCGGCTGGCGTAAATGCGTTGTACGATTTTGCGCAGAAGGATCCGCGAGGCCACCGACAATACTGCGTAGATAATGCCGAAATTGAGCAGGGCCGCAAAAGGCACGTGGGGAATGTCATTAGAAACCCACGTCAACGCCTCGCCGGAGACGGTCAACACGGCCGCGATGAGCAAAGTTTGGCCAATGTCGTCTAGCCCGTAAGCGTTGAGCTTGATCGTGTGCAGGCCGAAGAATTTTATGAGGCCAGCGGCCAGCGGCAAGAGAATCACCAGATACAAAGAGAGGTCGAGGAGTCCCAGCGATCCAGTGTCTGCGTGGGTCAATAGCGCGTCGCCAATCAAAACAGCGACCACCACAAGCACCAGATCCAGGCAGATCAGGATGAGCCCTTTTTGGGAGCGTTTTAAGGTAGTTAGAAACTCATAGAGCATTGCTAGTCTCAGTATAAAGCATTCAGGCCGTCAGTTGTGCATTGCCTGTACAAAATCGCTAAAGGAACAAAAAGAATTTTCTCTTTAAGGTGTTATAGCATTGTTTGTGACGAAAATGGAAAACCAGCCAACTTGGGTTCCTCTTTGGGCGAAATCGGCGGAAACTCGCACAAAAAACTAGCATTGTGCCTTGGTGTCCGTTTGGATGCTTTTGGGACACCCGGTTTCGACCAATTTACAACATAAAATCCGTAATTGACCAACTTAAGCGACCAAGATGATAGCCAAGACGATGCAAACCTGTCATTCACTGGCCGCAAAAAGATCGGTGCGAGCTGCAAGTTTTGAGGCAATGTGAATGAATTTTAGGGCTGTTATCGCAGTGATGCTTCTAGCGGTGGGTATGCTGGGCGGTTGTTCGCTCCCACGTGGCGGGCCAATTGCATCTGAGATAGTTGGGAATTCCACACAGGACGACATCGCGATTGAACGCGTCACCCGCACCAGCGCCCGCGACATTCAAAAATGGCCCGCTTCGGGATGGCATGGACATTATCATTGGTTTGCCCGGCAGTCCGGCCCCGGCAACCGGATCATCCGCCCCGGCGATCTGGTCACGCTGACCATTTGGGACAATCAAGACAACTCTCTGCTGCTTGGCCCTGAGCAGCGCAGTGCGCCATTGCGGCCTGAGGAAGTGACCCTCGAAGGTTCGGTTTTTGTGCCTTATGTCGATAACATTCAAGTCAATGGTTTGACGCCACAAGAAGCTCGTAGGGTTATCCAAGACCGCCTCACACCCATCGCCCCTTCGGCGCAGGTGCAGATTGAAGTGAGGTCAGGCCGTCGCAATTCCGCGGATCTGGTGTCGGGTGTGCGCACTCCGGGCAGCTATCCATTGCCGGATCGGAATGTGTCGTTGCTGTCGCTTATTGCGCAGGCGGGCGGTGTGGACGAGTCGGTCGAAAACCCGCTTATTCGGTTGGTCCGAGGCGACCAATCTTATGAAATTCCAATGGACAGTCTTTATAAAGATCCGGCCAAGAACGTCATCTTGCGTGGTGGCGATCAGGTGATTGTAGATGAGGAAGAGCGATTCTTCCTGGCCGTTGGATCGACACAGAAAGAAGAGCAGGTGTTCTTCCACAAGGAACACATCTCGGCGATGGAGGCGTTGGCCATTCTAGGGGGGCTCGTGGATACGCGGGCCAATCCGCAGGGCATTCTGATTTTACGGGAATATCCTGAGTCTGCTGTTCGGGCAGATCGGACTGGGCCGCCGATGCGCCACATGGTGTTTGTGTTTGATATCACCAACGCCGACGGTGTTTACGGCGCTAAGAACTTTCAAATACAACCAAGCGACATTGTGATTGCGTCGGAGTCGGCAGTGAAGCCGGCGCAGGCGGTGATTGCATTGGCTGGGTCGTTGTTTGCCATAAACAACCTGTTTGACTAGGCAGGCATAGCCCGCTTCGCGGCTGTGTAGGGAAAAGGCGAGCAATTTTTCCCCTGCCTAAACGGATTGTTGTAGGTATGAGTGCTATAGTTGGCGCGGGGAGCAGAATGTTCCTTGTCTATAAAAAGAGGTGAGTGATCCATGCGTAGAAAAGTGACCAAGGCGATTTTTCCCGTTGCGGGACTTGGCACCCGATTCCTACCGGCCACCAAATCGGTCCCAAAAGAGATCATGACGTTGGTGGATCGACCGTTGATTCAATACGCAATCGACGAGGCCCGCGAGGCAGGAATCAAGGAATTCATATTTGTCACGTCGCGTGGCAAAGGCGCATTGGAAGACTATTTTGATCATTCTCCGCAATTGGAGCAAGAGCTGCGAAAGAAGGGCAAAGATGACCTGCTTCAGGCGCTCAAAGACACCAATATGGAAAGTGGCGCGATTGCCTATATCCGCCAGCACAAGGCATTGGGTCTTGGGCATGCGGTGTCCTGTGCGCAGCGCCTGATTGCCAATGAACCTTTTGCGGTGATCCTGCCCGACGACGTGATCGCAGGTGAACATGGGTGTTTGAAGCAGATGGTTGACGCCTATGAGGAAACCGGCGGTTGTATGGTCGCCGCCATGGAGGTGCCGCCCACGAAGGCGTCGGCTTATGGTGTTCTGGACGTCAAAGAAGACATGGGCGCGTTGGTGTCTATCAAAGGTATGGTCGAAAAGCCGAAAGCCGATGAGGCGCCGTCCAACCTCGCGGTCATCGGACGGTATATCCTGACGCCGGATGTGTTGCGCAACCTGAACAAACAGGAATCCGGGGCGGGTGGCGAAATCCAACTGACGGATGCGATTGCCAAAGAGATCGAGGCGGAGCGCAACGTTTTTGGCTTCCGTTTCAAGGGGCAGCGGTATGACTGCGGGTCAAAGGCCGGGTTCCTTCAGGCAACCGTGGCGTTTGCATTGGCACGTGATGAACTGCGGGACGAATTGGAAGTTTATCTCGAAGAGATGCTTGCAGCACGCAAGGCAGCACAATAAGCCCGTGGCCATGACTGGCTTGGAGGCTGTGGCGTGAGCAATGTTCTGGTAACCGGAGGAGCGGGCTATATCGGCTCGCACGCCTGCAAAGCGCTGCGCGCGGCCGGTTTCACGCCGGTCACCTACGACAATCTCTGCACCGGCTGGCAAGATGCGGTCAAATTTGGCCCGTTTGAGCTAGGAGAATTGCAAGATCGCGCCCGACTGGATGAGGTGTTTGCCACCTATCAGCCGGTTGCGGTGATGCATTTTGCGGCGCTCAGCCAAGTGGGCGAGAGCATGGCAGAGCCGGGTCGGTATTGGCATAATAACGTGGGCGGATCGCTGACGTTGTTTGAGGCCGCCGTTGCGGCGGGATGCCTGAACGTGGTTTTCAGCTCGACCTGCGCGACATATGGCGATCATGACAACGTGCTTTTGGACGAATCTGTCCAGCAACATCCCATCAATGCCTACGCAAGCTCAAAGCGCGCGATCGAGGATATGTTGCGGGATTTCGAGGGCGCACACGGGTTGCGCAATGTGATCTTCCGTTATTTCAATGTGGCGGGTGCCGATCCTGAGGCCGAGGTGGGTGAGCATCATCAGCCGGAAACACATTTGGTGCCGCTGATGCTGGATGCGATTGCGGGCAAGCGCGATGCGCTGACCATTCATGGCACGGATTACGACACGCCGGATGGTACGTGTATTCGCGACTACGTTCATGTGTGCGATCTGGTGGATGCGCATGTGCTTGGGCTGCGTTGGTTGTTGGACGGCAAGCAAAGCCGTGTGTTTAACCTTGGGTCGGGCACTGGGTTCTCCGTTCGCGAAGTGGTTGACCAGTCCCGCGCTGTCACCAACAAAGCTGTGCCCGTCACCGAAGGGCCGCGCCGCGCGGGGGATTGCACCAAGCTGGTTTCCGGCTCGACACGTGCTGAGAAAGAGCTAGGCTGGACGCCAACACGCTCCAAAATGGACATCATGATCGCAGATGCATGGAGATGGCACCAAACCGGCCATTACGACCGATAGCCCAACCGCCCGCCTGTTTGAACTAACGCGGGTCCTGACGCTCAAGGGCCGTCCGCCCACAGGGGTGGATCGGGTGTGTCTGGCGTATTTGCGGGCGATTGTTCGGGACGCGACGCCCGCCTGGGGATTGGCGCGCACCAAGCTGGGATATGTGCTGGTCGACAAGGATGGCATGCGCCAGCTTTTGGCACGGCTGGTCGGCCAGACGCCGTGGGGCAAACGCGACTGGCTCTCGCGTTTGACACGGGATGCCGACAATTCAAAAAGCGAAACAGAGGCCGACCTGCGTCGATTATGTGTGGCACGCACGGCGCCGTCAGGTTTGTCGCGCATGTTGCGGCGGCATCTGCCAGCGGGAAGCGTGTATATCAATGTGGATCACGCCAATTTTCCGGACCGTGTTTCGAGAGCCGTGAAATCCGTCAAGGACGGCAAAGTCGTGGCCTTTGTTCACGATACTATCCCTCTGGATCTTGCGGATTTTGAGGTGTCCAAGCCCACGGAAGAATTTGCCCGAATGTTTGAGCGTATGCGGCTGAATTGCGATCTGCTGCTCGCCAATTCGGAGGTCACGCGACAGGATGTGGTCCGGCATATGTCAAAGGCGGGTGACGTGCCGCCTATCGTCGTGGCGCATTTGGGCATAGAAGGTGATTTGTTCCAAATCGTGAACAATATGCCCGCGCTGGTATCGACGCCCTATTTCGTGTTTGTGGGCACGATTTCACCCCGCAAAAACGTGAATGTGCTGTTGGATTTATGGGAGCAAATGGCCTCAGAGCAGCCCGCGGATACGCTACCGCATTTGGTGGTTGCCGGTCGGCGCGGATGGAAAAGCGAAGCGCTGTTTGAACGACTGGATGCAAGCCCGCTGAGAGGGATATGCCTGCACGAGTTTAATCAATTGGATGACGCGTCTCTTGGCAACCTTGTGGCGGGGGCATCAGGTCTGCTGTTTCCAAGTGGCGCGGAAGGTTTTGGTCTGCCGCCAGTTGAAGCTGCTGCCGCCGGGGTGCCGGTGGTCTGCAACGAATTGCCCGTGATGCGGGAAATTCTCGGAGATTATCCCATTTACGCAAGCGTTACAGACAGTTATTCATGGTTGCAGGCAATACGGATGTTGGCGCGGGCTGATCAGGATGCGCAGGGTGCGGACGGTCGGCCCGAGACGCGTTTCGAGCCGCCAACCTGGGAGGCGCATTTCAACGCCGTCTTAAGGGTCACGTGATAGTCCGGTGAGTCAAATCCCGGGGAACTGGTTGAAGGTAAGGAAACGGATTGGGCGTTTGGCAATCATATCGGCTTCGGGTTAGACGCCGTTATCGGCTTGGCCGCTCGATCCGGAAGCGGCGCGAGTTGCGTCCGATTGTCAACCGCACGGGCAGCATCAAGCGGGACGATCTGTTGTTGTTTTCGACCCTGCGAAATGAGCTGATCCGTCTCCCGTTTTTCCTCGATTACTATCGCGACAAAGGCATCAACCATTTCCTGATCGTGGACAATGACAGCGATGACGGCTCGCTTGAGTATTTGTCAGAGCAGCCGGATGTGTCCGTCTGGCACACTCGCAGCAGCTATAAGAAGTCGCGGTTTGGCGTGGATTGGCTGAACTGGCTGCAGTTTCGCTATGGGCACGAACATTGGTGCCTGGTGGTCGATCCCGATGAGTTCTTTATCTATCCGTTCTGCGACACGCGCCCCATTCGGGCCCTGACCGACTGGCTGGACGCGTCCTCCATCAAATCTTTCAGCGCGATGTTGCTGGATATGTATCCGCGTGGGCCAATCACCGAGAATCCCTATCGCTCCGGGCAAGACCCTTTGGACATCGCGTGCTGGTTCGATGCCGGCAATTACACGATGTCCAAGAACGCCGCTTATGGAAACCTCTGGATTCAGGGCGGTCCGCGTTCGCGGGTGTTTTTCCCCGACAATCCGGAGCTGGCGCCAGCGTTGAACAAGATCCCGTTGGTGAAATGGAACCGCCGCTATACCTATGTGAGCTCTACTCACATGTTGCTGCCGCGCGGACTCAATCAGGTTTACGATGAATGGGGCGGCGAAAAAGCGTCGGGCCTTTTGTTGCATGCCAAGTTCATCGACACGTTCACCGCAAAAGCCGAGGAAGAGTTGCGACGCAACATGCACTATTCGGCGAGCGTGGAATACCACGCCTATGCGGAACGGCTTCGGGACAACCCCGAGCTTTGGTGCAAGTGGAGTGAAAAATACATCAACTGGCGCCAGCTTGAGATTTTGGGCCTCATGTCCAAGGGGAACTGGGCATGAGCGTGGGAATTCTGATGTTGGTGCACACCGCGTTTGGCCGAGCCGAGCAGGTGGCGCGACATTGGAATAAATACGGCTGCCCTGTGGTTATCCACGTGGATGCCACTGTGAAACCCAAGCAATACAAACGCTTTGTCAAAGCGCTGGAAGATCTGCCTGACGTCAAATTTTGCAAACGCCACAAATGTGAATGGGGCGCTTGGGGCTTGGTGGCGGCGTCACAATCCGCGGCCGAGATGATGTTGCACGAGTTTCCCAGCGTGCGGCATGTTTATCTGACGTCGGGGTCCTGTTTGCCGCTGCGACCGGTGCAGGAATTGAAAGACTATCTCAAGGCCCGCCCGCGCACAGATTTTATCGAAAGCGCGACGACGGCGGATGTACCGTGGACCGTCGGCGGTTTGGACGCAGAGCGGTTTACGCTGCATTTCCCATTCTCATGGAAGCGCAATCGCTATCTGTTTGACAAGTGGGTCGATATTCAGCGGTTCCTGCGCATCAAGCGGCGCATTCCGCATGGCATTGTGCCGCATATGGGCAGCCAGTGGTGGTGCCTGACACGCCAGACCTTGTCGGCCATCCTTGAGGACCCTGAACGCGCAACGTTTGATAAGTATTTTAGTCGCGTCTGGATTCCGGACGAAAGCTACTTCCAGACTCTGTCGCGGCTGTATTCGACAAAGATCGAAAGCCGGTCTTTGACGCTGTCGAAATTCGACTTTCAGGGCAAACCGCATATTTTCTACGACGACCATCTGCAGCTGTTGCGGCGGTCCGATTGTTTTGTGGCGCGCAAGATCTGGCCGCAGGCCAACAAGCTTTACAATGGCTTCATGCGGGACCCTGAGGGCGCCATCAAGATGAGCGAGCCGAACCCTGCCAAGATCGACCGGATCTTTGCCAAAGCGGTGGAACGGCGGACCAAGGGCCGAACGGGGCTTTATATGCAGAGCCGCTACCCCAACGAGGGATGGGAAAACGGCATGACCTTTGGCCGCTATTCGGTGTTTCACGGCTTTTCCGAGCTGTTTGAGGATTTTGAAACCTGGCTGGGACGGACCACCGGGGCGCAGGTGCACGGGCACGTATTCGCGCCGGAACGGGCGGAATTCTCCGGTCGGCAGCGGGTGATAAACGGCGCGCTCAGCAGCTCTCCGAAGCTGCGCGATTATCATTCGATTGCCTTTCTGTCGAACCTGATCTGGAATACCCGTGGTGAGCGGCAGTGTTTTCAGGTGGGACCGCGCGATGAAGGTGCGCCGATTTGGTTCATCGCCAAAGACCCCAATGCGCAGGTCAGTGTGATCAGCGGCGCTTGGGCTGTGCCGTTGTTTAAGTCGAACCTGAATTTCACCGACATCCGGGCAGAGGCCGCGCGACTGCAAAAGCTGGAAAACCTGCAACTCTTTGCGCTGCGCTCGCCCTATGCCAAAGCGCGGGTGCGGATTTGGACCATGGCGGAGTTCATCGAAGCCCCGATGGAGCCGTTGCAGACCATCATCGACGAGATCGGTATTGATCGGGCCCGTCGCCTGTCAGAGGCACCGCGCATGACCGATCTAAGCGGTTTCGGTCAGTTCCTTCAAAACCTCAAGAACCAGGGGATGCACCCCTATCTGATGGGAGACTTTCCTGTCGAACAACCCGAAGGCGGGCAGAAAAAGCCGCCTCGCAAACCTTATCTGGTGCAGTAAACCCGTATGTCCAAGTTTGATTATTTTGTGGTGTTTGCAGAGATGCGCACCGGGTCCAACTTTCTGGAAACCAACATCAACGCTTTTGATGCGCTCAGCTGTCACGGTGAGGCATTCAATCCGCATTTTATCGGGTATCCGAACCGAGATGACGTGCTTGGCGTCACGCTGGAGCAGCGCACAGCCGATCCGGTGGCGTTGTTACGCGCCATCAAAGAAGAGCCCGGTGTGTTGTCGGGGTTTCGATATTTTCATGACCACGATCCGCGTGTGTTGGACACCTGTTTAAACGATCCGCGCTGCGCCAAAATTGTTCTGACGCGCAATCCGCTGGACAGTTACGTCAGCTGGAAAATCGCGCAGGCCACCGGCCAGTGGAAGCTGACGGATGTGCGGCGGCGCAAGGACAGCAAGGTGCGGTTTGACGGGCCGGAGTTCAAACGCCACGTCGAGGATTTGCAGGACTTTCAGGTGACGTTGATGAAGGCGCTGCAGACCAGCGGGCAGACTGCGTTTTACGTGGCCTATGAGGATCTGCAGGACATCGACGTGATGAACGGTCTGGCACGGTATCTGGGCGTTGATGAAACGCTGCCGGCCCTAGACAAATCGCTTAAGCGGCAAAACCCCAGCGCGGTGTCGGAAAAAGTGTCAAATTTTGCCGAGGTGTCGTTGGCTTTGGCGGATTTGGACCGGTTCAATCTGAACCGCACCCCGAATTTCGAACCCCGCCGCGGGTCGGTGGTGCCGACCTATCTGGCCGGCGCGGTGGTGCCGTTGATGTATATGCCAGTGCGCTCGGGCCCTGAGGAACAGGTCGCGGCCTGGCTGGCGGCGCTGGATTCGGTAACCACCAACGGACTGATGACGGATTTTTCTCAGAAGACCCTGCGCAAATGGAAACGCAGCAACAAAGGGCATCGCACCTTTACTGTGGTGCGCCATCCTGTGGCGCGGGTGCACGCGGCGTTCTGTTCGCGCATTCTGAGGACCGACGAGGGCAGCTACTCCAAAATTCGCAACACGCTGCGCAGGGTGCATAAGCTGCCGCTTCCCAAAGAGGGGCCGGGGCCGGACTATGACGTTGCTGCGCATCGGGCGGCGTTTCTGGCGTTTCTGGATTTTGTCAAAGCGAACCTGCAGGGGCAGACCGGCATCCGGCAAGATGCGCATTGGGCGACTCAGTCCGGTGCGATGAGGGGATTCGGTGATTTCGCTTTGCCGGATATGATCGTCCGCGAGGAGGAAATGGGCAGCTATCTTCCCGCGCTGGCGATGCAGGTGGGGCGCAAATCCGTACCTGATTTGCTGCCCGCGAAACCGGACACGCCGATTGCTTTGGAAGCGATTTATGACGAGGAGATCGAAAGCCGGGTACGCGACATTTATCAACGCGACTATATGGTCTTTGGTTTTGAAAAATGGCGCTGAGGTCTTGAGCCTATTTCGGGCGCTCAGAATGGTCAGTTTCCAGATTGATCAGGCGGATTACGCCGCCTGAACTTTGTCGGTTTCTGTCAGAATGGCGAACAAAGTGCTCGCGTTCTGGTTGGCCCGCAGCTTGGTACAGATCGCAGGATCCCGCAGGCTGCGCGACACGCGAGCCAAAGCCTTGAGGTGTTCAACACCTGCGTCTTCGGGCGCAAACAACGCGAAAGCGATGTCCACCGGCTGACGGTCTACGGAATTGAAATCAACAGGTTTTTCCAAAAGGATAAACGCGCCGATGACGCTGTCTATTTCAGGCAGGCGGGCGTGCGGCAGCGCGACGCCCTGACCGACACCCGTTGGCCCGAGGGCCTCGCGTTCTTGCAGGGCCTCAGCGACACGCGGCGCGGACAACCCATAGGTCGCCGCCGCAAGGTCGCCGAATTCCTGAAGCAAACGCTTTCTGCTTGAGGCGGCCGTAACTACTTTGACCGCCTCTGGCTTGAGGATCGATGATAGGTCCATCTTGCCTGTTTCTCCGGACGCGGGACCATGCCCTCATCGCTTTATGTCTGCGGATCAACCCAGCCGATATTGCCGTCCTCACGGCGATAGACCACGTTCAACCCACCTTTGGCTTCGTTCTTGAAAACCAATACGGGGGCTCCGGCAAGTTCCATCTGCATCACTGCTTCACCAACGCTCAGAGATGGGATCTTGGTTTCCATCTCGGCGACGATGACAGGCTGCAGAGTTTCGGGCTCGGCCTCGTGGTCTTCTTGTTCAGGCGCGAGGATATACGCGGCTGCACCGAAAAGTTCAACCGGATCTTGGCGTTCCTTGTGATGATCCTTCAACCGACGCTTGTAGCGGCGCAGTTGTTTGTCCATCTTTTCGCCGCACTGGTCAAAAGCGGCATAGATTTCAGTGGCATGGGCCTTGGCTTGCGCCGTCAGGCCTGTCGACAGGTGGACGGTGGCCTCGCAAACATATTCATGAGCGCTTTTGGAAAACACAATATTCGCATCTGTTGGACGACCGGCATATTTTTCTAAAACCTCACTGAGCTCAGTTTTTACATGAGTCTGCAGTGCTTCGCCGACGTCGATTTGTTTTCCGGTAATTTGGTAACGCATCCTGTCTCCTTTTCGATGACATGTCGAACCATGGGCCGCAGGCCCAAAAATATTCAGGTTCGAATGCTGGAATTCGACAATTCACACTCTGCAATATGACTTGGCCTTTTGAAGAAGGTCATCTGCGTCACAGCGAAGGGTGGCTGAATTGTCATAAAGTATATTTGAGTATTCTGACCGCCGAGAGTCAATGACGCGCGTCAAAAATGCGCCAAATTTCGCTGCCTAATGTTACGAAATCCGAAAGTTGTCGCCCAGATAAACCCGGCGCACGTTTTCGTTTTCCACAACCTCTTCGGGCGTGCCTGACATCAGAACCTTGCCGTCATGCAGAATGTAGGCCCGATCCACGATTTCGAGGGTTTCGCGCACGTTGTGGTCGGTGATCAGCACGCCGATGCCGCGCTTTTTCAGGTCGGACACAAGATGGCGAATGTCACCCACAGAGATCGGGTCAACCCCGGCAAAAGGTTCATCAAGTAAGAGGTATTTGGGATCTGCAGCCAGACACCGCGCGATTTCAACGCGGCGCCGTTCGCCACCCGACAAGGCCAGAGCAGGCGCGCGACGCAGGTGTTCGATAGAGAATTCGCTAAGCAGCTCTTCGAGGCGCTCGCGGCGTTTGTGGCGGTCCTTTTGAGTGATGTCGAGAATGGCGGTGATGTTGTCTTCGACCGAAAGACCGCGAAAGATCGACATTTCCTGCGGCAGATAGCCGATGCCAAGTTTGGCGCGGCGGTACATCGGCAAAGTCGTGGCATCCACGCCGTCAATCACCACGCGCCCGCCTTCGGGCTGCAAAAGCCCCGCGACCGCGTAAAACGTTGTGGTCTTGCCGCTGCCATTTGGGCCGAGCAAGCCGACCACCTCACCGCGGTTCAGTTCCATGGAGAAATCGCGGATCACGACACGCTTGCGATAGGCTTTGCGCAGGCTTTCTACCCTGAGGCCTGACTGCCCTTCGGTCACAGCAAGATCGGGCTTCGCCATGCTTACTGGTTCCTCAGAATGGTTTTGACCCGACCATGCATCTCGGCGGTATTCGATTTCAGATCAACTGTCATTTCGTCTGCAGAAATTGAAGTATTTTCCTGCAATATCATGACGTTACCTGTCATGTGTACAGAGCCGTCTTCGATGCTGTACTCGGCTTTTTCGGCCTCTGCGATGTCCGTGCCTTGTACCAAAAGAACGTCCCCTTCGGCGATCAGGCGGGCAATGCCAACAGTGCCGGTACTATAATGCACATTCACTTTGTTGGCGGTCATATGCATTTCGCCCTGAACAATTTTGACATTCCCGGAGAAAATCGCGCTGCCGTCGTTTTGATTAACCGACAAGCTGTCCGCGGTGACTTCGACCGGCAAGGCGCTGTCTTGCTGCATATTGCCAAAACCAACTTGGAACCCTTGGGCAGAGGCCATTGCCGGAAACAGGCTGATGACTAGAATGAGCAGCGTACGCAGCATGTTTTACGGGTCCTTTGTCGTCGTTTCGGGCGTGTATAGCAGTCGCACACCTTTTGTGAAAAACAAATAGATATCATCACTTTCACCTGCGGGCCGGATCGCCATGCGGCCGGCATCCAGCTGTCCGAAGCCCATCGTCGCGCTCACAGGTCCGCCGGTTTCGGCGCGCACCTGGTCCAAACTCATGGTCAAAGAGTCGGTGTCCAGTTTCAGTCCGGAACTTGTGGTGATGCGCACGCCATCCTCAAGCAACAGGTCCTGAAACGCGCCGTCCATCTCGCCGTGTTCCGCCAAGACGGTGATCATCTGCCCATTGGTCAGGGTGATGCGCGTGTCCAGATCTTCGGCCACAATGCGGGAGGGTTCTTCGGGGTCGGGGTTGGCTTTGGCCGCGGTGACAGCCACCAGATGACCGCTGCTGGTCTGGGATGAAAACGAGGGTGCCGTTACTTGTTGGTCGCGCAGGCGTGTCTCCAGCTCGATGTCGGCAAAGGGAATTGCGCTCTCCAGATCGATGGTGCGGGGCACAAGGAACATGGTCGCCAGCAGCGCCAGCGCCAGCAAAGGCAGGATGACCTTGAGCAAGGCCACCATGTTTGAATATGTGAATCCCCCCGCCATCCGGATTTAGCCGAGTCCGGCCCGCAGGCAATCGTGGATGTGCAAGATGCCTTCGGGTGTGCCGCTGCCTTCTGGGTCGACCACAAACAGACAGGTGATCTTGCGCTGGTTCATGATCGCTACAGCTTCTTCGGCCAGCGCGTTGGGCGAAATCGTTTGCGGTGCGTGTGTCATGACGTCAGCGGCAGACCGATCCAGCAAGCCGGACATATGGCGGCGCAAATCGCCGTCGGTGACGATGCCGCTTAGGGTGCCGTCGGGTCCGGTCACGCCGACAACGCCAAAACCCTTTTGACTGATCTCGATCAGCGCGTCCGACATCGGCGTCGCCTCGGTGATCAGCGGCACGGCATGGTCAGCATGCATCAGGTCGCGTACGCGGGACAGTTGAGCGCCCAGTTTGCCACCGGGGTGAAACTCGCGAAAGTTTTCCGGCGTGAATTTGCGGTGCTCCATCAGCGCCACGGCCAAAGCATCGCCTAGCGCCAGCGTCATGGTGGTCGATGTGGTGGGCACTACGCCTGTGCCACAGGCCTCTTCGGCTTTGGGCAGGATCAGGCCGATGTCGCTTTGCTTGATCAACGTGCTTTCGGCACGGCTGGCCACCCCGATAAGCGGGATGTTGAAGCGCCGCGTGTAGGCCACAAGGTCGGCCAATTCAGGCGTTTCGCCTGAGTTGGAGAGCACCAGTGCAACGTCGCCCTGCGCCATCATGCCCAGGTCGCCGTGGCTGGCCTCGGCGGGGTGCACAAAATGCGCCGGCGTGCCGGTAGAAGCAAATGTCGCCGCGATTTTGCGGGCGATATGGCCGGATTTGCCCATTCCAGAGACAATCACCCGCCCCTTGGCTGACAAAAGCAGCGCCACAGCTTCGCCGATTTCGGCCCCAAGGCTTTCGCCCAACAGGCGCAGCGCCTCGGTTTCGATCGACAGCACGCGTTGTGCCGTGGCGAGGAAGGTATGTTTCTCGGAATCTGTCATCAGTGGGCAAAGATGTCCTGTTCGGGCCAGCCTTCGATATCCAGCTGAGCGCGCATTGGCAGAAAGTCAAAACAGGCTTGCGCCATGTTCATGCGGCCTTCGCGTTCCAGCCGCGTGTTTAATTCTTCGCGCAAACGGTGCAGATACAGCACGTCAGAGGCGGCGTAATCGAGTTGCGCGTTGCTCAGCTTGGGTGCGCCCCAATCGCTCATCTGCTGGTGTTTGGAAATGTCGACACCCAGCAGTTCCTGCAACAGGTTCTTGAGCCCGTGGCGATCAGTATAGGTGCGGATCAGCTTGGAGGCGATCTTGGTGCAATAGACGGGCGCGGTTACGGCCCCAAAGGTGTGAAGCAAAGCGGCGATGTCAAAACGTCCGAAGTGGAAGAGTTTCAACACGTCGGGATTTTGCAGCATGCGCACAAGATTGGGCGCGTCTGTCTGACCTTTGGAGACCTGCACAAGGTGGGCATTGCCGTCGCCGCCAGACATCTGGATCACACACAGCCGGTCGCGGTGTGGGTTAAGCCCCATGGTTTCGCAATCGATGGCCACAAAGGGGCCAAGGTCGAGCCCGTCTGGAAGGTCGTTTTGATACAGGAAGTTCGCCATTTTCGCCTCGGATTTGGAAGTGCCTAGGACTTACGGTGTCCGGGCCGGTGTTTCAATGTTTCATGCAGCAAAGCACATGGGTTCACCTTTTGTAACAGATCGGCATGGGTATTGTGACGTTTTGGCGAAGTTCCTATATTGCCGCCATGGAAAACAGCCCTGTCCTTTCTGTTGAAGACGAGTTGCGCATGTTGGTGGAAACCCGTGCGCGCGAAGCGGGACCGCGCGTGGAGCGGGTAGAAACCCAGGGAGGCGTGTTCTGGATCAAGCGGCCAGAGCGGCTTGGCCTGCGATACCGTCTGCAAAAGGGCGATCCGCGCAAGGCGTTTGAGCGGGAGAGGCTGGGGTTTCATGATCTTAACGAGGCGCAGGGTCCGGCCCCGACCCTTGTGGCAGAGGGAACGGATTTTATCGTTTTGCCCGACTGTGGCCCCAACTTGCGGTATCGTTTACGTACCGAAGCCGACGCCGGCCTGTGCCGCACTATGTTGCTGGACGCGGCGGCGTCTCTGGGTCGGTTGCACGCGCTCGGATTTGCGCATGGGCGCCCCAGTCCCAAGGACATGTGCCGTAAGGGTGATCAGGAAGTCCTGCTGGATTTTGAACGGTACGATCGGCGGAATAATTCGTTGAAAGGCCAAGCCCGTGATTTGGTGATTTGGGCGTTCAACGTGGCCGCCCATTCGCCGCATATGCGCGGTGATCTGGCAGAGGCGTTGGAGGTGCACGGCGATCTGGCGCCTGATGGTTTGCGCGCTGCTGCCGAACAGCTTTGCCGCCGGCTTGTTTGGGCGAACTGGCTGACCAAGCCAATCCAGCTGCGCCCGGGCAACAAGGGACGCGAGTTCAAAGCGATTCCGGTGGTGTTGGATCTGTTTGGAACGCGTGCGTGATCGAGCACAGTTTCAAAGACCGTCGCGCTTTAGAGGTATCAGTTGTGTTTGGAAACTATGCACGCCTGTGACAAACGTGGTGCCTCAAGAGCGCACCAACCTATTGTTTTTAAAAGTTTCTAACTGTCCATCCTTGCGCCATATCCCCTTAAAAATATGAACCAACCTGTCCTGCACTGTCTTGATCTGTCCGGTGGCATCCACTAGCTTAAGGGGGATAAATAGGTGGATAGAACATGCGGGCGCAAAACAGACTTTCGGCATCATTCGTGAAATCTGCACCAACCGGAAAGCACTGCGATGGCGCAGGGCTTTGGCTGGTGAAGCGGGACGATGGCGGCGCGCAGTGGGTACTGCGTGTGACGGTTCACGGACGGCGGCGAGAGATGGGACTTGGCGGATTCCCAACGCTCGGTCTTGCCGAAGCCCGCAAAGCTGCTCAGCGCTGGCGAGACGTGGCCGCAGGTGGTCGCGACCCGATCAAGGAGCGTGAGGCCGAAGAGCGGGCCGCGCGGCGCGAAGATATTTCCCTGTCCATTATCACAGCGGACGCCTTTGAAGCGCGTAAAGCGGAATTGAAAGGTGATGGAACAGCAGGCCGGTGGCTTTCGCCCCTGAACATCCACGTTTTGCCAAAGCTTGGTCGCGTGCCGGTGACGGATCTCGATCAACGCGACTTCC
>NZ_LAJH01000007.1 GCF_001292625.1 Shimia sp. SK013
GCGGAGTCGGCGGTGATGACAACCTTGGCGTCGCAGCCATTCACCCGCGCGGCCAACGCATCGGGGGAAAAGCCTGCAAACACAATCGAGTGGATCGCGCCGATGCGGGCACAGGCCAGCATGGCATAGGCTGCTTCGGGGATCATCGGCAGATAGATGACAACGCGGTCGCCTTTTTGCACGCCCATGGTTTCCAGCACGTTGGCCATGCGGCAGACGCGGCGGTGCAGATCGGCATAGGTGATTGACTGCGCCGGCTCGTTGGGATCATCGGGTTCAAAGATGATCGCGGCCTGATTGCCGCGGGTTTCCAGATGGCGGTCGATACAGTTGGCAGACACGTTGAGCGTGCCGTCCTCAAACCATTTGATGTCGACATTGCCGGGCGCAAAGGAGGTGTTCTGCACCGTCGTGAAGGGCTTGATCCAATCCACGCGCTGGCCGTGCTCGCGCCAGAACCCCTCAGGGTCCGTGACAGAAGCGGCGTACATCTCCTCATAGCGCGCCGCGTCAATGTGGGCGTTGGCGGCCGTTTCTGCGGTGGGTGCAAAGGTTTTGTCAGACATAGATGGACCTCGTGAATTCATGTTTGAGGCGAGGGTAGGCGGCTGCGCCGGACTGTCAATCCGACCTTGGGCGCAGCCAGCGGTTTTTTGCGATCAGATCGCCAGATATTCCGCACGCAGTTCTGCGTTTTGCAGCACTTCGTCAGCCGCACCGTCAAAAACCACGGAGCCGGTGTCAAGGATCACCGCACGGTCCGCCAGTTCGAGTGCACGCACGGCGTTTTGCTCGACGATCACCGTGGTGATGCCCTGTTCCTTGATGATGCGCAGAGTCTTTTCGATCTCGTCCACGATCACTGGCGCGAGGCCCTCATAGGGTTCGTCCAGAAGCAACACTTTGATGTCGCGCGAGAGAGCGCGTGCAATAGAGAGCATTTGTTGCTCGCCACCTGACAGGGTCACGCCTTCTTGTTTGCGGCGTTCGCCAAGGCGCGGGAACAGATCGTAGAGACGTTCGATCGACCAGCCGATGGGCGGCGCGATTTGGGCCAACTGTAGGTTTTCCTCAACTGTCAGGCCTGGAATAATGCGCCTGTCTTCGGGAACAAGGCCAATGCCTGCCTGCGCGGCCTCGTGGCTTTTCATCAGGTGAAGCGGCTGATGGTCCAGCCAGATCTCGCCGTGAGTGACCTGAGGGTCGTCCATGCGCGCAATCGAGCGCAGGGTCGAGGTCTTGCCAGCGCCGTTGCGGCCCAGCAGCGCAAGGATTTCGCCTTCGTGCACGTTGAACGAGATGTTCTGCACGATGTAGCTTTCGCCGTAGTAGCTTTCCATGTTCCAGATCGACAGGAAGGCAGGGGCGGTTTCGGCCATGTTATGGCCTTTGGAAAAGTCGGGTTTGACGTTCATCAGAAATCTCCTCCCGTTTATGCCACTTGGGTCTCGCCAAGGTAAGCTTCGCGCACCTTGGGATGACCTTTGATGTTTTCGGGGGTGTCCTCGACCAGAGGTGTACCCTGAGCCAGAACGGTGATGCGCTGCGCCAGCGAGAAGACGACGTGCATGTCGTGCTCAATGATGGCGATGGTGATGTCACGCTCGTCGCTGATCTGTTTGAGCAGGTCGATTGTGTTGTTGGTGTCAGCCCGCGCCATACCGGCGGTGGGTTCGTCCAACAACAGCAAGCGCGGTTCTTGAGCGAGGCACATACCAATTTCCATCCGGCGTTTGTCACCACGCGACATAGAGTTGGCGTGCATGTGACGCTTGTCGATCATGTTCATGTCCTCAAGCATCGCCTCGGCTTTTTCCACGATATCCTTTTCGTTCATCATGTTTTCGACTGCGTGCAAGCGAAACGAGCCATCGCGAGAGGCGAAACACGGGATCATCATGTTTTCCATCACCGAGAGATCGCCAAAGATCTCGGGGGTCTGGAACACGCGGGAAATGCCCATCTGGTTGATCTCGTGGGGGCTGCGGCCCAGCACAGACTGGCCGTCAAACATGACAGACCCAGTGTCCGGGATGAGCTTGCCGACAAGGCAGTTCAGCAGGGTGGATTTCCCGGCCCCGTTGGGGCCGATGATTGCGTGTACGCTGTTTTCGGCGACTGAAAGGTTCACGTCACCGAGCGCCTGAAGGCCACCGAACCGCTTATTTACGTCTTTGACTTCGAGAATTCCCATCTGTCAGTCTCCTTATTCTGCGGGTTCAGTGGAGGCGGTGGAGTCGTCAGACTTGCCGCGCGACTTGATCCATTTGCCGATGCGTTGACCGCCTTCAACAAGTCCACCGGGCAGGAAAACGACGACGAGCATGAAGAGAATGCCCAAAGTCAGGTGCCAGCCTTTGCCGATGAAGGGGTGGATGATGAAGACAACGAAGTCTTCAATGCCGTCCGGTAGGAAAGCGAACCACTGGTGCAGGATTGTATCGTTGATCTTGGAGAAGATGTTCTCGAAGTATTTGATGAAGCCTGCGCCGAGAACCGGACCGATCAAGGTCCCTGTTCCGCCGAGGATTGTCATCAGAACAACTTCGCCTGAGGCGGTCCATTGCATCCGCTCTGCACCCGCGAGAGGGTCCATCGCGGCCATCAGGCCACCAGCGAGGCCGGCATACATACCGGAGATCACAAAGGCGGCCAGAGTGTGCGGACGCGGGTTCAAGCCAGTGTATGACATGCGTGTCTGGTTGGATTTGATCGCGCGCAGCATCATGCCAAACGGTGAGCGGAAGATGCGGATCGACAGATAGAAGGCCAGGATCATCACAATGGCGCACAGATAGTAGCCTGCGTTGAAATCAAAGCTCCAGGCGCCGACGTTCATCGTGTGCGTGCTGTTCATATAGATCCCGAAGAAATGCGGGAAGTCCTGCATGTTCTCGCCGTGGAATATCTGCGGGTCGTTCTTGTAGACCTGCAGGCCGGTTTCCCCGTTGGTGAGGTTGAACCGCGGGTTTGAAAGCACCGAATAGGCCAGTGCAAAAGACATCTGCGCAAAGGCGAGTGTCAGGATCGAGAAGTAGATACCTGAGCGACGCAAGCTGACGTAGCCGATCAGAACCGAGAAAAGACCCGCGACAATGACCGCCAGAAGGATCGCCGGCACCACGTTGTAGCTGAGCAATTTGAACATCCAGACCGAGGCGTAAGACCCGACACCCAGAAAGGCCGCGTGGCCGAAGCTGAGGTAGCCGGTAAGGCCAAAGAGGATGTTGAACCCGATGGCAAAAATGCCAAAGATGATGAAGCGTTGCATCAGGTCCGGATAGCCCGCGTTAAACTGCGCCATGGCGCTGTCGGCCGGGAAAGGGTTCAGGATGAAGGGTGCAAACAGGGTCAGCACCGCGACGATCGCGAGAAGGGTGAGGTCGTTTTTATTTAGTCCAAGCATGTCTTATTCCTCCATCACGCCTTTGCGGCCCATGAGCCCGCGTGGACGGGTCAGCAGCACGATGATCGCGACAAGGTAGATGATGATCTGGTTGATGCCAGGCAGGGTCGTCGTCGCCCAGGTCGTAGAAGCGAAGCTTTCCAATATACCCAGCAGGAAGCCGGCCAGCACGGCGCCGGGAAGGCTGCCCATGCCACCAACCACAACCACTACGAAGCTGAGGACAAGGAAGTCCATGCCCATGTGATAGTTTGGCGGGTTGATCGGTGCATACATCACGCCAGCAAGCCCCGCCACACAGGCAGCAATCGCGAACATGACAGTGAAGCGTTTGTCGATGTCGATGCCGAGCAGGCCAACGGTTTCACGGTCTGCCATGCCAGCGCGGACAACCATGCCGAAGGTGGTGAATTGCAGGAAGGCAAAGACCCCCGTGATCACCAATGCCGAGAAACAGAAGTAGACGATACGCCAATTTGGATAAGGCAGGTCAAACCCAAACCAAGCGCCGAGGTTGGATACACCCATCAAGGCGTCCGGCGGCGGGGTCTGGATCGGGTTGGCGCCGAAATAGTATTTCACGATTTCCTGCAGAACGATGGCGAGGCCGAAGGTCACGAGGATCTGGTCAGCGTGCTCGCGCTTGTAGAAGTGTTTGATAAGGCCGCGTTCCATGATCAGACCGACAAGGATCATCACCGGAATTGCCAAAAGGATCGATAGCGGCACGGACCAGTCGATGATCGAGGCGCCGAGTTCGGGGCCAAACCAGCTTTCGATATAGGGTGTTTCGACTTTGAGCGGATTGCCTAGGAAGTCCTTTTGGGTTTCGTCGATCGTCACATAGCTGAACTGTAGCAGCTTGGAGAGCGACACAGCACAGAAAGCGCCAATCATGAACAGCGCCCCATGCGCAAAGTTCACGACGCCCAATGTGCCGAAAATGAGAGTAAGCCCGAGCGCGATCAGCGCGTAGGCAGAGCCCTTATCGAGCCCGTTCAGGATCTGCAGGATTAATGCGTCCATTGTCTTCGACCTGTTGATTGTGAAAGCTGCCTGCGCTGTGCGCGGCGGAGTGGCGACGCCAGATAAAGGCAGGACCGGTCGCGCAAGATGCGCGACCGGCTGGCTTTTAGGGGTGGCTTATGTGCCTGAGTTACAGGTGCCCAGAGTTGCTTCGTCACCACCAAACATCGGGTGGTTCGGAGCGTAAGTAACCTGGTCAGCAGGAGTAACTTCAACGATTTCCAGCGTGTCATAGGCGTTGGTCGGGTTCTGCGCACCGCGCACAACCAGAACGTCTTTGAAGCACTGGTGATCGTCTGCGCGGTACAGCGTCTTGCCGTTGCCCAGACCGTCAAATTCGAAGTTCTCCAGAGCCGCTGCAACACCACATGGGTCGAACGTGCCCGCACGCTCACATGCGTCAGCATAGAGCAGAACCTGAGCGTAGCAGGTCTGTGCCGAGTTGGATGGCGGCTTGCCATACTTCTCGCCGAACGACTTGACGAACTGCTTGGAACCTTCGTTCTGCAGCTGCCAGTTGTAGTTCATGGAACCAAGAACGCCTTTGATGTTCTCGCCCGCACCAGCGGCCATAAGCTCGGAGTAAAGTGGAACAACAATTTTGAAGTCTTTGCCGTTCACGACTTTGTCGAGCAGACCGAACTGAACCGCGTTGGTCAGCGAGTTGATCATGTTCCCGCCGTAGTGGTTCAGAACCAGAGTATCGGCACCAGAGTTCAGGATTGGCGCGATGTAGGACGAGAAGTCCGTGGAAGCCAGAGGCGTTTTCACTGTGTTTACAGTGTTCCAGCCCAGAGCTTCGGTGGAGGCCACGATCGACTCTTCCTGGGTCCAGCCCCAGTTGTAGTCAGCGGTCAGGTGATACGCGTTACGGTCGTTGCCCATCTCTTTGGCCAGAACGGGCGCGAGTGCGGCACCGGACATATAGGCGTTAAAGAAGTGACGGAAACCGTTTGCTTTGCGGTCTTTACCAGTGGTGTCGTTGGCGTGGGTCAGACCCGCCATAAAGATCACGCCAGCTTCTTGGCAGAGACCTTGAACAGCCACAGCAACGCCCGAGGAAGAGCCGCCGTTGATCATGACAGCGCCGTCTTTTTCGATCATCGACTTGGCGGATGCACGAGCGGCGTCCGATTTGGTCTGAGTATCGCCTGTGACAAACTCGACCTTCTTGCCGAGGATGCCGTTGCCTTTGAGAGCTTTGGACGAGAATGTGTTCAGGCAGCCGCCGTCACCCATACCGTTCAGGTGCTCAACAGCGAGCTGCTGTGCCAGTAGCTCGTCGCTACCTTCGTCAGCGTAGGGACCGGTCTGTGGCACGTTGAAGCCCAGAGTAACTGTCGAACCGGTGGGTTCATTTGTGTAGGCCGCAGCGGACTGAGCCGTAAAGATGGTCGGAAGCGCAACGCCGGCACCTGCAACGGCACCGGTCTTCAGCACACCACGACGTGTGTAATTGGTTTTGGACATGTAATCCTCCCGTTTCGTATTTCGCCGGCGTCAGGGCTCCTCTTCCCCAGCGGTCGGCGCGCACTTATGTGCAAAATCATTATCAGGTGGAGTTCGAAAATTTCGCAACAACTGCTTTCAAAGACACAATTTTTTTGTAAAGTAATTCGCGAAGCTGTGCAGCATTCTGTAAATAAATTATTCTGCGCTGCAGAAAGTGGTTGATTAACGTTAGGAAATTCCCATGGGGCGCGACACTTTGACAGGCAGCCGTATCCGTGAAAGGCGAGCGGTGGCAGGAATGCGACAAGCCGAGCTTGCGAAAGCGGTTGGGATTTCGCCGAGCTACCTCAATCTGATCGAACACAACCGGCGTAGAATCGGCGGCAAGCTGCTTGTCGACATTGCGATGGAGTTGGGAGTCGAGACGTCTTTGCTAAGCGAGGGCGCCGAAGCGGGGCTGATATCCACACTGGAAGAAGCCGCGGCGGACGGGGCGCAGGCGGGTGCTGAAGTCGACCGCGCGGACGAGTTTGCCGGACGGTTTCCAGGTTGGGCGGCGTTGATCGCACGGCAACATAGCCGTATCGAAAATCTGGAACGCACCGCAGTGACGCTGACAGATCGCTTGACGCATGATCCGCACCTTGCGACGTCGATGCACGAAATGCTGACCATGGTAACGGCCATCCGCTCGACCGCTGGCATTCTGGCGGAACCGGGCGAGATTGAGCCGGAGTGGCAGACCCGGTTTCACCGCAATCTGAACGAGGACAGTCAGCGTTTGGCAGACAGTTCGCAACAGTTGGTGGCTTATCTCGACGGGGCGGGTGATGCAGCGGCCAGTCTGACGTTGCCAACGGAAGAGGTCGACGCGATGCTGTCGACACATGGGTTCCGTTTTGACGATCTGGTCGAGGCGGACGCAACCGAGCTGCGCAAATTTGTTCAGAGCCAGACGGAGCTGACATCTGAGCCTTCGCAAGGGATGGCAATGACCGTGATCCGTCAGCTGCTGGACGATGCACGGAGATTGCCTGCGGGGCGGTTGGAGGTGCTGGTGGCAGAGCTCGGCGCGGCGCCGGTGGATATTGCCAATATGGCAGGCGTGCCGTTGGCGGTGGTATTGCGTCGGATGGCGGCGTTTTCAAAAGAGGTGTTGCCCGTGGCTTGTGGCCTGGTGATGTGCGACGGGGCAGGCACATTGATGCTGCGCAAAGCGGTGGACGGGTTTCCAATGCCACGGTTTTCGGCAGCTTGTCCGAAATGGCCCTTGTTTCAGGCGCTTGCGCGGCCAATGCAACCCTTGCGACAGGTCGTTACGGTCACTGGGCGAGATGCGCGCAGTTTTGAATGCTTTGCTGTGGCAGACCCGATTGGTCCGATGCGGGTTGACGCGCCGCCGCTGTACCACAGCTACATGTTGATTATCCCGCAAGAAGCCCACGCGGTCGATGGGTACGAAGTTGGTTCAACCTGTCGCGTCTGTCCCAGTCAGGGATGTGAGGGGCGTCGGGAGCCGTCATTGTTAGCTTGATTGCTATAAGACTGTAATTCTCCTTGGCTTTTCACGAGACCCCGCTAAGAATAGTCCGGCACTCATGAGACTTTCGGGGAGGGGAGGCTACATGGGCAAAAGCGTTCTTCTGATTGAAGACGAACCCAATATCATAGAAGCGATCAGCTTCATTCTGTCCCGCGACGGCTGGTCTGTGGCAACCCATTCCAATGGGCATGATGCCGTTGGCGTTGTAGTCGGGAGCCGGCCGGATATTGTCATTCTGGACGTGATGCTGCCGGGCAAGACTGGATATGAAATCCTGCGCGAACTGCGCGAGGTCGAAGGTCTCGTGGATTTGCCGGTTCTGATGCTGACGGCCAAGGGGCAGGTCAAAGACCGCGAAATGGCCGAGCGCGCCGGTGCTAGCAGGTTCATGACCAAACCGTTTTCCAATTCCGAAGTGCTGGAGGCGGTGCGCGATCTGGTGACCGGGTGAGCGAGCGTCCTAAACACTTATTCCTTGAGCGGCAAAGTTATCGCCGTCGGCGTTTGATCGACCTGATCCGCATGTGTCCGGTGATTGGCGCTATCCTGTGGGCTGTGCCGCTGTTGTGGCGCACCGACGGCGCCGAACAGATCTCTACATCCGATGCAGTTGTTTACGTATTTCTGGTCTGGTTGGGGCTTGTTCTGATGAGCGCCTTTCTGGCACGGGCTCTGCGTGATGGCGGAGATGCGGACGGGGACGGCAGCTGATGGGTACGCTAAACATGCTGGTCCTTGTCTGCCTGGTCTATGTCGCCTTTTTGTTTCTGGTGGCTTTTGCGGCGGAGCGGGCCGCAATCCGGGGCAAAGGTGGCTGGCTGCGCTCGCCGATAGTTTATACGCTGTCGTTGTCGATCTATTGCACCGCTTGGACGTTTTATGGCGCGGTCGGGTATGCGGCGCGGTCGGGGCTGGAGTATCTGACGATCTATATCGGGCCGTCTCTGGTGATGGTCGGTTGGTGGTGGGTGTTGCGCAAATTGGTGCGCATCGGACGCACGCAGCGCGTGACCTCGATCGCTGATTTGATCTCGTCTCGCTATGGTAAGTCGAACTTGTTGGCGGTTGGCGTCACCGTTTTGGCAGTGATTGGCACGACGCCTTATATCGCTTTGCAACTGCAATCCGTGACTGTCAGCTTTGCTGTATTTTCAGATGTTTATGATGCAAGCGCACCTCTGGGAGAGCAGGAGAGTAACGCGCTTCTGGTGGCTGCCGGGTTGGCGTTGTTCACCATCATATTCGGAACCCGAAATCTGGATGTGAACGAACGTCATCACGGTGTAGTTATGGCCATCGCAGTGGAGGCGGTGGTCAAGCTGTTCGCGCTGTTGGCCGTCGGTGTGTTCGTGGTCTGGGGGATTGGCGGCGGTGTCGGAGACATTCTGCAACGCATTGATGCGAGCAAAATCGGCACGTGGCAGATCGAGGGAGACCGCTGGGCCACGTTGATATTTTTGTCCGCTGCCGCGTTCTTGTGTTTGCCGCGCATGTTTCAGGTTTTGGTCGTGGAAAACGACAGCGAGGACCATTTGCGCACCGCAAGTTGGGCCTTTCCGGCCTATCTGATGGTGATGAGCCTGTTTGTGGTTCCTATTGCCGTTGTCGGGTTGGACTTGTTGCCAGCTGGATCAAACCCCGACTTCTTTGTGCTGACGGTGCCATTGGCGACAGGCAACAACAGCTTGGCGATGCTATCGTTCCTTGGTGGGTTCTCAAGCGCGACATCCATGGTGATTGTGGCAGCGCTTGCCTTGTCCACGATGGTGTCAAACCACATCGTGATGCCGATCTGGCTGAACTCAAACTTTGGCGGCGCCACTGTGTCGGGGGATGTGCGCCATGTTGTGCTGTTGTCGCGCCGGATTTCGATCGGGGCGGTGGTCACCTTGGGCTACCTGTATTACCGCATGTCTGGTGGCGGGACTGCGCTGGCGTCTATCGGGCTCATTTCCTTTGCTGGCGTGGCACAGTTTCTGCCAGTTCTGATCGGTGGCATTTTCTGGCGCGGTGCCACCCGTTTGGGGGCGTTTGCCGGATTGACCGTGGGCTTTGTAATCTGGGCATATGCGCTGCTGTTGCCAAGCTTTGGCACGGGTACTTTGGTGTCAGAAGCCTTGTTGGCGCAGGGGCCACTGGGCATCGGTTGGCTGCGACCACAGGCTTTCTTCGGGATCACTGGAATGGATCCGCTAGTGCACGCGATTTTCTGGTCAATCCTATTGAACGCGCTTGCCTTTTTTCTGGTGTCTCTGGGCGGGTTTCCATCGCCGGTGGAGCGGTTGCAGGGCGCACAGTTTGTCAACGTGTTTGAGCACTCCGGTACGCCGCAAGGCTGGAGCGGGGATTTGGTCCAGAGCGAAGACTTGATGATCATGGCGCAGCGTATTCTGGGGGCGCGAGAGGCGCAGGGACTGTTTGAGCGCGAGGCCAAGAGGCAAGGCATGGGCGGTGTCCTGCCCGAGCCGTCGCCCGATTTCCTGCAAGTGCTGGAGCGAGAGCTGTCAGGCTCAGTTGGTGTGGCGACAGCACATGCGATGGTCGAGCAGATCGTCGGCGGTGCGTCAGTGTCGGTCGAAGACCTGATGGCGGTGGCTGACGAAACCGCGCAAATCATGGAGCATTCCAGCCAATTGGAGGCCAAGTCCCAAGAGTTGAGCCGCACCGCGCGGCAATTACGGCAGGCCAACGACAAGCTGACCCAGATATCGTCGCAGAAAGATGCCTTTCTCAGCCAAGTTAGCCATGAGTTGCGCACGCCGATGACGTCGATCCGAGCGTTTTCTGAAATCCTGAGGGACACTGATCGGCTGAGCGCGGCGGAGCAGACAAAATATAGCACCATCATTCACGATGAGGCGCTTCGGTTGACGCGCTTGTTGGATGATCTGCTTGATCTGAGCGTCTTGGAGAGCGGCCAAGTCAGCCTGAATGTGCAGACCGGTAAGCTGGACGGTTTGCTTGATCATGCCATCGCCACGGCGTTGACCGGAAGCGGGCAGGACAGCTTGCGCATCCGCAGGACACGGGGTCATAAGCAGGCTTTGTTGCGCACAGACCTCGACCGTTTGAGCCAAGTCTTCATCAACCTGATTGGCAATGCACAGAAGTACTGTGATGCAGAGAACCCGGAACTGCGCATTGAGGTCAGTCAATCAAACGGGCAGGTGACCGTGGATTTCATCGACAACGGGCATGGGATTTCCAAGAAAGACCAAGCAGTGATTTTTGAAAAATTTGCGCGGGCAGGGGTGCAGCGCGCAAGTGGGGCCGGGCTAGGGCTCGCGATTTGCCGCGAGATCATGACCCGCCTTGGCGGTACTGTCAGTTATTTGCCGGGTCAGGGCGGGGCCGCGTTTCGCGTGGTTTTGGCCGATCAAGATCAATTGGCGGCCCAGTAGCGCGCCGGTGTAAAGTCTCTGGTAACTAAATTGAGGCATGACTGTGATTGGGGTCAACTCAATACAGGCAGGCAGCGATCATGGGTGACGCGGCAAATTCTTCTATTTTGAGGCGCAAGGCGTTAGACGGGCTGAGCGGGCACAAAGCCCGATCAATGAGCCCTGAAAAGGCGATACGACTTGGTATGGCTTTGTCGGCGCAAAACGGCATGGGGCTGGCCTGCGAGGTTACCAAGGTGCAGCGTGGCAAGGTGTCGCATGAAACCTTGGTTGGCATGTTGGATTCCGACTGTTTGCTTGCTGTTCTTGAAGGTGAAAACGGGGCCAGAGCGGCCTTGGCGATTGATCTTCAGGTGCTGTCAGGACTTGTTGAACATCAAACACTTGGGCGCGTTCTGCCAAGCCCTGCGTCGCCGCGGCCGGCCACGCTGGTGGACGCTGCGTTGGTGACGCCAGTGATTGAGGATACTTTGGCGCGGTTCGTCTCGCTGCTGAATACGGACGAGGCGCCAAAGTGGCTGCAGCACTACAAATTTGGTGCGGTGACCGACGACACCCGAACGTTGTCATTGTCGCTGAAGGCGCATGATTTCCACTTTATGATGTTGGATGTAACCCTTGATGGTGGCGCAAAAGCCGGAACCATCGGTCTGGCCTTCCCTGACTTTGAGCTCGATGTAGAAGAGCCCGAAGAAGTGCAGGGCGAGGACACCAAATCGGATTCCTTTCAGGCCAAATTGCTTCGGGCGCGCGCCACTCTCACCGGAGTCGTCGGGCGTTTGAATATGTCGATCGGGGAGATGCAGGCCCTGCAGGTGGGACAAATTGTGCCGCTTTCATCGGACGCAATGAAGGAAACTACGCTGGAAACCAGCGACGGTGCGCGGGTGACTGAGGTCAGTCTAGGGCAAATCAACGGTATGCGCGCCGTGCGGCTTGTCGAAGCGATCATACCTGTGCAACCCGCTGAGGACGCTGATATGGACGGGGGCTTCCCGCCTTTGGCTAAGGCGCCAGCTGCGGCGCCAACAGCTGCCGCGCCGATGGAGATGCCCGCGCCGACCACAATAGCGCCGGTGATGCCGGATCTACCCGATTTGCCTGATTTTCCTGACCTGCCTGACATGGGCGACCCATTGGCTGATCTAGGGGATTTTGATCTGGATGACCTAGGTGCTTCCGATCTGCCGGAGCTTCCGGACTTTGCCGATCTCGACATGACGGGAACATAGGTCAAAACCCCAGTTTAGGAAATGCAAAAAACCGCGCCGAGGCTGATGCTTGGCGCGGTTTTTGTTATTAATAGTAGAGCTTTAATCGTTATACGTCCGCGTCTTTCGCCCTTAGATGGGCCTCAAGGTTGCTGAGGTCGTAACCTGCGGCGGCGGTGGCAGCCAACAGATCGTCGGCAGGCACTTTGCCAGCCTGCGACAATGTCCAGCAGATCGCAGATCGGGTGCCTGATCGGCAGTAGGCCAGCACTTTGCCGGTGGCGGACGCAGCCGAGTCCCCTTGTAGCGACTGGCGGTCTGGCGTCATTGTCTCCATCGTCAGCGGATTGGCGACATAGGACAGTCCTGCGGCCTCAGCGGCGGCTTGCATGGCTGAAGAGGCATGATCGAGCCCAACTTCCATATCAGGACGATTGTTGATGACGAGGCTGAAGCCAGCCTCGGCCAATGCTTGCATGTCGGTCGCCTCGATTTGGGGGGCGACAAAGAAACGGTCTGTGATTTGGCGAATATTCATGGCGTTTGATTACTCGGCAGGCACAGCTGTGTCTAGGGATGTCCGCACTGCGGGCGCAATCGCCATGCCGGCAAGCATCGCCGCGAAGAAAACCCAGTGTGGCCAGCCTCCATAGCTGAGTGAGGCGACTGCCGGACCCGGACAAAGACCTGCGAGCCCCCAGCCCGCGCCAAACAAGACCGAGCCCACAACGAGATTGCGACCCAGTTTTGGGTCCGCCGGGGCAGGGAATTCACCGCCGACCACCGGTTGACGGCCTTTGGTGAACATCCAAGCGACGGCCATCGGAATGATTGCGCCGCCCATGACAAACGCAAGCGTCGGGTCCCAGTTGCCAAAGACGTCAAGCCAGCCCTGAACTTTGGCGGTGTCGGTCATGCCGGAAATGAACAGGCCGGCGCCAAAAAGGCCGCCTGCGATGAAAGCAAGGATTAGGCGCTGCATCAGATCACTCCCAGAAGGTGGCGGAAGAAGACCACGGTCAGGCCGCCCGCAATAATGTAGAAGACCGTTGCGACAATGCCGCGCAGAGACAGGCGTGAAATACCACAGACGCCGTGACCGGACGTACAGCCGTTGGCGAGGCGCGTGCCAATGCCAACGCAAAGGCCCGCCGCGATCAGTACAGCGACGTTGGACGTCGCGTGGGTGTCGACCTCACGATAAAACGGGGTAAGCAGGATCGGCAGGAGAACGACACCGGCGAGAAATACCGTGCGTTCCTTCCAGGCGGCGCGGCCGGAGCCATCCACCAGTCCGCCAATGATGCCCGAGGCACCCATGATGCGCCCGTTGCCAAGTAGATAAACCGCGCCTCCGAGGCCGATCAGCAGTCCGCCGATCAGGCCCCAGACCCAGTCTGTGGGGATTGTTTGAAGCATTGTTGTCTCCGCGTTTCCAAGTGTCCTGTGGTGGCCGGTGTTGCCATCAGCCAGTGATCGCGCGCTGGATCAGAGTGGTTTTAGAGTTTGTTGACCGGCACTTTGAGGAAGACATCGCCTTCTTCGTCTGGTTCCGGCATTTTACCTGCACGCATGTTGACCTGCAGCGAAGGAATGATGAGTTTCGGCATCGCAAGCGTGGCGTCCCGCGTGTCACGCATTTCGACAAACTCGGCTTGCGACTTGCCCTCGCCGATATGCACATTCAGCGCCTTTTGATCACCTACGGTGGTTTCCCACGCATAATCATCGCGTCCTGGAGCCTTGTAGTCGTGGCCGACAAAAATCCGGGTCTCTTCGGGCAGGGCAAGGATTTTCTGGATCGAGTTGAAAAGCGTTTCGGAGGAGCCGCCGGGGAAGTCGCAACGGGCCGTCCCAAAATCGGGCATGAACAGCGTGTCGCCGACAAAGGCCGCGTCGCCGATGACGTAGGTCAGACAAGCGGGGGTGTGGCCGGGTGTGTGCAGCACGTCGCCCCGCATCTGACCGATGTGAAGGCTGTCACCTTCGACAAACAATTTATCAAACTGGGAGCCATCTCTTTGGAACTCGGTGCCTTCGTTGAAGACCTTGCCAAAAGTGTCCTGCACCATTGTGATGTTCTCACCGATGCCGATTTTGCCGCCTAAGCGTTCTTGCAAGTAGGGCGCCGCCGAGAGGTGGTCGGCGTGCACATGACTTTCCAGAAGCCATTCAACGCGAAGATTGTTTTTCTTCACGTACTCAATAACCTCATCCGCAGACCTCGTGTCGGTACGGCCGGATGAATAGTCAAAGTCCAGCACGCTGTCGATGATCGCGCAAGAGTCGCTTTGTGGGTCTTTGACCACAAAAGAGATGGTGTTTGTGGCGTCGTCAAAGAAGCCTGTGACATCTGGTTTCACGGTGATTCCTCCGGTTGTTGATTAACACATATCATTTTCAGAATGTGTTTCAAGGGGACGTTACTTAAGATTGTGACAAAGGCTTGATTTGGGTCAAAGCAAAAACACAGAGCTTTTCCCACACTACCAGACCAACACTATGGGAGTCCTATCATGACTGACATTGCACAGCGCAAAAAGGCGCTTCTGGCGAGATTGGCTGAACTAGACGAGCGTCTGCACTCCATCGAAGCGGAGTTGGATACGCCTCATACTAAGGACATCGAAGACCGCGCGGTTGAAGTTGAAGACGAAGAAGTACTTGAGGGTCTCGGTCATCAGAGCGAGGCGGAAGTTGGCAAGATCATCGCGGCGTTGAAGCGCATTCGGGCTGGGGAATACGGCGTTTGCGCGTCTTGTGGCGAAGCGATTGCACCCGCGCGATTGGTTCTGGTGCCGGAGGCCACGATGTGTGTGGCCTGCGCAGGGAAAGCCGGACTCTGAGGCATAAGACCAACGGGCGACAAGATGTTCACCGGCAAACGAGGCGTTGGACATGAGGAGGAAATCAAGTTGGAGGACATGACATGAGCCAAATCAGCGTAGAGGAGTTGATCGCAGACGGTGATCGTTTGATTGAAGAGATCACAGGGGCGACCGAAGAAGATCGGTATGGCCTGCATCAAAAGTTGCATCGGGTGATACAGAATATCCGGATGCAGGGGCAAAAAATTCCGGGTCGGTTCCATGATCTGGATGTCGAAATGCTTGACGAAGAAATCGAGGACGGTTTCGACAATATGCCGGTGTAATCTGACGGTTGCACCCATGTTGGGGCGGCGTTTATTGCCTCGGGACTTGCGTCAGCGAAACGGCACGCTAAAGTTTCAGCGTATCCTGCGGCCTGACGCAAACAGGCTGCCAAAAAGCACTGAGCGGGGCATGGCGGAAACGGTCGGCTATTCAGTTGATGAAAACGTGGCGGTGCTGAAGGTCAGCGAACCGCCCAACAACGCATTGACGTCTGATGTGTGTGCCGCGCTGATTGTGGCGCTACAGAGGGCCGGGGCCGCGCCTGAGGTTCAGGCCGTTGTGATCATTGGCGCGAGCGGTGTGTTCAGTGCGGGATACCCGATTGGCACTCTAAGCGCCAAAAGTGCGTCGGATGCGGCGTCGCTTTGTATCAGCATCGAAACATTTGCGTTGCCTGTGGTGGCTGCGGCGTCGGGTGTCGCGCTGGGTGCGGGGCTTGATGTGGTTTTGGCGTGTCATTATCGGCTGGCAGATGCGCAGGCAAAGATCGGGTTTCCCGAAGTGGGGCTTGGCCTGATGAGTGGCGCTGGCGGCACCCAGCGTGCACCGCGGCTGGCTGGGGCTGATGTCGCGCTTGAAATGATGCTGACCGGGGTTGCGATGTCGGTGACGGACGCAAGGGCCCGGGTGTTCTTTGACTATGTGGTGAAGAGCAACCTTGAAGAGGTTGCGGTTGAGTTTGCCAAGAGCGTGGTGGCTGAGGGTCTTGGTGTGCGCCCAACGGCTGCGCGTCGGGAGGGCCTGGCGGATTCTGCGGCTTTTGATGCGGCGTTGTCGAAGTGGCGCGCTCGGGCGCCGGAGCATGCGAAATCCGCCAACCAGGATATTTTGGACAGTGTCGAGGCGTGCCGATTGTTGCCGTTTGACGCAGGTCTGGCTTTTGAAGCAGAGAGGTTCAAGGCACGCGTTGAGGCACCGGAGTTCTTGGGCCTTCGCCACATTGCCGTAGCTGAGCGGCGGGCGGCGCATTTTCCGGAGCTGGCGTCCGGCGCTGTAGAGCCAGTTAAACTTGTGGGCGTGATCGGACTTGGTGCTGTCGGGGTTGGGTTTGCAGTGGCCGCGCTGATGGTGGGATTTGATGTTGTCTGTGTCGAGCGCGGGAGGCAAGCGCTTGAAAGCGGTATGGAGCGTATCAGGCTACTTTTAGACAAGGCCGTTGGCGACGGTCGATTGTCGGCGAAAAAGCGGGATCGGATTGAGGCGTCTTTGTTTAGTGGAGATGATCTCGTTGCCGTAGCCGAAGCGGACTTTGTATTGGAAGCGTCCGGGCAGAACCCCGAAGTGGAACGCCAGATATTTGCGCAATTGGATGGCGTGTCCAAAGAAGGTGCTGTTTTGGCGGCACATGGACCGCTGGCGGATGTAGACGCTTTGGCGCTGGAAACCGGATGCCCTGAAGAGGTTATGGGTTTATATTTCCCAACCGCGGCGCATTTGTCACCCGGTGTGGAGGTTGTTGTTGGCGTCAAGACGTCAGATGCCACTGTGGTGCGCGCGCTCTCTGTGTTGAAAACCATGAACAAAGCGCCTGTGCGAGTGACACCCCATGTCGGGCTTATTGGCCACACGGTCTCGACGGCGGCGCTGCGCGCTGCTGAGCAGATGGTGTTGCGCGGGGCGGTGCCGCAGGACGTTGATCGTGCAATTCGGGAATGGGGCATGTCTTTGGGACCGTTTGAAGCTGCTGACCTTGCGGGGCTTGAGGCGCCGTGGCTACAGGCAAACGGGGCGACACTCAGTGTGGCTTTGGCGCGGCGGATGTGCACTGGACGAGCGTCCGGGCGCGGGTGGTACCAATATGAAGATAATCGCGCGCAGAGTGTTCCGGCCGAGCTTGATAGTTTTTTGCATCAACAGCGATCCGAGGCGGCGCGCGACCCCAAAACATTCAGCGACACACAAATTCAGACGAGATGCCTTGCGGCGATGGCAAATGCAGGGGTTGGTTTGCTGCGCAAAGGCGTGGTGGCCTCGCCAGCCGATATCGACGTGGCCATGGTGCATGGATTTGGATTTCCCCGTTGGCGGGGCGGTCCGATGATGGCTGCACAGCAAGCGGGGTTGGTGCGGGTTCGGGCAACGCTGAGGGCGATGAAAGCCGAAGGGGACAGCCAATCAGCCCCTGATCCGGTGTTTGACCATCTTATCAAGAATGGCGGGCAATTGGCACGGTGACTTTTCCGCGTGCCGAGAGAGTGTCAGGCAAATGAGATTCCGACGATCACTGTCATCAATCCGAGAACGGAAAGGAACAAAGACCCGAGGTTCAATGGGATTACCTTTTGCACAGAGATGCGCAAGTCCTCGTCAGAAAGGCCCGCGCGTCGGGCTTTGTTCACTTTGACAATCGAGAGAAGCAGTCCGATCAAGCCAATCACAGAAATGGCTGCGCCCACCCAGATAATCCAGCTCATGATGCGTCTCCTCGCGGTAACTTGCGCTAGGCGCCTATCGTATCAGGGGTATGCACGCAAGGCCGTCCGCGCGGTTGGACGCGCAAATGTCACACACTGCGAGATCACCTGTTGCAGGGGGGCATGGGGGGCGCTAGGTTGCGGCCTCGTTTGCTGCCGTCACATTGACGAAGCAGTCACATCCGTTTCGTTTCCAGCCGTCAGGCCGCTGTGCCGGGCCACCATCCAGGAGTTCTTATGTCCGACTTCTCGTCCGATACCCCGACCGAAAGCAGTACCGACAGCAGCTATCGCGTGACCGCAGGCGAACTACGCCAGTTTGTCGAGCGTTATGAGCGTCTTGAGATGGAAAAGAAGGACATCGCCGACCAGCAAAAAGAGGTCATGGCGGAGGCCAAGTCACGTGGATACGACACCAAAGTGTTGCGCAAGGTTGTGGCACTGCGCAAGCGTGACAAAGACGACATTGCCGAGGAAGAAGCCGTGTTGGAAATGTACAAAGAAGCGCTGGGCATGTCCTAACGTGGCAGCGGCGCCTGACGGGGCCGCTACTGCTTGCCTCAAGTGAGGTCAGGGCGTGATGAGCGTGACGCCGGGAATGCGTTCGATCAGAAAGACGTCTTCGTCGTATATGTCGGACATCGCCTCGACAAAGTCTTCTGACCAACCGGGCAGGTCCAACTCTTCTTCGACCTCGTGCTCAAGAGCAAATTTATCCAGAAACGCCGCAATCACGCGGCGTTTTTGCATTTCTGTCAGATCGGGATGTGTCGCGACATATTCTTCAAAGCGCAGACCGCCTTCTGGCGACATGATAGAACGCAGCAGATCTGCGCCACCTTCCACTGGTGTGTTGTGATCAAGACCGGCGAATTCTCGCAGCACCTCTTCCCAGATCAATGGCGTGTCTTCATTGCACCAAACCGTGACCGGCACATTCGGCAGCGCCTGACGTACCCGCATCACCAGTTCGGACCAGCGCAACGCCATAGGGGCTGAGCCTCCTGTCACCACTTCGAGGTCTTTTTCGGTGCTGCCATTTACCAGAGCGGGCAGAAAGGTGGCGGGATCACGGATGGCCAGAAACACTTCGATGTCTTCGGCGTGAAAAATCCGGGAAAAATCCATCAGACGTTCGGTGGCGTTTGGATAGATCCGATTCTCGCGTACAGCACCACGGGGCACCCCAAAGAAGTTGCTGTTGGATAGAACAACGCGGTCCGGCAAGCGGTCCCCGATCATACCCCGCAACAGGCCTTCGCGGTGGGCCGGTGAAATCGGATAGGCGTCCACATTGTCCATGATGTCGCGAATTTGGCGGCGATAGCTGCGTGGTTCAGGAACGATCACGCCATGTTCGTTCAGCACCGTCGTATTTTTAACGAGGCTTTTGACCAACTTGTTTTCGTCGGTGAAATGGGCACCAATATGGAGGACGAGCTTCATTTTAAGTCTGATTTTCCGCGTGGGTCATAATTAGTATATCTTCGTTTCTGGACAGTGAAACCAGATTCAGGCAACAGAAGGGCGCAATGAAGGAAACACATCTGTCCAAACGCTCTTTTGTACCCCGTCGTCTGGGGGTCGATCCCTGGTCTGCGGGGGCGTTTTTGATTGCAATGGTTGTGCTTGCACCAATTGCAGCGGTGATCTGGATCGCCTTTCACCCCGTGGAAAATATCTGGCCGCATTTGATGTCCACCACTCTGCCAAGGTACTTGCGCACAACGCTGATCCTGATGGTGGCGGTCGGGGTGATTTCCGCAACTATCGGCGCGACAGCTGCCTGGCTGACAACGCGCTATGATTTTGTCGGCCGACGATGGATCGAATGGGCGTTGTTGTTGCCCTTGGCGATACCAGCTTACGTTGGCGCATATGCACTGGTGGATTTTCTGGAATATGCCGGACCGGTTCAGACCGCTCTGCGCGAGGTGTTTGGCTGGCAGACCGCGCGGGATTACTGGTTTCCGCAAATCCGTTCGCTGGGCGCGGCCATCATGGTTCTATCGGCGGCGTTGTTTCCATATGTATACATACTCGCCCGCGCGGCATTTCGCGAACAGTCCGGCGCTGGCGAAGAAGTTGCGCAGTCGCTGGGGGCAGGTGCCTTTGGCCGGTTCTGGCGGGTCGGGCTGCCATTGGCGCGCCCGGCAATCGCTGCCGGCACTGCGATTGTAATGATGGAAACAGTAAATGACTTCGGCACCGTTGACTATTTTGCGGTCCAGACCCTGACCACCGGTATCTTTAGCGTTTGGCTGGAAAGCAACAATGCAGGCGGGGCCGCACAGATCGCGACAGTGGTTTTAGGTTTGGTGATCTTCTTGGTGACCATGGAAAAAGTCAGTCGGCGCAAGTTTCAGTTCTTTAGCCTGACCACGCGACATCGCCCACCGGAGCGCACGCCTTTGCGGGGAAGCGCTGGGTTGGCCGCGTTTGTGGCGTGTTTCCTGCCTTTTGCCATTGGGTTTCTGCTGCCGTTTTGTGTGATTTTGAATCACGCATTGGCCAATGCTGATCGCTGGACGGATCCGGCGCTAATGAGGGCTCTGGGCAATACGTTGCGCGTGGGCGGAATTGCCGCCGTACTGACGGTGCTTGCCGGCGTTTTCATGGTGTATGGCGTGCGCCTGTCAGGACGCAATCTGCCGCGCCTTTTGCTGCCTGTCACAACAATAGGCTATGCGGCGCCTGGGGCCGTCCTTGGCGTTGGCATCCTGATACCGCTTGCCACTGTCGACCACACCTTGGCCGACGCCGTCGAGGCCGTTACCGGGCGGTCGTCTGGCTTGATTTTAACCGGATCGGCGTTTGCGATTGTTCTGGCGTATTGCGTGCGATTCTTCGCCATCGCCCAGGGCGCTGCTGACGGAGCCATGGGGCGGGTTCCGCCCAGTCTCGCGATGGCGGCACGGTCATTGGGCCGCTCTAAAGGTCAGGTCTTGCGTGAAATTTATGCGCCACTCATCCGAGGATCTGTTGGGTCTGCGTTGTTGCTGGTCTTCGTGGATTGCGTCAAAGAGCTCCCGGCGACCATGCTGTTGCGGCCTTTCAACTTTGACACGTTAGCGACCCAGGTGCACGATCAAGCGAGCCTTGAGAATCTTGGCGACGCCAGTCCGGGGGCCATTCTGATCGTGCTGGTGGGTCTCGCGGCGGTCGCACTTTTGGCAAGAGCTAATCGATAGGCAAAAAGGGGGTTGCAGGCCGTGAGCAATTTTCGTATCCCCCCGCCAGTGCCCCTATAGCTCAGCTGGTAGAGCAACTGATTTGTAATCAGTAGGTCCGCGGTTCGAGTCCGTGTGGGGGCACCATTTTTCAAAATACAATCAATATCTTGCGTGGCGTTCTTCTGTGAGCGTTTTTCTCTTGGTGTTTGCCGGAAGCACACCGGAAGCAACAAGATTTGCATTCGCACTGTTGCATCGCTGCACTACGACAATCGGCCAATTCGACGTTTGAGGTCGTTTGGCACTGTTGACCCTGATTCTTACCTGACTCATGTCTTGCCGTAGGTGAACGGTTGCCCAACCGTCCAAACAATCTGTTTTGACGGTTGGAGAAAGGTCAGAGCAACTGTGAGGGATTTAGGCATGACACTTCAAAAGCAAGCATCGGGGTGACGCTTCCATTTTTTTCAACCCGGCGACACTTGGCGTTGTTGCAATCGGCGCGGTTGGTTGGGGCATTTACAACCTGTTGCACGATGAGGGCGAGGAAGAGGGAGATTAGGCCTCGGCTGCCATCGATGACGCGGAGGTCGTTGCTAAGGCGGCGGGAACCATCACCACCAGCGCGTCTCTTCGGGATTGATTTGGCATTCCTTACGCCGACTTTTCCATGCTCTTGATAGGCATCTCGCCGCCTATAAAAGCTGAGCCGACCAACTCCGAAATACCGGCAAGTTTTGCGGGCGATGCCAATCTTCTCGGCATTTCGAAGCACTCTAAGCTTTCGCCGTGGTCTGGTGGAATGGCAGGTATTGACGGGAAAGCCGCCCACTTAATCCGAATTTTAAAAGGGGCTTTGGACCGAAAAGGTCCAGAATTGGAAATGAAATCGATTTTGTAGATGTTAAATAGCGCCTTATCTCAACGGGGCGGGGCCAGAGATTGACGCCTTACAATATAGGTGTCGATGCAGATGGTACGCCCTTCAGACTTGCCTTCTACCATTTCTATCAACTCGCTGGCAGCCTTGCGCCCCATCTCCCGATGGGGAACGTGTACTGTAGTCAAAGCGGGGTTAACAATCTCGGCCAATTCGATGTCATCAAAGCCGGTAATGGAAACATCTTCGGGTACCCGGAGACCCAGTGCTTGCGCAGCGCGCAATGCACCAACAGCCAATACGTCATTGCCGCACAAAACAGCCGTTGGACGTGTGGCCCGAGACATCAACTCGCGAAACGCGGCCTCGCCATGCTCAATGCCATATGGCGTTTCAACGATGTTGATATGGTTTGCCTCAAGGCCATGTTCCCGCAATGCGTCCTCTACGCCATTCTTACGTCTCGTTGCCCTGTCATTGCCTGTAAGGACGCCGGAAATCATCGCAATTTCGCTATGTCCTTCTTGAATCACCTTTCGCGCCAGAGAGGCCATCGAACTTCGATTGTCAAAACCAATGGAAGGAAGATCCGCCTCAGGAAGATGAGACCAAGCCACCAGCGTTGGGACCTGATGCTGTTTCAGGTAGTCGTAAATTTCAGACCTTCGCTCATGGCCAATCAGTAGAAGTCCGTCTGCACCTCGGGCCACGAGAGCTCTGATTTGTTCCTCTTCAACGTCTGGCTTGTAGGCAGAACTTGAAACGAGGAGGGTGTAGCCCTGATCTCGCAGTTGATCTTGAAAAGCTTGCAAACCTCGGGCGAAGATCGCGTTGTCCATGGTCGGAATGATCGCACCAATGGTGAATGATCTGTTTGCCGCCATCACGCGCGCAGCAAAGTTGGGCGTGTAACCCAAGAGCTCAACGACTTCCATTACGCGTTTTCTAGTTTTTTCGACAACGCGATCAGGCGAATTCAGACAACGCGATACCGTCGCGGTCGAAACGTTCGCTGTTCGCGCTACATCGCTAAGTGTTGGTGCCCGACGGTTTTTTTCCATTTTTTCTTCTGCTGAAATCTAGTTCCTCTTCATATCACATTTACAGGAAATCACCACACGCAATGTAAGCGCTTGCATTTTGAATGTAAGCGCTTACAAATGTTACCGAACCAACTCAATAGGAGTGTCCGATGTTTCTCGCCGCCTCGATCGCCGTCTTTGCCGTTTTCTTTGCAAATGTAGCGCTCGGTGCCTTCGCGGGCAGCGCATTCTTGGGAGACGTGGGGGAAATGTTGGTTCTGTTTGCGGCGTCTATTCTTTTTGTTGTCGCAATTCTGAAGAGAGAAACCACTGAAAAGAAAAGAAAAAGCAGTGGATGATACACGTATTGGGAGGAAACTATGACTAACAGAAAAAATGGGCTTCAATCGACAGAACGTCGAAATTTTCTCAAACTCAGCGCGGGTGGCGGTTTCACTGCTGCATTGGTTGCGGGGGCCGGCGGCGTTCTCTGGTCTACCGAAGCTGTAGCGCAAACCGCCAAAGAAGAGAAAGACCGGGAGGCCGCTGCCGACCATGTGATGACCCTTGCCACAGCCTATGTGCTGGGCGCATCGCGCAGCTATCCGATCATGCAGCTCGATCTCAAAGAGAACATTCAAAACGCTACCAACGGCAAAATCTACGTCAAGCTGGCACCAGGTGGGCAACTCGGTGCCGGTGGCGCTTTGGTGCAAAAAGTTCAGGGCGGAACCATTCAGGCCGCGCAACATTCATTGTCAAACTTCGCGCCATTTGCATCCACAGTTGACCTAATCAACATGCCATATTTGTGTGGGTCAAATCAGCGTTTCACAAACCTTGTGACCTCTGACTTCTGGAAGTCAAATGTAGAACCAAAAGTGGAAGAAAACGGCTTCAAGGCACTCTTCTATGTGAATATCGACCCCCGTGTTGTCGCCGTTCGCAAGGGCGGTGATGCGGTCATGTCTCCCAGCGATATGAGCGGCGTCAAATTCCGCGTTCCCGGCTCAAAAATGTTGCAACAGTACTATCGTATGGTTGGGGCGAACCCAACTCCGGTGGCTTGGGGCGAGACACCATCTGCGATCAAACAGGGTGTTGCTGACGCCTTGGATCCATCCGTTGGCGCGCTTTACGTGTTTGGTTTCAAGGATATCCTGAGCCATGTGACTTTCACACAAGCTGTGCCAGATAGTCAGGTTTATTCCTGTAATTTGGAATGGTTCAACTCGCTGCCTTCTGACGTGCAAGATGGCGTGATGTGGGGGGCGGAAATGACCGCGCACCAAAACCTGTCCAAAGTGCCATCAGCAAGGTCTTTTGCGATGTCTGAGCTGACCAAGGCTGGTGTGCAATTTCATTCCCTGAGCGAGGATCAACTGGGCGAATGGAAAGAGGCCGGTGGGTATCAGCGTTCTGAATGGGACACGTTCAAAACCGAACTGGCGGGATCAATGGATAACTTTGCCAAGATGGAAGAGGCCGCAGGCACGCAGGGTAAATACTACGTGCACGACGCTTAATCAAAGACTTGTGGGCGGCGCAATGTCGCCCACGGTTTTGACCAAAATGCAGCCAAAATATGCTGTATCTGACAGGTCACGCCCCATCTGAACCTCGGGACACACCATGAAAATTTTGCGCGCGATTGATAAAAATGCTGAGCGTTGGCTTCTGTTGACGTTTTACGTGATGCTGGTCGTCACAATGGCTGTCGAGGTCATCCGGCGGGAGCTTTTTGCCTATTCGTCCATCTGGGGCGAAGAGATCGTTCGCTACTCCTTCATCTATCTCGCGTGGATTGGCGCGGCGGCAGCGGTCAAAGAACGCGCGCACATTCGGATCGATGTTATCCTTCACTATTTTGGCCCGAGACCGAAGGCGCTGTTTTATATTTTCGGCGATTTAGTCATGCTTTTTGTCGCTCTGGTGGCGTTGTACTGGTCTTACGAAACCGTGCATGTCTCTGCCAAATTCGGATCGGTCAGCCACGGGCTGCGCATTTCCATGGTTTGGTTTCTGATGGCGGTCCCGCTGGGGTTCGCTTTGATGACTTGGCGTCTGCTTCAATCTCTGCGTCGTGACATTCGCAACCTTCGAGACGGCACTCCCGTCTTCGAAGGTGACAAACTGTTTGATTGAGGGGCGACACATGCTTTGGCAACAACTTAATCACACCGTCGATCTGGGCTGGGATTTCTATCTACCGGTCATTCTTTTTGTCAGCTTAATCGCCTTGGCTGTGCCCGTGTGGGCTGCCATCGGCACGGCCGCCATCACCATGCTGGTGATGTCTGGCGATCTGCCGCTCTCTGCTGTGGGTGAAAGCCTTTTTACCGGCATTGATGCCTTTGCACTGACTGCTGTTCCACTATTCATCCTGACTGGGGATGTGCTTGTTCGCACGGGCCTCAGTCGCAAGTTTCTGGATGTGGCCGAGGCGCTCACATGCTGGACCAAAGGCGGTTTTGGCTCGGCCACCGTCCTTGTCTGCGGAATGTTCGCGGCCATTTCCGGTTCCGATGCGGCGGGTGCCGCCGCAGTGGGACGCATGACCATCGACCGTCTGGTCGAGAGTGGTTATCCGCGCCCATATGCCTGCGCACTTGTCGCCGCCGGCGCCTGCACAGGCATTCTGATCCCGCCATCCATTGCCTACATTATCATTGGCCTCGTTTTGGGTATTTCGGCGTCGACCTTGTTTTTGGCGGCGGTCATTCCCGGCCTTGCGATCCTGATTTCCATTCTTGTTACCAACATCATTGTGAACCGCCTCTATAGCTATGAGACCGGTGGCAATATGAGTTTGTCAGACTGGGCGGCAAACGTTTGGACCTCGCTCAAATCCGGCTGGTATGCCTTCATCGTGCCAGGGATCATCTTCTACGGCATTTTCTCTGGGCGCCTGACGCCAACAGAGGCTGGTGCAACCGCTGTTGTCGTGACCATTATCATCGGCTTCATTCTGCGCACCCTCAAGCTCTCGGATTTCCCGGCGATGTTGGTCAGTTCAGCAAAGGTCAACGGGGTGATCCTGCCGATCATCGCGTTCTCCGCTCCCTTGGCCGAGGCTCTCGCTATTATGGGAGTGCCACAGGGCTTTGTGGCCGCAGTTACCGGCCTCACCGACGAGCCAGCCGTGCTCATTCTTTTGATGATTGGCATACTGATTGCCGCTGGGTGCGTGATGGAAACCACTCCGAACATCGTGATACTTGCCCCCATTCTCAAGCCATTGGCCGACAACATCGGCATGAACGAGATCCAGTTTTGCATCATGATGATCACTGCACTGGGCGTTGGGTTCATCACGCCGCCGTTGGGGCTCAATCTCTTTGTGGTGTCTGGCATTACCGGCGAGTCGATCCTGAAAATCGCTGTGCGTGCGGTACCTTTTGTTCTGACAATGCTGATTGTGGTTCTGCTGATTGGATACGTCCCAGCCATCTCCACAACCTTGCTTCCCGATATTTACAAATAGGACTGTCCTGTATGACCCGTGAATACCTTAAAAAGGCATCGCTGACCGCAAAATCAAACGCGTCGGAAACCCATGATATCGTGAAGGGAATTCTTAGCGATATCGAAGCTGGTGGTGATGAGGCCGCTCTGGAGTATGCAGCCAAGTTTGACAAATATACCGGCAATGTGCTTCTGACGCCTGAAGAGATTGCTGCTGCTTGCGCATTGGTGCCTGAAAAACTGCGTCTCGACATTCAGTTTGCGCACGACAATGTGCGTCGCTTTGCCGAACTGCAAAAAAGCACTGTTGGCGACGTGGAAACCGAAATCACACCTGGCTTTGTTACAGGGCAGAAAGTGATCCCTGTGGACGCGGCAGGGTGTTACGTTCCCGGTGGGCGGTACAGTCACATTGCAAGCGCGATCATGACGGTGACCACGGCCAAAGTAGCAGGCTGCCGCCATATTACAGCATGTTCTCCACCGCGCCCCGATACAGGCGTGGCACCTGCGATCGTCTATGCGGCGCATATTTGCGGCGCCGACAACATTCTGGCGATGGGCGGCGTTCAGGGCGTGGCAGCTTTGACCTTTGGTTTGTTTGGTTTGCCCAAGGCCAACATTCTGGTCGGGCCTGGCAATCAGTTTGTGGCAGAGGCAAAACGCATTTTGTTTGGTCGTGTTGGCATTGATATGATCGCTGGCCCAACCGACAGCCTTGTTCTCGCGGACGAAACCGCGGACGCGCATATCGTTGCCACTGACCTCGTGAGCCAAGCCGAGCATGGCTATAACTCTCCGGTTTGGCTTGTCACCGATGATCGCAAACTGGCCGAAGACGTCATGGCCCTCGTTCCGAAACTGATCGATGACCTGCCCGAAGTGAACAGAGAAAACGCCTTTGCTGCATGGCGCGACTACGCCGAAGTCATCCTTTGCGCTGATCGCGAGGCTATGGCCGCATGCTCTGACGAGTACGCACCTGAGCATCTCACTGTGCAAGCAAATGACCTTGATTGGTGGCTGGAGCGCCTCACATGCTACGGGTCTCTGTTCTTGGGAGAAGAAACAACCGTCTCGTATGGCGACAAGGCAACCGGTACCAACCACGTTTTACCCACGTCACGCGCAGCGAATTATACCGGCGGGCTTTCGGTCCACAAATACATGAAAATCGTCACTTGGCAGCGTGCCACGCGCGATGGGTCCAAGGCCGTCGCTGAGGCAACCGCCCGAATTTCCCGGCTAGAAGGTATGGAAGGTCATGCCCGAGCCGCAGATGTCCGTCTGGCGAAGTATTTCCCAGACGAAATTTTTGATCTGACTGCCAATGGCTGACCCACGCGCACTTTTTGACCTCTCAGGTCGGACAGCCTGTGTTACAGGGGCCAGCTCTGGCCTTGGGCGACAAGCCGCTTTGACGTTGGCGAGCGCTGGAGCCACAGTCGTGGCCGTCGCACGTCGAAAAGAGGCACTTTCAGAACTGGTTGCGGAGATCGGCAAAAAGGCAGCCTATGTGGCCGCTGACATCTCAGACCGTGATCACATCGGCGCTTTGGCTGATGCTGTAAGCGACCCCTTTGGTCCGCCAGACATTCTTGTGCACGCGGCGGGTGTTAACACCAGACAGGCCGCAGATGATGTCACAGAGGAGGGCTGGGACCAAACCGTAGCCCTCAATCTGTCAGCGCCATTTTTTCTTAGCCAAAACCTGGTGCGGAGTATGAAAAAAAAGCAGTGGGGGCGGATCGTCAATTTTGCCTCCTTGCAAACCACACGCGCTTTCCCCGGCGGTATTGCCTATGGCGCAACCAAGGCCGGCATCGCGCAATTGACGCGCGCAATGGCCGAGGCATGGGGGCACGACGGCGTCACGGCCAATGCGATTGGCCCCGGGTTCTTCCCGACTGAGTTGACCCAAGCAGTTTTTCAGGATGGTGAACGCGCAGCCCGAAACGCAGCGCAAACTTGCGTCGGGCGCAATGGCCAATTGAACGATTTAGATGGTCCGCTGTTATTTCTGTGCTCGGATGCCTCTGCATATGTGACCGGGCAGGTCCTTATGGTGGATGGAGGCTTTACAGCAAAATGAAAGCGCTGGTCTATGAGGGCGAAAAAACGCTGAAATATCAGGATGTCCCGATGGTGTCTGCGGATGTTGGGGAACACCTGATCCGCATAGAGGCCGTGGGAATATGCGGATCGGACATGCACGCTTTCCTTGGGCATGATGCGCGACGTCCCGCACCTTTGATACTAGGGCACGAAGCTGCGGGTGTCATTGAAGAAGGTCCCCAAGCTGGGCGACGCATCACGATCAACCCATTGGTCACATGCGGTGCATGCTCCGCCTGCCTGTCGGGGCGCGAAAACCTCTGTGGCAAGAGACAAATTATTTCTATGCCACCGCGTGAAGGCGCGTTTGCACAGTATTTGGCAATGCCGGAAGCCAATTTAATCACGGTTCCCGACGCGGTTCCATTGCACAAGGCCGCGCTGGCAGAACCTTTGGCGGTAAGCTGGCACGCCGCGCGACTTGGACTGGAAACGCTGCACCCGTCTATGGAAAGGCGTGCCGTTGTCATAGGTGGAGGTGCAATCGGTTTGGCGGCAGCGCTGGCGCTTAAGGCTATGGGAGTGGCAAATGTCAGCATTGTCGAGCCAAATAAAACCCGCCGCAAATATCTTCGGGATAGATGCCAACAAGACGTGACGGAGCAGATTGAGCACTCTGCTCCCTTGGTCATCGATGCTGTCGGCTACAGCGCGACCCGCGCCACCGCCTCGGCGTTGGTCGATCCGGGAGGGGTCATAGTGCATGTGGGTCTAGGAGAGGACGCCGGCGGGCTCGATGTTCGTCGTTTGACCCTGCAAGAGGTGACTTTCATTGGAACGTATACCTATACCGCGAAGGATTTCCGCGACACGGCACAGGCTATTTTCGATGGTCGCCTTGGTTCGCTCGATTGGATTGAGGAACGACCACTATCGGGTGGCGGTAAAGCTTTTGTCGATCTGCAAATGGGACTTGTTGCTGCGCCCAAGATAGTTTTGAGCCCTTGGCCCTAACACCCAATTCCGCTTCCAAGGAGACACCTGATGTATAAGAAAATTCTTGTTCCAATGGCTCTTGACCATGGACTGTCTGAGTCGACATTGGCCATTGCAAAGGCGCTTTGCTCCCCGGGCGGATCCATCACTGCGTTACATATTTACGAAACGCCCTCCGGTTCCGTAAGCACGTTTCTGGATGAAAGCGTCGTACGTGAGGGCTTTCAAACAGCCAAGGCAATGCTCGAAGAAAAAACCGCCGGGGTAGACGGGATCAAAACCGAAATCGTCAAAGGCCACACCTATAGGACCATCATCGACTACGCCGCTGAACATCGCACAGAGTGCATTGTCATAGGGTCACACAAACCCGGTCTTAGTGACTACCTGATGGGGACAACAGCGGCCCGCGTCGTGCGTCACTCTGCCTGTGCGGTACATGTGTACCGCGGCTCCTAAACACGTTCCGTATTAACAAAGGCAAATTCACAATGAACATAGACAAAAAGATTGCGGATGATCTGGTCGCCAATGGCGTCTCATTTGTCACCACTGTGCCATGCAAGCAGCTGGCGGGCGTGATCGAAGAGGTTGATCAACGTGACGACATCTTTCACATCCCGTCGAATAAGGAAGACGAAGGTATGGGACTGTGCGCTGGTGCATGGATGGGCGGCGAACGTCCTGCGATAATAATGCAGAACACAGCGATCGGAGTAACGATCAATACGCTTGCGACGTTGATCCAGTATTATCGCATGCCCTTACCGATGCTGATCTCGTATCGCGGCGAGTTGCGCGAACCTGTGGCGTGCCAAGTCGAGATGGCCGTGCACACCAAAGCCTTGTTGGCGCAGCTGAACATTCCGACTTATCACTTCCATCATCAGCGCGATGTCGAAGAGTTCGACAATATTCTTAAATACACATTCATGAGCAAGAAACCCGTTGCCATCCTGACAGATGCCAACTTCTGGGGAGGCTACGGCGACCAATGATCCGTTCTGAAATTCTCAAAGAAATCGCCCCCATCCTGAGGGATGAACTGGTGGTGTGTAACATTGGCATTCCCTCTCAAGAGCTGCATGCCATCGACGATCAGCCAAGCAACTTCTACATGCTTGGCACCATGGGGTTGGCGTCCTCGATTGGCTTGGGACTTGCGCTCACTCAGCCAAAACCCGTGATCGTCATTGATGGTGACGGCTCTGTTTTGACCAATCTCGGCACGCTTCCGACGATCGGAAACAATGCGCCAAGCAACTACATTCTGATGATCATAGACAACGGTTCGTATGGCTCCACCGGCGATCAACCGACCTATACCGGCAAGAAAACTGATCTGGCGGGCATGGCCCGAGCAGCGGGTTGTGACACTGTGATCGAAGTTCAGGATGTTGATACCGGAGATGCGCTGCAAGCGGCCCTAGACAGTGGCAAGGCAACTGTCCTTGTCGTCAAATGTGAAAGCGGCAACGCAAAAATGCCGGTGATAACGATGGATCCGGTTGTCATTTGTGATCGCTTCATGAAAGCGGTTTCAAGCTGATGTCTCACGGCGCGATCCATTCTGCGGAGGATGCGCGCCGACTTGCCAAACGGCGCCTGCCATGGATGGTTTTTGACTACATTGATGGTGCCGCTGGAAATGAAATGGGCGCCCTACGAAACCGTAGGGCGCTCGACAAAATCACCTTGCGACCCCGAATTCTTAAAGACGTGAGTGCGCGGTCGCTGCAGGTCAATTTGTTCGACGCGCCTGCCGATCGCCCGTTTGGTATCGCCCCCATGGGTATGTGCAATTTGGCCGCTCCCGGAGCAGACTTGATGCTGGCCCGATTGGCCGCGCGATATCGTGTTCCCCACGGAGTGTCGACTGTGGCGTCCACTTCGATGGAGACACTCCTTGAGGTGGCAGAAGGGCACGCGTGGTTTCAACTTTATTTCAGCGGCGACGGGGCGGGCACTTTCAAGCTGGTGGAGCGAGCCATAGCCGCCGGATACAAAACCCTCGTTCTGACGGTGGATGTTCCTGAAGTTGGACGGCGCCCCCGCGAGCTTCGCCATGGGTTCAAAATGCCTTTCCGCATGGGCCCGAAGCAATGTTTTGACTTTGCAATGCACCCAAGGTGGTCCTTGGCCACTTTGCGAGCGGGAAAACCACAAATGGCAAATTTTCTGAGGCCCGGATTTGAGTTTGACCGAACTGAGAGCAGGGCACTGGCGAACTGGCAGACCCTGGCGCGTCTCAGAGATATGTGGCCCGGAAAGTTGGTGGTCAAAGGTGTGTTGGATGTCGACGATTCCCGCCGGCTTGTTGCTGCCGGGGTCGATGCGATCCAAGTTTCAAGTCATGGAGCACGTCAATTGGAAGCCGTTCCGGCCCCGATTGAAATGCTGGTTGAAATTCGACGTGAAGTTGGACCCGATTACCCATTATTTTTCGACAGCGGCCTTAGATCCGGGGAAGACGCTCTTAAGGCGTTGAACCTTGGTGCCAACTTCACATTTTTCGGACGAATTTTGCAATTTGCGATTGCAGCTGGTGGAGAACGGGGCCTTCACGCGCTCTGGGACACGCTGAGTGACGAATTGAGTATTGCCATGGCGCAAACCGGCTTGGTTAGCCCAATTTACCGGGCCCGCTAATCCTCGCACAACGCGCTAAACAACTTTTGGCTTCAACGTCACTGTTCGTTTACTGCGCTTCCGTCTTAACTGCAGCTACAATCAGGAAGGCAGTAACGCGTTTGGCAATCGGCAACACGGCAAACTTGTCGACAACGATCATGAGACAGATGGAACCTGCGTCTTAGAATATGATGTAAAAGTCAGCGGAAACCTCATCATCGGCATTGCAACCTGATATGGAAAACCATCCAAAACCGTCCGGCCATATGGATCGTTCTCGGATGCCGAGGCCTAAGCGGGTGCTGGCTACTTCTCGGTAAAGCTCCGCGATCCATCTTACCTGGATGCAGCCTCCGTGACAGCACTTTGCGGCTGTGCCACCACCACTCTCGCGACATTGTCGCGGGCAATGCACTGCCGCCCCTAGATGCACGCTGTATTTCTAGGACATTTCCGCAAGCGTCATCTCCTCGCGGATCCCTTCAAGCGCACCCTTGGCCTTAAACTCGGCGGATGGTTCTTTTTGTTTCTTCATTTTGGATCATCACCTTCGCTCAGGCGGTCCACCTTAAACACTAATCCGGAATTTCGCGGCCACTTCGCACCCAGATTGGGAGCTTCAGCCGCGCACGATTTTGTGTAAGGGTTTTTGTTCAAGGGCTTCCGCAGCCAAATGGCAGTCACGCGGATTGCGGTGTGTCAAAGATTTATCAATGCCCGAATTCATCCTGAGTGGACCCTCGCGAACCCGCACTTGACCCAGGATACCGAAATCATTCATGCTGAAACCGATTTATTTCATTATTTAGGGGCATCGCAATGACCGGCAGTTCCGAACCGAATTATGTGCCTAGCAGGCGACGGGAATGGCTGTCGTTTGCTTTCCTGACATTGATAGTTTTGCCTGGCCTTGCCGTCGCGTTTGTTGGCGTTTTCGGCTTTGTTGTCTGGATGAGCCACGTTATCAACGGTCCACCCGTCGTAGGTTTTTGAAAAAGAGAACAGGATCGGTGGGCTAAAACCACCGCCTAACATTTGACAAGACGATCCAAGAATGGAGCGAGTCAATGAGTATTTTCGGTGTTGCGAAAGAGTTCTGGAGAACCCTGAAAAGGCCGCCAGCTACGATTAGCCTGGGTGTACTTTCGGTCGGTGGGTTTATAACCGGTATTCTGTTTTGGGGCGGCTTTAACACGGCTCTTGAGGTGACCAATACCGAAGAATTCTGTATCAGTTGTCACGAAATGCGCGACAATGTGTATGTTGAATTGCAACAGACGGTGCATTGGGAAAACCGTACAGGCGTGCGGGCGACATGTCCGGATTGCCATGTGCCGCATGAGTGGACCAATAAGATCGCACGCAAGATGCAGGCCAGCAAAGAGGTCTGGGGCGCGGTGTTTGGCACGATCAACACCCGCGAAAAGTTTCTCGAAAAACGCGAAGATCTGGCGCGGCACGAATGGGCGCGACTTGAGGCAAACAATTCTTTGGAATGCCGCAACTGCCATGACTATGACAGCATGGATTGGGACAAGATGTCGGATGAGGCGGTGTTTTACATGCGGCCCGCCGCGGCTTTGAACACGGGCTGTATTGAATGCCACAAGGGCATTGCCCACGAGCTGCCACAGCGGGGCGAGGGGATGAGCCCGGTAATCGCAGCGCTTGACGGGCGCGCGGCCAACAGCCTTAGCGCCGGTGAGGACTATTTTGCCTATCAGCCTGTGTCGCTGTTTGAGGACGAAGACCTGAGCAAGCCAGCTGGTAATCTTTCAATGACAGCGCGGGTCGAGATTGCCGAAGTCAAAGGCGACAAAGTACGTCTGGATATGTCCGCATGGAGGAAAGACAAAGGCTATGGTCGAGTTCTTTATGCGGATTTCGGTCGCAACATGCGGGTCGCCGTTTTGGAACGCGAGACAGCGCAGAATGATGCTTATGTCACTGCTGGCGATCCGGTAAACGATGACAACACCGGTTTGGATTGGGTGGAGGTCAAAGTCAGCTTGTGGTCCTCCGCTAGGGGATTTGTCTCGGACGCAGATCAGCTGTGGAATGTGGCGTCAGATTCATATGAATCGTCTTGTAGCGGGTGTCACGCGCAGCCTGATCCGGAACACTTTGCAGCAAACGCATGGCCAGCGCAGTTCAACGGGATGGTCGGATTTACCAATATGGACGCGATCGAACGGGAGCTCGTGCTGAGCTATCTGCAAAATCATTCCTCTGATTTCAATTCGTCGCATTAGGAGGCAATCATGACCACTCGTCGTACCGTATTGAAAGGTCTTGCAGCCAGCGCGGCATCTTCACTTATGGGACCGTCTCTTTTGTCGCAATCGGCATCGGCGGCCACCTCGTCTGCCGGTACCTGGCGCTTGACCGGATCCCATTGGGGCGCGGTTGAGGCGCTGGTCAAGGGCGGCAAGGTGACCGAGGTCAAACCCTATAAGAACGACCCAAGTCCAACGGACATGGTGAATGGCATCAAGGGCGTTATCTACAATCCGTCGCGGGTCAAATATCCGATGGCGCGAGCGGACTGGTTGGACAACCGTGAGAATGCTGATCGCACGACCCGAGGTGACAACCGCTTTGTGCGCGTTACGTGGGATGAGGCGATCGACCTGTTTTACGAAGAGTTGGAGCGGGTACAAACGACCTATGGGCCGTCGGGCTTGTTTGCCGGGGCCACGGGCTGGCGTCAGACAGGCATGTTCCACACTTGCATCAATCACATGAACCGCGGCGTTAGCATGCATGGCAATTACGTGCGCAAAGTCGGGGATTACTCCACCGGTGCGGGGCAAACAATTTTGCCCTATGTTATTGGCAACACAGAAGTTTATTCGCAAGGCACAAGCTGGCCGGTTATTCTGGAAGAGTCCGACACAGTGGTGCTTTGGGCATCTGACCCGTTGAAGAACCTGCAAGTTGGCTGGACTTGTGAAACCCATGAATCACTGCCCTATCTGGATCAGATGCGCGACAAAATTGCCGCTGGTGAATTGCGCGTCATCAGCGTTGATCCGGTGCGGACCAAAACGCAGAACCACACGGGAGCCGAGCACAAGTACATCAACCCTCAGACCGATGTGGCGTTTATGTTGGCATTGGCGCACACGCTTTATACCGAAGAGCTGCACGACACCGAGTTCCTCGAAATATACACTCTGGGATTTGAAAAATTCATCTCCTATGTGACCGGCCAAGACGACGGGATCGAAAAGTCACCCGAATGGGCCGCGCCTATCTGTGGCATCTCTGCGGACGATATTCGCGAGTTTGCCCGCCTTTTAGCGGGCGGTCGCACCCAGTTTTTGTTTGGTTGGTCTCTGCAACGTCAACAGCATGGCGAACAACCTTACTGGATGGGCACCATTCTGTCCGCAATGCTGGGGCAGGTGGGCCTGCCCGGAGGTGGTGTAAGCTATTCGCATCACTACAGCGGTATCGGCGTGCCGGAGTCCGGTGCCAATATGCCGGGTGCATTTCCACTCAACCTGGATCTGGGCAAAGTACCCGAGCATGACAGTGAGGATTTCAATGGGGCGAGCGGCGTAATCCCAGTTGCCCGTTGGATCGACATGTTGCTGGAGCCGGGCGGTCATGTGCAACACAACGGTCACGACATAACCTATCCCGATGTGAAAATGTGCGTGTTCACGGGGTGTAACCCGTGGCACCACCATCAGGACCGCAACAAGATGCGTCGCGCCTGGACCAAGCTGGAAACCGTGGTGTCCATCGACTTTGCCTGGACCGCCACAAGTCGACATTCTGATTTGGTGCTACCTGCCTGCACCCAGTTTGAGCGCAACGACATCGACACATACGGCGGCTACTCCAACACAGGCGTGATTGCCATGCCCAAGCTGGTTGATCCGCTGTATCAGTCCAAGACCGACTTTGAGATATTCACGATGCTCACCAAACGGTTTGGCCGGCACAATGAATACACCCGCGGCATGACTGAAATGCAGTGGGTGCGAGAGAGCTATGAAACCACACGGACTGCGAATGCGGGCCGGTTTGAGATGCCTCCGTTTGACGAATTCTGGGAACAGGGCCTGGTCACCTTTGAGCGGGGTGAAAACTGGGTGCGACATGCGGACTATCGTGCGGATCCAGAGCTCAATGCCTTGGGAACCCCGTCCGGGTTTATTGAAATTTCCAGCCGCACCATCGAGAAATTCGGCTACGACGATTGCGGCGCCCATCCCAAGTGGATGGAAAAGCTTGAACGGTCGCATGGCGGGCCGGTGTCGGATAAATATCCGCTTTGGATGCAGAGTTGCCATCCTGACCAACGATTGCACTCGCAGATGTGTGAATCAGATGAGTACCGCGCGACATATACGGTGCAGGGGCGTGAACCTGTTTGGATGAGTCCGCAAGATGCCGAAGCACGCGGTCTTGCGGATGGCGATCTGGTTCGCGTCTATAATGATCGAGGGCAATTGCTGGCGGGCGTGCGGGTGTCTGACAACTTTGCGCCCGGAGTGGTGCGCATCCACGAAGGCGCGTGGTATGGTCCCGAAGACGCCAGCATCGGCGCGCTGGACACGTATGGTGATCCCAACACACTGACGCTGGACGTAGGCACGTCCAAGTTGGCGCAGGCGACATCTGCCAACACATGCCTTGTAGAGATTGAGAAGTTCGAGGGCATCGCGCCAAGTGTGACTGCTTTTGGTGGTCCGGGCGAAGTGACACTCTGAATGAAAAGCACAGCGCAAGAGGCGATTTCCCTGTCGCATGCTGACGTCTGTCGCTGGCTGGCGCAGGTGTTCATGACCGAAGTGACGAACGAACAGCTAACTGCCTATTATGGCGGTGCCGCCGGCGCATTTTTTGTCGTAATGTCAGAAGTTTGTGATGTGTCCGCGCAAAGGGCGGACTTTGAGGCGGCGCTCGTTGAACTTCCTGTGTTGGACACGTCGCAGCGTTCACTTGCAGCGGATTACGCGGCAATGTTTCTTTTGGGAGAACGCACCAACGCGCAGCCCTACGCCGGGCTATTTTCGGAAGGCACTGGTAAGGTTTTCGGCGCCACGCACGACAGTATGGTAGCCCGGTTTGCAGCGCGTGGATTGAGCCAGTCTGTGCCAACAAACGAACCAGCAGACCACATATCGTTCCTTTTAGAGTATACCTCGGTTTTGCTTGCCGCTCCCGATGATGGCGCAGAAACCGCACAGGATTTTTTGCGCAATGAGATATTGCCGTGGTTTGATCGCTGGGCCGAAGCCGCTTGTCGTGTGCAGGTTCTGAGCAGGTTCTACCCGGCGGTGGTCAAAATCGCCCAGACCTACTTAGCGGGTTTGGCAAAGGCTTAAACTTTTGAACCCAAATGACATTTTTTGTAACACCAACAGGCTGAGAGGCGCGGGGCATGGTCATACCCTCCTTGATCCGCAACATTTAATCGCTGACTTGCCGAAACTGCGATTGCCCTTTGAAAATATATCAGTCGTGAAACCCAGGTTATGTAAACTAGTGGCAGCGGGACCAAGTTAATCTGTTGGTTTGGGGATTGTTTCCAATACAAGAACCGATTGTGTCTTAACTGGAAGCAAAAAGATTAACTAAACCCTAACGAGCATCTTGCGATTGGTGTACGCTCATACTTAAGGCGCCGCGTGAGTTGGCCCAGCTTTTTTGGCAGGTTTCCCGATACGGAATTGGGGAAATAGTGTTATTAACGTTGCTCTTGGTGTCCGCTGCCGGATTGCTTGCCTTATCAATCGAAACGACAAATGACTCCGACTCGTCGGAGCCAGCCTCAAATGGGCAGGATGGTGACCTTTCGCAAGACGAAAGCGCGTCTAGCGCTGCTGCCGTCTCGGCTGTGCCTGCGGACCAGACGATCGAAAGCCACGCAGTTTCTGTTGGTGATGCAGAAACCCAAACCGAGCCGGACACTGCCTCAACTTCAGACGGCGCGGCGCCGGGGCTGCCTGATGTCCCAATTCCGGAGGCGTTGGCAGGTGACGTCATAATCGGTGATGACGATGACAATACGCTCATCGGAACCGAGGATGACGATACACTCGATGGGCTGGCCGGTGATGATCTTTTGGTCGGGTTGGCTGGTGCTGATTTGATGTCAGGTGACGAAGGAGCTGATACCCTTTTGGGCGGGTATGGCGTTGATGTTCTTTCTGGCGACGCTGGAGACGATCTTGTCAAAGGAGGGCTCGGCGACGATTCTCTGTTTGGAGATGATGGAAACGACAGGCTGATTGGCGGTTGGGGCAGTGACTTTCTGACGGCAGGGACTGGGTCCGACCAACTGGAAGGCGACGCAGGCGCGGATATCTTGTTGTCGGTGGATGATGATGGCGCGCAAGGCGCTGCGGATCTGCTTTATGGGGGCGCTGACAACGACCGGCTGATTGGCGACGATGGCGACACCATGACCGGCGGCGAAGGAGTAGATCGGTTCGAAGTTGTGGTGGAAGCCGGTGCTGCGCCGGTTGTGATCACCGATCTGTCGTTGTTTCATGGTGAGGACGCCGAACTGAGATCCGACCTTGTGAGCTTTCTGGACAGAGAGGGGCAACTTCTTACCCGAGAGCAGCTGATCGAGGCGGGCGCCCACCTGGAAGAAGCCGATACCTTGGGTGATACCAACGTGATTATGGGTGATCAGGTTGTGGCCGTTATTGAAGGTTACACTGTTGAGGACCTGTCCTCCGAAACCAACTGGTTGGGCAATCTGTCTCCTGCTCAGACGGGGCAGTTTGATGGCGATGATCTGCTAGCTGGCGATGCGACTGGCGTGGCTGATGATCACATAGAAGGTGGTGCCGGACAGGACACTTTGATTGGCGGCAACGGCGCGGACTACCTTGAAGGCAATTCAGGGGATGACCTTGTGATAGGCCTGGACGATCCGGAGGTCGACGGAGCCGCGTCAGACACGCTGATTGGTGGCGACGGGGACGACACGCTGCTTGGTGACAACGGCGATCAGGTGGCCGGTCTTGAAGGTCGCGATACCTACGAAATCGTTGTTCCTCAGGACGGCGCCGAGGCACCGGTAGAAATCTACGGTTATGAGTTACGCACCGAAAGCGGACACATCGAAGTGATTACCCTGCTAGGCGCGGATGGCACACCTTTGACGGCGCAAGACGTCGCGGATTCTGTTGTGGTCTATCAAAGCGAAGAAGGTGGAGAAGCGATCTTGGAACAGAATGGCCAGATGGTGGCCGTGATCCATGGTGTGGATTCCCATTTGATGCAGGACCAATCCATCTGGTTGGGCAATCTCGACCCCGACCTCAATGCGGCGGGGCCTGAGAGTGTATCCGTGACGTCCGGATCATTGACGATGACGCTGGAGTCTGCAATTGGCACCGGCAATTTTGTGAACTCAGGCATGTTTGGGGCCAACGCGATCTACAGCGTTAACACCGAGCTGGGTGTGCCGCTTGATAACTATGTTGCTGCGGTGGACGCGTTAGACGTCATGCATGTGCGTTTTCCGGCTGGCCAAGCTGATCCGGAAACACCGGAAGAGGAGGGCACCCGTTGGCTCAACGTCATGGAACTGGAGGAAAACGAAGACGGCGATATGGTTCTCCGCGAAGAGGTTGTGTCGGCGTTGGACGCGGTTATTGCTGCGCACGAAAACGGCGCGGACGTACGGCTTACCCTCAGCACACCGACCAAGGTTTTCACCGTTGAGGAATATGAAGCCATGTACGACGACATGGCACGTTTCGCGGAATTGATTGTGACGCAATACGGCGATGTCGTGGAAGCCTTTGAAATCGGAAATGAATACTGGATCCAAGGTGAAACCGCTTATGGCCAAAAGGCCGACATCGCCGCCCGCGCCTTTGCCGAGGGCATGGATAACGCCGGCCTCGCCCAAGAAGACCAGCCGTCAATCATTGTGCAGATGGGAACGCCAAACAATGGCTCTGAATTCCATACATCTGTGGACGACCGACCATTTGGGGCGCGCCGGGATGACGCCAACGAGCAGATTGTTGATCAGCTTTCAGACGAAGCCCGCGAGGAAATCGACGGGGTGGTCGAGCATTACTATTACAACAAACACGACGATGAATTTACCGGAGACGGGAATGAGCGGGGGTTTATCGGGCATGACTACGAAATCTGGGATGAAAATTTCGACAAGGAATTGGATCTGCATGTAACCGAATGGAACATCCGAACGACAAATTATCCCCAAAACGGCATGCGAGCGGCAGGCATTCTTACTGAGCAATTTGAAAACATGATCGATATGGGAGCCGACGCGGCGCACGCTTGGCCGCCAGTCCACAACACCTCCACACATCACGCGGGCACACGCACGGACATGCCAATTGTAGACGATGAGGACCGCGTCCTGAATTCGGTACGCGGCGCCATTTTTGATGTCATGTCCACAGAGCTTGTCGGGACCGAGTTGATGGAAACGACCTTTAGCAATGATAGTGGGCGCGTCGAAATCCAGACCTACATCAATGACGAAAAAGTGGTGTTTCAAGTTGTTTCTCGGGCCGATGAGGTGCTCAACTTGGATTTGGATTTCTCGTCCTTGGTCGGAGACTATTACGAGGCTTACGCCATGCGGATCGGCTATGACACCTCGGCAAACAGCTCGGACGGAGTGTTCCGCAACGGCGATGGAGACATCGAGCAAGCAGAATACACGATCGTCGATGGCGAACGTTATTACTTCAATGAATTTGATACCTTGGCAACCATAACGGATGAGGAAGTCGACGGAAACGAGCTGGATGTGAGGCTCAAGCCATATGAAGTGGTGCAGATCACCTACCTGTTTGGTGATGAGGAGCCTGCAGACATTCCCGGCTCGATTTTGCAGGGAACGGACGAGTCTGAGTTTATCCTGGGCACCAGTGGCAACGATCAAATCGAGGGGCTGGGCGGCGACGATACAATTGAGAGTCTGGACGGCAGCGACACGTTGTATGGCAACCTTGGCAACGACAGCTTGGAGGGCAGCCAAGGGGATGACTACGTTCGCGGAAATGAGGGTGACGACGCAATCTATGGATTTGGCGGTGATGATGACATGAAGGGCGGCGATGGGAACGACTCCATTTCCGGCAATCAAGGTAATGACACGTTGTCCGGCAGCAAGGGTGATGATCTTTTGCGTGGCGGTGACGGGGAAGACACCATCAACGGCGGCGTGGGCACGGATACTTTGTCGGGTGGCGAGGGGCGGGATACTCTGACTGGATGGTCAGGCACTGACATCTTCCGTTTCTCTGGCGAGGACATGGCCGTTGGCGACTTGATCACCGACTTTGAAATTGGGTCTGACGTGATCGAATTGGGCTATGACGACATCTCCTCGGTTGCCGATCTGTCGATCAATGAGGTTGATGGTGGGGTTGTTGTGCATGTGGGCCGCCATGGCAGTCTTTATCTGGCAGGCAACATGACCGCGGCAGAAGTACGGATGGCATCCAACTTTGTCTTTGTATAGCGGCGCTAAATAGTTCCGGGGTTTTCCCTTGCACCTTAGCGCCTTCTCCTGTGGATTGGCCTAAACACTCGCTGTTTAGGAGCGCCCTTTTGCCGACTTTGATATTTGACCCAATGACGACGTTTTCTGTGCCCGTGACCGGCACCGATGCGGCCATTCCTGTATCGCGAATTTTTTGTGTTGGCCGCAACTACGCCGCCCACGCCGCAGAAATGGGCGGTGAGGTTGATCGTGAGGCGCCTTGGTATTTCACCAAATCAGTGGCGCATGCCATTTTGAGTGGCGCCAAAGTGCCATTTCCGTCTGGCACCAAAAACTACCATCACGAAATGGAATTGGCCTTTGCAATTGGGGCTTCCGTCTTTGAAGCAACAGAAGCTGAGGCACAGGCAGCCATATTTGCTTATGGGTGCGCGCTGGACATGACCCGTCGTGACCGTCAGCAAGATGGCAAAGATCACCGACGCCCCTGGAGTCTTGGCAAGGATGTCGAGAATTCCGCGGTCTTTGCTGCCATGACGCCTGCCGCAAATTTTGGAACACCAACCGATCAGCGGATACATCTTGAAGTCGAAGGACAGAGCCGGCAGGACGCGTCATTGGCTGAAATGATATGGAGTCCCGTTGAAATCGTCAGGCACTTGTCGCGGTATTACATGCTGCATGCCGGCGATGTGATTATGACTGGTACTCCGGCCGGTGTGGGGGCCGTATTGCCCGGGCAGACGATTACGGGCGGCATAGAAGGTTTGGATCCCATTTCGTTGATCCTTGAAAACGATGGCTAAGACCCCGGACTGAACGATCGTTCATTTTGACCTTGCCAGCCGCCGACATGCCGTGCAGTTTGGGCCGGACCAAAGCGAGAGGGAGCGCCAGCGATGGGGATCAAGTTTTTTTCAGACAAAGCGCGGCCTGTGCATTTGGGACCATATCCGCTTGAGCGTCTGGCGCGCGGGTCGCTCCCTGATTTTGCGCAGGTGCCGCTTGACACGGCGTTGAGTTTCGCCCGCCCTGAACAGCCCGAAAGCATTGTGAATGCGATGGGAGAGTTCCAGGCGATGATGGACGCCTTGCGCGACGGTTTTGTAAACAGCGAACAGTCCGAAGTGCCTGCGGATCCACAAGAACGTGCAAACCATATGAAGGCCTTTGGCTATTTCAACGACACATCTATGGTCGGTGTCGGGCCTGTGCCAGTGGAAGCCATCCTGTCAGAGTCGCGCCGTAACCCGGAAATTGATCGACTATCTGAGGCGCTAAAAACACGTCAAACCAAGACTTTGGCCTCCGGTATTGATCTTATTATGGCGGATCTCAAGGACAGCATGCAGGCGCCGCCCTCCGGCATTGAAGGGCAAGGTAATGCGCTTGTTTTCCTAATTGAACATTTGCGCGACCCTGAGCGTGGCGAGCCTGGCAGTGACTGGATCTTGGATGCACAAGACCACCGTGCCTGCTTGCGGGCGTCGGAGACTGCAATTGTCATTGCAAACTACATTCGTCTGCTGGGATGGAAGGCCAAGGCACACACAGCAACTTCGACGGATGTTGATCTGGGTCGGCTGGGCGTTGCGGCTGGACTGCTAAGCCCAGAAGACGGCCTATTGGTGGCGCCATGGTTGGGCACACGCTACGGGTTGGCGGTGGTGACCACCGACATGGAATTGGCCCATGATAAACCCTTGGCACCTATGGCGAATCAGCCATGGTTCCATACACAGGGGCCAGCATGGTGGTTGGGCAAAGGCTTTGCCAAATCCAGCCTGAACCGCGATCCGTATCGCAATCGCGACTATGCCAAGGGCGCGCATCCGTTTGAGCGACTGAAGCGCGTTGAAACCCCGACGACGTTTATCGACGAAGCCCGCGTTGCAAGGGTGCCAAAGCGCGCTGATATGTTCGCGCGCGCGCAATTCGGCGACATGGGCAAGCCGTTGCAGGACGGTGCAAAAGGGGGTCACTACGCCCGAAAAGCCGCCCCAAGTATGGCGCAACGCCGGGCGCTTGGCGCGTTTGTTGTGTTGCAGGATGGTGAGAGTGCTCAGACAAATAGACCAACAAATTCAGAGCGTAACGCGGCAAATGTAAAAGCCGCATGCTACTTTCTTGGCGTTGATGCAGTTGGCACAAGCCGCTGCCCGGACTGGACATGGTACAGCCACGACGCGACCGGTGAGCCGATCATACCGCCGCATGATCAGGCGATCAGTATGATTGTTGATCAGGGCTATGAAACCATGGAAGGCGCCAGCGGGGACGACTGGATAAGTGTGGCGCAGTCAATGCGTGCGTATCTGCGCTTTTCTTTGTTGGGCGGTGTGATCGCGCAGCAAATTCGAAATGTCGGTTACAAAGCCAAAGCCCATACAGTGATGGACGGTGAGGTATTGCAGCCGCCGTTGTTGCTGTTGTCGGGCTTGGGCGAAGTGAGCCGCATTGGTGAAGTGATCCTCAATCCATACCTTGGACCGCGCCTAAAATCTGGTGCCGTGACCACGGACATGCCGATGGATCACGATCAACCCATTGATTTCGGACTGCAAAGTTTCTGTGAGAGCTGCAACAAATGCGCGCGTGAATGCCCGTCTGGCGCCATCACTGCGGGCCCAAAACGCATGTTCAACGGGTATGAAATCTGGAAATCCGACAGCCAGAAATGCGCCACATATCGTATCACCACACCGGGCGGCGCGATGTGCGGGCGGTGCATGAAAACCTGTCCGTGGAACCTTGAAGGCCTGTTTGCCGAAGCGCCTTTCCGCTGGGCCGCGAGTAATTTTCCCAGTCTTGCCAAGCCTTTGGCCAAACTTGACGACGCTGTCGGCAACGGCGGACTGAATGACGTCAAGAAGTGGTGGTGGGACCTGGAGCTTGAAGGTGACGGCGCGTACCGACCCGCGAAAGCCCCTCTGAACCGCCGTGATTTACAGGTCGATCTGGACCTAAAGTATGAGGACCAGACGCTTGCGGTCTATCCCGCGCCGCTTGCGCCGCATCCGTGGCCATATCCGTTTCCGATGGATCGGGAGGCAGGGATTTCAGCTTATGAATCAATGGTTTCGGCTGAAGAGTATAAGTCCCGAATTGCGCAGGGAGACATGTCGGTCGTGCACAAGTATAGCGTTCCGTCGGTGGCGGATGCACCGGTTGTGCGTGTGGAAATCAGTGCGGTAGAGGCCATGACATCCGATGTCAGCAAATATGAATTCCGCAGTTTGGATGGCGCGGACTTGCCGCCGTGGACGGCAGGGGCGCATTTGGATGTGTTGGTCGCGCCAGAATTCTTGCGCCAATACAGTATGTCGGGCGATCCTGAGGACCGGACCAAATACCAGATCGGCGTCTTGCGCGAAGATGAGGGACGGGGCGGAAGTGCTTTTCTTCACAGGATTTTTTCCGAAGGCCGCAAGGTATTTGTCTCCAAACCGATCAATCACTTCGGGCTGGACGAAACCGCAACCAAAACATTTCTGATGGGCGGAGGAATTGGCATCACGCCAATGATTGCCTTTGCCCACCGGCTGCATGATTTGGGTGCGGATTTCGAATTGCACTATTCCGCAAGCCGCAAGGATGGCGCCGGATATGTTAATGATCTCAAAGAGATGGAGTGGTCTGACAGGGTTACGTTCCACTTCTCGGATGAAGGCACTCGGGCCGATCTGGATCAGGTGTTGGACGGATTTCAGGAAGGTTGGCATGTCTATACCTGCGGTCCGGACCGGTTCATGGAGGGCGTTATGTCCGCGGCCGAGAGTCAGGGTTTCCCGGAAGACGCGCGGCATCTGGAGTATTTCAGCGTTCCGGAACAGCCGGACTATGAAAATTTCGATTTCAAAATGAAGTTGAAGGACGGTCGAGAACTGCTTGTTCCTGCTGATAAAATTGCGACCGATGTTCTGCTTGAGAACGGTGTTCACGTCGATGTCAAATGCAGCGACGGAATCTGCGGTGTTTGCAAATGCGGGCTGGTGTCTGGCGAGGTGGAGCATCGAGATTTTGTGCTATCCAACAAGCAGCGCGAGACGTCTGTGATCTTGTGTCAGAGCCGCGCCAAAGAAGACGGTGGCGTGATCGAGATCGATCTTTAGCCCCCGAAATCGGGTTTCGGTATTGCGTCGGTATCGCGGCTGTATTGCATCGGTGTGATGTTGGGGCCTAGTGGAGGCCGCTTTGTCCGATTTCTAGGAGAGCACTGATGATGAGATCGGCGGCCACAGAGGCGAGGATCATCCCCATCACACGGCTAACGATTGCCGCGCCGGAGTTACCAATCAGCCGAATGATGGGACCGGCCGCCAGCATACAGAGATATGCAATCAGCACTACCAGCAGCATCACTCCGGCTGTGATCGCCTGATCAACGGCTGCAAATTCGTTGTTGTCGGTCAGCAGCACAATGGCCAGCATGGCACCGGGGGAAGCCAGAGACGGCACCGCTAAGGGAAAGACAGCCGGAGACGGTCGTTGGTCAAGGTTCGCGTCCGCATCGGTGGTGTGAATGTCGGCGTCCTGTTTTGCTTCGCCAAAAATCATCGTCAAAGCGAAGATGAACAAGATGATCCCGCCAGCGGTCTGGAACGACAATAGGCTGATGCCCAGTGCGTCAATCAGAAGCTGTCCAAACAACAGGAAGAACAGCAACACCCCAGCGGCAATACTTGCAGCGAGCAATGCTGTCTTGCGCCGCTCGGGCGCGGTCATAGCGGCGGTTACGGCGATAAACACCGGCACAGTTCCAATTGGGTCGATCACAACCCATAGGGTGACAAAACGGTCTAGCAAATCCATGTGATGACTTGACCATGTTTGCGCGGGCAGGTCACGCAAAACCGTCGGCAAAAAAATGGACGCGCGAAGAGACGCCGGTCAGTTGGTTACCAAGCGGCGGGTTTCGCCAGCAATGATGCCTTCTTCGTCGGTGGGGATGACGTGGGCAGCAAGTCGGCTGCCTTCGCAGGTGATGCGGCTGTTGCCAGCGGCGTTGGCAGTGTTGTCGATTTCCGCGCCCATCCAGACGCAGCCCTGAAGGATTCGGGCCCGCACGGCGGCGGAGTTCTCGCCAATACCACCGGTGAAAACCAACGCATCCAGACCACCCAGAGTGGCCGCCAACGCGCCGATTTTCTTTATTGCCTGATAGGCGAACAGGTCGACGGCTTCGGCTGCCATCGGACTGTCGGAACTCAGAAGGTCGCGCATGTCCGAACTGATGCCGGAAACACCCAGAAGGCCGGACTTGCTGCCCAGAGTGTCCTCGATTTCGGCGACGGACATGCCGCGATCACGCAGCATGTGGAAGATCACGCCGGGGTCGAGTTCGCCACAGCGTCGGCCCATTACAAGACCATCAAGCGCGGTGTAGCCCATGGTTGTCGCGACCGATTGCATATTTTGCATGGCGCACATTGAGGCGCCGTTGCCGAGGTGGGCAACAATCACGCGGCCATTTGGGCGGTCGAGATGGTGGGGCAGTTGGGTGGAAATAAAGTGATAGCTGAGGCCGTGAAACCCGTAGCGGAGCACGCCATCGTCGGAAAATTCCCGAGGGATGGCAAAGAGTTGCGCGATGCGTGGTTGGGTGCGGTGAAAGGCAGTGTCAAAGCAGGCGACCTGAGGAATGTCGGGCCAGCGGCGTGCGACGGCGCGGATGCCTGCAAGGTTGTGCGGTTGGTGTGCGGGCGCGAGCGGCGCCAAAATTTCGAGCTTGGCAATCACGTCGTCTGTGACGCGGGCGGGGGCCGCAAAATCACGTCCGCCGTGCACCACGCGGTGGCCTGCGCCCACGATACGCAGCGCATCACTTAGGCTTGCGATGTGGTTGAGCAGCCAGTCCAACACCTCGGCGTGGGTGGCGTCAGGCGCAACCGGCAGATCAATTGAGGCGGCTCCGCCGTGATAAGCGGGGCCGATGCCGATGCGGTCGACCTGTCCGTGCAGATGCTGTGTCAGGTCGGTGCCGTAGACCGCGTATTTGATAGATGACGATCCGGCGTTCAGAACGAGATAGGCGTCTTGTTTCTGCGCGCTCACATCACGGCCTTTCCAAGGTTGTGGTGCACCATCAGCTGCGCCAAGGCGGCGGAGACCAAGCGGGACAGTGTGCCGTCTGCACGGCTGGTCAGCATGATCGGAACGCGCGCGCCCAGCACCAGACCGGCGCTGTCGGCACCGGCGAGATACATCAGCTGTTTCGCGATCATATTGCCCGCCTCTAGGTCGGGCGCGACAAGAATGTCTGCATCGCCCGGCACGTCGGACACCACGCCTTTGGTCTTGGCGGCCTCGGCTGAGATGGCGTTGTCAAAGGCCAGCGGGCCTTCGAGGATGCCGCCGGTGATCTGGCCACGGTCCGCCATTTTACAGAGCGCTGCGGCCTCCAGCGTTGAGGGGATCTTGGGATAGATGGTTTCCAGCGCCGACAGGATCGCCACTTTGGGGATGGCGACGCCAAGCGCTTGGGCCAGACCGATGGCGTTTTGCACGATGTCGGCTTTGACCATCAGGTCTGGGAAGATGTTGATCGCGGCGTCGGTGATCAAAAGCGGTTTCGGGTAGGCCGGCACATCCAGAACAAAGACGTGGCTCATGCGGCGTGCGGTGCGCAGGCCTGTGGTTTTGTCGACCACCGCGCCCATGACCTCGTCAGTGTGCAGCGCGCCTTTCATCAGAGCTTGCGCGCGGCCCTCGCGCACCAAGCGCACCGAGGTTTCGGCGCTTTCGTGGCTGTGGGCGGTGTCGACAATCTCGAGGCCAGCGATATCCAGACCTGCCTCTTTGGCGGCGTCATTGATGCGGGCCGTCGGGCCAACAAGGATCGGGGTGATCAGCGTGTGATCGCGCGCCGCAAGCGCGCCTTCGAGCGAGGCCGCGTCACAGGGGTGCACAATCGCCGTAGTGATCGGATCAAGCGGTGCTGTGGCCTTGAGCATGGCATCAAAGCTGTTCTGGTGGGGGGCGTTCGGGTCCAAGGGAATCTCCACAACTGAATGTCATATGATCAATAGCCGCATTGGTTTGCTGAAATGCAAAACCTTGCGGGATGGGCGCAGTTTTGCTGCGTGGCGGCAATCTGGCAAGGGTGTCTGAAAGGAAGGGGGCGAAGAAGGCCCCACATGCGTTAAATGCCCTGCGCGAAGGTGCCGTAATCGCGTTGTGCAAAAATAAGCGGCGCACCTGTGTTGAGCAGCACGTGGGTCACGTTGCCGACCATGATGACATGATCGCCCGCGTCATGGGTCGCGGCGGTGGTGCATTCAAAACGGGCGAGGCAATCGTCAAAGATTGGCGCGCCGTTGGCACCGTCTTGGCGGTCGACAAGATCAAAGGCATCGGCGCGGCGGGCAAATTCCAGCGCCAGCGCGTGCTGGTCATGGCGCAGCACGTGAATGGCGTAGTGCTGTGCAGGAGCAAAGGCTTCAAGCCGGTCAGAAGTTTTTGCAGGGCACCAGAGCACCATCGGTGGCTCAAGTGAGACAGAGGCAAAGGAATTGGCGGTCATTCCGACGGGGCCGGTGTCGGTCATGGTGGTGATGACGGTCACGCCCGTAGAAAAGCTTCCCAACGCGTTGCGATAGGGGCGTTGATTTTCGGGGGTGGGTTCAAAAACCTCGGAAATGATGTCCATCGACGGCCTGCTGTTTGCCTGTATGCGCTTTGGGGCAGCATTGGAGGGAAATGGTGTCTGTTGCAAGAGGGTGCGCACAATTCCCACGCGGGTGCGGGATTTGTGCATGCGCCTGCGACGTGCGGGTCAGTTCAGATCTTCGAGCAGGCGGCCGTGTTTCTGGCACTGTTCGATTACCTTTTGCAGGGTGTCAAAGCCGCGTGATTTCAGCATTGGCACCATCCGACACAGCACCTCGGCGGTGGCTTGGGCGTCACCAAGCGCGGTGTGGCGCAAATGATCAGGGATAGTCACGGCCAATCGCGCGCAAAGCGCGTCCAGCGTGTGGTTTTCGGTGGTGCCAAACAGGACGGCAGAAAGCAGCACAGTGTCGAGGATCGGATGTTTCCATGAAAGATCAAAGTCTTTGGAGCGGCGGTGCAGGAAGGCCATGTCAAACGGGGCGTTGTGGGCGACGATCACAGCGTCGCGGGCGAAGTGATTGAACTCGGTGGCGACCGCTTGCAGGGGCGGGGCATCCGCCACCATGTCGTCGGTGATATGGTGTACTTTGGTGGACGCGGGCGGGATGGGGCGGCCGGGGTTCACAAAGCGGTTGATCTCTTCGCCCGGGACGATCTCGCCGCGCAGAACGCGCACGGCGCCGAGTTGAATGATCTCGTCTATGTGCGGCAAAAGCCCCGTGGTTTCGCTGTCAAAGACCACAAAGGGCACGCGATCCATTGGCAGTTGCATCAGGTCGGACGGGCCAGAGGCGGTCAGCAGATCAAAATCATAGGTGAGCGGGCGGGCAGCATCAGGCGCGAGGTGGCTGTGCGCCTCGTCAATCAGCATCATATAGCCACGCGCAGCGCCAAGCGGTTTCAGGCGGGCGGCAAAGCTGACCTCCCCTTTGGCGCTGGTGGCCTCAAAGGCGGTTTCGCGGTCTGTTTTGACAAGCTCGTCATGGGCTGCAAGCACCGTGGCCTTGTCGAAGTATTCAAAAATAGACGCGTTCAGGCGCGGCGGGGCGATTTGCACCAGCGCGGTCGCGGCCTGACCATCATAAAGCACAATGCGGTGGCCGGGGCCGATCAGCACGATGGCGAGAGGAATTTCCGACAGCAATGCAGTCAGTCGGTTTTTTTCGTCCGACAGAGCCTCGGTTTCAATTGCCACCAGTTCTGCGGCGTCAAGCGTGGTGGTGTCGAGCTGCGTGGTCACTGCATCGGCGGCCGGCGCCAGATCACCAAGGTAGCGAGCCGCATGCGTGTCCAGCGGCGTGGCCACGCCGGCATGGGCGCGCACCCGCAACGTGGCGGCAAGTTTTTCGATCGGTTTGGCAACGTTTTCGTCAAATAGGAACCAGACAGCGGTGGCGAGACCCAAAAGGCCAAATCCTGCGATCACGGCAGCCAGCGTGAAGCCTGATGACACCCCATCCGTCAGGGCGCTGCGGTAGCCCGCGACCAAAGCCAGCGCCACGATGGCCATGCCGCCAAGTGCCATCAGCACAAAGAAAAGCAGGATACGCAGGCGCAGGCTGAGGTGTGTCATGTCAGGTCTCACATAAGGCGGTTAGCAGAGGGTCGTCGGCTGGCACAGTGACCCAATCGGCCCCTTCGATGGCGCCGGTCGCGGAAAAGTCGATGGTGTCGGTAATCGCCGCGCGGCGGTTCAGGGCGCAGTCGCCCAAAACGATCAACCGATTGAGCGGCGCCCAACGGCCATAGAAATACGCGTTTGCCAGACGTTGCTCGGGCAGGGCCGTGTTGGTCTGCACAGAGGCCGTATCAAGCGCGACAAAGCGTTCGATATAGGGCGCAACATAGGTCCACGGGCGATAGAGCGCTTTGTTCTCAACCGTTTGGACAACCTCGAAGCCTTCGGGCATTGCCTCGGCGGTGCGGCCATACCAGCCATATTCAGAGGCAATGGTGGCTGTCAGCATGGCGCCGCCCGCCGCCAGCGGCACCAACCAGCGCGGCAGGCGGTTGCCGGTCAAACGCGTGATCAGCAGCATCAGCCCTGCGCCTGCGATACCGGCGATGAAAGTGGCGACTAGTTCCAGAAACATTGGGCTGTCCTTTGGTTAACTCAGAATACCTTTGCCGTGACCGATAGCGGATTGCAGCGATTTCACAACGACAAAGGCGTCGCGCAAATGGCTGCGTTCAAAGTCGGACAAGGCTGCGGGGCTTAGGAAATTATCGGGTTTTGTGCCGGCCATGATCTGGCGTGCTTGATGTTCAAGCCGTGTTTCCGCGATCAGGTCGTAGGCGTCAAGAAGGTCCGCTGCGCCGGTTTCGGAGAGCACTTTGGCGGATTGCGCCTCCGTCAGACGGGCGCGGGTGTTGACCTCGGCGAGTTGTCCTTGCAGCGCGTAAAGACGGGCGAGGTCGACGATTGGCACAACGCCGTTGTGCTTCAGATCAAGCTGGTTTTTGTGCTCCCCCGAGCGGATCGTGGCAAGGCCGCGCAACAGGCCGAGGGGTGGTTGATGGCCCAAGGAGTTGCCGGTCATATGGGCGACAAAGATCGAGTTCTTGGCGGCGGCCTTGAACGTGTCGTTTTGCAAATCTGCAAAGAGATCAAAGGTGCCGCCAATCGGACGCAGGTCGAACATAACGCTGGCGAGCATCTGCGCCTCTGGGTTCGGCGTGGCGATCCAGCTCGTAAAATATGACCTCCAGACCGACAGGGGTTGGCACCAACGCGTGTTGGTGGCCATCATGTCGCCGGGACAATAGAAATATCCGATGACATCAAGCCCATCGCTGACGAACTTGGCGAGTTTTGCAAAATATCCTGTACGCATGTCGTCTGTGACCGCGTCGTCCAGAATGAGGCAGTTGTCCTGATCGCTGACGCCGGTTTGTTCCTGACGCCCTTGTGATCCGCAAGCCAACCAAAGGTAGGGCACGGGCGGTGGGCCGTATGTGTCCTCGGCCAGCGCCAAAAGGCGACGGGTGGCGGTGTCGGCGATGTCGGTGATCAGACGGGTGACGATTTCGTGGCGGTTGCCACCGGCAACAAGCTGCACCAGCAATTGCGGGATGCGCGCGGTGACCTTGGCCATGTCTTCGGCCGTCGCGGCGTTGGCGACCTCGGCCACAAGTTCGGCGGAACTGATCGCCTGAATACGGGTCAGGTCGGTTTGGGTTACGATGCCGATCATTTTGCCGGCCTCAACGATGGGCACATGCCCAATGCCACGCTCCATCATCACATGCAGCACATCGGAGCCGATGGCGGTCGGGGGCAGCGAAATCGGCGCGGATGTCATCACCTCGGAGACGGGAGTGGTCAGCGGGCGGGCCTCGGCCAGCACTTTGCCAACCAGATCACCAGAGGTGAGGATGCCGGACAGCGCGTCGTTTTGTGTGATGCAGAGGGAAGAGATGCCTTTCTCGCGCATCAGGCGGGCGGCCTCGCCAACGGGGAACGTAGGCGCGACAGTGATGGGCTTGCGTGCCATGAAGCTGTCAACGCGGGAGGTGGCAAGATCGTTGGTTTTGGCTTTGCGCGCCCCGCCGGAGCGGTCAAAGAAGCGTCGCGCCGGTTCGTGATCTGCAATCAGGGCGCGGAATTTGGCAGCAGGGAGCAAGAGCAGCAAGGCATGTTCCTCGGCGCGCGCCGATGTGACGGCTGTGCCGTCGCGCAACAGGCCACGTTCGCCAAAGGAGTTGCGCAGACCGAGGTGGGATACGACCACGTCGTTTTCGTCGCGCACTTCGATCACGCCTTCGTAGACGATGAACAGACCTGCGAGTTTCTCGCCAAGGTCATAGACAGAGAATTCCTTTTCGACTTCCCAGACCTCAAAATCTTCGGCCAACTGGGGCAGTGCGTCCGGCGGCAGCGCGTCGTAGGGGTGCACGGAGCGCAGGAAGCGGGTGATTTGGTCGTTGGTTAGGGGCATTCTCGGAACCTATCAGTGAAATGTCCCGCTCGACAGAGTCGAACGGGACAGGATCAGGTGGGGCGGTATCGGGGAGTAGATACCGCCCCGATCGGTCGAGGGGACGACCGATCAGTGATCCTGTGCGACGCCTGCGCCTTTTGGAACGCGCACGCTTTCGACAAGATCTTTGATCTCCTGCGGGATCGGCTTGGTCATGCTAGCCACCAGATACGCGACACCAAAGTTCACAGCCGCACCGACAGCACCAAAGCTGGTCGATTTGATTGTGCCCAGAAGCGGGTCAGCATCGGTAAAGGAGTTGGTGTCTGGAATGAACAGCCAGCCTTTGTGCAGGAAGATATAGACCAAGGTCACGGTCAGACCTGCGAGCATGCCTGCGACGGCGCCGGTGTTGTTGATCTTCTTGGAGAAGATCCCCATCATCAGAGCCGGGAAGATCGAAGCCGCAGCAAGACCAAAGGCAAGGGCCACGGTTTGCGCCGCAAAGCCCGGAGGATTGAGACCAAGGTATGTGGCCACAGCAATGGCAACACCCATGGCGATCCGTGCCGACAAAAGCTCACCTTTTTCCGAGATACCCGGATTGATGGCGCCTTTGATCAGGTCGTGAGACACAGCCGAAGAGATCGCGAGCAGCAAGCCAGCAGCCGTTGACAGCGCAGCGGCAAGACCGCCTGCAGCCACCAGACCAATCACCCAAGACGGCAGGTTGGCGATTTCCGGGTTGGCCAGAACAAGGATGTCACGGTTGAACTTGGTCAGCTCGTTGCCTTCCCAGCCTTTTTCCGCGGCCATCGCCTGCATGTCAGCATTCTTGTCGTTGTAATACTGAATCTTGCCGTCGCCGTTTTTGTCTTCCCAGTCCAGCAGGCCGGTTTTCTGCCATGTGGCCATCCAGTCGTAACGGGGTTCGTTTTCGATCTGCTCAACCGACACAGCGTCGCCGCTGGTTCCGTTGGGCCACATCATGTCGGTGATGTTCAGACGCGCCATGGCACCCACAGCCGGAGCTGTCAGATACAGCAGCGCGATGAACACCAGCGCCCAACCGGCCGACCAACGTGCGTCAGACACTTTGGGAACGGTGAAGAAGCGCATGATGACGTGAGGAAGACCGGCGGTACCGATCATCAGCGACAAGGTGAACAGAACCATGTTCAGCGTGTCCGCGTGGTGGGCGGTGTACTCGTTAAAGCCCAGCTCGCCCACGATGGCGTCAAGCTTTTGCAAGAGAGGCTCACCGGAAGCCACGTGATCGCCAAACAGACCCAGTGCAGGGATCGGGTTGCCGGTCAGTTGTAGTGAGATGAAGATCGCTGGAATGGTGTAGGCCATGATCAGGACGACATACTGCGCCACCTGCGTGTAGGTCACACCTTTCATGCCGCCAAACACAGCATAGGCAAACACCACACAGGCACCGATCAAGAGACCCGTCGTGTTGGACACTTCTAGGAAACGGCCAAAGGCCACGCCCACGCCGGTCATCTGACCGATCACGTAGGTGGTGGAGGCCACGATCAGACAAATCACCGCAACGATGCGGGCGGTCTGGCTGTAGAAGCGGTCGCCGATGAATTCCGACACGGTGAACTTGCCGAATTTGCGCAGATAAGGCGCAAGCAGCAGCGCCAGCAGCACGTAGCCACCGGTCCAGCCCATCAGGAAGGAAGAGTTGTCATAGCCGGTAAAGGCGATGAGGCCAGCCATCGAGATGAACGATGCCGCTGACATCCAGTCAGCCGCTGTCGCCATACCGTTGGTGACCGGGTGAATGCCGCGACCCGCAGCATAAAATTCAGACGTGGACCCGGCACGGGCCCAAATCGCGATGCCGATGTAGAGCGCAAAAGACGCGCCCACAAACATCAGGTTGATTGCAAATTGGCTCATTGTCCCTCTGGTCCCTTATTCTTCTTCAACGCCGTGTTCGGCGTCGAGTTTGTTCATCTTCCAGGCGTAGAAAAAGATCAGGCCAAGAAAGACAAGAATGGAGCCTTGCTGGGCAAACCAGAAGCCAAGGTCAGTGCCACCGACGGCAATGCCGGACAGCATCGGGCGCAGCAGAATGCCAAACCCGAAAGAGACCAGCGCCCAGATGACGAGGCTGATCAGGATGATGCGAACATTGGCGGACCAATATGCGCTGTTGGATGAGTTGTCAGACATGGATGTCTCCTCCCTCTCGTTTCCGTTTCCTCCACAGGGGCGCCGATTTGCGCCCCCGCATTCCCTCTAGGCCGTCGCCAATGCGACGAGGGCCCCAAGTTCTTTGGCAATCGCGCCGATGTCGCCCATGGCATCAACCGATTGCAACGCGCCCTTGCCGTCGTAGTAGGCAATCAAAGGCGCGGTCTGTGCGTGATAAGCGTCTAGGCGCGACGCAACGGTTTCGGCGTTGTCATCCGCGCGGCGTTTGAAGTCGCCGCCGCCGCAGGTGTCGCAGACACCGGATTTGGCGGGCTTTTTGAAGCTGTCGTGATAGCCTTCGCCGCAGCCACCACAGGTGTAGCGGCCTGATATGCGGGTCACCATTGCTCTGTCGTCAACCTCAAGGCTGATGGCGGCGTTGATGCGCTGACCGGTTTCGGACAACAGCGTATCCAGCGCTTCGGCCTGAACCGTGGTGCGTGGGAACCCATCAAGGATGACGCCTTTGGCACAGTCGGCCTCGCCCAGACGGTCGCGAAGGATGGCGATGACGATGTCGTCAGACACCAAGTCACCGGCTTCCATCACCGCTTTGGCCTGTTTGCCAGCGTCCGTGCCTGCAGCCACTGCGGCGCGCAACAGGTCTCCGGTGGAGAGCTGCACGAGGCCGAACTGGGTTTCCAGCATACGGGCCTGAGTGCCTTTGCCGGCCCCGGGAGGGCCAAGCAAGATCAGAACGGGGGCAGGCGTGTTGGTTTTATCCAGCATGGCTCAGCTCCGGTTCATTCTATTATCGATGAGGTCTTCGACGACGGAGGGGTCTGCGAGTGTTGAC
>NZ_LAJH01000008.1 GCF_001292625.1 Shimia sp. SK013
GAGGGAGGGAGGGAATGTCGGCGAGACCGACGCATAGCCATAACGCACATGTTGGCGTCATATCAGAAGGATGCGACCTGTTTGCCGAAGGTCTCTGTCGTTCTGATACATTGGATATGTGCCCTGCCCGACCAATTGCATGTCCCCTTTCAGACAAGAACATGTGAGTTTCTGCCAATCCGCGATCTAGCTATGTTTTTGCAATGACAGCCCCTTGGCCCACGCCAATTGTGCATCAGTTTCCACCGCACAGGGCCGGCGTGCGCGCAGACGTTTCAACGCCTTGTCAAAATCCTGCCCTGCCGCCACCATCAGCGCCAAAACCACCATACCTGACCGCCCGCATCCGCCACGGCAATGCACCAACACTCGGCCACCGGCCTGCAAGCGCATCAACAGTCGCGCCGACATGTCCGGCCAGACGGCGTCAAACGCCGCATCAGGCGTGCCGAAATCGGTGATTTCGTTGTGGTGCCACTCCCAGTCCCCTCTTTGCAAGACCCCCAAGGACGCGCCCGTCTCTTCATCCAGTGTCAGACTGACAATCACGTCCGGCAGCCAAGCGCGCAGCGCATCAAACTCGTGTTTTGCCGTCGGCAGCGGACTCAACGCAACCGTGCCCGTGCCAATCGACCAGTCCACAATCTCAAACGCCATGCCTTTGACCTTTCTCTGGTTTAAACATACGCACCCTCCTCCGCGCGGCGCCCGCGCCCAGCAGATCAGATCGCTTTGCTGGTGGACGCGCCGCCCTGCCCCGCTTAACCTGACGCCTGATCCGCCGAATCCGGCGGACCCAGACACGTCCGACCAAACAGGCTGCCACTATGACCGACACCCCCGACACAGGCTATCAGGTTCTCGCGCGTAAATACCGCCCGGAAACCTTTGCTGATCTGGTGGGGCAGTCCGCCATGGTGCGCACGCTCAAAAACGCGTTTGAAGCTGACCGCATCGCTCAGGCCTTTGTCATGACCGGCATTCGCGGCACCGGCAAAACCACCACTGCCCGCATTATCGCCAAAGGTATGAACTGCATCGGCCCTGACGGCGGTGGCGGCCCAACCACCGATCCTTGTGGCCAATGCGAACATTGCGTGGCCATTATGGAAGGCCGCCACGTCGATGTGATGGAAATGGACGCGGCCTCTCGCACTGGCGTGAACGACATCCGCGAGATCATCGATTCGGTGCACTACCGCGCGGCCTCGGCGCGCTACAAGATCTACATCATCGATGAGGTACACATGCTCTCGACCAGTGCGTTCAACGCGCTGCTCAAAACCCTGGAAGAGCCGCCCGCGCATGTGAAATTCATCTTCGCCACCACCGAAATCCGCAAGGTGCCGGTGACGGTTCTGTCTCGCTGTCAACGTTTCGACTTGCGGCGCATCGAACCCGAAGACCAGATTGGCCTGCTGCGCAAAATCGCCGCTGCCGAAAACGCCAAGATTGCCGACGATGCGCTGGCGCTGATCACCCGCGCCGCCGAAGGCTCGGCCCGTGATGCCACATCCCTGCTGGACCAAGCCATTTCCCACGGTGCCGGCGAAACCACCGCCGATCAGGTCCGCGCCATGCTGGGTCTTGCTGACCGTGGCCGTGTGCTGGATCTCTTTGACATGATCTTGCGCGGCGACGCTGGCGACGCCCTTAACGAGCTGTCTTCGCAATATGCCGACGGCGCCGACCCAATGGCCGTGCTGCGCGATCTGGCGGAAATCACCCACTGGATTTCCGTGGTCAAAGTCACGCCTGAGGCGTCAGAAGACCCCACAGTGACGCCAGACGAACGGGCGCGCGGTCAGTCCATGGCCGAGACCCTGCCCATGCGCGTGCTGACCCGCATGTGGCAAATGCTGCTCAAGGCCTTGGACGAGGTTGCTTCCGCGCCCAACGCCATGATGGCGGCAGAAATGGCCATCATTCGCCTGACGCATGTCGCCGACCTACCCAGCCCCGAAGAATTGGTGCGCAAACTGCAAGACACCCCGCGCCCGCCTATGCCGCCATCTGGCGGTCCAGGCGGCGGTGCCGCCATGGGCCAAGCAGGCGTGCCTACCCAACAAGGCGGCTATCAAGGCGGCGCAGTGCCCAATGGCGGTGGCAGCCAAGGTGGCAACGTGACCGCGCTGGCGATTGCCGACAATCAGGCACTGGCGCGCTACGCAACTTTTGAACATGTGCTCGAACTGATCCGCAGACGTCGCGACGGCGTTCTGCGGGTGCAAGTCGAGAAATACTTGCGCCTCGTGGCCTACCAGCCCGGCCGCATCGAATTTGAACCCGCTCCCAACGCGCCCAAGGACCTCGCGCAGCGCCTTGGTACGCAACTGCAACGCTGGACCAACAACCGCTGGGCGGTGATCGTCGTTTCCGAAGGTGGTGCCGACACCATCGACGAAATCCGCAACGCCGCCGAAAACGCCATGCGCACCGAGGCCAAAACCCATCCACTGGTGCAGGCTGTGCTGGAGGCGTTCCCCAAAGCCAAGATCACCGACATCAAGTCCCGCCAAGAGATCACCAACGAAGCCCTGGCCGAAGCCCTGCCTGAGGTCGAAGACGAATGGGATCCATTTGAGGAAGACTGATCGCAACTGCGACGACGCGACCTTGTAAACAAGGTCCATCATCCGTATTTAGGCCGCAACAACACTTAAGGAGAGACCCAGATGCTTAAAGGCCTCGGTAACCTCGGCGACATGGCCGGGATGATGAAAAAAGCCCAAGACATGCAAGCCAAAATGACTGATATGCAGGAAGAACTGCACAACATGATGGTTGTTGGCGAAAGCGGCGCCGGTCTGGTCAAGGCCACCGCGTCGGCCAAAGGTGAACTCAAGGCGCTCGACATCGACCCCTCCATTTTCAACGGCGAGGACAAAGAAGTGGTCGAAGACCTGATCCTTGCGGCCATCAAAGATGCACAGACCAAGGCGGCGGATCGCGCACAAGAAGAGCTCGGCAAGATCACGTCAGAGCTGGGTCTGCCCGCTGACATGAAACTGCCGTTCTAAAGAACTTGCACGCCCCCCGCCACTTCTCGCTATAGTTAAGCAGAGATGACCCAGCAAAGGGCGCAAGACATGAGCAGTTCCGACATAGACACGCTGATCGAGATGATGGCCAAGCTGCCCGGGCTTGGCCCCCGCTCCGCACGACGTGCGGTTCTGCACCTTATTCGCAAACGTGGCTTTCTGCTTGCTCCGCTTGCAGACGCCATGCAGGCCGTGGCCGTTTCCGCCCGTGAATGCCTGAACTGCGGCAACGTCGGCACCACCGACATTTGTGACATTTGCGCCTCCGAAAAACGCGCCACGGGCGAACTTTGCGTGGTCGAAGATGTGTCCGATCTATGGGCCATGGAACGCGCGAGCGTCTTTCAGGGCCGCTACCATGTGCTTGGCGGCACCCTGTCCGCTCTCGAAGGTGTTGGACCCGAAGACATCTCCATTCCCAAGCTGGTTGACCGTGTTGCTTCCGAGCAAATCACCGAAGTTATTCTGGCGCTCAACACCACTGTCGACGGCCAGACAACGGCGCACTATATCGCAGACCAACTTGAAGAGCGCGTTCGGCTGACCTCTCTGGCCCAAGGCGTGCCTGTGGGCGGGGAGTTGGACTATCTCGACGAAGGCACCATCAGCGCCGCCCTGAACGCGCGCAAAACGCTCTAAAGCGTCCTTCTGCCCAGCTGTGCCAAAACCAAACAGATGTAAGGCTCTGCGGAGGCAAACACGTTGAACAAATTTGGACATCTTCCAACGCCCCCTGACGGGCCCTTCCGGTTCATCGCTCTGGATGTCGAAACCGCCAGCAGGGCCGCTGGCAGCATTTGTCAAATTGGCCTCTGTTTTGTCAGCGACACAGGGACCATGCAGACCTATTCGGTCCTGGTTGACCCCGAAGATCCCTTTGAGGCCTTCAACACGGAGCTTCACGGCATTTCCGCCGAAACCGTGCGCGATGCCGCGACATTCCCGACGGTCTACGCCGCCTTGTTTGACCGGCTTAACACCCACAGCCTTGTGCAACACAGCACCTTTGACGAAAAGGTCATGACCGCTGCCTGCGCGCGCTATGATCTGCCCATGCTCACCTCACATTGGACAAACAGCGTCAAAGTGGCCCGCCAAGCATGGCCCGCCCTAAAAGGAGCAGGCGGACACGGGCTGGCCAATCTCAAAAAACATCTCGGCCTCAGCTTTCATCACCACGATGCGGGCGAAGACGCGCGCGCGGCGGCCTGTGTGATCCTCAAGGCAGAAGAAACAACGGGCGTGCGCTTGGCCCATCTTAAGACGAACCGCCAGCTAAACCTGCCGATCTGAAAGGGGCTTTGGCAAAAAAAGAGGCCGCCCAGATGGACGGCCTTTTTGTGTTCTGTAACGGTCAGACTTAGCGTGGCTGCTCGTCTTCGTCTTCGTTTTCCGGCAGGTTGAAGAAACTGTCGGCATCCGAGAAATCCGCATCCGATGCATCCTTTTCGCTGTCATCATCAGACAGTGAGAAGGTTTCCAGACCTTCGATCGCCGTTGGGATTTTCGGTTCGGCTTCCATGCCCAAAGACGTCTGCGTGCTCACCAGCTTGCGACGCTCATCATCGGTCATCACTTCGCCATCCGCTGCTTTCTTCGCGGCGGCTTTTTGTACAACCGCATCCAATTCGGACTGTTTGCACAGACCCAATGCCACCGGATCAATTGGCTGAATGTTGGCAATATTCCAGTGGGTCCGCTCGCGGATCGCCTGAATTGTTGGCTTGGTGGTGCCAACCAGCTTGCCAATTTGGCCATCGCTCAGCTCGGGGTGGAATTTCACCAGCCAATAGATCGACGCCGGACGGTCCTGACGTTTGGACAAAGGTGTATAACGCGGGCCGCGACGCTTTTCTTCGCCTGTAGCAGCCGCATTGAATTTCAGCTTCATCTTATAAAGCGGATTGGTTTCCGCGTTTGTAAGCTCTTCCTGAACCAATTGGTTGTTGGCAACGGGGTCAAAACCCTTCACGCCAGTGGCCACATCGCCATCCGCGATGCCCTGAATTTCCAATTCGTGCATGCCAACAAAATCCGCGATCTGCTTGAAGCTGATCGTGGTGTTGTCCACCAGCCAGACGGCGGTGGCCTTGGGGTGCAACAGTTTTGCCATGTGTCTACTCCTTACGAATCTCTTTCGCCGCATATAGGTTTCCCGTCGCCTGACTTTTGTCAGACGGCACCGTTGGTCTGGTGCGGGTTGCCGTTGTCGGGGAACTTGAGGCCGATATAGTGCGGTCAAGACAAAAAGGAAAGACCCAATGCGCCATTTGATAAGCCTCCTCCTAGCCGCCCTTTTGGCTGGGCACGCCTTTGCCGACGACGACATTGCCGGTGACTTTGACTATTATGTCATGGCACTCAGCTGGTCACCAAACTGGTGCGCCATCGAAGGCGACGCCAAGCGTTCGCCGCAATGTGACACCGGCGAAGACCACGGCTGGGTGCTGCACGGGCTCTGGCCGCAATACCATCAGGGCTGGCCGGACTATTGCCGCACCACCCACCGCAATCCACCGCGTAGCCTGACAAATGACATGGCCGACATCATGGGCACCTCAGGTCTGGCGTGGCACCAATGGAAAAAGCATGGCACCTGCTCCGGCCTGTCCGCCGAGGATTACTTCGCTTTGTCGCGCCAAGCCTACGACAGCGTGACCCGCCCCACAGTGTTCCGAGAATTGGATCAGACAGTGCGCTTGCCAGCTTCAGTGGTGGAACAGGCGTTTCTCAAAGCCAACCCACGCCTCGCGCCAGACACGCTGACCATCACTTGCCGGGATGGATTTATCCAAGAGGCGCGCGTATGTTTGTCACGCGATCTCAATCCGGTGCCTTGTGGGCGCGATGTCAGCCGGGATTGCAAATTGGACAGCGCGCGGTTTGACCCGCTGCGCTGATTTGTATCAATCATCTGACAGCTTGTTGATCCTTAACTTGCCGCTCGCCGCTTCTTCGCATTTGCCACGCGAAAAGTCGGCGCTTGTGCTGACCCAGTTCAAGGCCATCACACTGTCCCCGTCCGCGCGCAGATAAAAGGGTATCGGCTCGCTTTGGCCACCACTGTTGTTGCCACGCACCATCGTGCCGCAATACAGTTGATGCCCGTTGCTCAGCGCATATGTTCTAAATTCGGGGAACTGCGCCAAACCTGGATTACTTGCCTGCTCAGCCAAACGGTTCTTGGCCCAAAACACCTCTTGCGATGTCGGTGTCGTTGGCGTGGTGCTGACGCGCATCATGTCCAGCGAACACGCGCCCAATAGCGGCAGGCAAATCAACGCCGCAATCGAATTCTTCATTGCTGCTTCTCCTTTTTGTCTTGTTGCCAACAGCATAACCACAGGTTTGAGACCACATCACGGCAAAAATGCAAAAAGCCCGGACGTTGCCGTCCGGGCTTTTTCTGTCTCATGTACCAATGCTTAGTGCAGCTTGGAGTCGACCTCGGAGATTCCGGTCTCGATCAGCTTGTTGGCGTCTGCCGCTGTCATCTGATCGGAAATCACGTTGCGCGCGGCCGCAATGGCCACCGAAACGGCCTGATCGCGCACTTCTTTGACGGCCGAAGCCTGCGCAGATGCGATCTGGTCCTGTGCCGCAGCCAAACGACGGACAATCGAGTCTTCAAGATCCGCCTTGGCCTGAATAGCCGCGTTTTGGGCTTCTTCTTTGGCCTGCGCGATGATGCGCGCCGCCTGCTCTTTTACTTCTTGCTGTTTACGCTCGTAAGACGCCAGTACCGTCTGGGCTTCCTCGCGCAGGGCGCGGGCTTCGTCCAGTTCGGATTTGATGTCGTCGGCGCGCTTGTCCAACATCCCACCCAAAAGGGAAGGCACTTTGAAGTAAAACAGCACCGCGATGAACAGGATGAAACCCAACGTCACGACAAAGTCGGTGTTCTTCAACGAAAAGAACGGGCCGCTGGCAGCAAACGCAGGGCTTGCCATCATAAGGGCGGTGACGGTTGCGAGTGTTGTGCGCATGGTCTTACCCTTTCATCCGGTCAGCGACCGCTTTGGTTACGGCTTTGGCATCTGCTTTGCCACCCAGCGCTGCGACAACTTCGTTCGCAGTTGCATCGGCAACATCCTTGATGCTGTCCAGCGCACCGGCACGGATTTCAGCAATTGCCTTCTCCGATTCAGCCGCCTTAGCGGAAATTTCCGCATCAGCCTTCTGTATTGCGACGTCCAGGTCTGCCTGGATCTCGGCCTTCGCTTCAGCAGCGATTTTCTGCGCTTCAACACGCGCATCTGCCAAAGCCTGATTGTAGGCCTCTTCCGCTTCTACAGCTTTCGCCTTCAGCTCTTCAGCTGCGGCGATGTCATTCGTAATGGTCCCCTGGCGTTCAGCCAGAACCGCAGCGATGCGCGGCAGCGCGATGCGCGACAGGACGAAGTAGATCACGACCAGCGTGATCAAAAGCCAGAAAATCTGGTTGCCCCAGTTCGAAAAGTCGAGCTGTGGCATGCCCGGTGCAGAGGCAGCCTCTGCGGCGTGGCCTGCGGCGTCAGTTGTAGTGGTCGCCATGACGTCCTCCTGGGAACTTCCGTGTGATTACGGGTGGGGCACTAAGGTGCCCGCACCCGCACGTAAGGATGGTTCCGTAGGCTTAGACGGCGAACATCAGCAGAAGCGCAACCAGGAACGAGAAGATGCCCAGTGCTTCCGCAAACGCGATGCCGATGAAGAGAGTTGCAGTCTGACCAGCAGCTGCGGATGGGTTGCGCAGAGCGCCAGCCAAGAAGTTGCCTGCCACGTTACCAACACCGATAGCGGCTGCGCCGGAACCGATTGCTGCGAGACCTGCGCCGATGTGTGCGAGTTGACCTTCCATGAGTGTATCTCCTTACGATTGGAAGTTAATAGTAGAGTTCGTGTTTCTGGGACCGTTAGTGCGAAGGATGCAGCGCATCTTTCAGATACACACAGGTCAGAATAGTAAAGACGTAGGCTTGGATAAAGGCCACGAGGACCTCCAGACCGTACATCGCGGTGATCGCCACCACGGACACAGGGCTGACCACGGCGATCGCGGCAAAGCCCGCGAACACTTTGATCACCGCGTGACCGGCCATCACGTTACCCGCAAGACGGATGCTGTGGCTGACAGGGCGGACGAAGTAAGAAATCAGTTCGATGATCGCCAGGATCGGACGCAACGCCAGCGGCGCGCTTGAGACCCAGAAGAGACCAAGGAAGCCCATGCCGTTCTTGACGAAACCAACGACGGTCACGGTCAGGAACACCAACAAGGCCAGCACCACAGTCACACCAAAGTGGCTTGTGGTGGTAAAGGACATCGGGATCAGGCCAAGGAAGTTGGCAAACACGATGAACATGAAAAGCGTCATGATGTAGGGGAAGAACTTGATCGCGTCCTTGCCGGCCACATCTTCGACCATCTTATAGACAAAACCGTACGCCAGCTCGCCGATCGACTGGCTGCGCGATGGCACAACCGCGCGGCGGCGCGTGCCAACAACCATCAATGCAATGACGGCCACAACGGCCAAGGCCATCCAAAGGGTCACGTTTGTAGGGGTGTACCAATTGATTATGTCGCCACCAAACAAAGGTTTGATGATGAACTGATCCATCGGGTGGAATTCCAGACCGCCACTCTCTGCGCCGTGTGCTTCGCTTGCCACGTTCAGTTCCTCTCGTCTCTTTCAGCGACCTCGGCCGCTTGTTTCTCTTCGATCTCTTTGGCGGTGCGCATCATAACGTTGATACCCGCGGCAAGACCAAACAATGTGAACAGCACCATGAAGATCGGGAGTGTCCCGAACACGCTGTCCAGCGCATATCCGATGCCAAAACCGATCCCGAGACCGGCTACCATTTCTACCACCATGCGCCACGCCTGATTGGCGCCCGAATAGTGCTCATCAGCGCGGGGTTTGGGGTCCTGGGCCTTTTTGGCCGCCTCGATCCGCTCCTCAAGACGCTGCATTTGGTCTTTTTGGCCCGGCTCGGTCACGCGCAAAATCCCTCCGCTGACGATGGCGTAGTGCTATTGCGGCAAAGGGAATGAGTCAATGACATTGATCGGACAGGAAGACGCAGCTTAACTGCCTGTTTTGACGCAATAAATTATCAAAATTAGACGTCGCAGGCCAAGACCGACCACTACCCGCGCGCTGAATCTGCAGCCTTTCGCTTATTCAACGATTTGGTTGAGTTTTGCACGATTACCACAGGAGCGCGCCATGGCCTCGCCTACGGTTCCCCTAGCCGCCACACTGTGCCACTCTCTGCCGCATCCTGTTACGAGCCGCGCGCTCCGCGCCAACCGAGACTGTTTTGATGCCTTTTTTGACCCGCCTTCTTGCCGCTGCCTTCTTTTCGCTTTTGACCCCGCCGCTTCTGGCCGCCACCTACTTCCCTGCGGATACATGGGCCGCGCCCGGTGATACCGAAAACGCGGCCTTTTACGAAGAATGGTATGGCGATCGCCTCAAACATATGGATGAACCGATCCTGTCGTCTTCCACGCCCGGCACCGTCATCCGCATCACCCGCCACCCCTCCTTAGCCGCCCCTGCCACGGTGCGACTGCATCTGACGGACAAGGGCCGCCCTCAGCTGACTTTAAAGAAACTGAAGCTGGATTCTGAAGGCGAGATCGTTGGGCTGACCTAAGCGCAAAAAAAAGTGGCTCAACCGCGCACAGTGGCAAAGGGTACAGGGATTTCTTGCGCAAATCGCCCCCTTCGACCCTGCCACCCCTGCCATTATTTCAACCGTGACCTCGCAGAACGGCGACGGCAATCCGGCCGAGGCCCTCTGTATTGATGGCACCACCGTTGTGCTCGAGGTGGTGCTAAACGGCCAATACCGCGCCCTGTCGCGCCATGATTGCGCACTTGCGGACCCCAACCCGCTGGGCGATCTCTATTTCCTGTTCGACCAACGCTTCCGCGGCAATTTCAACACCGTGACCTACTACGACTTTGACGAGAACCCGCCTAAACCATTTAAGGACCTGGCGCTCCAGTAGCGGTCCCAATCAGGACCGCGCCTCTTCCCCGCTTTGCACCAACACGCTATGAGGGGCCATGACCACCACCCTCGATACCGTCTTCTCGGCCCTAGCGGATCCAACCCGCCGCGAAATCCTCAACATGTTGCTTGAGGACGACATGGCCGTGACCGATGTGGCAGAGCCGTTTGAAATGTCTCTCGCCGCGATCTCCAAACATCTGATGATTTTGGCCAACGCCGGTCTGATCTCTCAGGAAAAACGCGGCCGAGTGAAATGGTGCAAGCTGGAGCCCGACGCTCTGCGCGCCGCATCGGTCTGGATGCAGGGATTTGGTCAGTTCGAGCCTGTGAACCTCGACGCCTTTGAGCGTTTTCTGGAAACAGAACTCACCGATCCGCCGACTGAGCCGCCCTCAAACACGCCCGAATAAACTTTGCTGCAGACCGATAATGCGACGGCGCCGCCGCCTCGGCCCAGCGCCCGGTGGTCCACTTGTTATTCGCCCCTTTCATCGGCCCGCCATAAAGGTCCGCGTCGCTCAAGCTCCCGATCAAGCGCACCCAACTGGCTTGCGCGTTCGACAGCGCATCCTTGACCTCGTCCCACGACTGCCCTGCATTTTTCTTCCGCATCATAGCGTTGTAGGCTTTCAACTCGCTCCACTTGTAACCCGGAGCCGGGAAAGCAACGTCCTTTCCGGCTTGCCCGTCCGCGAACCACCCTAAAAACAACGTGATCCAGTGGGCACGATGCGCGACCACATCTTTGATCGACGGTCCGTCTTCAAACGCTTGCGACGCCAAATCTGCACTCACGTCGTCCAGCAAGGCGGTCAGCTTGCCAAATTCCTTTTCGGCGACCGCGCAAAGGTCGGCTTTGTTTGTCGCTGCTGGCATCTGCCTTCCTCCTCAGCGCACAACGAGAACCGACATTTTGGCGTGTTTCGCCAAATATCCCGCGTGTCCTGTAGTCAGAAAATCCATCACCCGCGGCGCGTGGGTGCCCACCACCACCAAATCGACGCCAAGCTGTTCGGCGGCAACTGTCAGATCGTGATCCAGTTCCGCAGCCACATCGTGGCTGTCGATTGTGCATTTGGAAATCGGCTGCGTCGTATAGGCGTCAAACCGTTTGCGCGCATCCTCAAGCGCCTTGTCCACCGCTTCCGGGTCATGCGGCGCGGCGCTGATGCCTGTGCCCACCACCGCCATCAGCGTGATCTTTGCTTGTTGCCATTGAGCGATCTTTCCGGCGACTTCCGCTGCGCGGTCAATTGCGGGCGGCAACGTCAAATCCACCGGTACCATTATGTGCGTGTACATCAGACCCTCCTCTCTAAAGGTGGCCTCTATGTAACGCGACCGATGGCCCCTGTCTTTGAGATGGCTCAAGCCCATCCGGCGCAAACTTGAAACGCACCAACCAACGACGCTGGCGCTTTATCCGGTTTACCAAGACCCAAAGGTGCGGCCAAAACGGCGGTGCCCGTCTGCCTTGCATCGCGGTTTCAGGGCGGTCCCGTCAGTTTTTCAGCGCCACAAACGTCACGCGCCAAAATCAAGACGCATCAGTTTCCAGCAGCAACACCAGGGCCCCAATCGTCAGCGCCACGCCAATCAAAACAAATCCCGACGGCGCCCCGTGCCCCAGCCCGAATTCCCAGCAGATGACCCACGTCGGCACCAGATAGGTATAGGCCATGACCTTCGCACTCGGCAGCTCAAGGGCCGCAAATTGCAACAACACAAATGTCGACGCGCTGGCAAAAATCGCCAGATATATCACGGTGCCCCAAACAAGCGGCGACAAGTCAGCCCAGTTTGTCGCCCGAATGTCGCCCCAGCCAAACACCGTCAAAACAGCCAGCCCCGCCATCAACATGCCAAAGGTGAACACCACGGGCCGCTCGCCTCGGTTCAACTTGCGCACCATCGGCGTATAGGCCGCGTGGGCCACGCACCCCCAGAAGTAGTAGACTTCGCCTTCCCCGACCTCAAACCGCAAAAACGCCGCCCAATCCGCGCGAAAGATGACCCACAAAGCCCCAACCGCGCCAATGGCCAGCGCCACCGCCATCCGCCGCGTGGTGATCTGGCGCAACAACACCCAGCCAAATCCGGCAGACATCAAAGGTGTCAACGTGAACACCGCCGCTGTGCTCACCGGATGCGCGGTCTTCAGCCCCTCAAACATCAGCACAAAATAGATCGCGAAAAGTCCGCCCAGCACCAGATACCGCCAAGGCGCACGAAAGCTGCCCGAAGGAATCCCGCCTGTGGCCAGCGCAGCCACCCCGATCACCGCCCCCGCGATCAGAAACCGTATCGCGTTCAGGGCCGCTGGCGCCACTTCATTGGCCACCATTCCCCCAAGCGAAAACGACCCCGCCACCAAGGCAGAGAACAGTAGCATCGCCAAATGGCCGCGTTGTGCGCCGCTCATTTTGTCTGCCACCCCTGAGCATGGTCTTTCAAAAATTTCAAAAAGGTCTGCACTTTGGTGGTTCGGTGCAAATCGACGTGGGTCACAAGCCGCACATGCACCGCCCATTCGGGGCGCGGCGGCAACACTTGCTGCAACCCCTCTTCATTCTCTGCCGACCACTTCGGCAGAAACCCAAGTCCCGCACCGGATCGGATAGCTGCGGCAATTCCGCGATCCGACGTCGAGCGGAACGTCACATTTTCCCTCGGCACATATTGTTTTAACCACTGATAAAATGGCGCGCGGCTTTCTTCGTTGTCATGCCCGACAAACCGGTGATTGACCAAATCCGACTCGTCTTTTGGAACGCCCCACCGCGCGATATAGGCACCCGACGCAAACAACGCCGACGGCAACTGGGCCAGAGACTGCACCACATTGTCGGGCTGCTCTTCGCCAACACCGGCCCGGATCGCCACATGCGCCTCGCCGTACTCCAACCTAAACACCCTGTCTCCCGTCAAGAACCGCACCATCAAATCCGGATGCGCTGCCTGAAACTCCGCCAATACCGGCGCCAACAAGGGCGCAAAGCCGCCCAACGACGTCACCACCAATTCGCCCGACACATCCTCGCCACGGCCTTTCATGCGGCCTTCGAGTTGGCCGAACTGGTCATCTGTGGCCTGCGCCACCCGCATCAGGTCCTGCCCGGCCTCCGTTGCCGTATATCCCCGCGCGTGACGCTGAAACAGCTTTAGGCCCAACTTGGCCTCCAACGAGTCGATATGGCGGATCACCGTAGCATGGTGCACACCCAACACGTCTGCCGCGCCGCTGACCGTGCCCAATCGCGCCACTTGATACGCGGTGCGGATTTCGTCCCAGTTGTCCATACGGTCCCTCGTCACGTTACTTATGTGCATTTTTAAACACAGTATGCGCAATTAGTGCAGTTGTGTGAAATTTTGCAATATCTAAATGTTCCCTCAGTTGATCAAACACACCGCCAAGGAACACACAATGACCCACACCGTACTGCACATCGATGCCTCCGCCCGCTTTGCCGATTCTGTATCGCGCGTGAAATCTGCTGACCTCGTCGGCGAACTCAGCGCCAACACGGTCCTTCGCCGCGACCTGGCCGATGGGTTGCCGTTTCTGGATGAGACCTTCACCACAGCAACCTTCACGCCCGAGGAAAACCGCACCGATGCCCAAAAGGCCGCCCTGGAAATCTCCGACACTTTGGTTGCGGAACTGCAAGCCGCGGACACCATCGTTATCGGCACCGCCTTGTATAACTTTGCCATCCCCGCTGTGCTCAAGGCTTGGGTGGATCAGATCGCCCGCGCTGGCGTGACATTTGCTTACACTGAAAACGGCCCCAAAGGCCTGCTTGAAGGCAAAAAGGCCATCGTATCCATCGCCACCGGCGGCACGCCGCTGGGCTCGGACTTTGACTTCGCCTCCAACTACCTGCGCTTTGTTTTCGGATTTCTCGGCATCACCGATGTGACCATCCTCGACAAAGACGGCGCTGTGGTAGACGCCAAGGCCGCCTGAGCGCTTCCGCACCATCTCTGTGCGCGGATACGCTTTTTCCCTTTGGCGGGAGCCCTTACGCTTCCGCCCCACAAAACAACCAATCAAGAACTTGGGACACGACACATGCAAAAATACATTCTCCTCATCGCAAAGGCGCTGCTGACGCTGGCCTTTGTCGCCGCAGGCTTCTTCAAGCTGACAGGAAATGAAATGATGGTCGGCACTTTTGACGCAATCGGCGTCGGCCAATGGTTCCGCTACCTCACAGGCGCGCTCGAAGTCGGCTGCGCTATCCTGCTCTGGGTGCCTGGCAAACAACTGATCGGCGCAGCGCTTTTAGTCTGCACAATGATCGGGGCTGTTTTGGCTCACCTGCTGATCCTGGGTCCATCCGCCGTGCCTGCATTGGTGCTGGGTGTGATCGCGGCCTATGTGGCGTATGCCCACCGCGACCAGAACCCTCTGAGCGCCTAAAACTCGGCCACCAAAAACAAAGTCCGGCTGCGATGTCTGTCGCAGCCGGTTTTTTTGACTAAAACTCCAAAAACTCCGGCGTCGCGCCCACGCGGTCCATAAACGGCCATAGATCAACCACATCCATCGCCACTGTCCGGTCGTTCACCAAAGGATGCATATAAATCCGCGCCGCCTCCCGCACCGAGCTGTCGATGATGAACCGCACACCCTTTTCAGCCCCAGTCGCCATCGCCAATGGGCTCACCGCCCCGGGCCTAATACCAAGCATTTCAAACAGCCTGTCCGCTGACCCAAACGACAGGCCACCGACGCCCAACTGCTTGCCAAGCGTCTTCAGGTCGATCTCGCGATCCTGTTCCAGCGTCACCAGATAATTGCGTTTCTTCTTGTCCCGCAAATACAGATTCTTCACCCGAAACGCCGCCTCACCTTCGACAACCATCGCCGCTTCAACCGACTTCGCATCCTCCACGGTGCGCAGCGGCACATGGGTATGCAGCGTCACATCAATCCCCCAGCCCGCCAACTGCGACAACAGGCGGTCCGACTGCTGATGCATCTCGTCATTGTCCATGGCCATCTCCTCTTCCCAGAATGTGACGCAAGAACGCCTTGCGCTTAATCTTGCGCACCTGGTTCTGCACCAAGCGCGCATAGCCGGAGTCATCGGGGTACCCGTTGTCCGCAACCAGCCCCTGCCCCCGTATGATGCGCGCCAGGTCACGCCCGCCTGCGTCCCGAAACAGCCTGGCTTCCTCCACGACATGCACAAAGGTGTCAAACGACTTTGGCGGAAAAACCGGATCGCCGGCATCCCCGCCCACTGCCTCAAGATAGGCCGCCGGCAAATCTCGCCCCATGGCCAGCCCAACATTGATGCTGCCCGACATCCGCGGATTGATTTCGAGCAAAAAGTGGGTGCCATCCGCCCGCCGGATCATGTCCAGGTCGATGCCGCCGGACCAGTTCAAATGACGCGTAATTTTTTGCAACACGGCATCCAAGGCCGGACCGTCCACAGGTGTGCAAAAGGCCGGGGTTCCAGCCAGTTGCAAACGCTCATCCACCTCAAACCCCACAGTCACCTTCAAACGCCCGTCAATCGCAACACCTCCGAGGCCGACAAATGTCCCCTCGATATTTTCCTGTATTTGCGCGCAACCAGGCTCAGGTATCCGATGCAAATGCGCACCGAGCGCCTCAGCTGAATCGACCCTGAAAACACCCGCCGACGCCAATGTTTCAGACAACTTTAGAAAGCAGGGAAAGCCGATCTCTTCCGCCGCATCAAGCGCAGTGGCACGCGTCACCGTTGCCGACCGCGGCACCGGAATATCAAGGTCCGCACACAAATCCGCCGTAGCATTCCTGTCCCGACACAGCGCGACCGCCGCCACTGACGGCGTGACGAAGGCTCCGACGTCAGGCGCCATCTCCGCCGCCAACGCAACGGCAAGCGCGTCGTCGTCCGAAATCGGCACCACCAGATCAAAACCAAGCTGTATCACCTGATCAATCAGGTACCGCGCGTGCGCGGCAGGCTCTGCTCCCGCAAATGCCGGCACCAGAGCCGTGACATAATCCGACCGACCAATTGCAGAGATAATGGGGCTGACCATTAGGCTCACCTTGTGCCCCCGCCGCCCGAAGCTTTGCACACAGGCCAAAGCGCCCTGCCAATGGTCGCGCATTATAAGAACGTGCATGAAATATCCTTAACTTCCCGATGTGGTGCCACGCTTGACTCCGCCAGGCAATAGGACTAATTGCGCATCCAACTCCGGGAGTCTGTCAAACTTCCGGTCCCATGGCTTAGGCCGGGATCGCCCCCCATCAGCGCGTCGCGCCCATGGGGGACATTGGCGTTTGGGCGGTTCGTACCTATCTACGGGCCAAGGTTGGAAACGGTGCTAAGGAGCCGCAAAGCGATGTTTGAAAATCTAAGCGAACGCCTTTCCGGCGTCTTTGATCGCCTCACCAAGCAAGGCGCCCTGTCTGAGGATGACGTCAAAACCGCCCTGCGCGAAGTTCGCGTCGCGCTGCTTGAGGCCGACGTCTCGCTGCCCGTGGCCCGCGACTTTGTCAAAGCCGTGCAAGAAAAGGCGACAGGCCAGTCGGTAACCAAATCTGTCACGCCAGGTCAGCAAGTCGTCAAGATCGTCCACGACGAGCTCCAAGGCGTACTGGCAGGTGGCGGCGATGCCGACCTTGGCGCGCTCAAAATCGACAGCCCGCCCGCACCGATCCTGATGGTGGGTCTGCAAGGCTCCGGTAAAACCACCACCACCGGTAAACTCGCCAAACGCCTGTCCGAGCGCGATGGCAAACGCGTGCTGATGGCTTCTCTCGACATCTACCGCCCGGCCGCGATGCAACAGCTGCAGGTGCTCGGCACCCAGATCGGCGTCGACACGCTGCCCATCGTGGCAGGCGAGTCCGCCGTCCAAATCGCCAAACGCGCCAAACAACAAGCGACGCTGGGCGGCTACGACGTCTACATGCTCGACACTGCCGGCCGCCTGCAGATCGACGAAGTCCTCATGAAAGAGGTCGAAGACGTCCGCGACGCGGTCAACCCGCGTGAAACCCTGCTGGTGGTCGATGGTCTGACTGGTCAGGTCGCGGTTGAGGTCGCCGAAGAGTTCGACGGCAAGATCGGCATCTCCGGCGTGGTCCTGACCCGGATGGACGGCGACGGCCGTGGCGGTGCGGCGCTGTCGATGCGCGCCGTGACCGGCAAGCCAATCAAATTCGTCGGCCTTGGCGAAAAGATGGACGCGCTCGAAACGTTTGAGCCCGACCGCATCGCCGGCCGCATCCTTGGCATGGGCGACATCGTTGCCTTGGTTGAGAAAGCTCAAGAAACAATCGAGGCCGAACAGGCCGAACGCATGATGAAGCGCTTTATCAAAGGCCGCTTCAACATGAACGACATGAAATCCCAGCTTGAGCAGATGCAAAAGATGGGCGGCATGGAAGGCATGATGGGCATGATGCCCGGCATGGCCAAAATGGCCAAAGGTGTGCAGGACGCGGGCTTTGACGACAAAATGATCGTCCGCCAGATCGCTATGATCCAGTCGATGACCAAAAAAGAACGCGCCAATCCCCAACTTCTGCAAGCCAGCCGCAAAAAGCGCATCGCCAAAGGCTCCGGCATGGATGTGTCTGACCTCAACAAGCTTCTGAAAATGCAGCGCCAGATGGGCGACATGATGAAGAAGATGGGCAAAATGGGCAAAGGCGGCATGCTTAAGCAGGCGATGAAAGCCATGGGCGGCAAAGGTGGCGCCGACATGGCCAACATGGACCCGACCCAGATGGACCCCAAACAGCTCGAAGCCGCGGCCAAAGCCATGGGCGGCAAAGGCGGCATGCCGGGTGGCTTGCCTGGTCTCGGCGGCGGCATGGGGCTCCCCCCGGGCCTGTCCGGTTTTGGCAAAAAGAAGTAAATGACACAGACATCGGCATATCCTCATGAGGCATCCGCCTCTGATCCAGCTGCAGCTTTGGCTGCTCAGCTGGCAGCGGTCGTGCCGACTCTGGAAACCGAACGCCTGATTCTGCGCGCCCATCGCGAAAGCGATATCGCGACGGAGATTGAATTCTACCAAACCAAGGGCTCCGAATTTGTTGGCGGGCCCAAATCGGCAGACGATACTTGGCGCTATATTTCCATGATGATGGGCCACTGGGCCCTGCGCGGCTTCGGCTTCTGGGCGCTTGAGGACAAAGACTCCGGCACGTACCAAGGTCGGGTTGGTCTCTGGTACCCGCACGGTTGGCGCGAGCGCGAAATCGGCTGGATCCTAATGCCGTCCGCCACCGGTAAAGGTTATGCAACAGAAGCCGCCTCTGCGGCGCGCGCGCATGCCTATGACGTGCTTGGTTGGGACACAGCCATTTCACAGATCGCCGTGGCCAATGAAGCCTCAAAAGCCGTCGCCCGCCGCCTTGGCGCGGTAATGGAAGAGACCTATGAGCCGAACGACGACTACGGCACCATCGAAGTCTGGCGCCACCCTGCGCCTGCGGATCTGGTAAACGGCGGAATGGAGGCCTACGCATGACCTCCGTGACCATCCCAACCGTAGAGACAGACCGCCTGATCCTGCGCGCCCACCGCGTCGAAGACCTGCCGGAAATGGCGGCGTTTTTTGCCGGACCTCGCGCCAAATTCATCGGCGGCACCATGACCGAAGGTGAATGCTGGCGCGGCATGATGCGTGGCGCGGGTCATTGGGTGCTGCGCGGCTATGGCCTGTGGCACATCGAAGAGAAAGCCACCGGCAAACTGGCCGGTTGGTCTGGTATCATTCACCACATCGAGTGGCCCGAGCCAGAGCTGGCTTGGACCCTATTTGACGGTTTTGAAGGCAAAGGTGTTGCCTATGAGGCGGCGCTGGCGGCACGTGCTTACGCGGCACAGCACTTTGGTCTCAACCGCCTAATCAGCCTTATTGCGCCCGAAAACACACGTTCTCTCGCACTGGCCAAACGCCTGGATGCCACCTTTGAGGGCGAGCAGACGGTCAATGGCTATGACTGTCATGCCTACCGCCACCCCCAAGTGGAGGTGCTCTGATGGCCACGCGCAACATCCCCGTTCTGGAAACCAAACGCCTGATCCTGCGCGGCCCCGAGCCCGAGGACTATCCGGACTTCAAGGCCACATTTGCCTCTTATCGCTCCCGCTTTATGGGCGGTCCGCTCAATGCCTATGAAACATGGATGCTCTATGCCGCCGAAATCGGCCACTGGAACATTCGCGGCTACGGCATGTGGATGATCCACGACAAGGCGACCGACGAAACGCTGGGCATGGCCGGCGGCTGGATGCCCGCCCAATGGCCCGAACGTGAAATCGCATGGATCATCTGGCCGGAGAAAGCCGGCCACGGCTATGCCCTCGAAGCCACCCACGCCGTGCGCCGTTATTTCTATGACGATCTTGGCTGGGATGGGGCCGTGTCCTACATCGACCCGAAAAATCTGGATTCCATCCGTCTCGCCGAACGTCTTGGCGCCCAAAAAGACAAATCCGCGCCATCGGTTGATGGCCACGACGTGGTTTACCGGCACCCCTCGCCCGAAGCCCTGCGCACCACGCAGATCGGCGACGCCATCGAGATGGAAATCAGCCACTACGCCGACCCGATGTTCAAACCGAAAGGCTACGCTCTTGACTGACGCTGTAACCCGCGCCGCCGACGTGCTCGCTGAGCACCGCGACAGCATCGACCGCCTCGATGCGATCCTCGTCTATACGCTGGGCGAGCGGTTCAAACACACACAGGCTGTTGGCAAACTCAAAGCCACTCACGACCTTCCCCCGTCCGATCCGGATCGCGAAGCGAACCAGATCGCACGTCTCGAAGACCTTGCGAAAAAGGCCGATCTGGACCCTGAATTCGCCAAGAATTTCCTGAACTTCATCATCGCTGAAGTCATTCAGCACCATAAGAAGCATCAGGAATAACAAACCGTTGGGCCACTGAAACCGGTCCTTCGACACCAACCCGCACCGCACTGGTGCACACCAACGCACCCCGGTGCAAACGCCATCTAAGGAGATAAACCCATGGCTATGAAAATTCGTCTCGCCCGCGGCGGTTCCAAGAAACGCCCTTTCTACCGTGTTGTTGCAGCCGACAGCCGCATGCCACGTGACGGCCGCTTCATCGAAAAGCTCGGCACATACAACCCGCTGCTGCCTAAAGACAGCGAAGAGCGCGTTAAACTGGACATGGAACGCGTTCAGTACTGGCTCGACGAAGGCGCGCAGCCTACCGATCGTGTTGCACGCTTCCTCGAAGCGGCTGGCACCATCGCCAAAGTAGAGCGCAGCAACCCTAAGAAAGCTGAGCCCGGCAAGAAAGCGCAAGACCGCGCTGAAGAAAAAGCCGCCAAAGCTGCGGACGCAGCCGAAGCCGCTGCCGCGCCTGCAGAAGAAGCAGCCGCAGAAGAATAAGTTAGGCCCGCACCGGAATGACAGAGTTTACGCCAGATTTCCGGGACGACCTGACACGGCTCATGATGTGGCGGCGCGATGTGCGCCGCTTCCGCTCGGATCCAGTGGACGAGGCACTCCTGTCGGAGTGTCTCGACACGTTTTTGCTGGCCCCTTCGGTGGGGCTCAGCCAACCTTGGCGCCTAGTGCGCGTCCAATCCGACGCCGCCCGTGCTGCCGCTCTCAAGAATTATCAATCTGCCAATGCCACCGCGCTGTCAGACTACTCCGGGGACCGCGCCGCGCTTTATGCGCGCCTTAAACTGTCGGGCATGCGCGAAGCGCCTGTGCATTTGGCAATCTACTGCGATGAAGCCACACCCAAAGGCGCCGGCCTCGGCGCCTCCTCCATGCCCGAGATGCGCCGCTATTCGGTGGTTGGCGCGGTCACCCAATTCTGGCTGGCAGCCCGCGCACAAGGTCTGGGTGTCGGTTGGGTCTCGATCCTTGATCCCGTCCAGCTCAACCGCGATCTGGACATACCGCCTGACTGGTCTCTGGTGGCTTATCTCTGTGTCGGCTGGCCCGAGGCGCCCTCCGACACACCGGAACTGGCCAAAGTCGGATGGGAAGACCGTGACGCACAACTTGAGATGCAAACCCGCTAACTCTGACCCACGTATTTGCATCCGGCCCAAAGGTTTCTACCATCGCCAATGCCGCCTCTCCCTTGCGCCATTCCCGCCAATCCGTCAAAACAGTCTACAAGACCAAAAAGGGCCCAAACCCATGACCAACAGTGATCCCGACATGATCTGCGTCGGCGCCATCGGCGGCGCCTATGGCGTGCGCGGTGACGTCCGTTTGAAATCTTTCACGGCCGAGGCCGACGCCATCGCGGATTATGCCCCGCTCATCACCGGCGACGGCGCGATGGAATTCGAAGTCACCGTTCTTGGTGTTGTGAAAAACGGCCTCTCGGCCCGCCTCTCGGGGATCTCTACCAAAGAACAGGCAGATGCCCTCAAAGGGGTGAAACTCTATGTGCCCCGCGCCCGCCTTCCCGACACGGATGATGACGAATACTACTACACTGACCTCGTCGGCCTCGAAGTGCGCGACACCGGCGGCACGCTGCTTGGCACCGTGAAATCGGTCCAAAACCACGGCGCCACCGATTTACTGGAAATTCAGGGGGCCGCGCTCAAATCGACGGTCCTTTTGCCTTTCACCCACGTTGCGGTGCCCACCGTCGACATTTTGGCGGGCCGCATCATCACGGATCCACCCGAGGGGCTCTTTTGAGATGCCCGACAGCTCCGTAACTCAGGCCGCGTATTCACATCTCAGGAGCGCACCATGATCCGCATCCTCGTGCACGCAGGCTTTCACAAGACCGGCACGACCAGCGTTCAGAAAATGCTGGTCCACAACCGCCCGCGGCTGGAACGCCACATCAGGTTTATCACACGTCCCGGCATGATCGGCGCGTGCGAGGCCGCCCGCGCCTATTCCGCCAGCCGACACCCCGCTGATCTCACCGAGTTCGCCTCCGAAATCGCGGCGGTCTTTGAAGAGATCGACACCGACGACTCCCGTCCACTTGTTCTCAGTTCCGAAGACCTCTCCGGCCACATGCCCGGTCGCCGCAATCTGACCCGCTATGACGCGGCGCCCCACCTGATGAAAGCCATCGCCGACACGACCCAAGCGGCGTTTGGCGATGGTGCAGACCTGACCTTCTATTTCTCAACCCGTGCAGCCGAGGACTGGATGCGCAGTTGCTACGCGCAACACCTGCGTGCCGTGCGCATGACACTCAGCTTTGAGGACTATTGCACGACATTTGCCGACAGCGCCAAGCTTGACGCCATTGTAGAACAAGTGCGCGACAGCGTGGCACCCTTCAAAGTCCTCAGCACACCGCTCGAAGAAGCAAGCACCCGCCCCATCGGCCCGCTCGCCTCGGTGATGGATGCGCTGGACATGCCCGGACGCGCGCGCCGTGGGCTGGAGGTATTGCCGCCGGCAAACGTGTCCATGCCCCAAGAACTTCTGGACGCCATGCTCGAGGCCAACCGCTCCGACCTCAGCAACGAAGACGTCTCCAAGGCGAAATTTGAAGCCCGCCGAATTTGGCTCACCGGTGACATCTGACATGGCGGACAAGACCCGTCCCCTGATCATCCACGCCGGTTTCCACAAAACCGGCACCACGACGCTGCAACGCACCCTGCGTGAAAACCGCGCTTTGCTCAAACCGCACTGCAACATTCAGCTCAAATGGAAGGTCCGCCCACTGGTGCATGCCACGCGCGGTTACTCCACATGGCGCGACCCGCTGTCACTGGCCAAAGTCTCCCTGCGCGCCGATGAATACTGGGCAGAGCAGCCGACATACAAAAACCGCGGCCTGATCCTGTCCGCCGAAGAACTCGCCGGCCACATGCCGGGCCGCGATGACGTGCCCGACTATCGCCCTGCCATCGACAACCTGCGTGAAATCGTGACCGCCGCACAGCGCCGCTATGAAAAATCCGGCCAACAGGCCGACGTCCGCATCGTGATGACCACCCGTCAGGCGGATCCATGGTTGGAGAGCGCCTTTTGGGAGCATGTGAAATCCTCGGGCATCACCATGTCCCTTGAGGAGTTTAAGACCCGCGTCCGGCCTGCCGCTGACACCCGTCCCCTGTTGCAGGAGTTAGCCGAGGCCATCGCCCCCGTGCCCGTGATCCCGCTGGCGCTGGAGCATTGGCAAGCTTTGCCGCTCGGCTTGGCCAGCCCGCTTCTGGACCTCGTCGGCGTGCCGCCCAAAACCCGCGACAAGTTGGTGCCGTTGCCGCCGGAAAACACCCGTCTGCCGCAGCCCGTTTTGGATGAACTGCTGGACCTCAACCGCAAAATCAGCGACAGGGAGGCCCGCAACGTGGCCAAACGCGCCCTGATGGACGCGCACGAAAGGACCTTGGCAGGTGACTGACAAACCAAAGGACAGAACACCCCGCTCCCATGGGCGCAAATCCATCTCAGCGTCTTTCAAACCGCGCGAGCTTATGGACCCCAACCCACGCCTTGCCGGTGTCTGGACCGCGCATATCATCACGCTGTTTCCCGACGCTTTTCCAGGTGTGCTAGGCGAAAGCCTCACTGGCCGCGCGCTCAAGGATGGCAAGTGGCAGCTGCACACCACCAATCTGCGTGATTTTGGCGTCACCAAGCACCGCAACGTTGATGACACGCCTGCCGGTGGCGGCGCAGGCATGGTGCTGCGCCCCGACGTGTTGGGCAACGCCATCGAAAGCGCCATGTCCGGCGCGCGTGGCAACCGTCCGCTGGTCTATCTATCGCCACGCGGCCGCCGCTTTGATCAGCAAATGGCGCGGGCTTGGTCGCAAGCTGACGGTGTCACCCTGCTCTGTGGCCGCTTCGAAGGCGTAGATCAGCGCGTGCTGGATCACTACAACATCATGGAAGTCAGCCTTGGCGACTTTGTCCTGACCGGTGGCGAAATCGCGGCACAAGCCATGATCGACGCCACAGTGCGGCTCTTGCCGGATGTCTTGGGCAACGAAGAAAGCACCGTGGATGAAAGCCATTCCGCCGGCCTGTTGGAACACCCGCAATACACCCGCCCCGCCGAATGGAAAGGCCGCGCCATCCCAGATGTGCTGATGTCAGGCCACCATGGCAACGTCGAAAAATGGCGCCGTGACATGGCCGAAACGCTCACCCGCGAGCGGCGTCCGGACATGTGGCAAGCTTATCAAAACAAAAAGTAGACAGGGCACCGTTCTCTCTAGGCGAGGGGGGTCGAACGGCGCCCTGTTTGTGAAGGCTGGTCCTTCCACAAGACCATTCCCAAGGTGTCCAGGACAGGGACGGGCCCGGGACACATGAGGCACCTTCGGTCGCGGTCGACAGTCTCGGCTTACACCAAAGTCGTCGCCACATTTGCCATGACGCATGTCGTGAGAGTAATCTGCGTCACTCCCCTACCCTAGCCAAACTGAATTCATGCGGCGGAAGGGGAAAGTATAGTCCGGCGCTCAAAAGTATAGTCCGGCGTACAATGGTATGGGGTCACGCCAAAGAAATTTGAACTACCCGCCAATCCTGTCCCGCCAGCGCACCCAATCCTCTGGACTGCCTCGGAACACGTTGATGTCGACCTCGCCATCAACCCCCGGCACCTCGCCCGTGCCCGTGTATTGCCAGAACGTCCAACGGCTTCCGGGATAAACATCCTTGGGGTGTCCGGCCACAGACCGCAGCCAAAATTCCGTTCCCCCGACCTGTCCGATACCCGTGTCCTGATAAAAATCCACCGTCGTGTAGACAATCGGCCGCCGGTCATAGTGTTTTTGCAGGATCGACAGGAACTTGCGCGCTTCCGAGCGCACCTTTGCCCCGCTTGGCCGTTTGGTGCAGGTTTTGGATCGCGGAGTCCACTCCATATCCAGAACGTGCGGCAAGTCCGAGCCGCGCGGCACGTTGCGGATGAACCACCGCGCCTGCTCTTCGGCGGAGCGGCAGAAATAATAATAGTGATACGCGCCCCAAGGCACCCCCGCCGCCTGCGCGCCCCGGCGGTGATCATCAAACCGTGGATCCGCCAGATCACCCCCCTCGGTGGCTTTGAAAAAGGCGAAACTGACGCCAGCCCGCTGGGCCTCGCGCCAGTCGATCTCACCCTGCCAGCGCGACACATCGATGCCATGGATCGGATAGGCCCGCGGCCCGCGGCCTTCCCAGTCATAGGGATCAAAATCACCAAACTTCGGTCTTGTGACCAGCCGCGCCACCTCGGCCTTAAGCTGCGCTGCCTGTCGGTCTTGGACGGTAACTGGTTCAGGCTGGGGGCGGCTACAGGACACCAGAGCCAACAAAACCACCACAAAAGCCCATGAAAATCGCATCAGAAATACCTCAAACCAAATACCAAATCCGCCGCACATCAAGCGTCAAACCTACATCAAACCCTAGCTGGTCTGCGGCGCTTCTGAACAGTAAACTTACCGTAGGGCGCGCAATCTTTTGGCCGACACACATCTCGCCTGCCGCACAGTCAATCCCGCTTGCACTGTGACCCGCTTTCCCCTACATACGCGCAGGTCCGCGTCTCGCATGAGTCGTTCGGGCGTGCTGTGCATTGCAAAACTGTTGCTTTCTTCGGGAACAGGTGCACCTCACAGCAAACAACGACAAGAAAAGACGACCTGATCTCTGGCGGGCGCATCTGCGGACCCGGAAGAAGACCGAGAGCTCTTAGGTGCATCAAACCTTTGCGGAACAACCGCAAGCAAAATAGGAGAAGGTCAGATGAATCTGATCGCACAGCTTGAGGCGGAACAAGTGTCCGCCCTGGGGAAAGACATCCCCGATTTCAAAGCCGGCGACACTGTTCGCGTAGGCTTTAAAGTGACCGAAGGTTCGCGCACTCGTGTGCAGAACTACGAAGGTGTTTGCATCAGCCGTAAAAACGGCGCAGGCATTGCCGGCTCGTTCACTATTCGCAAGATTTCTTTTGGCGAAGGCGTGGAGCGTGTATTCCCGCTGCACTCGACCAACATCGACAGCATCACTGTTGTTCGCCGTGGTCGTGTCCGTCGTGCCAAACTGTACTATCTGCGCGCACGTCGTGGTAAATCCGCACGTATCTCAGAAGACACCACCTACAAGCCCAAAAAAGCGTAAGGAGCGGTATCATGAAAAAAGACACACACCCCGATTACCACTTCATCGACGTCAAAATGACCGACGGTACGATCCTGAAGATGCGCTCGACTTACGGCGCCGAAGGCGACCAGCTGGCGCTCGACGTTGACCCTTCCGTGCACCCTGCATGGAACGGCGGCAACACCCGCTTGATGGATGCCGGTGGCCGCGTATCCAAGTTCAAAAAGAAATACGAAGGCCTGGGCTTCTAAGCACCGCTTTCAGATGTTTCGACAAAACGCCGCTCCTATTTGGGGCGGCGTTTTTTGTTGGGTGCCACCCAAAAAAAGTGACACATCTTTAGATTGTGATTAGTGTAGTAGCATTACCTGAATTTCCCGAACGAAGAATCCATAAATGCCCACTTATTTTCAGCACGAACAATACGGCCTAGCACACCTCTTCTCAGAACATTTTGCAGACCGTTGGAATACTGCATTTGTGACTGAGACAATGAATGGTGAAGTAAGAATTGGGTTTTCTCCTTCTTCACCTATCGTTTACGGCGTCATGCAACTGAACGGCGACGATCTCGTTGTGATCAATGGGGAATTGATATCCGGAACAATCACCTCTATCGATTTCTATTATCCCGGATACCCGAGCGGAGGATCTTTTGGCGTAGGTTTTCTGGACGGTCAACTCACAGGCCTGAATTGGGGTGCCCAGGACTTTCAAAGCCAACTCGCCGCTTTCGCAGCCGGTGATTACAGCGGTTTCAATCAAGCGATTTTGGACACAGTGACAACAGTTATTTGTGTTGACACTCGCCCCACCGTACACTCGGGCGATTACGCCAATGCAAATAGTTTCGTACTGGGCAACAATGACGGTACCTTTTCTTTTGAACATTCCGCCCTTGGAACCAGCGTTCCCATCACCATCAACGGCGGCCACGGATACGACATCTTTTCCGTCTCTTGGTACGTACCACCCCCTACCCCTCTTTCGCCCGCCCCCACCTTCACGATTGATTTGGAAGCGGGCACATTCACCGACCTCTATGGCACCACCCACCGGATCCTGAACTTTGAAGAGGTGATCGGGTCTTCGGCTAACAACCACATCACCGGGTACGAGAACGTCTCCAACGCGTTGACGGGCGGAGTGGGCGACGACACCCTTCTTGGTGGAAATCAATCCGACACGCTCGTTGGCGGTTCCGGCAACGACTTGCTTGTCGCCGGTGACGGTGACGACGTCATTATGGGCAGTGACAATTTCAGCGACGACGACGACACCATCAACGGCGGCGATGGCATAGACACCTATCGCACGTCTTATTCAAGTGACCATTTTGTCGACCTAACCAATACTTATTCAACACCGCACGGCAACACGCGCACTTTCATTGACATCGAAAACGTGATCACTCGTTCGGGCGATGACACCATTATCGGTAATGGCGTCGACAACCGAATTGAGTCTTGGGCGGGCGAGGATCTCATACTGGCAGGCGGCGGCAACGACACAGTGATAGGAGGTTCGGGCAACGACATTTTGGTCGGCGGCACCGGAGAAAATGAACTGACTGGCGGGCGCGACGAAGATCAATTTGTATTTGTGACCCTAAACGCGTCCGACACAATCACTGATTTCACCATGAGTGAAGACACGCTGGACTTTTCCAGCTTGGCGGCGGACAGCGGTATATTCTCTGTCACCATGAACGGACTGGAAACCATACGGATCAACTGTTTCGATGACACGGCTTCAGGCATCCTAGCCTTATCTATCGTTCAGTCTGGGGACGCCGTAGAAATCTATGTGACCTCGGGTGGTATCGCAGCATCCGGAAGCACCCCACTTGCGACCCTTCTCGATGTAAATCTGGCTGACCTATCGTGGGATGACTTCATCTTCTAACCCCGTTTACGAAAGCTCCAACCAAAGCGTCCCCTTCCGATATCCCCCCTTGATCAGGAACCCCTCCTTTTCCACTTCGGGATACTCCTCCGCCCAATCGCGGAACTGGTCATTTGTCACCACCCGCGCGTCCATATCACGTGCCGCCAGCAAAATAGTCTTGTCCGCCGGCGTGCCTTTGGGCACCACCAAAACGTTTTCCGCTGACAGGCCAAGTCGCGTCGCAAACGCGCTGTCATGCATGTAACTCTCCGAGACAAGATATCCCGCATTGGCGTCAAACATCACACCCAGTTTCAGGTTCTTTGACCTGAGGCTGTCCAAAACCTCGATCAACGTGTCCAAATTCGGCGCGCCGCCCTTCCAATACATCACGTTTGAGCCATCGACGATCACCGTGCTTCGGGTCTTCGCCGGTTCCGGCTGAGCCTCAGGTTGACGCCGTCGATCTCGGTACAAAAGGAACCGCAAAAGCCGCGACAACAGAAACATCATCAGCAAAAATACGAGCAATACAGCAATCAAAAACCCGGCCTCGGGCCGCGCAAAAAAGTCGGACATATTTCAAGTCTTCTTGGTAATCAAAATCCTTATCAGGAAGGTGACCAACTAACCGAGCAGCCACAACCATAAAGCGTGTAAAATCCACAAAAAAACCGGCACCGCTCTCTCAAGCGATGCCGGCCAATTTTTTAAGCGATCCCCAGATCAGAAGTGCGCGGACTTGGTGGTCGTCGGCGCAGCCAAAGGCGGAGCAAATTTGGTCAGGTCAATGCCTTCCACCGCAGTTTTGTACTCTTCCAATGTGGGCGTGCGGCCCAACACAGCTGCCAGCACCACCAGCGGGGTCGAGCCCAACAGGCTCTCACCTTTCTTGGTCGCGCTATCGCCCACAACACGGCCTTGGAACAAGCGTGTCGACGTCGCCAGAACGGTGTCGCCTTTGGCGGCTTTCTCTTGGTTGCCCATGCACAGGTTACAGCCCGGACGCTCGAGATAGAGAATGTTCTCATACTCTTTGCGCGCATGCTCTTTCGGGAACAGATCGTCGAACTCAAAGCCGGAATACTTCTGCAGGATTTCCCAGTCACCCTCAGCCTTCATCTCGTCGATGATGTTATAGGTCGGCGCGGCCACAACCAGCGGTGCCTTGAACTCGACCTTGCCGTTGGCAGCTTCGATGTTCTTCAGCATCTGCGCCACGATCTTGATGTCGCCCTTGTGCACCATGCACGAACCAACAAAGCCAAGATCCACCTTCTTCTCAGCTTTGTAGAAGCTGATCGGACGGATGGTGTCATGGGTATAGCGCTTGGACACATCGGCGTTGTTCACGTCAGGGTCGGCAATCATTGGCTCGACGATTTCGTCCAGATCCACAACAACTTCGGCAAAGTATTTGGCGTTGTCATCAGGTGTCAGCGCAGGCTTGGCACCGGATTTGATCTCGGCGATGCGGGCATCCGCGATGTCGATCAGGTTTTGCAGCATGCCATTTTCATGCTCCATGCCTTTGTCGATCATAATCTGGATGCGCGATTTCGCCAGCTCAAGCGAGCCAACAAGTGTCTCGTCGTTGGAAATACAGACCGACGCTTTGGCCTTCATTTCCGCAGTCCAGTCCGTAAAGGTGAACGCTTGGTCCGCCAGCAATGTGCCGATGTGTACTTCGATCACGCGGCCTTGGAACACGTTGTCGCCATGCTGTGCGAGCATCTGCAACTGTGTGGCGTGCACCACGTCGCGGAAATCCATGTGCTCGGCCATTTTGCCTTTGAAGGTCACTTTGACCGACTCCGGGATCGGCATCGACGCCTCACCTGTCGCCAGTGCCAGTGCCACCGTGCCACTGTCCGCACCAAAGGCGACGCCTTTGGACATACGGGTGTGGCTGTCGCCACCGATGATCACGGCCCAATCGTCCACGGTGATGTCGTTCAGCACTTTGTGGATGACGTCGGTCATCGCGTGGTATTCGCCTTTGGGGTCACGACCAGTGACCAGACCAAAGTCGTTCATGAACTGCATCAGACGCGGTGTGTTGGCTTGCGCTTTGGTATCCCACACAGACGCTGTGTGACAGCCCGACTGATACGCGCCGTCAACGATTGGCGACACAACGGTGGCCGCCATCGCTTCGAGTTCCTGCATGGTCATCAGGCCGGTGGTGTCTTGCGAGCCTACGATGTTGACCTGAACACGTACGTCGGACCCGGCGTGCAATGTCTTGCCCGGTGTGGTGCCCACAGCGTTTTTGTTAAAGATCTTCTCCACAGCGGTCAGACCCTGACCCTCGTGGCTGATTTCTTTGGACGGTGCGAAAACCGGTGTTGGCTCAACGCCCAGCGCCTCTGCGGCAAATGTCTGCAGCTTCTTGCCGAAGACAATCGCGTAGGACCCGCCCGCCTTCATGAACTCGGCTTTTTGCGGGGTAAAGGACGAGGACACATCGACCAGCTCATCACCCTCTTCCGAGTAGAGCTTTTTGTCTTTGGTGTTGATCTTCAGAACGGTGCCGGTCTCGACAGAGTATGTCTGCTCAAGGATCGGGTTGCCGTCGTTGTTCAGGATCGCGTTGCCATCTTCGTCGGTTTTCTTGACCCAGTTCTTCAGGTCCAGACCGATACCGCCGGTCACGCCCACTGTGGTCAAAAAGATCGGCGAGATGCCGTTGGTGCCTGCCACGATGGGCGCATAGTTCACAAACGGCACATAGGGGCTGGCCTGTTTACCAGTCCAAAGCGCGACGTTGTTCACACCCGACATCCGCGAAGACCCGACACCCATGGTGCCTTTTTCCGCAATCAGCATCACCTGTTTGCCAGGGTGCTGCAGCTTCAGCTCGTTGATGTGCTTTTGCGCCGCTTCCGTGATCATGCACTTGCCGTGCAATTCGCGGTCCGCACGGCTGTGCGCTTCGGCACCGGGCGACAGAAGGTCGGTGGAAATGTCGCCTTCGCCCGCCACATAGGTCACGATTTCGATTTCTTCGGACATGTCCGGCAGCTCGGTAAAGAACTCGGCTTTGGCGTAGCTCTCCAACAGACCCTTGGCGACAGCGTTGCCCGCAGCCAGCGCATCCCCCAAACGGGTCATGTCAGCATCATACAGGAACACCTGTGTCTTCAGCACGTCCGCAGCTTGCGAAGCAATTGCTGCATCATCACCCAGCGCCAAATCAATCAGCACGTCAACCGAAGGACCACCCTTCATGTGCGATAGCATTTCAAAGGCAAAATCGGCTGTGATCTCGGCCACAACAGCCTCACCCAGAATGATCTCTTTCAGGAACTTCGCCTTTACGCCCGCCGCGCTCGTGGTGCCGGGCAGCGTGTTGTAAATGAAGAAGTCGAGCGCGCCTTCGCGCAGCTCATTTCCGGTGTCTTTGATCAGGTCGATCAGCTCGGCCACAAGGGGGCCGCCGTCAATCGGCTTGGGGCTCAGGCCCTCGGCTTTGCGGGTTTCGATCTCGGTGAGGTAGTCGGTATACAAGCTCATGGTGATCCTAGCGATTTGGAGTTGGCGGGTGCATGAACGCCGAGTCTCAAGCTTATTTTTAAGGCTCGGTGGCTATTTGTATGCGGCTGTATACCAAACAGGTGCGAGTTGCAAGCCGTTCCACCATGTTGCAAAGGGTTCGGATGTCTCAAACTGTTGGCACCGGCGCCGCCTGCGGTCCTTTTGCCATAAATTCCGCTCGGCCCCAAATGCTTCTTGGGCGCAGGCAAAATCCTGCCGCGTTATGCCGCAACCGGCTTTGGTCCACCGCGTACCCGCAACAGGATCAACACCAAGATGGCGATGTTAAGCGCATTCCAAACGATGCCGTTGATGAACGCCAACCCATAGCTGCCGCTCACGTCGTAAATCCAACCAGACATCCACCCGCCCAGCGCCATGCCCATGATCGTCGCCATCATGACAAATCCCACGCGGCTGCCCGCCTCATTGGCAGGCATGTATTCTCGCACCACAAGCGCATAGGCCGGAACGATCCCGCCCTGCGCCAGACCAAAGGCGGCACTGACCAGATAAAGCGGCACCAAACCATCAAACGGCAGAAACAAGAACAGCGCCATGCATTGCAAAACCGACCCGATCAACAATGTGATCAATCCGCCCAGCTGATCCGCGACCAACCCCGAAATCAACCGCGACACCACGCCGCCCAACAACATCAGGGCCAGCATCTCGGCACCCACCGCCGGGCCAAAGCCCAAATCCACGCAGAAACTCACGATGTGTACCTGCGGCATCGACATCGCGACGCAACAGCCCACGCCCGCAATGCCCAACACCCACATCAGAACCACTGGTTTGAACGGCGCTCCACCTTGTTTGGCATCTGCCGCCCTTTGTTGTGCCGCCAAGGCCTCCATCGGCACCCGCGGACGCAACAACAACGCCAAAGGCACAATCGCGACCACTGTGATCACCGCCAATGCCACAAACACCCCGCGCCAGCCGTAATCGGCTTGCACGCCACTCAGCAGCATGGGCCAGATGGCGCCGGACAGGTAATTCCCGCTCGCCACAATCGCCACCGCAATCCCGCGTCGCCTTTGAAACCACAGCGATATGTCCGCAATCAGAGGCCCAAACCCGACGGCCGTTCCAAACCCCAAAAAGAAATGCACCAACGACAGGATCCCCACCGACGGGCTCACTGCGGCCAGCGCGTAACTCATCGCGCTCAACACCGCCGCGCCAATCAGCGACTTGCTGACCCCGAACCGGTCCACCGCGCGGCCAATTGCAAAATTGCCCACCGCAAACCCAATCATGGTCAGCACATAAGGCACGCTTGCCCCGGCCCGATCGATGCCAAACTCGGCCTGTATCGACGGCATTACAACAATGACCGCCCACATGCCCACGTTGGCAAAGACCGCAATCAACAAAGTGATAGCGAGGCGTGTCCAGCTATAGCGGCTGTCGAGAATGGGGTGATCCGTCATGGGGCCACGCTAGGCGGGAGTGGAGCGTCTGTATAGCTCCAGAACGACATGGCATATCAACCTGCACCGCCCACCTGCTGATGCACTTCAACCACATTGCCCTCAGGATCTTGAAAAAACACCTGATGCCATTCTTTGGCAAAGGCCGTGCCATAGTCCGAAAACGGCACGTTGTTGTCCCGCAGCACCTGCAGAAACGCTGCGATATCATCCGTGCGAAACGCGATATGCCCACGATCCACCGGATTGATCACCTGCCCGTTCACAAACGCCACATCCAAGCGACGCTCCGCCAGATGCATCTGCATGTCGCCATCGGTGGCAAAGCGGATTTTGCCGTCAAATCCTTTGCCATCTGCGGCCTCGGTGCGCGGGAAGTCCTCCTGCGGTACGTCCGCAAGCCCCAAAACCTTGGTATAAAAATCATGCAGCCCATCCACATCGTGGGACACAAAATTGATGTGGTGAAATTCGAGTTTCATAGGCGGCTCCGAGCTTGTGTATTGCTGACCTCATAGAGCCAACAACATTGCCTCAGATCAAGCCACTCTCCGGGCCAAAGCCGTCTATTCAGGATTTGGCCGAGCCTTTCAGGCTGCTCACGTCGGTAAACGGCGGTTCACCAAAGCTTCGGAACTCGCCGCTTTCCGACATAAAGGCCCAGCGCGCGACCATAAGCTGGTATTGCCGCGCGTACCACTCTTCGTCGTCTTCCACGATGCGCGTGCGCCATGATCCCTGTATCCGGGTTGGAACGCGCACATCTTTGCGTTTCGGTTTTTTCATTCCCTCATGGGCAGCGTCGTTCGCCTGGTCCCATTTGCGGCCCAGCAACTTCACCAGTTCGTCAACTTGTTTCTTTCTGCGACCGGCGAAAATGACATCAACCTCGACCCCATTCTGCACCATGCCTTTGATGATGACGTCTTTGCGCGAGTTCTTCCCGAATTTCGGTATCAGCTCGACAACCAATTCCGTCGGAGGTTTTTTGTACAACCCGCGATCCTCATAGGCCGGGGTAATCAATGCTGGGTTGCCGACACGCTTATTCAATGTTCTGTTCCGTCGCTGAAGTAAGTTGCGTAAAAATTGCGACGCCCAGAATTGTCGAAACGCATTAACAATGAATGAGTGAAACCTCCAAGGGACGGCCGTGCGGCTAACGCCAGACCACCCTCATTCCGCACCTACGCGATACAGACGCGATACCGACGCGAAACAGACACCCCTTATTGCCCCAAGGCCTGCCCCAAATCCGCAATCAGATCATCTGCATGTTCCGCCCCCACAGAAATCCGCAAAAGCGTCTCCGGAATGCCCGTGTGCGGCTCGATCGTATAGCGATGCTCCACAAGGCTTTCCACGCCGCCCAATGACGTCGCCCGATGGAAAAGCTTCATCTTTCCAGCCACTTGCAAAGCCGTCTCGCGATCCCCCTTCACTAGGAAAGACATCAAAAATCCGTACCCGCCCGGCATTTGCGCTTTGGCCAGATCATGTCCCGCATGGCCTTCAAGACCGGGATAAAGCACACTGTCCACCTTCGGGTGATCCGCCAGATAATCCGCTATTTTCATAGCGTTATCCACCATCCGCTCAACTCGCAACGCCATCGTGCGCATACCGCGCAACAACAGCCACGCCTCAAACGGCCCCATCACAGCGCCCGCGCTGGCACGATCGGTTTCAATCTCTTCCCAGACCGGCGTGATCTCTTTGGTGATCAACACACCACCCAGCACATCCGAGTGCCCATTGATCACTTTGGTGGTGGAATGCATCACGATATCTGCACCCAATTTCAACGGGTTGGTCAGAACCGGCGAGGCCGCCGTGCTGTCCACCGCCAACAGCGCTCCACAACTCCCGGCCGCCTTTTTGGCCGCCGCAACATCCGTGATCTTGAGCCACGGATTGCTTGGGGTCTCCACCCAAACGATATTCGCAGGCCCTTTGGCACACACATCCGCCAACGCCGCCGCATCGCTTGCGTCCACTTCGTCCACATCTATCTGACGACGCTCACAAAAATCGCGCACCCATTTGGTTGTGTTCCAATAAATGCCGGACTGGATAATCACACGTGCACCCGTCGGAACCGTACGAAACAGCGCCGCAATCGCGGCCATGCCTGACGGGAAAAGCAACCCCGCCGCACCACCTTCCAACTGGGCCAGAACGCCCTCTGCTTGGCGCACCACATCGTTGTGCGGCCGCGCATAAACATTGTCCGAATTCAACGGTTTATAGTTTTTGTCCCGCACAAACGTCGTGGCTGGCTGGATCGGTGGAACCACACCGCCGCTTTGTGCATCAATCGCCCCGCCGGCCTGCGCCAACAAGGTCTCCGGCCGCATATCCTTGATATCCATCGTCTTTCCCTCACGCTCTTGCGGCACAGATGATCCCAGCCAAAGCGAACTTGCAACCCCAACACGCCCCCGTGTAGGAACGGCTCATGACCCGCGTGATCCTCTTTAACAAACCGTTCGATGTGCTGTCGCAATTCACCGACAAAGGCCTTGAGGGCAGCACACGCCGCACGCTGTCGGACTTCATCGACGTGCCCAAAGTCTATCCTGCCGGCCGTCTGGACCGTGACAGCGAGGGGCTGATGGTGCTGACGGATGACGGCAAACTGCAGGCCCGCATCGCCGATCCGCGACACAAGATGGCCAAAACTTATTGGGTCCAGATCGAGGGCCAACCGGATGACGCAACACTCGCCGCGTTACGCAAAGGCGTGACGCTCAAGGACGGGCTGACAAAACCTGCCGACGTAAAACGTATTGATGAGCCCGCCAATCTCTGGCCACGAACTCCGCCGATCCGCGTGCGAAAATCAGTTCCAGATTGCTGGATTGCGCTGACAATCCGCGAAGGCCGCAACCGTCAAGTGCGCCGCATGACCGCTGCCGTGGGCCACCCCACGCTGCGTCTGATCCGTGCACGCATCGGCGACTGGTCACTCAGCGACTTGGCCACAGGTGACTGGCGAGACATTCTGCCTTAAAAAATTATCAATAACTGCCCACTTTTCCTGTGGATAAACACCACATATATAGTGGACAGCAAAGAATGACCGCCGTAAGTGGGCGCATATAACAAATCAGGGGCAACGGGCATGGCGCATATCATTGTGGTCGGCAACGAAAAGGGCGGCGCGGGCAAATCCACGCTGTCGATGCACATCGCCACCGCTCTTACGCGGATGGGCCACAAGGTTGGCGCGCTTGATCTGGACTTGCGCCAGAAAAGCTTTGGCCGCTACGTCGAAAACCGCCTGAAATATGCCAAAGAGCATAGCCTCGACTTGCCCACTCCGGACTATCACGATCTGCCGGAAATCGACCCTGCAACGCTGAAGCCCGGCGAAAACATCTATGATCTGCGCCTGTCAGCAGCGGTTGCAACGCTGGAACCTGACAGCGACTTCATTCTGATTGATTGCCCGGGTTCGCACACCCGCCTCTCGCAAGTCGCGCACTCGCTGGCGGACACGCTGGTGACACCGTTGAACGACAGCTTTGTCGACTTTGACCTTCTGGCCCACATCGACGGCGACGCCGACACAATCACCGGCCCGTCTGTGTACTCTGAAATGGTCTGGAGCGCGCGGCAGTTGCGCGCACAGGCCGGGTTGCAGCCAATCGACTGGATCGTCATGCGCAACCGTATGGGCGCGCAGCAAATGGTCAACAAAGAGAAAATGGGCAAGGCGCTGGACAAACTTGCCAAGCGTATCGGCTTTCGTGTGGCGCCGGGCTTTAACGAGCGTGTCATTTTCCGCGAACTCTTCCCGCGCGGCATTACCCTTCTGGATTTGCGCGACATCGGGGTCAAACAGCTCAACATTTCTAACGTCGCCGCCCGTCAGGAATTGCGCGAACTGATCAAAGCGCTAAACCTTCCCGGCGTTACGCCCGACTTCTGACCCGATCAGATGAGTGTGCCAACGGCCATAAAACCAATGCGGAACCGCCTGACGATCATGGCAGGCATCGCAGTGGCAGAGCTTCTGGCCGTGATTATCACCTATCAGGTCATAGCCTCCATCGAATGCCGTCAGACCGAGATCGAGGCCGCTTGTCGCGCGCTTCGGTCAATGACCGCCCGAGGTCTCGCGGTGATAACGGTTCTGGCGCTTTTTTTCTGGCTGCGCCCCCGCGCCTATCTAGCGTTGCGCGAGGCAACCCAATCCGCCCCCGGCCCGCACATTTGGCTGACGTTGCATGGTTTTGGGTTGGCGCTGATCTTTCTGCCCTTGCCGCTTTTTGGGGCCACTGAGATTTCGCACCGGTTTCTGCCAACACTCTTGATGATGACCGCTGGCGGCACGCTCGCCGCACTGGGCGCGCTGCTTTGGATTACACCTGCGCGCCAATGGTGGCGCTGGCTGCAATCCCAAAGCTATTTCCTGCCCGTGGCCCTGCTTGGCGCCGTCATCGTGCCCGATCTGGCGGATCTGATGCGCCCCTTGTGGAACATCGCGGATCTGTCGAGTCTGACCTTCTTTCTGGTGTTTCTGGTGCTGTCGGCCATGGGCGTAGACGTCGGTGTAGATCCTGCAAGTTATGTGATCGGCTATGATGATTTTTTCGTGCAGATCGCCAGCCAATGCTCCGGTGTCGAAGGCATTGCGCTGATCACCATCTTCATGGGGCTTTATGCGATGTTGATGAAGGCCGACCTGCGCATGCGCCGCTTCTGGCTCGCGCTTTTTCCGCTGGCAGTGCTGTGCAGTTGGTTCTTTAACATTTTGCGCATCGCGATCCTGATCGTGATTGGCGCCGAAGTGTCTGCGGAACAAGCGCTCAACGGGTTTCATTCCTACGCAGGCTGGCTGATGTTCACAGCCCTCGCCCTTGGTGTTGTCGCCGTGGCTCACCAATGGGCCTGGCTGCACCGCACGCCCCGTGACCGTAACGACCTGCCAAGACTGGCTGAAGAAGGCTTAGCAGCCCTGATTGTGCCGTTTATCGTGATGATGATCACTGGCGTCGTAGCATCCGCTTTCTGGCCCACCCCGTCGGACGCCTACCCGTTTCGCGCCGTTGCGATGCTGTGTGTGCTACTTTACTTTCGCCCCGCCCTTGTCCGCCTTGTGCAACGCCCCGAAGCGCTCGCCGTACTTGCAGGCATCGCGGTCGGCGCGCTCTGGCTGATCACTGCGCCAGTGACCCAACCACAGGCAACCGCGCCTTCGACGGCATGGATTGCCTTTCGTCTACTGGGCACCATCGCTTTGGTGCCAGTGATCGAAGAGTTGTTTTTCCGGGGCTATCTTCAGCGACGCCTGATGCGCGGCGGGCTGATCTGGGTGGTTTTGGCGCTTTTGCTGCCGAACCTGTTGTTTGGACTGCTACACGAACGCTATCTCGCAGGCATGCTTGCGGGCGTGGTCTTTGGTTTGCTTGCGTTGCGAAAACCGGGGCTTACAAACGCAATCGCGGCCCATGGGGCCGCGAACGCTGTGATTGCAGTCTATGCGTTGATCACCGCCAATTGGGCGCTGATCTAAACGATCAATCCGCCTTGTTGCGGCGGCGGCGCAGTTCCCAAACCAACACCAATGTGGCCAAAACAGCCGCCATTGCCAAAAGGCCGGCACCTGCGTCAATCTCGGGCACAGCGTTGGAGGACCCACTTGTCGAGCCACCGGTTGAGCTGCCCGTGTTGCCGCCAAACCAACGCCACCACCAGTTGCTGCGCCAACCGCCACTGTCCTGAGCCAAGGCCGATGTCGCCGTCATCAGTGTCGCGCTTACAGACATCAACGCCAGATTGGTTGTCGTTTTCAAACCCATGTCGCCCTCTCGAAATAACCTAAACTTTGACCCAAAATGCCACACACCAACCGGAACAGGCAAGTGAAACGCCACAATTTCGCCTTAAACGCGCAGGATTGTCTCCGACCCGAAAACAATGATCCCACCGAACGCAAACTGTTGGTCAATCGCCCGACAGTCGCCTGCTATTTGGGCGAATTGCCCGAATCAGGTGTCCCACCCAACCGGCGCAAAACACGCTTCAGTTGCGCAACTTCGTCGGCTGTGAACCCCTCAAGGAGGGCCGTTTCATACCGTTCAGCAGTGTCTCGCAGATCCCGATAAACAGCCTCGCCCGCAGGCGTCAAAACCAGCCATTCGACCCGTCGATCGGTCTCGCTTGGCATCCGTTTCAGATACCGACGTTGCCCAAGTCGATAGACGGCGCGGCTCACTTTTGTCTTATGAATCTTGCCGCGTGTGCCAATATCCGTGGCGGTCATCTCGCCAAACATGCCCAGATGAAACAGCACACGCCATTCGGTGCGCAACAACCCGTAGCGATCCTTATAGATTTTCTGAAACGTCAGGCTGGATTCTTCCGCTGCCTGATTTAGCAGATAGGGCAGAAACCTAAGCAGGTCGAACCCTTCGATTTTGGCAGTCTCGGTCATGAATCAGCGCGCCTCCTGCTTGTTAGTTACAAAAACAACCATTACCAGTGCAACCAAATTCGAGATGGAGACAAAACGTGACCAAGCACACCCTCCCGACCCGCATGCAAATGGCCCCGTCCATTCCCGGCCCGCACGAAGGCTTTATGCCGGGCTTTGGCAACGACTATGAAACCGAGGCCCTGCCCGGTGCTTTGCCCCAAGGCATGAACAGCCCGCAGAAGTGCAACTACGGCCTTTATGGTGAGCAGTTGTCCGGCACGGCCTTCACCGCCGAATCTGTGGAACGCACGTGGTGTTACCGCATTCGCCCGTCGGTAAAACACAGCCACCGTTATGAAAAAATCGATGTGCCGGCGTGGAAGTCCGCCCCCTGTGTGGACCCTGATGTGACCTCACTTGGCCAATACCGTTGGGACCCGATGCCCCATACCGAAGAGGCGCTGACATGGATCACCGGCATGCGCACCATGACCACTGCGGGTGATGTGAACACCCAAGTTGGCATGGCCTCTCATGTCTATCTGGTGAACACCACAATGGAGGATGATTACTTCTTCTCCGCCGATTCCGAACTGTTGGTGATACCGCAAGAGGGTGTGCTGCGATTCTCAACCGAATTGGGCATCATCGACCTTGAACCCAAAGAAATCGCCATCATCCCGCGCGGCCTGCTGTATCGCGTCGAAGTTCTCGAAGGGCCAGCCCGTGGGTTTGTATGCGAAAACTACGGCCAGAAATTCGAACTGCCGGGCCGTGGCCCGATCGGGGCCAACTGCATGGCCAACCCGCGCGATTTCAAAGCGCCAGTTGCCGCCTTTGAAGACCGCGAAGTGCCCTCAACCGTGACCGTAAAATGGTGCGGACAGTTCCACCGCACCAACATTGATCAAAGCCCGCTGGATGTGGTGGCGTGGCACGGCAACTATGCGCCGGTTAAATACGATCTGCGCACGTACTGTCCGGTTGGCGCGATTCTGTTTGACCACCCCGATCCCTCGATTTTCACCGTACTCACCGCGCCGTCAGGCCAGCCCGGCACGGCCAACATCGACTTTGTTTTGTTCCGCGAGCGCTGGATGGTGGCCGAGGATACCTTCCGTCCCCCATGGTATCACAAGAACATCATGTCCGAACTGATGGGCAACATTTATGGCCAGTATGACGCCAAGCCGCAGGGCTTCGTCCCCGGCGGGATGAGCCTGCACAACATGATGATCCCGCACGGACCCGACAAGAACGCCTTTGAAGGCGCGTCCGAGGCCAAGCTGGAGGCCGAGAAGCTCGACAACACCATGTCGTTCATGATCGAAACACGCTTCCCGCAGCACCTGACCGACTTCGCCGGTCGCCAAGCCCCGATGCAGGATGACTACATCGATTGCTGGAGCGATCTGGAGAAGAAATTCGACGGCAAACCCGGGAAGAAGTAAACTCACACCGACAGGAGCCCCGTGCCTTACGCGCGGCTCCCGTAGGGAATTTTAGTCAGAAAGACGCAGGGGACGCCCTGCACCACAAGGAAACGCGCATGTCTTTGATGAAAAGCTGGGTGGAGAGCGCCAACGCGCCCGACCACCCTTTCCCCCTTAACAACCTGCCATATGGTGTGTTCTCACACGCCGGAACCGAGCAACGCTGCGGCGTCGCCATTGGGGACATGATCCTTGATATGGCCGCAGCCGAAGAAGCCGGTCTGGTTCAAGTTTCTGATGAGCCGGTCTTTGATCTCCCCTATTGGAACGATGTCATGGATCTGGGCGCGGAAGCATGGGGCGACCTGCGCACGCACCTGATCGCATTGCTGTCCGAAGGCAGCGCCGAGCGCGCCGCAGTCGAGACTTTGCTAGTGCCAATGGCTGAGGCCGAACTTCACATGCCCATCGCGGTCAGCGAATACACCGATTTCTACGCCGGTCGTCACCATGCGACCAATGTTGGCACCATGTTCCGTGGCGCGGAAAATGCACTGCCGCCAAACTGGTTGCACATCCCGATTGGCTACAACGGTCGCGCGTCGTCCGTTGTCGTGTCCGGCACCCACATCCGCCGCCCATGGGGTCAGCTGAAGTCGCCAGATCACGACCTACCCGCCTTCCTGCCCTGTCGCCGCTTTGACATCGAACTGGAAATGGGCGCCATTGTCGGCACTGCATCCGATGGCCCGATTTCGGTGCAGGAAGCCGACGACAACATCTTTGGCTACGTGCTGCTGAACGACTGGTCAGCGCGCGACATCCAAGCGTGGGAATACCAGCCGCTTGGCCCGTTTCAGGCCAAGGCCACCGCAACCTCCATCTCGCCTTGGATCGTGACTAAGGCAGCACTGGAGCCGTTCCGCACCATGACGCCTGAGCGCGAGTTTGAGCTTTTGGACCACATCAAGGACGTGGGCCCTATGCTCTATGACATCGACCTCACCGTGACCATGGCACCCGCAGGCAAAGAGGCCACCACCATCGCCCGTACCAACTATGACCAGATGTATTATTCCGCCGCACAGCAGCTGGCGCATCACTCCACATCGGGATGCCCGATGAACGTGGGTGATTTGTTGGGTTCCGGCACAATTTCCGGCCCGACCAAACCCGAACGCGGCAGCCTTCTTGAGCTCAGCTGGGGTGGCAAAGAGCCGCTCACATTGGACACCGGTGAAACCCGCACCTTTATCGAGGACGGCGACACGCTTACGCTCGACGGTGGCGCCAAAGGCGATGGCTACACCATCGGATTTGGCACCTGCACTGGCACGGTCGTGGCCGCGCTGGACGATCCCTACAAACGCTGAAACCGGAGCCCGCCATGCCGCACCGCCCCGAATACGTTGGATATATCGCGATGAGCCTTGATGGGTTCATCGCCACTCCCGACGGCGGTGTGGACTGGCTGAACCCGTTTAACGAGGCGATTGCGTCTGATGGTGGCGATGGCGGCTACGGTGATTTCATCACCGAAATTGACGCACTCATGGTGGGTCACGCGACTTATATCCAAGTGCTTGGCTGGGGCTGGCCCTATGAAGCCCGCCCTGCCTACGTGCTGACGCATCGGCACGACTTCAAAGGCGATCATGTTGCCGCTGCCGGACCAGTTGAAGACCTCAAGGCTGCGATCGAAACTGCCGATCATCGCCGCATCTGGATCATGGGCGGCGGACAAACCCAACGCGCTGCAATGGACGCGGGCATGTTTGATCGCATCTCGATCTTTCTCATGCCAACGCTTTTGGGGCGCGGCCTGCCGTGCTTTGCCCCTGGCGCTCAACACAATCTGTCGCTGACCGCATCGCATCCGATGCCCGGCGGCATCATGAAACTCGACTACATCTTCAAGGATTGACCCACATGGCCAAGGCATTTGCGTCGCAAGGCGACATGACGGAAAAAAACATCTCCTTCACCGAAGTCGGCGACGGGCTTTATGCCTTCACCGCCGAGGGCGACCCCAACTCCGGTGTGATCATCGGCGACGACAGCGTGATGATCGTTGAGGCACAGGCCACTCCGCGCCTTGCCAACAAAGTCATCGAATGCGTGCGCACAGTGACAGACAAGCCGATCTCCCATGTTGTGCTGACCCACTATCACGCCGTGCGCGTTCTGGGTGCGTCCGCTTATGGCGCAGATCAGATCATCATGGGCGACGCCGCCCGCGCGATGGTGGTGGAGCGTGGCCAAGAAGACTGGGACAGTGAATTCCAACGCTTCCCGCGCCTGTTTGAAGGCCACGAAAGCATTCCCGGCCTGACCTATCCGACCACTTCGTTTTCCGAGGACATGACGGTCTACCTCGGCAACCGCCGCATCGACCTGATGCATCTGGGTCGCGCCCACACTGCCGGCGACATCGTGATCCACGTGCCGGATCAGAACGTCATGTTCACCGGCGACATCGTTGAATACCATTCTGCCTGCTATTGCGGCGACGGGCATTTCTCCGATTGGGGCGACACACTCGACAACATTGCGTCGTTTGATGTGGACGCCATCGCACCCGGTCGCGGCGATGCTTTGATCGGAAAACAGATGGTCAACGCCGCCATCGAAAACACCCGCGATTTTGTCGAAAGCACTTATCGTCCGGCGGCGCGTGTTGCCGCCCGCAACGGCACCTTGAAAGAAGCATGGGACGCCGTGCGCGCGGAATGTGACCCGAAATTTGGCGACTACGCCATCTATGAGCACTGCCTGCCCTTCAACGTTGCCCGCGCCTATGACGAGGCCCGAGGCATCGACACCCCTCGCATCTGGACCGCCCAGCGCGACATTGAAATGTGGGAAGCCTTGCAGGGCTAAAGACCCGTCTTTGATCCAGATCGTGGCGGGATACCGCCCGGTCTGGAACACTGCGTGACCAAACGATGCGCGCACCCGATCCATTGGGAGGAAACCCATGAGCAAGATCTTTGAAACGCCGCTTTACCCGTATACGCGGCATGCCGATCAAGACGCGGCCGCGCCGCCCCGACACAAGGTGATTGTGATCGGCGCGGGCCCGATCGGATTGTCTGCGGCCATCGACCTCGCCAATCAGGGCGTCCAGGTGCTGGTTCTGGATGACAACGACAAGGTCTCCTTTGGCTCCCGTGCGATCTGTTTTGCCAAACGACAGCTGGAAATCCTCGACCGCATCGGCAGCGCCGATCCGTTTGTCGAAAAAGGTATAGAATGGGACGTGGGAAAGGTCTTTTTTGACGACCGTCAGGTCTACGACTTTGACCTGCTGGCCGAAGCTGGCCACCGCCGACCAGCGTTCATCAACCTACAGCAATACCATTTCGAAAAATTCCTCGTCGACCGCGTGCGCGACCTACAGGATCAGGGCGCACCCATCGAAATTCGCGGTCAAAGCAAGGTCGAGGCGATTGGCCAACACGACGATCACGTCACGCTTGAGGTGGAAACCCCCGAAGGCAGCTATACGCTCGAGGCCGACTGGCTGATTGCCTGTGACGGCGCCAACTCCCCCACCCGCCGCATGTTGGGGCTGGATTTTGTCGGTCGGGTGTTTGAGGACAACTTCCTGATCGCTGACGTGGTGATGGATGCCGATTTCCCCACCGAGCGGTGGTTCTGGTTCGACCCGCCCTTCAATCGCGGCCAGTCCGCGCTTTTGCACAAACAGCCAGACAACGTCTGGCGCATCGATTTGCAACTGGGCTGGGACATCGACAAAGAAGAAGAGAAGAAGCCTGAAAACGTCATCCCCCGTCTCAAGGCGATGCTTGGCGACGACGTAAAATTCGACCTCGAATGGGTATCGATCTACACGTTCCAATGCCGCCGGATGGAGAAATTCCGCCACGGTCGCGCTCTGTTTGCCGGGGATTCCGCGCATCAGGTTTCGCCGTTCGGCGCACGGGGCGCCAATTCCGGCATGCAGGACACCGACAATCTGGTCTGGAAGCTCAAGCTGGTGATCGACGGCAAAGCGCCCGAAGGTTTGCTGGACAGCTACAATGTCGAGCGCATCCATGGTGCAGACGAAAACATCACCAATTCCACCCGTTCGACGGACTTCATCACGCCGAAATCGGACATGAGCCGCATCTTGCGCGATGCCGTACTGGACCTGTCGGAACACTACGAATTTGCCCGACCTCTGGTGAACTCGGGGCGTCTCTCTGTGCCCTGCACCTATGACGGCTCGCCGCTCAATTCCGCCGACGCTCTTGCTGGACCTGCAATATCCCGTCCCGGCAGTGCCTGCCCTGACGCGCCGCTGCCGGACGGTTTTTTGCTGAACCACTTAGGGGACCGCTTCGTGCTGATGACCATCGACGCTGATGCGCCCGACAGTTTTGTCGAGGAAGGTGTCGAAGTCACGCGCCTCGCGCTGTCGGTGCGCGATGATCCAACATTGGCCCTGCAACGCCGCTATCTCGGGGATGCACCGTCCGGCGTGTACCTGATCCGCCCGGATCAACACGTCGCGGCCCGTCGCGAAACCTTTGACGAAACCCATTTCCGCACCGCCCTGCGCCGTGCCACAGGCAAGGAATAAGTCATGCCCGACACTCTGATCCTGACCCCAAACATCGAAGCTGCTGACGATTTCTACGCGGATTTGCTGGCGGCACATGACGGTCTCGACCCCGCCGGTTCTGACGCGCTGAACGCGCGGCTAGTGCTGATCCTGTCCAATCACATCGGAGATCGCGCCGTTCTGGCCGAAGCACTCGACGCAGCCCGCGCCAAATCCAAATGACCGCGCCTCAGTTGTTTGACTACTGGCGGTCTTCCGCCAGCTACCGCGTCCGCATTGCCCTTAATCTCGCGGGCATTGCCTTTGACAGCGTGCCTGTCGATCTGGTGGCCGGAGATCATCGCAGCGCAAAACACCTTGCCCGCAATCCGCAAGGGCTCGTGCCGGTGCTCGACATCGACGGCATCCGTCTGACCCAGTCGCTGGCAATTCTGGATTATCTCAACGACACGCGCGGCCTTGGCCTGTTGCCTCAAGACCCTGTCGCAGCGGCACAGGCACGGGCGCTGGCCCATGCCATTGCTGTCGATTTGCACCCGGTCTGCAATCTGCGAGTGGCCAAACATGCGGCACAGCTTGCGCCGGATGACGGTGACGCCATGGCGAAATGGATGGCGCATTTCATCGCCCCCGGCCTGCACGCCTTTGAAACGATTCTGGCGTCTTTTGACCAGACGCCGTTTTGTTGTGGCGATGCCCCGGGTCTTGCGGACATCTGTCTGATGCCACAGCTTTACAACGCCCGCCGATGGGGGGTGGATTTCACTGATTGCCCGAAAATGGTCGCGATCGAGTCCGCCTGTGCCGCGCTCCCCGCGTTTGCGGCCGCGCATCCGGACAGGGTCAAGCCGGACTGAGCCTCAGCTTTCTCCGCCGTCCGCGTTCAGATCGTTCAACAAAGCCAACAGCTGGTCATATTTCTCAGCTCCCAGCCGGTCGCGTTGAACCTCAGCCAGACGCAAGGCTTCGGGAATATTCGCGGCAATAATGGCCTCACCGGCTTCGGTCAACGTAATGACATGCCTGCGCCCGTCAAACTGATCCCGCCCGCGCGTCACAAGCTCCTTGTCCTCAAGCTTTTGCAGGATGCGCGTCAAACTCGGCAGCAACAACACCGCCCTTTCCGAGATTGTCGTTGGATCAAGTGGACCGTCTTCCACCAACACGCGCAACACGCGCCATTGCTGCTCGGTTACACCCACGTCTGCCAGCATCTTGCGCACCGGCCCCATGACCTTTTCGCGCGCGCGCAACAGGGCAATCGACAGGGATTGAGATGTGGCCGGAATTTCGTTGTGTCTCGACATGCGCCTTTCTTGCACGTCCAGACCACAAAACGCAATTGTGCGACTTGTCACTCTGGCTCACATACAGCGGTCCAACCTGTATTTGGGCCGTCTCCAAAGCCCCCGCCTGCGCAATAACACCTACGTAGTTTCCCCGAATTGACCAAAATCGCCCCCGCCTCCTACCATGTCAGCAATCACCCCGATCTCCAGTTCGGGCGTGAGTTCAGGGAGGACAACTCATTATGAAATGGCTCATTACGGGCGCAGTGTCGGCATTGGCACTAACAACCACAGCGGCATTCGCCGATATTAAGATCGCGCATGTCTATGGAAAAACCGGCCCGTTTGAGGCCTACGCCAAACAGTCCCACGACGGGCTGAAGCTGGGGCTGGAATATGCCACAGGTGGCACCATGGAAATCAACGGCGAGAAAATCGTCGTGATCGAAAAAGACACACAGCTCAAGCCCGACATCGGCAAGGCGCTTCTGGAAGAAGCGTATGGCGACGACGACGTTGACCTTGCGATTGGCCCCGTTAGCTCGGGTGTAGCGCTGGCCATGCTGCCGGTTGCCGAAGAGTATGAAAAGTTGCTGATTGTTGAGCCCGCCGTGGCCGACAGCATCACCGGCACCAACTACAACCGCTACATCTTCCGCACGTCGCGCAACTCCAGCCAAGACGCGGTTGCCAACGCCATCGCGCTGGCCGGTGAAAACGTGCACATCGCGACACTGGCGCAGGATTATGCCTTTGGCCGCGACGGCATCGCCGCGTTCCGCGAGGCTCTTGAAGGTCAGGGCCAAGCGATTGCGCACGAAGAATATGCGCCCACAGACACCACCGACTTCACGGCCGCCGCAGAGCGTATCTTTACGGCCATGAAAGACCTCGAAGGCGACAAAAAGCTCTTCATCATCTGGGCCGGTGGCGGCAACCCGATGAGCAAAATTCAGGCAATGGACCCATCCCGCTTTGGTGTTGAGATTGCCACCGGCGGCAACATCCTCGCTGCCTTGAAGGCCTACAAGGACTTCCCCGGTCTCGAAGGCGCGACGTACTACTACTACGACATTCCCAAAAATGACGTGAACGACTGGCTTGTTGCCACCCACCAGGATCGTTTCGGCACGCCTCCTGATTTCTTCACCGCAGGCGGCATGTCCGCAGGTATCGCGGTTGTCGAAGCCATCAAAAAAGCCGGCGGCACCGACACCGAGGATCTGATCTCGGCCATGGAAGGCATGGAGTGGGAAACCCCCAAAGGCACCATGAAATTCCGCGCTGAGGATCATCAGGCCATGCAGCCGATGTATCACTTCAAAATTCGCGTGGATGACGACGTGGAATGGGCGATCCCCGAATTGGTGCGCGAACTTGGCATCGACGATCTTCCGATCCCAGTCCGCAACTAATACAGTCTAAAAATTCCAGCCCGGCGGCACAGGTTGTCGCCGGGCTCTCCTTTCCCACCGGAACAGGCTCCGGAAAGAACCCCATGTCACACAGCATCCTCGAAACCACCGACCTGACCGTGCGCTTTGGCGGCCATGTGGCGGTGGATCACATCTCCTGCAACTTCAACGCCGGTGAGTTGACCGCTATCGTCGGTCCCAACGGCGCAGGCAAGACCACCTATTTCAACCTGATCTCCGGCCAGATCCCCGCCAGCGAAGGCCGCGTCATGCTCAACGGGCATGACATCTCGCGCATGTCTGTCGCGCAGCGCACCCACCTTGGGATTGGCCGCGCCTTTCAGCTGACCAACCTGTTTCCAAATCTGAACGTGTTGGAAAACGTGCGCCTTGTGATCCAATCCAAGGCTGGCCGCGGCTTCAATATGTTCTCGATGGCCTCCACCCACGACGACCTGACGACCCCGGCGATGGAAATCGTCGAGCGGGTTCGCTTGCGAGACCAAGCGCTTCAGATCGTCTCGGAATTGTCGCACGGCGATCAACGCAAGCTCGAAGTCGCGCTCCTGATCGCGCTCGACCCGCTTGTCTATATGTTTGACGAGCCCACAGCCGGCATGTCGGTAGACGAAGCCCCCTTGGTGCTTGATCTGATTGCCGACCTGAAACACCGCAAAGACCGCTCGATCCTCTTGGTGGAACACAAGATGGACGTGATCCGCACGCTCGCTGACCGCATCATAGTGCTGCACAACGGTGCGCTGGCCGCAGACGGCGCGCCCGCCGAAGTCATGGCATCTGATGTGGTGCAAGAGGCCTATATGGGCCGCGACCTCGAAGGAGCGCTCGCCAATGTCTGATCCCATCCTGAAACTTGACGGCGTCTATACCAACATCGCGCAGTATCACATCCTGCAAGGCGTCAACCTTGAGGTGCCGCGTGGCCAAGTCACCATGCTTCTGGGCCGCAATGGCGTTGGCAAAACAACAACCCTACGCTCCATTATCGGCCATTGGCGCGCCCACAACGGCGCGATCCTGTTTGACGGGCAAGACATCACCAAGCTGCCGACCCCCGCCATCGCGCGGTTAGGCATCGGCTTTGTGCCCGAAGACATGGGCATCTTTGCCGATCTGACAGTTGAGGAAAATATGATCCTCGCGGCTGTCAGCGGCCCAATCAATCAGGCCCGCCTGCAATGGCTTTTCACTGTCTTTCCAGCGCTTGAGACGTTTTGGAAAAAAGAAGCGGGCACGCTGTCGGGCGGGCAAAAGCAGATGCTGTCCATCGCGCGCGCCATGATCGAAGAGCGTCTGCTCTACCTGATTGACGAGCCGACCAAAGGTCTGGCGCCTGCCATCATCACCACAATGGCGCGGGCCGTGAAAGAACTCAAAACCCAAGGCGCATCGATCCTTTTGGTGGAGCAGAATTTTGCCGTGGCCAAAGCGCTGGGCGACACTGCCAATGTCATGGACGACGGCCGCATGATCTGGTCCGGACAAATGTCTGAACTGGCGACCGACGCCGCCCTGCAGGAACAGCTGATGGGCCTGAGCGTGGAGAGCGAATGATGCGCCCGCTGACACCGACCGAATTAGGTATTTTTGGAACAAAAAAGCCGAGGAGCCACCCATGAGTGCCGCACCGGATCACACACCAACCATGGCGCGCATGTCCTTTGGCGAGCGTCTCGCCCCACACGCGCCGGTCTTGCTCGTTGTTGGCTTGATGCTGCTTGGCTTTATTGCCATTCCCGCGACATCCAGCTGGCTAACGCTGACGGTCTCAGGCCTCGCAATGGGCATGATGATTTTCATCATGGCTTCCGGCTTGACCCTCGTGTTTGGCCTGATGGACGTCATCAACTTCGGCCACGGCGCGTTTGTGTCCGTTGGCGCATTTGTCGGCGTGAGCTTTTTGCTGATGCTCGAACATATGACCGGCGCCAGCTCGCTGATGCTGAACCTCACCGCGCTCATGGTTGCGATAATTGGTGCTATGGCCGCCACGGGCCTGATGGGTTGGGCCTTTGAAAAGGTCATCGTCAAGCCAGTCTATGGCCACCACCTCAAACAGATCCTTGTCACCATGGGTGGGCTGATCGTTGTGGAACAGCTCATCATTGTGCTGTGGGGACCCGAGGAAATCTACATTACCCGCCCCGAAGCGCTGAAAGGCGCAATCACTTTCGCCGGTGCCGCACTCGAGAAATACCGCCTTGTGGCCGTCGCTGTTGGCATCGTGGTTTTTGCCGGCATGCGCTTTGTGCTGCGCCGCACCAAGATCGGGTTGATCGTTCGTGCAGGTGTTGAAAACGGCGAGATGGTCGAAGCGCTGGGCTATCGTCTGCGGCTGGTGTTTGTCGGCGTGTTCATCGCCGGATCTGCACTGGCGGGATTGGGCGGCGTTCTTTGGGGCCTCTATCAAGAAGTCATCACCGCCCACATGGGCAACCAGACCATGATCCTCGTGTTCATCGTGGTGATCATTGGCGGGCTTGGCTCGGTTGAAGGCTGCTTCATCGGCGCGCTACTTGTCGGGCTGATGCAGAATTATGTGGCCTTCCTTGAACCAAAGGTCGCCTTGATTTCCAACATTGGCCTGATGGTCGCGATCCTGATGTGGCGCCCGATGGGCATGATCCCCGTGGTAAAGGCGAAATAGCTATGCTGACCAAACTTCTCTCGGGCGACATGCCCCGCTCCAAGGTGCTGGCCGTCGTCCTGATCGGCATCCTGTTCTGTCTTGCCTTCGCGCCTTTCCTGTTTCCGGGCGTGCGCTCTGTCGACACCGCGGCACGCATTTGTGTGTTCATCGTTCTGGTCGCCAGCTACGACTTGCTGCTGGGCTTTGGCGGCATTGTCAGCTTCGCGCACACCATGTTCTTCGGGCTGGGCGCCTACGGCGTGGCGCTGGCCTCCACCCACATGGGGCGCGGGTTTGACGCGCTGATCGTTGGCGCGCTTGCGGGTGCAGGTCTCGCGGCCCTTCTGGCGCTTGCCATCGGGCTGTTTTCCCTGCGTGTCCGCGCGATCTTCTTTGCCATGATTACGCTTGCTGTGGCCTCAGCCGTGGCCGTTCTGGTCAGCCAGCTCTCTGGCCTGACGGGTGGCGAAGACGGCTTGTCGTTCAAGATCCCCCGCGCCTTGGGTCCGGCCTTCAAGTTTGCAGACGGCGAAATTCTCGGTGTCAAAGCCAATGGCAAGCTGCTGAAATACTACCTCGTCTTCGGTTCCTGTCTGGTCCTGTTCCTCTTGATGTTGCGCATCGTGCATTCGCCATTTGGCCGCGTGTTGCTGGCAATTCGCGAGAACGACTTCCGCGCCGAGGCAATTGGCTACCGCGTGGTGCACTATCGCGTCGCGGCCACCTGTCTGTCCGCCGCTATCGCAGCCCTAGCCGGTGCGCTCTATGCGATCTGGCTGCGCTATGTGGGGCCTGACACCACGCTTTCTATGGAAATCATGATCGACATTCTTTTGATGGTGGTGATCGGAGGCATGGGCACAATGTATGGCGCTGTGATCGGCGCGACGCTGTTCGTGCTGGCACAAAACTATCTGCAAGGCCTGATGGACGTGGCTGGCGGAGCGGTCTCCGCCTTGCCAATCCTGCCTGAACTGCTCAACGCGGACCGCTGGCTGCTGTGGCTGGGTGTGCTCTTTATCCTGTCAGTGTATTTCTTCCCGACTGGTATCGTCGGTCGCCTGCGGCAGACCAAATCCACCTAGCGCCGTATCAAAGACGCGTGGCCGCTTGGGCATACCCACCGGCCGCGCCATCCACAAAATGCATGTGGTTTGACTCGGTCGCAGACGGCACCAAACAGGTCATCATCGCCTCCGATTGCGCGTGCAGACCATAACGCACCAAACCTTCCGCCTTGGCTTTGCGCAAAATGCCTTCGATCTTCGCCTGCGTTTCAGCGTCACAATCCAGCGTCATCTTCAGACCGTCGTCAAACTTGCGAAAATCCGCATTGGTCGCCACTTCGGCGCGATAAGACATTGGGTCAAAGTTCCCGATTTTGCGGCCAGACCGCATCAGAACCCAAATCAAAGCGTTGCTCACCGCCAGCTTGGCCAGCCGCGCCACAAAAGGTCCGCTTTGGCTCACACGTGCTTCAATGGTCATTCCGGGCGGCGGGAAATGTGCATCCGGCCCCTGTCGTGGCACGGGATGCATCCCGCGCGGATCCACGGCACTCGCCTCGATGACGCTCTTGGCGACTTTGGCAAAGGCCTCTTCCGACACCCCATCGCGTGGCTTCAGAACGATGGACAATATGGCGCCGCGTTCGGATTCCACATTTGACCATCTGCAACTCAACCCGCTCAAATCCGGCGCTCCGCTGGGCGCGCTGCGCTCGTCCAGAAGCAAAACGTTGGACTTCATCTGCCGCTCGGCCCACGCCAGCCCACCACCAGAGAACATCGCATAGTCGACACCCTCACCCGGTGCATACCGCGCCACACGCACATCGCGACCTGCGTCGCGAATGTCGGCCACACTGACTGTCGCCACCCGAAGCTCGATACCATATTCCGCCCGTGCCCAGCGCCGCACCGAATCCAGTGCCTTCTCAGCGGCCGCGCGTTGTGTCGGCCAAACAGCAAACCCGGCGCCGTCACCCCCGAAAACATAGGGCAAGGCGGCCATATCCGCGGCGTTAAGCTGCGCTGAAATCACAGCAGCTCCCACCATATTCACAATCTTGTAGCGCCCGCGTTCGATCTCGTGCGTTGACCCGACAATATCCGCAACGCCAACAATCCAGTCGTCGGGAAGTGGCACATACCGCTTGGGATCGCTTAAGCTGTCAAAACTGTCCGTACGCGGCAGGTTCGCATAAAACGCCTGCGTTGATTGTTCTATATACATGATCCTAGAGCTCCCCAACTTGGAACCCCTCCCTCGAAACCAGATGGGACCTATACGTAGGGCAACAAGGTTTGGTGTTTACACATCCCTGCACAGATGCGTGAGCATAAGCGCACATCCGCCCCTTGCCTTTCCCTGAACGTTCCGGTCAAGTCGCGCCTCAGGGGGACATACACCACATGCGCAACGATCTGATCCTGCTGTGCCTAGCTTACGTGCTCAGCCAGTTTTTCCGGGCCTTTTTGGCCGTCCTCACACAGGTGCTCGAAGCCGACATCGGCGCCACGCCTGCAGATCTGGCTTTTGCCTCGGGTCTCTGGTTTCTGGTGTTCGCTGCCATGCAAATCCCCGTCGGTGCAGCGCTTGACAGCATCGGCCCACGTCGCACGGCCGCGGTACTTCTGTTGGTCGGCGGAGGCGGAGGCGCCGCGCTCTTTGCGATGGCCACCGCGCCTATTCATGTGGTGATTGCGATGGCATTGCTGGGTGTCGGCTGCGCGCCTGTGTTGATGGCGAGCTACTTTATCTTTGCCCGCACCTATCCGCCTGCGCGTTTTGCAACGCTTGCTGCGCTGATGCTCGGCGTTGGCTCCGTCGGCAATCTGATCGCCGCCTATCCAACCGCTTGGGCCGCCGAAACCATCGGCTGGCGCGCAACGCTTTGGGTGCTCGCCGCGATCAGCAGCGTCATCGCACTGGGCCTTTGGGCCAAGGTGCAAGACCCGCCCAAAGCCGAAAGCTCCGAGCAGGGCTCGGTGTTTGATCTGCTCAAAATCCCTGCGCTCTGGTTCCTGTTTCCGTTGATGTTCGTGAACTACATGCCCGCCGCAGGCATCCGTGGGCTGTGGATCGGCCCCTATCTTTCAGACACCTTCGCCCTCGACACCGGCCAAATCGGTCAGGCCACGCTTGTAATGGGCGTCGCGATGATCCTCGGCACGTTCTGCTACGGGCCTGCGGATCGCATCTTTGGCACCCGCAAATGGGTCATCATCACCGGCAGCCTCACCGGCGCAGGCGCATTGGCCTGTCTCACAGTTTTCACCGACACCGGCTCCATACAGTCGATCCTGATGATGTCGGTGGTCGGATTTTGCGGGGCCGCCTTCCCCGTGTTGATCGCCCATGCTCGCAGCTTCTTTCCCGAACATCTCACGGGGCGCGGCGTGACGCTGATGAACCTCTTTGGAATCGGCGGAGTTGGTGTGATGCAATTCGGTTCCGGCAAACTGCACAACGCCATTGCCCCAACCGATTCCCTGCTGGCCTATCAGACCCTCTTTGGCATCATGGCCGCCCTTATCCTGATAGGTGCGCTGATCTATTGCTTCTCCCAAGACCGGATGGATTGATCCAAAATCCAGCCACCTATCGCATTCATCGCAAACCGGAATGCCGCGCTTAAGCAATTAAGCGTGCCCGCCCCCTTTTTTCTTTGGCCAAACAGGGCTAAGAGGGCGCGTCGTTAGTAATGGAGACCTGAGATGGGTTATCGCATCGTCGTCGCTGGCGCCACGGGCAACGTGGGCCGCGAAATGCTGAACATTCTGGAGGAACGCCAGTTCCCCGTGGATGAGCTTGCCGTTCTGGCCAGCCGCCGTTCCCTTGGTACGGAAGTAAGCTTCGGCGACAAAACCTTGAAAACGCAGGACATCGAACAATTCGATTTCACCGGCTGGGACATGGCGCTGTTTGCCATCGGCTCGGACGCGACCAAGAAATACGCCCCGATCGCGGCGGCAGCAAACTGTGTCGTAATCGACAACAGCTCGCTCTACCGGTACGACCCCGACGTCCCGCTGATCGTGCCGGAATGTAACGCCGATGAAATCCACGGCTATTCCAAGAAAAACATCATCGCCAACCCCAACTGCTCGACAGCGCAGATGGTTGTGGCGCTCAAACCTTTGCACGACCGTGCCACCATCAAGCGCGTTGTGGTCTCGACCTACCAATCAGTGTCGGGTTCGGGCAAGGCTGGCATGGATGAGCTGTGGGAGCAGACCAAATCGATCTATAATCCTGTCACCGACGTGCCGCCAAAAACCTACCCCAAAGAGATCGCCTTCAACGTGATCCCGCACATCGACGTCTTCATGGAAGACGGCTCCACCAAAGAAGAGTGGAAGATGGTCGCAGAAACCAAGAAGATCATCGACAAAAAGATCAAAGTCACCGCAACTTGCGTGCGCGTGCCTGTGTTTGTGGGCCACTCCGAAGCGATCAATATCGAGTTCGAAGACTTTCTGGATGAAGACGAAGCACGCGACATCCTGCGCCAGTCGCCGGGCATCATGGTGATCGACAAACGCGAAGACGGTGGCTACGTCACCCCCAAAGAATGCGTCGGCGATTTCGCCACCTTTATCTCGCGCGTCCGTCAGGACAGCACGCTCGACAACGGCCTGAACCTGTGGTGCGTGTCTGACAACCTGCGCAAAGGCGCGGCGCTCAACGCGGTACAGATCGCCGAAACACTGGGTCGCGAAGTCCTGAAAAAGGGCTAAAACCCATACGATCCGAATTCAAAAGGCGCTCCATTTTGGGGCGCCTTTTTTCTTGGGGTTTTCCCCGAATGGTGTCGGGCACAGAAAACCGGACAATCGCCGCGCTCTGCACTTATGGCGGTTTGGGGGGCAGAGGGAGCATTGGTTGCTTCAGAACCATCCGAACCAGTGGCCACTTTCTAGTGTCGGATCCGTGTCAATGAAGGGTTGGATATTCAAGACAGATCACAAGATGGGCTTATCAACTGACTTAGCGTGCTTGGTCACCGGCAGGCGATCCCGCACCAGCTGCTCCCAAAACGCGACCCCGATTGGCACTATATCATCGTTGAAATCATAATCGTTTGAATGGAGCGGCTGGCCACACGGCCCCTCTTGCCCGTTGCCGAGCAGCAAGAAACATCCCGGGACAGCGGCCGAGAAATGTGCGAAATCCTCAGAAAAACTCATGGGGTCACGATTGCCTTCGGTCTCCAGCCCCAAGGCGCGCGCCGCATCCACCACTGCGCGCGTTTGTTGCGGCGCGTTGATCGTCTCGATGAATTCTGTGTTGAACGTCACAGATATGCTTACGCCGTGGGCGGCTCCAATACCGTCCGCAAGCTGGCGCATGAGCTGCGCGACTTTCTCGCGATCTTCGGGCATCCGCGCCCGCACATCTCCTTTGAGAGTTGCGACACCAGGTAGGACATTGCGCTGACCATCGGTCAGGAATTCGGTCACCGAAACCACAACACCCGCTCCCGGAGCAAGCTTGCGCGAAACGATGGTTTGCAACGCCTGCACAATCTCTGCCCCGATGGTTATCGCATCTCGCCCAACCTGCGGCATGGAGGCGTGACCGCCTTGTCCTTCGATCAGAATTTCAAACAGGCTTTCGCTCGAACAGATTTGACCGGGCCGCGTGGAAACCTGTCCCACAGGCGCGGCAGGAAGATTGTGAATGGCATAGATTTCCTCAACTGGAAAACGGTCCAGCAGGCCCTCGGCAATCATGGCTTGCGCGCCCAGTCCGTGCTCTTCGTTGGGTTGGAATATGAACAGCACCGTGCCATCAAAATCGGGCTCATCAACAAGGGCTGCCGCCGCGCCCAAGAGCATGGTCATATGGCCATCATGCCCACAGGCATGCATCACGCCAGGCGTTTGGGACACATAGTCGTGACTGCTTGCTTCCTGTATCGACAGCGCGTCCATGTCGGCGCGCAGGCCGATGGCGCGATTGCCTGTCCCGCGCTTCAGGACCCCCACAACTCCCGCGCCGATATGGGTCTCGATTCCCAGATCCTCAAGGATACCCACAACCCTTGCTTTCGTGCTTTCTTCAGCAAACCCGAGTTCGGGCATCCTGTGAAACTCATGGCGTAGGGCAATCAGGTCTATTGGTGGCATGCGGTTTTTCCTGTGGATGGTGACCAATGATGTTACCTTGAAAACTAGAAAAAGCAGCCCAGAAAAGCGACATTTGGCGGGACATATTACAAGTACCTGAAACATCCGCCTTGTTGCTCAAAGCAGGCATTCATGCGGCAGCAGCATCAATCGGTGTCAGGCTCAGGTAAATCCGGCATGGACGAGCTGAGGGACCAGACCAAAGCAGCCTACAATCCCGCAACCGACGTGCCCCCAAAGACCTAAACCAAAGAAGCGTGGAAGTTGGTCGCGGAAACGCTTGGCCGCGAAGTTCCAAAGAAGGGCTGAGCGCCACCAATCTTAAGCCGAGCAATAGGCGCCCTTATTCGGGTTTCTTTTTATTCGCCTCAAAATTACCTAGATTTCTCCTAGTTCACTCCCCTATAAGGAGAATAATAAACACGAATAGATAGTATTATAGGGACGTAATTCAATGATGGCGCTCGGTTTGCTTTTGCTCGGCGCCTTGGGGGGCGCCATACTATTTTCCATGGACGACGATGACGCTGTTGCCGCGCCTGACGAGGAAGCGGTCGAAGAGCTTACCTATGACGGCACCGACACGCTTTTGGGCACAGAGGGCGACGATATACTTATAGGAGAACACGACCCCGCGCTTGAGCCCTCCGTTGTCGAGCTTCTGGGGGGTGATGATGTCGCAATTGCGCCAACCTTGTCTGACGGACCAACCTCTGTCTACGGCGGGGAAGGCGACGACGTCTTTAACGTGCGCACGTCGATTGGCGACGACCGGCCGGAATTCGGCGGCTTTGGCCTGCAAGGCGGAGAAGGCAGTGACACGTTCAACCTGACGCTCGAAGTGGTCGACCAGGACACCGATGTGGATGGCGACGGCGAAGTGTCCATCAACGCAGGTGTCGTGCAGGACTTTGACCCCGCCGAGGATTCGCTGGTGATCGATATCGAACGCTATGCCACTTTCTTGGACCGTGAAATCACAGTGGATTTCGAACAAACATCCGGCTCTACCGCGGTCTGGGGAGAGGATGAGACGACGCTGACCTTCAACTTGGCCGCCACCGCAAACGCTGCAGCGGCGGTTTCGACGATCACCATCTACAGCGATGTGCCCTTCACAGTGGACGACATTCAAATTCTGGATCCAATGGCCGCCTAGAAGACATCCGGCCCAAAACGACGTTACGGGCGGCGCTGCCTTGCGCCGCCCGTTTCTGTTCGATCGGCCAGATTCAAACCGACAAGACCTACACCTATGCTGTGACCGGTCATTTTTCCGCCACCGCTCGCTTGGCCGGCGTCTGACCGTTGCGGTCAAGACCACCAGCAACCTGTGCGATGCTCCGCGTCCTCGCGCAAACAAGCACACCTCCGCCCACCCACATCCTTTCAGGTTGCCCCCACTTGCCAGCCCTCGCTGCGACGTGTTCCCTAATGCCAACCCGCAACCAAAGGCCGTTTCATGACCAAACCCATTTTCGCCGCAGCCATTTTTCTTATCGCCAGTCCGCTTTGGGCCGACACCATTCCGCTTTCCGCCCCAGTCACAGCCGCCACACTCTACAGCAACGGCGCGACCCTGACCCGCACCGCGCCCCTCTCTGCGCCTGCTGGCGACCATGATATCCTGATTACCAACCTACCCGAGTCCATCGACCCAACCACGGTTCGCGTCACCATAGACGGTGCGCAGCTTGGCGCCGTCACTGTGCGCTACGCCAAAGTGCCGCCAGCGCCGCGGGCCGACGGCGCAACGCTCGCCGCCGCCAAGGCCGAGGTCAAACGGATCGAGGCCGAAATCCTAACGACCAGAGACCAACAAGCCGACATCCGGATGCAGGCCGACGCCGCCAACGCCCGTCTCAGCTACCTCTCGCGTCTGCAAAGCCCACAGGACACCACCACGCCCGAGGCGTTGACGCAAACGTTGGCCGTTATTGGTCAGGAAACTCTTAGGGCCCGTCAGGAAGCCGCCAGTGCCGAACGATCAGCCCGCCAGTTTGACACATCCCTGAACGACCTTGCCAAAGCTTTGGCAGACGCGCGCGCCGCCGAACAGTCCCTCACCCCTCCAGAGGGCGAAAAGTCCATGCTGGTGGCGCAGGTCAGCTCCGAGCACCCCATAAAAGGCACCGTGACCCTCACGCACCGCACCGATTGGGACGCCACCTGGCAGCCCGTTTATGACGTGCACCTCACAACCGGAGATACCCCGGCCTTGCGCATTAACCGCAATGTCTTTGTCTTTCAGGACACCGGCGAGGATTGGACCGACGTCGATGTAACCCTCTCCACCAGCCGCCCCGATGCCCAGACCGCTCCCTCAAGTCTTGCTCCGTGGCGCCGCCGCATCGAGGTTCCCCAACCGGTGATGCCAAAACCGCAAGGTCGTCTGGCAATGAGTGACGAAGCTGAGGCCCCAATGGCGGAGCCCGTCATTTCCGAAGCTGCCGCGACGCCGACCTTTGATGACGGCATCAACGCCACCTACGTCTACCCGACACCGGTCTCCATCACGTCCGGTACGGAAGCGCTCCGTCTTGCGCTGGACACGCTGGAGATTGCACCTAACGTGTATGCCTTGGCCAACCCGATGCGCGACGAAACCGCCTTCGTCATGACAGAGCTCATCAACACGACCGACGAACTCATCTTGAATGGTGAAGCGGATTTCTACCTGAACGGCACTTTCGTCACCCAAGGGCTTCTGCCTCTTGTAGCGGCAAGTGACACCGTCGATTTGTCCTTCGGTGCTATCCCTGGTTTGCGCCTGAGCGACACGGTCACCAATAGGATCACAGGCGACAAAGGCGTGTTGACCACCCGCAACGAACAAGCTGAAACCCGTGTGCTCTCAGCAGAGAACCTCACGGACCAGACATGGACCCTGCGTATGATCGGTCGCGTGCCCTATTCGGAACAGCAGGATCTCGTGATCGCGCACCAAGCCAAGCCCGCGACCGATAACAGCCAATACAAGGACCAACGCGGCATTCTTATGTGGACACGCGAGCTCGGTGCCCAAGAAAGCTTCAAGGCCGAGCTTTCTCATACAATCCAGTGGCCTCCAAAAATGGTTCTTCGCTAACTCTGCGCCGCCAAACGCCACAAAAAGGTCGGGCGATTCTCCAAATCGCCCGACTCGCGCCCCAATCGGGACCCAAATCAGCACTAGAAAATCATCAAGTAGCGCAATTGGGCCAACAACGTCCAAAACGCGCCGCCCATCCGGATTAGGGACCGGACTTTGAGGGGCAGCCGCCTCCACACGTACAGCAAGCCTTGTTTTGCTGGTGTTTGGAGGCCCTGCGGGACAGTTTTGAGAGGGCTAACCCGGCAACGATCGTTGCCCGGGCTCGAATGCTGTGTTTCCAATTTTAGCCAAATTTACCGTCAATTTGACACAATTCGCGCCATTTCAGCCGCATTTCGGCAGCACCTTAATCTCAACAACACACACATCGGCCCCTCCACCAACCGGCCAAAAACAAAATAAGGAAGTTCACAATGCCTAAGCGGATTTACAAAGAAGACATCATGACAATCGCAACTCCTGGCACCGGTTCTCTCGCAGATAAAGCCCGTGAACGTCGCCTTCGTGCCCTTATGTCCAGCAATCGCAACACCTCCAATATCTTCGCCTGAGAGTCATCCCTTTTCCCTCACCACCCGTCTCTCTCCGAAGGTTCAGACACCCCGTGCACCCCGTGCTCGGGGTGTTGTTTTTTTTGACTGTCTCCCGCCAGAACACGCAAACCACTACGCAAATCCAATCCGCATTTGGCGCATTTGGGTCGCGCAAACAAAACCCCCACAATTCGACGAAAATACGAGAAACGAAGAAACGTTTTGAGAAGGTTATTCCCTCAAACTGCTCTTGGGTGATTCACGGGTAACACACAATGGGTGAGAACATGGACCAAGTCTCGCGGCTGCTTTTTTCCGAAGCAGCCCTCGTAAACGAAGATGAATTGACGCGTCTCTATATAAAGATGGACTACCGCAAGGCAGAACAACTGATCATCGCGGCCATTGATGCCTTGTCAGAGGCATTGGCGGCAGCAGAAGTGGCCTACAACAGCAATAATGACCAGTACCTCATGGCCGCTTGCCGCAACATCGCCCGTGCCTCGCGGCGACTCGGGTTGGACCAACTTGCCTCTGTGGCCCGGGACGTTCGGATCGCCCTGCATCAAGATGACGATGTCGCCGCACAAGCCACTCTGGCCCGAATGCTGCGGCTGGGGGAGCCCTCCATGCGCGCGCTTTGGGACATCAAGGCCATTCAAAGCTGAAAGATCACGCCCAACAAACCATCCTTCATCCAGATGTCTCCGACAGCACTTGCAGGCGCTGCCACAGCCTATAGGCTGGCAGCGCCAAACACCTGTCAGGAGGCCTTCCCGTGTCACATTCTCAGTCCGACACCCTGAAATTTGCGGCGGCATCGGGCGATGCGTCTGACGCATTGCCGTTGCACGTTGTCGACAAAGACGGCTTGGAAACCTGGCTGGACCGCCAAGCCGATCCGGTGCGCACTTGGATTTCTGCGTCCGGCTTCACCGCTGGACTTGGCAAAACGCTTCTGGTGCCCGACGCCTCCGGCACCCCCATCATGGCCGTGGCCGGCTACGGCGATGCAGCCACGCGCGCACGCGGCAGGTTCCCCCTCGCTGCCATTGCGAGCGCTTTGCCGACAGGGTCCTACGCCTTGGCCACGGACCTGCCTTGGGGAGATCTTGAAACCGAATGCCTCGGCTGGCTTCTGTCCCAGTATGTGTTTGGCAAATATAAGAAAAAATCAGCACACGGTGCGCGGCTCATCTGCCCCTCAGGCGTCGATGCAAACCGTGTAGAAGCCATCGCCGCCGGCGAAGCACTCACCCGTGATCTGATCAACATCCCCGCCTCAGATATGGGCCCGCAAGACCTGCAAGCCGCCACCGAATCGCTGGCGTCGCGCTTTGGTGCAACCCTGTCTGTGATCACCAGAGAGGCGCTGTTGGATCAGAATTTCCCGATGATCCATGCCGTAGGCCGCGCCGCCGCGCCAAACCGCGCACCGCGCCTTTTGGACATGACTTGGGGCGACAGCGGCCCCACCCTGACGCTGGTGGGCAAAGGCGTGTGTTTTGACACCGGCGGCCTTAATCTCAAACCCGGCGCATCTATGGGTTTGATGAAAAAGGACATGGGTGGCGCAGCAACCGTGCTTGGCCTCGCCCATATGATCATGGCGCTGAACTTGCCTCTGCGTTTGCGCGTCCTGATTCCGGCGGTGGAAAACTCTGTGTCCGCCGACTCTTTCCGCCCCGGCGACGTGCTCACGTCCCGCGCAGGCCTGACCGTGGAAATCAACAACACCGACGCCGAAGGCCGCCTTGTGCTGGCCGACGCGCTGGCCTTGGGCTCTGAGGACAATCCAGATCTCATGATCTCCATGGCCACCCTCACCGGCGCCGCCCGCGTCGCCGTCGGCCCGGACCTTTCGCCTTACTACACCGACGACACCGCCGTTGTGGGCGCGTTGGAAACCGCCGCCGCCGCGATCTCAGACCCGGTCTGGCGCATGCCCTTCTGGACGCCGTATGAGAAGATGATCGAACCTGCAATCGCCGACCTCGACAACGCGCCCGCCGGTGGCTTCGCCGGCTCCATCACCGCGGCGCTTTTCCTGCGCCGCTTCGCCGAAGATCAACGTTACGCCCATTTCGACATCTACGGCTGGAACCCGTCCCCGGCCCCTGCCCGCCCAAAAGGCGGCGTCGGCATGGGCGCGCGGGCCGTCCTTGAGGCGCTGCCAAAGGTGTTGGGGCTTTGATGGACCGGCGCCTGACTTTGGCCAACACGCGTGTCGCACACAGCTCACTGAAAGCTGAATTCGTGTCCGATAAATTTGTTGATGGTGAGCCAAAGCAGGTCGCTGGTTATCCCTTTCTCCTCAATGCCCCACAGGGCGATCGCGACAGACAGCTTTTGTCTGGCGACATGTTTTTGGTCATCGAGGAAGTAAACGGCTGCGCATTCGGTCAATCAATGAAAGATGGCTACGTTGGATATGTACATGGCGGCTTGATGCCTCCACGCGAACCAACTCACCGGATCGTAGCGCGCTCGACGTGGGCATACCGCACACCTGATTTCAAATCTCAGGCGGCCATCAAATTACACCACGGTTCTCAAGTCGCGGCCGTGTCACAAAATGGCCGATGGACAGAAATTGATCTTACATCACCGTCGGAGAAAAATGGCGCCACATGCTTTTTGCCAACGGCCCATCTAGCGCCAGCGAACAGTTCTGAAAGCGACCCGGCCTCTGTCGCCGAACGTTTCCTTGGCACGCCCTATGTTTGGGCTGGCAACACCGGAGACGGCATCGATTGCTCCGGCCTTGTGCAGGCCGCGCTTTTGGCCTGCGGCACCCCCTGCCCCGGCGACAGCGATCTACAAGAAGCCGCCTTCCCCGACGCAACCGGCCCTTATCGGCGCGGCGACCTGATGTTCTGGAAGGGTCATGTCGCCATGGTCACCGACCCCGACACCCTCATCCATGCCAACGCGCACCACATGGCCGTGGCTTACGAGCCCATCGCCAACGCCATCGCCCGGATCAAAGCCCAAGGCGACGGCCCCGTGACGTCCCACAAACGCCCTGCTTACGGAGCCAGCACATGAGTGACTTCTTCAAACCCATCTCAGGCATGGAACTGCCGCGTTTCGCGGGAATGCCGTCTTTCATGCGCCTGCCCAACATCGATTTTGACCACGCCCGCATTGACGAAGTGCAAATCGGCCTTGTCGGTGTGCCGTGGGACAGCGGCACCACAAACCGCCCCGGCCCGCGCCACGGTCCGCGTCAATTGCGCGACGCCTCCACCATGATCCGCGCTCAAAATGGCGCCACCGGCGTGCGCCCTTTTGATCTCGTAAACTGTGCCGATCTTGGCGACGTCGGCCCCAATCCGGCCGACATTCCTGACAGCATGGCCCGCATCACCGCCTTTTTCGATCACCTCAAAGCCCGCAACATCACGCCACTAACGGCCGGTGGTGACCACCTGACTTCTCTGCCGATTCTGCGGTCTTTGGCCAAAGATACCCCCCTTGGCATGGTGCATTTTGACAGCCACACCGACCTTTATCACAGCTATTTTGGCGGCACGATGTACACCCACGGCACGCCTTTCCGCCGTGCGGTTGAGGAGGGACTGCTCGATCCCAAACGGGTTGTGCAAATCGGCATTCGCGGCAGCACCTATGATAACGAGGACACCGATTTCGCCGACTCCGTTGGCATTCGCGTCATCCGGATCGAAGAGTTTTTTGCCCGCGGCCTTGCCGATGTGATGGCCGAAGCCCGCGAGATCGTCGGCACAAAACCGACCTACGTCAGCTACGATATCGACTTTGTTGATCCAACGTTCGCCCCTGGAACCGGCACGCCCGAAGTGGGCGGCCCCAACAGTTTTCAGGCGTTGCAAGTGGTGCGGGAACTGGATGGGCTCAACATTATTGGCGCCGACATGGTCGAGGTCTCGCCGCCCTTTGACGCCTCTGGCAACACGGCCTTTCTCGGCGTCTCAATCATGTTTGAACTGCTTTGTGTGATGGCACCGTGCCGCGCAATCTGACTGATCGGGCTCCCCCGTGGGCACGTTCGCCACGCATATGGGGCTTATCCCTGACGCAGGTTTTCGGAGCACTTGAGGTCATTACAACTTGCGCGCTCCAGCTGCTTTTACGAAAATAAGTTTATAAATAACAATTTGTTACTTCACATCACGGATCAGCTTGCGCTCCAATACCCGCAACACGCTCTTAAGGTCGTGCCCGCGTTTGAGCACCTGCCCGTCCATGCCAATCACCGCATAAAGCCCTTGGCGATTGCGCAACTTGGGACGCTTCTCAATGCGATAAAGCGGGTTCTCCGCCGTGCGTTTGAATACCGAGAAAACCGCCACCTCCCTAAGATTGGAAATTCCGTAATCCCGCCACTCACCGGCGGCAACCATGCGGCCGTAAAGCGAGAGAATGACGGTCAACTCTGTGCGGTGAAAGGCCACCTGCTCAGGGGCTTTAAACGCGGGGCGTATCGGGATCGGAGTTTGGGCAGTCATAGCCTCAGACTTCCCCTCTTTTTCGGATAAATCAACCCTGCCCTCATTCTGCCTCAATTAAATCGGCAAATGGCCTTGGAGGGAGCCTTTTTTCGACAAAGCAAAGGGGCATCTTGTCCTCATAGCGAAACTAAAACGCTACCTCTGGCGGTGCGACGTTATTGCCCCCACCCAGTCTGTGCCGCCAGAGGCACTTTTGTTTCGCCAGGTGAGCCGCCCCCCGGGGCGGCTTTTCTGTTTTTGTTCACACGGATTGCCCCCATAGACTTGCTACATATGCCCCCTTTGCAATACGCCCCGAATCCCAAGTTGGGGGTTGTCTGACTGTGTTTTTCGGCGTGTCACCCTTAAAAAGCATCCGACGTGGTGGCCTAACCCTGCGAATTGATCGCAAGCCATCCCAACATAAGGTGCTTCCTTCCATTATGATTTGGAACATTATCGATAAACGCAACCGCCCGTACCGGTGGCGCACGATCAACGCGATCATCGAGGATGTCGCGCATGACAATGGTGTTGCTGACGCTGGTCCGCTTGACGAAGCCAACAACGATGCGCCGGTTTACGATGAATTGCGCGGGGCGTCCCTACACGACGCGGTTGCTTGGGCCGAAACCCACCCCGGAAAAGTCACGCTGTATCTGTATGATGACGGGGATGGCTTTTAACCTTCTCACGCAAAACTCCCCTGACAGAACCAGCCCGCCGACATGGTCCCGCCATGCGCATAATAAAGCCACAGCTTCTCGCCCGTCGCGCAGGTGACCCGCCAGTAATCACGCACCCCGCTGCGCCAATCCGGTTCATCCAGCCACCACTCCGGCGCGATGCGCTCAGGCCCCGCCGCCCCCGTCGCCTCCAAACCGCGCCCCCGCC
>NZ_LAJH01000009.1 GCF_001292625.1 Shimia sp. SK013
GCGGAGTCAGCGGTGATCACCACTTTGGCGTCGCAGCCATTCACCCGCGCGGCCAGCGCATCGGGGCTGAAGCCGGCAAACACAATCGAGTGGATCGCGCCGATGCGGGCGCAGGCCAGCATGGCATAGGCGGCTTCGGGGATCATCGGCAGATAGATGACAACGCGGTCGCCTTTGCGCACGCCCATGGTTTCCAGCACGTTGGCCATACGGCAGACGCGGCGGTGCAGATCGGCATAGGTGATTGACTGCGCCGGCTCGTTGGGATCATCGGGTTCAAAGATGATCGCGGCCTGATTGCCGCGGGTTTCCAGATGGCGGTCGATACAGTTGGCAGACACGTTGAGCGTGCCGTCCTCAAACCATTTGATGTCGACATTGCCGGGCGCAAAGGAGGTGTTTTGCACCGTCGTGAAGGGCTTGATCCAATCCACGCGCTGGCCGTGCTCGCGCCAGAACCCCTCAGGGTCCGTGACAGAAGCGGCGTACATCTCATCATAGCGCGCCGCATCAATGTGGGCGTTGGCGGCCAAGTCCTTGGACGGCGGGAACGTGTGGTTTACGGCTGTATCAGGTGACATAGAGGCTCCTCTCCTCGATCTCGAAACTTTCTCCCCGCTGCGCCCTCAGGGCAGCGTCTTCACAAAGAATAGACAGATCGGAAAATAACTAAATAAGCTGAGGAAAAGGAACGTAAATCCTGTAAATACATTTCCTGTTAGCGCCGATAATTTTGTAAAGTATTTGTCAAGACGGGCGTCATGTACTTGAAAATAAGGGCTCTGTTATGAAGCCTCAGGCCCCGCCAAATGCGCCGTTCTTCACGGTCGCGTGAGTTTTGAGGGGGCTGCCTGACCCAGCGGCAGGTGTGACAAAACGTTCCATGCCTGCGCGCTCAAGTAGAAAGCCGGTGCCTAAACAGCGCGCCAAGGATTGCGGCAGGACCGCGGCGCAAGGGCGGCACGGTGCCATCAATTGCGCCGAAAAGGGCGGCAAATGGCGCCGCTTTCGCCTGAATGCTGCCCAACTGCTCCGTCTATCTGATCAGGCTGTCCAGAGGAGACGTCATGCGAATTCTAAAACTAGCCTGTTTCGTTATTGGCCTTGTGCCAACTGCGGGTTTTGCCGATGCCGTCAAGGTGCGCACTATCAAAGACAGCCTGCCGGGCGAGGCATCCGTGGGGCGTTTGATGGTCAGCGGCAATGCCATGTGCACCGGCGCGTTGGTGTCGCCGGACCTGGTGCTGACGGCGGCACATTGTCTGTATGACACCAGCACAGGACGCCGGGTAGAGCCGGGTCAAATCGAGTTTCAAGCAGGGCTTCGAAAGGGCAAAGCCACGGCCGTGCGCCGTGTGCAAAGCGCGGTGGCGCATCCCGACTATCGCCATGTCCGCAATGGCGCTGCGCAAGTGGGCCACGATCTGGCGTTGCTGCGGTTGACCAGCCCGATTGACAGCAGCGCGGTGTTGCCTATGGCACAGGACATCCGTCTGGGGGCCGGCGACATGCTGGGCGTTCTGAGCTATACGATCGGCAGTCGCAACGACCCGGTGCTGGAATATCCTTGTCGGGTTCTGGCGACACAGCATCAGACGCTGGTGATGTCGTGTGACGTTGATTTTGGCGCCTCGGGCGCGCCGGTTCTGGCGCTGAGAGACGGCAAGACACCGTCGCTGGTGTCTGTTGTGTCGGCGCGTGCCGCGATGGGCGGACGCACAGTGTCAGTTGGCACGACGCTAACCGCTGAGGCTTTGCAACATATGATGCGGGGCGGCTAAGGCTTAGCGGTCCATCAGCAGACGCAGTCCAAGCGCACCCAGCACGCTGGCGGCGATGCGGTCCAGCCAAAGCTTGCCGCGCAAATAGCGGCGGCTGACGGCCTCGGTGCTCATGCCAATAGCAATCGCAGAATAGACGATCCATTCCACCACAAGATGGTTGGCGAGGACCAAGAGGTTCTCGCTAAATGTCATGTTGGGCGGGAAGATCACCACAAGAACGGCGGCAGCAAACAGCACGGATTTCGGGTTCATCAGATTGATAAGAATACCTTGGCGAAAGGCGTGACGCGCGGGTTTCACATCAGCTGTCAGCGGATCGCGCGCGCCCCTCCACATGCCAAACGCGATATAAAGAAGATAGAGCGCGCCGATGGTTTTCACGGCAGTATAGGCCCATGGGAAGGCGACAAACACAATTTCCAACCCAAAGAGCGCTGCACCGGTCCAGAGCGCAGCCATCAGGCCAAGCCCCATGCCGACGGCGATACCTGCGCGGCGACCACTGGACACCGCGGTTTTGACAGCCACAAGAAAGGCCGGACCAGGGCTGGCAATGGCCGCCAGCAAGGCAATGTTGAAGGCGATGATGTGGGTGAGTTCCATAAGGCGTGCTCCGGCTGTCCTTGCCGTAAGCTAGGGGAGAATGCCGGAGGTGTCATGGCCTGAAAGAGGTTGAGCCGAACACCTTTTGTGGGGCTGCCTGTCAAACAGGCAAATGACCGACGGGAGGCTCTAAGGTTCGCGGAAGGCTTCGCGGGATTTGTAGAGCGGTTTCATCAGATAGCGCAGCACGGTTTTTGACCCTGTGTGCAACTCGACACTGGCGCGCATACCGGGGCGGATCTCGATGGCTTTCTGACGCTCTGTCAGATTGTCGATGTCGACCGTCACGGTCACACGATAAAACGGCGGCAAAGACGGGTCGCGCTCATCCTCAAATGTATCGGCAGAAATGAAATCCACTTTGCCCTTGAGCGTGCCGTAGATTGTATAATCATAGGCCGTAAGTTTGATCGACGCTTCCTGACCGGGCTCTACATTGGCGATGTTTTCCGGTCGCACCCGCGCCTCGACAAACAGGTCTTCGCCCAAAGGAATGATCTCAAATATTTCGTCGCCGGGACGGATGACACCGCCGATGGTGGTCACCGCAAGGCTGTTGACGATGCCACGCATGGGGGCGGTGATCACGGTGCGGTTCAGCTGATCTGTGGCGAGGCGGATTTCCTGTTTGAGCGATGTGATGTCTTTGAGGGTCTCGGAGTATTCCTCGGCCAACTCAAGTTCGGCCTGCGTGAGGATGTCCATATAGCGGATCTCGGCCTCGGCGGACTTTTCCCGCGCCTTGTTGACCTCCAAAAGGGCGACGTATTCCTTTTTGTAGAGGGACTGCATGTTGCGCAGCTCCTCTTTGGCTTGCTCAAGTTGGGTAAACGCGCCCTCACGGCGGCTGTCCAGATCGGTTTGGCGCGCCTTAAGCAGCGCGCGTTCCGACGCAAGAATGCGCGTGGCCCGTGTGGCGTATTCGGCAGGCACTTCAAATTCAAAAGCGCCGGCGATTTCCGCCTCAAGCCGCATGCGGCGAATTTCCAGTGCGTCGATCTGATCCTGCAAATCGTCAAAGGCAGAGCGGAAGCGGGTGTCGCTGAGCGTGGCCAGAACTTGGCCAGCTTCGACCATGTCGCCTTGTTTCACAGCCAGATCCGCGAGAATGCCGCCTTCGAGGTTTTGCACCGATTGGCTGCGCGAGGAACTGACGACTTCGCCATCTGCGCGCACAATTTCGTCCACCCAAGCAAAGGCGGCCCAGACCAGAAACAACAAAACAGCGCCTGCAATCAGGCGAATTGTCAGGCGTGAGGCGCGCAGTTGGTCGTCAAAGGCTGTGTCGGTGTCGTCAAAATGTTCGGGTGTCAGGCTGGTCATGCGCGCTCCCCTGCGGCGAGATGCGCCAGCACTTTTTCGCGCGGGCCATCCACCACCAGACGCCCGCTTTGCAGGATCAAGGTGCGGGTGGAAAGCGCCAGAATGGGCGTGCGATGTGTGGCGATCAGCGCGGTGCGCCCGTCAAGCCAAGTGCCAAGGCGGCTGACCAATGTGCGTTCCAGCGTTTGATCAAGTGCGGCTGTGGGTTCATCCAACAGCACCACGGGCGGGTTTTGCAACCAGAGCCGCGCCCAGCCGATGGACTGGCGCTGACCAATCGACAGGCCTTCGCCACCGTCACGCACTTGCAGGTCAAGGCCTTGGGCGTGGTTGCGAATGAATTCGCCAAGACCGGCAAAATCAAGCGCGGCCATCAGGCGATCATCGTCGCGTTCCAGTTGGGTCAGGTTGAGGTTGTCTCGCAAGCTGCCCGCAAACAGGCGCACGTCTTGAGACAGATACCCGATGCCGCGTCGTAGGTCGCGCTGGTCGATCTGGCCCATGTCGGCGCCGTCCACAAGGATGCGGCCTTTGGTGGGGCCATAAAGACCGGCGAGCAGTTTCAGAAGTGTGGATTTTCCGGAGCCGTTGGCGCCCAGAATGGTGACACGCTGACCAGGCTTGATCACAACACCCGGCACATCAAGCGTGGGGGCGGCATCTTCATCATAAGAGAAGCTGACTTCGCGCAGCTCAAACTGACCTTTGATGGTTTCGCGGCGCAGATATTTGCGGGTACTGTCTTTCTCTTGCTCGGAAAGAGCAATGGTATCAAGCGCTTCCAGCGCGCCTTTGACGTTGGACCAGCGCGCCAGTGTGCCGGCGAACTGCGTGAGCGGCGCCAGCGTGCGCGAGGTAAGAATACCGGTGGCGATGATGGTGCCGACGGTAAATTCACCGGCAAACACGAGGTAGGTGCCAATGACCACGGTGGCAATATAAGTGATCTGCTGCACACCTTGGGACCAGTGGGTCAAGGTGGCGGCAAGGCGGCGTTGCTCGGCACTGGAGTGGCTGGAAACCTCGTTGAGTTCGTCCCAAAGACGCAACACGCGGTCCTCGCCGCGTTGAGTTTTGACAGTATCCAGTTCGGTGATGACCTCTTGCAGAAGCCGCCCGACCTTGGTCGACGCTCCTTGGGTCTGGCGAGACAGCGCGATCATGCGTTTTTGCAGGACATAAGCGGGCAGGACCATCAACAGGCCGCCCGCGATCAAAACCCAAACCATGTTGCCCGCAATTGACGCCACCAGCGCAAGAAAGATCAGGATAAACGGCATATCCGCCAGCACGGCGATGGTGGACGAGGTGAAGAAATCACGCACCGCGCCAAAGTCGCGCATGGCGGCAAACAGGCCGGATGGGGGCAGAGGCCGACGGTCCGAGCGCATGCCGAGCAGACGCTTCATCAGCCGGTGCTGGATCGAAAGCTCCATCCGGCGGCCAGCGGCATCGCTCATGCGCGCGCGGGCCAGTTTCAGGGCGCCTTCAAGCAGGATTGCCGCAACAACGCCCATCGCCAACACCCAAAGCGTGGCCTCAGATTGATGGGGGATCACGCGGTCATAGACTTGCAGCGAAAACAGCGCGACAGCGACTGCGAGCAGGTTGGCCACAAGCGAGCCCAACATGATTTCGCCGACATGGCGGCGGTACTTGGAGAACTCCCCCCAAAACCAGTGTCCGGTGGTCAGTTGCGGCACGTGCCGGTCCGCCAATTGGCGCAGAGAGACCTTGGCGGCCAAGGCAGAGCCCGCAAAGAATGGTGCGAAGTCAGCCACTGGCACCTCGGCGCGGTTGTCGACACAGGTCGCGTCAAACACTGTCAGCGTGTCGTCTTCTTGAGACAGAACGAGCACGGACTGACCGTTGGTCATCATCGCGATCGCGGGCCAGCTTTTGGGGCTGATGGCGAGGCGGTTGTGAATTTTGGGGTCGACGCCGGTGTGGCCCAAGGCTTTGGCCAATGCGCCGATGGTCACGTCGCCGGGGGCGGTTGTCCACATGAACTCGGCGACGTCTGACACCGGAATGTCCACGCCATTGAGTGCGGCCAGTGTGGCGACAAGACCGGCGCGGTGTTCAATGCGGGTGGCCGTGGCCTCCACCAGATCGTGAAGGGCGTCTGCAGGCTTGGCTGTGTCAGACTGTGGTGCCGGCGCGGGCCGTGGGGCAGGGCGCGCGTGGGTTTGGTCAGCTGGTTTAGGGCTGGTGGGGATCGATTGAGGCGCATTGGCCGCTGCGCCGGGTTTCACAGCCGCAATGGAGAGCACAACCGGGGCTTTGGCCTTGGTCAAATTGTGTCTCCGTCCGCCAAAAGCCCCATGTCCCGGGCCAGTTTGAGTTGCGCGAGGATTTTGTCGAATTTCGCGTCTATGCCATCCAGCGCGCGGAACGTGGATTGTTCATAGACGTCCACAACTTCCAGCACCGACCGCTGTCCGGCGCGGAACTGGGCTTGAAACAGCTTGAAAGTTTCGCGCCCGTCCTTGGACAGCGCGACGGCCTCGGTTTCCTGACGCGCGAGGCTGTCTATTTCACGACGCAGGCGGCTTTCGGAACGGGCGGCGTCTTCGCGGGCTTCAGCGACTTGGCGCTTGGCGGTTTCTTTTGTGGATTCAATCGCTTGAATGCGTTTTCCGGTGCCGAACCCCAGGCCGGTTTCGGTGCTGATATCCAATGAGGCAGAGTTGCCACCTGTTGAGGCTGTGCCTGAAGCGGACAGACCCGGCAGCTGACCTGCACGCTCCACAGTGGCCTGCGCGACGGCGCGTTTGGCTTCGGCGCTGGACTTGATGACCTCAAGGGCCTCGACAGAGTCATTGACGTCGACGCCGGATACCGGCGCGAGGTCAAAACGCGTGCCGGTCATGGCGGTCAGTTCCGATAAAGCGGTCTCGACGCTCTCAGAAGCAGTATCGCGCATAGTGCGCAGGGTGCTGATCTTTGTGCGCACCATGCGCAAATCACCTTTGTTGGACACACCGCCTGAAACACGCCCTTCGACGATGTCGCCAAAGTGGTTCATCTGCTTGAGCGCGCGGTTGCCGACAGCTGCTTTTTCTTGCCCACGCAAGGCTTTGATATACAACGCCATCGCCGTGTAGCTGCGGTCGTTCATGTCTTGCGACAAGGTTACGGCCGCCACTTCGACGTCTGCTGCCGCATAGGCCCGCTCGGCTTTTTTGCGACCGTGGTCAAATATCACCTGATCCAGCACCAACCCCGCCACCACATCACCCAGCGATGTCAGCGAGACAGTCGGGCCCAACGTCGGCAGCCAGTTCTTGTCCTCAGCTTCGGCGCGCAGTTTGGCGGTCTTGAGCTGTGCCTCCGCTGCGCGGTTGGACGACGTCAGCGCGACTTTGGACACATGTGCCAGATTGCTGTCGCTGGGCAGAACCGAGCGGCGGGCCACCAGTGTGTCCAGAATGTCGGACTGCGCCTTGGTTTCGGGTTGTGAAAACGCGTTGGTCGCTTTGGAAACTTCGGTGTCTGCGCCAGCTTCGGTTTTGGACAGGTTTTTCAGAAAGGCCGGCTTTTCCATCTTTGGAAGCGATTGCATACACCCGCCAAGCAGGCTCAGCCCCAGAAGGGGCATGAGACCAATTTTGAGCGGGTGTCGGGGCATTGTCAGTGTCCAAGTCCTGTGGATGTGCGTGGCGCGGTCCCGGTCCTGAGGATCAGACGATCACGTTGATGTCTTGATCGATAACCAGCGTCACACCATCGTCACCCACAGTGTAGACATCATAGGTTTCGCCCTCGATATCAACGGTTTGGCCTGTGTTCTGGGCGCCTGCCACTGTCACCTGATCGTCTATGCCGCCGTGTATCGTGAGCGTGTCGGACGTGTCTGACAATTCGCGAATTTGGGCTTCGTTCAGGGTCAGGGTCGCATCGGACGCATAGTCGAGTTCGATGCCCTCGATATTGAAGCCGCCAAGAGAGGCGTGATCCAGCGTGCTGGCGTTTGTGACGTTGTCGTCCAATACCAAAAGCGTGTCGGACTGGTTGCCGGCATCATCGGTGGAGGACACCACAAGGTGGGTGCCGTCCGACGCGGATGGATTGAGCACGAAGAGGCTTTCATCGCCGCCCAGAGGCACTTCTGTTGTGGCCAGTTCCGAGGTGCTGCCGTTCTGATGTAGTGCGTGAACCTCGTAAGTCTGATCTTCTGTGGTCAGCGAAACAGAGCTGACATCGTCGTCGGAGAAGGTCACCGATTGCACAATTGGCGTGGTGACTTCGGTGTCGATGTCAAAGCTGGCAGTGGTGGTTGCGGTGTTGCCCGCAAGGTCAGTTACCGACAGTGTCGCGTTGGCGGTATAGGTGCCTTCGGGCAGGCTGCCCGCTTCGTAGGTGACAAACCAGTTGCCAGAGCCATCCGCGATCGCGGAGCGCACAACGCCGTCCACAGTTACGGAAACCGTGGCGCCGGGCTCGGCTGAGCCTTCCATGACCAGACCGCCGTTCATCTGCGCCGCGTTCACAGGGCTGGTGAAAAGCTCGGCGTTCACATCCACGGTCACTGCGGTCGAGGTGTCGACGCGCAGCGTTCCCGTGGTGGTCGCCACGTTGCCCGCCGCATCAGAGCCGGTCACAGTGACGGCGGCGTCATATTCGCCCTGAGGAATGTCGCCAGCGCCGAACGCCGCGGACCATGTGCCATTGGCGGCAGCGGTCACTGTGCGGGTGGTGCCCGCAAGTGTAACCTGCACCAAAGTGCCGGGATCGGCCGTGCCGGTCAGCATCACACCACCCGCCACATCAGCAGCATTGGCGATATCATCGCCGCCAGCCTGATCGCTGTCGTAGCCAACCGATATCTCGGTGTCGACGTGCACGGTGCCGTTGGTCGATGTGCTGTTGCCAGCGGGATCGGTTGCGACAACGGTCACGGTGCTGTCGTAGGTACCAGACGGGATTTCCGCAGGCGTCCAGGACGCGGTCCAGTTGCCGGAGCTGTCAGCCATTACGGTGCGGGTGACGCCTTCTAGCGTTACGAGAACCTGCGCGCCTGCGTCTGCGACGCCGGTCAGAGTGATGCCCGAAGCAACTTCGGCTGCGTTGGCGGTGTTGTCGCCACCCATCTGTCCCGCATCCAGCCCTGCGTTGACTTCGGTATCAACGTGGAAAGTTTCGCTGACGGTGGTGCTGTTGCCGTTGGCATCAGTGGCCACAACGGTCACCGAGGTTTCGTAAGATCCACTTGGGATTTCACCGGACGTCCAAGTTGCCGTCCAGTTGCCTGATCCGTCCGCCGTCACGTTGTGGGTGACGCCTTCGACGGTCACTGCAACCTGCGAGCCGGCCTCGGCTGTGCCCGACAAGGTCAGGCCCGCGCCAAGCTCTGCGGCGTTGGCGGTGCCATCGCCCGCAATCGGCGTGCTGATCGCGGCGGCACCTTCGGTGTCCACATGCACAGTGAAAGTCTCGCTGGATCTGTTGCCAGCCAGATCGGTTGCGGTGATGGTCACTTCGCTGTCATAGGTGCCCGCCACGATGTCAGCGGCACCATAAGACAAGGACCATGCGCCGCTGTCGTCAACCGTGACGGTTTGCGTTGTGCCTTGGAAGTCTACGGTCAGCGTGCTGCCGGCCTCACCTGTGCCGGTGAGCACAACGCCGTCGCTGGCTTCGCCCGCGTTGATCACATCGTCGCCTTCGACGGTGCCAAGCGTGGCGCCGGGGGCGATGGTGTCGACCACCAGAACATCGGTCACCGTGGTGGCGTTGCCGCGTTCGTCGGTCGAGGTGATGGTCACGGCGGTTTCGTATTCGCCGGTGGCGATTTCGCCAGTGGCAAAAGTCACCGACCAGCTGCCGTCGTCCAACACGGTGGTGGTGTGGGTGGTGCCATCGATTTCGACGGCAATGGTCGCGCCCGCTTCGCCGGTACCGGTGATAACATGGCCTGTGGCGTGGTCTGCTTCGTTGACGAGGTCGCCCGTCGACTGCGTGCCATCGGTGACCAGAGCATCGGGCGCGGTGGTGTCGATGTCGACGGTCGGGCCGTCCAGATCGTAAATGGTGCCGTCTGGTGCTGTTACGGTCACAACGGTGTCATAAACCCCATCAGCAGGCAGCTCACCTGGTTCGAGGACAACTTCCCAGGTGCCAGTGTCGTCAATGATAACGGTTTCGGTGGTGTCGCCAACGGACACGGCAACATCGGACCCGGGCTCACCTGTGCCTGTAATGATCACGGTGTCAGGGCCAGTGCCGCCAACGTCGCGGCCGACATCCGGATCATTGACCGTGGGGATGATCGGACCGCCACCACCACCACCGCCGCCGTCGTCTCCAACCACGCCGGTCACAGCCGCTGCGCCCCCCAAACCAAGCAAGGTTCCAATACCCGGAACCGCAGCCGCAAGCGGGGCCACAACCGGTTCGATGCGTTCTAGGTCGAGAAAGGCCAAGTCGTCGTGTTCCGACCACTTGTCGTCCATCGAAAGACTGTCGTATTGCGCGAAATACTGGTCGCCGACTGGGTCGCCAAGTTCGACTTTGTGAAACTGGCCGTCTTTGCTGAGAAACAGGTCGCGCTCATCTGCCAGATCGCCGGCAAAATAGCCCTGAAGAGTGATTGTATCTCCGGATGCAAGTGTGATCACAAGATCGCCACCTTGACGCGTGTAAGCCGTCACATCCAACGGCGAAAGGTTCAAAGACACATCTGACGCTTGTGACACCGGAATGATCCCGTGCTCGGCGACCGCAGTCTGTCCACGTACCACACCTTCGTCCGCACCGCGGACGGCATACCCATAACTATTCATAATATTCACCGCTCTTGTTCTCAGACTGGGCATTTTTGCCCTTATGATTTGAGCGGACTATACGTAGTGAAAACGATTTTTCCAAATATTTTTTTAAATTGCCTGGCAAGTCAGCCGGCGCGCAATTCGAAACGGAAAATTGGCGTACTGACAACGGGTTGCGCGATCTCTAAAATTGTAGACAAGAAGCAGTAATGCAAAAGAAGGCACAACTTTCATTCAGGTGCCAATACTCTGTCTTGTTTAGACGCCATCAGAACAAGAAGTGTTCAGCAGTCAAATCGGCGAGGTCTGTGTTTACCAAGGTTATATTGTGGTTGTCGTCTATCCAGATGACGGTGTTGTTGCCGGATTGGATCAGGTGATTGCTTATCAGATCGTCGAAATCGGCAATGTCCGTGATGTCCCGAAAGCTGATCTGATCGCCTTCGCCGCCATTGAAATCTGTGATCACATCCAAGCCATCACCGGTTCTGAATTCAAATATATCCGCCCCGACGCCGCCGGTGAGCGTGTCGTTTCCAACCTGACCGGCCAGCACGTCGTCACCGACGCCCCCTTCCAAAAGGTCAAATCCGTTGCCCCCAAAGAGCATGTCATCGCCATCGCCCCCGTCAAGAATGTCGCTGCCATTGCCGCCTGAGAGCCGGTCGGAACCGGTGTTGCCTATGAGCGCGTCATCTCCCGCGTCGCCATACAATCGGTCGTTGCCGTTGCCCCCAAAAAGGGTGTCATGGCCGTGGCCGCCATAAAGGCTGTCACGGTTGTTTCCGCCTGAGAGCCGATCCGACCCAGTTCCGCCTGAGATATGGTCAGCGCCCAAGTCGCCATAAAGGGAATCGTTGCCGCTGCCCCCATCGAGCGAGTCGGCTCCATTCCCGCCATAGAGCGTGTCGCCTCCATTCCCGCCGTAGAGCGTGTCACGTCCATTGTGGCCAAGCAGCACGTCTTCTCCGCCTTCACCTTCCAGACGGTCGCGACCGCCGCCTCCGTTCAATTCGTCGTTGCCTAAGCCGCCCACAAGATTGTCGTCGCCGGCATGGCCGTGCAGCGTGTCGTCGCCCTCTCGGGAACGGATGGTGTCCGCGCCACCGTTGCCACGAATGATATCGCGACCGTCGCCGCCAGCGATGTAATCCGATGTGTCGCCACCGCTTTGTTCAAAGGCGACGTCAAACGTAATCGCGATCACTTCGTAGGGATCGAGATCAAAAGAAATATCTGTCACCGATTGACCCAAATCGGACATGTCAAAGAATGTGTCCAGCCCGACGACGTCGCTTTCGGTCGGGAAATAGAAGTCTTCCAGCGCGGTTGGATTGGTCACACCCGGCCGAACAAGGATGTCGTCTGCATCCGGCAAATACGTCATCCACGCACCATTGACGAGTTTAATCATGCCGTTGCTGTAGGCGTCGCCGAGTTTTGCGATCAGCGCGTCACGCTCTGCTTCGGTGACTTCTCGTTTCGGGTTGCGGGAGACCAGAATGCCATCTTCGTCATAAACCCGCTGCTCGCTCAGCCCGTCGGATGATGTCGGATCAATCCCAAAGGTCACAGCGCTCCAATGTGTCGATCCGCCCGCTACACCAGACAGGTCGAGCGAAAACTCTTCGCCGAATTCGTCGCTGCGCGACATGACGTATACGACACGGCTGTAATTGTCGCCGTAAACGTTGATTTCCATCTCGGTCGCGTCAAAGCCACCCACCGAATAAAGACACAGATCGCCTTGTGCATTTTGATAAAGGTTGGACAAATGCTCCAGAACCATACCTGCGGGGGTGAGTTCGACCTCGTTCGCGCCCCCTGGCGCGCCGGCGACCGAGGTGTTGGTGTTGTGTCGCACAGTCCAGAGTTCGGCGCCGTCAACGCCGAGTTCAAGCATATTGGAAAACTGCTCGATCAGGGTGCCCGCAGCCCGCAAACCTTGTGAACTGTAGTTGTCGGTGTCCACGTTCCATTCCGTAACACGCAGCTCAATGTCATTTGGGATTATGCCTTCCCAAACGGAAAATCGCAGATCGAGATTGCGAACTTCCATGCGGGTTGCGTCTTCTGACAGATCGAAGCCATCGGTCCAGTCGTTCATGTAGTAGTGGGCGACAATGCCGTCAAAACCGTTTGTGCTGTCAAACTGAAAACCGTTGGAGAGATCGCCATCAGCATCAAGTTGTTGCATCAGCTCAAGGTTGCCCTTGATGATGCGTTGTTCATAATCGTTCAGGCTATTGTAGTAGTCTTCTGCGCTTTGGCCGTCTTCCCAGTCCGACGGGCGGAAGCTGGCATCCCAATGTTGCATGGCTGCCAACGCATCTTCATCTGAGATTGATCCGCCGCTTGTGCCTTTGTAGTTGGACTGTCCGCCGGTCACGTTGGCGGTCTGTATATAAATGTCCGGGCGCACGCCGTCGACGGTGACACCGCTTAGGGCCTCGGTGATGATACTGGCGTTGGAACCGTAGGTGGATTCATCGATGGTCTGCCAGAATTCATTTCCGACTTCATACGCTTTGATCAGATCTGCATCTTCGCCCATGTAGGTCAAAACCAGCTCGGCCCAGGCTTCTAACTCGGCTGGGTTTGCATGGGTGTCGTTAAGGGCTGCGACCACCAATGTCGCGCTGGTTCCTGTATCTTTCGCCCAATCCAAGAAGGCGCGCAGATCACCGTCCAATTGGTCAAACCCTTGGGCGGTGGTGTCGAGCTGGGTGATGTCTTCGCCTTCCGCGCGCCCACCGGGATAGCGCAGATGGCTTGCCCCCAGCATATCGGCAGCCTCGATGAACTCGTCATGAGGCGTGCCGCCGGTTTCGTTGGTGTCGGCCAATATGTTTGTACCAAACATGTCCTCCTGCACTTCAATGGGTGCAGTGGAGGTGTCGAGGGTGACTGTGGTCGTCATAGGTGAAAATCCTGAAGCAGTCCTTGGGGCGGCGTGTTGGCGGGTGCTTCCAATCGATACCGGCCAGAAATGACCCAAGGTGCATCGTTTGTTTTGCGCGCCGCTTTCTGCGTCAGGAGCTTCAGTTCTTGGCTCTACCTGTGTGCCGGGAATGTAAAAAACACTCTACTGCCGGCGGTCCCTTAGTCTTGAGTAGTGAGCAATTGTTAATGAATTCCAAAGCCGATATTGTTGAGAACACCTCTGAAATTGCCGGCAAATCCGACCTTGATTTATCTAAATTGGTGTGAATTTTAATGCCTTGATGTTAAATACTAAAAGCGAACCCACGCGATGCGGTCACGCTGGGAAAGTTGCGAGATTTTCCGAAAATGTTAAGGAAGTGACGCATCGGGCGATTTCCCCTGACAGAGGGAGGCGCCGAAGGTTGTGCCCTTAGACGTGTATTTGGGTCGGCTTGTCACCGTTTTGGCTGAAACTCTTAAAAAGGATTCGCCAGTTGGCGCATCGTTTTTCTGCGCCAACCTGTTGTGCCGAGCCGGGATCCGCTTCGGCTCCATTCAGTTGGCCGATTTATTCACTCACATATTTGTGCCACGAATGTTGCTCGCGAAACCCAAGAACGTCCCGAATTTTGCGATTGGAATACAGCGCTTCTGTTTTGCCCATGTCCTGCGCAACCGGCACACCCGGAAAGAAGCGTTCTGCGATGTCGTGGGCTGGCAGATCGACCGAGTTGGTGTCGTTACCGGCATTGAATATCTGAAAGCCGAGATTGTCAGTTTTCAGGCACAGATCGACGATCTGACCAAGATCACGGGCATCGATGTAGCAGAAAATATTACGGCGTCTGACTGCCGGGTCGGCGAAATAGGCCGGAAAGTTGTCATACTCGTGGGGTTCGATCACATTGCCGATCCGCAGCCCGTAAATGTCCGCGCCAGACCGGCGCTGGAACGCGCGGCCGGTTTTCTCGTTGACCACCTTGGAAAGGCCATAGCTGTCCATGGGATTGGTGTCATGCGCCTCATCCACCGGCAAATAGTCCGGATTGACGATACCGTCAGCAAAACAAACGCCATAGGTGGTTTCTGAGGACGCAAAGATCACTTTCCTGATGCCGAGTTTCACAGCCGCCTCGATCACGTTGTAGGTGCCGATGGTGTTGACGCGAAAGGTCTCGTGATCGGGCGCGATCAAAATACGCGGCACAGCCGCAAAGTGCACCACAGCGTCAAACGCAGGCACTCCGGTGCCCGGCTCCAACTCGTCAAAGTTGGCATAGCTGGTCATGACGTTGAACATTGACCCGCTGTCGGTGATGTCTGCGATCAGGTCGTCGATGCCGGGTTCCTTCAAGGGGGTGAGATCGACATTGACCACTCGGTGGCCCGCGTCGCGCAAATACCGGCAGACGTGTCGTCCAGCCTTGCCTGAACCGCCAGTAAAAAGAATGCGCATTTGAATCTCCTCGGGTGTTGGCGGCGCCATGTGTCATGGCAAGCCGCATGCGGAGGAGTATTTCCAACTCACATCGGAAGTTCAATGGCGCGTGCCGGTGGTTTTGCGCGCGCGGGGCAGGCGGCCTAGCACATCCTGCGGACCAACAGCCCTTTCTGGTTCAGAGGGGCAACCTATGACCCGAGCGCGTGTTTCGGAAATTTGCCTTTAGGTGTGCGCGTGTATCGCCCGAACGGCATGTTCAATCGCAGCTTTTGCGATCCCTTGCCTTTCGGGCTCGGTTTGCGCCGGGATCAACGAAGCTTTTGTTGTCCCGCCTTCACCAACGGCAAGTGCTTCGCCCTCCATCAGGGTGCCCCAGACACCGATATCTTTGATCGTCACCGCATCAACCGTCAGCGGGTTGTCCTCAAGGATCGTGAAGTTCGCGAGCTTTCCAACTTCGATGCTGCCCCTATCAGCCTCAAGCCCCAGCGAGTAGGCCGCTTCAAGAGTGACGCCGCGCAGGGCTCCATCGCGGGAAACACGCTGATTTTCACCCGCGATACGGCCCGACGTTGTGATCCGATTGACTGCGCACCACATCAAAAACAATGGATCGCCCGGTGCCATCGGCATGTCAGAGTGCATCGAATAAGAAATTCCGGCACGTTCAACATCGCCAAGTCGGACCATTTGGTCGGCACGCTCGGATCCAAGCCCCGTTTTGCTGTATTGATCCGCAAGAGCCGTCACATAGTAGGGGTTCGCACTGACAATGGCGCCAAGGCGCTTGATCCGCGCGATTTGGTCGGGCGCACTGACCGCAAAATGAATGAGCGTGGTGCGATGATCCACACGTGGGTTGCGATCCAGATTGGCTTCGAGGGCCCCCAAGACGCGGTCCAGACCGGCATCGCCGTTCACATGAACATGAATCTGATATCCTGCGTCCCAATAGATGCGGAAAGCCCGTTCAAACAACTCTTTGTCCATCATCCATTCGCCATGGTAGTCGCCAATAAACGGATCCCGCACCTGCATGGCCAACGAATAGATCGCACCATCCGCAAACAGTTTGACCGTTCCTGAATGAAATTCGGTCATACCTTCAAACCAACTGGTAAGGGCCTGTGTTTCCGCGATGACTTGCGCGTCATCGTCATAAAGCTGCACCAATGACTTTCCGTCCGGCATAAAAGACCAGCGAAACGGCATCGAGGGATCAGACATGACGGAGTTGATCATGTCCTGCACCGGCTTTGACAGAATCCCGCCCGGCTCATTGCCAAAGGTTATCCCCTTGGAATGCATGTAGTCGCGCATGACATAGAGGCCAGCCTGGATTTTCTCGGGATTTGCGACCATTTCGGCGATATTGTCCAAGACCGCGAACATGCCTTGTTCCCAAAAGTGACCATCTTCGAGATTTGATTGTTCCTGCGCAGTCACGTTCCAACCATCAACCAAGCCCTGCGATACCTGTCCCCGCGCCAAAGCTGCGGAATTGAGGACAAATTCATGGCATGAGCGCATCCAGACGACAATTGGTCTAGTGGTGCTGATCTTATCCAGATCACTGCGGCTGAGCCGCCCGTAGAATGCGAAATGATAGCCCCAGCTGAAAAGAACCTCCTCAGGGCTTTCAAGATTTGCCTCTGCCAAGGCGAGGCGCGTCATGAAGTCATCTTTGTCTTTCAAAGCCGGCACGGTTCCAGAAGGTAGCTCCCAGTCCTCAATCGACAAGATTTCGGACGACATGGAGAGTGCGGCCAAAAGGGGGTGCGCATGCTGGGAAATAAAACCAGGCACGATGGTTTTTGTGTCGAAAGTCGTGTCGGTGCGGTATGCGCGATCCCCCAAGCCGGCTTTGACATCGTCCACCGAACCCACCGCCAGGATGCGGCCATCCGCGACCGCGACTGCCTGTGCTGTTGGCAGGTCAGGATCAAGGGTGACGATGTTTTGTCCGATGAAAACCGTGGTCAGATCCTCGGTCGTGAGTTGTTTTCCAACATCAGACAACGAGGATGGCATTGGCCAAGGCCATGGCTGTTGAAGAACTGAGAAATGTGGCCCCCAAAAGGCCCGTTCTAAGAAAAGATCTTCGGTTGAAATCGGCCATAGAAACACTCCAAAACAAAACCTATGGAAAGCGTGCCCTTAAGCAGCGGGATTATCCACTAAAATTCCTGTGTCTATGAATGTCTCGACGTTAGCTGAAAAATCACCATGAATTTCCTGAGGAACCGCGCATAGGCGTGGCCCTGCTGTGGTATGAACGCAGATTGAAGCCAGACGCCGCAGCGCGGTCTTTGTTAAAGGTTTAGAAGACGGCCCAATCAAATGGGCCGCAACGTCGCCTAACGTGCCGTCTAAGATCCGTATGTGTCCCTCAAGACATTCTTTTGCACTTTGCCCATCGTGTTTCGGGGCAAAGTCTCTAGCAACAGATATTCGCGCGGGTGCTTGAACCGTGCCAGCTGTGTTTGCACGCGGTCTTTCATGGCCTCGATGGACAGCGTTGCTCCTTGCTCGGGAACTATCGCCGCAATGACGCTTTCGCCAAAATCCGGGTTCGGGATGCCGAAAACCGCGCTTTCGTTCACATCCGGCATGTCGTTGAGAACATCCTCGATCTCTTTGGGGTAGATGTTGTAGCCGCCCGAAATGATCAGGTCTTTGGAGCGCCCAACGATCGACACGCGCCCATCTTCGGATTGAATTCCCAGATCACCAGTCAGGAAAAATCCGGTTGCCCGCAGTTCCTCGGCGGTCTTTTCTGGCATGTTCCAATAGCCTTGGAACACATTATCCCCGCGCACCTCGATCATGCCGATCTCTCCAAACGGCTGGGTCGCGCCAGTGTCGGGATTGGTAATTTTCACCTCTGTGCCAGCCAACGGATAGCCGACGGTGCCCGCAAGGCGCGCGCCATTCAGAGGATTGGAGGTTATCATGTTGGTCTCGGTCATGCCGTACCGCTCAAGGATGCGGTGGCCCGTGCGATCTTCAAAATCACGATGGGTTTCGGCCAACAGGGGCGCAGAACCGGACACAAAAAGGCGCATGTTCTGAACGCAGTCTTTCGTGAACCGCGCATCCGCCAAAAGGCGGGTGTAAAACGTCGGTACGCCCATCAAAAGCGTGGAGCGGGGGACTTCGTTCAGGATGACGTCAATATCAAAGGCTGCGCAAAGCCGCACCTCTGCCCCCGCCAGCAGTGATGTGTTCATCGCAACGAACAATCCGTGGGTGTGGAAAATCGGCAGCGCGTGAACAAGCCTGTCGTTGCAGGTGATTTCCCACAATTCCGTCAGCGAAACGGCATTGGACAGAAGGTTCTTGTGGCTGAGCATCGCGCCTTTGGAGCGGCCGGTTGTGCCCGACGTATAGAGCAAGGCCGCTAGGTCATCTGGTGCGCGATCAACCGGGGTAAAACTGGTTGGCTTGCCGTCTGCTGTCCGGCTCAGGCTGCCGTCAGATCCCCCCAAAGTCAGAACGGCCGTTCCGCGAGGCTGTGCCAGTGCCTTTACGGTCGCTTCGTCTTTGCTGTCACACACGATCAAACGCGGATCCGCGTCTTGGATGAAGTAGTCCAATTCGGCCTGAGTATAAGCCGTATTCAGCGGCAGGTAGACCGCGCCGGCCTGAACCGAAGCTGCATAAAGCGCGATTGTGTCGCTGAGTTTTGGCGCCTGAACAAGGATGCGGTCACCGGGGTGAACACCAGCATCGGTCAGGGTGTGGGCCAATTGGGCGGCACGTTTGAGAAACGCGTCATAGGTTAGTGTTGCGCCGTCATCGCAGTGAAGAAACGTCGCGGAGTTTCCAACATGTGGTGCGAACAATGCATCAAAAAGGGTGTTGGTCATGCGGTTGTTTCCTTGGATTTTGTGACGAACGCAGCAGTGGCCAATGATTGCACGGAACGGGATGCGGCAATGGTGGCGTGGGTTGCGAACTCTTCGTGGTTTTGTTCAGTGAATTTCAAGTTGTACAGGTAGTTGACCATCGCGCCGCTAGATTGGGCCATGCCGTTGGCTGAGGTGTCGGCGCCCGCGTGGATGTCGTGCACTTCGGCGCCGTTTCCGAGATGAAAGCGGGCAACGGGATCGATGGGCACCCCGTCTTTGCGCTTGGCGGTCAACAGATACCGGGCCGCCATCGCGCGCTGGTCATCCTGCGGCGCTGTCCCTGCAAGAATTGCCACGGCAATAGGCCCGTGTGTCTCATCGTTCTGTTGGGTTTCCAGCCAACGGTTGAAACCGGGGATGGGCGACAAGGTGACAAACGTCTGGATACCCGGGAGGTCCAAGGCCAGTTCGCTGACCACCTGTTTGATCAGGAGATTGCCAAAACTGATCCCGGCCAACCCCTTTTGACAGTTCGAAATCGAATAAAATACGGCCACCTCTGCCTGATCTGCTTCAAGCGGGTCGCGCTGTTCGGACAACAGCTCGTCGATTGAGCCGGGGACGGTTTCGGTGAGGGCAACTTCGACAAAAATGAGCGGCTCATCCGGCATTGAGGGATGAAAGAAGGCAAAACATCTGCGGTCTGGTGGATAAAGCCTGCGACGCAGATCTTCTAAGTCGCTGATTTGGTGGACCGCCTCATAGGCCACGACTTTGTCCAGAATACGCGCGGGCGTGTCCCAGCTGATTTGTTTGAGCACAAGAAAGCCGCGGTTAAACCAACTGCGCAGCAAATGCACAAAATCAAGGTCCGTGCGCCGCAGGTCAGGGTGCGTTTTTAGAATGCGCAAGAGATCCACGCGCATCGCAACAAGGTCTTGAGTGGCTCCTGTGGGTTGGTTCAGGCGTCGCAGCAACTCCTGTCGGCGCGGTTCCGCAGCAACGCTCAATGCTTTGAAAGCGTCGATGTCGCGATCCTTGGAGTATTGGATTGCAAGGTCGGAAACTTGACCGGCGTCGATGTCAAGTTCATCATTCAGGTATCTGAAAAATAAAACTTTTTCATCATCTCTTAGGGCGCGGTAGCGATCCAAAACGGTGGACGCCAATTGAAATCCGGACACTTCGCCCTCGGCGGACAAAAGTGCCTCACAGAGTTCGGTGATAGAACGGGCGTCGTCTTTGCCGTGCATCTGACCGCGGCGGTCGAACAATTGCGACAGAAGATCGCCTAAAAACCAGTTTCGTTGCATGTTAGCCGTCCATTTGACTGCTGAGGTATTCACCGGTGCTGCGATAATGGTCGATGAGGTGGGCCGTTGCGGCATCCGCATCGCGGTTGAGCGCCGCATCCAGAATGTTTTGATGCTCGGCAGCGATGTCCCGTTTCTTGTAGCTTGGACCCCCTGCAGCAAGATAGCGGTAGCGGATGTTGAGGTCATAGAGTTGCGAACAATAGCGTTCGAGCATTGGCAGATGCGCGTTGTCCAGAAGCGCCATGTGAAACGCCTTGTGGGCGTCTTCAAAATCCGGCGCTTTACGCAGGCCCGCGCGATTCATGTGGTGATGGCGCAAAACCACTCTGTCTTCCCATGCGGCATCCGCGTTGCGGATTGACGCGCGCAAGGCAGTTTCTTCAAGCGTGCAACGCAACATCAGGATTTCTTCGAAATTGGCTTTGCCGACCGGCGCCGCACGAAAGCCGCGCTGGTCGATCCGTTCCACAAGCATGTCAGATGTCAGCAGGCTCAGCGCCTCTCGCACCGGACTTGCTCCGGTGTCCAAAAGCTTGCGCAACTGCTCGATCTTAAGCTTGTCTCCCGGTGGCAATTCGCCCGTGAGAATCAACTCACGAAGCTTTAAATACGCCCCATGCGTAGCCGAAGTTTCTTTGCTGTCACTGTCAGGCATTACGTTCATGATCGCATTTTCCCCGAATTACCGCTTATTGCCCGCAAGGGTCATTAACTTAGAGTGGACCCGCCGGTCGAAAGCCCAACGGACAGGTTAAGTGAGCCTTCGTTTATCAGCCAACGACGCATCACGTAACTGCGCGCGCCACTTTTGTGCATAGGATCATTTTCGGCCAGCTGCTGCGCAGCCTCCAAACTATCGGCACGATAGACAATCAGGCCGACGCCTTGCATATGCGCGCCGGTTTCATCCGACATCGGCCCTGCAAAAGCCAGCTGACCTGCACGCTCCAGATCAGCTTGATATGCAAGGTGGTCCGGAAGGGATGCCTTAACATCTTGAGGGGCTTTCGCCGGAGTGCTGTGCGCAACGAACAGCTCCAATGCCAGAGCGCCACGGCTCTTTGCTTCTGATTTGTAGTCTGTCCAAGCAACCATTTTGCTTCTCCAAAAATATCGATATTATTTGACTTATGACAAAATAGTCGTCAGAAATCAAGAGAACAGACGAGGATGACGACAATGAAATACCTGGTGGGCGAGACGACAGAAGGCACTTCTGTTTTTGCTGTAGATGGCGAAAACGCCGTAAATTTAACGGCTTTGGACAGTTCTGTGGGTGCGGACCTGATGGGTGTGATCTCACAGCCGGGCCTTGCCGACTCACTTTCAAAGAAAATCGCAGCCGCGCCCAAGGTCGCCGTTGATTCGATCACGCCGGCTTTGCCCGTCGCGGCGCCCGGCACGATTATCTGCATGGGGTTGAACTACACCGACCACATCAAAGAGGGCGGTTACGATATTCCAGAATATCCCGCCCTGTTCATGCGCGGCAAAAATTCGATCATGGCTGCAGGCAAGCCGATGGTGCGTCCGTCTTGTTCCGAACAACTCGATTATGAAGCCGAACTGATGCTGATCGTCGGTAAAGGTGGTCGTCACATCTCCGAAGCTGACGCGCTTGATCACGTCTTTGGCTATACCGTGTTCAACGACGGGTCTGTGCGCAACTACCAGCGCAAAACCCATCAATGGACACCGGGGAAGAACTTTGACGACACCGGCGCCATTGGCCCGTTCACAGTGACACCCGATGAAGTTCCTGAAGGCGCAGCAGGGCTCAAGATCGAGAGTCGCGTTGGCTCCGAAATTTTGCAAAGCTCAAACACCGCCAATATGATTTGGGATGCGCGCAAAGTGATTGCGACAATTTCGGAATACACCACGCTTGAGCCCGGTGATCTGATCGCTTTGGGAACACCTCCGGGCGTTGGACATGCGAAAAAGCCAAATCCACGCTGGCTCAAACCCGGTGAGACCGTTGAGATTGAAATCGAGGGAATTGGCATTTGTGCAAGCCCCGTGATTGATGAAAAAGACGCTGAAGAAAAGGCCGCTGCAGAATGAATGCCCCAACAGGTGCAAAACTGGACGCGTTGCGCGCCCAAGCTCAGCAAGAGCATCGCGACCTGCGGGGTCGCATCGGTCGGCTGTCTGGCGATGCTATCGATCTGATTTTGCGGCAGGCACGCTCGCATTATGCTTGGACGGATAAACCCATTCCGGATGGACTTCTCGAAGAGATCTATGACATCACCATCAACGGTGCGACCAGCATGAACTCATTGCCGGCGCGGTTTGTGTTTGTAAAAACACCCGAAGGTAAAGCGCGGCTCGCTAAGTCGCTAAAGCCGCAAAACGTGGCCAAGATGATGGGTGCGCCTGTCACTGCTATTATCGCGCAGGACATGGAATTCTGGAAAGAACTGCCGTTCCTGTTCCCGCACGAAGACCGTCGCCACCTGTTTGATGGCAAACCGGATTACGTCGAAGACACAGCAGATCGAAACGCCACGCTGCAAGGCGCATACTTTATGATTGCCGCCCGTGCTGTGGGATTGGACGTTGGCGCGATGTCGGGATTTTCCAACAAGATCGTCGACGAAGAGTTCTTCGCAGGCACCACGCTGAAATCCAATTTTCTGTGCAACATCGGCTATGCGGACGAAACAGCGCTGTTTCAGAAACTGCCGCGATTTGCCTTTGATCAAGTTTGCACGTTCGCCTGAGGAGGGACCACCGTGGCCATTCGAATGAAGACCGTAGTGACCTACAAAACCACTGCCCAGTGTCCAACACCCGCGCGCACGGAAATCCCGATCCGCGATCTGAACGTCACAGTTGATGAGCCTGCCGAACGTGGCGGCACAAATCTGGGCGCGACCCCGACTGAAACAGCGCTGACAGCGTTGATTGCCTGCACCAATGTCATTGGCCACAAGAACGCCAAACGTCTGGGCGTCGATCTGGGCACGGTCACAATTGATGCGGACTGCAAATTCGACCGCCGCGGCGTGTTGATGGAAGAAGAGATCGACCTGCCGTTTCCCGAAATCACACTCACGGTGAATTGCACCACCTCTGCCAGTTTGGAGGAACTGGCAGAGGTGGGCGCGGAAACGGCAAAGTACTGTGCGATTGCTAAATTGTTCGAAGCGGCCGGAACGGACCTGACTGTGAATTGGGTCAAGACCGGCGAAGTGTAATCAAAAGGGCCAAAAGGTCCGACTTTCTGGGAGGAAAAATGATGAAACGCACCAAAATCAACCTGATCGGCGCCGCTGTGGCTGCTGTTATGGCTGTACCGGCCGTCGCGCAAGAAAGCGTGTCAGCTGTCGTGATCGACGGCTATCCGGATCGGGCGCTGTGGGTAAAGGAATTCTCGAATTTCTTCATCCCCGAGGTGGATCGGCAACTGGCCGAAACCGGCGCCTACAAGATGAACTGGCAGGAAAACTATGGCGGGTCGATCGTGAAACCCAAAGGCGTGCTTGAAGGCGTCCAGCTGGGGCTTGGCGACATCGGTATTGTCACCACGATCTTCCACTCGTCCAAACTGCCCAGCCAGGGCATTTCCGGCTCAACACCGTTTATCGCATTCGACGCCCGTGCGGTGGCCAAGGCCGTTGACGAAATCGCCCGTGAATTCCCGGCCATGCAGAACGAATTTGCAGCCCAGAACCAAGTCTATCTGGCGACCGGCGTTGTGCTGGACACCTATCAGGTGTTCTGCTCTGAGGAAGTCTCCTCGGTTTCTGATCTCGAAGGTCGCAAGATCGCCGGTGCGGGCCTGAACCTGCGCTACCTGGAAGGCATCAAAGATGCAGCTGGTGTACGTGGCGGTTTGACCGATTTTTACAACATGGTGCAAACCGGTCTGGTGGATTGCGCGATGCTTTGGCCTGAAGCCGCCAAAACATTCAAAATTGCCGAAGTGGCGCCTTACATGCTGCGCGCAGACCTTGGCGCTGTGAACTCCAAGACTGTGACCGTGAATGCCGATTATTGGGCCAAACTGCCTGATGGCGTTAAAGATGTCCTGCAAGATGTGGCCATCCAGTACCGTGACCACGTTGCGGGTATTGCCATGGATCGCGCAGCCGCATCGCGTGACGCCTATGTCGCTGCCGGTGGCACAATCGTGGAACTGTCTGATGAAGATCGTGCCGCATGGGCCAATGCGATGCCGAATGTGGCACAGGAATGGGCCGAAACGCTGAACGGCAAAGGCGAAGATGGCACCGCAATGCTTTCGGCCTACATTGGGAAACTTTCGGATGCGGGTTACACCGGCGTTCGCGACTGGACCATGAAATAAACACCTGTTTGGCGACCTATGAAAGGCCCGAAAAATGCTAAAGTCAGCCGCTTCTGGCCTGTCCCGGATCGCCAACTCAATTGCTATTGCCACCAACGCAATGGGCACGCTTGTCGTGCTGGCGTTGGTGGTCATTCTAAACGTCGATGTGATCGCCCGAGGTCTGTTTGACGCACCTCTGCGCGGCACCTACGAGATCGTGCAGTTTTCCGTTGTGATGATTGTGTTTTTGCAGCTGCCCGACGTTGTGCGGGTGGACCGGCTGACGCGATCCGACGGGTTTCTGGGTGTCATACACAACCGCCGCCCGGGCGTTGCGAAAAGCATGCGCCGCATCATCAACGCGGTCTCTGCGATCTTTATGGGATTGATCGCATACGTGACATTCCCCGAGTTCCTGCACATGTGGCACACACAGGATTATTTCGGCGTACCAGGCTTGTTCACCTTGCCTTGGTGGCCAGTCAAATTGGTCATCGCGAGCGGCACAGCGCTGTCTTGCCTGATTTTCGTATTCAAGGTCATCAGCGCGCAAGACCGCCCCGAGATGATCCGAGCCCCTGAACATGATGAGGCGTCCAAATGACTCCGATCGAAATTGGCCTGATCTCGGTCATTGCCATCGTCTTTCTTATCTACTCCGGCGTCTACATACCGGTGGCCTTGGGCGTGGTGTCGTTCCTGTCCATCTGGATTATGCGCGACAACTTCACCTTGGCCCTCAACCTGCTGAAAATTGCGGTGGGCGACAGCGCGATGGAATACAGCTTTGCCACCATTCCTCTCTTTACCTTTATGGGGCTCATAGTCTCAAAGGCGGGATTGGGCAAAGATATCTACGAAGTCATGACCATGCGGTTTCGCAAGGTCAAAGGCGGTATCGGCATGGCCACAGTGGGGGCGAACGCGGTGTTTGCTGCCGTTACCGGATCGTCCATCGCTTCGGCGTCTGTGTTCACCAAAGTGTCGGTGCCGCAGATGATGGCGCAGGATTATAATCCGCGTTTCGCCGTTGGTGTCGTTGCGGGCTCATCGGTTCTGGGCATGATCATTCCGCCGTCGGCGATGCTGATCATCTATTCCTTTGTGGCCGAACAATCGGTTGGGGACATGTTCCTTGCGGGTGTCATTCCCGGCATCTTGCTGGCCATCGCTTATGTCGGTGCCATCTGGTTCATGGGCCGCTTTACTCCCGGTTTTGTCGGCGGCCGCGTCGTTGCGGACACCGAGTGGATGTCGGGGCGCGAAATTGCCTCCAAAACCCTGCCGACATTGGGTCTTATCATCATTGTTTTGGGCGGCATCTACACCGGATGGCTGACCGCAGTTGAGGCCGGCGCAACCGGTGCCTTTGTGGCCTTGTTGATTGCCATTGTGCGTAAATCAATGTCGCGCCGCGCTTTCTGGGACGCGCTTCTGGAAACCGGCCACATCACAGCGGCCATCCTGTTCCTGATCACTGCGGCGTCTATCTATAGCCGGATGCTTGGCCTTGCGGGGCTGCCCAATCAGCTCCAGGATCTTTTGGCAGGCAACACATCGTCGTTCTGGACCATCATGCTGCTTTACGTGTTGCTGATGTTGTTTCTCGGCACACTGCTGGACACGGCGTCGATCATCCTGATTGTCGTGCCGTTGTTCCTGCCGCTTGCCGAAGCACTGGATATGTCGCTCATCTGGTTTGGTATCATCACAGTGGTCGGCGCCGAGATCGGCTTGCTTACTCCGCCGCTTGGGATTTCCTGTTTTGTCATCAAATCAACCATCAACGATGACAGGATATCGCTCAAAGACGTCTTCATGGGCGCTCTGCCGTTTGCATTCGTTATGCTGATCATCCTGTTCATCCTGATCGCATTCCCCATTCTCAGCCTCGCTCTCATCTAAGGAGCCACCTCATGCGCACCGTTACCAAAGACAACATCACCGACGTTTTCATGGGCTACCTGTCCGAAGACACCAATCCGCGGGTGCGCGAAGTCATGGGCGCTCTTGTGCGCCACTTGCACGACTTTGCCCGCGAAACGAACCTGACCCACGAAGAATGGCGGACCGGTATTGCCTTCCTCGAAGGCTGCGCGGCGATCGAGACCGAAGACCACCACGAATTTGTGCTGGCCTCTGATGTGCTCGGCCTGTCGTCCCTGGTCGACATGATGCACTCCAGCCCCACCGCGACGAGTTCATCCGTGCTGGGGCCGTTTCACGTCTCAGGTGCGCCACCTTTGGCCATCGGAGGCGACATGAAACGCCACTACGGCGGGCCGGTTTTGCTGGCCGAAGGCACCATCAAAGACGAGGCGGGCAATCCGATTGCCGGGGCTGAGCTCGACATCTGGCAAACCGCGCCAAATGGGATGTATGCCAGCCAGGATGACGAGCAGGATACGTTCTCGTTTCACGGTCTGATGACCGTGGGTGATGATGGCAGGTATCGTTTCACCACCGTCAAACCGGTTGAATACACCGTGCCATCCGATGGTCCTGTGGGTGACATCCTGCGTGCCTGCGGCCGTCACCCCTGGCGCCCGTCGCATTTGCATTACATCATCAAGGCACCGGGGTATCGCACTTTGGTCACAGAGATTTTCCCGGAGGATGACCCGTATCTGGATCAAGACACGGTGTTTGGCGTGCGCGACGATCTTGTGATGACTTATCACAAAAAGCCGGCGGATGCGTTCCCGGAAGGCCTGGAATTGTCCGGCAAAGTGACGGAGCCATTCCTGCACGTGGAATTCGACGTGACACTGGCCGCAGAGGGCACTTAAGCGGGTCCTCGCGGCAAAACGCGCGAACTTTAGCCTTCGATTAGACGCGCGCCGAGTTCCTCTAAAATTTCAGCGAGCCACGGTCCGGAAACAGGTTTGGTGAAATTTTCCGGAACCGGATTTTGGAGGACTCCAAGACGGATTTGTTCGGGTCGCATGGCCAGAAACTGCGCGGTCACGAATATGGCTGCGTGGTCCAGAGTTCTTCTCTGGAACTCCCCTGAAAAAAAGTGCTACACGCCTGCGCCGGTGCTACATTCCGTAGCATCGATCGCGAATACGGGGCTGAAAGCGGCCAACCCGGGGAAATGCCGATGATGCAGGATGTAAGCACACAAGAAAACATAGGGTTTTCCGAGGTTCGGAAGGCCGCCCGTCTTTCCGTGGCACCGATGATGGATTGGACGGATCGCCACTGCCGATTTTTGCACCGGCTGCTCTCGCGCGAAACGCTTTTGTATACGGAAATGGTGACTGCGCCTGCTTTGGTACGGGGAGGGGCCGTTCATCTGGTGAATTTTTCCGACGAAGAACACCCTGTTGCACTGCAACTTGGCGGGTCCGATCCCGATGAATTGGCAAAGGCCGCCAAGCTGTGCGAAGCGCGCGGCTATGACGAAATCAACCTAAACGTTGGCTGTCCATCTGATCGGGTGCAATCAGGCACATTTGGCGCGGTACTTATGAAATCGCCGAGTCTGGTCGTCGACTGCGTCAAAGCCATGCAAGATGCCGTTTCGGTGGAAGTGACAGTGAAATGCCGCATCGGAGTGGATGATCAGGACACCAAAGAAGTGTTGCCAGATTTTCTGGACCAGATGGGCCGTGCTGGCGTGTCACGCGTGGCGGTGCACGCCCGCAAGGCATGGCTTCAAGGGCTGAGCCCCAAGGAAAATCGCGATATCCCGCCGCTTGATTATCCTCTGGTGCATCAGATGAAGCGGGATTTTGCGGACATGCATCTGTCGATCAACGGTGGCATTGCCACACTCGACGAGGCCGAGGCGCATCTGGCCGCGGGCATGGACGGCGTGATGATTGGGCGGGCGGCCTACCAAAACCCTGCTGACATTCTGTGTGGGGCAGACCGGCGCATCTACGGCGTTGGCACCGACAGTGATCCGATTGAGGTTGTGCGCCAGATGTTGCCGTATATCGAAGCGCACCTCGCCGCAGGTGGCAAGCTGCATCAGGTCACTCGCCACATGTTGGGTCTGTTTGCCGGTCGTCCCGGTGCGCGGGCGTGGCGCCGCTATCTGAGCGAAAACGCCCCGTCGCCAGACGCAGGCCCCGAGACCGTCGAGGCCGCACTTGCCTTCGTTCAACGCGACGCTGCCTGATCTGCGCAAAGTTGGTGACGGAGCGGTGGCGCGTGGGACTGTGCCTTGCGGGATTGATGAAATTCCGCTTTAGCTGCGGGAAGACCCTAAGAACAGACCATCCGGAGACCTATTAATGACCGCTGATCCCATGCTGCTTTTGCAAATGTTGCTACTTTTGCTGGTGATCGGGGCGCTCGCCGGCGTTCTGGCCGGCCTTTTGGGCGTGGGCGGCGGCATCGTTCTGGTGCCCGCGTTTTTCTATGCGTTCACGGCTCTTGGGTATGACGGGCCCCAATTGATGCAGATCTGTTTGGCGACCTCCTTGGCCACAATTATTGTGACGTCGGTGCGGTCCGTCATGAGCCACAACAAAAAAGGCGCTGTGGATTGGCAAATCCTGCGCAGTTGGGCACCAGGTATCGTAATCGGTGCGATTGTCGGCGTTCTGGTGGCGTCAAATCTGCGGTCGGTCACGTTGCAACTTGTGTTTGGCTGTCTCGCGCTGGTGATTGGCGCCTATATGGGGCTGGGGCGGGCGGATTGGCGGCTGGGACAAGCTATGCCCAAGGGGCTCTTGCGGGCCGTCCTGAGCCCGCTGGTCGGATTTCTGTCTGTGTTGATGGGCATCGGCGGCGGCAGCTTTGGCGTACCATTAATGAGCCTTTACAACATCCCGATCCACCGTGCGGTTGCAACGGCGGCAGGCTTTGGCGTGACCATCGCTGTGCCATCGGTGATCGGCTTTTTGTTTCTGCCGATTGATCCTGCGTACCGCCCGCCACTGACCATTGGGGCGGTCAATCTGGTTGCCTTTTTCATCATCATTGCGATGACGTTAATCACAGCTCCGATTGGCGTGCGCATCGCCCATGCGATGGACCCAAAGCCACTCAAGCGGGTGTTCGCGGTATTTCTGACGTTGGTGGCCTTCAATATGCTGCGCAAAGCTTTGGGCTGGTAGACACGTTTGTCCCGCCAAGTGCATCGCAGGATGTCCCGTTGAGTGAGTTCGCTTCACATTTTGTCCCGCATTTTTTTGGCTGCCCTTAATGGTGCCGCCCCGTTGGATGGTGTGCGTCCGGACGTGAATGTGGCGACGAAAAAGCCGGGAAAAGACCCTCATAACCTGTCGCGAAATAGGTGTTTCCGCACAAGCAAGCCGGCGCGCACGCGCGGCAGTTGTGCTTCCAATATGTTGCGTGATTGTAAAACGCCCCGGGCTTGGCGAGCGAAACAAGCGACTCCGGTCACAAATGTGATCTTTTTGGCTGTTTGGGGCCTATTGGAGGGACAATCGAATTACCCAAAAACGAATTGAAAAACTGGCGTTTTTAGTTGCCATTTGGAAACAGAAAAACCAATTACTCTGGATCGGTTCTTCTTGGGAAACAACCACACAAACTTCTGTAATTGAGGCAAAAATGTGTTAACTAATCGTGAACTTTGTGTCGGGTGGGAAAAATCCGGGGGGATTTGAATATGCTATTAACTTTAAGTTTGTTGCTTGGAGCAGGTTTGGTCGTTTGGGCCATTGATGAAAGCGGAAGCGATGGTGGATCGTCCGTTAGCGATGTTGACGATGGCGGCGAAGAGGATCCCGTAGATCCCGCGCCTATTACGACTGATATTTTTGGTTCTTTGACCGCTGATGAAATTACGGGAACCGAAGACGGCGAGGCCATTCGTGGTGATGATGGTGACGACACGATCAATGGCCTTGGCGGCAACGATTTTATTTTGGGTAGCGCTGGCGAAGACAGCCTGACAGGCGGCAGCGGCAATGATCTGGTTGCCGGCGGTGACGGTGACGACTGGATTGCAGGCCGCAACGGCGATGACTCGCTGGTTGGCGGCGACGGCGATGACCGGATTATCGGTGGCTTTGGCGACGACTTAATGCTCGGCGACGACGGCGATGATTCAATCAGCGGTCGTGAAGGCGACGACCTGGTTCGTGGTGGATCTGGTGATGATCTGATCGACGATGAAGAAGGTGAAAACACGCTTCTTGGTGGCTTGGGTGATGACACTATTTTTGCCGGTGACGGCGACGACATCATTGGTGGCGGTTACGGCAACGATAGTGTTGACGGCGGCGCGGGCGCTGATCTGATCGGCGGCGGTGAGGGCCACGATGTCCTTAACGGCGGCCTTGGTGATGACACTCTGCACGGTGGCCTTAATAACGACATGCTGGATGGCGGCGATGGCAACGACATGTTGCACGGCGATGACGGCGACGACGTGCTGGAAGGTGGCATTGGCGAAGACACTCTGATGGCTGGCCTTGGCCACGACACGGCGAACGGTGGCGGCGGTAATGACGAACTGTCCGGCGGTATCGGCGATGACTCGCTTGCGGGCGAGGGCGGTGATGACACTCTGCACGGTGACGAAGGCGACGACACGTTGATGGGCGGCGCGGGTTACGACACGCTGGATGGCGGTCTTGGCGCTGACGTTCTGCATGGCGGAGCGGGTTCAGACGTGCTGTTTGGTCTGAGCGTTGCGCCTCCACCAGCAAATCTGCCAGATGCCGGCCTCACGCTAGAGGACGACGGGTCAGGGGATACGCTTGTCGGTGGCGACGGGGAAGATATGCTTTGGCTCGGTGCAGGAGATTCCGGTACAGGCGGCGAAGGCGGCGACAATTTTGTTTTGTCTATGCTGGAGTTTGAGGATGACGAAGTTTCACCGGTGATCGAAGACTTTGACCGGTTCCAAGATCAGATCATGGTGGTTGTGCCCTTCGGCGTGATTGGCACGATTGAAGTGACCGAAGATCCTGAAGCGCCAGGTGTTGCCATGATCAACTACGGCGGAGAGGTGCTGGCATCGGTTGTGGGCGGCTACCCGTCTCTGGCGGCGTCTGACGTGGTGATTGAAATCGCCACCGACTCGATTGTGCCATGAGTTTGCTGGCTGATCTGGCACAGCTCAACTGGGGGGCGCTGGTGTTTCTGGCGCCCATCCCGGTGGCGCTGCGCGCAGCGACACTGGCACAAGAGGCCGTGCGTCTCTCTGCGCGTGTCGACATCTAAGATACCCCGACGAACACACGAAAAAACCGCGCCTCTTTAGGCGCGGTTTTTTCGTACTTTCATAACTTTGAGTGTCAGCGCTTGAGTCGCGCGTTCCGTCCGCCGCGGCGTTTGCGCAAATGCGGTGCCCGGCTTGGAAGCTCGACCATTATGGCACTGCGCTCAGCGGGCTCCATCTTGGACCACCGGGTGATTTCATCAATCGAGCGCAGACATCCGGTGCAGATGCGCTCCTCAGGGTGCACCACACAAACTTGGATGCACGGGCTCTCCACCTCGTTGCGTTTCCAGACGATGTCCTTGCTCACGATGCGCTCCTGATGTGCTTCAATCGGTCGAGGCTTCCTTGCAGGATATACCCGGCGGCCACATGGTCGATAACCTCTGCGCGACGTTTTCGTGTCGTATCTGCCTCAAGAAGTGCCCTTTCTGCCGCAACAGTTGACAATCTCTCGTCCCAAAACCCAATCGGGCAAGGCACCAGAGGCAACAGATTGCGGGCAAAGGCGCGGGTCGATTGCGCGCGTGGGCCTTCGGATCCGTCCATGTTACGCGGCAGGCCAAGAACGATACCCCCGATTTGGCGGTCTTTGATAATCTCCACCAGCCGTTGCGCATCCAGTGTGAATTTCTTGCGCTTCACCGTCTCGATTGGCGTGGCCACGGTTTGCATCACATCAGACACCGCAACCCCAATGGTTTTTGTGCCCAGATCCAGTCCCATCAATCCCTGCATTTGCGGCAGGGCTGCGGCCATCTCTTCAAAGTTGTCGTAAATCACGTTCACGGCGCCACACCCGCGTTGCGCGCGCCTTCGCGCACTGTTTCCAGCGCGGCGGCATTTGACCCGAAGACCTCCTGCGCCTCTTCCCAGATCAGCGCGGCGCGCTCCCGGTCGCCCAGCACTCCATAAGCCGAAATCAGCCGTGCCCATTCCTCGGGCGAGCCGCCTTCGGTGGCAAGGCGTTCTGCAAGTTGTGCAACCATATTGCGGATCATTTCTTGCCGGTCACCTGCCTCCATGTCCTCAGCCGCTTCCATGTCTTCGGCTGTTGGGCCGGACAGGCCGGAGCCGTGTGGGCCGGCGGCGGGGGGCAGTTGATAATCCTTAACGCCGGCAAACCACGACAAATCAACGATGCGCTGCCGGATTGGCGCCACCCAAGGCGCATCCGGTGGGCTTTGCACCAGAACCTGATCCCAAATACGGAACGTGGCATCGGGCCTGCCGTTCTGCATCATCATCAAACCCCAGTAGTACCGCCCCAAAAGGCTGGTCGGCTCCAGGGCCAGCGACGCCTCCAGCGCGGCCTGTGCCTCGGGTGAGACATAGCCGTTGGTCGCGGAAATCAAAGTGTTGGCATAAACAAGGTAGTCCGACGCGCTGGCGTCGCTGCCTTTAAGGCGGATCACTTGCGCCTGCGCCTGATGGGACGCCACCAGATTGTTCAGGCTTGCCTCATTTCGCGCCAGCAACTGATAGCCGCGCAGATCGTCGGCGCTTTCTTTCACGGCCGCGCGCAGCTTGTCCATCAAGGCAGCAAATTCCGGATCCGGATTGATCGGCTCGGGCGTCGGTAAATTGCTTTCGACCTCCGCCTGCGAGGTGCGGCTTTCCATGCGGGATTGCGCGTCGGCATAACGTAGCTGCAACGGTTGATCCGCCGCGCCAACCTCGCCAATGGCCCAATAGAGCCCGAAACTGCCCGCAAATACGACACCCGCAAGCACGGCCACCAAAGCCCGCTGCGCCGGACCGTCGGAACCGCCTTCGCCGTTTTCAGCTTGAAGCTGGGCGTCGGCGGTCAAAATGCGGCGCGAGACCTCGGTGCGGATGCGCACGGCGTCGCCTTCATTGATCACGCCACGTGCGAGATCTTTGTCCACCTCCTTGAGCTGATCGCGATAAACGCGAAGGTCATAGGCAGCCGGATGTTCCTCATGCGCGGGGCGGCGCAGAACGGCCAGTGCGATCAACGCACAACAAACAACGGCAAAAGCGGCTGCGACTATCCAAAAAAGCATCGGACCTCCAGAAGTTAGCCTCACATCTAATGCCGACAGGCGGCAGGCAAAAGAGAAAATCACGCAACCGTCACCTCATGTCGCAACCGGATCGCAAATAGGCGCTTTAATCAGGGTGCGCCCCGATGCTGAGAGGGCATAAAATGACGAAAGTCCCGCCGTATCGGAATCACTGCTCATGAGACGTTATTCAGCTTTTGCCATCGCCCGAGAAGCCGCCCGGTTTCACACCGGTTGGGAACGCGCGTGGCGCTCCCCCGAACCCAAGAAGAAATACGACGTGATCATCGTCGGCGCAGGCGGGCATGGATTGGCCACGGCGTTCTATCTGGGCAAAAATTTCGGCATCACCAACGTGGCGATCATCGAAAAAGGCTGGCTGGGTGGTGGCAACACGGGGCGCAATACCACGATCATCCGCTCCAACTATCTGCAGGACAGCTCGGCAGCGCTCTATGAAAAAGCGCGCTCGCTTTATGAGACCATGTCGCAGGATCTGAACTACAATGTGATGTTCAGCCCGCGTGGCGTGATCATGCTGGCGCAGACCGAAAGCGAAATTCGCGGCTATCAACGCACAGCGCACGCCAACGCCTTGCAAGGCGTGACCACCGAATTCATCGGGCCTGAGCGGGTCAAGGAACTGGTGCCGATCATCAACATCGACGGGCCGCGCTATCCTGTTCTGGGTGGTCTTTGGCAGGCGCGCGGCGGTACAGGTCGTCATGATGCTGTGGCTTGGGGCTATGCGCGGGCCTGCTCTGATATGGGCATGGACATCATCCAGAAATGCGAAGTCACCGGTGTGCGCCAAGAGGGCGGCAAGGTGACGGGCGTCGACACCACCAAAGGCCCGATTGATTGCGACAAGCTTGGGCTTGTTGTGGCGGGCAATTCAGGTGATCTCGCCAATATGGCGGGTTTCCGTCTGCCGATGGAAAGTGTGGCGTTGCAAGCGCTTGTCAGTGAGCCGATCAAACCCTGCATGGATGTGGTGGTGATGGCCAACACCGTGCACGGCTATATGTCTCAGTCCGATAAAGGCGAGATGGTGATTGGCGGGGGCACCGACGGGTTCAACAACTACACCCAACGCGGATCGTTCCACCACATCGAGGAAACCGTTCGCGCGCTGTGTGAAACCTTCCCGATGGTGTCACGCCTGAAAATGCTGCGCCAGTGGGGCGGCATCGTGGACGTGACCGGCGACCGCTCGCCAGTGATTGGCAAAACCCCGCTGGGCAACTGCTTCATCAACGCGGGCTGGGGCACCGGCGGCTTCAAAGCCATCCCGGGCGGCGGCTGGGCCACGGCCGAGCTGATCGCCAAAGGCGAGCCGGGTCCGTTGAGCGCGGAGTTTGGTATGGAGCGGTTTATTGAAGGCCGGTTTATTGATGAAAGTGTTGCGGCTGGGGTGGCGCACTGATGGCTGATGTATCGCTACATCGTGAGAGCCGGGCCGCTAGGAGAATTCGGTTCATAGGTATCGCGGGGTGGATTGCCACCTGCATCGCGTCTGCAACGCTTGGACGATCAGACCTTTTAGGGGCGGCCGGAGCTGTGGGGTTGGCTGCATTGCTTCCATATGTATACGTGGAACAACAAAAGATTTCCGAAGAACTCGCTAGCATGAAGGCCCTCTTCGGCTCTGCCTACCACGACATAAACCGAATGAGTTCGTCTGAGTATGAAGAACTTAGCGAAAACGAGAAGCAGCAGTACAATGAGACTGGTGCCGATATTGGTAGTGCTGAACTGGCCTACCAAGATGACGAGAAAAAAATTCATGTAAGAGAGCTGATCTTAGCTGTGCTGTTGACGCTTCAATGGGCGTTCGGTGCTGCGATCTATGATCTCTGTGTTTGGCTATCCAACGTTGGAGAGACTTAAATGTTAACCCTGCAATGCCCATATTGCGGCGTCTGGGCCGAGGAAACCGAGCTTCACGCCGAAGGTGAGGCTCATCTGAAGCGCTTTGGGCCCGACAGTGACGACGCGGATTTCGAGAGCTACCTCTTCATGCGCGAAAACCCCAAAGGCGTGCATTTTGAACGCTGGCGGCACGCCTCAGGCTGCGGCAAGTTTTTCCACGCGGCGCGCTCCACCACCACGCTCGAGGTGTTTGGCACCTATTCCGCGCAAACGCTGGAGCCGCCCAAAGACATCAAAGACAAAATCTCGGCCAAATATCCCGGTTGGTCGTGGAGGGAGTTCTCATGAGCACACGCCTCGCCACTGGCGGCCGTCTGTTGAACAAAGCCAAGCAGGTCACGTTCAGCTTTAACGGCAAGCAACTCACCGGATACGAGGGCGACACGCTCGCCTCAGCTCTTTTGGCAAACGACCAGATGCTGATGGGCCGCTCGTTCAAATACCACCGCCCGCGTGGCGTTGTCGCCTCGGGCGCCGAAGAGCCAAACGCGTTGGTGAACCTTGGCGCTGGTGGCAAGTTTGAGCCCAACCAACGCGCCACCACAACCGAGCTTTACGACGGGCTGAGCGCCACCAGCCAGAACCACTGGCCTTCGCTGGAATTTGACGTTGGCGTGGTGAACAACTACGCCGCGCGCGCTTTGCCCGCGGGGTTTTACTACAAAACCTTCATGGCGCCCGCAGCGGCGTGGAAACACGTCTTTGAACCGATCGTGCGCCACTCCGCCGGTCTAGGCAAGGCGCCCAAAGATCGTGATGCGGACCGCTATGAGCATTACTATGCCTTCTTTGACGTTGTGATCGTCGGCGGCGGTGTCGCTGGTCTGCAAGCTGCCAAAGCCGCAGGGCTGGCGGGTGCCACTGTTCTGCTGATGGAGCAAACCGCGCATTGGGGTGGCCGCGCGCCCGTTGATGGTGGCGAGGTCGACGGTGTGAAGGTGGAGGATTTCATTGACGCCACCGTGACCGAGCTCGAAGCAATGGACAACGTTACGCTCAGAAACCGCATGATGGGGGCAGGGGTCTATGACCACGGCTATCTCCTTGGTTATGAACGACTGACCGATCACGCGCCCGCTGTGGCTGGTCTGCGTCACCGCCTGTGGCGCATCCGTGCCAAGCAGATCGTGACCGCAACCGGCGCGATCGAGCGTCCGCTGTCGTTCGCGGGCAACGATATTCCCGGCGTCATGCTGGCCTCGGCCATGCGCGACTACATCGTGAATTTCGGCACGTCCTCTGGGGATCGTGTGGTTGTGGTTGCAAACAATGATGACGCCTATCGCACGGCCTTTACCCTGAAAATTCACGGCCTCGACGTGCCCGTCATTCTGGATTCGCGTCCAAACGGTGGCGGCCCGCTGGCGGATGCCGCACGCGAGCAAGGCTTCCGCGTGGAAAATGGCAAAGCCATCGCCAAGGTCAAAGGCGGTAAACGCGTGACGGGTGTTGAGATCTGCAACCAAGCGGGCGAGGGCGCAGCGCTCGAAGAAATCGCCTGTGATGCTGTCGCCATGTCCGGCGGATGGTCCCCTGTGGTGCACCTCTGGTCCCATTGCGGCGGCAAGCTGATCTGGGACGAGAGCCAAGCGCATTTCCGTCCCGATCCAGACCGTTCCCCCACAAGCCACGATGGAAAGCCCTTTGTTGTGACTGCAGGCTCGGCAAGCGGCCCGTTAAAGCTCGATGACGTTCTTGTGGATGGTCAAAAAGCCGGCGAAGCCGCAGCCCAAGCTGCTGGGTTTTCTGTGTCCGCTGCTGAGGCCCCCAAAGGTGAGGTGCACGAAGAAGCACCCCTTGTGCCGTGCTGGTTGATGCCACAAGGCGCCGGACCAAAGCTGCGCATGAAGGCGTGGTTGGACTATCAGAACGACGTGAAGGTGTCTGACGTGCGCTTGGCCGCTCAGGAAGGCTATGAGTCCGTCGAACATACCAAACGTTACACCACTTTGGGTATGGCCACCGATCAGGGGAAATTGAGCAATATCAACGGTCTCGCCGTGCTTTCTGATGCGCTCGGTCAACCCATTCCGGCCACTGGCACCACCACGTTCCGCCCGCCATATACGCCAATCTCGATGGGCTCCATCGCCGGCGAGGCACGCGACGAGGTGTTCCAACCTCTGCGCCGCACGCCGATCCACGACTGGCACGAAGCCAACGGCGCGTTCTTTGAACCGGTCGGCCAATGGCGACGCCCGTATTGCTTCCCGCGTGGCAGCGAAAGCCACGCCGACGCGGTAACGCGCGAGATCAACCAGACCCGCAATTCCGTGGGCCTTCTGGATGCATCCACGCTTGGCAAGATCATCGTCAAAGGGCCGGACGCGGGAAAATTCCTCGACATGATGTACACCAACATGATGTCCACCCTGAAGCCGGGCAAATGTCGCTATGGATTGATGTGCAATGAGAACGGCTTCCTGATGGATGACGGCGTTGTGGCGCGTATCGATGAGGATACGTTCCTCTGCCATACCACCACCGGCGGGGCCGAGCGCATCCACGGCTGGATGGAAGACTGGCTGCAATGTGAATGGTGGGATTGGCGGGTCTATACCGCAAATGTCACCGAGCAATACGCGCAAATTGCCATCGTCGGCCCTAATGCTCGCAATCTGATCGAGAAACTCGGCGGCGACATGGATGTGTCCGAAGAGGCGCTGCCCTTTATGGCATGGAAAGACGGCAAGATCGGCGCGTTTGATGCGCGGGCCTATCGTATCTCTTTCTCGGGGGAGCTCAGCTATGAAATCGCTGTTCCGGCAAGTCAGGGCCGCGCCTTTTGGGATGTTGTCATGGAATTAGGCAAAGAGTTCGACATCATGCCATACGGCACCGAAGCATTGCACGTTATGCGGGCCGAAAAAGGCTTCATCATGATTGGCGACGAAACCGACGGCACGGTGATCCCGCAGGATCTCAACATGCAGTGGGCGATTTCCAAAAAGAAAGAAGACTTCCTTGGCAAACGCGCGCAACTGCGCGACCACATGGCCAGCACGGATCGCTGGAAACTGGCCGGTTTTGAAACGCTGGATGGGTCTGTTATTCCGGACGGGTCTTATATCGTCGCCAAGGGTAGCAACGCCAACAACCAACGCAACGTGCAGGGTCGTGTGACGTCGACCTATTATTCGCCAACATTGGACCGTGGCATCGCCATGGGGCTGGTGCATGGCGGTATGAACCGATTGGGCGACGTGGTGGAGTTCAACAAGGTGGACGGCAGTACCGTCGCGGCCCGCGTGGTTGATCCGGTGTTTTATGACAAAGACGGGGAGAAGCAAAATGTCTGAGGCAGTGAGCGCTCTTTCTGGGGCCATATTCGAAGGTTTTGCGACAGTAACGGACACCGGCTTGCGCGGCATGATCACTGTGCGTGGCGATTTGGCGTCCAAGGACATGGGCGCCGCGATCAAAGCTGCGATCGATGCAGATGTTCCGGCGCAACGCAGAGTCACAGCTGGGAACGGGGGCAAAGTGGCTTGGATGTCACCGGACGAATTGCTGGTTGTGGTCGATTACGCCACCGTGCTTGATACCGTCGCCAAATTGAACGCCGCGCTTTCAGGCAGCCACACACTTGTTTCAAACGTCTCAGACGCCCGTGCTGTGTTTGAAATCCGTGGCGCCGGATGCCGCGATGTACTGGCGAAATTGGCACCCGTTGACCTTTCGCAGGGCGTTTTCGCGGAGACCGAAATTCGCCGCACCCGTATTGCGCAGGTTCCCGCAGCCTTCTGGCAAACCGGCACCGAGTCTTTTGAGGTGATCTGTTTCCGGTCTGTGGCGCAATATGTGTTTGACGTCTTGCGGCTGTCGGCAACAAAAGGCGGCGAAATCCACCATTTGGGGTAATTCTCCAACACAGTGGATGTCTGCTTCGGCGCAAGTGGCCGACGTGGGTCAGTTATTCCATAGTTTTTTGACATTTAGCCTTGACGCTTATTGGCGTCGAGCCACAAATAGCGGTCATAAGAGGAATATTTCTGGTATTCGAGATTCTATTTTTGCGATAGTTAATTCGATATTTCCTGTGACCAAATGGGATGCGCTTGGGGTCGGCGCTTTGAGGGGAAACTTTTTGCGACCTCGCCCGCGCCTGAATCCATGCATACCCCGCGAAAGACAAAACGGAAGACACCAATGAAAAAACTTGCTTATGCTGCCACTCTCGCAACGGGCCTCGTGACCCTGGCCGGGCCTCTTTTGGCCGCGGAACAGGCGTTTGTCTGTGAATACAGCAGCCGTGGATATGGTGGCTGGGTCGGCGATGCGGCGCTGTTTATCTTTGATGAGGACAAAGGCACCGCCCAAGCTTATGACGGTTATATCAAAGAGATGCACGGCAAACCGATTGACGTGAAGATGAAGCGCGCCTCGACGAAACGGATGGAGTTCTATTGGGAACTTAAAGCAATCCCATCAAAGTTTCGAAGCGGCGACACCCGGCTTGTGGACGTGAGTTATCGCGGTTCGATCAACTTACAGACGATGCAGGGCACTTTGCGAGCGATGCCATCAATTGACGTCCTGAACAACACCAAAGCTTCCGGCAAATGCCGCCCTGCCAAGTAACCTGAACGGAACCTTATGGGTTTATCTCACGGCGCAGGTTGAATTGCCTGCGCCCACAATGCCCAATCGAAAGACGATCAAGTGACCAATACAAGATACGGCGCCGCAGCACTTGCGGCCATTTTCTTTTCTGCTGGATCTGCCTTTGCGGCACCCGTGGAATACCATTGCGACTACAAAGTTCACGGGCAGGGCGGTTTCCTTTCAAAAAAGGCGATTTTTTTCGTGGACGAAGCCAAAGGCACAGCAACGGCTTTTGACAACATGGTTTCAGCCATGCACAAAAAGCCGATCCCGGCAGTGCTGTCGCGTCCAACCAAGAAGCGGATGCAACTAGATTGGAAAATAGAGAACGTTCCAATTAGCACCAATTTTAAGGAAAACTTTGATGTGAGCATAAAGTACAAAGCGTCCATCAATGTCACCAACAACACGTCCCGGGTCAAAGCCCGAATAGATCGTGAACTCAGTAACAATCTCAGCGCATCAGGCAGTTGCAAGGTCAAAAAATGATCCGCGGGCAAGCCCGGATTTGGGATCAACTGGACGCTCCTGACTTGATTTAGTCATCCGGACAGGGCCTCATACCGTAGCATGTAAAACCTACGAAAGGGCGTTTCCATGAAGTCTTTCATCCTGGCTTGTCTGGCCACAGTGCTTTGCGCCCCTTTGGCCGTCGCGCAGACCTTTGACTGCAGTTTCCCCCGTCAGGGGGCCAACGAATGGATCCGCAGCCGCATTGTTGTCAAAATTGATGGCGGCAACGTCACTGTCTTTGACAGCCTGATCAATCAGGAAAAAGGCGGTCCCATTCCTGCGACAGTGCAGACCAACACCGACAAACGCTTGACCCTGCGCTGGAAGCTCAAAGGCGTGAAAACCGATTTGGGCTACGGTCCATCGCTGAATTATTCGCTGAGTTATTTCAAACAGCGAGACAAGGCGACCGCCAACCTGAACGCTCCGGGGATCGACATTTTGAATTATAATGGCACATCGCCTGAATATTTCAGTGCCCAAGGCAGCTGTGCCCGACGCTGAATCGGGCTTAAAACGCACCCTCTGTCACCGCTTTGGACTTGACCTCCCCCCAAAATCCCCCGCATCTGGGGGCAGACAAAATTCGCGCAACAGAAGAGGATGCTGCAATGGCTTTTCAACTCCCTGATCTTCCCTATGCCCACGACGCTCTGGCTGACAAAGGCATGTCCGCCGAGACGCTGGAATTCCACCACGATCTGCACCACAACGCCTATGTGACCAACGGCAACGCCGCGATCGCCGGCACCGAGTGGGACGGCAAGACGCTGGAAGAAATCATCGTTGGTACCTATGACGCCAAATCCGTTGCGCAGAACGGTATCTTCAACAACATCTCCCAGCTGTGGAACCACAACCAGTTCTGGGAAATGATGGGCCCGGGCGCAAACGCCATGCCATCTGAGCTGGAAAAAGCTCTGGTTGAATCCTTCGGCTCGGTTGACGATTTCAAAAAGCAGTTCTCCGCCGCAGGCGCAGGTCAGTTCGGCTCCGGCTGGTGCTGGCTCGTGAAAAACGCTGACGGCTCGCTGGCTGTGACCAAGACCGAAAACGGCGTGAACCCGCTGTGCTTCAACCAGACTGCACTGCTTGGCTGTGATGTTTGGGAACACTCCTACTACATCGACTTCCGCAACAAGCGCCCTGTCTACCTGTCCAACTTCCTGGACAACCTGGTGAACTGGGAAAACGTCGCTTCGCGCATGTAAGCTTTTGAAAAAAGGTTAAGAATTGTCCCCGGTCTGTGCTTTGGGCCGGGGATTTTTTATGCGCGTTAAGTACTCTTGAGTTGATCGAAGATTCATGTACTCTCCCCAAGGTTACTTTGGGGGAAATATTTTATGAAGTTATTGAAACTGGCTTTAGTGCCGGCGTTTATTGCGCTGTCCAACTGCGAAGTTGTGGAGCATGAAACATACTCAGTAGGGGGATATGCCGCGCACGTCGCGGATAGATATCAAAAAGCTGTTACTTTTCATCAACACGCCGACCGGTACCGTACCGTCTATTCTTTTGTATCGGCTGTGGCGCTTAGCTCGGCCTATGACAAGGACTCTGCGGTTGAAACCGCCGAAGACGTGCTAAAAGCGCATGAGGCGCTGATCAATCTCGAAAAGGCGCTGGACAATTGTGGTTTTGCCACCGCCACGGACTTGCAGAATTGCACGGGTATCTCCACGAGCAATGTCAATGGCTCCAGCCTGAGCTTTGAGACCTTGTCCATCAAGGTTCAGCGGGAATTGGGCGATGTGGTCGCGCGAACAGGGCGCAACCTTGGCGCCCGTTTGGAGATCAACAAGTTTGATGTGACCTCGGCTTATGCGGTCGGCACTTGGTTGCTTGATTTGAAATCCAACCTTCCCGCCGTGCGCAATTCTCTGGCGGCGTACCGCGATATGTCACATCTTTTTGCCCGCAGTGTCGGGGCGGCTTGTGCCAAGTTGAAGGATCCTGATGAGCCCGCACAGATCACCTCACAGGCGGCAAATGACGATGTTTCGCCTGCGCCATTGCCCGTGCAAAACAAATCCAAAGAACGGGGGGAAAAGTGCAAAGCCTTGCTCGGGGATCTGAAAAAGCTTCATGTGTCCGGGGGCGCGCCAAGCACCACAGCGGCGGCTGACGATGTGAACTCCAAATGGTTGAAACATTTGCTTAATCTCAGCCGTGGGGCCGTCACTGAAAACATCGGCGACCCAACCTTCCGCTATTGGGAGTCCGGAAAGCGTTTGGCTGATATTTATATTAAAGGTCGCTGTGATCAGGTTTTGACTAGCTTTGGAGGCAGTACCAGCGACAAAAAAAAATGCCCTGGTGTCTGACCACGGCTGATAAGTGAAGACAGGCGCGGCGAAGAGAATTCTCTTCGCCGTCTGAACTTAGCCGAACGCCTGCGTCAGGCGCAATTCAAGCTCCGTCACCGTGTCCACCACCTGCACAAAGCCCTTGAGGCTTTCCTCTGCAAAACCTTGCTCAATGACGTGATTCAATAGCCCCACCAGCGGGTCCCAAAACCCGTTTACGTTCAACAATAGGATCGGTTTTTCGTGCAGTCCCAGCTGCCGCCAAGTCACGACCTCAAAAAACTCATCCAGCGACCCTGCGCCGCCCGGCAACACTACAATCGCGTCGCTGTTCATATACATGACCTTTTTGCGCTCGTGCATGTTCTCGGTGATGACGAAGCTGCTCAGATCACGCTTGCCGACCTCCCAGTCCAGCAAATGCGTTGGGATCACCCCAAAAGTCTCCGCCCCTGCCGCCTGCGCTGCGTTGGCCACAGCGCCCATCAACCCGACGTCACCCGCGCCATAAACCAGCCGCCAATCATGCGCCGCCAGCCGCGCGCCTAGCGCATCAGCCGCGTCCAAATAGGCCGGATCGGCCCCCGCACGTGAGCCACAAAAGACACAGACAGAACGCTTGGTCATGATTTTCCTCAATATGTTCAAACTCTTTTGACCAGCATTACCCCTGTTGCTAATGTCGCTCAACCAAGATGAACGCCGAATTCGGGGGATGAGGGCGGATGAGCAAGATCGCGACATTTATAAGCAGCAACGCAGCATTGGTTGGCGGCGGTGTCGCTGCGACCGCGGTCGCTGTGGTTGCACTGGTGGCCTCCGGTGTGCTGACAGGCCCCGAAGAGGCGGCACCGGTTCCGCAAGACGCAACCGTAGCCGCGCCCAAAACCGCTGAAGCTTCGCCCCCGATTGCCGAAGTCGAAGAAGACACCGCTGAGCCTGCGGCAACGCCCGCGCCAGCGATGCAAGAAACGCCTCAAGAAGAGGTGGCCACATCCGAGCCCGAGGAGGAAGCGGCGGAGGTTGACCCTGTGCCGGAAGAGGTTGTTTCTGCGACCCCGCCGGAACCGGCGCCCGAGCAGCCGAGTGTAGAACCGGTGATTTTGCCAGCTTTCGATCTTGTGCGCATTGCGCCAGATGGCGAAGGTCAGATCGCTGGCACCGCGGCGCCAAACGCACAAATTATTTTGCTTCTGGATGGTGTCGAAATTGCCAAGTCCGGAACAGACAACGCCGGAAAATTCTTTACCTTCATATCATTAGGCCCCAACCCTCAACCAAGAGAACTCCTACTGGTTGAGCGGCGCGCCGATGGTGATTTAATGTCGGAAAGCTCCTTCCTTGTAGCCCCGATTGCCGCGCCAGTGGTTGTCGCTGAAGCGCCAAAACCTGAGGCGGAACCAAAGCCAGCCGAGCCTGTTGAGACCGCTGAGGCCGAACCCGTCGACGCCGCGCCAGTCACAACGGCCGCGCCAGTTACCCAAGCTCCCGCCGAAACCGCCTCGGATACAACCGTTGCTACTGCACAGGACGTTGTGCAAACCGCTGAAGAAGAAACCGCAGAGGCGCCGCAATCAGAAACCCCGAAAGCGCCCGCTGTCTTGGTGTCTGATGCCGACGGTGTGCGGGTGGTACAACCTGCAACATCTTCTGATGAGGCTGAAGTCACATCGGCGGTGTCGATTGACGCCATCAGCTATTCTGACAACGGTGCTGTTATTGTCGCCGGTCGCGGTCTCGCCAAAAGCTTTGTGCGGCTTTATTTGAACAACGCGTCAATTGAAACCGCGCCCGTGGATGAGGCTGGACAGTGGCGCGCGGAGCTGCTGGAGATCGACGCCGGTCTTTACACGTTGCGCGCAGACGAGGTGGACGCATCCGGCAAGGTGCTCAGCCGCGTGGAAACACCTTTCAAACGTGAAACACCCAAGCGCGTGGCCGAAGCGCGGCAGTTGGCACAGGCCGCTGATACGCCGCAATCAGAGCCAGCCACGCCGGCGGCCGAGCCCGCAGAACCCGCAGCCGATGCGGCGCAAGTGGCCGCAGCAGAACCGGCACCGGTCGAACAAACCCAACCCGAAGTCGCGGCCGCCGTTGAAGCAGGCGCAGAAACAACCTCCGAGGCCGCCTCGCAACCTGTTGTTGAGTCTCAGCCCGAGGTCACACCAGAGCAGCCGGCTCCGGCGCCAACCACAGCATCGCAACCGGCCGTGACACCCAAAAAGCCTGCGGTTCAGATCATCACAGTCCAACCAGGCTCGTCATTGTGGGCCATTGCGCGCGAACGGTATGGCGAAGGTCCGATGTATGTACGTGTCTTTGAAGCCAACAAAGACAAGATCCGCGATCCCGATCTGATTTACCCCGGACAGGTGTTCACCGTTCCAGAGTGATCTGTGCGTCTGCACGGGTGGTATTCCGATGAGCCGGGCAGTAACGTCGTCCGGCTCATTTATTTTGCAAGGCAGGCAGCATGGCCCAGTGGCACACCGCATCTGACGAAGAACTCGCGCGCAATGAACAGCGCTCTGGCTGGCGCACCGTCCGCAAAGTGGCGCCGTATTTGTGGCCGGAAGACAAGGCTTGGGTGAAATATCGTGTGGTGTTGGCGATGCTGGCGCTGTTGGCGTCCAAGGCAATCGCTGTTTACACTCCGATGCTTTACAAAGGTGCCGTGGATGCGCTTGCCGAAGATGCTGTGTCACCTTTGGCTCTTGGCGCGGTCGGGCTGACGATCGCCTATGGTTTGGCGCGTCTGATGGCCAACGGATTTCAGCAACTGCGCGATGCGGTGTTTGCCAAAGTTGCGCAACACGCCCTGCGACAGCTGGCGTTGGAAACCTTTGAGCACATTCACCGCCTGTCGATGCGCTATCACATCACCCGCAAAACAGGTGGTCTGAGTCGCATCATCGAGCGTGGCGTCAAAGGCGTCGAATTCCTGCTGCGCTTTATGCTTTTCTCCATCGGCCCGCTGATATTGGAACTGCTGTTGATCGGCGTGATCCTCGCGGTGGTGTTTGATATCTGGTATCTGGTGGTCGTCGCGGTGACCATCGGCACCTACGTGGCATTTACCTTCAAGGTCACTGAATGGCGCGTAAAACTGCGCCGCCAAATGAATGATCAGGACACCGATGCCAACCAAAAGGCGATCGACAGCCTGCTGAACTTTGAAACCGTGAAATATTTTGGTGCCGAAAAGCGCGAGGCCGCGCGCTATGACTCCGCAATGGCAGGCTACGAAGAAGCCGCGCTCAAGACGTCTTACTCGCTGGCGTTCCTGAACTTTGGACAGTCTTTCCTGATCACAACAGGGCTTGTTGTGGTGATGGTTATGGCCGCCAACGGTGTTGAGAACGGCGCTCTGACGGTGGGCGATTTCGTTATGGTGAACGCCTACATGATCCAGATCACCATGCCGTTGAACTTTCTCGGCACAGTCTATCGTGAAATCCGTCAAAGCCTTGTGGACATGGGAGAAATGTTCGACCTGCTGGGTCAACCAAGCGAGGTGTCGGATGCGCCGGACGCAAAACCGATCAAGATTTCCAAGGGCCGGATCGAGCTCGACAATGTGGTCTTTGGATACGACAAGGACCGCACCATTCTAAAAGGTGTCAGCCTTGCGGTTGAAGGCGGCAAAACTGTCGCGATTGTGGGCGCATCGGGGTCAGGGAAATCCACCATCGGGCGGCTTTTGTTCCGGTTTTATGATGTGCAGGACGGGGCGTTGCGCATCGACGGTCAAGATGTGCGCGACGTGACGCAGGAAAGCCTGCATGATGCCATCGGCGTGGTGCCACAGGACACGGTGCTGTTTAACGACACCATTCGCTACAATATCGCGTATGGCCTCGATGGGGCGACTGAGGACGACATCATCACCGCCGCCAAGGCCGCACAGATCCATGACTTTATAGCGTCCCTGCCTGAAGGCTATGAAACTGCTGTTGGTGAACGCGGACTGAAACTGTCGGGCGGTGAAAAGCAACGTGTCGGCATTGCGCGCACGTTGTTGAAAAATCCTCCACTGCTGTTGTTGGATGAGGCCACATCGGCGCTTGATACCGAGACCGAGCAGGACATCAAGGAGGCCCTCGCGCATGCAGGGCAGGGGCGCACAGTAATCACCATTGCGCACCGCCTGAGCACGATTGCGGAAGCTGATCGGATTGTGGTGTTGGAAAATGGCGAAGTCGTCGAAGAAGGCACGCACACTGATCTGCTTGACCGACGCGGACGCTATTCCCAACTTTGGCAACGACAACTCAGCGAAGACGCCGTTAGCTGAGACAAAAAAAGGGCCTGATCTTCTGTGAAGATCAGGCCCTTTTTCTATCTGTGATCTGGCAGCCTTCAGCATAGACTCCTCAGCTCACTTGACTTTCTTACTCCGCTGCCAGCCCGTCAGCCCCTTTGTGTGGCGCATCAACATCACCTTCCGCTGCCTCCCGCGGTGCTTCCACCTCCGGTGCGAGTTCCATCACAGGCACTGCCTGCGCGGCTTCGGCTGCGGCAATATCTTCGGCAGTTGGTTCAGGCTTGGCAGGCGCATCTTCTTTCGCCGCTTCGACCGGAGTGTCGTCGTCCCAAAGCAACACTGGCTGCTTCACCTTGCGCGCGGCACGTCGCAACGCCCAATCCTGACCGGCTTTGCTGGCACTGCCAAGAGACAGACGCTTGAGCAGCATCATCATCCACTGGAAATATGTGCCCGCCCAAACGCGGATCGCCAACATTGACGGCGTGAACACCAGCGTCAGCACGGTGGCGATGCCAAGTCCAAACACCACAGCTGTCGCCAGCTGCTTCCACCACAGTGACGTCGGGCTGTCGATCGCATAGCCGCCATTGATGAAATCAAGGCTCAGCCCGTACATCATCGGCGCCAGACCGGCCATCGTGGTGATAGTGGTCAGCAACACCGGGCGGATACGGCTTTGCGCAGTGCGCACGATCGCCTCAATGCGCGGCATATATCGAGAATATTCCTGATAGGTATCGATCAGAACAATGTTGTTGTTCACCACAATCCCCGCCAAGGCCACGATCCCCGTGCCAGTCATGATGATCGAAAACGCCTGATCCATGACCAACATGCCGATCAGAACACCCGTGGTCGACAAAACCACCGCCAGCAACACAAGGAACGCGTTGTAGAAGCTGTTGAACTGCGCCAGCAGGATGATGAACATCAAAAACAGAGCGCCCATAAAGGCAGAGCTCAAGAACGCCTGACTTTCGGCTTCGTCTTCCTGATCACCGGTCCATTCCCAATCCACACCGACCGGCAGCGGCTTGGTTTCCAGCCATTGCGTCAACGTGGTGATGCGTTCATTGGGGGTCATGACCTCGGCGACAAACCCCTTGTCAGCCCAAACTTGCTTAAGCGCGTCATCGCTGTTCCAGACCGCAGAGTCGATCACTTCGCGCTCGTTGGTCTCTGGATTGTGCAAAATGGTCAATCCGCTGCTCACACCTGCTTTGACGTCGAAATAGCGGGTCTGATCGACGCGGTTGATCTCAGCCAGTTTGGCCACCGGCTTGCGCGTGACAAAATTGGACAGCGGCACCAGCCCTTCGGCGGTGCGTACCTTGAGCGTGTCCAATGTGCTCAGGAAACGGTCCTCTTCCGGCAAACGTACACGGATCTCGATCTCTTCATCCGAACTGTCCACGCGCATGGTGTCCAGCAAGATACCGCGGGTCACCAGCTGTACCATACCGCCGACAGTGGCAACGTTGGCGCCATACCGACCTGCCTTGGCCACATCCACAGAAATCTCCCAGTCGATGCCGGGCAGGGGGCGCGTGTCTTCTATGTTGATCAGTCCAGCGGTCTGATCCATCTCCGCCCGTACCAGAGTGGCGGCGGCGATCAAATCTTCCCAGTTGTCGCCCTTCACACGCAAATGCACAGGCTTGGCAGAGGCCGGACCGCGCGACGCTTCGAGAATTTCGATCTTCACACCGGGGATTTTTTCCAGCTCGGCGGTCAGCTCGTTCAAGATGCGATGTCCGCCAAACCGCTCGTCTTTGACTTCGCGGTTGATGGCATAGTTGATGCCCGGAATGGTGATCCAAGGCTCAGAGCGTATCGGGCGATCTTCCCACGGAATTGTCTCGATCTGGATCTGACCAATCATGTCCTTGGGCGCCTGTGCGCCGCCCGTGTTGGTGTTCAACCCGCCCTCGCCAGCAAAGGCAAAAGAGGACTGAATGCCGGGGTGGGCAAGCACAACGCTTTCGGCCTGTTTGACCAAAGCGTCTTTCTGCTCCAACGACAGGTTGCCGCGTGCCAGCACATAAACAATCGCCTGTTCGGGTTCGGATTCAACAAAGAATTCAACGCCTTTGTTGTTTTGGCCAAAGTACCCGAAAACAGACAACACAACAGCAATCACAGCGACGACGGACACCAGCGGCATGATCGGATTGCCGGCAATCAGCTTGATGAACCAGCCAAACGGCGACAAGCGGAAGCCTGCTTTGATATTTTTGCGCTTCCGCTCGATCCGGGCGGCGGTGAGGACAATGGATGCGATCATTGCTGCAACCATGAATGGCCCACCAATCAGGAGTGCTTGAACCGGTAGCCCGATTATCCCGAATTGACCGACGGCTTCGATTGCCGACCCCAGTCCCAAGATATAGTCGGGATTAAGAGCCTGCATTGCACCTAGGAATAACACCCATAGTGCCACAGGCACCAATGCAAAACGGACTGTCCAGTGGAGGCGGGCCCGCAGAGCGTCAGAGGCGTTTCCAAACACGCGGCTTAGACGGCCGGAAACACCGCCCATAACCGGCAAGTAAACCAAGGCCACCACCAGTGAGGCTGACAGAACAAAGATCAGCGTAACGGGCAGCATGCCCATGAACTGACCCGGCACACCGGGCCAGAACAGCATTGGCAAGAACGCACAAAGCGTTGTCGCGGTTGAGCTGACAATCGGCCAGAACATCCGCTTCGCAGCTTCGACATAGGCGTGCATCGGGCCGACACCGGCTTTGATCCGTTTGTCGGCGTATTCCACAACAACAATGGCGCCGTCCACCAGCATCCCCACAGCCAGAATGAGGCCGAACATCACGATGTTGGAGATGGTGATTTCCATCGCTGCCAGCAGCGCGAAACACAAAAGGAAAGAGGTCGGGATGGCAAAACCAACCAACAGCGCGGCGCGGGTGCCAAGGGCTGTCAGAACCACAATCATCACCAGCGCAATCGCCGTAAGAACCGAGCCTTCAAGCTGGCTCACCATCGAGCCGACAACGCGGCTTTGGTCGTTGGAGGTGCCAACATGCACAGCGGACTGCAATTCCGACGGCCAGTCGGAGCTGGCATTTTCCACAAGGTCACGCACTTCGGCAGCGGTGTCGATCAGGTTAAAGCCTTTGCGCTTCACCACTTGCAACGCCACAGTGGACTCGCCGTTAAACCGTGCGGTACCAGCGCGGTCTTCAAACGTCAGATTGATTTCCGCCAAATCGCCCAGCGTGACGACGCGATCGCCGTTTGTCTTGACCGGCAAGCCATAGACATCCCGCGGCTCGCTAAAGGAGGACGGGATTTTGACCGCGAACGTCCCTTGCGCACTGTCTATTTCACCGGCGGCAATCAACTGGTTGTTCTGCACAACCACGTCGATCAGCTCTTGGGCGGAGACGTTGTAACTTTCCAGACGCAGCGGGTCGATCACCACCTCCAGCATCTCGTCGCGCTGTCCGGCAATACCGGCCTCAAGCACCGCATCAAGCCCTTCGATCTTGTCTTGCAAGTCTTTGGCAATGCGGAACATTGTGCGTTCCGGCACACGTCCGGTAAGGTTCACGATTACAATCGGGAACTCGGAGAAGTTAATCTCGTTAATCGTATATTTTTCAAACCCTTCGGGGAACTTCCCCTCGGCGGTGTTCATGGCCTCGCGCACGTCGGCCATGGTTTTGGATTTGTCCCAGCCGAATTCAAACTCAAGGAAAATACCGGCGTAGTTTTCCGATGCGGTGGCCGACATTTTGTCGAGCCCGTCCAGATCGGACAGCTCGGTCTCCATCGGCTTGACCAGCATCGCCTCGCTGTCGGCTGCGGAAATGCCGGGGAAGGGGACAGAGACAAACAATCCGGGGATCTGAATGTCCGGCTCACCCTCTTTGGGAAGGCCCCAATACGCATAGCCGCCCACAACAAGGGACAGCGCGATAAACGCGAGAACCATTCGGGCCCGTTCGGCGGCCCAATCGACGATACCAACCATCAGGCGGGCTCCTCATAGAACGGCGCGACTGCGACGCCTTTTTCGACATATTCCTGACCGATGATGATGATGTTGGCTTCCTCGGGCGGTCCTTCGACCCAGATGCCCTCCGGCACATCGCGCAGCAATTCGACCGCAACAAAGTCAACAATGTCGCCCTCGCCCACCAGCCGCACGCCTAGCGTGCCTTCATCGTTCAACGTCAGCGCCGATTGCGGGATCAGGTGCGCCTCGGCACCGTCGGATGCGATGTAAATTTCTGCCGTTTGCCCGTCACGAATGCGCAGGTCATCGTTTGGAACTGCGACTTCGACCCGGAATGTCCGGGTCAACGGATCTGCGGAGCGTGACACAAAGGTCACCTGACCAGTCACTTGCTCGCCCGTGGTCAACATTGCGCCGGCCAATGCGCCGACATTCACACGGTTAACGTCGGTTTCCGGAACAAAGCCGACGATGCGGATCGGGTTGAGCTGAATAACAGTTGCACACAGGTTGCCTGATTGGACGAGACTGCCCAATTCCGCAGTGTCGCTTTCCAAAAGTCCTGCGAATGGCGCTTTGATGTCCAGGCGTTCAATATCGCGTTCTGCTGCGGCCATTATAGCTTCGGCGGATTCGATGCCAGCTTGCGTGGATTCCAAACCGGATCGGGCAGACTGCACACCGGCTTCGGCCGCACGCACAGCCGCCGCCGCCGACGCCACGCGGGTCGAGGAGGCAAAACCGCCCTCCATCAACTTACGTGCCGCATTGTCATTGATCATCGCTTCTTCAAGACGGGCCTCGGCTTCGGCCACGGCCGCCTGCGTTGACGGCCCACGCGCCACGGCTTCCGCCAGTCGCGCCCGCGCCTCTGCAAGGATGGCAGTACGCGTGCCGGGCTCAAGGCGGCAAAGCTCTTGGCCGCGCTCCACATGTGAGCCCCGGCGCAGCGGTTCTGAAATCACCAGCCCGCCAGTCTCGGCGCGCACTTCGACCGATCGGTTAGCCTCAGTCTCGCCGCGCAGAACGACGGCGCTGTCAATTGTTTTGGTGGCAGACCGAATGGCCACGACCCGAACTCTTTGTTCTGTGACCTCGTCCACCGGTGTTTCCGCCACATCGGCGGAGACTGTAGCCCCGTCTGTGGGGGCGGTTTTGCCGCCAGAGGCGAAACTGCGTAGAGTGTCGCGCTCCACGACCAAAACAAAAAGGAAAACGGTCACAAGGATCGCTGTGATAGCCGGAATCAGGCGCATGTGATATTCCCTGTTAGTTCGCGCAAAATCTTTCACCGACATATTGGGTACAACATCGGCGGAAACAAGCTCATCCGTGAAGAATCTGAACCGATGAGTTCAGATTCTTTCGATTTTTGTCCGAGGGCAAGCGAAGTTGTTGCCGATTTGCCGCGCCCCTTGGCAGCTCGAAGACAAACGGATAAGAGGGTGCAAACTCAACAATAATGCGGCGGGAGAGCGGCGTGAGCGACACAGACAGTTTCATCGAAGAAGTGACCGAAGAGGTCAAGCGCGACAAACTTTTTGCGATGATCCGGCGCTATGGCTGGGTGGCGGTGCTTTTGGTGCTGTTGATTGTTGGCGGAGCCGCCTACAACGAGGTGCGCAAATCCCAACAGCAAACGGCAGCACAGGCCAGCGGCGATGCGATTCTGGCGGCCCTTCAAAGCAGCGATAACAACGCCGCGGCCTCTCTTGCGGAGGTCACAACAGACTCCGCGCAGGCCCAAGTGGTTGCGGATTTGCTGCTTGGCGCCGAGCAAATCAATGCCGACGACACAGCCAGCGCCGCCGAGACTTTTGACGCGATTGCGTTGTCGGGCGGAGACACGCCAGAAATCTATCGTGATATCGCAGCCTTTAAATCCATTCTGGCCCGCGCGGAAGACCTGCCAATGGCCGAGCGTCGCTCGGCCCTTGAAACATTGGCAAATCCCGGCGCGCCTTTGGCGCTTTTGGCACAAGAACAACTGGCGCTGGCGGACATCGAAGACGGCGACCAGGCGGGCGCGATTGCGCGTTTGAACGGCATCGTTGAAGACGCATCTGTAACCGCAGGCTTGCGTCGTCGCGCTTCTCAGTTGATTGTGGCGTTGGGGGGAACACCCGCGGACGTCTCAGGCGCCGGATTTGATCAATAAAAATTACCTGGTGGGGGCCCGGAGCAGTGAATAGCAAGACTTGGATTATGGCGGCTGTGAGCGTGGCGCTTGTGGCCTCCTGCACGAAAAAAGAAGTGGTGCTCCCGGGTGAACGTGAAGATTTACGAACCCTCGCGGCACCGATCGAAAACGCAGCACCCGCCATTAGCCTCGCAAGTCAGACGAAAAATACCAGCTGGACCCACCGCATTGGCACCCAGAAATATCGGGTCAACAATGCCGCATTGTCGGCCGCGCCAACGCTGGCTTGGTCTGCTCCGGTTGGCAAAGGTAACAGCCGCAAAAACCGGATCACTGCAGATCCTGTGGTTGCCGAAGGCCGCATCTTCACGATGGATTCCGAGGCCACGTTGACCGCGACTTCGACTGGCGGCGCCATGCTTTGGGCGCGGGATCTGACACCTGCACGTGACAAGGCGGACAACGCTTCGACAGGGGGATTGGCGTACGGAGAGGGGCTTTTGTATGCCACCACCGGCTTTGGCTCGGTGCGCGCGTTTGATCCAAAAACCGGCGCCGATGTGTGGGAGCAGAAATTGCTGGCTGTCGGAAGCGGCACACCCACAGTTTTTGGCGGCATAGTTTATGTGGTGTCCGGCGATGCGACCGGCTGGGCGATTGATGCCAAAACCGGTAAAGTGATCTGGCAAGCGGTTTCGCTGCCCGACGTGCAGAACGTTCAAAGCCCCGCGGCCCCGGCCGTGAGCGACCGCTTTGTGTTCTTCCCATTTGGGTCTGGTGAATTGCAGACCGCTTTCCGCCGGGGCGGCGTCAGCCGCTGGAACGCTGGCCTGTCTGACACGCGTCCCGGACGTGCGTCCAACAGGGTGGGTGACATCTCCGGCGATCCTGTTGTCGTAGGATCCCGTCTTTATGTGGCCAACCACTCCGGCCGTATGGTCGCACTGGACACTGAAACCGGCGAACGTATCTGGACAGCCGACGAAGGGTCGCTGAGCCCGGTGTTCCCCGCTGGCAATTCGCTGTTCTTTGTCTCCGACCGCAACCGCCTGATCCGGATGGATGCGCGCGACGGCACCCCGATCTGGAACGTCGAACTGCCGTATTTCATCAAAGACAAGCCGCGGCGTCAGGCCGAGCTTCATGCCCACTTTGGCCCGATCATGGCAGGCAACCGACTGATTGTTCCGTCCTCAGACGAAGTTTTGCGCCTGTTTGATCCCAAGTCCGGTGAGCAAGTTTACAGCGCCGAAATCCCCGGCGGGGCGGCGACAAATCCGGTTGTGGCCAATGGTGTGCTCTACATCGTCAGCCGCAAGGGGCAATTGCACGCTTTCCGTTGACGCAATAATACTATATCGGAGCGACTTCAGACGTTCCGGAGACCTGTTATGAGTTTCAGCCTCGCCATCGTGGGCCGCCCCAATGTGGGCAAGTCCACGCTGTTCAACCGCCTTGTTGGCAAAAAGCTGGCGTTGGTCGATGACCAACCCGGTGTGACGCGCGATTTGCGCGAAGGCGAAGGGCGTCTTGCCGACCTTCGGTTTACGGTGATCGACACCGCAGGCCTTGAAGATGCCACCGACAACAGTCTGGAAGGCCGCATGCGCCGCCTGACCGAGCGCGCAGTGGATATGGCGGACGTGTGCCTGTTCATGATCGACGCCCGTGCAGGAGTGACGCCGACTGACATGATTTTCGCGGAAATCCTGCGCAAACGCTCGGCCCATGTGATCCTTGCCGCCAACAAAGGCGAAGGCTCGGCTGCAGATGCGGGCGTGATCGAAGCTTACTCGCTTGGCCTGGGGGAACCGATTCGCCTGTCTGCGGAGCACGGCGAAGGGCTGAACGATCTTTATACGCACTTGATGCCTATTGCAGATGACTTCGCAAAACGTGCCGAAGACGCTGACGACGAGATCGAGATTGACGTCGATCTGGACGAAGACGCGGAATACGACGAAGACGCGGCGTTGCCGTCTGAGCTGATCACAGAGCGACGCCCGTTGCAGATCGCCGTTGTTGGCCGCCCGAACGCGGGCAAATCCACTCTGATCAACAAGATCGTTGGCGAGGACCGCCTTCTGACGGGACCCGAGGCCGGCATCACCCGCGATGCCATTTCGCTGCGCACCGAATGGTCGGGCACGCCGATGCGGATCTTTGACACCGCCGGCATGCGCAAAAAGGCCAAAGTGCAGGACAAGCTGGAAAAGCTGTCCGTGTCCGATGGTTTGCGTGCTGTGAAATTTGCCGAAGTGGTTGTTGTTCTGCTCGACGCAGCGATTCCCTTTGAACAACAAGACCTGCGCATCGCCGACCTTGCCGAGCGCGAGGGCCGCGCTGTGGTTTTGGCGGTGAACAAATGGGACGTTGAGGACGAAAAGCAGGAGAAACTGCGCGACCTCAAAGAATCCTTCACACGCTTGCTGCCGCAACTTCGTGGCGCACCGTTGATCACCGTATCGGCCAAAACCGGTCGTGGTTTGGAACGTCTGCATGACGCTATTCTGCGCGCCTATGATGTGTGGAACCGCCGCGTGTCGACGGCGCACCTCAACCGCTGGCTTTCGGGCATGCTTGAGCAACACCCGCCGCCCGCACCGCAGGGCAAGCGAATCAAGCTGCGCTATATGACACAGGCCAAAACCCGCCCGCCGGGATTTGTGGTGATGTGTTCCCATCCAGACAAAATGCCGGAAAGCTATTCGCGTTATCTGGTCAACGGGTTGCGCGAAGATTTCGACATGCCGGGCGCGCCAATTCGCCTGACAATGCGCGGGCAGGGGGACAAGAACCCCTTTAAAGGCAGAAAAAAATCGACACCCTCGCGCTTGCGCAAACACATTCACGGCCGAGATTCCCGCTAACTTGCGGGGATTGCACGCAATTCAGGTCGGGTAGTCCTCCATTTGGCAAGCGCAATTTTCGCGCTATAGTCACAGCGACGTGATCCAGTCGCGTTGTCGATACGTATTTTTCCTAAGTCTCTCGTCAAAGACGGCGGGGCCAATATAATTTTTAATACAGAGCGAGGGTCACGGTGGAAATTCGTGCGCGTCTGAAAGACTATACTGTGCAGGACGACCGCCTCGGCGCCGTCAGCTTTTTTGGCACTTTTGCCGTCTATTTCCTGACACTTTATCTGGCCATCGCCAACCAGGGCACGTGGTGGATTTTGATCCCGATGATGGGGCTGAATGGTCTATCTGCTGTGCGGCTTTACGTGTTGCAACATGACACTGGCCACGCGTCCCTATTTGTATCCCGCAAGCACAACGACTGGGCCGGAGAAGCGCTGTCGATTGTGACTTTCGCGCCTTATGCCGCGATGCGCCACAATCACAACATGCACCACAATCACCTTGGCAATCTGGACCACCGCGACACCGGCGAGATCCACACGATGACAGTGCGTGAATGGAACGAGGCCGGCTTTTGGGCCCGTCTGCAATACCGGCTCTATCGCAATCCGTTTGTGTTGATCCCGCTGGGCAGTTTGTTCACTTATTTCATCCGCTACCGCTGGCCCAAAAACGCCGACACCATGTGGCGCTCGGTGCTGCTGCACAATGCGGTGATCTTTGCCTACATGGGCGCGCTCTTTGCGCTTGCAGGCTGGAACGGCGTGTTAATCTGGTTCCTTGCCAGCCTATTTGGCGGCATGGTTGGTGTGTTCATGGTCTATCTTCAGCATAATTTTGAGGACACCTATTGGGACCGTCGTCCTGATCTGGATCCGCGTATCGCCGCGCTTCAAGGCTCGTCCGCGCTTGATCTGGGGTGGTGGATGGATCTGGCCAGCGCCAATATCGCCTATCACGACATCCACCATTTCAACGCCCGCATCCCGCATTACAATTTGCGCAAGTGCCATCAGATGATCCGTGCGGAATATGATCTGCCGACCATCGAATGGCCCGAAGCGATCCGCTCATTTTCGCTCAAACTCTGGGACGAAAAACAGGGGCGCCTCGTGCCGTTCCCGAAGGCAGCACCAAACGGGGTGGTCCCGGCGGAGTAAGGCAGGGGCGGGGGCCGAATTTATTCGGGGCTGTCCATCACTCTCACCACCAGAGCCGCGGGAACAACTGAATCCGTGCGTCGCACAGGCTGGCCTTGCCCGTCTTTGTCCCGGTAAATCAGGCCGCTGTGCTCAAACGATGTCAGGGCGACCACCCAGTATTCGCAGGCTTTGCTCAGTGTGATCCCAGAGCTGCTGCAGTCAGCGTTGTCACGATAGAAATCGCGGTCAGAAATCAGTTCCCACACAGTGTCCAGAGACGCGCGCGACAGGGTGGTGAAGATGGTTATGTCGCCCCTGAGATCCCAGGAAAAATAGGTCCGATACGCTTTGCGTCCGCCCCTGAAAACATCCGTGTCTGCAGATCTCCGCGTCCCGGCAAGGCTTGGTTCACGACCCCGGGTGACCTCCTGGCGCCGGGGAAACGCCACTTTGGGACCAACTTGCACAGCGTCCTGACAACTGTCGAAATACCCTTGCAACCGTCCCGGCGACAGATCTTCCAAAAGATCAAGGCTCTCCTGACCGTCTAAATACTGATAGAGACCCGATTGGCGCGTCTCCACGTCAAACAAATAAGGGGCCACGCCAGTTTGAAACACGGTTTCGTCCGGCTTATTGGATGCGCGGAAAGTCTCTGCATTCAGGCAGAAAACCGAAGTCAGGTTGGGGGCGTTCATCAGCGGATTTCTCACGCTGTCAGCCTTCTTGAAGAACCCGGCAATCTGAGGGCTGCCGCTTTCCTCGACATATCCAATTGGCACAACAGCCTTCACATCGCGGTCAGACTCAACTTCGAACCAGACCTCGTCCAGAGAATAGCCAAAAGTGGAAATCAAACCCGAGGAGACGCCCGACACTGACTTGCCACCTGCTTTTGACAAGTTCAGCCTCTCAAGAAACGATTTTGTATCAATAAGTTGAAGCTGAGCATGGCCAGTTCTGATGCGAATACCAGACCACGAGAGCTCTTCGCCCTCCGAAGAGATAAACAACTGCTGCTTTGCGATGTCCACGCCTTTGTACAGGCCAGTCCAGAAGGTTTCCGCCTTTGCTGCGCTCCCCAGGAAAATCGCCAACAGAACCGCGCATCGCGTCAGTTTAGTCTTCATTCTCGCAAACCTTATCTGCCTCAAAAGATTTCTCCAGCACAGCAGTAACTTTAAGCTCAAACTGCATTTTTTGGCTGACACCTGTTTGTCCTCCGCAAGGATTTTCGCCACCGCCACCAGAAAAGCAAAGTTTGATTGGCACATAGCCCCACGCCTCGTCCTTGCGCGCAAGAAAGTCACAAGCGTCTGTGGTGAAATCGAAATACTGTTTCATTTCGTTGTAGCTCGTCGGGTCAAATGTCTTGGTCTTTCCCCCGGCAACCTTGAGCCCGTAAGTCACCTGATGCTCTCGAAAATCGTAGTTGGCATCCAGATAGTTGTTTCGCGTCTGAGGCTGCAGAAAAACATGGAGGCGATAACCGGCGCGATACATAATTTTATGCTCGGTCTTCTCAATATAATAAGCTGCCTTGTTCTCGTCGACGTCGACCCTGTGAAGCTTTGTCAATTGGGACTGTTCAGGTGGTAACAGCAGGCGTTTGATCTGCTCGATCGGGTCGTTTTTTGGGTTTGGGCTGTTGCTGTCGATGGGAAAGTATTCCCCCGGCGTGATATCTGTATTCACCCTGAAAAAGCTGAATTCGGTTTGCCCATCCGGTTTGAGCACAACATCGGATAACTGCGTCAGGTGTTCGCCCTGCTGCTCATCCGTGCCCAGCAGGTTTGCCACTGATTTCCCGATACCAGCAAGGCCGAGGTTGGTTGCACCCATCAATTGTGCCTGTCCCTCATCCGTTTTGCTCAGCGAGGAAACGTCGTCAGATATTCCTGAAACGTTGCCGCTAAGGGCCTGATGCTCCAAACTTAACTGGCTAATCCAGACCATGCCAATGGCGGCAACCACAGCGCCAATTGCTCCGGCGCCCACAAGCGCTGGGAATACGACGCGCCTTAGACCGGAGGTGCTGACGGTTCCCAGCCCCGCCAGACGCTCTTCGACAATTTTCTCGACCTCTTGCCGGGTGAAGGACGCGTTGTGAAACTGGTTGATACAGAACTCGAATTTGTCGCCGTCCTCCCAAACGCGTTTCACTGGAAGGGGGTATTTGGCGGTTCTCCTGATGGAATGCTCTGTCTCGCGATGAAGGTCCGCCATAGACAAAGTGTTCCGACCGTTATCAATTCCTTCTGTTATCGCCTTCTTGAAGTGCTCAAAAAATACGGAATTGCGCGACCCTGGCTCTGCTATCGCCTTTTTGTCTCTGGGCACTGCGCCAATGGCAAATGTGCCATCGACGTCGAGGTGGGATTCAAACCCGTCGACAACGTCCAGCGCGCCCTCCATGGCTTGTCCGGCATAACAGCAATCCAGCAGGAATATGCGTTTGGACGCGGGCGAATTGGCGATGGCATTTTTGACGCCGGAGATTGGAACTCCGTTAATCTCTTTGTCCTCAGACGTTGTGCCGGTTGTGCAGAAATACAGCGGCTCCAGGGCGTCGCCGTAAACCCCGTGTCCGCAGTAATAGACCAACAGGGTATCCTGCGCTTCGCTCGCAACGTCTTTAAGCTTCTTGAGAAACTCTTCGCTGTTGTCCGCGTTTGCGACAATTTCGATGTCGTCTGGATCCAGACCCACAATTGAGGAATTGGTAAGGATCTCCTTGAAGTCGGTCAGATTGGTCAGAACCTGTGGGATTTCCGGCAAATTTTTCGGGTCGTTCTCCGAGAACGATGTACCAATCAAGATCGCTTTACTGCCGGTCTGAAATGAGAGCATTATCCGCTCGCTAAGCCCAATGTGGTGGTGACGCGGTCCAACTCTTCCGTGGTGAGATTGGTGGCGTCAATTGAGATTTCTTTGTCGCCCTGTGCCACATTGATAACGATTTTCTTGTTTTTCGCCTCGAGCCAGGAAAACACCTGTTTCACAAGCTCGACCGTGGCTTCCGCGCCGAGGATGGCGCCAATGACCGCCAGAACGGTTGGACCCAATTCGCCCTCTTCCGGCGGGACCTCTTTGAGGGCCAAGTCATCCACGTTTTTGAGCCTGGAGGCCTTGAGCCAGCTCAGAAGGTCTTGAGCATCAGCAACGTCCTGTTCAGCGGTGGAATTTCCTTCGATGCCAACTTCCAATTGCATGGTCAATCTCTCATCCGTAATGGCAGTTTTGGTATGAATTTTGGTAATATGGCTGCAAATATTGCTCAAAACGGTGTGAAAATCAACCCTAGCGGAAATCCAGCAACTCCGTTTTCCCGCCACTCTACGGCTGGCCTGTTGGGGCTTTTCAAAAGCTCGCCACAGAGCGACACGAGGGAACAAGATATCAAGACCAGCGGTTGCGCGCCTGACCTGAGCCTCGACATTCCCAAAGAAAAAGCGGGGCATGCATCCTGGGAGTAACGCTGCGGGGCTCGACTGCGCGGCTCTTGTTTGATGGATGGGGGTGGCGCCGGCCAACATCGCTTATCCCGACATCCGCCATTTCAACGCCCGCATCCCGCATTACAATTTGCGTAAATGCCATCAGATGATCCGCGCAGACTATGATCTGCCGACCGTTGAATGGCCCAAGGCGATCCGAGCATTTTCGCTCAATCTGTGGGGCAAAGAACAAGCACGTTTGGTGCCGTATCCAAAAACGGGGTGGGTGCCGCGTTTTTTATACGGTTTTCAGAAACTCAGACACGCGGGTCAAACCTTCTTGGAGGATCGATGGGGTGTTGGCGTACCCGATCCGCACAAAACCTTCCATGTTCAGCGCCGACCCCGGCGTGAACATCACACCGGTTTGTTTGAGAAGCGCGATGCAAAACGCCTGTGATGTCATCGCCACGTCGTATTTCAACAGCGCTGTGGTGCCTGACTTTGGCTTCACCCAGCTGATGCGCGGCTCATTGTCCACCCAATCCTCCAGAATAGCCAGATTGCCCCTGGTGATCGCCTGAGACCGCGCCAGAACCTTGTCGCGATGCTCCAACGCGAGGGCGGCAAAATGATCGTCGATCATACCCACCGAAATCGTGTCATAATCGCGGTGGATGGATACCGCTTTGATCAGCTCCGTGGGGGCCACAATCCAGCCAAGCCGCAATCCTGCCAGCGAATAGGCTTTGGACATGCCCGCCGTGCTGATGCCTTTTTCATAGACGTCCGCGATCGACACCGTCATGCCGTCGCCCGCTTGGTCCGTGCCGCGATAGACCTCGTCGCACAAAATCCACGCATCAGCGGCCCGTGCGATCTCGGCGATCTCCTCCAGCATCGCGCGATCCATCAAGGCACCCGTAGGATTGTTAGGATTGTTCAGCGCAATCAATTGCGTATCGGGTGTCACCAATGCCCGCAGCGCGTCCAGATCGGGCAGGAACCCGTCTTCTTCGCGCAGGGTCAGCTTATGCACATCCGCGCCGATGCTGGCGGGGATCGAATAATGCTGTTGATAGGTCGGCACGACGGCAACGACGCGGTCCCCGCGCGACACCAGCGTCTTGTGCACCAGCATATTGGCGCCAATTGTGCCGTGGGTGACGACCGAGTTCTCAGTCGTCTGATGTTCATAAAGGTCAGCTATCGCAGCGCGCAAACGGTCGGATCCCTCAATCGCGCCATAGGTCATCTTCATCGTCAAAAGCTCGGACAAGTCGGTGTCGTTCTTGCCCGCAAGCTGCAACAACTGGCCAATGGTCAGGCTCTCAACGCAGGTCTCCGCGAGGTTCCACTCACATTTGGTTTCCCACTCGTTCATCCAGATTTCGACGCCAAAAGGTTCGATAAACATGGGGGTCTCCTTTGAGATTGGGGTGTGCGCCGTCGCAAGCTAGCGCGGGTTTGAGGCGGAGGGAAGGGAGGGGCCGGCCCCTCTTGGCCCGAACGGGCCAATTCACCCCGGGATATTTTTGGCAAGAGGAACCAAAAGCGCGGCGTGCAGATTTGCCGCCGCGCCCCTTTGGTTTGATGGGGTGGACGGCTTAAACCAGAACGCCCTCAGCGCTCAGCGTGGTTTTGCCACCCAGATAAGGTGTCAGCGCTTCGGGCAGTGTGACGGAACCATCCGCATTCTGACCGTTCTCCAGCACCGCAATAAGGCAGCGGCCCACAGCGAGACCCGAGCCATTGAGCGTGTGCACATATTCCGGCTTGCCGCCATCGGTGGGGCGGAACCGTGCGTTCATGCGGCGGGCCTGAAAGGCGCCGGTTGTCGAGACCGAACTGATTTCGCGAAAAGTGTCCTGTCCCGGAATCCAGGCTTCGATGTCATAGGTGCGGCGTGCGCCAAATCCCATGTCGCCAGTGCATAGAACCACGGTGCGGTACGGGATATTCAAGCGCTCCAGCATGTTTTCGGCACAGCGCAACATGCGCTTTTGCTCGTCATCGCTTTTGTCGGGATGCACCACGGACACCATTTCGACCTTTTCGAACTGGTGTTGGCGCAGCATGCCGGATGTGTCTTTGCCAGCGCTGCCTGCCTCGCTGCGGAAACAGAGCGTGTGCGCTGTCATGCGGATCGGCAAGTCGGCTTCGTCCAGAATGTCGCCCGCAACCGAATAGGTCAGCGGCACTTCGGATGTCGGCACCAGCCACCAGCCGTTTGTGGTCTGATAGCTGTCTTCGCCAAATTTCGGCAATTTGTCAGTGCCATACATCGCCTCATCGCGCACCAAAACGGGCGAGTTGACCTCCAACAGACCATTTTCATCCACATGGGTGTCGATCATGAACTGCGCCAAGGCGCGGTGGATGCGCGCCACGGCGCCTTTGAGCATCACAAACCTGGCGCCGGAAATCTTGGCGGCGGTTTCAAAATCAATCGCGGCGGACACGCCTTTGATGTCGAAATGCTCAACCGGCGCGAAGTCCATCGCGCGCGGGGTGCCCCAGCGGGTGACCTCGATATTGTCGTTCTCGCCACCGCCATTTGGCACGTCGTCCGCAGGCAGGTTGGCAATGCGGGCCAAGGCATCGGTCAGCTTGGCGTCGATGTCTTTTGCGTCGGTCTGCATGGCGGCGACTTCGGCCTTTTTCTCGCCCACCAGCGCGCGCAGCCGTTCAAACTCGGCGTCATCGCCTTTGGCTTTGGCGGCACCAACGTCTTTGGCAGCGGCCTTTTGTGCGGCCTGTGCGGCTTCGGCTGCGCCAATCTTGGCGCGGCGCTCTTCATCAAGGGCCAAAAGGGACGACGAGACGGGCGCGTCCCCGCGGCGGGTCAGGGCGGCGTCGAAAGCGGCCGGGTTTTCGCGGATCGCTTTAATGTCGTGCATCGGTCTTGTCCTTTGTGCGGGTTTGAATCAGTGGCCCACCTATGCCCGAGCTGACGGAAAAGCAAAAGGGCAGGCTTTGGTACATGTTGGGAAACTTCGCCGACATTGCGTTTGGGAGACAACGAAAAACGCCGCACCCAAAGGCGCGGCGCTTGGATCAACACATATGTGTCGACATTAACCGGACATGGCTTAGTTCAGGTATTTGGTGACGATGGCCTCATAGGTGCCGTCGGTGCGCATGCTGTCCATTGCGACGCTCATTGCGGTTTTGACAGCCGGGTCAAGATCCAGATTGGCTGCCAGCCAATTCTCCGACACGACGACCGGTGCGCCCATTGTGAAATCAGACCGCAGGAAACCCCCTGCAGTTGTCTCGTCATTTGTGACAATGTCGACCGAGTACATCGCGTCCACACGACCTGCGACCAGAAGCTTTTCGCCCTGAACGTCCGATGTGACCGGATGCAGATTTGTGAATCCCTGCTCGGTGAGAACTTTTTCCATTGCACTGCCGCGCAAGACTGAGATCTTTTCCAAACCGCGCGCGTCCTCAAAAGAGTTGATGGCGGCGCCTTGGGTTACGAAAATCTGATTGGCGGACAGGAGTTTCGCGACCCAGCTGAACTTGTCTTCGCGTTCAGGCGTACGAAACGGGGGGGCCAGAAAGTTGTTCGTGGTTGTCTCAATCGATTTGACGGCGCGTGGCCAAGGTTCATATGTCACCGTCATTTCCAAGTCGGCGCGTTTGACCATTTCGGCCACCAGATCAATCGCCATACCTTTGTCTTCCGCATCAGGGCCATTGGCAAACGGCGGCATTTGCGCGGTAATCAGGTTGACGTCAGCGGCTTGCGCGAACGGGGCAACAGCCAGGCTAAGCGCGACGGCGAGGGGCTTAAGCAAAACACGCGTATTAAGAGACATTCAGATCGATCCTTTTCATTCATTTGGTCAAAGATGAGCCGGTATCGTGACTGGGTCGGCCCTCCTCCTGAGCCTCATATGAAGAAGTCATCTTACCATAGTGTTAAATGGAAGCCTGGTTACATAACGACGTGGTGCCAGCCGCAAAATCCGAAGATCGCAGTCACTTGCTCCGCGGTGCGCTTCGCATCTTGCAAGTGACGTCTTTCCCTCATAGGTTCCCTGCGACTTTGCGGGAGAGACCCGCGCACAGACAAAGGACGCCACACTATGGAACAAATCGGTCAGTTTCTGCCGCTCATTCTGATCTTCGCGATCATGTATTTCCTGCTGATCCGCCCTCAGCAAAAGAAGGTCAAAGAACACCAAGGCATGGTGGATGCGCTGCGCAAGGGCGATCGGGTTGTGACCCAAGGTGGACTGATTGGCAAAGTGGTCAAAGTCAAAGAAGACAACGAAGTCGAAGTCGAAGTGGCCGAGGGCGTCAAGGTGCGCGTGGTTAAGTCGACCATCGCTCAGGTTCTGTCCAAAACTGAACCAGCAAACGGCTGATCCGCCTGAATTTTGACGTCACTATCTGACACGACCTGACCGGGGGCTGCATTCATGCTGCAAATCGACGGCTGGAAACGGGTATTGATCTTGCTCACCTGTGTGGTGGGCTTGTTCCTTGCTTTGCCAAATGCCTTTTATCCACGGGTCGAGGCCCACAACGACGCGGTTGCTGACCTAGAGGTCGGCATGTCCGGCAACGGGCTGGAAGAGCTGGCGGCGGGCTGGCCAAGCTGGATGCCCTCGTCTCTGGTTAACCTCGGGCTTGATTTGCGCGGCGGTGCGCATTTGCTCGCCGAGGTGCAGGTCTCGGACGTCTATAAGGCGCGCATGACTGCGACGTGGCCCGAAGTGCGCGACTTGCTGCGCGAGGAACGTGCCACCATCGGCACCATTCGCCTGCAACCCGGCCCCGACGATGAGTTGCGGGTGAAAATCTCCAAACCCGACGCCATTCAAGAGGCCGCAAGCATCGTGCGCGGTCTGGCGCGTCCGGTGGTTTCGCTGACCGGGGCAGGGGCCACTGACATTCAGGTGAGCACCGAAGGTGACACAATCATTGTGCGCCTCTCGGAGGCCGAGCGGCTCGCCACTGATCAACGCACTGTTCAACAAGCGCTGGAAATTGTGCGCCGTCGGATCGACGAAGTGGGCACACGTGAGCCCACCATCCAGCGCCAAGGCACCGACCGGATCCTGATCCAAGTGCCGGGTATTGGTTCGGCCTCTGAACTCAAGGACATTATCGGCACCACGGCACAGCTGACGTTCCACCCCGTTGTTGGCCGTGTCGGTAGCGCGGATGCCCCCGCAGGTGTCGGCAATCAAAATCTGCCATCCCTGGACGAAGAAGGCGTTTTCTACACCGTGGAGAACGCACCGGTTGTGACTGGAGAAGAGCTGGTCGATGCCCAGCCCACGTTTGACCAAAACGGACGCCCTGCGGTGAACTTCCGCTTCAACCCCACAGGCGCGCGCAAGTTTGGGGACTACACTGCCGAGAACATCGGCAGCCCGTTTGCCATCGTGCTTGACGGCGAAGTGGTGTCGGCCCCCACCATCCAAAGCCACATTCCAGGCGGTTCGGGCATCATCACCGGTCGGTTTTCTGTGGAAGAAACCACCAACCTGGCCGTTCTTCTGCGCGCAGGTGCTTTGCCTGCCGAGCTGACCTTCCTTGAGGAACGCACCATCGGGCCGGAATTGGGCCAAGACAGCATCGAGGCCGGGCGCATCGCCTGTATCGTCGCCTTCGTCGGCGTGCTGGTCTTTATGTTCCTCAGTTATGGAACCTTTGGCCTCTTCGCCAATATCGCGCTGATCATCAACGTGGGCATGATCTTTGGCCTGCTCAGCGTCATCGGCGCCACGCTGACGCTTCCGGGCATCGCTGGTATCGTGTTGACCATCGGTATGGCGGTGGATGCCAACGTGCTGGTGTTTGAACGTATCCGCGAAGAACTCAAGACCTCCAAAGGCCCGGCGCGCGCCATCGATCTTGGCTATGAGAAAGCCCTTTCGGCCATTCTTGACGCCAACATCACCACATTTATCACCGCCGTGATCCTCTTTGCCGTGGGCTCCGGCCCTGTACGCGGCTTTGCCATCACGCTGGGGCTTGGAATCATGACATCTGTCTTCACCGCGATCTTTGTGACGCGTTTGATGGTTATTATCTGGTTTGAACGCCGCCGACCCAAGACAATCGAGGTATGATCGCATGCGTTTGAGACTTGTTCCCCAGAATACCAAATGGGATTTCTTCTCCCGCCCGCTGTTGTGGCTTGGCATCTCCACTGCGTTGATGATTGCGGCGCTGGTCAGCTTTTCCATTCAGGGACTGAACCTTGGCATCGATTTCACCGGTGGCACGACCATCCGCACCGAAAGCGCGCAACCGGTTGTGGTCGCAGAGTATCGCGAGGCCTTGACGCCGCTACAGCTGGGCGATGTGTCCATCGTCGAAGTGGATGACCTCAGCTTTACCGACGATCAAAACGTCACAATCATCAAATTTCAAGCCCAGGCTGGCGAAGAGGCCGTGTCTGCCGACCTGATCCGTCAGGTGCAGGCCCAATTGCAGACAGTGGTGCCTGACATCACCTTTGTGGCGGTGGAATCCGTTGGCCCAGAAGTGTCGGGTGAGCTGATCACCAAGGCCGTTCTGGCGGTTACCCTCGCGATTGCAGCGGTGCTGATCTATATCTGGCTGCGCTTTGAATGGCAGTTTGCGCTTGGTGCAGTGGCGGCGCTTGTACACGACGTGGTTCTGACAATTGGTGTGTTTAGCGAGCTTCAGATTAAGTTCGATCTGGCGATTATCGCGGCCTTGCTGACCATCGTGGGATACTCGCTCAACGATACCGTGGTGGTGTTTGACCGCGTGCGGGAAAACTTGCGCAAATACAAAAAGATGGAGTTGAAAGAGGTGCTGAACATCTCGATCAACGAAACCCTGAGCCGGACCGTGATGACCTCTGTCACCACACTTTTGGCGTTGGTTTCGCTTTATGTGCTGGGCGGCGACGTGATCCGCGGCTTTGTATTCGCGATGATCTGGGGCGTGATCGTGGGGACGTATTCTTCGGTTTTCATCGCATCTGCGGTGCTTTTGAAACTCGGCGTCAAACGCGATTGGTCCAAGCCTGACAACACCTCCGGCAACCAGTTTTCCAACGTGGATGCCTGACCTTCTGACCCAGGCAATGGCCTTTGAGGGCCTTGCCTGGGTTGCATTGGCTGCCTTTGTCGCGGGCGTTGTGCGCGGCTTTTCCGGATTTGGGACTGCTCTGATCTATCTGCCGGTGGCCGCACAGGTCATGCCGCCGCTGTGGACCATCCTGTCGCTGGCAGCGATGGATGTCATCGCGCCAGCGGTGCACATCCCTGCCGCGTTGCGCAAAGGTCATCCGCGCGATCTGATGCGCCTGATGGGGGGTGTGCTTCTGCTGCTGCCAGTGGGTCTCTGGGTGCTGACCCGCGTGGAGCCGGATGTCTTTCGTTATGCCGTGTCGCTTTTGTCTCTGGGCATGTTGGTGGTGTTGATCTCGGGGCTGCGGTATCGCGGCACAGTCACGCCGTCCATGGTCTGGGGCATTGGCGGGGCAGGTGGGTTTTTGGGCGGCGCGGCGGGCGTGCCGGGGCCTCCGGTCATATTGTTTTATATGGCCAGTCCGCACTCGGCGTCCGTGGTGCGCGCCAACACCACCGCATATCTGTTTTTCTATGACCTTATGTTGATCGGCGTGCTGCTGGTGCTTGGCGGTTTTGACATACTGGCATTTGTGATTGGTTTGGCGCTGGCGCTTCCGGCGCTTGCTGGCAACTTGTTGGGTGCGGCCCTCTTCCATCCGGAGCGGGAGCGGCTATACCGTGGCGTGGCCTATACAATCATCGCAGGCGCGGCGATTTCAGGTTTGCCGATCCTGAGCGGCGGAGGATGAAACATGCAGATGCACGAAGTGCAATATGACGACGCTGTGCCTATTGACGGCTATGGCCCCGGCTTTTTTCGTATCAACGGCGAAGTGCTCAGAGGCGCGGCGATCATCACCGCCACGGGCGCACGGGGCTGGCAGGGTTATGACGATGTGGAAAGCATCGTGGCTTTGGCGGGCGAAGTGGATTTCATCCTCATGGGAACCGGTGGTGACATGCTGCCGGTCGACCGAGCCTTCCGCGAAACCGTAGAGGCGGCCGGCATCGGCGTAGAGCCGATGGCGTCACCATCAGCTTGTCGCACCTACAACGTTTTGGTCAGTGAAGGCCGACGCGTGGCAGCGGTTCTTTTACCGGTTTGATGCTCAGAACGGGTTTGCTCCCGCCCGGCTGCACCGGTTGGGTGTGGCTCTAGCCACAGGCTAGAGCCTGCAAGGGTCGCGGCCCCTTCTTGGTCCTGCGGCCCAATTCAACCCCGAGGTACTTTGGGAACAAAAAGCACGCATCATTAACTGGGGTGATTGGCGTTTTCGCCACCGACGCGATACCGACCGGATACCGACGCGATGCAGACAGCTTGTTTTATCGCGTTTTCAGCGCGTTAAGACTTGAGTCGCGGCCAATGCGCCCGCCGCGCCATTTTGCTTTTGTCGTAGCCTTTGATGGGCTAAGTCAATGTCATGACTTTGACTGTCTTTGACCTGACCGTATCGCGCGGCGGCATAGCCGTGTTGCAAGGCTTGAGTTTCGAACTCGCACCGGGCCGTGCCTTGATCCTTCGAGGACCTAACGGGATTGGCAAGACCACCTTGCTGAGAACTGTGGCGGGGTTGCAACCAGCGCTATCGGGCACTGTGACCGCGCCTGAGGAAAGCATCGCCTATGCCGCGCACAGCGACGGGCTTAAGGCGATGTTGTCAGTTGAGGAAAACTTGCATTTTTGGGCCCGGGTCTTTGGTCAGCCCAAGATTGATATCGCCGTTCAAGCCTTTGAATTAAAAGACCTTCTGGGGCGTCCTGCCGGAACCTTGTCCGCCGGTCAAAAACGGCGATTGGGCCTGGCGAGATTGCTGGTAACGGGGCGGCCAATCTGGATTTTGGATGAGCCTACGGTGTCTTTGGACGCGCAATCTGTGGCGCGATTTGCCGACGCGGTGCGGCGCCATCTTGCGGGTGGTGGCAGCGTGTTGATCGCCACTCATATCGATCTTGGGCTTGACGGTGATGTGTTGGATGTCGGGTCGTTCAAAGCCAGTGGAACCAGGTCTGACCCCAACGGATTTGACGAGAGTTTCTTATGATTGCGCTCTTGACCCGCGACTTGAAATTGGCGACCCGCGCCGGAGGCGGCTTTGGCCTCGGCCTCGCATTTTTCCTTATTGTAGTGATACTTGTGCCTTTCAGCGTCGGGCCTGAAAGTGGCCTGTTGTCCGACATTGCGCCCGGTGTTTTGTGGCTCGGCGCGCTGCTTGCGTGCCTGTTGTCACTTGATCGCATTCTGGCATTGGACTGGGAAGACGGCACGCTTGATCTGGTTGCGACGTCACCGCTTCCGCTGGAGGGGGTGGTGACGATCAAGGCCCTCGCGCATTGGCTCACCACTGGCCTGCCAATGGTGATTGCCGCGCCCCTGTTCGGGCTGCTTCTTAACCTGCCACAACCCGGTTATTTCTGGCTCGTTTTGTCGTTGGCGATTGGCACACCGGCTCTCAGCGTCGTTGGCACATTTGGTGCCGCTCTGACTGTCGGCCTTAAACGCGGCGGTCTGTTGTTGTCGTTGCTTGTTTTGCCGCTTTACGTGCCCACATTGATCTTTGGCGCCGAATTGGCGCGGCGCGGCGCAGACGGGCAGGCCACGACCACGCCGTTGCTGATGCTGGCCGGGATCACATTTGGCGTGATTGCTTTGTTGCCCTTTGCGAGTGCATTGGTTTTGCGTGTAAACCTGCGGTAATCAGGTAGAGATTAAACGAAATCAAAGTCGCCATTTGCAGACTCAGCGAAGTAGGGTGCGGCGGACAAATTAGACAGGTAGGACACACCCATGGCGTCGATTTGGGAATATGCCAATCCAGTTAAATTCAGCAAAACGGCGAGCGCCGTTTTGCCTTGGGTGACTGTACTGGCCGCCGTTACTTTGGCCACTGGCTTGGTTTGGGGTTTTTTCTTTACGCCTGATGATTTTCGACAGGGTTCCACTGTCAAAATTATATATATTCACGTGCCCGCCGCGATGATGGCGATCAACATCTGGGCGATGATGCTGGTGACGTCGCTGATCTGGCTGATCCGTCGCCACCATGTGTCTGTATTGGCCGCCAAAGGGGCTGCGAGCGTTGGCGTGGTTATGACCTTGATCGCGCTGATCACCGGGGCGGTATGGGGCCAGCCGATGTGGGGGACTTGGTGGGTCTGGGATCCGCGACTTACGTCATTCCTGATCCTTTTTCTGTTTTACCTCGGATACTTGGCGCTATGGGAGGCGATTGACGATCCTGACACCGCCGCGGATCTGACGTCGGTTCTGTGTATTGTTGGTTCGGTCTTTGCAATACTCAGTCGCTATGCGGTGAACTTCTGGAATCAGGGGCTGCATCAAGGCGCATCCGTGATGCGTGCCGGTGCTGTGACCGGGACTGATACCGAGGAGAAAGTCTCCAACGTCTTCTTTTACCCGCTGCTGTTGTGTATGATCGGGTTTGTTCTTTTGTTTGTGGCGCTGGTGTTTTTGCGCACGCGGACAGAAATTCACAAGCGTCGCACGTCGGCGCTTTTGGCACGGGAGCGTCTGAGCTGATGCCTGAGCTTGGGAAATATGCAGCCGAAGTCCTGACGGCTTACGGCGCATCGATTGTATTGATGACGGTCTTGGTTCTGGCCAGCATTCGCGCGGCCCGCAAGGCCCGCAAGGAATTGGAAGCAGCGGAGGCGCGGCGCGATGACCGATGATGTGACCGGGGAGGGTTCCAAGAAAAAGGGGCTCTCTTTTCTGATGCTGCTGCCGCCAATCCTGTTTGGCGGGTTGGCTCTTTTGTTCCTGTTGGGAATGAACCGCGAGAACCCTGATGAGTTGCCAAGTGCGCTTGTCGGGCGGCCTGCGCCTGCTATTGAAGTGTCTCAGTTTTCGGACATGCAAGAAGTCACAGATGAGGATTTGCGCGGCGGCGGCCTGAAGTTGGTGAACTTTTGGGCCAGCTGGTGCGGGCCGTGCCGTGTAGAACACCCGAACCTTATGGCAATGAAGGCGGAAGGCGTCGAAATCATTGGTATTAACTACAAGGATCAGCCTGCTAACGCAGTGCGTTTCTTGTCCGAACTTGGCGATCCCTATGCCAAAGGCGGCGCGGACACTACAGGTCGAATGGCGCTCAACTGGGGGGTCTATGGCGTGCCGGAGACCTATCTGATTGATCGGGACGGCAATGTGATTTTGCGCATCGCCGGTCCGGTGACCCAACGCCAGATCGATGAACGTCTTGGCCCCGCGATGGAAAAGCTGCGCTAGGCACTCGTCCTGCGGCACAGACCGACGATTCTGCACTGTCTTTTGCGGCAAAAGCCTCTACGCTTTTGGCATCAGTATGGGAGAGAGCTATGGAGATTCACCCCCTGACGGGCAGCCTTGGCGCCGAAGTAATCGGCGCTGATATCAAAGACCCAAAGCAGTTTGACGAAATCAAACGCGCGTTTGCTCAATACTCGGTCATCACATTGCGGGGCCAAAACATCACGCCGGAGGAGCATCTGGCATTTGCGCGACGCTGGGGGGACATTAACGTCAATCGATTTTTCAAAGCATTGGACGGCCATCCCGAAGTGGCCGTTGTGTTGAAGGAAGCCGACCAAACCGGAGCAATCGGCGAAGTTTGGCACACCGATCATGCTTACGATCAGGTCCCCGCGTTGGGATCAATCCTTCACGCAATCGAAACACCGGCCTATGGCGGTGACACTGTGTTTTGTGGGATGAGCGCGGCTTACGATGCCTTGTCTGACCGTTTCAAACAGCTGCTGAACGGCCTAATTGCTTGGCATTCGTCGCGCCACGTGTTTGGGGCAACACAATCCAAATCAGACGCGTCTCAAACGGGGCGTGTGGGCAATGCTGACATAGCCACGCAAGACGCTCTGCATCCGGTTGTGATCAAACATCCTTTGTCAGGTCGGTTGGGGCTTTTCGTGAACCCGCAGTTTACGACTCGAATTGACGGTTTGTCGCCAGAGGAATCCGACGCCATTTTGAACATGCTCTATGTGCATTGTCAGAAACCGGAGTTTCAGTGCCGGGTGAATTGGCAGGCTGGCGACGTGACCATGTGGGACAACCGGGCGACATGGCACAAAGCCATCAATGACTACCATGGGCATCGACGCTACATGCATCGGGTGACGGTCGAAGGCGTGCCGCTTACGGCTGCATAAGCCGGCGGCTCACCTGAACAAAGGCCTTGAGACGTGAGTTCAGGGCCTTTGTTGTTTGCAACGCTCGGTGCGGCTACGCCTTTGCGAGATTTCTCAGAACATAATGCAGCACGCCGCCATGTTCGACGTATTCAATCTCCGGCGCGGTGTCGATCCGACATTTCAACGTGACGGTTTTGGTGTCGCCGTCCACAAAAGTGATCTCGCAAGGCACGTCTTGTAACGGCTCCACGCTATCGAGACCCGTAATACTCACCACTTCACCACCCGTGAGACCCAGCGTTTTGCGTGTATCCCCGTTTGTGAACTCAAGCGGGATCACTCCCATCCCGACCAAATTGGATCGGTGAATGCGTTCAAAGCTCTCGGCAATCACGGCCTTGACGCCCAACAACGCTGTGCCTTTTGCCGCCCAGTCCCGTGACGAGCCTGCGCCATACTGTGCGCCACCAAAAACGACCAAAGGTGTGCCGTCGGCTTGATAGGCCATAGAGGCGTCAAAAACCGAGGCCTGCTGACCATCGGGCCCTTTGGTGAATCCGCCTTCTACGTTGTCCAACATTTCGTTCTTGATGCGAATATTGGCAAAGGTGCCCCGCATCATGATTTCATGATTGCCGCGGCGCGATCCATAAGAGTTGAAATCTCTGGGCGCCACTTGCCGGTCCACAAGATACTGACCGGCGGGCGAGGATTGCGCAAAAGAGCCGGCCGGAGAGATGTGGTCCGTAGTGATCATATCGCCCAGCATCAAAAGAACCTTGGCGTTTTTGACGTTCTCGATCGTGCCTGGCTCCGGCCCCATATCCTGAAAATACGGCGGGTTCTGGATATAGGTCGAGGCGGACGGCCAATCATAGGTTTCCTGATCGGGTACATCCACACCGTGCCATTTTTCATCGCCCTTGAACACATCGGCATATTTGCTTTGAAACGCATCTCGGGTGACGGTTTTCTGAACCAAATCAGCCACTTCTTTGGCGTTCGGCCAGATATCTTTGAGATAAACGTCGTTCCCATTCATGTCCTGAGCCAATGGATCAGACGACAGGTCAATGTCCATTGTGCCCGCGATGGCGTAGGCGACAACCAAAGGTGGCGAGGCCAGATAGTTGGCGCGTACGTCAGGGCTGATGCGCCCCTCAAAGTTACGGTTGCCAGACAGTACCGACGTGGCCACCAAATCGCCCTCGGCAATCGCGTTGCTGATTTCTTTTTGGATCGGGCCGGAATTGCCGATGCATGTGGTGCAGCCATAGCCGACGAGGTTGAAACCGAGCGCATCCAGATCGTCTTGTAATTCCGCAGCCTCCAGATAAGCGGACACAACTTGCGAACCCGGCGCAAGCGAGGTTTTGACCCATGGCCTTCGGTTGAGGCCCAAAGCAGCCGCCTTGCGCGCCACCAAACCGGCCCCGATCATCACATAAGGGTTGGAGGTATTGGTGCAGGAGGTGATCGAGGCGATCACCACTTTGCCGCTCCGCATCGTGTAATCTTCACCAACAACGGCGGTTTCTTTGTCCAAAGGCCGTTTAAAAGTTTCCTTCATTTCGTGGTGGAACGCGGTTTTGCCGTCGCTTAACGCGATGAAATCCTGAGGCCGTTTGGGGCCGGAAATGGCCGGCACTATGGTGCTCATGTCCAAATGCAGCGTATCGGAATAAATCGGCGCATAGCTTTCGTCGCGCCACAAACCGTTTTCTTTGGCATAGGCCTCAACCAGCGCGATCCGGTCCTCATCCCGACCCGTGTTGTGCATGTAGCGCAGAGTTTCGCCATCAATCGGGAAAAAGCCACAGGTTGCACCATATTCGGGAGCCATATTGGCAATAGTGGCCCGGTCGGCCAAAGGCAGCCTGTCCAGCCCATCGCCAAAGAATTCAACAAATTTGCCAACCACGCCCTTGGCGCGCAGCATTTCCACAACTTTCAACACCAAATCCGTTCCGGTCGTGCCTTCCACCATTGCGCCGGTCAGCTCAAAACCGATCACATCGGGGATTAGCATCGAAATCGGTTGACCCAACATTGCGGCTTCCGCTTCGATGCCGCCCACGCCCCAACCCAATACCGCGGCACCATTGACCATTGTGGTGTGGCTGTCAGTGCCAACAAGGGTGTCCGGATAGGCCACGTCCTCGCCGTTCTGGTCCGTGTCGGTCCAGACGGTTTGGGCCAGATATTCCAGATTGACCTGATGGCAAATACCGGTTCCGGGCGGCACCACACGGAAGTTTTCAAACGCGGTTTGACCCCATTTTAGAAAGGTATAGCGCTCAAGGTTGCGTTCATATTCCCGATCCACATTCATTTGAAAGGCGCGAGGGTTGCCAAATTCGTCAATCATAACAGAGTGATCAATAACGAGATCCACGGGCACTTGCGGGTTGATCTTCGCAGCAGATCCGCCGAGAGCAACAATCCCATCTCGCATCGCTGCCAAATCCACCACAGCTGGTACGCCCGTGAAATCCTGCATCAATACTCGGGCTGGACGATAGGCGATCTCTCGCGGGTTTTGACCGCCATTCTCAGCCCACTTTCCAAACGCTGCAATGTCGTCAGTGGACACTGAAAACCCGCCGTCCTCAAACCGCAAAAGATTTTCTAGGACCACTTTCAACGCGGCGGGTAGTCGTGAAAAATCGCCATACCCAGCGCTCTGAGCCGCCGGGATTGAATAGAAGGACAAGGATTTCCCGTTCACCGAAAGCGACTTGCGCGCTTTTGCCGTGTCAATTCCAACTGTGATGGGCATGTGCGCCTCCTTGGTTCAAAATTGGGTCTTGATGTCAGAAATAGTTGCCCAAAGAGCGGTTAGGATCAAGGGGAAGCCCCCACTCGAAAGTGGCGTTCACTGTAATCTCGCAAAACGTTGATTGGTGTTACGGTGCTGGCATGCGTAGAACTAAGTCAGGGGACGACTACTCGGAATGGACCATCAATGACAAAAGTGGCAGCTCTTTTCGCAATCGTTTGGTTTGCGGTGTCCAGCGCGGTTGCGGCGCAGACAACTTATCCTGTGGTGGTGGAGCTTTATACGTCGCAGGGCTGCTCTAGTTGTCCACCAGCGGATGAGTATTTTCGAAAACATCTCGCGGGTCGAGAAGATGTTATCGCGCTCGCGCTTCATGTGGATTATTGGGATTACATCGGGTGGAAAGACAACTTTGCCAATCCCGATTTTACCAACCGCCAAAAGCTATACGCCCAGTCCGCAGGTCACCGTTCCGTCTATACGCCACAGATGATTGTGAATGGGGCTGACCATGTGGTTGGCACGCATCCCGATAAAGTGGAACGATTGGTCAAAGCCCACAAAGCGGCCAGCCCCAAAGTGACGCTGAAGGTTGTTCGCAAAGGCAATCGGGTGAAGATCGAAGCCCAGACCGATATGCGCAAGGAGATGAGCGTGCATGTGGTACGCTACCGCGCGTCTGAGGATGTTGCGATCAAACGCGGCGAGAATGCTGGGCGCACGTTGACCTACGCCAACATCGTTGATGATTGGAAGGTGGTCAAAACATGGAACGGCCGTGCGCCGCTAAAGGTAGATGCCGCGGCCAAGGGTGACGCGCCTGTGGTTGTCTTGGTGCAAGTCAAAAACGGCGGACCGATCCTTGCGGCGGCAAGACTTCCTTAACTTCAGCCCGTAAGCTGTTTCAGGAAGGGGTTAATCCTCGTCTGGAATGATAAGGTCGATGTCTCCCAGATCGACAAGACTTCTTACGGTTTTTGTGATCTCCGCCATGGCTGGTTCCGCTTCGACCAATTTTACATTGCCTCGTTCCTCGACACCTTCACGGAGCTGATCCGCAAGCCTGACAGAGATGTTTTCCAAGAGGAATGTTGAGGTGTCGCCAATGTCGCCATCGGTTGCATATGCCAAAGCCGTGATCAGATCATTTTGGTCAATATCGCGCAACACCGTGGGAACATCGAGCTTTTTCAAACGCTTGTGAATGTGCGCATAGGTGAAGATGGTTTTGCGCACTTTGATTGCAAAGTCCGCGTCGGTTTCGTCAAGAGAGCCGAGGATATCGTCGCGCGTTGCGATTGTGGAGTTGTTAAGGATGGCCCCGAGGCGGCTATCTGGCCCATCATTAAAGGCGCGCGGCGGGCGGTCATCGATTTGGCAAGCGAGAGTCAGGCCGATCCTGTCAACGGCTTCCGGCCCGATTTGGTCGGTCATAGACATTGCATGCGTTATGCGCCGCGCTTTGTCGCCCGGCAGTTGGCCTAGCAACGTGGCTGCTTTGTCGACGTTTAGTTTTGAAATAAGAACCGCAGAGACCTCGATGCTTTCGGCTGCAAGCAAATCGACCAGTTCACTGATCGACAGCATTTTGATGCGTTGCCAGGGCTGGCCTGCAACCCGCACTCCAGCTTCCTTGCGCAGGCGGGCTGCGGTAAGGGGGCTGATTTTCCCCTCGAGTACATTCAAAGCGCCGGAAATGCCGTTGGGGAACGACAGCCCGATTGATTCAAGCTCATGCGCGAATTCCATGAGAACTTCGCCAAGAGTGCCGCGATCGATATATCCCATCTCACCCATCAGATAGGTGAGGTCGGATTGGTTTTCTTCGGAAAGATTGGTGAGTTCCAGATCGGCGCCTTCGTTCAAAAGAAACCGAACAATGATGGCCGCCTTATGCTTGCGCGACAGAGTCGATCCGCCGCCCATCGGTGACGACGGGGGAAGCTGTGCCATTGGAATCGAGCTCATAGGGTTCTCCTTTGCTTGGGTGCACTGAAACACCCAAGCCTAAAGAATCCCTGAACAAAGCCGGGTCAATTCAATAGTTAAACGTGACGCCAGTCTGTAAAGCAGAGGCCAAAGAGGCTTCAGCCCAAGTCCCCGCGCCGCCGCGCTTGCGAATTTCGGTAAGTTCAGCGCGCGCTGCGACCAGATTTCCTGATTCTACATGCGCTTGACCAAGATAAGATCGCGCAAGAATGTTGTTTGGGTTCTGAGTGATGGCCTGGTCATAAAACGCCATGCCCAGATCGACGTCACCGAGTTTGCGGTGGGTGAAACCCCAATAAGTCAGCACCCGATCTTCGGATTGGTCCGACATTGCGGTCAGGATCAGTTGGGCGTCTTCAAACCGTTGGTTGTGAGCAAGCGAGCGCACATTGTCATACAGAGTGTCATCGGTCAGGCTAGCGTTTTCAGGTTTCACGCAGCGGCTTTTTTTCTCACTCCAGACTTTGTTTTTTTTGCATTCCTTCACCGGTTTTGGTTCAACTGGTGTCGCGTCCCCTGCTGCAAATGCAGGACTCGCCCCGACAAGTGCGACGGCGCTGGACAAAATAACCTTCATCATAACGAAACAAACTCCAAAAATGGTCCGCACCCGATGTGGGTGCGGTACATGATAATTACGCCAGAATTATTTTTGAGATCAACTGGTGCTGGACACACAGCGTTGTTGTCCAGTGTCCCACGAGGTGCCATCGGCACAAGATGCCACTGCATGATCTTGACCACAGCCCATGGCCGCCGCCAACCCGGGGGTCGCTGCAAGGGCCGCTGCGATGATTAGAGATCTTACTGTCATTTCCGCCTCCATCTAATATGTGAAGACTGTAACACAGGCGCGGATAAACACTAAATCACAGGCGCGTTAATTCTCGTAAGTGCAAGTTTTTGATTGGTATTTTACAAAAAGCCGCGTTTAAAAACGCGGCTTTCGTGCTTTTATGGGTGGCGCGCTTACGCACCAAACACACGTTTGAAAATAGTGTCTACGTGTTTGGTGTGATAGCCCATGTCAAATTTTTCTTTGATGCCATCGATACCAAGAGCCGCAACAACGTCCGCGTCCGCCAACAATTGCTCTTGGAAATCTACGCGTTCTTCCCAAACTTTGAGAGCGTTACGCTGAACCATGGAATAGGCGCCTTCGCGCGAAACACCTGCCTGCGTCAGTGCCAAAAGGACACGTTGCGACATCACCAAGCCAGGGTATTTGTTCATGTTTTCAAGCATGTTCTCAGGGAATATCAGCATTTTTTCGACCACACCGGCCAGACGGTTCAATGCAAAATCAAGGGTGATTGTTGCGTCGGGACCAATGCCGCGCTCAACGGAGCTGTGAGAAATGTCACGCTCGTGCCAAAGGGCCACGTTTTCCATTGCCGGAACTACGGCCATTCGAACAAGACGGGCAAGGCCGGTCAGGTTTTCGGTCAACACAGGGTTCTTTTTGTGTGGCATCGCCGAAGAGCCCTTTTGACCCATCGAAAAGAACTCGGCCCCTTCAAGTACTTCGGTGCGCTGCATGTGACGGATTTCGGTGGCGACGTTTTCGATGGAAGAAGCAATCACACCCAGCGTGGCAAAGAACATCGCGTGACGATCACGTGGAATCACTTGGGTAGAAATCGGTTCTGCCCTCAAGCCCATCTGTTCGCAGACGTGTTCCTCGACAGATGGGTCGATGTTCGCAAATGTGCCAACCGCACCGGAAACAGCACCGGTGGCAATTTCCCAACGCGCTTTTTCAAGCCGGTTTTTGTTACGGTCCATTTCCGCATAAAAGCGGGCGAAGGTGAGACCCATTGTGGTCGGTTCAGCGTGTATCCCGTGCGAGCGCCCGACCCGCAGAGTGTCTTTGTGCTCGTAGGCACGGGTTTTCAGAGCGGCGAGGACTTTGTCCATTCCCTCAAGCAGGATGTCAGCGGCACGCACCAATTGCACGTTCAGTGTGGTGTCCAGAACGTCAGAGCTGGTCATACCCTGATGCACAAAGCGGGCTTCTTCGGATCCAACGTGTTCCGCAAGGTGGGTCAGAAACGCAATTACGTCGTGCTTGGTGACCGCTTCGATTTCATCGATGCGGGCGACGTCGAATTCGACATCTTTGGCTTTCCAAACGGCGTCCGCATTTTCCTGCGGAATTACGCCCAGTTTGGCTTGTGCGTCGCAGGCATGCGCCTCAATTTCGAACCAGATGCGAAACTTGGTTTCAGGTGACCAGACGGCAACCATATCGGGGCGGGCATAGCGAGGGATCATATCACGGCCTTGTGTTGTGAAGCTGGGGTTGCGCGCGGTTTAGACTGTGTTGGTGTCATCAGCAAGTCAGGAGGGGCAAAGTGAGACGTATTGCCGTTGGTATAGGCGTTTTTGTGTTGGCAGCCGGGAGCGTTTCGGCGGCTGAGTGGCAGGTTTTGTCAGGGGAAGAGATATCTGCAATGCTCACAGACAAAAGCGCTGCATATGATGGTGCAACACAAGTGTTCTATGCCTCTGGTCGAACGCTGTACACTGCGGGTGCTGACAGTTGGGGGTATTGGCAAGTGCGCGGCAATCAGTATTGCAGCCAGTGGCCGCCCAGCGGCCTTTGGGATTGTTATGGTGTCTTAGTGCAGGGCCAACAGGTTAGGTTTGTTGCTGCTGACGGGTCGTTTTCCGATGGAACCCTCAAAGAGTGACACATCAACCTGTTGTCGTAATCACTTTACTTGTTCGCTCAAGGGTTTTGTGAACCGGACATTTGTCTGCGATTTCAATCAATCGGTTGCGCTGGTCTGAATCCAGGTTTCCGATCAGGTGGATGACCCGCTTGAAAGTGTCCACCTTTTCTCCCTTTGGCATTTCGGCGTCTTTCACATGCAATTTGTCGTGGCTCACGTCGACCCAGACATGATCCAGTGGCCAGCCTTTGCGGCGGGCATACATTCTGATTGTCATAGATGAGCAGGCGCCAAGACCCGCGGCGAGGAAACCATAAGGTGTCATGCCTTGGTTTGTGCCGCCATAAGCCAGAGGCTCATCGGCTAGCGCGTGATGAAAGGGACCGGAGTTAACATCTTGCAAGAACCCCTTCTGATCGGCCTCGGACACTCGGACGATTCCCTCGGGCGCACCCGGCGGCGGCGCCGGCGGGGAGAGATCGAGATACCGACCTGCCCAGGCAGCGATCACTTCTGCAGCATATTCGGCATCTTCACCCATGGAAATCAGATGGTCCGCGCCATCCAGCGTTACAAAGCTTTTGGGATGCTTCGCGGCGTCAAAGATGGCGCCAGCGTTCTCGATGCCGACGACTTGGTCGCGTGGCGCGTGTAATACCAGCAGCGCGCGTTTGAGCGAGGCGATGGCCGGCGCAAGGTTGGTTGCATTCACGTCCTCAACAAAGCTTTGCCTGATCGTGAAGGGGCGGCCGCCAAGACTGACTTCAGCGTGGCCAAGTTTTTCAATGTCATCCAAAGCGCCGCCAAAGTTATGTGTGACGTGGCTCGGGTCGAAAGGCGCGCCGAGCGTGGCGACGGCCTTGACGCTGTCAATCTCTCCGGCAGCGCGCAGTACCGCCGCACCGCCAAGGCTGTGACCAATGAGAAGACCAGGTGCCATGCCCTTGGACTCCAAATACTTAGATGCGCCGCGTAAATCACTGACATTGGATGAAAAATTGGTATTGGAGAATTCTCCCTCCGAATGGCCCAGACCGGTAAAGTCAAACCGCAGAACAGCGATGCCCATCGCTGAAAGTCGGCCTGCAATGCGTCGGGCGGCGGGGATGTCCTTGGAACATGTGAAACAATGCGCAAAGAGCGCAGTGCCCAAATGCGGCCCGTCTGGAAGGTCAAGCCGAGCCGCCAGATTGCCGCCGTCGTGGCCTGGGAATGTGACGCGTTGCGTAGGCATGGGGGCTCTCCTATGTGGGATCTGCACTCAGGATGCGCGCTCAAAGCGCCCGCGAAAAGGGGGGAGCCACCAAGGTAACGGCAAGGTGACTGCGCGCGATGCTACACTTCTCCCATCAATGCGGGGTCAAACGGGTACGTCGTCAAATTTTCGTATCCATCTTCGGTGATCAGTACCTGATCTTCGAGCTTGATAGAAAATTCCCCTCCGACCTCTCCGACCAAGGCCTCGACGCAAAGCACCATGCCGGGTTCCAGAGCATAATCAAACGCGCCTGGCACGGCTTTGTCGGAATAAGCAACCAAAGGCCATTCATCGCAGAGACCCACCCCGTGCATCAGGCAGCCATATTTTTGTTGCATGAACTTGTCGTCCAGCTTGTGACAGTTTGCGGTCAGTTCCGGAATCGTCACACCGGGTTTCAGCATTTCCATGTTAGTCATGATGTGTTCATGACCGTGTTGCATAGCGTAAACCATTTCATCTGTTGGCTTTTTGTCACCAACCCACCAAGTGCGAGAGATGTCCACGCAAATGCCGTAAGAGCCGACAAGGTCCGTATCAAAAGCGACGATTTCGTTGTTTTGCACAATGCGTGGGCCACATTCCTGAAACCAAGGATTGCTGCGGGGTCCAGATGCGAGCAGGCGGGTTTCGATCCATTCACCTCCGCGACGGATGTTTTCAGCGTGCAGCACGGCCCAGATATCGTCTTCGGAAGTATTGCCAGCCGGCACGTTGGCGCGGGCGAATTTTTCCATTTCGGCCACGGCGGATTCGCAGGCGTGGCTGGCGCAACGCATGGCAAGTATTTCGTCGGGTCCTTTAACCGCGCGGGACTTTTCGGTGACTTCTTCACCTTCCATGATATCAAAACCCTGGGTTTCCAAGGCACGCAATCCGTGAAGCATGATCTTGTCTACAGCGAGGCGCTTATTGCCCGGGGCGTGTTCCTGAAGAAGCACACGGACTTCGTTCGAGAAGACATCCGCAGCCACATCGACCTTGTCGCCTCGGTCGAAATAGAACAAGTCGGCACCGGATCGTGCTTCGCGGACCAAGGGATTGAATTTGCTTAGAAATGGCGCATTTTTGTAATCCCAGATGACCATGTATCCGTCGGCGCAAACCAACACGGCTCGAAAGGGATTATGCGTGTTCCAGAGTTGCATATTTGTGCTGTCAGTAGCGTAGCGGATGTTGAGTGGATCAAACATCAAAAGCCCGGCATACCCGCGATCGGCGATATGTCGCGTGAGACGGTCCCAGCGGTATCGGCGCATGGCCTGCAGATCTGGTTGCGTTAGGCCAGCAGCAGACCATTCCTGGATGGCGAGGCGGGTTGGGCCGATCTCAACCCGGTTTGCGTCGTTGGGGGTATTGTCACCCAGCGTAGCGCCACGCGTGGGGTCAATTTTGCGGGTATCGCTGAAGTGTTGGTTCATGGTGGCCTCCCTAAGGTCAGTCTGAAACCAAGAATCGTGGTCTTACCCGCCTGTTTGCGACGCTGAAACGTTCGTTTTCAGATGCAGGTCGGCTGCGTGTGGGATACCAAGACTGCATGAGAAAGATACTTCAGACCCGCGTTCCATATGATCCTTTGGCCATGGTCGGCCTGCCGGGAATTGCTCCTATGCCCCCTGAAAATTGGATCTTGGTAGATGAGGCCTACGGCAGGCAAATGGCTGAAAGGGAACGACTTTTGGCTGAGGTTCGTCAAGATGTTCTGGCGACGACCGAGGGCGCAGAGGCAGCTTGTGAAGAACTGTTAGAAGCGGTGTTGTCGGTGCTTGAGGCGCGGGACGACTTTGCCGTTGGGGACACCAAAGTGACCTGTCCGGACGGGCGGGTGGTTAAGGTGGATCAAAAAGACCCCCTAGCCACCTTGGGACGACTCGTGCAGCAGGATTTTTGTGTGCATGAAAAACGGGGGGATGAGCATGTGATGACGGCGGCTGTGCTGTGTTTTCCGGCCAGTTGGACCTTGGCGGAAAAGATAGGTAAGCCTCTGACAACCATACATGTTCCTGTGCCTGAGTATGACGAAAGTATCGCTCGACGGGTGCAGCGATTGTTTGACGGCATCAAGGTCGGGCGGCCTATGTGGCGCAAAAATGCACACTGGTATCGGGACCCAGATTTGTTTCATCCACAGACTGAAAATGCGCCGCGTCATCAAGAGCTTGAAGGAGATTTTCTGCGCACTGAGCGGCAAAGTTTGCTGCGATTGCCAAAGACGCAGGCGGTGGTTTTCGGCATTCATACTTTTGTTTTGGCGCGAGAAAATGTCGACGTTTGACGCTGTCGGTATCGCGTCGGTATCGCGTCGGTATCGCGACGGTGCGGTTTTCGGGCTTAGGCTTGATTGTTTTGGCGTCTGACGGCAGCCTGAATCAACGCTAATGGAAAGGGTGTTTGATGGCAGGTGGTTTGCTGGCGCTGTTGGATGATGTGGCGGCGATTGCCAAAGTTGCGGCGGCGTCGATCGACGATGTTGCGGCACAAGCGATGAAATCCGGTGCCAAAGCGGCAGGCGCGGTCATTGATGACGCGGCAGTTACCCCGAAGTACGTTCAAGGGTTTCGGGCGGAGCGTGAGCTTCCGATTATCTGGAAAATTGCCAAAGGATCAATCCGCAACAAGCTGTTGATCCTATTGCCCGCCGCGTTGCTGTTGGCGAGTTTTGCGCCGTGGTTGATATCACCATTGTTGATGATTGGCGGCGCTTACCTGTGTTTTGAAGGCGCAGAGAAAGTGTACCACGTCCTTGTGCCGCATGAGACCCATCATGAGGGCAAGGCAGAGCGCGAAGGTGATGATCCGGCACATCTGGAAGAGGCCAAGGCGGCGGGCGCAATCAAGACGGATTTTATCCTGTCAGCGGAAATCATGACGATCATTCTCGCAGCGATCCCTGAAAGCACGTTCTGGTTTGAAGCCGCCACGTTGGCGGTTGCGGGCGTTGGCATCACCGTGGCGGTCTATGGCTCGGTGGCTCTGATTGTGAAGGCAGATGATTTCGGCCTGATGCTGTATGCCAAGGGGCGTCTGGCGGTGACGCGCAGCTTTGGCAGCTGGTTGGTGCGGTCAATGCCCGGGTTTATGAAGCTTTTGATGATTATCGGCACAGCGGCGATGCTGTGGGTCGGTGGGTCTATCGTCATTCATGGACTTGAGGAGCTGGGTTTTGGCTGGCTGGGCCATCACATCCACGATTGGGCGGATGATGTTGGGCGGCTTGTGCCGGCTGGCTGGAGCGCCGCCGTGGCGTGGATTTCGAAGGCGACAATGGACGGTGTTTTTGGTCTGGCACTTGGGCTGGCGCTAATCCCGATTGTGGCCACTGTGATCGAGCCGGTTGTTGGGCTTATCACTGGCAAAAAGGCCGAGCGTTGAGTCTGAAGGGCCTCCAGTCTTGATTTCGTCGCCAGATTGCCTCTCAATGCTCGCATAGATTGAATGATTGCGAGGGCACCATGGCCACGATTTTTGCGGCACCTGTGTCGGGCGACTATCCCGATCCAGAGTCAAAGGCCGAAACCAAGAAATTGGTTTGGATCGACGAATTGCAGACCGCAGTGAACCGTGCGCAGCCCGGAGATGAGGTTCTTCTGTTGCCCGGCACCTATCGCGAACCTGTGGTGATTTCAGTGAGTGGAAACGACGATAACCCAATCGTCATTCGCGCTTTCGAGCCGGATCAGCCACCATTGTTGGATGGGGGGCGGTCTCCAAAGCACGGGCGTCATGCGGGAATGGAGCCGCTGGACGGGGATTTTGCGTTCTTTAAGGTGATCCGTGCCTGCAACATTATTTTCAAGGAATTGAAATTTGATCGGTGTTGGCCGTCTGCGTTCTTTTTGCGGTCGGCGCAGCGCGTTACGATTTCAAAATGCCATGCGTTACGCGGGCGGTTCTTTGTCTATTCGCGGCAGCTCGATAAGGTTCCGACCAAAGACATTCTGATTGAACGCTGCCAATGGGTACAAGATCCCGACTTTGATATGTGGGAGGGGCGCGTAACCTGGGAAGAGGTCAAAGCCTGGCCCGGATATCGGGATCACAGTCATCTGAACGGTGGATTTTTTGGCAGCTACAATATCCAAGGCGGGCTTACGGTTCGCGATTGTGACGTCAGCCACGCGTTCAATGTGATCCGAATGGATATAGACGAGACGTACGCGACGGAGAGCAATGGTAGGCCGTCCATACAGCGCAACAGGAACGTCGCGATTTATCGCAACCGGTTTGCCTTCATCCGTGACAATGCAATTGAACCGGAACATGGGGCGCAGAACTGGTATGCGCTGGAAAACCGATTTTACAACAACCACGCGGTGTATTCGACAGATCAGGTGGCGATGCGTGATGTGTTTATCATTGGCAATCGGACGCTGAATGACCGGCGACCGGGGCGACCGGGGTATCAGGAGTATCAGGGCGGGAAAATTTTCAAATTCTTCAAGCCCACCGGGAAGAAGGGCGAAGAGCCGAAGGCGCGGTTCAATTTTTGGTCCTTGTTCAATTCGGTACAGACGCGGACGTCGTATGTGAAAAAGGGAACAAGCACGCAGTGGACCGATGGCTATACGCTTTTGGGGCTGTTTGCAGAGAATTATCCGGAAGATGTGAGCAAGCCGCGCAAAGCGTTCAAGAAAGTAAAGTGGACGGATGGGATGCGGGTCATCGGGATGGCGTGCACGCAGAAAGAGTTTCCGCCAGAGGATGAGAAAGCGCATTTTGAGGACTGCCTAGGCGGACTTGATAAAGCGTTTGATATCAAACCGTTCACGACCGTTCCTTACGCACCTTTGGGAGGCTGGGACGGAGAGTTAGCTGTTGCGGATGCCGTGCCTGAGAGTGCTTCAAAAAAGATTGTGATTGATCGCGCGGCGGACTGCAATTTGGTATTTGATGCCGGGTTTTCAGTGGGGGCGCAGGACGTGGCAGTCTTTGGTTTGAAGGATTGGCCGTTTGAACAGATGGCGGCATCCAAAGCTGTGATCGACGCCGAAAAAGCGGAGGCACAGGCTGCCGACATTGAGTGGAAATTACACCTGGTCTAGGTCGGTGGTCTCGCCGGTTTGCGCGTCATAAGCGGCGGCCATAGCTGCGCGCAGGCGGGCGACGCAGGCGTCGGTGTTTTCCTCGGCGTCAAAAAACATCTGGTCCAGTACATCAATGTGAATTGTGCCCTTGAACGGGAAGAATTTGCCACGCGGCAGAAGCTTGTCAGAGTGGCTGATCACAAATGGACGAACGGCGCGGCCGGTTTTTTGCGCGACCAGCACAGCGCCGGCTTTGAACTGTGGCAGACCGGGTTTGGTGGCACGGGTGCCTTCGACAAACAGAATGGGCGATCGGCGTTTTGGCATGGTGTCGACGGCTTCGATCAGCGACGAGAGCGCGTCACGGCCTTTGGAGCGGTCGATTTTCAGCAAGCCAGCTCCGTCAAAGCCGCGTTTCAGCAGGGCCGCTTCGCAGAGTTCTTTCTTGGCACCAAACGTGACCCATTTGTCGCTTGGGATCACGTGCAGCATGGAAAAACCATCAAGGTGGCTGCGGTGGTTCACCGCGATGACGGAGTTTTCGTCCGTGCGCAATGCCTCGATGGCTGCGTCAGAGATGTCGACGTCCACGTCAAGAAACCACAAAAGCCAGGAACAGGAGCGCGAAACGGTGCGCCAAAACCAACCCCGAAAGCCCGGGCGTTTGCCGCAAAGCGCCGGGATGAAGGCGACAAAAAGGAAGATGAACGGACCCAGAAGGACCAAAAAGCAGCGCTTGGCGAAGGTGGCGAGCATGGGGGTGGTCCTGTGACAGGAGGGCGGGGTGCCCGAAAGCGAGCTCTTAGTGCACATAATGACTTACGCTGGGGAATGATAGGGGCGAAAGGGGGGGAGTATCGGCGTGAACCGGCGCCGAGGCCGATCACGGGCAGCCACCCAAGCGAATGAAAAAGGCGCTCCGATTGGAGCGCCTTTTTGCGAAGGTATTTGAGTTGCTTACAGCAGCGCTTTGGCCTTTTCAGCCACGTTGGCTGCGGTGATGCCAAATTTCTCAAACAGTTCACCGGCAGGCGCGGAGGCGCCAAAGCGGTCCATGCCCACAAAGTCGGATTTGCCGGCACGGGCACGTTCGCCCAGCAGCAATTGATCCCAACCACCTGCGCGCACAGCCGCCTCGATGCCGACGCGCACGGCCCCACCGGCAGGCAGAACTTTGCGGCGGTAGGCTTCGTCTTGTGCCGCAAACAGCTCCATGCAGGGCATGGATACCACGCGAGTGCCGATGCCTTCGGCTTCGAGCAGTTTTTTGGCTTCCATTGCGGTGGCAACTTCGGAACCGGTGGCAATCAGGATGGCCTGACGTTTGCCTTCCGCTTCTGCCAGAACATAGCCGCCCTGAGCGGTCAGGTTCTTGAGCTTGTGCTCGGTGCGTAGAGTGGGGAGGTTTTGACGGGTCAAGGCCATTACCGATGGCGTGTCCTTGCTGGACAGTGCGATTTCCCAAGCTTCGGCGGTTTCCACGGAGTCGGCGGGGCGGAACACATAGGTGTTGGGCGTCGCACGACAAATCGCCAGATGTTCGACCGGTTGGTGGGTTGGGCCATCTTCGCCCACGCCGATGGAATCGTGGGTCATCACGAACACTGTGGGGATTTTGCTTAGCGCGGCCAGACGCATCGAGGGGCGTGCATAGTCGGTGAAGCAGAAGAAGGTGCCGCCATAAGGCCGGATACCGCCGTGCAGCGCCATGCCGTTCATGGCTGCAGCCATACCGTGTTCACGGATGCCCCAATACACATAGCGCCCGCCACGGTTGTCGGTGTCAAACACACCCAAATCCGCCGTAAGCGTGTTGTTGGAACCCGTAAGGTCAGCAGAACCGCCGACGGTTTCGGGCATGATCGGGTTGATCGCCGCGAGGGTCATTTCAGAAGACTTACGAGTGGCCACCGTGGGCAGCTCTTCGGAGATCTTCTTTTTCAGGGCTTTGACGGTGGCCGACAGTTTGTTCGGCACGTCGAGCGCGTAGGCGCGGTTGAAGCGCGCCTGCTTTTGCTTGGAGACATCGGCAAAACGGGCCTCCCATTCGGCGCGATCTGCTGCGCCGCGGGTGCCGATGGCTTCCCACTGGGCTTTGATGTCGGAGGGCACTTCGAACGGGCCGGTTGTCCAGCCATAGGCGGCTTTGGCAGCGGCCATCTGGTCGGCATCGGTCAAGGCGCCGTGACCTTTGGAGGTATCTTGCGCTGCGTGGCCGATGGCAATGTGGGTTTTGCAGGCGATCATCGAAGGCTTTTTTGCTTTTTTGGCGGCGGTGATAGCGGCGTCGATGGCCGCGGGATCGTGGCCGTCGATTTCCTGCACATGCCAGCCAGACGCCTTGAAGCGTTTGACCTGATCGGTGCGGTCTGAAAGGTCAACCGAGCCGTCGATGGTGATGTTGTTGTTGTCCCAGAGCACGACCAGATTGCCCAGCGAGTGGCGACCTGCAAGCCCGATGGCTTCTTGACTGATTCCCTCCATCAGGCAGCCGTCTCCGGCGATGACGTAGGTGTTGTGGTTCACAATTTTGCGGCCGTATTGGGCGCGCTGGATTTCTTCTGCCATCGCAAAGCCAACGGCATTGGCAAGACCCTGACCAAGTGGTCCGGTGGTGGTTTCCACGGCATCAATCAGGAAGTTTTCCGGGTGGCCTGCTGTCAGAGCGCCCATTTGGCGAAAGTTTTTGACTTGCTCAAGAGTGACCTGCGCATCGCCCATGAGATAGAGCAGCGAATAGATCAGCATCGAGCCGTGGCCTGCCGACAGGATAAAACGGTCGCGGTCCGGCCAGCTTGGCGCGGCGACGTCGAACTTCATGTGCTTTTCAAACAGAACCGTGGCCACGTCAGCCATGCCCATTGGCATGCCAGAGTGGCCGGAGTTCGCTGCTGCAACGGCATCAAGGGTCAGAGCGCGGATCGCGGCGGCCTTCATCCAGTGCTCGGGGTTGTTTTCTTTGAGGGTGGCGATGTCCATAAAACGTGCTCCAATAAAACCAAAAACGGGGCTCGAAATCTCAATACCAGTGCCGGAACAACTTGCAAGCACAGATAGCCCCATTTGAGGGGCAACGGCCCAATGAGCGCACAAATTGGCTCGTCGGCGGCAGTTTTAAGGGGGTAGGTGGATTTTTTGGCGGCCCCTAATTTGTTTCAATCAACGACAAGGTGTGGCGCGTGCAAAAAGAACGTGGCAAAGTGACAGTCAAACGACAAATATCAGACCGGTTGACGACAAGGACGAGGCACATGAGTGACATCAGCGACCTAGAAAGCAGACTGAGCGGCGCGCTTGAGCGCATTGGCCGCGGGGTTGCGAAATTGGGTCCGGCTTCCGCGGCAGCGGACGCGGAAGTGCCTGCGGTTCAGGACATGAGCGAAGAGGTTGCAAGCCTGCGGCGCGCTCTGGAGCATGAGGCCAGCGCTTCGGCGCAATTGGAAGAACGTCTGCGTGCAGTGACGCAGAAGCAAGACGAGGTGGAAGCCGAGCTTTCTGTGGCGCGCGAAGCGGCGGAAAAAGCAGAAGCGGAGTTGGCAGAAGCGCATGAGGCGGCGGATGCAACTGTGACCGAAGTGGCCGATTTGCGGACGACGGTTGATCTCGACAGTGCGGCTGGCGAGGAAGCAGACGAGCGGATCGAGGAATTGTCGGAAAAGGTAGCTGTTTTGGAAGGCCAACTTGAGGTTCAGACATCTGCACGGATCGCAGCCGAAGCAGCGGCAGACAGCGCACGCAACTCGCTGGCGACGGCTGGTGCCGGTGATGGTGAAGAAAGCCTCTTGGCCAATCGTGAGGCAATGGAGCAGATGGCGCAGCGTTTGCGCCGTATGCGCCGCATGGGCAAAGGTGTGCGTGAAAACAACGAGCGCCTGCGGGCCGCGGCAGAAGACAAAGTTGTGGATGTGGCTTTGATCAACGACGCTTTAAAGGCCGAGATCGACAGCCTTAAAGCGCTTCGCGAAGCGGAAATGGCGGAAGCGGACGTTATTCTTACAGGTCTTGCGCCGATGCTGTCGGTGGCAAACGGGACCGACGCGGAAGCCACCAAAGAGGAGGATGCGTAATGCCTGAAGTACAAATCGAAGTGGGCGGTCGCGTTTTCGAAGTGGCCTGCCAGGATGGTGAGCAGCATTTCCTGCAGTCTGCGGCCAAGATGCTGGACGCTGAGGCGCGGGTGCTGGTTGAACAGGCCGGACGCATTCCCGAAGGACGCATGTTGCTGATGTCGGGGTTGATGCTTGCGGACAAGACCGCCGGACTGGAAGATCGGCTGCGCGAGATGGAAGTCAAGCTGGCAGAGGTCGAAGGCGCGCTTGAAGAGGCCAAATCGGTCGAGCCCGCACGGGTGGAGGTGCCGGTGGTGCCAGCTGAGGTTACGGACACGTTGTCGGAATTGACGGCGCGTGCAGAGGCCGTCGCTGAGTTGGTAGAGGAAAAGGTTGGCTGAGCCGCGGCTTTAGTCCTGATTTCCATCGATTGAATGAAGAATCCGGCGATGGCGTGTCGCCGGTTTTTCTTTGTTTGAGTGCTTTTTTTACCTGAACGCATTCAGGTGAAAGCCCGGTCTACGATATCCCAAGATTGTCTTGCGGGTTGGCCTTCGAGGAGCGAATTTCCTTTCTACGAACGGGCTTAAGCAAGATCTTGCCCATGTCGCGCGATTAAGGCGCTTTTGGTGTCGGGCGGCGCGCCGGAAAAGTAGAGGAGCCGCGTATAGGAAATATACGACGGCCGCTGGCTGCGAGTGATTGGGGTATCGGAGGCCGGAATGGCAGAACAATTTACGACATATAATTGGGTTTCGCGCGTGAACCACTGGGTTGTGGCGCTTTTGATCATTGGCCTGTTGGCCAGCGGGCTGGCGTTGGATCTGTTTCTGGAAGGCGCGCAAGCGGCGCCGGTGCGCAATGTGCACAAAGCAGTCGGCCTGGCAGCGCTTGTCTTGGGCACATGGCGGGTGGTCTGGCGCCTAACTCAAGGGTTTGTGGCGCCATTGCATCACGATTGGCAGGCCAAGGCGGCGCATTTGGCGCATGTTATCTTGCTGGTGGGAATTGTTGTGATGCCAGTTTCGGGCGTGATGATGTCCTACTTTGGCGGTCATTCGATTGTCTTTTTTGGGTTGTTCACCGTCTCCGGTGGCCCGAAGATTTCAGCGCTGAATGACATTGCCGGGACCGTACATGCAGGTATGGGCAAGGTGATGATTGCCACGGTTCTGTTGCATGTACTGGGCGCGATAAAGCACCATGTGATTGACAAAGATGACACTTTGAAGCGCATGGTTTGGCGCGCGTGATCGGCGACGGTTCAGACATTTAACAAAAAAGCCCCGCCAAATTGGCAGGGCTTTTCAGTATGTTGAAAGGCAGAGCTTACGCGTTGGCTTCGCGAATTTTGTCCGCAGCGTCTTTGTCATATGCCACGCCGTTGTCGGCAAACATTGTGTCCAGCTCGCTGGAGAGAACCATCTCGGTGATGATGTCGCAGCCGCCGACAAATTCGCCTTTGATGTAAAGCTGCGGGATGGTGGGCCAGTCGGAGTATTCCTTGATGCCCTGACGCACGCCTTCGTCGGCCAGCACGTTCACGTCTGTAAAGTCGACGCCCATGTAGTTCAGCACGCCAGCCACGCGGGAGGAAAAGCCACACTGGGGCATGTCTTTGGTGCCTTTCATGAAGAGCACAACGTCGCTGGCTTTGACGGTTTCGTCGATTTTATTGTTTACATCACTCATGTCGCGTTTCCTTGTGCCGGTCGGGCCGTATTTGGGTTGCCTATCATATAGGGCGAATTCATTCGTTTTGCCAATGCAGCCTGTTTTCAGGCTTTGACGGGCGCGGTCACTTTTTCTTGTCCGATGGTACAAACAGCTTGGCGTAGGCCTGTGGGTCCTTCGGGACTTTCCATGTGGAGACATTGCCGCCACCCATGCCGGATTGGTAATCAGAGCGCAGTGTGTGGTGGTCTGGATCCGTGTCGTCTTGTTCAATCGGGCTGCCGTCACGGCGGTGCCATGCCAGAACAGCAGCCATTGCGATGATCGCAATCGCGAGAGTTGGAATCAGCCAATCCATCAGCTCAACCCTTCTTTGGGGGGATTGGCGCGAGCGGAGACTGGGCACGGCGCATGGACTCGGCTGCGGTGACAATCACCACCAGCAGACTCACAAACCCGATTCCCAAAAGCGCATATCCCATAAATAGGTCCTTATTCCGGCGGGCGGGTTGTCAGGGCCAACGCGTGAAGGTCGGCATTGTTGCCATCCATCTTGCCTTTGAGCGCTGCGTAGACGGCACGCTGCTGTTGCACGCGGTTTTTGCCGCGAAAACTCTCGTCCACGACCATTGCGGACATGTGCACACCGTCGGTGCCTCCGATTTCGATTTCGGCATTCGGGAAGGTTTCGCGCAGGAGGTCTTCGATTTGGTGCGGGTTCATCGGCATCGGGGATGTCCTTTGTCTTGGTTGGTCAAAAATGTAGGGATGCGGCGCTGGCTCTGCAAGGCGATTCAGAGAGAAGCGTCGACGTGAGGTGCGAGCTGGTCGATGAAATCGGGCAGGGCGTGTAGAGCATCCTGTACGGCGTCGTCTTCAAAATCCCAGACCGAGGTTGGGGCGGGCGGGCAGAGCGCCGCCATAAGAGAGATGGCGCGGGATTTGAGAGCGTCAGGCAGCGGGAGCGCATGAGCTTCTTGTAAGACTTTGAGCGCCTCGTGGATCGGGCGCAATACGCGCAGGGCATGGGTCATGTGGGTCAGCAGGTCTGGATCATCGCGCCATGCTTCGCCGTCAAACAACACCTGTGTCACCCGCTGACCTGCACCGGCGCAAGAATAGGCTACGCAGCCGCCAAACCCTTTGATTGCGAGATCAGGGTGAATGGTGCAGCGGAAGTTGTTGGCAAGGTTCGAACAAGGGCTGTCCATGTCTTTGAGGATTGCGAAATCCTCATGGGCCTCAAAAGGATAAGCTGCGCAACAAAGTGCCGCGCAGCTTGAACAATCGTCGGTAAGTGCCGGTAAATCTGGCACTCTATCAGCCATGGCTTAGGCTACAGCAGCGGCAAAGCTGCTGCGGAATGTCTCTGAAAGTTCTGCCAGAGACGCCTCGGAGCTGCCGAATTTCACCGTGTCACCAGTGAAGCGGCCCACAGAAGCGATGGGCACGCCCGCTTGCTGGGCGTTGATCATCAGCGCTTCGGCTTGGTCAAAGTTGCACGCCACGAGATAGCGCGCCTGATCTTCGCCAAAGAGGGTCGGCGTGTCTTCCATATCAAGGTGCACGCCAACGCCTGCAGCCTCGGCCATTTCAAAGGCAGCAAGCGCCAGACCGCCATCGGCCAAGTCGGTGCAGGCTTTGATCCAGTCGCGGTTATCGCGCACAAAATCACCGTGCAAACGCTCCGCTTTCAGATCCACGTGTGGGGCGTCGCCGTCTTCGCGGTTGAAGACTTCTGCCAGCAGGGCGGATTGACCGAGGTGGCCGGTGGTGTCGCCGATCAGCATGGCAACGTGGCCGTCGCGGGCCTCGCCAAGGATGGGCTCTTCGCCGGCGGCAATCAGGCCCACGGCGCCGATTGTCGGAGTTGGCAGGATGCCGGAGCCGTCGGTTTCGTTATAAAGCGAGACGTTGCCGGACACGATGGGCATGTCGAGTGCTGCGACAGCTTCGCCGATGCCTTTGATGGCGCCCACGAACTGGCCCATGATTTCAGGCTTTTCGGGGTTGCCGAAGTTCAGGTTATCGGTGCTGGCCAGAGGCTTTGCGCCAACAGCAGACAGGTTGCGGAAAGCTTCGGCAACGGCCTGTTTGCCGCCCTCGATCGGATTGGCTTTGACATAACGGGGCGTCACGTCGGAGGTGAAGGCCAGCTTTTTGTCTGTGCCGTGCACGCGGATCACGCCCGACCCCATGCCCGGACGCTGGGCGGTGTCGCCCATGACGGTGGTGTCGTATTGCTCATAGACCCACTGTTTTCCGGCGTAGTTCGGCGATGTGATCAGACCTTTGAGGCCGTCGATAGCGTCGATTTGTGGGACATCGGCGAGTTCCTCGGCGGCAGGGGTTTCAACCCATGGGCGGTCATACTCCGGCGCGCGACCTGAGAGTGGAGAGAGTGGCAGATCGGCTTTGACCTCGCCGTGGTGCAGGATCAGGAAGCGGTCCTCGGCGATGGTTTCGCCAACGATGGCAAAGTCGAGATCCCACTTGGTGAAGACGGCGCGGGCCTCGGTCTCAAGCTCGGGGTTGAGGACCATCAGCATGCGTTCTTGGGACTCTGACAGCATCATTTCGTAGGCTGTCATGTTGTCTTCGCGCTGCGGCACGTCTTCGAGGTTGAGCTTTACGCCCAGCTTGCCTTTGTCACCCATTTCGACGGCAGAACAGGTCAGACCCGCGGCGCCCATATCCTGAATGGAGATCACCGCGCCGGTCTGCATCAGTTCCAGGGTGGCTTCCATCAGGCGCTTTTCGGTGAAGGGGTCGCCAACCTGTACAGTGGGGCGTTTTTCTTCGATCGTGTCGTCAAATTCCGCAGACGCCATGGTGGCGCCGCCAACGCCATCACGGCCTGTTTTTGCGCCAAGATAGACGACAGGCATGCCGATGCCGGAGGCAGCGGAGTAGAAGATGCCGTCAGATTTGGCGAGGCCAGCCGCGAAAGCGTTTACAAGGCAGTTGCCGTTATAAGCGGGGTGAAAGCGGACTTCGCCGCCCACAGTCGGCACACCGAAGCAGTTGCCGTAACCGCCAACGCCTTCGATCACGCCGTTCACCAGTTGCGTGGTCTTGTGGTGGGCAGGTTCGCCAAAAGACAGGGAATTCATTGCGGCCACGGGACGTGCGCCCATGGTGAAAACATCGCGCAGGATACCGCCAACGCCAGTCGCTGCGCCCTGATAGGGTTCGATGTAGGACGGGTGATTGTGGCTTTCCATTTTGAAAACCACCGCATCGCCATCGCCGATGTCGACAATGCCAGCGTTTTCGCCAGGGCCACAGATCACTTGCGGGCCCTCGGTGGGCAGGGTGCGCAGCCATTTCTTGGATGACTTATATGAGCAGTGCTCGTTCCACATGGCAGAGAAGATGCCGAGTTCTGTGAAAGTGGGCTCGCGGCCGATGATCTCGAGGATCAGGTCGTATTCGTCAGGTTTCAGTCCATGAGCTTCGATAAGATCGGTGGTGATGGCCGGTTCCTGCATGTCGCGAGAGTCCCCAAAATAAACAGCGTTTGAGGGGCTTTTAGGACAGCAGGGCCAAAAGGGAAAGGGGGTAGGCGGTCAGGCTCAGAAACGCTGACCGACGTAGACGTAAAGAGTGTTCTCTCCTGCCTCGTTGCGGGCGACGTCTACTGAGAACATGGCCTTGAATTTCTTGGAAAGCTGATACCGTCCTCCGAGGCCGCCGGCGATCTGCCCTCCACCGTTGTCTAAGCGCTCGAAAGAGGGGCCAGAGAACCCGATGCCGGCAAAGGCCACGCCGCTGAGACGGTCGGTGAAGTTGTGGCGGAACTCGCCTTGAAAGGAGAGCAGACGGGAATTCAGGAAGCGGGTGGGGTTGTAGCCTCGAAAGCTGTCTGTGCCGCCAAGGGAGCATTTGTCAAAGAATGGTGCAGAGCTTGAGGCCATACAAGCTGTGGCCCGCAGCGCGACGCTGTTTCTCGGGCTGAAGGCACGGTAGGTGGTAAAGCGCGCGGTGAGTTTTTGATAGTTGTGGTTGTTTTGGTTCAGCAACTCTCCGTGCATGGCCTCGACATCCAGATAGTGGCCGGACGTGGCAGAAAACGTGTCGTTGCGGGTGTCCCAACGCAAGAGCGCGGACAGGCTGACCAACTCTGCGGTGACCAGCGGCAAAACCGGAAGAGCGGGTAATGCAGTGTTATAGGCGAGGGTTGTGTCCAGATAGCGCAGACGGCCACCAACATGGGTGTTTTGCCAAGCTTGGTGCAGGAGTTCGGCGTTGACCAGTGTGCCGTCCTGATTCACAGGAAATTTCAGATTGCCGATGTAGAGGTCATAGAACATATCTGCCTGACCCGCGGTCAGGTTGAGTTTCCATGTGTTTTCGAGAAAAGCAAAGCTGGCTGTTGCGGCGACGGCTTCTGACCCGTTTTCGCTGCGCAGGGCGCCGATGCCAATCATAGAAGTGTCGCTGTCTTCGTCCGTTTTCAGGAGGTAGCCAAGGCCAAGCGCGAGCCCCGCGCCGACGAGTTCGTTGCGAAACGGGATAGGAGCGACAACAACGGAGCCGTTTTTGAAACCGGTGTCTTCGGCATTGGCCTTGGAAATCTGGTCGGTCAGAACCTCTGTGCCTGTGTCAGCAAGACCCAACGCGGGACTTAAAAGGGCGGCAATGAGTGCGCCTGAGCAACAAAACCGACGAAGAGAGTTGCACAGGACCATTGACCCTAGTCCGGTCCCTTTGCAGGGGCTGCATCGCCGGTTTCGACTTGCTGTTGTGCGGCCTCTGAAGCAGCGGCGCTCACCGCGGCTTTTTCAGCGTCGGACATGTTTTCGTGGTCCATTCCAGGAATGGCCACGCGCACTTCGCGGCGGGCAAAGTCGATGCCGTTGGCCGCAAATTCGGATTTGACGCGGTTGTAGATTTCCTTGCGGATCATGAACTGTTTGCCGGGCTTGGCCATGAATTTGCCCCGCATGATCATGCCGACATCGTCGATGTCAAAGACGCCTTGTGATTTGAAAGGCTGCAGGAAGTCGTCTTTGAAAAGGTCTTCTTGCAGCATCTCCTGCCCAATTTTCTTGAAGATCTTTTTGACTTTGTTGGGGTCGGTATCAAAGGGCACCGTGAATTTGAGTTTCATGATCACCCAGTCGCGCGAATAGTTCGTGAGCTTGGGGATTTCGCCATAGGGAATGGTGTGGACCGGGCCGCGGTGGTGGCGCAGTTGCATCGAGCGGATCGAGATTTTCTCAACCGCGCCCATGGTCCCGTCGATTTCGACATATTCACCGGTGCGGAAAGCGTCATCCACAAGGAAGAACACGCCCGACACCACGTCGGTGACCAGCTTTTGCGCGCCAAAACCAATGGCAAGCCCGGCGATGCCAGCACCCGCCAGAAGGGGCGTGATGTCGACGCCAAGGTTGCCGATGGCGAGCAGGGCGAAGATGACAATTATCGTGGCTTGGGCTGTGACCAACGTCAGGGGCAATACTGTGGACAGCCGCGAGCCACCCGCTCCGCCCATTTCGTCGCCGCCTGCGTCGTCTTGGGACAGGCCAAGGGTAGTGAATTCCGCCGCCAAACGACGGTTGATCCAGAGAGAGACGCCCTCATAAACCACATATCCCACAATCACCGTCATGGTGAAGGAGAAGAGGTTGTCTCCGATCCCCGCGCGGTCTTGAAACAAGTCGAAAAGAGATAGGTTCCAGGTTTTGGCAATCATTGACAGAACGATGCCCAGTGCGATGACCCTGCCGATACGCACATAGCTGCGCTTGGTGGCGACATAAGCCGCCTCTGCGACGGCGCCGTCGCCTTCCATCGGGGGCACAAGATGGCGCACCAAACCGCGAATAGCGGTGTCGATAACAGGGGTCATCAGAAGGAGGAACATTGTGCTGTAATGCGCACCGCCAATCAGCATTTGTACCTGGTTTAGGCCAATAAGCGTAGACACAATCACCCACATGCCGCCAGCCACACCAATCGCGAAATAGGGGTAGCCGCGCGCCATCATTTCATCAAACTCGGTGTTGTCGGGGTCTTTGCCACGCATCATGTCGCTGAGGCCTTCGCGGGCTGTCCACGCAATGTAGGCGAGGTAGACATAGACGAGACTGTCGATCCAGAACCCAATGCGTGTTTCGCCAGGGGGAATACCGTTGTCGCGGTTAAAACCAACGACAAAGAGCGTGAAACCACCCAAGAGTATCAATCCGGTGATGTGGCGGTGGATGAACGCAGCCCATTTGTCAGACACATTCACCAGACGCAGGTCAGATCGTTCGGGCGCCATCATAAAGCGAGAGAAGGCGGCGGCGACGCGCGGCATCCAAATCAGGTAGCCAACAAAAGGTGCCACAAAGATCAGGTCGTTGGCGTCAAAGACCAAGCGACCGATAATGCGAACTGTAATGTAGAAGACAATGAGGCCAAATATTTCACGGAAGAAGCGCTTGATCAGGAAAGTGAGTGCCTCGCGCAACGAATGCTGTGGCTCGCTCGGATCGGGATTGCGGATTTTTACCAGATAGGTTCGCACCGCAAATTCAACGGCAAAGCCAATCGCAAGCACCAAGGCGATCAAGCCAAAGAGAGTCACCACGCCGGCAAGCCCTCCGTTGCTGGCTGTAAAGTTTGAAAGGGCCTCAATTTGTTTTGGAAAGAGTTTGGGCAGTTTCTGCCCTGCGTCCATGAGCTGATTGCTGAAGGCGAACCAGAGCATACGGGCCGTTTCGAGTACGGACTGCGGTGGCGCTGCGGCGTCGTCCTGCATCGCAACGGCATCCAGCCGGTCCAAAAGCAGTTCGCGCACCGCGTCGTCCGACATTCTCGCGACCATCGCGTTGATGGCTTCAGGAGTCATCTCTTCTGGCGAGACCGGCTCAGGCTCTGCGGCGGTCGAGAGTGTTGTCGTCGGCAAAGCTTGTGCCTTTGCGGAATGCGCCGCAAACAAAGGTGCTGCGAGAAGCAGCAGAACGAAAAAATAACGCGTCATAAAACCAACCCAAAAAATAAAGTCTTTGTCACAGAAGACGGGACGAATGCACATGGCGTCAAGAAAAGATGCGTGAGAAGGAAAAATAGCTTGATGATTGGGCAAAAAAAAGGGCCGAGCGATAAGCTCGGCCTTAGTCCAACAGGGAGGTATGAAGATGATGCGCTGTTAAGCAATCACCGTCTTCAAGAGATGAATTAGTAGTCAGTTTTGAATCCTTCAAGGGATATCATGTCGCAGGCGCAGCATGCCCGCTATGCAATTTTTGCATAGCTCAAATATTCTCTTTCTGTCTCAACTGCTTGCGGTGTGAAATAATTTCTTCCTGCACAAAGTCGCGGAACGCGGCAATGCGCTTGGATTGACGCATTTCTTCGGGGTAAGCCAGAAAGACAGGGATTTCCGCGCTTTCAGACTCGGGGAAAACACGGGTCAGATCAGGGAAATCCTGGATAACGTAGTCTGGCAGCACCCCAATGCCGAGATCATGCAGTACCGCCTGAAGCACGCCGAAGTAATTGTTCACATAGAGCATCGAGGTCACGTTGTTTGCGAGCAGGCCCTGAACGTATGTGGCACCAGCGCCGACTTGTTCGGATTTGAGGTTTTGACAAATAAGTCTGTGGTCGGTGAGCTCTTCAAGCGAACCCGGCGTGCCGTTGGTTTCCAGATAAGACTGTGTTGCATAAAGGCGCATGCGCACGCTCATCAGGCGTTTGCGGATCAGGTCGGCCTGGCTTGGCTCTTTCATTCGGATGGCGACGTCGGCCTCGCGCATGGGAAGATCAAGCACCTTTTCCTCAAGCATCAAATCGATATTGAGGTCGGGGTATTTGTCATAAAGATGCGGCAAGCGCGGCGCCAGCCAAAGCGTGCCGAACCCGATGGTGGTGGTGACGCGCAATTCACCAAAAACTTCTTCTTCGCTGTCGCGGATTCGCGCGGCGGCGGCATCAAGGCGCTTGTTCATCGAAGACGTCGCATCAAACAGCAATTCGCCCTGTTCGGTGAGAATCAGGCCGCGTGCGTGGCGGTGAAACAGGGTCGTGTTGAGCGATTCCTCGAGCGCGCGAATCTGCCGGGAAACCGCCGACTGAGACAGGTGGAGCACATCACCAGCATGGGTAAGGCTGCCGGCGTCCGCGACCGCGTGAAATATTCTGAGCTTGTCCCAATCCATCAGGGTAACTTTCTTGTCCGAAGTCTTCTTACGTTGCAACGCATGCAAATAAAGCCTGCGAAGTCAGAGCATAGGCAAAAACCATTATCAAAGCATCTCAAAAAATTGTTTGCATAGGTCAGATATTGTGACCTATTGTTGCGTTAAGATGAAATTGGACCGTCAAGCGGGGGGAGCGCAAGATGAGCATTCACAAGGTATCGCTAAATGATCGTTTGGATTTGACCAAACGGGACGTGCTTTTGAACGGAACGCAGGCGCTGGTGCGTCTGATGTTGATGCAAAAGGCACGTGATACCAAGGCGGGGCTAAACACTGCAGGCTATGTGACCGGGTATCGCGGCTCGCCACTTGGCGCGGTCGACAGCCAGATGTTGCGCGCCGACAAAGAGCTGAAGGCCAGTGACGTGCTGTTTATGTCGGGTCTGAACGAAGATTTGGCCGCGACTCAGCTGTGGGGCAGCCAGCAGGCGGAGCTGCGCGGCGAAGGCAAATTCGATGGGGTTTTTGGTCTTTGGTATGGCAAGGGGCCGGGTGTTGACCGCACCGGTGACGTGATGCGTCACGCCAATATGGCGGGCACGTCTGAAAACGGCGGCGTTCTGATGGCGATGGGGGACGACCACACGGGTGAAAGTTCGACCGTATTGCACCAGTCCGAATGGGCGCTTGTGGATGCTTACATGCCGGTGGTGTCACCGGCTGGCGTTCAAGAGGTCATGGATTACGGCCTGTATGGCTTGGCGCTTAGCCGGTTTGCAGGTGTCTGGGTTGGCCTGAAGACCATGAAAGATACGATTGAGGCCACCGCCGTGGTGGACGGCGATCCACATCGGTTGCAGTTTGTGACACCAGATTTTGCCATGCCCGAAGGCGGCCTGAACATCCGGTTGCAAGACACGCCGCACGCGCAAGAAGCGCGGATGATTGATTACAAACGCTTTGCCGCGGAGGCGTTTTCGCGCGCCAACAAGATGGACAAACGCATGTGGGGAACACCCGGTGCGAAAATCGGTTTTGTGGCTGCAGGCAAGAACTGGCTTGATCTCGTGCATGCGATGGATTTGCTGGGTATTGACGAGGGTGAGGCGGAACGGCTGGGCATCACCACGTATAAAGTTGGCCAGACTTTTCCGATGGATATGACCACGTTCAACGAATGGGCCGAGGGACTTGATCTCATTGTGGTGGTTGAAGAAAAGCGCAAGCTGATCGAAATCCAGATCAAGGAGGCCATTTTTGACTCCCGTCAGGGGCGGCGAGTGTATGGCTGGTACAAAGGTGGCGCTGGCCTGATGGGGCGCGAAGAGCTGTTCCCGACACGCGGTGCGCTTGATCCGATCATGATTGCCGAAAAGCTGGGCGACATTCTGGTCGATGAAGGGCGTGGCACAGATGGCGTAAAGGCCGGGATGAACGCCTTGAAAGAAGCGCAGCGTGCCGACAATGCAGAAGATATTGCCGTGCGCACGCCGTGGTTCTGTTCGGGCTGTCCGCACAACACATCAACCAAGGTGCCCGACGGTAGCCGCGCCTATGCGGGCATTGGCTGTCACTACATGGTGCAATGGATGGACCGCGAGACCACTGGCTTTACCCATATGGGCGGCGAGGGCGCGAACTGGATTGGCGAAGCACCGTTTTCCAACACCAAACACGTGTTCCAGAACCTTGGGGATGGCACCTATAACCACTCCGGCGTTCAGGCGATCCGCGCGGCGATGTCGGCGGGCACCAACATCACCTACAAGATCCTGTTCAACGATGCCGTAGCGATGACCGGCGGGCAGGCCAATGATGGCGATTTGAGCCCGCAACGGATTGCAGACGAAGTGCGTGCGATGGGCGTTGAAAATGTTGCCGTGGTTTATGACGAAAAAGAAGACGTGGATCAGGCCGTGTTCCCAACTGGGCTGACCTTCCACGAACGGGCCGAGTTGATGAATGTGGAGAAGAAATTTCGCGAAATCAGTGGCGTATCGTGCATTATTTATGTGCAGACCTGCGCCAGCGAAAAACGTCGCCGCCGCAAACGGGGGTTGTTCCCTGATCCGGATCGTCGGGTGTTTATCAACACCGATGTCTGCGAAGGCTGCGGCGATTGCGGGGTGCAGTCCAACTGTATTTCCATCGAGCCGGTTGAGACCGAGTTGGGCCGCAAACGCAAGATCAACCAATCCAGCTGTAACAAGGATTTCAGCTGTGTGAATGGCTTCTGTCCGAGCTTTGTGACTGTTGAAGGTGCGACCATCAAAAAGGCGGCGACGGCGACGCTGGACTTGCCTGAGATGCCGATGCCCGAGGTCAAATCCATTGATGGCACGCACAACGTGGTGATCACCGGTGTTGGCGGTACGGGCGTTGTGACCATTGGCGCGATTCTGTCACAAGCGGCACAGATCGACGGCAAAGCAGCCGCGATGATGGAGATGGCGGGGCTGGCCCAAAAGGGCGGCGCGGTTCATATCCATTGTCGTCTGGCAGAAACATCTGAGGCCATCAGCGCGGTACGAGTGGCAACGGGTGAGGCGGATGCGTTGATCGGGGGCGATCTGGTGGTGAGCGCCGGTGCAAAGACACTTGGTTTGACATCAACGGGTCGCACGGGTGCCGTGGTTAACAGCCATGAAATCATCACGGGCGACTTCACCAAAGATACAGAATTCAAACTGCCCACTGGCCGCTTGGAAGTTGCATTGCAAGCGCGCCTGCGTGAAGACCTGTCGTTGTTTGATGCTTCAGAATTGTCACGGGTCGCGTTGGGGGACAGCATTTTCTCCAATATGATGGTGTTTGGCGCGGCTTGGCAAAAGGGGCTCGTGCCATTGAGCCATGAGGCGATTGTCGCGGCAATCGAGCTCAACGGTGCGGCTGTTGAGCGCAACTTGCGTGCCTTTGAGATCGGCCGTTGGGCTGTGCTGTATCCGGCGGATGCCGCGGGCATGCTGGCGCCGAAAGTGGTTGAGAAACCCAAGACCCTGGCCGAGAAAATAGCGTTCCGTGCCGATCATCTGGTGAAGTATCAGGATGAAAAGCTGGCCACCAAATATAACGCCTTGGTGGAAAGTGTCCGCGACGAGCGCTTGAAGGAAGCGGTCGCCAAGGGTTACCATAAGCTGCTGTCTTATAAGGATGAATACGAGGTCGCACGTCTGCATCTTGAGACGCGGGCAAAAGCCGAAGAGGTTTTTGACGGTGATTTCAAGATGAAGGTTCACCTGTCGCCACCGCTTTTGGCGAAAGAAGGACCGAACGGACGGCCGATGAAGACCGAGTACGGGGCAAGTATGATGCGCGTGTTCCCGGTGCTTGCGAAGTTCAAGCGTCTGCGCGGCACTGCGTTTGATCCATTCGGCCGCCATCCCGAGCGCAAAATGGAGCGCGCTCTGATTGCGCAATACGAGGCGGACATGGCTATTGTGATTGGCAAGTTTGGCGCAGGCGCGCCAGAGGCTGCGATTGCCTTGGCGGAGTTGCCGTTGGAAATACGCGGGTTTGGTCCGCTGAAGATTGAAAACGAAGCCAAGGCGGCGAAGCGCCGCGAAGCGTTGTTGGCAGAATTGCAGCAGGGGCCATTGGCCACCGCTGCGGAGTAAACATATTGGCCCGGGCGAAAAGTCCGGGCCAGACACGCCCCTCTTGCGAAAAATCCACACTTTTGAGCGCGAATTTTGTCGAGGGTTAAAAAACTGTTGTACAACTGTCATACGCTGGCCTGACACCGAGATCGCAGGACGCAGGCCAAATCCATGACTCCAAATCGCGAAGTCGCCAGAGACATCAGTTATGCCTATTCCGCCCAAACCAAGGGGGGACGCGCGATGATACGCGTGATGGAGAACGCCACGGGGCGCTTGAAACTGATAAAGCGGGCGCAGGGCTATGAGAACGAAGTCGCTGCAGGGCGTGATTTCTGGGAGGTTATGCGAGAGCGTTATGGATTGACGCTTGAGGTTGTGGGGGGATCGTTGAGCAATATCCCGACCACAGGACCGTTGATCATGATCGCCAACCATCCTTATGGCATTCTAGACGGGTTGATGATGGGCAATATCCTCAGTCAGACCCGAGGCGATTTCCGAATTCTGGCGCATCAAGTGTTCCGCAAAGCCGAGGATTTGAACAAGATCATCCTGCCGATCAGTTTTGACGAAACCAAAGAGGCGGTGAAACTGAACCTGCAGACGCGGAAAACATCGCTGGATTATCTGGCAGGCGGAGGTGCAATCGGGATTTTTCCAGGTGGCACGGTAAGCACGGCGGAGCGTCCTTTTGGTTTGCCGATGGATCCGGGGTGGCGCGGGTTTACCGCGCGGATGGTGGCGAAGTCGGAAGCGACTGTGGTGCCGGTCTACTTTGATGGCCACACGTCTCGTTTGTTCCAGATCGCGAGCCACCTGCATGTGACGCTGCGCATGGGGTTTCTGATCCGTGAGTTTAAGAAACGCGTGGACACGCCCGTGCGGGTCGTTGTGGGCAAACCGTTGGATGCGGATGCGGTCAAGAGCCGCGCCACGGATACCAAGGCGCTCATGGACTTCCTGCGCGACAGCACTTATTCTCTGAGCCCGAGGCCTATGGCCAATATGGACTATGGGTTTGAGTTTGAAGAGAAATACCGCGCATAAGGCGCGAAGAGGTGTGGTGTGGCAGTTGGAATTTTTGACAGTGGTTTGGGCGGTCTGACCGTGCTGGACGCGGTGAGTAAGCGATTGCCCGACGTGCCGTTTGTGTATTTCGGCGATAATGCACATGCGCCATATGGTGTGCGCGATGCCGACGACGTTTACGGGCTGACGACACAGGCGGTTGAACGCATGTGGGATGCGGGGTGCGATCTGGTGATTTTGGCCTGCAACACCGCGAGCGCCGCCGCGCTGCGCCGGATGCAGGAAAGCTGGGTGCCGCAGGACAAACGCGTGTTGGGCGTGCTGGTGCCTTTGATCGAAGCTCTGACCGAACGTAGCTGGGGCGACAATAGCCCGCCACGCGAAGTGGAAATCAAACATACCGCGCTTTTTGCAACGCCTGCGACGGTGGCGAGCCGTGCGTTTCAGCGCGAGCTGGCGTTCCGTGCGATTGGTGTCGATGTTGAGGCGCAGGCCTGTGGCGGGGTGGTGGATGCCATCGAGGATGGCGACATGATTTTGGCCGAAGCTTTGGTGCGCAGCCATGTTGATGCGCTTAAGCGCAAAATGCCCGACCCGCAGGCGGCGATTTTGGGCTGTACGCACTACCCGATCATGCATGACACGTTTCAGGCGGCATTGGGCGAAGATGTGAAGGTCTACAGTCAGGCCAATCTGGTGGCGGAATCGCTGGCGGATTACCTTGGGCGGCATCCGAAGATGGTTGGAACCGGTACAGAGAACCTGTTCCTGACAACGGGCAACGTGCAAAAAGTGTCAGACCGTGCGACGCAATTCTTGCGACGACAAATCACATTTGAAGCGGCGTAAGGGCGCAGGCCCTCGCAATTCTCCCAATTTCTGATTAATTAGCCTCGCAAGTGACGGGGCAGTCCACGCAATTGCGTGGGCTATGAACAAGGAAGAGGTCGATACCATGACCCATAAAATCGCAATTCTTGGTGCCAGCGGCTATACCGGAGCCGAACTGGTGCGTTTGATCGCAACCCATCCCGGCATGGAGATCGTGGCCATGTCCGCGGATCGTAAGGCCGGCATGGAAATGGCCGCCGTTTTCCCGCATCTGCGTCATCTGGATTTGCCGGTCCTGTGCAAAATCGACGAGATCGATTTCGCCAACGTTGACCTGTGCTTCTGCGCGCTGCCACACGCGACATCTCAGAAGGTTATCAAGGCCTTGCCATCTGATGTTAAGGTCGTTGACCTGAGTGCAGATTTCCGCCTGCGCGACCCTGAAGAATACGCAAAGTGGTATGGCGGCGAACATGACGCAACCGAATTGCAGAAAGAAGCCGTATACGGTCTGACCGAGTTTTACCGTGAAGAGATCAAGGCCGCGCGGCTGGTTGCCGGCACTGGCTGTAACGCCGCAACGGGTCAATTTGCGCTCCGGCCACTGATCGAAGCCGGGGTGATTGATTTGGATCAGATCATTCTGGATTTGAAATGTGCAGTATCCGGCGCGGGGCGGTCTCTCAAAGAGAACCTCCTGCATGCAGAGTTGAGCGAAGGCTATCATGGCTACGCGGTTGGCGGAACGCACCGGCATTTGGGCGAGTTTGATCAAGAGTTTTCCGCAATTGCGGGGCGTCCTGTTAAAGTGCAGTTCACGCCGCATCTGGTTCCGGCCAATCGCGGCATTCTTGCGACCGTCTATGTGCAGGGCGACGCTGCCGAGATACATGCAACGCTGGCAGGAGCCTATGGCGGGGAGCCGTTTGTCGAGGTGCTGCCGTTTGGCGAGATGCCAAGCACGCGACACGTGCGGGGCAGCAATTTTTGCCACATCGGTGTAACCGCCGATCGGATCGAAGGGCGTGCCATCGTGATTTGCGCGTTGGATAACCTCACCAAAGGGTCCAGTGGACAGGCGTTGCAGAACGCCAACTTGATGCTCGGGGAAGATGAGACCGCCGGCCTGATGCTGGCGCCGTGTTTTCCGTGATGACAGCGCCAAAAGCGCAGGAGAATGAGAGATGAAAAGCCTCAAAAAACGACGCCGGGTGCAGGTGATAATCCTGTTGTTCGTGGCGTTGATGGTGTCCACCGGTTTGATCGGCTATGGAATGCGAGATGGCATCAACTTTTTCCGCTCGCCCAGTCAGGTGGCTGAGGAACCGCCAGCGCCCAACGAAGTGTTTCGCATTGGTGGCCTTGTGGAAGAGGGCACATTGGTGCGCGGTCAGGGCGATACAGTAACCTTCAGCGTGACCGATGGCGGTGCCTCAATTCCTGTCAGCTTTAACGGAATTTTGCCGGATCTGTTCAAGGAAAACGAAGGCATGGTCGGCACAGGATCTTACGTGAATGGCGTGTTTGAGGCGACAGAGATCCTCGCAAAGCACGATGAGACCTACATGCCAAAAGAGGTGATGGACGCGCTGAAAGAACAGGGTGTCTATCAGGACCCGAACGAAGGGTCATAAGCCTTTTCAAAGAGTTGACTGAAAGGCCTGCGGTGAAATCCGCGGGCCTTTTTCATTGCGCAACACAGCCGCGCGTTATGCCACCGACGCTTTAACACTTGCCTTCCACTCTGTGTCGCAAGTTTAGCGGGGAGGCTGTCATGTTGGATGTCAAAACGGTGGCGCGCGAAATTGTGGCGCGCGAAGGTGGATTTGTGGACGATCCTGATGACCCAGGTGGTGCGACAAAATACGGAGTCACAATCGGCACAGCACGCAGTTTGGGGTTGGACACGGATGGCGATGGCGACGTCGATGTGGCCGACATTCGCGGACTGACACGGGCGGATGCGGAAGCGGTTTTTGTAAAACACTATTTTGAGCGACCAGGCATTGGCGCCTTGCCCGAAGTGGTGCAGGCGAGCGTGTTTGACATGTATGTCAACGCGGGGGCAAACGCGGTTAAGATCCTGCAACGTCTGTTGGGCCACATGGGACAAGAGGTGGCCGTAGACGGGCGGATAGGACCGCAGACGGCGCAGGCAACAAACGCCGCTGCAACTGTGTCGCCAAGCCACTTGAGGGATGCTTACGGGATCGCGCGGCGGAATTATTACCTGAAATTGGCGGACGCGCGGCCGAGCTTGCGCAAATTTGCACGGACCCGCAAAGGCGGCAAGGGCGGGTGGATCAAGCGGGCGGAAGAGTTCATTTTGCCAAAGTATCATTTGAGCGACGCAGAGTTTGGCCGGAGGATTGCCAAATGGGGCTGATGGGCAAGTTGTTGACCTTGGTGTTTGGCGGTGGGCGCAACGTGGTGCGCGAGACCGTTGAGGTGTTTCGCGAAAACGCGGAGGCCGGGGCGCAGCGGGCGCAGGATGTGCAAATCGCCGCGATGGATGGGTTTCAGGCAGAGTTCATTGGCGGCAGGCGCGGTTGGTTTGATCGGTTTATGGACGGGGTCAACCGGCTGCCGCGACCAGCGATGGCGTTGGGCTGTCTGGGGTTGTTTGCGGCGGCAATGGTTGATCCGGTTTGGTTCTCACAGCGGATGGCGGGCATGTCGCTGGTGCCGGAACCGTTGTGGTGGCTGTTGGGGGTGGTGGTGAGTTTCTATTTTGGGGCGCGCCATCAGACAAAGGGACAAGAGTTTCAGCGCCAGATTGCACAAACGGTGGCGCGCGTGCCGCAAGTTGTGGAGGCGATTGAAGAGGTGCGCGGGCTGGATCATGTCAATGACAGCAACGCGGCGCTTGTGGACTGGCAGCGTACGAAAACGGGGTAGTCAAAAGGCCGCAACATTGTGAAGGGCGCGGCGTGCGAAATGCATTGGCCGCGCCGCATTGCACCCCTATACAGGGAGAATGATTGTAGAGCTTGGCCATTTCGCATTGATCCTCGCAGCCGTCACCGCAATGGTGCAGGCTATTGTCCCTCTCATTGGTGCGCAAAAGCGCTGGCCCGCGTGGATGGCCGTGGCCGAACCCGCGGCGGGATTACAATTCCTGTTCACGGCCTTTGCGTTTGCCGCGCTGACTTATGCGTTTGTGACGTCGGATTTCTCGGTGGGGCTGGTGATTTCCAACTCGCACACGTTGAAACCGCTGATCTACAAAGTCAGCGGCGTTTGGGGAAATCACGAGGGTTCGATGCTGTTGTGGGTGCTGATCCTGACGCTGTTTGGGGCCTGCTTGGCGTGGTTCGGGGGCAGTTTGCCGCCGGGCATTCGCGCACGCGCTTTGGCTGTGCAAAGTGCTGTGGCCGTTGCGTTTTTCGCGTTTATTCTATTCACGTCCAACCCGTTTGACCGGGTTCTCATTCCACCATTTGACGGGCAGGATTTGAACCCGCTTTTGCAAGATGTCGGCCTCGCGCTGCACCCGCCGTTTCTGTATCTCGGCTATGTGGGGTTGAGTATGGCGTTCTCGTTTGCCATTGCCGCGTTGATTGAGGGCCGGGTTGATGCGGCTTGGGGGCGTTGGGTGCGTCCTTGGACCTTGGCTGCTTGGATTTTCCTGACCATCGGCATCGCGTTGGGCTCCTGGTGGGCTTATTACGAACTCGGTTGGGGCGGCTTCTGGTTCTGGGATCCGGTGGAGAATGCATCGTTTATGCCATGGCTTCTGGCGGGGGCCTTGTTGCACTCCGCCGTTGTGGTGGAAAAGAGAGAAAGCCTGAAAAGCTGGACGGTCCTGTTGGCGATCATGGCCTTTGGGTTTTCCTTGATCGGGACGTTCTTGGTGCGGTCTGGCGTGATCACCTCGGTGCATGCCTTTGCCAATGACCCGGAACGCGGCGTCTTTATCCTCGCAATTCTGGCCTTTTTCATGGGCGGCGGCTTGATGCTGTTCGCGGCGCGGGCCCGCCAGATGGAGGCCAAAGGGGTCTTTGCGATGATCAGCCGTGAGAGCGGGCTGGTTTTGAACAACATCCTGTTGGCGGTGGCGTGTTTCGTGGTGTTTGTCGGCACAATCTGGCCTTTGGTGAGCGAATTGTTGTTTGACCGCACACTCAGCGTTGGTGCGCCGTTCTTTAACATGGCCTTCACTCCATTCATGGTGCTTTTGGGCATCGCAATGCCGATTGGCGCGATGCTGAGCTGGAAGCGGGCCAAGCTGGACAAGGCGCTCCGACCCTTGGTGCCTGCGTTTGTGCTGGCTGTTGCTTTGGCGGGTCTTGTCTGGGCGATGCAGACCGAGCGCAGTTTGCTTGGGCCTGTTGGGTTGTTTCTTGGCGCGTGGCTTGTGTTTGGGGCGATGACTGACATTTGGACGCGCACCGGACGCGGCGATATGGCATCGCGGTTTGCACGGTTGCGGCGATTGCCGGGGGCCGATTGGGGCAAGTCGATTGCCCACGCGGGCCTTGGCGTGACGATGTTTGGCGTTGCTGGCTTGATGGCGTGGCAGCAGGAAGACATTCGCGTGGCTTATGAAGGTGAGAGCTATTCGGTGGGCGCGTATGAGTTCACGTTGCTGGACGTGCGCGATGAGCGCGGTCCGAATTATCTGACCACCAAGGCGGACATTCAGGTCACCAAAGACGGGCAGGATGTGGCGCTGTTGCAGCCTGAGAAGCGGTTTTATCCTGTCGCAGGGATGCCAACGACCGAGGCGGCGATTGATTACCGGATTATGCGGGATGTCTATTTGGCTTTGGGTGATCCGCAGGTCGATGGCGGCCACATAGTGCGCACTTATATCAAGCCATTGACCAATTGGATTTGGTTTGGCTGTTTCATGATGGCGTTGGGCGGCTGCTTTAGCCTTGTGGACCGGCGCTACCGCGTGGCGGCAGGGGCCAAATCCGCCCCTAAGGCGGGAGTTCCGGCGGAATGAAGTCCTTGAAGTGGATTTTGGCGGCGCTTGTTGTCGCTGTGGCGATACCTGCGCTGGCGGTTCAACCCGACGAGATTCTGGATGATCCGGTGTTGGAGGAACGTGCGCGCGAGATTTCGCAGGATCTGCGGTGTTTGGTGTGTCGCAATGAGAATATCGATGAGTCCAACGCTGATTTGGCGCGGGATTTGCGGGTGTTGGTGCGTGAAAGACTGGTTGCCGGAGACAGCAACGAAGCGGTCGTCGATTTTGTCGTAGATCGCTATGGCGAATATGTTTTGCTGCGCCCTCGTACGACTGGCACAAACTTGGTGCTGTATCTCGCGGGGCCGCTGATGCTGTTGTTGGCGCTTGGTGTGGCCTTCGGGTATCTGCGTGGCAGATCCAGAGCACCAGCACGAATGGAGGCCGGATTGAGCCAGACAGAGCAGGCAAGATTGGACGAAATCCTCAAAAAGTGACGCAGGGTCCGGCTGGGAGAAGTTGGATCAGAATGCGATGAGTAAGCAGGACCGGAGGGATTTATGGACTATCAGACAATTTCATACGAGGTGACGGACGGCGTTGCGGTTGTAATGCTGAACCGGCCGGATACGTATAATGCGATGACGCAGCAGATGCGGGCCGAGATCACCGACGCGGTGCTGACAGCCGGCAATGAAGCTCGGGTTCTTGTGCTGACCGGGGCCGGCAAGGCGTTTTGTTCCGGGCAGGACCTGGGAGATGCATCCAGTGCGGCAAACCTCAACCTTGAGCGCACTTTGCGCGACGAATACATGCCGATGATCCGTGCGATCCGGGAATGCAAAATTCCGTCGATCTGTGCCGTGAACGGCGCGGCCGCAGGGGCAGGGGCCAACCTTGCGCTGGCGGCAGATGTGGTGATTGCGACTGAGAGCGCCTATTTCCTGCAAGCTTTTTCGCGCATCGGTCTGATGCCGGATGCGGGCGGCACCTATGAGTTGCCGCGCGCGATGGGGGCGGCCAAGGCCATGGGCGCGGCGCTGTTTGCAGACAAGATCAGTGCGCGTCAGGCGGACCAGTGGGGTATGATCTGGGAAGCGGTCGCAGATGGCGAGTTTGAAGCCGTTTGGAAAGCACGCGCCAAGCATCTGGCAGAGGGGCCGACGTTGGCCTATGCCGAGATCAAGGCAGCTATTCAGGAAACCTGGGGCAACGACTGGACCAAGCAAATGGAACAGGAAGCCAAGCGTCAAGGTAAGTTGGGTGGCACCCGTGACTTTCAGGAAGGCGTGGTTGCGTTTCTGGACAAGCGCCCCGCGACTTACGAGGGGCGCTGATCCTTTCTCAGCGGTTTTTTAGACGATTCATAAGGGCCAGCGCCTCGGGCGTTGGCCTTTGTTCTATGCGGCGATAGACACGCCCGTCGATGGTGCGGGTCGCCAGCTTGTGGTCGATCAGAGACCGACGGACAAGCACATGGTCTCCAAAAGTCAGGCCCGGCTTCAAAATCTCGTTGACCTCTTTCTCGGACATATCCTGATTGGCGGGCATAAGCGCCCAAAAGGGCCAGAGGCAGAGGCCCTGAACCTTGGTCCATTTGGGCCACCGGATCATTCTACCCTGCGCGTCAAACACCCGTAGCGCGCGTTTAAGAGCAAGTTCGTCCAATTCAGGTGTTTTGGGCTGATCGGCCTTGAGATGTTGGTGGTTGCGATACCCTGCGGCCTTGGAAACCATTGCAAGCATGGCGGCGTGGCCAGGCAATGCGCCGGTCTCATTCAGGGATTTTCGCAAAGACTTGGTGAAGGCCGATAGATCGGCCACATAAAGAGGTGTCACGTCCTGAGACATGTGTGCATCCTTTGACAGAAGTGCCATCCCCGCAGACGGGGGTCGATGGCCGCCCTTGTCGACGGCACGAAACAAAGGTGCTGTCGAGAGTCATGTCGCAGGTTTAGCAAAGTCAGATGACCGGCGGCGCCTGGGTGAACTGCGGACCCTCAGGGATCTGTAGCGCGCGCGGTTTCTAAGCACAATAGCAACGAAAAAGGCCGCCCCCGATGGGGACGGCCTTGCAACAGGTGTCGAAACTTCAGCGGTTTTCGATGTCTGTGTAGGAGCGGGTGTCTTCACCCAGATACAGCTGACGTGGGCGACCGATTTTATGGCCCGGATCAGACAGCTGTTCTTTCCACTGCGAAATCCAACCGACGGTGCGCGACAAGGCAAAGATGGGTGTGAACATCGACGTCGGGAAGCCCATCGCCTCCAGAATGATGCCGGAGTAGAAGTCGACGTTCGGGAACAGTTTCTTGTCCTTGAAGTAGGGGTCGTTGAGCGCGATGTGCTCAAGTTCTTTGGCAACCTGCAGCAGCGGGTTGTCTTCGACGCCCATCAGTTCCAGCACTTCGTCCGCGCTTTGTTTCATCACAGTCGCGCGTGGATCCATGTTTTTGTAAACACGGTGGCCAAAGCCCATCAGACGGAAGGGGTCTTCTTTGTCTTTGGCGCGCTTGATGTATTCAGGGATGCGATCGACGGACCCGATTTCCTTGAGCATCTCGAGACACGCTTGGTTGGCGCCACCGTGCGCAGGGCCCCAAAGGCAAGCGATGCCGGCCGCGATACATGCGAATGGGTTCGCACCGGAAGAAGATGCCAGACGCACAGTCGAGGTCGAGGCGTTTTGCTCGTGATCGGCATGCAGCGTGAAGATCCGGTCCATGGCGCGCGCCAAGATCGGGTTCACTTCGTACTCTTCAGCAGGCACAGCGAAGCACATGCGCAGGAAGTTGGATGCGTAATCCAGATCGTTGCGCGGATACACGAACGGCTGGCCGATGGTGTATTTATAGGCCATCGCGGCGATGGTTGGCATCTTGGCAATCAGGCGGTGAGACGCGATTTCACGCTGGCGCGGATCGTTGATGTCGGTGGAGTCGTGATAGAACGCCGACATGGCGCCAACAACGCCGGTCATGATCGCCATCGGGTGCGCGTCACGGCGGAAGCCGCGGAAGAAGTTCACCATCTGCTCATGCAACATTGTGTGATGCGTGATGGTATGCTCGAACTTTTCCAGTTCGGCGGCGGTTGGCAACGTCCCGTAAAGCAGCAGGTAGCAGACTTCGAGATAGTGTGATTTCTCGGCCAGATCGCCAATCGGATAGCCACGGTGAGTCAGGATGCCGGCCTCACCGTCGATATACGTGATCGTCGAATCGCAGGATGCGGTGGAGGTGAAACCTGGGTCGTAGGTGAAAACGCCAGCCTGACCATAGAGCTTGCGGATGTCCAATACGTCCGGCCCGGAGGTGGGCGAGTAGATTGGCAAGTCGAACGCCGCGCCGTCAATTGTTAGCGTTGCAGTTTTCTGAGTCTCAGACATCGCTGTATTCCTTTTCTTCATGCGCACGACTGGCAAGCCGTGGCTGTGTCCCTGCCAGTGCCAGGGGTCACGTGTCGCGACCGCCAGTTTTGGCGCCATGTGTGTTTGGCATGCGCTTGGCGCGGTGCAGTTGCGCGCGGCTCGCCCATTGTTCTAAGTGCCTGCGTGGCGTTTTCAGCGGTCCGGCGTCACAACTTGATCTTGATCTCGTCATTTCGCGGATCCGCATCGCCCAAGCGTAAAAAGTGGCCCGCCAGGCGGCTGCAAGCGTCTTGCGCGTTGAGCTAACATTTTGCAGGTGCGGCGTCAATTCGTTCAGTATACAAAGGGATACCATCGCGGCAAAGTGACAGATTGTACGGGTGCCAGACCGGGGACGTAGACTCAGGCTATACCATTGTTTTATATGATATATTTGAGAATGATTGGATGTAGCTCGGCTGCGGCTACCTGTCCTGCGTAGAAATACGGTATCCGGCAATTGCTGAACGATGGCTGATGAATGAGAACAATTTGAACGGTTCATTGCAGCAGTGCAGCACGGCAAGCTGAGCGCCACACGATCAGTGGCGGAAATGTGAAGGCGGCGGCGGCGATGGAAACATCTGGAGGCCACCTTTTAACCTTTCGGTAATCATCGCTGCATAACCTGATAATTGTTTTAAGTTTTTATTCAAAGGCCACCAGTTTGCATGTGATCCGAAGTTTCAGGATCGCCGTTCTGGAGCAGCAAGGGCATCTGTTTAATTGGGTACCTGTCTGTTTGGGCGGTGGAATCGGGACATATTTTCTTCTGCGGTTTGATCCCCCTGTGGCGCAGCTTTGGCTGTTTGCGGCTATAGCAGCGAGCGGCGCGGTGATTGCGCGTGGACGGGAAATTGATTTTGCGGCGGTGATATGGTGCGCGACATTGATTGTGACGGGGTTCACGATGGCCGGTGTGCGGACGCAAAGCGTGGCAGAACCGGTGTTGGCGTTTCGGTACTATGGCCCGATTGAGGGTCGGGTTGTTGGGTTGGATCGATCGGCATCTGGCGCGGTTCGAGTGACGTTGACCGAGGTTGTGCTGGAGAACGTGGCGCCAAGCAGAACTCCGTTCAAAGTGCGGGTGTCGTTGCACGCGCGGGAGGAAGGCGCGACACCTCAGCCTGGAATGATTGTGGGCACAACCGGGCACTTGTCGCCGCCGGCGGGACCGGTGGAGCCAGGCGGATTTGATTTTCAGAGGCACGCATGGTTTCAGAAGTTGGGCGCCATTGGTTACAGCCGAACACCACTGGTTAATTTGAGCAAGTCAGGTGAACACGCGGCGGTTCTGGCGTTGCGGATGCGCCTGTCGCGCGCAATTCAGGCGCGCATGCCAACAAAGGTCGCGGGCTTTGCGGCTGCAGTGACAACCGGTGATCGCTCGGCAATCTCCCAAGATGTGCTGGAGGCATTGCGCGTCGCCAATCTGGCGCATCTGTTGGCGATTTCCGGCCTACATATGGGTTTGCTGGCGGCGTTTGTATTTGGTGCGGTCCGCGTTGGTGTGGCCGTGGTTCCGCCATTGGCGGTGCGCCTGAACGGTAAAAAGGCCGCAGCGATAATCGCATTGGCCGCATCGGGGGCGTATCTCGTTATTTCCGGCGGCAGTGTGTCGACCCAGCGGGCCTTTGTGATGACTGCGGTAATGTTGACTGCGATCTTGCTTGATCGGCGCGCGCTTAGCTTGCGAGCGGTGGCGGTGGCGGCGACAATTGTGTTGCTGCTGCGCCCTGAGGCCCTTTTGGGGCCGGGGTTTCAGATGTCATTTTCTGCAACAACCGCCCTTGTGGCGGTGTTTGGCGGGCTACGTGACCGTGAGATCCCCTTGGGTCCAAGGTGGTTCCGTCCGGTGAGCGCATTGTTTGTGTCGTCATTGGTGGCCGGATTGGCGACCGCGCCGTTTGCAGCCATGCATTTCAACCACTTGGCGCACTACGGCTTGCCGGCCAACCTTTTGTCAGTGCCGGTTATGGGCACGGTCGTGGTCCCGGCGGCGGTTGTTGCAGGCGTGCTGAGCGTGGTGGGGTTGGAAGGCGTGCCATTGTGGGTCATGGCGCAGGGATTGGGGTGGATACAGGATGTCGCTGTCTTTTTCAGCTCACTTAATGGCGCGCGCAGTTTTGTTGTCACACCTGGGGATTGGGTTCTGCCGTTGGTGGCAATCGGCGCCCTGTGGGTGATCCTTTGGCGCAGGCCGTCGCGGTGGGGTGGCATCGGCGGGTTGGTTTTGGCAGGAATCATATGGAGCCAAACCGAGCGTCCAGATATTCTAATTTCTGACACTGGTGGCTTGGTCGGGCTGATGACCAGTGAAGGGCGGGCTTTGTCAAAGCCTCGCGGGAATGGTTTTGCTGCCCGCAGCTGGTTAGAAAATGACGGCAGCAAGCGAGATCAGGAAGCCGCGGCAAGCCATTGGGAAGATACGGAAAAAGGTTTGTCCATTATGCGCTTTTCAAGCCAGGGACGTTTGATCCACGTGTCGGGCAAGCGCGCCATGTCCGCGTTTGAGGGATGCAAGCATGGGGACATTCTGGTCACCAATCAGAGAACAGACACGCGTTGGGCATGCCAGACATTTGACCCTGAAAGCCTCCGCAAACTTGGATCGGTGGCGATCCAAGTTGCCCCTTCCGGCTACAAAGTGATCAGCGCGCGTCAAATCAGCGGGCAGCGTCTGTGGCACGCGACGCTGCCAAAACTTGATCAGTAGGTACGAATCAATCCGACCAGTTTGCCCTGAACTTTGACTTTATCCTCTGGATAAACACGGGTTTCATAGGCCGGGTTGGCGGCCTCCAGGGCGATGGACGTGCCGTTGTGGTGAAACTTTTTCAACGTCGCTTCCTGATCCTCGACCAGTGCCACGACGATGTCGCCGTTGTCGGCGGTTGTTGTTTCGGCGATAATGACAATGTCACCATCGTTGATACCCGCGTCGATCATAGAGTCGCCTTTGACTTCAAGCGCATAGTGGCTTGAGCCAGGGGTCAGCATCTGTCCAGGAACCGCAACGTGATGGTCCACATGGCTGATCGCTTCTATTGGAACACCGGCGGCGATCTTGCCCATAACCGGCAATTCACGTGCGTGCATTTGGATCCGTTCCGACGCCAGATTCGCAGGCTTCGCAGGAGAAGGGTGGGGACCGTCGATGACCTTGGGCTGAAAGCCCGCCACCGTGGGCGCGCCGCCCATGCTTTCAGGCAGTTTTACGATCTCGATTGCGCGGGCGCGGTGGGCCAGACGGCGGATGAAACCACGTTCTTCAAGTGCAGTGATTAGCCGGTGAATACCGGATTTCGAACGCAAATCGAGTGCGTCTTTCATTTCGTCAAAACTGGGTGGCACACCGTCACGCTGTAGACGGGTGTGAATGAACTCCAGAAGATCGAGCTGCTTTTTGGTTAACATGGGACTGCTCCCCCTTGTGTTTGACCCGGGCCGGTTTTGCCTTAGAAGGACCGCGCTTAGAGTGAGCGGATCCTGTGGTTAATTACCTTTGTTCTATTCATGTTCTTGTTTTGTGTCAAAACTTTTTGTGAACATAGCAGAAACATACGCGGAGGAAGTTGCCCGAGATTATGCATAACTTGTTGTAAAGTTAAAAGAATCTAGATCGGAAGGTACTGGACTTTGGCGCCCATTGGCAGGGCCTCGGCGTGCGGCGGGGCAACAAGAAGCGCATTGGCAGTGCTCAGAATGGTTAACAAGCTGCTGTCCTGATTGGTGAAAATGCGGATATTGCCGTTCTCGACACTGGCGCGCATGTAGTGCTGACGTGGACCGTTGGACGGCAAGTCGTGAGAGAGGCGCGCGGTCTGTTGTGGGGAGGCGGTCCGTCCAAGGCCAAGCATGGCGCGGATGACCGGCAACACAAATACCTGACCACAGACAAGCGCGGAGACCGGATTGCCAGGCAGGCCGATCATCATGGAGCCATTGGTCAGCGTCCCAGCCATCAGCGGTTTGCCCGGGCGCATGGCGATTTTGTAGAAACTGCGATGCATGCCGAGACTTGCCGCGACGGCGCCGACCAGATCGTGATCGCCAACCGAGGCACCGCCGATGGTGATCAGCAAATCAGCGTCGTCACTTAGGGAAAAAGCGGTTTGCAGCGAGCTTTCGGTGTCTCGGGCAATAGGCAAGAGCCGCACGTCGCATCCTGCATCGCGCAACATGGCGTGAAGGCCAAAGGAGTTGGACGCGATAATCTGATCCGGACCGGGGGCTTCGCCGGGCATCACCAACTCGTCGCCAGTTGCCATGATCGCAATGCGTGGGCGGCGGGTGACGGTGACCTCTGCAATGTTCATTGCGGCCATCAGCGCAATGTCATTGGGCCGTAAAAGTTTTGGTGCATCAATGGTTTGACCGGTTTTGAAATCGCCGCCGGCGGGGCGAATATTGGTGCCGCTGCCAAGGCGATCGGTGATCGTGATTGTGTCGCCGTGGCGGTCAATGTCTTCTTGGATGACGACGTGGCCCGCGCCAGCCGGCACTGGCGCCCCCGTAAAGATGCGAACGGCCTGACCAGCAGAAATCGTTCCGTCAAAAGCGTGGCCTGCGGCGGCTTCGCCTACCACAGCGTAGGATGCGCCCGGCGCAACGCCTTCGGCGCTGACGGCATAACCATCCATGGCCGAGGCCGAAAACGGTGGCTGATCGCGGGTAGCTGCAACCGGTTGCGCAAGTACGCGGCCGTTGGCCTGTGCCAAAGGGATGGTTTCGGTTGGCATTTGTTTGGTGAGCAAAAAGAGTTGGTCGAGCGCCTCTGAAACGGAAATCATTTGGCTTCGAACCGCCCGGATTTTCCGCCATCCTTTAAGATCACACGGATGCCGCCAATTTCCATTTCTTTGTCCACGGCTTTGGACATGTCATAAACGGTGAGAGCTGCGACGTTGACTGCGGTCAACGCCTCCATCTCGACCCCCGTTTGGCCTGTGGTTTTCACTGTGGCCTCGATGCGCACACCGGGCAGGCTGGCGTCGGGTGTCAATTCCACCGCGACCTTGGTAATCGGCAGAGGATGACAGAGCGGAATGAGGTCTGAACACTTCTTGGCACCCATGATACCGGCAAGGCGGGCAACACCTAGAACGTCGCCCTTTTTGGCGCGACCTTCGGCAATGATTTCATAGGTTTGTTTCGCCATCTTCACCCAACCCTCGGCGGTGGCGACACGCGAGGTTACGGCCTTTTCAGAGACGTCCACCATATGGGCGTCGCCTTTGCCGTCAAAATGGGTCAAGCCACTCATTACAGGGCTCCTGTGGTCAACGGATTGGCGAGCAGCGTGCGGGTTGCTGTCGCGACATCGTCTTGGCGCATCAAGCTTTCGCCGATCAGGAATGTGCGCGCGCCATAGCGCGCCATATCAGCCAGTTCCGAAGGCGTGTTCAGGCCGCTTTCGCAAACAATCAAACGGTCCGCAGGCACTTGTTTGGACAGGATGCGTGTGGTGTCGAGCGTCGTCTCAAAAGTTTTGAGGTTGCGGTTGTTGATGCCCATAAGTGAGGATTTCAAATGACTTGCGCGCTCCAGCTCCTCGGCGTCATGGACTTCGAGCAGAACATCCATGTTCCAGCCAAATGCTGCGTCTTCGAGTTCTTGTGCTTGCGCGTCGCTGACGCTTGCGAGGATGATCAGGATGCAGTCAGCCCCAAGCGCGCGGGCTTCTGCCACTTGATAGGTGTCATACATAAAGTCCTTGCGCAGTGCAGGCAGATTGGTCGCCGCACGTGCCTGCGTCAGAAAGGACTTATCCCCCTGAAAACTAGGCGTATCCGTCAGTACCGACAGACAACTAGCGCCGCCGTCTTCATAGGCTTTCGCAAGCTCCGGTGGATTGAAATCTTCGCGGATCAAGCCTTTGGAAGGGCTGGCTTTTTTGACCTCGGCAATCAGACCATACCCGGTTCGCGATGCTTTGTGCAGTGCATCCGCAAAGCCGCGTGTCGGGCCGGCTTCGCGGGCTTCGGCTTCCACCGCCTCGAGCGGTTTTGCGGCTTTGTCTGCGGCCACTTCTTCGAGTTTGTAGGCTTTGATTTTGTCCAGAACGGTTTCGGTCATGCGTCAGTCCAGTTAATTGGCGGCTCTCCACGGTTGGAAAGCCACGTATTGATGCGTGAAAACGGCTTTGACCCAAAGAAGCCGCGACGCGCCGACAAAGGCGAAGGGTGTGCGGTTTCGATCATCAGGTGCCCGTTTTCAGGGTTGGTGCCATCTTTAGGCGATGTGATGTGCGGCGCAAGGCTTTGTGCCTGTTTCCCCCATAGGACAAAAGCACAGGGTTTGGCCGAGCTGGCAGCCAGTACCTGATGTGCGAGGCGTTGCCAGCCGAGGGTCTTGTGGCCGTTGGCTTCGCCTGCGGGAACGGTGAGAACGGTGTTGAGCAACAAGACACCCTGATCTGCCCAGAACCGGAGGTCGCCTGTCATCGGGGCTGAGCCGATATCGTCGATCATCTCTTTGTAGATGTTGTTGAGCGAACGGGGCAGAGGTTTGACGTGTGGAGCCACCGAGAAAGACAGGCCGTGCGCGTGGCCTGGCGTCGGGTAGGGGTCCTGACCGAGGATGACCACCCGGACCTTAGTGAGCGGGGTGCGTTCAAGGGCAGCAAAGACCTGATCTGAGGGCGGAAGAATGTCGCGGGTGTCATTCTGGAACTGCGTGGCAATTGCGGGCAGGTCTTGCGCAAAGAAAGGAAGGCCTGCCCAGTCGCCGAGATTGGCGGTGGATAGGTTCATGCTGCGGAAGTGATGGCAGCGAGGCCTTCGACTTTGGATTTTGCGGCGCCGGAATCGATGCTTTCACGAGCCTTTTCAACGCCTTCTCGCAGGTCGCTTGCGGCATCGGCCACAACAAGTGCAGCCGCCGTATTCAACAGAACAGCGTCGCGGTACGCGGAGTCTGCCCCGTCCAGAAGGGCGCGGAAGGCATTGGCGTTGTCCTCCGGTGTGCCGCCGACGATGGCCTCAAACGGATGAACGGGCAGGCCAGCATCCTCAGGGTGAAGTTCCACGTCTTTGATGCTTCCGTCAGCTTCTAGTGCCGACACCCAGCTGACGCCGGTGATGGTCAGCTCGTCTGTGCCGTCCGAGCCATGTACCAACCAAGCGCGTTCTGATCCAAGTTTGCCGAGGGTTTCCGCCATCGGGCGGATCAGGTCACGTGTGAAGGCGCCGGTCAGTTGACGTTTCACACCCGCCGGATTGGTTAGCGGGCCGAGAATGTTGAAGATCGTGCGGGTGCCAAGTTCGGCACGCGTCGGCATCACATGCGCAATTGCCGGGTGGTGCATGGGGGCCATCATGAAAGCAATGCCGCAGGTTTTCAGTGCCTTTTCAACCACATCAGGACCAACCATCACGTTGATTCCCATCTGGGTTTGCACGTCGGCCGTGCCAGATTTTGAGCTGAGGTTGCGATTGCCATGTTTGGCGACAGGCACGCCTGCACCAGCTGTCACAAAGGCTGTCGCAGTGGAGATATTCAGCGTGTGTTTGCCATCACCACCTGTGCCGACGATGTCGATCGCACCTTCTGGCGCATTGACCGCGTTGCATTTGGCGCGCATCACAGCGGCGGCGGCGGCGTATTCATCCACAGTTTCGCCCCGGGTCCGTAGCGCCATAAGAAGTCCGCCGATCTGGCTTGGCGTAGCTTCGCCTTCGAAAAGAATCGCAAATGCGGCCTCGGCCTCTTCGCGAGTGAGTGGGCGTTCGGCGGCGGCACCGATCAGTGGTTTGATTGCATCGTTCATGCGGCTGCCCCTTTGGTTTGCGGCATCGTGTCGAGGAAATTTTGCAGCATCTTGTGGCCGTGCTCGGACGCGATGGATTCGGGGTGGAATTGCACGCCTTGCATTGGCAACTCGCGGTGTTGGAAGCCCATGATGGTGCCGTTTTCGAGCTCGGCGGTGATTTCAAGGCACTCTGGTAGCGTTTCGCGGTCTACCACCAATGAGTGATAGCGCGTGGCCTCAAATGGAGTGGGAAGACCGGCAAAAAGGCCTTTGCCCGTGTGGTGCATCGTGCCCATTTTGCCATGCACGATCTCGTCACAGCGCACAACCTTGCCACCAAATGCCTGTCCGATGGTCTGATGGCCCAGACAGACCCCCAATAAAGGTATGCGGGTTTCGGCGGCAGCCTCAGTCAGAGCAAGGCAAATGCCGGCTTGGTCCGGGTCACATGGGCCGGGAGAGAGCAAAATGCCGGCCGGATTCATGGCCATCGCGTCCTGCACGCTCAAAGCATCGTTGCGCCAGACCTGTACGTCAGCCCCAAGTTCGCCCAGATAGTGAACGAGGTTGTAGGTAAAGCTGTCGTAGTTATCGATTAGGAGCAACATGTTGCATCTTCCGTTACTGTTTTGCGAAACAGGGTGGAGGCCGAGGCCATGGTCGCGGTATACATGTTCAGGCTTGGGCAAAAGGGTCAAGGGGGGCACAGGCATGAAACCTCCTGAGAGACCCAAAGAGCACGGGTAGAACGAAGAAAGAAATTAGGGGGCAACGGGCATGATGCGCGGAGTATTGTCAGGGTTCATCTGGGGTGTCGTGGTCGTCGGCGGTGTGCTGGCGGTGGCGTCTTTGTTGGCGCCCTTGCCGGCGACGGTGTCGCCACAGACCGAAGCGGCGGCAGGCACTGAGGGACAAACCAACGGCGAGGCGGCCAATGCGCCGGTGGCTGGCGGTGTTACCGATGCCGACGTCAGCGATGCAGCCAGCGCGGACGTTGCTGAGCCAGCCGGTGAAGATCAACCCGTTCTGAGCAGCACGGACTCGGCACCCAAGCCAGAAACCAGTGAGGCAGAAACCAGCTTGCAGGCGCCGGATGTCTCGCAAGACGGCGGTGCATTGGCGGTGGAAGGCGACAGTCCGGTGCTGCCCAACCCGCAGGCACCAAGCCCGGATGCGCCGACCCAAGACACAGAGTTGTCCATTTCAGTGACCCCACCGCAACCGCAGGCGCCGGTTGAAGGGGAGAGCAGTGCTTTCCCGACCGGACAGCAAGACAATGATGGGGCGCTGTCGGTGACAGAACCTGCACCGACGCCTGAAGCTGAAGATGTAACGCCGCAGGCGGAGGAAATCGCAGAAGACGGGTCCTCGGGAGAAGAGCAAACGTCGATGCTCAAGCCCGCTGGCGAGTTAGGCGAGAGTTTTGCGCAGCGCACATCAACACGACTTCCAAGTGTTGGCGATGAAGCGGAAGATACCGCACAAACGCCTGGAGGGAATTCCTCTAAGCCCATTGTTGAAAACGCGCAACCGTTTGAAAACGTGGGGGGAAAGCCGGTCATGTCGATTGTCCTGATTGACGAAGGCAAGCCGGTCAATCTAGAAGCTCTGGCTGGATTTCCATATCCGCTAAGCATCGCGGTTTCGACGCTGGATCCGGATGTTGCGGCCAAGGCGGCACAGTACCGATCCCAGGGCATGGAAGTCTTGGCAATGATTGACATGCCAGCGGGCGCCGGGGCGTCGGATGTTGAAGTCGCGATGCAGGCACATTTGTCGGTGTCAGATGATTTTGTCGGCATCATGGAAGGTGTGGGTGACGGGCTGCAGGGGGCCAAGGTGGTCAGCGATCAGGTCGCTGATGTGGCGCTCAATGAGGGCTATGGACTGGTGCTGTTCTCACAAGGTTTGAACACGGCGCAGAAGCTGGCGGCCAAAGAGGGCGTGCCTTCGGCCAGCGTGTTCCGTGACTTTGATGGCAAGGGGCAAACCACAGTTGTGATCCGGCGGTTCCTTGATCAGGCGGCGTTCAAGGCGCCACAGGAAAGTGGGGTCGTGATGGTGGGCCGTTTGCGTGAAGAAACGATTTCAGCGCTGGTGCTTTGGGGGCTGCAAGACCGCGCGGGCACCGTGGCGCTTGCGCCGGTGTCGGTGGCGTTGACCAGCCAAAACTAGGCCAAATTGCCTGTCAGCAACGCGACGGTATCGCGTCAGTATTGCGTCGGTCCCATTTTTTGGGGTCGACGTTGCGTTTCAATTGGCAATTTTGCGCATTCCGAGTGTCGCTCTGTTAGGCTGATCCGCATTTAGGGGAAGGAGCACGCGATGCCAATTGCCGATCTGAACGGGGCGAAAATCCATTACACAGATACCGGAGGGGACGGCGATGCCGTTGTGTTCAGCCACGGCTTGCTGCATCACGGCGGTATGTTCGCTGCGCAAGTGGACCATCTAAAAGATCGCTTTCGCGTGATCACGTTTGATCATCGCGGGCAGGGGCAGAGCGGCGTCACCGACGACGGCTATGACATGGACACTTTAAGTGAAGATGCGGCGACTTTGATTGCGCACCTTGGCATTGGGCCGTGTCATTTTGTCGGACTGTCCATGGGCGGATTTGTTGGGATGCGGCTGGCGGCGCGGCGTCCGGAGTTGCTGCGAAGCCTGACATTGCTGAACACCTCATCCGAAGCTGAACCGTCGTCCAACCGGCCAAAGTATGCGCTGATGACGTTTTGTGCGCGGTGGCTGGGGTTGGGATCTGTGGTTGGCAGTGCAATGCAGTCGATGTTTGGTCAGACGTTTTTGAAAGATCGTGCGAGGGCGGAAGAGCGCGCGTTTTGGCGCAAGTCAATGAAGTCTGGTGACCGGATCGGGATCACGCGGGCGGTGACAGCAGTGTTTGCACGCGAGGGCTGCGACGCGTTGCTGGGGCAGATTGACCTGCCAGTCGGCGTCGGCGCGGGCGAGGAAGATGTTGCAACCGTGCCCGCCAAATCGGAACGCATTCAGGCGGGCATCACGGGCGCGCAGTTGACCGTTTTCAAAGGCGCGGGACATTCCAGCACAATCGAAACGCCCGATCAGGTGAATGCCCTAATCGAGCAGACAATATTGCGCGCCAGCGGCTAGGCCAGAGACTTCAGCAATGATTGGGACGGATCACCTGTGGGGTCCAACCCGAGGCTGCGCTGATAATCCGCAATCGCCGCGCGCGATTTTGGACCGAGAACCCCGTCAGCGCCGCCGGTGTCAAAGCCGCGCGCTGTCAGACGCGATTGCAGCGCGATGCGGTCATCTTTGGTCAAGCCGAATTTATCCGGCGGGAAGGCGGTGCGCAGAGGGCCCGCGCCGCCGATACGGTCTGCCAAATGGCCCACGCCAATCGCATAGCTGTCGGAGTTGTTGTAGCGCTTGATGGCGTTGAAATTGCCGGTGACGGCAAAACGCGGGCCACCGGTTTGGGGTTGGATCACGCGAGATGCGCTTTCGCCTGCGCGCAATTCGCGACCCCATTTTGTGCCGCGCGACCAGCCGTTGCGTTGCAGATAGGCGGCGGTTGAGGCGAGAGAGTCAGAGGGGTCGTCTGACCAGATGTCGCGGCGGCCGTCGCCGGTGTAGTCAACGGCGAAGGCCTGATAGCTGGTGGGGATAAATTGGGTGTGGCCCATGGCGCCAGCCCAGCTGCCGGTCATGCGAGCCGGAGTAATGTCGCCGTTTTGCAGGATTTTCAGCGCGGCGATCAGTTGTTTTTCATAAAAGCTCCCACGCCGCCCATCAAAGGCCAATGTCGAGGTGGCAGAGATCACAGGAATGTCGCCTTTGCGGTCGCCGTAGTAGCTTTCTAATCCCCAAATGGCGCAGATGATTTCTGCGTCAACGCCGTAAGATTGTTCAAGCTTTTGCAGGGTGCTTTGGTGGCGTGAAAACGCGGCGCGGCCTTTGGTGACACGTTCGTCGGAGGCGGCGATGGACAGGTAATCTTCTAGTGTTCGGGTGAATTCGGTTTGGTTGCGGTCGCGTTTGATGACGCCGGGCAAATAGCCGGTGTCACGGAAAGCGGCGTTCAGCGTGGATTCGGTGATGCCTTGCGACAGGGCGCGGCCTCGGAAGCTGGCCATCCACGCAGCATAATCACGGTTGAGTTGTGGTTGCAGGTCGGCGGGCAGAGCGGTTGGTGTCGGTGGACGCGCCCTCGACGTTGTCTGCAACGTGCTGTTACAGGCGGAAAGCGCGAGGGCGGATAGGCCCAAAGCGAAATTGCGACGCGAGATACTCATGAATACTGCCCTTGTTTGCCAAGATGTGTTGGCACCAGTTTGGCAGGTATTGGCCAGAGGGGCGAGGGGGAAACGGTGTGGATTGAGCGTAGTGAAAAGGGAGCCCGAAGGCTCCCTTTTGGATTTGGGTGACGGATCAGATCACAGATCGATGCGGAAGCGGGCAAAGCCGTCGGGGCCTTCGCCTGCGGGCGCAATTGACACGCCTTGGACGTCGGCGGCGTAGTCGGCGGCCTTGGGGCCGGTGTCAAACAGAACCGAGGTGCCGGGCAGCGGTGCGAAGGTCCAGTTGGCATCCGCACGTGGGCTGATGGTGCCTTTTTCCACGATGTAGCGCACGATCACGTCGCGGTTTGTGTCAGGACCTTCAAACACAACTGTGTCGCCCATGGCGCCGGGGAATTTGCCGCCGCCGCCAGCGCGGTAGTTGTTGGTGGCAATGATGAATTCGGCATTCATATCAAGCGGTTTTCCGTCAAACATCAGGTCGACGATGCGGTTGGCGTCTGCGTTGGTCAGGGTGCCCTTGGGGTCGAATTTTGACGGTTGGCTGAGGTCGATCTGATAGGTGACCCCGTCGATAACGTCAAAGTTGTAAGACGGGAAGTCGGGGTTCAGCAGAACCTGATCGGCTTTGCCAGCTTCGACCTGATTGAAGATACCAGCGGAGCGTTCTAGCCAGTCTTTGACCTGTTGGCCGGTGACTTTTACCGCGCGGGCCGTGTTGGGGTAGAGGTAGAGATCGGATACGTTTTTGATCGCCACATCGCCCTTGGCCACGTCTGTGAAATACTCGGGGCCGCCACGGCCGCCGGCTTTGAATGGGGCAGCCGCCGAGAGGATCGGCAGGCCCTCGTACTCGGTGCCCTTCATCATCTGCTCGATATACCAAAGCTGGGCAATCGACACGATCTGCACAGATGGGTCATCGGCCACCAGAGCAAAGTAGCTGTGCAGCGGCGCGTCGGTTTTACCAACGGCGCGGCGCACATACGCCAGAGTGGCGTCGTGATCGGCTTGTACGCTGTCCAGAACGTCTTGTTGGCTTTCGACCAGCGCGGTGATCGAGCGGTCGTCGTTGCGCTTGGAGATCGGGCGCGCCTCGGAACTGTGGCTGACGATTTTCCACTCGTTGCCAGAGCGTTCCAGCATCAGGTCGATCAGACCAAGGTGAGACCCCCAAAAGCCGCCCATTGCGGCGGGTTTGCCCATGATGGTGCCGCTTGCCACATCGACGCCGGCCATGCCGTCATAAGCGGACGAAGGGAACACGCGGTGGTGGTGGCCTGTCAAAACGGCGTCGATACCGTCCACTGCGGCCAGCGGCACGGAGGCGTTTTCCATACCGTCGGAGTGATCCGCATCCCCGATACCGGAGTGGGACAGCGCGATGATCAAATCGCAGCCCTGTTCCTTCATCACCGGCACATAGGCCTTGGCGGTGTCGACGATGTCGCGGGCCACAACGTTGCCTTCGAGGTGGCGGCGGTCCCAGTTCATAACCTGAGGCGGAACAAATCCGATGAGGCCGACCTTGATCGGGTGGGTTTCGCCTGCGCCGTCGGTGATCTCACGGTCGAGAATCACATAGGGTTTGATCAATGTTTTGTCTTTTGTCGGGCTGCCGCCTTCTTCGAGGGCGACGTTTGCACAGATCACCGGGAAATCGGCGCCGGCGAGAGATTTCATCAGGAAATCAAGGCCGTAGTTGAATTCGTGGTTGCCCAAAGTGGAGGCGTCAAACCCAACGGCGTTCATTGCGGTGATCACCGGGTGCATGTCGCCGTCTTTCATACCGCGCTCATAGGCGATGTAGTCGCCCATTGGGTTACCCTGCAGAAAGTCGCCGTTGTCGATCAGCATCGAGTTTGTCGCTTCGGCGCGGATTAATTTGACGTGGGAAGCGGTGCGGGCGAGGCCCACGGTGTCACGCGGCTTGTCAGCGTAATAGTCATACGGGAAAACATGCACGTGCAGATCGGTGGTTTCCATGATCCGCAGGTGGGCCTGATTGGTGGCTGCGTTGGCGGAGAACGGATGCAGCGCGATGAAGCCTGCGGACGCGCCCAGGAAATGGCGGCGGGACAAGGTGAATTGGGACATGGAACCCTCGATTTGTTGATTTGGTTGATCGCCGGTTAGCAGCGGCGCTGAACTTGGGTTAACCCCAGAAGTGTAACACATTTTTGACCGACTGGAAGAAATTTCATGACGAAGTGACGCGCCGTTGACGGCTTGCAAAACTTCACGCGTCTGTCACGTTGGGCGGTGAGTGAATGGACGACGGACGCAAGGGGACACCGAGTCATGAAGCACGTTCCAAAAGAAACCACCGACGACGACCTGATCCAACAATTTTTGGACAATGGTGGCAAGATCAGCAAAGGCAAAACCAAGCCGATGCCACATGATCTTGGCATCAGTAAAGGTGTTTGGGGTAACAAGCTGACCAAAGAGGAAAAAGCCGCGCGTGACGAGAAGATCGAAGAGCCCAAGGGCTAATCTTCTTAGTGCTGCGACAAACGCTTTGCCTGCGATTTGGCGCGCGCGCCAAAGTGTTTTGCTCTGAAAATACGAGTTGATTGGCCAATTTAGGCCACCAATTGAAGCGTGGCGTTGAACGCTGTTACGGACACATCTTCTATGTTTTCCTGTAGGATCTGCGCGCGCTTCTTTTCATGTGGCGAGGGTGTAATTGGACTATCGTAAAGAGATTGACGGCTTGCGGGCCATTGCTGTGCTGGCGGTGATCATCGACCATACGGGGCTTGGCTGGTTGCCGGGCGGGTATGCCGGAGTTGATGTTTTCTTTGTCATCTCGGGATTCTTGATCACTGGCATCGTCCAAAAAGGATTGGCTGACGGAAGTTTCACTTTCCGCGACTTTTACAAGCGCCGCGCATTTCGGATCTTTCCGGCGCTGTTTTTTGTGCTGGCCGTTACTACGCTTTACGCTTGGATTTTTCTGACACCCTCGGAATTGCAGGACTTTTCTGCCAGCGTGTTTTTCAGCGTCCTGTTTTTGTCCAACGGCTTTTTCATCAACTTTGTCGACTACTTTGGCCCCAGCGCGTCGGTGATCCCGTTGCTGCATACGTGGAGTCTTGCGGTTGAAGAACAGTTCTACATTCTGTTTCCGCTGTTGGCATGGGCCAGTTGGAAACTTGGCGGCAAGCGGGGATTGTTGTGGACGGTTGTGGGTCTTGGGCTCGCATCGCTCCTTTTGGCGGAATGGGGCTGGCGCAATGAACCAACGGCCAACTACTTTTTCTCACCATCTAGATTTTGGGAAATCTTGCTTGGGTCGGTGGCGGCTTTGGCGTTGGCGGGGCGCAAACGACCAGAGAATGGATCGCTTGCGGCCGTAGGCCTGCTGATGTTGGCGGCGACGTTTGTGCTTTACGACGATCTGGTGCCGTTTCCATCGGTCTATGCGCTGTTGCCGACGCTGGGAACGGTCCTGATTTTGGTGTTTGCGCCGGCGCAAGGGGGCGTTTCTGCGGTGCTGAGCGGGTCAGTAATGCGGTGGATCGGCGGGATTAGTTTTTCGGCGTATTTGTGGCACCAACCGGTTTTTGCGTTTTCGCGCATCCGTGGACTCGCGCCAGACCAGTTGGGCATCGCAATCGTGTTGATCGCCTTTGTGCTTGGATTGTCTTACGGATCATGGCGTTTGATTGAGCAACCCTTCCGCCACCCCGCGGAAGGTCGGCCAATGTTGCGCAAATTCCGCGGTATGATCCTGACTGTGACGGCGGCTGCGTTGATTGCGATATCGCTTGCGGGCTATCTCAGCGATGTGCCTTTGAAACGCCATAGCGCGGCTGACCAAAACCTCTTTGCGACCACACGTGTTGAAGCGAGCTCTTACAATCGGGGAATTCGGAAGGGTTTTCAGCGTCAGGCCTTTGTTGGCTCAGGTGATGCCACTAAAGTGGCGATGGTCGGGGACAGCTTTGGCCGTGATGTGATGAACGCGCTCCAAGAAAATGGCATGATGGCACAGTTGGATTTCGCGCTTTGGACCATCGGGCATACCTGCGCGCCGTTTTTCCTCAAAGACGAGACCGGTCTCTCCGAGCACGTCGATATTGAAGCTTGCGACGCTGAGTGGGACCGCTATCAAAGCGAGGCTATGTTGCGGAGTTTGGTGCAAGCGGATGTGATTATTGTTTCTCACAAATGGTCAGAGTGGCAGGTTCCTTTCGTCGAGAAAACACTCGAAAACCTCGCAGAGCATTCAGGCGCCAATGTCATTTTGGTTGGTCCAAAACAATTTGGTTTCAGTGACTTACGTGAGGTATGGGTCATTGAAGAAGGCATGCGATCAACGACCGAGTTGGATGTGTCAGATGAAGTGGTGGCGACGAACACCAAGATGCGTGCGCTCAAAGCTGCGGCCTATTTCGACATACAATCAAGCGTCTGTCCCGCGACAAAGACCTGTCCCGCGACTACGCCCGAGGGGCGGGCAATTTCCTTGGACGGTGGTCACCTAACGCCTGCTGCTGCGCGCCTTGTTGGGGAAAGATTGTGGGACAACAGCGATATCGTTGAGATATTGGGTGTCAGTCGTCCCTAAGAAACGGCCGGAACGGCTGGGTTTCAGCCGGACAGCATGTCCCTTGAAACTTGATCAGCTGTTTCCGTTGCCGGTGAAGCGCGCAGCATCCGCCGCGGCCCGTCGAATGGCGTTGGATTTGTGCACGGTTTCCATGTATTCGGCCTCCGGATCGCTGTCATAAACAACGCCACCGCCAGCTTGAATATAGAGCTTTTGATCTTTCACAATCGCAGTGCGCAGCGCGATACAGATATCCATATCGCCACCTGAGCTGAAATACCCCACACCCCCGCCATAGATGCCGCGTTTTTCCGGCTCCAGCTCGTCGATGATCTCCATCGCGCGTACTTTGGGCGCGCCAGAGACGGTGCCTGCGGGCATGCCGGCAAAGAACGCGTCGAGCGCGTCTTTGTCGTCGGAAAGTTCACCCACCACGTTGGACACGATGTGCATCACGTGGCTGTAGCGTTCGATGATGAATTTTTCTGTCGGACGCACAGTGCCGATTTTGGACACTCGGCCGGTGTCGTTGCGGCCCAGGTCTAGCAGCATCAAATGCTCTGCGAGCTCTTTCTTGTCGGCCAGAAGATCCGCTTCGAGTGCGTTGTCTTCCTCGGGCGTTGCGCCGCGTGGGCGGGTGCCTGCGATCGGGCGAATTGTGACCTCGTCGCCAAAGACGCGCACCAGAATTTCCGGGCTGGCGCCGACAACCTGATAACCGCCAAAGTTGAAGTAGAACATAAACGGCGAGGGGTTGGTGCGACGCAAAGAGCGATAGAGCGCAAACGGCGGCTGCGGAAAATCCTGCGTCCAGCGTTGGGCAGGCACAACCTGAAAAATGTCGCCAGCACGGATGTAGTCTTTGGCCTTTTCCACCGCGGCCATATAGCCCTCCTTGGTGAAATTGGAGACCGGCGGTGATACTTCGTGCGCGTCACCCAAATCACGGGCGGCTTGCGGCATCGCGCGTTCGAGGTCGCGCACAGCGTCCATCACCCGTTCAGCGGCTTGGGCGTAGGCGGCGCGGGCCGACTGACCTTCGCTGACCCAAGTAGGCGAAACCACGGTGACTTCGCCTTTGACGCCGTCAAGCACAGCCACAACAGAGGGGCGCATCATGCAAGCGTCTGGAAGACCAAGCGGGTCAGGGTTCACGTTTGGAAGGTGTTCGACCAAGCGGATCATGTCATATCCGAGGTAGCCAAACAGGCCAGCAGAGGCCTGTGGCAGATTATCTGGCAGATCAATGCGGCTTTCGGCGATCAGATCCCGCAGGTTGTCCAGCGGGTTACCGTCTTGATCAACAAACGCGTCGCCATCAAAGCGCGCTGTGCGGTTCAGGCGGCTGGTGCCGTCGTGGCATTGCCAGATCAGATCAGGCTTCATGCCAATGATAGAGTAGCGACCACGCACCTCTCCACCTGTCACCGATTCAAGCATAAAGGCGTCTTTGTGGGCGCCAGTGAGCTTGAGCATCAGCGAAACCGGTGTGTCGAGATCCGCTGCGAGGCGGGCATAGACCACCTGATTTTCGCCAGCTTCATAGGCGCGGGCGAAGTCGTCAAAGGAGGGGACGAGATCCATGGGATCAAGCCTTTCTGTCTGTCATGCGGCGCTGCATCACTGCATCTGCGCATGCACGGCGTTGATGGCCTGTGTGTTGATTTCTGCCGGATAAGCCACCTGCAAGGCTTCGGCGTACACTTGGAACAGGTCTTGCGAAATGCCGCCGCTGAGTTGCTGATTGATCAGGTTGATCAGGCCAGAGATTTCCGGATTGGAGTAATCGGGCGCAGCGATGGCATCCAGACGCACCAACAGCAGACCGCCATCGCCAGCCGGGATCTGACGCAGTTCGCCGACGGTCATTTCAAACACCTGCGACATGAAATCTGCGGGGGTGCCAGCGACAAAATCGGACCGGTCCATGTCGGTTTCCTCATTGGCGTTGAAGCCAAAGGAAGTGAAATGCGTGCCGGATTTCAGCTGTGGTTCAAGCGTGTTTACCAAAGCGCCAAGGGCTTCGGCGACGTGGGTCGCCTTGAGAGCCGCGCTGGCGTCGTCTTTTACTTCGGCAAACGGGGCAGGGGTGCTTTCGGTTTCGCCCTCTAGACGCAGGGCAAACATGCCGCCGTCTTCCAGTGACACGATCTCAGGAAAATCACCTTCGGCGGCTGCGGTCGCGGCTGCGCGGAACCCTTCATAGCCTGCAATGTCGTCGGATGTATTGTTGTGCCAGTCGATGGTGCCGATCATCATGTCGGTCTCATCTGCCAATTCTTCGAGGGTGGCACCACCGGCGAGCAGATCGTCGGCGACGTCCACTTGCAAGTCGATCACGCGACGGGCGCGGTCGATCGCGAGATCTTTGCGCAATTCTGTCACCGCGTCCTCAAAGCTGGTAAAGCGCGCGGGCAAAATGCCGTTCACTCGAAACAGTGCCGGGCCAAGGTCGGTTGCCACTGGGCCAGCGATGCCGCCCACTGGTGTGAGAAACACCGCTTCGCCCGCGGTGCTGAGTTCGGCTTTGGAAACATCCCCGAGATCCACGTCCGAGAGCGCCAGACCGCGGCTTTCGACCAGCGCTTCAAACGACGTTTCGCCAGTGCGCAGTTTGCCCAGTGCAGTCTCTGCAGCTTCGGCATCGGCAAATGCAAGGCGTTCCACCAGACGGCGTTCGGGTTGATTGAATTCCGCGTCGCGTTCCTCATAAAGGGCTTTGAGCGCGGCTTCGTCGACGTCAACTGTGTCCAGAAGCATGGCCGGAGTGACCCAGGCAAAAGTAATCTGACGGGTGGCGGGCAACATGTAGCTGTCGATGTTGGCGTCATAATAGGCCCGAACGTCGGCCTCTGACGGGTCCTCAACAGGTGTCGTCAGGTTGTCGGCCGTCAATTTGGTCCACGTAAAATCGCGGTCCTCGGCAACAAAGTCGATCACGGTTGCGGCGTAACTGTTGGGAATATTGATGCCTGACACAATCGCGCCCTGAAGCAGCGAACGGGCTGTTTCCTCGCGGACACTGTCTTCAAAAACAGATTCGCTCATGCCGGCCTGATCAATCGCAAACGCATACGCGTCGCGGTCAAAATCGCCGTTAATCCCTTGAAACGCCGGAATGGCCAGCAATTCGCGGCGCAGGTTTTCGTCGCCAATTGACAGTCCCAAGCGGCTGGTTTCCGCATCCAATGACCGGGTGGTTACCAGCCGTGCAAGCACGTTGCGATCGACGCCGAACATTTGCGCTTGGGCGAAGGTCAAAGGTTGGCCGATCTGGGCCTGATAGGCGTTCATTTCTTCTTGCAGGCCACGGGCATAGTCATCCACCGAGATGTCTTTGCCACCCACGGTTCCCACCGAGCGGATAGTGCCCGAGAGATTGGTCACGCCAAATCCTCCAAGACCCAGAATGAGCATCGCCATCAAGATCCACACCAGTGTTTTGGACGTTTTGCCCTTTGGTTTTTCCGTGGCCATGTCAGTTCCTTACGTCTTGGTCTTTGGGTTGTCTGCGCGGATGTCTACGCGGTTGAGGAAAAGGGGGCAAGCGGTGCTTGCGGTTTTGCCACATTGCGCGGGGTTTCAGTCACGTTTGGCGTAGTCTGCTTGTGCAAGGCGCTCAAACAGCACGGCAATTTCTGCACGGTTCACATTGGCAAACGCAATCCGCAGCTGGCGGCCACCGGCAGGGTCGTCGGCGGGCATGAACATGGTGCCGGGCAAACACAACACGTGATGATCCCGCACCAAGGCTTGGGCTAGATCATCAGAGCGCATCGCAAACGGATGCTCAACATAGGCAAAATAGGCGCCAGCGCCGAGCAAACGCCAGCCTTGAGAGGACAGCGTCGAAATGTTGTCTGAGATTGCGGCGCGACGATCGAGAATTTCGGCGCGCTCGCCGGACAACCACTGGGTTAGGTTTTGCATCCCCCACAACGCGGCGTATTGGCCGAGCTGGTTGGGACAAATGGTGACCGTGTCGAGAAATTTTTCGGCCTCTGCCAAGAATTCCGCGTTCGCCACCATTGCACCAACGCGGTGGCCGGTCAGGCGGTAAGCTTTGGAAAAGGAGTAGAGCTGCACCAGCGTGTCGCCCCAAGTCGGGTCAGAAAACAGCGCGTGCGGCGCTTCGGAGCGGCGGTCGAAATCGCGGTAAGTTTCATCCACGATCAGCTTGATGTCGCGGTCCCGGGCCAATTCAAAGAAGGCTTGCACAAGATCGGCGGAGTATTCCACGCCGCCTGGATTGTTGGGGGTCACCAAGACAATCGCGCGGGTGCGGTCGGTGATCAAAGCTGCAGCAACTTTGGGGTCGGGCAACAAACTGTCGCCCGTCACCAGTGGCACCGTGGTGATGCCCTGCATGTCGAGCCACATTCTGTGATTGAAATACCACGGCGTGGGCAGGAGTATCTCGTCGCCTTGACCCGCGATGGCGCTGATTGAGGCGCAAAATGCCTGATTGCAGCCTGAAGTGATTGCAACCTGATCCGCGCCGATCGGGCCGCCATAGGCCGCGCTCCAATGGTTTGCAACTTCTGCCCGCAATTCTGGCAGGCCAAGCACCGGACCATAAAGGTGCGCCTCGGGCACGTCTTGGGCCACGCGGGCGATTTCGGCGCGCAAAGGTGCGGGCGGCGGATCAACCGGTGCAGCCTGGCTAACGTTGATCAGCGGCTTTGCATCGGTGAAGGTCACACCTTCCAACCAACGGCGCGCCTCCATGACGGGCGGGGCAAACGTGGCTTGAGTGCGCGACAAAGTCATAGGTCAGTGTCCTATTTAAAACAGAGGAAACAGCCGAATTCTGCGCGGAAGCGTATTTGGAAACGAAAGCCCGCCAATTTGTGCGCAAACTCAGGCTTTTTGTTCCAAAAATACCTCCCGCGGAGCGTTCTAGCGGTCTAAAAATGAGACAGGGTCAGTCGGTTCCGCGATAGGGTTCAACATACTGCAACGCCATGTCCCACGGGAAGAAAATCCACGTGTCCTGACTGACGCCCGTGATGAACGTGTCAACCATAGGCTCGCCTGCTGGCTTGGCATAGACCGTCGCGAAATGTGCTTTGGGATACAATTCGCGCACCAGTTCAAGGGTTTTGCCTGAATCGACCAGATCGTCGACAATCAAAATACCCTCGCCGTCGCCCATAAGGGCCTTGTCGGGGCTTTTGAGAACCTGCGCTTCGCGCTGGCTGTCCTGTTTTCCGCCGCCGGAATAGTAAGATTTGACGCTGATCGTATCTACGGTGCGGATATCAAGTTCACGGCTGACGATCATCGCGGGCGCCATGCCGCCACGGGTGATGGCCACAACCGCTTTCCAAGCGCCATCATTCGGGCCCTTGCCGTCCAAACGCCATGCAAGCGCGCGGCTGTCGCGATGGATCTGGTCCCAGCTGATGTGGAAGCCCTTTTCGTGCGGCAGACGTTCGCTCATGGTATGTCATCCTTATATACCGGTTTGTTGTGTCTTAGCAGAAGCCGATTTGGGCGCAAACTGTTTGCGATATTTATCATGAGCCCTTTGGCATAAAATAAAGGGCTCCGTGGCGGAGATTTTCCGCCGGTGCCAGATTAACGCTTTGGCAATGATGCTAAAAACTGGGCATAGTGGCCGAAATCAATACTTCGACGAAATCATAGGGACATTTCATGTCAAACAGGGATCTAGCCAGCAAATCTGCCACACCCGCATTGGGTTTGGTCGCCTGTACAGCCTTGGTCGTCGGCAACATGATCGGATCGGGCGTATTCCTGTTGCCGGCGTCACTTGCGCCGTTTGGGCCTTTGGCGATGGTCGGCTGGATCGTCACGTCGATGGGCGCGCTGGTATTGGCGACGATTTTCGGGCGTTTGTCGAAAATCGTGACCAAGCCAGGTGGGCCGTATGCCTATTCTCAAGAAGCGTTCGGGGACTTTGCAGGGTTCTTGATCGCGTGGGGCTACTGGATTGCTTTGTGGACCGGCAACGCCGGTGTTGCGGTGGCCTTGGTCGGCTACCTCGGGTTTCTTGTGCCAGCTATCGGAGAGTCCGAAACCTATAGCATTGCCGCCGCCTTGATCGCGATTTGGACGCTCACAGCGATCAACATTCGCGGTGTCGCCGAAGCCGGATTTGTGCAGATTGTGACGACATTTCTCAAACTTGTGCCGTTGATCATGGTGGGGGTTTTGGGTCTGTTTTGGGTTCAGATGGACAACATTGGCCCGATGAACCCGTCCGGCATGCCAGCCTTTACAGCCGTTTCGGCGGCCGGCGCTTTGACGCTTTGGGCCTATTTGGGATTGGAATCAGCGACCGTGCCGTCCGGCGACGTTGTTGATCCTGCAAAGACCATTCCGCGCGCGACCATATTGGGTGTTATCATTGCCGCCTGTGTCTATATCCTTGTGACGTTTGTTTGCATGGGCGTTATGCCGCCGGACCAACTTGGCGCCTCGGCCGCGCCGGTGGCGGATGTGGCCAAGGTGATGTTTGGCACTGTGGGCGGCTTGATTGTGGCTGTTGGTGCGGTGATCTCGACCTTTGGCACGCTCAACGGTTTCACGTTGCTGACGGGGCAGGTGCCTTATGGAGCCGCTTTGGACAAAGTGTTCCCGCAGTCGCTGGGCAAGGTGTCGCGTTACGGCACGCCGGCCAACGCCATTGTCGTTTCCAACACGCTTGCCTCTCTGTTGATTGTGTTGAATTTCTCGCAAGGGCTGGTGTCGGCTTTCAATTTTATCGTGCTTTTGGCCGTGACCGCGAGTTTGCTGCCTTATGCGTTCTGCGCCGTGGCCGAGGTCATGATCCGGCTGCGCGGCGGACACGTGATGCGTGGCGGTGAGCTGGCCAAGGCCACCATCCTTGGGTTGTTGGGTTTTGTGTATTCAATGTGGGCGCTGGTTGGCGCGGGGGGCGATGCGGTGATGTTGGGCATTGTGCTGGTTTTGGCAGGCATTCCCATCCACGTTTGGGTGCGATGGAAGCAAGCGAAAGACGCTGAAACCGAGGCGGAGGCCGAAGCGGCTTAAGCCGACAATTGCAATCAGATACGAGAAAAGGCGCGGCCCTGTGGGCTGCGCCTTTTTGTGATCGAAGTCCCAATGATTTAGAAACGTCGTTGGAACGGCAGGATTATTTGCGACCAGAAACAGCGTCGATGTCGGGGCTGTCCACGGCTTTCATGCCGACCACGTGATAGCCCGCGTCAACGTGCAGGTTTTCGCCGGTTACGCCGCCGCCAAGATCGGACAGAAGATAAAGTGCGGAATTGCCCACGTCGTCGATGGTCACATTGCGGCGCAGAGGTGAGTTCAGCTCGTTCCATTTGAGAATATAGCGGAAGTCGCCAATGCCAGAGGCCGCCAGCGTTTTGATCGGTCCGGCGGAAATTGCGTTCACGCGGATGCCGTCTTTGCCGAGGTCTTCGGCCAGATATTTGACCGATGCTTCGAGCGCGGCCTTGGCGACACCCATGACATTGTAGTGCGGCATGACTTGTTCTGCGCCGTAGTAGGTCAGGGTCAAGGCAGAGCTGCCTTCGCCCATCAACTTTTCGGCGCGTTGCATCACAGCGGTAAAGGAGTAGACCGAAATATCCATCGTCATCAGGAAGTTGTCTTTGGACGTATCGACGTAGCGGCCACGCAACTCATTTTTGTCGGAAAATCCGATGGCGTGCACGATGAAGTCGATCTTGCCCCATTTGGCTTCGATTTCATCAAAGGCCGCGTCAAGCGATGCGGGGTCTGATACGTCGCAATCAATCAAAGTTTCAACGCCCAACTGCTCAGCCAGAGGCACCACACGTTTTTTGAATGCGTCGCCCATATAAGAGAAGGCCAACTCTGCGCCAGCGTCGGCGCAGGCCTTGGCGATGCCCCAGGCGATAGACTTGTCATTGGCGAGGCCCATGATCAGGCCACGCTTGCCCGCCATCAATTGATTAGACATCGGTTGCTCCTAGTCCGAATTCGGTATTGAAGTCCTTTAGGCGATTGATTCACATGCATCAAGTGCGGCGCTTGTGATCAAGTGCCACTGATTAGCCTGATTGGAGGCCAAAATGAGCGATAGAACCGGAATTTTCGAAGGTGATGACCCGTTTGTGGTCGCCCGCCGCTGGTTGGCAGAAGCCGAACAGAGCGAACCCAACGACGCAAACGCAATTGCCTTGTCTACGGTTGACAGCGATGGCCTGCCGAATGCGCGCATGGTGCTCTTGAAAGACATCGAGGACGGAGCCTTTGTGTTTTACACCAACTATGGCAGCGTCAAAGCACAGGAACTCGACAGTGCTGGCAAAGCGGCCTTTGTTGTGCATTGGAAATCTTTGCGCCGCCAAATTCGCGTGAGAGGTGTGGTAACAAGGGAAGAGGGGCCGCAGGCTGACGAATACTACGAATCTCGCTCTCTCAAGAGTCGGCTAGGGGCGTGGGCCTCGCGTCAGTCCCAGCCTTTGGGATCGCGTACAGAATTGATGGCGAAGGTGGCAAAAATTACAGCCTCGCATGGTCCTTTGCCAAAACGCCCACCGTTTTGGGGTGGCTATAGGGTCACACCTAGCGAAATTGAGTTTTGGGCGGACGGCGCGTTTCGCCTTCATGATAGGTTTCGGTGGACCCGTGAAGGCCCTGATAATGCTTGGGAAACTGTGCGACTTAATCCCTGAGCAACAAAATTTCAAAAAGGCAAGCGGGTGAAAAACATACCAATTTTGCGCTTGCCGATTTTGAACGAATGCCTCACTCTGAAATCATCATGGGGATGATAAAGACTAAGGTTAATGCTTTGACTACAGTAGAGAATGACATCTTGCGCATCACGGGCGAGGTGAAATGGTTCGACCCTGTAAAGGGATTCGGATTCATAGTGTCGGACGAAGGGGGTTCCGACATTTTGTTGCACGCGAATGTGTTGCGCAATTTCGGACAGAGTTCGGTGGCGGACACCTCGCGGATCGAGGTGTCGGTGCAAGTGACCGATCGCGGTTCGCAGGCAGTGGAAGTGTTCCAGATTGATCCGCCTGAGACCGGTATGGCTGTGCCACTTTCGGATTTCGAAGGGTTGGATCTTGATGAGATTCGCTCCGCTCCGTTGGAACCCGCGCGGGTAAAATGGTTCGATAAAGGCAAAGGGTTTGGCTTTGCCAATATTTTCGGTCAACCTGAGGATATCTTTTTGCATATCGAAGTGCTGCGCCGCTCTGGTCTTGCGGATCTTCAACCGGGTGAAGCGCTCGCGTTGCGGGTAATAGACGGGAAGCGCGGCCGAATGGCGACCGAGGTTCAGGCATGGGAAAACGCACTTTCATTGGGTTAGGCAGGTTTGCCCAAAAAGCTCTGTTTTCAGGCTGTGTGGCCGCGTCTTTGGGCGCGGCTTCGTCAGTTTGGGCAGGCTGCACGGCAGGTTCGCTAGAGCTGCGCGGGGACTGGGGGCAAGCCCGGTTCACGGTTGAGGTCGCCGACACAGATGCAGAAAGGGCGCAGGGCCTGATGCATCGTGAGAGCATGCCAATGAGCGCGGGTATGCTTTTTGTATATGAGTACGCGCAACCGGCGTCGTTCTGGATGCGCAACACGCTGATTCCTCTGGATCTGATTTTCGCCGACAATGCAGGCGTGGTGCGTCATGTGCATCACGAGGCCGTGCCGCTGGACGAGTCGCCGATTCCCGGCGGCAACGCCGTGCGTTATGTGCTCGAAATTAACGGCGGATTGGCCCGCGCGATGGGAATTGATGCCGGAACCGAGCTGCGCCATGCAGATATCGCACAAGAAAATGCATCTTGGCGCTGTGAATGACTTCTTTGGGGTTTTCATTCTCGAAAGTGCAGGCTAAACGATGCTCCACGGTCCGGGGCGTAGCGCAGTCTGGTAGCGCACCTGTTTTGGGTACAGGGGGTCGCAAGTTCGAATCTTGCCGTCCCGACCATTTTCCACTGAATACCAATCAACAGTCCACTGCTTGCCATTAGGCAAGCGGCGGACTGCTGATTCGTATTTTTGCGCACCTGAATGTGTCAGAAATGCTAAAATTCGGTATATGTTGTGCTAAATTTTTCATCGCGGCTATATCTGGTGTTTTTTGAGCATTTGATAAGGGAACACCGGAAAAGCACATGTTTTCAATTCCTTTGCTTCGATAGATAATGTGAGAGCCCAATTGCTGCGATGCGGCGCATTGGGCAGGGAATCGCGCAAACCACGCCGGACGCTAAATCTGGACCTTCGGTCAAGACCAGAAATCCGGGTTTCGCCAAAATTTAGTCGTTGACGATTTAGGGGTGAATACGCCAGTTTGTGGGAGCGGTTGCGAAGCGCTACAACATATAGTGGCGCAGTTGCCGAACAGGGACTGAATTCAAAATGTAAGTCGGCGCAGTCCGGCATCACACACCAACAGCTTTTGCGGCGGTTGGCTGCGCAATATCTTTGCCTGTTTGGTCGGTTTCGCCGTTCACGCGTCGCGTGGGTAAGCCGTGTTGGGAACAGTTGAGCGGAAACACGAGGCAGCGATGAAAATCGAAAGAAAGTTCACCAAGGCAGATCAAGACGCATACGCGGAGCTGGATTTTGTAACGACTGAGTCGGAAATTCGTAACCCGGATGGGTCGATTGTTTTCCGCCTCGACGAAGTTGAAGTTCCCAGCAGCTGGAGCCAAGTCGCCAGCGACGTGATTGCGCAGAAGTACTTCCGCAAGGCGGGCGTGCCGTCCAAAATGCGTAAGGTAAAAGAAAAAGGCGTTCCAGAATTTCTCTGGCGGTCCGTGCCTGCCAACGATGATGTAGAGATCGGCGGTGAAACCAGCGCCAAACAAGTGTTTGACCGTCTGGCGGGCGCCTGGACCTATTGGGGCTGGAAAGGCGGCTATTTCAGCACAGAAAAAGACGCACGGGCCTATTTCGACGAGATGCGGTTCATGCTGGCGACACAACGCGCCGCGCCCAACAGCCCACAGTGGTTCAACACCGGTCTGCACTGGGCGTATGGCATCGATGGTCCCGCGCAGGGGCACTATTATGTGGACTACAAGTCCGGCAAGCTGACGAAGTCCAAATCCAGCTATGAGCACCCACAGCCGCACGCCTGCTTTATCCAGTCGGTTAGCGATGATCTGGTGGGTGATGGCGGCATCATGGACCTGTGGGTGCGTGAAGCGCGGCTGTTCAAATATGGCTCGGGTACGGGCACCAACTTCTCCAGCTTGCGGGCTGATGGGGAATCGCTCTCGGGTGGCGGTAAATCGTCGGGCCTGATGGGCTTTTTGAAGATTGGTGACCGGGCAGCGGGGGCGATCAAGTCGGGCGGCACGACGCGTCGCGCAGCGAAGATGGTGATCGTGGATGCGGACCACCCTGACGTTGAAGAATACATCAACTGGAAGGTCAAAGAAGAGCAGAAGGTCGCATCAATCGTGGCTGGCTCCAAGATGCACGAGCAAAAGTTGAACGGCATTTTTGCGGCGATCAAAGCGTGGGATGGCAAGGCGGAAGATGCCTATAATCCCAAAGCCAACGACGCGCTGAAGACAGCCGTGCGTGAGGCCAAAAAGGTTGCTATCCCAGAGACTTATGTCAAACGCGTGTTGGATTATGCCAAGCAGGGCTATGCCAGCATCGAGTTCCCGACATATGACACAGACTGGGACAGCGAAGCCTATGCATCCGTGTCGGGCCAGAACTCCAACAACTCGATCCGCGTCACCGACGCCTTTTTGAAGGCCGTAAAAGATGATGCCGATTGGGAGCTGATCCGCCGCACAGACGGGTCGGTCGCCAAGACCATCAAAGCCCGTAAATTGTGGGAAGACGTGGGGCACGCCGCTTGGGCCTGTGCCGATCCCGGCATCCAATACCACGACACCGTCAATGCGTGGCATACGTGCCCTGAAGACGGTGAAATCCGCGGGTCCAACCCGTGTTCGGAATACATGTTCCTTGATGATACAGCTTGTAACCTGGCGTCGATGAACCTGCTGACCTTCTTGAAGGATGGCGAGTTCCAAGCCGAAGATTACATGCACGCCACACGTCTGTGGACAGTGACGCTGGAAATCTCGGTCACCATGGCACAGTTTCCGTCCAAAGAGATCGCGCAGCTGTCTTATGACTTCCGCACTTTGGGTCTGGGCTATGCCAACATCGGTGGTTTGCTGATGAACATGGGCTTTGGCTATGACAGCGATGAAGGCCGTGCGCTTGCAGGCTCGTTGACCGCGATCATGACCGGCGTGTCTTATGCAACCTCTGCCGAGATGGCGGGTGAGTTGGGACCATTTAGCGGGTACGCGCGCAACAGTGAGCACATGCTGCGGGTGATCCGCAACCACCGTCGCGCGTCTTATGGCGAGACTGATGGCTATGAAGGCTTGGCGATCAGGCCTGTGGCGCTGGACATGGAAAACTGTCCTGACCAAAAGCTGGTGGTTCTGGCGCAAACAAGCTGGGACGAAGCACTGGCGCTTGGTGAAAAGAACGGCTATCGCAACGCGCAGACATCTGTGATTGCGCCAACCGGCACCATTGGTCTGGTGATGGATTGTGACACCACAGGAATTGAGCCCGACTTTGCACTGGTGAAGTTCAAGAAGCTTGCGGGTGGCGGCTATTTCAAAATCATCAACCGCTCGGTGCCATCAGCGCTGGAAGGCTTGGGGTATTCTTCGTCTGAGATCGAAGAAATCGTCAGCTATGCAGTGGGCCATGGTAGCATCGGCAACGCGCCGGGCATCAACCACACGTCATTGATCGGGCACGGCTTTGGTCAGAACGAAATCGACAAGGTTGAGGCAGCGCTTGGGTCTGCTTTTGATATTCGGTTTGTGTTCAACCAGTGGACGCTGGGCGAAGAATTCTGCACCAATGTTTTGGGTATTCCAACCGACAAGCTGAACGACCCGAGTTTTGATTTGTTGGCCTCGCTTGGCTATTCCAAAGCCGACATCGAAGCCGCCAATGACCATGTGTGTGGCACGATGACATTGGAACGCGCGCCGTTCCTGAAGGAAGAGCACTATCACATCTTTGACTGTGCAAACCCTTGTGGGAAAACGGGAAAACGCTTTTTGAACGTGGACAGTCACATCACAATGATGGCGGCAGCGCAGTCGTTTATCTCGGGTGCGATTTCCAAAACCATCAACATGCCAAACGATGCGACCATTGAGGATTGTCAGAAGGCGTACGAGCTGAGCTGGTCTTTGGGTATCAAGGCCAACGCGCTGTATCGGGATGGTTCCAAACTGAGCCAGCCGCTGGCGGCCGCGCTGGTTGAAGATGATGATGACGCAGCAGAGGTGCTTGAAAGTGGGTCAAACCACGAAAAGGCACAGGTTCTGGCCGAGAAAATCATCGAGAAGATTGTGGTCAAAGAAGTGGCGCGCGGGCGTGAAAAAATGCCTGAACGTCGCAAAGGGTACACTCAGAAAGCCGTGGTCGGCGGACACAAAGTTTATCTGCGGACAGGTGAATATTCTGACGGCAACCTCGGTGAGATCTTCATCGACATGCACAAAGAAGGTGCGGGTTTCCGGGCGATGATGAACAACTTTGCCATCGCCGTGTCGGTGGGCCTGCAGTATGGCGTGCCGCTGGAAGAGTTTGTTGATGCGTTCACATTTACCAAGTTTGAACCCGCCGGCATGGTGCAGGGCAACGACAGCATCAAAAATGCAACGTCGATCCTTGATTATATCTTCCGTGAACTCGCGGTGTCTTATCTGGATCGCACTGATCTGGCGCACATCAAGCCCGAAGGCACGACGTTTGACGACATCGGCCGTGGTGAAGAAGAGGGTGTGTCCAATGTTTCGGAGTTGAGCGAAAGCGCTGCGACTCGGTCGTTGGAAGTTCTGAAACAGATTTCTTCGACAGGGTATCTGCGCAAACGTTTGCCGCAAGAATTGGTGGTTCTGAACGGTGGTGCACAAAATTCGAGCGATCCGGTGGCAACACTTAACACTTTGGTACCGGAAACGTCTGCTGTGGCGGCAGTTGCCGCCACGACAACGGTTGCAGCAGCCGCAACCACGGCGATATCAAGCGGTACGATCACAAGTGGTGGTATGGATGTCCGTGTGAAAGCCAAGATGCAGGGTTACGAAGGTGATCCTTGCGGCGATTGTGGCAATTACACGCTGGTGCGGAATGGCACGTGCATGAAATGCAACACATGCGGCGGCACGAGCGGCTGTAGCTGATCCCGGGGGGAGCCTTGGGTAGGGGGCCTTTGTGCCCCCGACGAGATAGAGATTTTCCGGGGCCGCGCGAGGCCTTGGCAGGACACGGAGCGGGTGCGCTTGCTCCGACGACATTCAGGCCGCAGGCAAAAAAACATCGAGCGGTATCAAGAGTGAGCCTGAATGGCGAAACTGGGGGGCAATTGCCCCCCAATTTTTTTGTCTTTTATGAAGAAAGTGGGGGCTTTGCCCCCGTCGCCGCACGCGACGACTCCCCCAGGATATTTTGGGGCAAGAGGAAGGTTCAGGTGGGGAGATGTATGTTGAACCGGGCGCGGAGCTGTTGGTCGAGGATGGGGTCAAAGCGGGCGGCCGAAGGTTCTGCAAGAATGTCAGTTTTGCGGCCTATGGCTTTGGAAATCAGTTCCGGCTTGTCGCGCTCTGCCCACTCTTTGGGTGAGGTTCGATCTCCAAGCTCTGGATATACATGATCTTTTTGCATTCGGCTTAGCGTGGCGTCTGTGCCGAGGTAGTGGCCGGTTCCGCCAAGACAGACCTCTTTGATTTGCTCGAGCGCCAGAGTCTCATCATCCACCTCAATTCCACGCACGCAACGCAAAGCCTGACCGATGATGTCGTTCCCAAGGATCAGGGATTCGTGGCAAAACCCAAGCAGCGAGGCGTGCATGCCGGCGGCCTCATATACCATGTTGAGCCCAGACAGACCGGCCATCACATTGGAGCACATCTGTTCCCATCCGGCCTGCATATCCGGTAATTTGCTGTCCGCGATGCCCGCTGCTGCTCCGCCGGGAATGCCGTAGAATTTGTGCATCTGGGAACAGCCCGCGGATAAGAGGGCTTGTTCGCCGGAGCCTCCGGTCATGGCGCCAGTGCGCAGGTCGAGACCAAACGGCCAAGTGCCAAAGATGGCGGGGTGGCCAGGTTTGATGGCGTTCACATAGACGATGCCGGCGAGGCATTCAGCGACCGCTTGGACAATGGCGCCCGCGATGGTGGAAGGTGCAGTCGCGCCAGCCATGCCTGCCGAGAGCAACAATACTGGCATGCCACCGCGAATGCAGGCTTCCATCACCTCGCAAGATTCGGTGGCGAATTTCATTGGGGGCACGACGAAGCAATTGGAATTGCTTAGAAAAGGGCGTTCTCGCCACTTGTCTTCACCGCCAGCAATCATGTGCAACATTTCCAGAGCGTCCGGCACAAAAGCTGGATCAGTGAACGACGTTCCGATGTGTTTGGTGGTGCCAGAGGTACAGGCGTAGATGGTGTTGAGGTCCATTTCCTTGTTGTCGAGAATATCGCGCGCCACCATAGGGCGTTGCAGAAAATGAATGTTGTCGAGCGCGTTGGTGATGCGAGCGGCATCGTGCAGATCTTGCAGCGAGGAATCACGGTAGTTTTTGCCGTCTACATCTACCATATGCACGGCGGCGCCGGCGGTACCGTAGTGCACGCGATGCCCGTTGAGGTGCAGATCGAATTTTGGATCGCGACCCGGCAAAGTGATATCTTTACAAGCCTTTGCCAAAGAATCCTCAACCAATGCTCGAGGGATACGAATGCGACCGTCATCGCCCAGTTCGGCGCCTGCCGCGGTCAGGTAGCCGATGCCAGATTGCGGCGCATCGGCAAAGCCGATCTGTTCCATCGCATCAAGCGCAGTTTCGTGGATGCGCTGCATGTCGCGATCGGTGAGAGGCTTGTATCTGCCACCCTCAAGGCCGGCACGTACGGGACGGATTTCTTGGGAGAGCGGGGCAGCGCGGGCGGCGCGACGCGCGGCGCGGCCGCCGGAACGGCGGGAAACGGGTGCATTCATGTGCTTAAGGTCCTGTAAGGTCAGTCAAAAATAGAATTTTGATCTGACTTACGGTCGTCCACGCGCAGCGCGGCCTCGGTCAGCGCCGATGGTGAGTATCACCAACTTGATTTTGCTGCGAACGCCTTGCATGGCTTCTCCCCGTGTTGTCTCAGTGTGCAAGTCACTTGGGGAGCTGTCCAACCTGTTTGCGACATATGTCGCAAACAGGCATTTCATGGGCTACACCGATAGAGTTTGCGCGTGATCTACCAACGTTTTCAGGGATTTGGCGAATGTGTCGTCATCCACGGTCATGGCAACGCGCACATGGCCGTGGGCGGCTGTGCCAAAACTTTCGCCGGGCATGGTCGCGATTCTGTGGGTGTCCAGCAGGCTATTGGCGAAGTCTTCACCCGACAGACCCGTGGCGCGCACATCGAGCATCAAATACATCGCGCCCTGTGCTGGGACGAGGCCAACCGTGTTCTGATCCGCTAGAATATCGCGCGCTATTTGGCGGCGACGACGGAAAGGGGCGGCGATTTCTTCTTCTAGATCGGGACCTTGCTCGAGAGCAAAGGCCGCCGCGTCCTGAATGAACCCAGCCACGCCATAAGTGGTGTGTGTGGCAAGATTGATCAAATGATCAATGGCGTCCTTGGGGCCGCAGACCCAGCCGACACGGCTGCCGGTCATTGCGTGTGACTTGGACATCGACCCAACAACCAAAGTGCGCTCTGCCATGTCGGGTAGGCTGCGCGGGCTGATGTGTTCGCCGTCCCAGACTTGGGTGTCGTAAACCTCGTCAGAGATCAGCCAGATGTTGTTGTCGCGGCAAACTTGCGCAATGCCTTCAAGGGTTTCAGCACTGTAGACGATCCCTGTCGGGTTGTTGGGCGTGTTGATCAAGAGCGATGCCGCGCCTTTCTTTGACTCGGTCTCGATGTCTTCAGCACGCGGCTGAAAGGCGTCTTCGGCACGGGTGCGCACCACGACAGGATCCGCACCAACACCACGGATGGTGCCGGGGTAAGTGGCGTAGTAGGGATCAATATAGAGCGCGCGATCGCCGGCATTACAGGTTGCGACGTGGGCGGCGAACAAGCCTGCCTGACCTCCGGGTGTGATCAGGATGTTCTCGTAAGTTGTTGGAACACCGGTTCTTTCCTGAATGCGTGCCGCCACAGCCTCGCGCAGATCCTGCGTGCCGGGCACCATGGCATAGCCGGTGTGGCCGCCGCGTGCGGACCGATCCATGGCACCGAGAATGACTGCATCCGTGCCGATGTCATGCTCGCCAATGGTGAGTTCGATCACCGGCTCGCCGTCGGCTATCATACGGCGCGCCTTGTAAAAGACGTCCCAGCCGTCAGAGCCGCCGCCAGTGATGTGAGTTATGCGTTGTGAAAGCTGCATTTTTGGCCCCCTGAAGTCCTGTTTGCCGGAGTGGTGGCACCCAAAGAAGGGGTGCGTCAAATGCAATTCTGTGATGACGGTCATATTCGCGGCGTGGATGTCGTGGATGTATTTTGAAGTGTCGGTATTGCGTCGGTAACGCGGAGGTAACGCGACGGTGCCGTTTGAGGGGACTTGGCCCGTTGACGGGCGCCAGTTCGCTCAAAGGTATTGTAGACCAAAAAAGATTTCAGGCTGGGCTGTCTGGCGAGTCGCCGAGAAGGAACCGAGGGCCTTGTCCGCGGCGTTGCATGCGGTCGTCTTTGTTATAGAGCTTGCAGTTGGTCAAGCTCAGGCAACCGCAGCCGATACAGCCGTCGAGTTTGTCGCGCAGCGCCTGCATTTGCGTAATACGGGCGTCGAGTTCTTTGCGGAACAGGGCGGAAAGGTTTTCCCAATCGGCTTTGTTGGGGGTGCGGCTTTCCGGCAAACGTTGCAGCGCCGCGCGAATTTCGGCGATGGAGAACCCCATACCCTGAGTGATCATCACGAAGCTGAGGCGGCGAATGTCGCTGCGGGCGTAACGGCGTTGACCGGTGTCGGTGCGGTCGGGGAAGACCAGCGCTTGTTCCTCGTAATATCGGATGGCGGAAACAGCGAGACCTGTGCGGTCAGCGATTTGACCGATGGTGAGGCCAGTGGGACGTAGGCGGAGATGTTTTTTCATGGCGCACTGTTTTTGTTTGGAAAAAGTATGTTGAGCTCAAGTTAACTTGAGGAATTAGAGTGAGTCCATCGAATAATTTTGGAAGGATTGAGGCGATGAGACTTGAGCATGTGAACCTGTGTGTACGCGACCCCAAGGCGACAGCGGCAATTTTGTGTGACTTGTTTGGTTGGCACGTGCGTTGGGAGGGTGCAGCGAAGGACAACGGCTACACCGTGCACGTCGGTAATGAAGAGAGTTATCTGGCGGTTTATGCACCTGCAGTCGCGTTGAAGCCTGAGGCCGAGCGGTATCGCCATGTGGCGGGATTGAACCACATTGGTGTGGTTGTAGATGATTTGGCGGCGGCAGAAGCACGGGTCAAGGCGGCCGGATACCAGCCACACAGCCACGGTGATTACGAACCGGGTCTGCGGTTCTATTTCGACGGGCCAGAAGGCATCGAATATGAGGTTGTGAGCTATGACTGAGGCAAGGAGTGTGGGCCCTGTGGGGCTGCTCTTGTGGTGTGGCACGTTGTTGGGCGTGTCATTTCCACTCGGCAAGGTGGCGGCGGGCGCCGGTGTGCCGCCGGTGATGTGGGCGTTATTGGTGTCGGTTGGGGCGAGCCTGTCGTTGATGCCGTTTCTCGCCGCGAAGGGCCTGCTGCGGCTGCCGCGTGGCAAAATGCTGCGCTATGTGGTGATTTCCGGCCTGATCAGCTTTGCCGGGATCAACCTGATGATCTTTGGGCTGGTGCCCAAAATCGGAGCCGGACAGGTGGGTATGATGTTCGCGTTGTCGCCGGTGGCGACGCTGGCAGTGTCATTGATGTTTGGCATGAAGGCGCCAAACGCGCTTGGGATTGTGGGGATTGGCGTTGGTCTTGTTGGGGCCTTGATGGTGGCTTTTGGCCGAGGCGGCGTGGACGGCACGTTGGTCTGGTCGCTTTTGGCACTGTCTACTCCGGTGGTTTTGGCGGTCGGCAACGTCTATCGCACGCTGGATTGGCCTGCAGGGGCGCATCCGATGGCATTGGCGTTCTGGGCGCATCTCGTGGCGGTGCTGGCGTTGATCGGCGTGCAAATTGTGCGCGGTGAGGGGCTGCCAGTGGAGGCGATCCAAAAAGTGCCGGGGGCGGCAACGGTACAACTGATCGCCGCGGCGCTGACCTTTCCTGCCTACTTCAGGCTGCAAAAGATTGGGGGGCCTGTGTTGCTAAGCCAGATCGGCTATGTGGCGGCGGCTTTGGGATTGCTGAGCGCGGTGGTGGTTCTTGGGGAGCGCTATGGGCTGGTGAGCTGGGTTGGCGCGGGTGTCACGGCGGTAGGTATTGCTCTGACGATTGCGGCGCAGACCGGTTGGCGGGTGCGGATTGGCTTGCCGATTGGACGGCGGACGCGGGCGGCGCTGTTTGGCAGGGCGGGCCGCGTGCGCGCACTGCAGCAGAAGCGTTGCTAGGTGCGCGGCAACAGGCTGCTTGATCTTCGAATTTGCACGGTTGGCAAGGCAAAGACGGGAGTGCGGCAGGTCTTTAATGTCTTGGGGAGGGGGCGTGCTTGCCAGCACAATTTTGGCATGCAAAACTAGGCTTTAGGAAGGCAAACTGAGGAGGCAGTCGTGGGGAAACCGCTGACAAAAGACAGTAAAATGGAATGTAGTCGCCACGGTTTGCGTAGGCCTGCCTTTATTTGCAGTCATTTGCAGCACGGGCGCGGTATCGGCTTCTTTGAGGGCGACGGCGACGATCCAGAATGGCCGTTTCGTAGCGCGTGGTGCCGGAGCTGCAATGACGTCTTCGAAGAGCAAGGCGTGTGGAATGATGTTTCTGAGGGCCACGCAAGAATCATGGCTATCTGTGAAGGGTGTCTTGAGGAGATCGAGGCGCGCAACCGCTAGGATGTCAGGTTGTTTCGCGCGGCGGGAGGCTGTTTTGAAGTTTCTTAGTCAGCCCTGAGCGAACAATGTCATAGGAGACCGTGAGGCGGTGGCGGAGTTCTTCTTCGTCACCGTCCAGCGGTACGTTGATCCAACTGCGGTGGAAGTATTTCGCTTTTGAGCCGACGCCGGCATCAATCAGCATTTGCGCGGTCTCGACGCTGTCGGTTTTCACAGACACGCCGGGCGTGGCCGATCCCATGCTGGCGAACATTTTGCCACCGACTTTCCACGCATCATGACCACCGCCCCAGGGATCGGAGAGGTCAGCGCCTGGAAACGTGGCGCAGATGGTGTTGACGCGGTCGCGGCTCATGCTGTGAGGATGCGTGAGAGCGCCATACGCGTCAACGCTCATGTGGACATGCTTGACCAAAACCAACGCGCGGCCTAGGGTCGCCCTTATGAACAAAGCACGCACCATTATTATCTGCTGCATTACCTGCTGACATCGTCAGGCGGGCCGTTCCTCTATTCCAATGAAGTCTCAGAGTTGCTAAGCCCGCCACGGATAAACTGCGTGTGCCAACCCTGTGTGCTGAGGAGCCACTTATGACCGAGATCAAGCTGCACAACTCGCTGAGCCGCAAGAAGGAAATCTTTGCGCCCATCGATCCTGAAAATGTGCGGATGTATGTCTGTGGGCCGACGGTTTATGACCGCGCGCATATTGGCAATGCGCGGCCTGTGGTGGTGTTTGATGTGCTCTATCGGCTGTTGCGCGAGGTCTATGGTGCCGATCATGTGACCTATGTGCGCAACTTCACCGATGTGGATGACAAGATCAACGCGCGCGCCGCCGAGAGCGGGCGTAGCATTGGCGAGATCACGTCTGAGACAACGCAGTGGTATTTGGACGACATGGGCGCGCTTGGCGCGATGGAGCCCGATCACATGCCGCGTGCGACGCAGTATATCGCGCAGATGGTGACGATGATTGAGAAACTGATCGCGGATGGGTTTGCCTATGCGCATGAGGGCCATGTGCTGTTTCGGGTGCGCAAGTATGACGATTATGGCAAGCTGTCGGGCCGATCTGTGGACGATATGATCGCGGGTGCGCGGGTTGAGGTGGCGTCCTACAAAGAAGATCCGATGGATTTTGTGCTGTGGAAGCCGTCTGATGACGCGACCCCGGGGTGGGACAGCCCATGGGGGAGGGGGCGTCCGGGGTGGCATATTGAATGCTCGGCCATGAGTTACGAATTGCTGGGCGCATCGTTTGATATTCACGGCGGCGGCAATGATTTGATGTTCCCGCACCATGAAAACGAGATTGCGCAAAGCTGCTGTGCCAATGGCGGGCAGAGCATGGCGAACTACTGGCTGCACAACGAGATGCTGCAGGTGGAAGGCAAGAAGATGTCCAAGAGCTTGGGCAATTTCTTTACCGTGCGGGATTTGCTGGATGGGCATGACGGTCAGCCGTCGGTGCCGGGTGAAGTGATGCGGTTTGTGTTTCTGAGCACGCATTACGGCAAGCCCATGGATTGGACCGCCAAGAAGGCTGGCGAAGCTGAGGCGACGTTGCGCAAGTGGCGGACGTTGACCGAGGGTGTCGAGCCCTCGGTCAACGTGCCCGCGGCAATTGTTGCGGCTGTGGCTGATGATCTGAACACCGCGGGAGCCATCACTGAACTGCACCGGCTTGCCAGTGCGGGCGAAGCCGCCGAGCTTTTGGCTGGCGCGCAGATGTTGGGATTGCTGACCGGCGAATTGGGCGAGTGGGCGCGAGGTGAAGACCTTGGAGCGTATGAAGTGTTGCTGGCGGATGCACGCGACGCGGCGATGGCGAGTAAGGACTTCTCCGAAGTGGACCGGATCAAGGGCGTTCTGGTCGATGCTGGCGTTGAAGTGCGGATGAGCAAGGTGGGTGTCGAGTTGCTGCCAGCGGCGGGCTTTGATGCACGCAAGCTAGAGGGGTTGTTGTGATGATGAGACGCCCCAACACAGGGCAACGCCTGACCGCGGGCGGAAGCGAAACGCCCGCCCATGGGGGCGGTTGGGCGCTGCCCGGCTTTGCCGGGCGGGAGGTCTGCCAATGACCAAAGAACGCCTCTATCTTTATGACACAACGCTGCGCGACGGGCAGCAGACGCAGGGCGTGCAATTTGCCACATCAGAGAAGACGCAAATCGCGGCTGTTTTGGACGAGATGGGAGTCGATTACATCGAAGGCGGCTGGCCCGGGGCGAACCCGACGGACAGTGAGTTCTTTGAGGCCCGGCCCAAGATGGCGGCCACGTTCACCGCCTTTGGCATGACCAAGCGCGCGGGCATGTCTGCGGAAAACGATGATGTGTTGGCGGCGGTGATCAACGCGCAGACGCCAGCCGTGTGTCTGGTCGGCAAAACCCACGATTTCCACGTCACCACGGCGCTTGGCATCAGCTTGCCGGAGAACGTTGAAAACATCACGAAATCCGTGGCCTATCTGGTGGCGCAAGGCCGTGAAGCGTTATTTGACGCCGAGCATTTCTTTGACGGCTATAAGGCCAACCCGGCCTATGCGCTTGAGGCTGTTAAGGCGGCTTATGCGGCTGGTGCGCGGTGGGTTGTGTTGTGTGACACCAATGGCGGGGCGTTGCCGCGCGAAGTCTATGAGATCACCAAGGCCGTGATTGCAGCCGGTATTCCGGGCGATCATGTTGGTATTCACACCCACAATGACACCGAGCACGCGGTGGCGAATTCGCTGGCCGCGGTGGATGCGGGGGCGCGGCAGATCCAAGGCACGTTGAACGGTTTAGGTGAGCGGTGCGGCAACGCCAATCTGACAACTTTGGTGCCGACGTTGTTGCTCAAGGAGCCTTACGCGAGCCAGTTCGAGATCGGCGTGAGCCGAGAGGCGCTGGCGGGTTTGACGCGGGCAAGCCGGATTTTGGACGATATTCTCAACCGTGTGCCGATGCGGCAAGCGGCCTATGTGGGCGCAAGCGCGTTTGCTCATAAGGCAGGGCTGCATGCCAGTGCGATCCTGAAAAACCCGACCACCTACGAGCATGTTGAGCCGTCCGTGGTTGGCAATGAGCGCATTATTCCGATGTCCAATCAGGCCGGTCAATCCAACCTGCGCAAGCGGCTGGCGGATGCGGGGTTGGCGGTCGAAAAAGGCGACGCGGCGCTTGGTGAGATCCTGAACCGGATCAAAGAGCGCGAGGCGGTGGGTTATAGTTATGACACGGCGCAGGCGAGCTTTGAGCTTTTGGCGCGTGATGCGCTTGGTTTGGGGCAGCGGTTTTTTGATGTCGAGCGCTATCGGGTGATTTCCGAGCGGCGGCGCAATGCGCGCGGCGCAACCGTGGTGGAGAGCGAAGCGGTGGTGACGGTGCAGTTGCCCAACGGCGCCAAGACCACGAGCTTTTTCAAAAACGATCACGCCGAGGACATGTCCGACGAAGGGCCGGTCAACGCGCTTTGGCAGGCGCTCAAGGCGGATCTTGGGCCGTATCAGGGTATCGTCAGCGATGTACGGTTGGTGGATTTCAAGGTGCGCATCACCAATGGCGGCACAGAGGCTGTGACCCGTGTGATCATAGACTTCGAGGATGGCGAGGGCCGCCGCTGGGCCACGGTTGGTGTGTCGGCCAACATAGTGGACGCAAGTTTTGAGGCCCTGTTGGACGCGTTGAACTGGAAATTGGCGCAAGAGGACACGGGGCCAATGGCCTGATGGGTTGGGCCGCATTGCACGCGATGCGCGGGATGCGGCGCACGCCGAGACCTGGTGTGCTTAGCGGGACAAAGCCATTATTTTTCTGTGTGTTATGCGACTTGTTTGAGGATTTGAGACTGCGATGAACCATTTACTATGGGGCGTTGTTTTAACGCCGGTGATTTTTTTGTGCATCGCAATGGGATTGATCGTGTCGCAGCGTCCGTCAGGTGAGTTAGGTGCTGAAACAGGGGCGGGACTGGATTTTTCGGGCACTTTGGCGCGTGCTGCGGTGGCGCCTTTGGACATGGTGGGGTCCGTTGCGCGCGACGGCGCCACGTTGACTTCCGGATTTGTCGCCGGACCGGAAGGTGCGCCGCTTTTGGTCTTGGTGCACGGGTCGGGCTGGCATGGCGGGCAGTTTGACGGGCTGGCGCGGGCTTTGGCAGACAAGGCCGATGTTCTGACTGTGAACCTGAGAGGCCATTTCAACGGACCCGCGCCGCGCGGCGATGTCGGCTATGTAGGGCAGATGGAAGATGATCTGGCGGACCTGATTGCGGCGCATCGCAAAGACGGGCAGACGGTTGTGCTTGGCGGGCACAGTTCCGGTGGCGGGCTTGTTGTGCGATTTGCCGGTGGGGATCATCGCGACATGATTGATGGCGCAGTGTTGATGGCGCCGTTCCTGAAGCACGACGCGCCAGTAACACGGCCAAATTCAGGCGGGTGGGCGCGGCCTATGACGCGGCGCATTGTCGGGCTGAGTATGCTCAATATGGTGGGTATTCGGACGTTGGATCATCTGGTGATGATCGAATTCTCCATGCCCAAGGACGTGGTTGACGGGCCAACCGGATATCAGGCGACGCTGGCGTATAGCTGGCGGTTGAACCAATCTTTCGCGCCGCGTGCGGCCTATCTGGAGGAAGTTGCCGCTTTGCCGGAGTTTGTGTTGATTGCCGGGTCCAAAGACGAGAGTTTTGTGGCCGAAGGGTATGAGCCGTTGATGTCGGGCGTGACTGGTAAGGGCCAATATCATTTGGTGGAAGGCGTTGGGCATCTGGATATCGTGGATGCGCTGCAAACGGCGGCGGTGATGGGGGCTTTTCTTGAGCAGTTCTGATGATCTGATGGCGTGCGCGGAGATCGTGCAAAGGGGCGATCCTGACCGGTTTGTCGCCGTTTTGGCCGCCAAACCTGCGGCGCGGGACATGCTGCTGCCGATCTATGCGTTCAATGTTGAGGTCGCGCGCGCGCCATGGGTGACACAAGAAAGCATGATTGCAGAGATGCGCTTGCAATGGTGGCGCGATGCGTTGGAGGAAATCCGCGCGGGTGGATTTGTACGCCGCCACGACGTGGTGACGTCGCTTGCGTTGGTCATTGATGGCGAGGCCGCTGAGGTTTTGGACCGACTTGTGGTGGCGCGTCGCTGGGACATTTATCGCGATCCGTTTGAGGACGCCGCGCATTTCGAAAGCTATCTGCAAGACACCAGCGGTGGTTTGATGCAGGTTGCGACACAGACATTGGGCGCGTGCCCCACCGAGGTGGCGCAGGACGTTGGGTATGCCTTGGGGTTGGCCAATTGGTTGCGGGCCATTCCTGCGTTGGAAAAGGCCAAGCGTGTGCCGCTTTTGGATGGCCGACCCGAGGCGGTTGCGGCCTTGGCCGAGGCTGGGTTGGCGCGCTTGAAACGCGCAAAGGCCCGGCGGGGCGAGGTGTCAAAGCCTGCCGCGCAGGCGTTGTTGGCAGCTTGGCAGGCGGGCCCGATTTTGCGTCAGGCGGTGCGAATGCCAGAGCGGGTCAAGGACGGCACACTTGGGCAAAGCGAGTTTGGCAAGCGGGCCGGTTTGATCCTGCGGACGGTCGGTAAAACTTACTGAAAAGCTGTGGTTTCTCAGGCGGTTTTAGGTCGCATGACCAACCAGATCAATGCGCCGCCAGCCAGCATCAGGAAAGGTGCCATGGCAAGGTTGACCGAGGTCCATCCGGTCACCGCGTCGCCGCCTGAGCAGTTCATCAAACCACCCGACGCGAGAGACGCAACTGTGACGCCGCCAAACACGATCAGGTCGTTCATGCCTTGCATACGGCCACGTTCCTCGACCGAGTGGGCGGTCGCCAGCATGGTGGTGGCGCCGATAAAGCCGAAGTTCCAGCCCAGACCCAGCAGGATAAGCGCAACGAAAAAGTTTTCGAGCTCTACGCCCTGAAGCGCCACAGCGCCTGCGCCTGCAAGGATCAGGATGCCTGTGCCCAGGATTTTTTCGACTCCAAAACGGGCGATGAGATGGCCGGTAAAGAACGAAGGCGCAAACATGGCCAACACGTGGGCGGTGACCACATTGGCGGCGTCGTTCTGTTCAAACCCGCAGCCGACGACGGCAAGCGGTGTCGAGGTCATCACAAGGTTCATCAGGGCATAGGCCACCATAGCGCAGATCACGGCCACCGCGATGCGTGGTGTGGTGATCAGTTCCCAACGGGTGCGGCCTTTGGGGGCGTCGGCGGCTGGGACTTCAGGTTTTGGAATGTCGATGAACAAGAACAGCGCGGACCCAATCACGTTTATTGCGATGACCGTGAGGTAGGCGCCGAGAAACGGAACAACCATCGAATCCGAGGTGACTTTGACCAGTTGCGGGCCGATGATGGCCGACAGCAGGCCGCCAGCCATAACGTAAGAGATCGCCTTGGGGCGGAAGTCGTCAGAAGCGGTGTCTGAGGCGGCAAAGCGGTAAAACCCCTGCGCCGACATGTAGACACCGGTGAGGAATGAACCAAACAGGAAGACCGGAAAGCTGTTCAGATAGAGACCATAGGCGCCAATCGCGCCGCCAAGTGCGCCGCCGGTTGTGCCAACAAGAAAGCCGACGCGGCGTCCGTAGCGCTGCATGATCGCCGACAGGGGGGTGGCGGACAACATTGACCCCAGAACGATCAAAGAGATTGGCAGCGTTGCAAAACAGATATTTGACGCCAGAGATTGCCCCGCAAGACCGCCAATCGTGAAGATCAGGGGCATTTGTGCGCCAAGAAACGCTTGGGCAAGCACAAGGATGACGACATTGCGCTTGGCGCGGGAATCGTCGGCGGGTTGGGGGGCGATGGTTTGGGTCATGGGCAAATCGTTAGCTTGTTCACCAAGAGACGTCCAGAGCTTGGCGCGGGCTAATTCGGTGGCTAATGTCCAGCGACAGAAAACACGAGGGAAGTCATGTCGGACGGTGTGGAACGGATCATCATAGGCGACGCCTGCGTGAGCGAAGGCGCGGCATGGTTGGCGGCGGCGGACCCTCGATTTGGCGCGGCGTTGCAAGAGACGGGAGATTTGCCGTTGCGATTGCGTCCAGATGGGTTTGCGCAATTGCTAAGTGCGATTGTCAGCCAGCAGGTCAGCGTGGCCTCGGCGCGCGCAATTTGGGCGCGGCTGGAAGATTTGGGGTTGGTGACGCCTGAGGCGGTGTTGGCGGCTGGCGACGAGGGGCTGCGGGCAGGCGGGTTGTCGCGACAGAAGATCAAATATGCGCAGGCATTAGCGGCGGCGGACATCAACTTTGAAGCGCTGCGGCAAGCGCCGACGGATGAGGTTGTGAAGACCTTGACGGCCGTGACGGGGATCGGGGTTTGGACGGCGGAGATCTATGCGATGTTTTCACTGGGGCGGGCGGATGTGTTCGCGCCCGGCGATCTGGCGCTTCAGGAAGGCGCACGCATTCTGTTTGATCTGCCGGAGCGGCCAAAGGAAAAGGATCTGCGCCAGATGGCGCAGGAGTGGACACCGTGGCGGTCGGTGGCGGCGCGTATTCTATGGGCCTATTATCACGTTGAGAAAAACCGGGAAGGCATTGCCTGAGCACGCCGTCGCGCTGTCTAACCCTAGCAAGATTGCCGATGAAGACGAGCCGCGCCGTCGCGGCGTTCTTGCGATGGCGTGCGGGGCGTGACAGACAGGGGCAACTGAGATTAGGAGAGAGTGCAGATGACCCGTGTTTTGCAGACAAGCCGTAAGGAACCACAGTCGGGAGAGACCCGATCAGCCGTGATTTTCCTGCATGGGTATGGCGCCAATGGTGCGGATCTGATGGGGCTGGCGGACCCGCTGGCGGAACACTTGCCGGACACGCTGTTTCTGGCGCCTGATGCGCCTGAAGAAATTCCGGGCATGCCGGTGGGACGGCAGTGGTTTCCGATCCCTTGGATTGACGGTTCCAGCGAAGAGGAATCCGCGCGCGGTATGATGTCGGCGGTGGATGATCTGAACGCGTTTTTGGATGCGGTGATGGTCGACGAAGATCTGCTGCCGGAGCAAGTGGTGCTGTTTGGCTTTAGCCAAGGCACGATGATGAGCCTGCATGTGGCGCCGCGCCGTGAGGATGAAATTGCCGGAATCGTCGCGTTTTCCGGCCGGTTGTTGCAGCCGGAACTGCTGGAGGACGAGGTTGTGTCGCGCCCGTCTGTTTTGTTGGTGCATGGCGATCAGGACGACGTTGTACCGCCGCAATCGCTGCCGGAAGCAGCAGAAGCTTTGCAGAAAGCCGGATTTCAGGACGTCTATGCGCACATCATGAAAGGCACCGCACATGGGATCGCCCCTGATGGGTTGTCTGTGGCATTGGCATTTATGCGCGACAAGCTGGGGCTGTGAGCGTGATTTGACGGTTAAATGGGCGGGATTTGCCGCCCTGCGTGTTTGATTGGTCACCCTCGCCCTAAAGGCGGGGGTGTTTTGTTAATTTCCTTTGGCAAGGTGGGTTTGCAGGTTAAACAGGTCCGGACACATAGATTTGCATTGGACGACAAAATGATTTTGAAAGCGGTAGATGTTAATGGCACGGCCATTGCGCGCGTTGTCGCTGGCCTCATGTTGGTTGCTGGCGGCGCAGCCGCGCAGGAGGCGCCTTCGGTTCTGGAGGATCAACCGGTGCGCTTGCGTGCCTTTGAGACTGCAAATGTATATCATGCGGGATCGATGGAGCTGACCATCGGCACCCATCAAGCGGGAAGCGGTCCGGGAACGGGGCTGCAGACCTATTATGGCAGCGGCAGCTATGCGGTCAGTGATCGGTTGAGTTTTGGTGTGGATTTTCAGAATTTTAACGATCCTGTGGCCGGTCCTATTGGCGGCAGCACACCGTTAATTGACACGTCTATTCTGGCCTTTTCCGGCAAGTACCAGTTTTTCGACAACGAAAGGGTGTCTTTTGCCGCGCAGGCCTCGGTCGAGAGTTTTCTCAAACTGAACTCTCCGCTGTTTGGCGGTGCCAACAGCAATGTGGTGATCGGGTCGATCAAAGCGCCTTTGTCGTTCAACGTCGGGCAGGGGCTTCAGCTTCATGTGACCCCCGCGGTTTCGGTTTTTCCGAGCTCGGTAGGGGGCACCAATTTTTACGGCACCGTGGCGAGCATTGGCGCCGGCGCAAGCTATAAACCAAGTGAACGTTTTGGCCTTTTTGGCAGCATCAACGTGCCGGTGAGCGGCAGCAACACCATCGATTCAGCAGGCAACTATACACGCGAGCCGGTTTGGACGGTGGGCGCCCGCTATAACGTGACGCCCAAGGCGGCGCTGGAGGGCTACGTCACGAATGGTTTCGGTATGACGCCCGCAACCAGCATTCTGACGTTCTGGCCGGAAGGGGACGAGGTTTTGGCCGGTATGCGCTTGATCTATACACCCGGCGCCAAGCGCCCGGTGACCTATCGCGCCTCGGCGGCCCCGGCAACGGTCAGACAGGCGCAGTTACAACAGGACGGTTTGACACTTGGATCGGCGGATGTGCTTGATCCGGGTCACATGCGGGTCAGCGGCTGGTATGGCAGCGACAACAATGCCGGTGGCCTGATCGGATTTAGCCCGGATCGTGACGGCGAAATCCAAGTGATTTTTGAGCAATATTCTGACAATCCCACCGCGCCAGCCAATTTGGTGCCGACAACGCGCGTGCGCTATATGATTGGCCCGAAGCTCCGGTTTATGGATCAGAACAACGGCAACGCCTTTTCTCTGGCGGCACGGGTGCTTTACGGGCGTCAGATCGAAAGCAACGCGCAGAAGCTGGGTGTGTTTTTCGCCGAAGCCATGGCGAGTTATAAAACGCCGGGAGGGCGGTTTGTTTTGACGGCCAATCCAAAGGTCGCAGCCTTTGGCAACACCGAAATTGGCGGGCTTGGCCTTGGCGTGAATTTTAAGGCAAGCGACGCGCTTGAATTGATCGGGGAAGTCACGCCGGTTGCGCTGGACGGCAGTACGGCCACTTGGGCCGCAGGGCTGCGTTACAACTTTGCCAACAGCGGCTTTTCTGTGGATGCGCGGGCAACAAATGCGATCGGACAGTATGGAGTGGGCACAATGGTGGCGCAGGACGACGTGCGCTATTCTTTGACCCTGTCCAAGGCATTTGATTTGCGCGGGCTGAAATTCTACTGATTTGATCGCCAAGATGATCGGCAAGCAGGCTGTGGATACGTTTCACAGCCTGTTTTTTTGGCGTGCCATTTTGCGTCACAGGGGTGTCACGAAAAATCTCTACTGACATGCGTAATCGCATAGATTGTGAGGCTTGCCAGATAGCTGCCACGATATATAGTGGAAGAGAGCCGGGGCGGTGCGCCCGCCTTGGAAGCCGATAAGCTGGGCATTCTGGTCATTGCCGATGCAAACCGCCGCAGGAGACGTTACCGATGGATGGCGATTTCAGGACGGAATTCACAAGGCAGCCGACAGGGTTGAAGCAACACCCTGCGCTGGTTCTGAATGCGGATTACAGGCCGTTGTCTTATTATCCGTTGTCGCTGTGGCCATGGCAGGATGCGATTAAGGCGGCGTATATGGACCGCGTTGATATCGTTTCGGAATATGACCAAGTGGTGAGGAGCCCGTCGACGGTTATCAGGATACCGTCGGTTGTTGTTCTGAAAGATTATGTAAAACCTCAAAAGCGCGTGGCCTTCACGCGCTTTAATTTATTTCTGAGGGACGAATTCTGTTGTCAGTATTGTGGCGGCCGCGGTGATCTGACGTTTGATCATGTGGTGCCACGCGCGGCGGGTGGGGTGACAAGCTGGCAGAATGTGGTGGCAGCGTGCAGCCCGTGTAACTTGCGCAAAGGCAGCAAGAACCTGCGTCAGACCGGTATGGCACTTCGCAAACCGCCAAGACAGCCCTGCGCGGAAGAGTTGCGCAATATGGGGCGGCGGTTTCCGCCCAACTTCCTACACGAAAGCTGGATGGATTTTCTGTATTGGGACGCTGAATTGCAAGCGTGACGTATGCGGAGCGCCCTTGACGGGCGCGCCACTTAGGCTTTGGCGCGCTGCAGCATGCCGAAAAGATCGCGGGGATCGTCGGGGTCAGCCAGCATGTCGAGATCTTCGCTGAATGCGGTATCGGCCACCTTGTCACGAATGTAGCGCAGGGCCGAGAAATCCTCGATCGCAAAGCCGACGCTGTCAAACAACGTGATCTGGCGCGCATCGGTGCGACCCTTGGCGGTGCCGGAAATGACTTCCCACATCTCGGTGACGGCAAAGTCGGGGTCCATTTGTTGAATCTCGCCTTCGATCCGGGTTTGGGGCGGGAATTCCACAAAAACGGTGGAGCGTTCCAGAATGCCTTTGGCGAGTTCCGTCTTGCCGGGGCAGTCACCGCCAATGGCGTTGATGTGAACACCCGCACCAACCATGTTGTCGCTTAGGATTGTTGCACATTGTTTGTCGGCGGTGCAGGTGGTCAGGATCTGAGCGCCTTGAATAGCTTCCTCGGGAGAGCCGCAGGTCACAACGTTTAGACCGCTGTTTTTCAAGTTTTCTGCGCATTTGCGGGTGGCTGCGGCATCCACGTCGTAAAGGCGGACGGTTTTCAGGCCGAGGATGGCCTTCATTGCCAATGTCTGAAATTCCGACTGCGCGCCGTTGCCGATCATCGCCATGGTGTCTGCACCTTTGGGGGCGAGGTGTTTTGCCACCATCGCCGAGGTGGCTGCGGTGCGCAGGGCGGTGAGCATGGTCATCTCGGTCAGCAGAACAGGGTAGCCAGTATATACATCCGCAAGCAGGCCAAATGCGGTGACGGTTTGCAGACCCTCGGAGGTGTTTTTAGGATGGCCGTTGACGTATTTGAAGCCGTAGGCCTCACCATCGGACGTGGGCATAAGTTCGATCACGCCAACGTCAGAGTGGCTGGCGACGCGCGGGGTTTTGTCAAACAGCTCCCAACGGAGGAAATCCTCTTCGACATAAGCAGCTAGATCGGTGAGAACCTGTTCTACGCCAATATGGTGCACCAAGCGCATCATGTTATCGACGGATACAAATGGCACGAGGGCTTTGTGGGAAGGTTGGGTCATTGGGTGGCTCCTCTACTTTTGTTAGAAACTGCGGGTTGGACGGTCAAACACACGGCGACCAAGGGCTGAGGCGGCGAGATCCACCATAAGATTGGCGGTGCGTCCGCGTTCATCCAAAAAGGGGTTAAGTTCTACGAGGTCCATCGAAGACAAAAGACCGCTGTCGTGTAGCATTTCCATCACAAGATGTGCCTCGCGCACCGTGGCGCCGCCGGGGACGGTTGTGCCAACGGCAGGCGCGACTGACGGGTCGAGAAAGTCCACATCAAGCGAGACATGCAGCAGGCCGTTCTGTGCGGCGACGTCTTTGAGGAAGGCTGCAAGAGGACGAGCAATGCCGTTCTCGTCTATATCGCGCATGTCATGGGTGCGAATGTCGGTGGCCTGAATGGCGCGCCGTTCGGCGGCGTCGACCGAGCGCAGGCCAATCATGCAGATGTTTTCCTGTGGCACAGGGTTTTGCACGGGCGGGAAGCCGTCAAATCCGTCAAGACCGGAGAAGTAGGCGACCGGTGTGCCATGTAGGTTGCCGGAATCGGTGGTCCGGGGCGTGTGGAAATCGGTGTGCGCATCCAGCCAGAGAACAAACAGCGGTCGGTTCTGACTGGCGGCATAGTTGGCAACGCCGCTTACTGTGCCAGCGGCGAGGCTGTGATCACCGCCCAGAAAGATTGGCAGACCATCGGACATCGCGGTCTCGGCGGCCTTTGTCAAAGCCGCGGTCCAAGCGATGGTTTCGTTGAGCTTGTGTGGCTTGGTGCCATCTGGGTCAGCTGTGTGGGGGGTCGGGGCCACATTTCCCAGATCACGGACGGTGTATCCAAGATCGCTCAGGCTTTCGCTCAGGCCAGCGGTGCGGTAGGCGTCAGGCCCCATCAGACAGCCGCGACGCTGTTTGCCGCTGTCGACTGGCGCGCCTACCAAAAGGCAGTTGCGGTCGGTCATATTGATTTCCTGTGGTTTCTCTCTTTGGCAAAAATGTGCGCAAAGTGGGTTGATTTTCACCCCTCAATTTGCTCAAAACGGTAAGTACTTAATCAAAACGGATTTAGAATGTGCCGATATGGATGATTTTGATCGTAAGTTGATATCCGCTTTGCGTCACGATGCGCGTGCGTCTCTTTCCGATCTTGCGTTGGAGCTTGGGGTGTCACGTACCACGGTGCGCGCACGGATCGAACGGTTGCGTCAGCGCGGTGATATTGTCGGCTTTACGGTGGTGTTGCAGGAAGAGACCAAGACGGACCCCGTGCGCGGTCTGATGTTGCTGGGCATCGAGGGCCGTGGCACCGAACGAATTGTGCGGCAATTGAACGGGATCAAGGCGGTGCGGGCGATCCATTCGACCAATGGGCGCTGGGATCTGATCCTGGAGCTAGGCACGGACACGCTAGATGATCTGGACGAGGTATTGGGCCTCATCCGCAGATTGGATGGGGTGTCGACAAGCGAGACCAATCTGTTGCTGTCCACAAAAAAATCGGGGTGAGCCGCGCTCTAAGACCGTTAGGGTTTAGGCAGAGCGTCGCGCCGCGTACAGCCAGAGTGCGGCAGCGGCCAGAGACATGATCATATTGTAATTTGCCATCGACAACCCGAACAATTCCCACGGAATTTCATCGCAACGAACCATTGGCGCGGTCATGATCTGGTTGAACAGATCTTCGGTTGAGCCACCAAGTGCTTGCCCGCCGGTACAGCTTGTCGGGCCCTCCCACCAGCTGCGTTCAACGCCTGTGTGGTAGGCGGCGACAAGGCCGGATGTGGCCGCGCCCAATGCGCCGATGTAGAGCCAGACTTGTCCGCCGATAAGGAGGGCAATCATGCCTGCGCCGCCGGCGACCCAATGTGGATAGCGTTGGTAGTAGCAGAGTTTGCATGGCGCCATGTTGCCGATGAATTCAAACCCCCAAGCGCCCAACACCATAAAGACCGAGAAAGCAGTCAGCAGGGCAACCCATTGTTTTTTAGTCAGGATATCAAGAAGTTTCATAGAGCACTCACGAGTAGAAAGCCGCCAAACAGCAGCACGACAAAGAGGGTGGCGACAAGGCCGAAGCGTTTTTCGATAAAGGCGCGGACCGGTTCGCCAAAGTGATAGAGAAGCGCAGCCACGACAAAGAAACGCAGGCCGCGCGCCAGTATGGATGTGGCCATGAACGTGGCGATCGGCATGCCGGTCCAGCCCGACATAATGGTGATGACCTTGTAAGGGAAAGGCGTCACGCCTGCGCCCAGAACAGCCCAGAACCCGAAGTCATTGAATTTTGTGCTGAACGCGGCGGCGGCGTCGCCTTTGCCGAGGGCGGCCAAAATCGGTTGGCCGATCTGGTCATACGCAAAGGCGCCAATGGCATAACCCAACATTCCGCCAAGAACCGAAGACAACAGCGCAACAGACGCAATCAGCCACGCCTTGCGTGGAGCAGCGAGAATCATCGGGATCATCAGGACGTCGGGGGGAATGGGGAAAAACGAGCTTTCAACAAAGCTGACAATCGCCAGCGCCCAAAGCGCGCGCGGGTGATCGGCAAGGCGCATTGTCCAGTCGTAAAGGCCGCGCAGCATCAAGTAAGTCCTTTGGTCGTCTCTAAAACGTGCCTAGGGGATATGCCGCCAAGTGCAAGCAAATAATCTGTGATGTGCGGGGCTTGGCCGACCGGAAAGAGGCATTAGAAAAGTGGGTGTTTTGGGCTGGACGTAGCCGCAAAGGTTGGATACATCACCGGGAAAGCCTCTCTGGTGGAATGGTAGACACGAGAGATTCAAAATCTCTTGCTCGCAAGGGCGTCCCGGTTCGAGTCCGGGGAGAGGCACCAATATACCCGCATAAACCCCCGTAAATAAACAAAAAAATAGGACGACCGTAGTTGCCCCACATTCTGTCCCACACATGGTCTTTCCTTGGATCACGCCTCAGAGATTAGGCACTTTTCCGGCACTGGCTTTCGAGCGGTTTGATGCTCAGGCAAGGGCCGCAATCTTTTGTTCCAGATATTCCCGCGCAGGCACACCGAGTTTGCGGGCACGGTATGTGATCATGCCAACCAAAGGCACTCGGTTGAGGGCTGGATTGGCTCGGGTCATGATTGCGTCATAAAGTTCACCGTGTTTGCGGGCGACCCAAGGCACCTGCATGGCGAGCTGATAAATCCGACGATTGTTGCCCGGCGCAATATAGGTGTGGCTGGAGAATCCGTAAAACGCGCCTTGGGCAGGGGCGAGGGTGAGATCGAGATAGGTGAGATCGTGCAGGTGCCGTGTTTCATCCATCGGAAAGCTTTGGCGCCACGCATCAAAAAGTCCAAGCTTTTGCGCCACGTCTGCCTCGTTTCCAAGCGCGACGCGGGTGTTGGACAGTGCGTGCATCAGTTCGTCTTGGGGCGTCAACGCATGGCGCGGCCACACCCGGGCCGTGATGATTTCCAGAAAGTTGCCGCGCAACCAAATGTCGCCTTGCCGCAACTGTCGAGCGTAGCCGCGTTGCCACCACTGGTCGCCCAAATGTGACAGGCCCGATCCAAGCGCAAATCGTTGCCGTGTGCGCATTGCGGCGTTGCGGTTGGTGATGAAGGAGCCTTTGGGGCCGGCTTCGGCGATTTGTCCCAGCATAGGCTGGTCCAAGGTCGCAGCGAGCGCTTCGGATACGCGCACGTCCAGAGTGCCAATCCAGTTGGTGGCGTAGCAGTAAAGCTCCATTTCGGTGGCCGAAAGGTCGGGTGCGCAAGCCAGCAACATGCGGCTGTCATGCCCGCCTGAGATTGCAAAATATCCCGGACCGATGGTGCAGAACGCCTGCATCATGGATTGCATCACAGTCACAATCTGATCGGCGGCATCGGCCGGAGAAAGGTCAGGCATCTCAGGATCGGGCGCCCAGAAACGGCGTTCGGTGAAAGTGTCAAGATCGACCCAGCGGTTGGCCATCAGGCGGCGCAGATGCCGGTCAATCGTGGTGCCAAATCCATAGCCGCCGACCGGCACCTGGGGGTCAAACTCAGGCAAAAGAGCCGCAAGCCCCTTGTTGGACAAAAGCTCGTCGGGGGGACGGCAGCCGGGATCGGGGTCGATGTCGCGGTCCAGACACAAGAGCGGAGTGGAGGCAACTATGCCCGATTGCGGATCATAAACTGCCCCAAGTGATCCCGCAGGATCGGGATAAATCCGGCGGGAACGGCCTTGGTCGTTGTCGGCGGCGGGCACGTCGGTCAGGACCAGAAACCGACCTGCCATCCAAGTGATCCAAGTTTCGAATTTTTCAACAGCATCAGTATCTTGGGCCGAGAAATCGAGACTGTAGGCGTCTTCAAGGCGCGTGCCGTTTTGATCCATTCCGTATCCAAGCAGAACGCCCAAAGGAGTTCCGTCCCTGTCCAACAGGTCGCAGATAGGCAGGGCCTCATGATGATGCAGGACACGGTTGGCAAATGGTCGGGTCAGAAAACCGGGCAGGTCACGTGTTGTTTTGCACAGAACAAATTGAAACCGAAACGTCAGGGATATCCCGAGATCCAGCGCAGTGCAGTACTTGGGTCCCAGCAAGGGTGGCTGTGATGCGTGCATAATCCGGTTCGTTTTCTGCTCTTTCAGCCAGCATGCCACAGGGGCAATGGAGCGGAAAGCGGTTTCACGTCTGTTTCGCGTCAGAGAGAGATTACAAACGGGATTTGCGCCAATTGTCCCAGTCATCTGGCGTGTCCAGATCAATGACAGCGTGGCGGTCGGGCAATGGAACGAGCCCGACGCTTTCGGAGTGTTTCATAAGGATCGCGCGAGCGCCCTGATCACCGGCGAGGGTCACAAGGTCGGGAAACAGAGCGCGCGGAAAGATCACTGGATGACCAGGGGTGCCATCAGCGGTTGTGGCGCGCTGAATGGAGCCAGCGCCCGGTGCAGAGTGGGCCGCGTGCATTTCGGCAAAATCCATTGCGGTGATTTCAGGCATGTCGGCGGGCAAGACCATGGCGGCGCTGACGTTTGCGGGCAGGGCGGCGATACCGGCGCGCAGCGAGTGCGCCATGCCAAGGTGCGCGTCATCGGCGATGACGATCTGTGCGACGGTGCCGGAAAGGGCGGCGTTGCGCTTGGGCCGATCGGGAGGCAGCACCACAAAGACCGGTGCGCCTGTTGTGGCCGCTCGATTGGTCAGCGTCTTTAAAAGCGGCGCGTTATCAACTGGTTCCAGCAATTTGTCTCGCGTATACATACGCGCGGATCGGCCTGCGGCAAGAAGGAGGATGGCGAGCATTTTGCGTCCCTGAGAGTGTTGCGCTCACCCTCGCATTCTTGCGCCGTCGGCGTCAAACAGAGGTGTTGTCACAACACGGGCTTTGCGCAGTTTACCGAGAATTTCGATCTCGACCTCAAGCCCATCCGTGACGCGATCCGACGGCAGAAACCCCTGTGCAATGGATTTCTGCGCGTAGTGGGAATAGCCGCCCGACGTGCAAAACCCGACCACCTCGCCGTTCAGCCAGATTGGTTCATAGGCGTTTACATCGGCGTCATCTGCATCGACCTCAAACGCACAGAGGCGGCGGGTGGGGCCGGTGTCACGCTCGGCTTCGGCGGCGGCGCGGCCAATGAAGTCGGTGTTTTTCTTGAAAGAGATGAAGCGATCCATTCCGGTTTCCGCCGCTGTGTAGTCAGGGGAAAATTCCGACAGCCAGCTGCCGAAGAATTTGTCGAGCCTAAGACTCATCATGGCGCGCATGCCGAAGGGGCGCATGCCGTGTGGCTCGCCCGCAGTCCAAAGTGTGTCCCAAAGCGCGCGTTGGGCCATGGGGTCGCAATAGATCTCAAACCCGAGATCGCCTGTGTAGCTGACGCGTTGCACGAGGCAGTCGACGAGACCGATGGTCAGTTGGCGCACACCCATGAATTTCATCTCGGAGACGTCGTCGCGGGTGCAGGCAGCGAGCACGTCGCGCGCCTTGGGGCCAGCAATTTGGAAACCGGTCAAGCGATCAGAGACATTAGCGACTTTGACGCCCTCGGCTTCGTTCTGTTCAAACCAGCGCATGTGGTAAGCTTGCGAGCCGTAGGAAGCGGTCAGTTGGAAGGCGTGATCTGACAGGCAGGAAACGGTGAAATCTCCGATCAGGCGGCCCTTAGGTGACAGCATTGGGGTGAGGCTCAGGCGGCCCTGTTTTGGAATGCGACCGGCCATGATGCGGTCGAGCCAGTCACGGGCGTTGGGCCCAGTGACGATATATTTGCCGAAGTTATGGGTTTCGTTGATCCCCACAGCCTCGCGGACGGCTTTGACTTCGCGCGCGGTGGCGTCAAAGGCGTTTGAGCGGCGAAAAGACGGAGTTTCAAAGCGTGGCTCGTCGCCTTCGGCAAAGTAGTTAGCGACTTCCAATCCAAACTGGTGGCCCCAGACCGCGCCAATCTTGTCGAAGGTGTCATACATCGGGGTTTGGCGGAAAGGCCGTGCGGCGGGCAGTTCTTCGTTTGGATAGGCCACGGAGAAGCGTTTCTGATAGTTTTCAATGACTTTCGGGCGGGTATAGCCCGGCGTGATCCAGTCGCCAAAGCGGGCGCAATCCATCGCAAATGTGTCTCGTTCACATTCGCCCTCGATCATCCATTGCGCCAACATCAGGCCAACGCCGCCGCCTTGGGAAAAGCCTGCCATGACCGCACAAGCAGACCAGTAGTTGCGCATGCCCGGCACAGGGCCAACGAGTGGGTTGCCATCCGGCGCAAACGTGAAGGGACCGTGGATCACGGATTTGATACCGGCGGTTTCCAGGTCCGGAAAGCGTTTATAAGCAAAATCAATGCTGTCTTCGATTTTGTCAAAGTCGTTGGGCAGGAGTTCATGCCCGAAACCCCATGGTGTTCCGTCCACAGCCCAAGGGCGGCAGGGTTGTTCATAAAACCCGATGCAAAGCCCGTTGCCTTCTTGGCGCAAGTAGCTTTCGCCAGCCGGATCCATGACGTGGGGATGCTCGATGCCGTCCGCCATCATGTCTTTGATCAGCGGCACGTCTTCGGTCACCAGATACTGGTGCTCCATCGGGTGTAGTGGGAAATACACACCCGCCATCGCGCCGACCTCGCGCGCCCAGAGACCACCCGCGTTGACCACATGTTCGGTGTGAATGGTGCCTTTGTCGGTCACAACGTCCCAAGTGCCGTCCGCGCGTTGGTTGGTTTCGATAACTTTGGTATGGGTTTCAATAGTGGCGCCCCCCATGCGTGCGGCCTTGGCATAGGCATGCGTCGTGCCAGAGGGATCAAGGTGGCCGTCAAGCGGATCGTAAAGCGCGCCTAGGATGCCGTCGGTGTTGGTGACAGGGGCGATTTTCTTAATTCCCTCGGGCGATACGATTTCTGTTTCAAGCCCCATGAAGCGGTGCTTGGCGCGTTCTGCGACCAACATGTCAAAGCGGTCCTGATTGTCTGCAAGGGTGACGCCACCGACATGATGCAGCCCACAGGACATGCCGGTGATCTCTTCCAGTTCCTTATATAGCCGGATGGTGTAGCCCTGAAGCGCGGCCATATTGGTGTCGCCGTTGAGCGTGTGAAACCCGCCCGCGGCGTGCCATGTGGAGCCTGATGTCAGCTCGGAACGCTCCAGCAGCATCACGTCGGACCAGCCGAGTTTGGTGAGGTGATAAAGCACGGAGCAGCCGACAACGCCGCCTCCGATCACGACAACGCGGGTGGTGGTTTTCATGGGGAGCCTCCGAGGTTTGTTGGGTCCATGAAACGGGTGGGTGGACTTTGGGGCAAGTGAAAATACGACAGGATGCGTCGCAAAGGGGCAATTGAGCCGCTTCGGGGCGCGTCAGGCTTGGGGGAGCAGATGTCAGGGAGAGCAAAATGCGCGACAGAGCACAGGCGGTGGTGATTGGCGGGGGCGTGATCGGCTGTTCGATCCTTTACCACTTGGCCAAACTGGGTTGGTCAGACGTCGTTTTGCTGGAGCGCGACGAGTTGACGTCCGGATCAACGTGGCACGCGGCGGCAAACATCCATGGCCTGCATGACAGCACCAACATCAGCCGCATTCAGCATTATACGATGACTCTCTATAATGAACTTGAAGCGGAAACCGGTCAGAGCTGTGGGGTGTTTCAACCGGGCTCGCTTTATTTGGCGCAGACCGAGGCGCGCGAACATCAGCTGCGATTGCAAGAAGCCAAGGCCAAGCTTTACGGGATGAATTTCTACGAAATCTCGATCGATGAGGCGCAGGAGCTTCACCCGTTGGTGGATTTTCAGGGTGTGCGCTGCGTGATGTATGAACCGGATGGCGGTAACGTGGATCCGTCTGGCGTGACCAATGCTTATGCTGTGGGTGCGCGTCAACGAGGGGCTGAAATCCATAGATTTACGCCCGTCACGGAAACCGAGTCACAGGATGACGGCTCATGGATTGTGCGTACGCCCAAAGGCGACATTCACACCGATTGGGTGGTGAATGCAGCTGGCCTGTGGGGGCGGGAAGTGGCTGCGATGGCGGGGCTGATCTTGCCGCTGCAACCAACGGAACACCAGTATTTTGTGACCGAGACCATCGCCGAAATCGACGCGATGGATCGGCGGTTGCCCTCGGTCGCGGATCGCGACGGAGAGTATTACTTGCGGCAGGAAGGCAAGGGATTGTTGGTCGGTGCGTATGAACGCGACATGCGGTTTTGGGCCGAAGAGGGCACGCCGCTGGATTTTGGACATGAACTGTTTGCCGATGATCTGGAGCGTATCGAAGACAATATGATGCGCGCGATCGACCGCGTTCCTGTCGTGGGTGAGGCGGGGATCAAGCGCGTGATCAACGGGCCAATGATCTGGTCGCCTGACAGCAACGTCTTGTTTGGGCCTGTGCCCGAATTGGACGGATATTTTTGCTGTAACGGCATCATTCCGGGCTTTTCGCAATCCGGCGGCATGGGGCTGGCGGCGGCGCAATGGATGATCGAAGGCGAGACTGAATATGATCTGTTTGGCTGGGATGTGGCGCGGTTTGACAGTTGGGCTGACAAGGCATTCACCAAAGCGCGGGTGCAGGATCAGTATGCGCACCGCTTTGCGATCCATTTTCCAAATGAGGAACGCACCGCTGGGCGGCCGGCGCGAAAACGTCCCGCATATGAAACGCAACGGAATTTAGGGGCGGTGTTTGGCCTGAACGCGGGCTGGGAGCATCCTCTTTGGTTTGCGGATGCACCGGATGCGCAGGACACCAACGGATTCACGCGGCAGAATTGGTGGGGCCCAGTGGGCGAAGAATGCAAGATGCTGCGCGATCGGGCCGGCATTATCGATATCTCCAACTTTGCCAAATACGAATGCAAAGGCGCAGGGGCAGAGGACTGGCTTAATGCGGTTTTCGCCAATGTCATGCCGCGCGAGGTAGGCCGGTCCTGCCTGACACCGCTGATTGGCAAGCGCGGCGGGATTGCAGGTGATTTCACGGTCACACGCACGGGCGATGACAGTTTCTGGATCATTGGTTCCGGTATGGCGGAGCGGTATCACGCGCGCTTTTTCAAGCAGATTCCGCTGCCTGATGGCACCACATTCGAAAGCCTGACCGAGGCGGTTTGTGGCTTCAACGTAGCAGGCCCGCAGTCGCGGTCCCTGCTGCAGCGCCTGACGAACGTGCCCCTCGCGACAGAGGACTTCCCATTCATGCGCTCCAAAATCATCGACTTGGCGGGTATCGAAGTGGTGGCGTTGCGCGTGTCATTCACCGGCGATCTAGGGTGGGAGCTGCATTGCAAAGAAGAGCATCAGGCCGCGCTTTATGCGGCGCTCCTTGAGGCGGGCCGGGCGCTTGGTGCAGGCCCTGTCGGCAGCCGAGCCTTGATGAGCCTGCGGGTGGAAAAGGGTTATGGCAGCTGGAGTCGCGAATACAGTCCGGAATATTGGCCACAAGAGGTGGGTCTGGACCGGCTTTGCAAGATGCAAAAGGATTTCCTCAACAAGTCTGCTGTGGCGGATGTCCTGCAAAACGCGCCTCGTGAGGAGCTCGTTCTTCTGCAACTAGATGAAGCAGATGTGACAACCTCAAATGCCGACGCCACTGGCGGGGAACCGATTTTCAAGGACGGGCAAGGGATCGGGCGTGTGACATCGGGGGCTTATGGCTACACAGTCGGAATGTCGCTGGCGCTTGGCTATGTCAAAGGTGCAGGTACTGGCGATCAGGTCGAGGTCATGGTGCTTGGCAAGCCCCACAAAGCCACCATTCTGCACGAGCCGCCGTTTGATCCCAAAGGACACCGCCTGCGGGCCTGAACCTGCGGCTTCTTCTTGCTTAAAATATCCTGGGGTGGTGACAGCTTGCTGTCGCAGGGGCAAAGCCCCTTACTTTTTCAACGGCACGCCATAAAGCTCAAGCTTGTGGCCTTTGAGCGTGTAGCCGAGTTTGGCGGCGATCTTTTCCTGAAGTGCTTCGATGTCAGGATCCACAAACTCGATGACCTGACCGGAGTTGATGTCGATAAGGTGGTCGTGATGCTCGCGTTCCGCGTCCTCATAGCGCGCGCGGCCGTCGCCAAATTCCAGCTTGTCCAAGATCCCGGCCTCTTCAAACAGCTTTACCGTACGGTAAACCGTGGCCAGAGAAATGCCGCTGTCACGCGCCGACGCGCGGGCATAAAGCTCTTCGACATCCGGGTGATCTTTGCTCTCCTGAAGCACGGCTGCAATCGTGCGGCGCTGTTCTGTCATGCGCAGGCCCTTGGCCTCGCAACGTGAAATAATAGTGTCATTGTTGGCGCGCATGGAACAGTCCGGTCTTTGGTGTTTCTTTGTGTGTAGCCAATGCCGGTGCGCGATTCCACCGATTTTGACGCAAGGCGCATGCGATAGGTCACTTGACAGGCGCTGTCAAAGCGCTCATTGCGGCGCGATCAGGTCGCCACACGCGACCTCAACAGGCATTGGTGACGCGATTGGCGCAAGAGGCGGCAAGGTTACAAGTGCCACCAATACGCCGGAGATACCCTTGGCTGATTTCAAATCGCTTGGCTTGCCCAAGCAAGTGGTGACGCGTCTGGAAAAGATGGGCCTGACCACACCGACACCTATTCAAGAAGGCGCCATTCCTGTGGCGCTGGAAGGCCGCGATGTGATGGGGCTGGCACAGACCGGCACCGGCAAAACGCTCGCTTTTGGTCTGCCGCTGATCGCGCAGATGCTCAGCTATGACGAACGCCCGGCGCGCCGCACTGTCCGCGGTCTGGTTCTGGCGCCAACCCGTGAACTTGCCGGTCAGATCGCTGCCAGCCTGCGGGCGCAGGTCGAGGACACGCAGTTCAAAGTTGGGCTTGTGGTCGGTGGGGTTGGCATCAATCCCCAGATCGCACGGCTCGACAAAGGCACAGACATTCTGGTGGCGACACCGGGTCGTTTGATCGACCTGATGGAACGCAAAGCGATGGATCTGGGCAGCACAGATTTCCTCGTGCTTGATGAAGCTGACCAAATGTTGGATCTGGGCTTTATCCATGCGCTGCGTAAAATCGCGCAGTGGTTGCCGGAAAAACGCCAGACCATGCTGTTTTCCGCGACGATGCCAAAACAGATGTCCGAGATTGCCAACACCTATTTGGACGATCCGATCAAGGTGCAGGTCAACCCTCCCGGCAAGGCAGCAGACAAGATCGAGCAGTCGATCCACTTTATCGCCAAATCGGAGAAGACCGCATTGTTGATCGAGTTGCTGGGCAAGCACCGCGACGAGGCGGCGATTGTCTTTGGACGCACCAAACACGGTTCTGAGCGGTTGATGAAAGCGCTCGTGCGGGCCGGGTTCGAGGCCACCAGTGTGCATGGCAACAAGAGCCAAGGACAGCGTGAACGCGCGATCAAGGCTTTCCGCAGTGGAGAAATCAAAGTGCTTGTCGCCACGGATGTGGCAGCGCGCGGTTTGGACATTCCGCAGGTGCGTCACGTCTATAACTTTGATCTGCCCAATGTGCCGGAAAACTATGTGCACCGGATCGGCCGCACCGCGCGTGCCGGTATGGACGGGGCCGCGATTGCATTTTGCGCGCCCGATGAGGTGGATGAACTCAAAGCCATCCAGAAGGTGATGAAGATCGACATTCCCGTGGCCTCCGGTCGTCCTTGGGAAGGTGCCGAAATCAAGCCTGGAGTGAAGCCTTCGGGTGGACGTCGGCGTGGCGGCCCCGCACGCGGCAAAGGCGGCGGCGGAGGTGGTTCTGGCGGTGGTGCCGGTGGCGGCAATGCCGGTGGCGGACATCGTGGCGGCGGAAAACCGGGCGGACGTCCGGGCGGCAAACCTGGTGGCGGTCACCCCGGTGGCGGCAATTCCGGTGGTGGTAAGCCCGGTGGGAACCGTCGTGGCGGTCGGCGCGGCCCGTCCAAATAACACCCAGATCAGGTCAGTAGACCAAAGTTCCCTGCATTGTGCACACGGCGTGGCCAGAAATGGTCACAGCCGGCCCGTTTGTTGTGGCTTGGATGTGGCTTGGTCGTCCCATGTCTTCGCCCTGCAAGATGTCGAACGTGAGATCGGTGCCTTCCTTGTGGGCCAGCAGCGCTGCCAATGTCGCGCAGGCGCTGCCGGTCGCTGGATCCTCGGGGATGTTGTCGAGCGGTGCAAACATGCGCGCGTCGATGTGGTTGCCGTCTCGGACATAGACAAATTGCGCGAAATCCAGACCAGACGGGTAGGCCGCGTTGCCTTGGCGAAAGGCGGATACATCGGTTTCAAGAGCAGCGAGCGCTTCGCGGCTGTCGATTTCTGTGAAAGTAAAAGCAAGTCCGAGAGAGACCATGATCGGAGGATGACGGTCCGTTCGGATGTGTGTGGGCGCGACACCGAGTGCTTTGGCAACAACCGCCAGGTCGGGTTGGGCCAGGATTTCAAGATCAGCCGAGGTGGTGAAGGACGCCGCGCCCTTTTCGGCGTGGACACTGAGCGGGCCAACGCCGAGTTCAAACGTCATCTGCGGACCATGGCCAGCGCTTGCCAGCGCGACCGCAGTTCCGATCACAGGGTGCCCGGCAAAAGGGACCTCCATCGTAGGAGTGAAAATCCGGACATGCGCGGTGTTGTTTGTATCACTTGGCGGATAAACAAACGTTGTTTCAGAAAAATTGAACTCAGCCGCGATGCGTTGCAGATCCATTTCGGGCAAGTGAATTGCGTTAGGAATGACAGCTAACTGATTGCCACCAAAAGGTTGTTTCGTGAAAACATCGTAAACAGAGTAAGCGGTCATGGGGTGGGCTCCGGTGTTGGCGAGCGTCTGCTGAGATCCATCCAGATCGGCAGATGGTCTGACGCAACATGTGCTGGAATACGCTTGAGCACGCCGTGTTTGTCGGCCTTCAGATCAGTGGTCAGGGCAAAGCCATCCAAAGCCGCAACAGGCCGGGGCGACGGAAAACTGTGCCCTGTGTTCACAAAATCAAAGGCGGGCGTCACCGCATCCAGAGCGTGCTTTGGCCCCCATTCATTGAAGTCTCCGGCAATGAGTGTGGGCATGTCCGGCAGCCGCGCCAGCGCATGCACGATGGTGTTGAGCTGCATCAAACGGTAGCGGCGGATTAGACCGAGGTGAACACCAACGACACGTAAGGCGCCAAGCGGTGTCATGAGGTCGGCGAAGATGGCGCCGCGAGGTTCAAGGCCGGGCAGAGCGAGCTTGCTTGTGTCCAACACTTCGATGCCGTCACGCACCAGCATGGCGTTCCCGTGCCAGCCCAATGATCCTGTAGGCTGTCCAAAGTCAACGGCGGAGAACCCTTTATTTTCAATGAGATCAAAGGGGAGCGCAGTGGGGCGCGGGGGGATGCGTTTGTCGGCTTCTTGCAAAACAACCACGTCCGCACGCAATGCACGGATGACCACCATCGACCGGGCAGGGTGTCGACGCATGTCGACGCCAACACATTTTTGCAAGTTATAACTGGCGACGCGCATGAGCTGTCCTTAGGTGCCGCAAAAAGTTTGGTGGACGCGTTCGGTTTCCAAAGGCGGACGTGTGAGGTCAGAGAATTCGGCGGGATCGGAAAATGGCGTGGCGAGCGCCGCCATGAGACGCTCAAATGGTGCCATGTCGCCTTCGATGGCAGCGCCAATCATCTCTTCGATGCGATGATTGCGAGGAATTAATGCGGGATTTGTCGCGCGCATTGTTGCTTGTGGGTTCTGTGGTTCGGTCTGCAGGCGGTCACTCCAACGCCGTTCCCAAGCCGCGAAAGTATCGCGGTCCGCGATCTGATCCATCGCCGAACCTGCAGGCAAGGCTCTGAAAGTGTTCGTGAAATCCGCGCCGTCTTTGGTCATTAGGTCAAGCAGGTCGTCGATCAGAGTCTGATCCCCCTGGCGCACTTCTGTTAGGCCAATTTTTGCGGCAAAGAGCCGTGTCTGATGCGCCGCGATTTGGTTTGGCATGTCGTGCACAAGGGCCGAGAAAGATTGCACGGCGGCCTCTCCGTCCGGCATCAAAGGCACCAAAGTTGTCGCAAGTTGGGCCATATTCCAGACGATTATGCCTGGTTGGTTGTCATAGGCATACCGGCCGTGTCGGTCGATGGAGGAAAACACCTGCATCGGATTGTACGCATCCATAAAAGCGCACGGACCGTAATCAATGGTTTCACCTGAGATGGCACAATTGTCGGTGTTCATGACGCCGTGGATAAAGCCAACCGACATCCATCGCGCGATTAATTCAGCCTGCGCTGCTATGACAGAGGCGAGGAATTCTGTAACGGATTGCGCGTCCGGATAGTGGCGATTGATTGCGAAATTCACTAGAGTTTCAAGGCCTTCGACGTCTTTTCTCGCGTAAAGCGCTTGGAAGGTTCCGACACGTATGTGGCTAGACGCGACGCGGGTCATGACGCCGCCGGGCATTGGGCGCTCACGGAATACGTCCTCGCCTGTGGAAACGGCCGCCAGGGCGCGGGTCGTTGGAATGCCAAGCGCGTGCATCGCTTCTGACACAACATATTCGCGCAAAACCGGACCAAGCCAGCTTCGACCATCGCCACGCCGCGAGTAAGGTGTGGTGCCGGATCCCTTTAACTGTATGTCGTAACCGTTTGTTTCCCCAAGAAGAACAGCGCGACCATCCCCAAGTTGAGGGTTCCAGTTTCCAAACTGATGGCCGGAATACAGTTGCGCCAAAGGTTCGGCACCGTCGGGCACAGCAGAGCCGGAAAACACCTGAGCAAGTTGGGCGTCGTCGTCTGTTCCGGTGATGCCCAGAGATGCTGCTAGAGGCGCGTTAAAGGCCAACAACTTGGGTGCGCGCACTGGCGTCGGCGCCTGTTTGGCGAAGAAGCGGTCCGGCAGGCGGGCGTAGGTATTCTGAAATGGGATATTTAAGCTCATGCCCCTAAGATACGGGCGAAATCGGGAATTGCCAGAGCCACTGTGATCACGTCCCGGTCAGGACAGTTTGCGGGTCATTAGCATGTAACGCTCACGGGGCTTAAAACCAGCGCGTAGGTATAGTTTTTGCGCGTTCTCATCTGAACGATCGACTTCGAGATGAAGGGCACAAACATCAACGCTTTCCAGCGCTTTGGCCAAGCCGACCAGGGCTTCGGTGGCCATACCGCGGCCCCGCACTGGAGGTCGGATAAAGACTTCGTCAACGAAAGCATCCATTCCGCCGAATTCCACGGACCAGCCAAACGTGACAACGATATATCCAACCGGGGCGCGACGCGGGCCGAGCAAGTAGGCCGCACCATAAGGAGAGCCCTGCAAAAGCGGTAGGAGGCCTGCGCGGCGAGTGTCGTCGTCGGACTCGATCTGCATCTCAGCATGGAAGGCCTCAACAAGCGGGTCGAGCTTGGCGAAATCGGCTTCGTTCGCGAGATGCAGAGCGGTCGTCATAGGCGTGCAAGCCTTTCTGTTAGAAGGGAAAAGAAGCCATCGGCATCCAAGTCGCCGACGAAAAGTGCGTTGGGTGCGCGGTCGGTAACGCCCCACCAATCGGCAACGGTCATGCCAAGGGTGAGGTCGGATTGCGTTTCGATTTCGACATTTACGTGCCGGCCTTTGAAGAGCTCAGGCGCAATCAGATAGGCTGTGACGCAGGGATCGTGCAAGGGAGCGCCTGCGGATCCGTATTTCTCTTTGTCGAATCTCTCGAAGAAATCAGTCATTTCCGCGACTGCGATGCCCACACTTGTATCAATGGCGCGGAAGGCGTCGTTGCGGGGTTTGGTGACAAGCGTCTTGTGGGTCACATCTAGTGGCATAACCACGATCGGAACACCGGATTTGAAAACCACGTCGGCGGCTTCGGGGTCGACATAGATGTTGAATTCCGCCGCCGGGGTGATGTTGCCAACTTCAAAATAGGCGCCGCCCATCAGGACGATTTCTTGAACCTTTTCAACAATATCCGGCGCTTTGTTAAACGCGGTTGCAAGGTTGGTCAAAGGGCCTAGGGGACACAGGGTTACGGTCCCTGCATCCTCGTTGCGCAGGGTGTCGATGATGAAATCGACGGCGTGTTGATCCTGCAGAGGCATAGTCGGATCGGGCAATGTGGGGCCATCAAGGCCGGTCTTGCCGTGCACATGCTCGGCCGTGACCAGTTTGCGCGACAACGGTACGTCGCAGCCGGAATAGACTTTTGTTTCAGTTTTTCCGGCTAACTCGCAGATAATACGTGCATTTTTCTGTGTCAAAGCCAGCGGGACATTGCCAGCAACGGCGGTGATACCCAAGACGTCGATGTCTTCGGGGCTGGCGAGAGCAAGCAGGATCGCGACGGCGTCGTCTTGTCCGGGGTCGGTGTCGATGATGATCTTGCGCGGGCTCATGGGGGCCTCTCCTTGGTGCCTGTTGGTCGTTTGTGACGGCGCAGGGTGGCAAGGGCAAGCGGCGATGTCTAGCCATCAGGCGGGGTTTCGCGCAATTTATTTTATCAATCGGTCAGAAATATCGCGGATCGGCATCGCGTCGGTATTACGTCTGTATCGCGGAGGTGTGAAATTTTGGATCGACACAAAAAAGGCGGCCCCATGGGACCGCCTTTTACGGTGGTTGATCAGGCGGGCTTAGCCGTCGAAATCGACTTCTTCGGTGATCTTCAGCGCGTCCGAACGGTGACCCGCGAGCGTCATAAGGTTCACGTCATCGGCGGTGAATTCCCCCCAGCCTGTGACCAGAGCGTCTGCCTCGGTGCCCGGTGCAATCGGGTATTCGAAGTTGGCCTTGGCGTAGATTTCCTGTGCCGCAGGTGAGGTCAGGAATTCCATCATCTTGACGGCGTTTTCCTTGTTCGGAGCGGACTTGGTCAGAGCAACGCCGGAGATGTTGACGTGGGTGCCTTTGCCTTCGAATTCAGGGAAAACGATGCGCACGCTGTCGGCCCATGCTTTCTGTTCGTCGTCCGACAGCATTTTGCCCATGTAGTAGGTGTTGCCGATGGAGATGTCGCATTCGCCGGCCCAGATCGCTTTGACCTGAGCGCGGTCGTTGCCTTGGGGTTTGCGGGCGAGGTTGGCTTTCACGCCTTCAAGCCACGTTTTGGCGCCCTCGATGCCGTGGTGCTCGATCAAAGCAGAGGTGAGGGCAACGTTGTAGGCGTTGGTTCCGGAGCGGGTGCAAATGCGGCCAGCCCATTTGGGGTCTGCCAGATCTTCGTAGGTCGTGACTTCGCCGTCGGCCACGCGATCCTTGGAGGCGTAGACGATACGCGCGCGGGTGGTGAGGCCGAACCAGTGATTGTCAGGGTCACGGTATTGCGCGGGCACGTTGGCGGTGATGGTGTCGCTTTCCATCGGCTGGGTCAGACCAGCATTCACAACGGCCGCCAGACGCGAAATGTCGACGGTCAGGATCATGTCGGCAGGGGACCGTTTGCCTTCAGCTTGCAGACGTTCGACCATGCCTTTTTGCAGGTAGGCGACGTTCACTTTGATGCCGGTTTCGGCGGTGAACGCATCTGTCAGCGGTTTGATCAGCTCGGGCTGGCGATAGGAATAGATGTTGACCTCTTCGGCCATGGCGGGCGCGGCTACGCTGGCTGCGGCGGCAAAGAAGATCGACGTAGAAAGAATTTTGGTCATGTCACACTCACGGTGGATGTTTCGATGCAGGCTTTAAATCCGAGTTTTTTTATCAGGTCAATACCTGAATATTTTATTCAGGTATTTTCTTCACGTACGAAATGGCATGTGTCGCCTGTCTAAGTCTCTTGTTTTTCTTCGATTTTTACCTCGTCCCAAAGCGCGTCCATTTCCGCCAGATCGCTGTCTTCGGGGCGTTTTCCACGTTCCGCCAGTTTGGCCTCAACGCCTTCAAAGCGGCGGGTGAACTTGGCGTTGGTGGCGCGCAGGGCGGCCTCGGGTTCGATATTCAGGTGGCGCGCGAGATTGGCGATGACAAACAGCATGTCGCCGAATTCCTCTTCGACCTCGGTTTGAGTGAGCTTTTCGCGGGCCTCGGCCAGCTCACCAGCTTCTTCGACGATTTTGTCGACCACTTGCGAAATATCGGGCCAGTCAAAGCCCACCCGCGCGGCGCGCTTTTGCAGTTTTACCGCACGCAAAAGGGCGGGCAGGCCGAGGGCAACGCCATCCAGCGTCCCCGATTGTGCCTTGGAGGCACGTTCGGCGGCTTTGACGGTTTCCCAATCGCGGGTTTGTTGTTCGGCTGACTTGTCGCGATTTTCGTCGCCAAAGACATGCGGGTGGCGCGCGACCATTTTGTCCGACATGGTGTCGGCCACCTCATCGAAGGTGAAGAGCCCGCGTTCGGATGCCATTTGTGCGTGAAACACAGACTGGAACAGCAGATCGCCCAATTCGCCTTTGAGTTCGTCCCAGGCTTCGCGTTCGATGGCGTCGGCGACCTCGTAGGCCTCTTCGATCGTGTAGGGGGCAATGGTGCCGAAGTCTTGTTCTATGTCCCAAGGGCAGCCCGTTTCAGGATCGCGCAGGCGTCTCATGATCTCTAAAAGGCGCGGCATTCCGCCGTTGGGATTCAGGATTAAGGGGTCTTCGGCCATTGCAGAGGGCTCCGGTTTTTGATTTGGATGAGAGTGAACGAATATTCAGAGAGGTGTCCAGCCATGCCAGTTGTTAACCGTATTGCCGATTATGCAGACGAAATGAAGGGGTGGCGTCGGCATTTGCATGCGCATCCGGAGTTGGAGTTTGACTGCCATGAGACTGCGGCCTTTGTGGTGGCGCGTCTGAAAGAGTTTGGCGTGGACGAGATTCACGAAGGCATCGCCACGTCTGGTGTGGTGGCAATCATCAACGGTCAAGGCGATGGGCCAACGGTTGGATTGCGCGCGGACATGGATGCGTTGCCGATGGATGAGGTGTCAGGCGTGGAGTATGCCAGCGAAGTTGCGGGGCGCATGCATGCCTGCGGGCATGACGGGCACACAACGATGCTGTTGGGTGCGGCGAAGTATCTGGCGGAGACGCGCAAATTCTCGGGGCGCGTGGCGTTGATGTTCCAGCCTGCCGAAGAAGAAGGCGGCGGTGGCGAGGTCATGGTGCAGGAAGGCGTCTTGGACAAGTTTGACGTCAAAGAGGTGTATGCGTTGCACAATGTGCCGGGCATTCCGTTTGGCGAGTTTCACACCAAGCCCGGCCCGATCATGGCGGCGGTGGACACGTTCACAATCAACATTCAGGGCACCGGCGGTCATGGCGCTTACCCGCAGGACACGGTTGATCCGGTGGTCGCAGCCGTGGCGATGGTCAATGCGATCCAGACAATCGTGAGCCGCAACCACGACACACGCAACGAGGCCGTGGTGTCCGTGACGCAAATCCATGCGGGCTCGGTGAGCAATGTGATTCCCGATTTGGGCATGATCAACGGCACCATTCGCACCTTTGACAAAGACGTGCAGACGATGATTCATCGCCGTTTGAACGAGATTGTGACAGGGACCGCAGCAGCCTATGGGTTGAAAGCGGAGCTTGATCTGGATGTGAACTACCCGGCGACAGTGAACAGCGCGCAGCAGACAGCGTTTGCAGCCGATGTGGCCCGCGACATTGCGGGTGAGAGCGCGGTGAACGACGCACAGGATATGGAAATGGGCGCCGAGGATTTCTCCTACATGCTGGAAGCACGGCCGGGGTCGTATCTGTTCCTTGGTGCGGGTGAGGGTGCCGGGTTGCACAACCCTGCGTTTGATTTCAACGACGACGTTGCTCCGATTGGCGCGTCGTTCTTTGCGCGGTTGGTGGAAACGGCGCAACCGCTGAAATAACGTTCTGATTGCGGGCGGATATCGGAAAGGCCGCCCGCAATTTCATCTCGTGTTAACAAAACACTATGCAGCGGGACCTGTGGATGTTAGGCCGCGCGCCATTGTGCACAGAAAGTGTTTTTGATGCGGATGCGCCGGACGGACGTAATGACAAAGAAGGACAGGCTTTGTCAGAACGACTGCGGTAAGGTGCAGATGAGGGATGAAAAGAATGACTATTGTAATTGTGGTTTTGGTGCTGGGCTTTGGCCTATTGGCTTATGTACGGCTGGCACCAAGTGACACCGCACGTTGGCATGTGGCCAAAGACATCACCAAAAATAGCGACGGGCAGAACAGCGCGCGCCGGTTGGTGGATGCGGGGCCGGATGGTTTGGCAAAGCTGGCTGAGGTGGCTTTGCGCGACCCGCGCACCGCTGTGCTGGATGGATCTGTTGACGAGGGCATGATCACCTTTGTGTCGCGCACACGTATGGTGGGCTATCCCGATTTCACGACGGCTCGGATGCAGGGCGATCAGCTGGCGATTTTTGGTCGCTCACGATTTGGTCGCAAGGATTTCGGCGTCAATGCTGTACGTGTGGATCAGTGGATTGCGGCTTTGACCGCCGATTAAGCCGGAGCTGAGGCAGCCAGGCGAGACCTCGCGCCACATCGGCACGTTCAGCGACATCTGACATTGCGCCATAAACATGCGCCCATCTACTTGAAGGCAGATGGTTTCGCCGACCTCTATGCGTTGGCCTTTGCTATCTGTGCAGTAGCAATCAACAGGGACGCCGTTGATGAACCCGTCGGCAAAGACGGGGGCAGCAAAGGTGCAAAGGATCAGGGCCAAGCGTTTCATGAGAGTAGTTTACAACAAAGCGCGGGCTTGACCAAACCCGCGGATTGTCTCAGGTAGCGGCATGGTTCCTTTAGAACGACTTGAACAGATCACCCGGCGGTTCGAATTTCTTGAAGCGCAGATGGCTGAAGGCAGCGGCGATATTTCGGCGTTGGCCAAAGAATATGCCGAGATCAAACCGGTGGTTGAGCAGATAAGGGCTTATCGGCGGTTGCTGATCGACATTGATGACGCCGAAGAGATGCTTGGCGATCCGGATATGAAGGCGCTGGCCGAAGAAGAATTGCCGGAGCTGAAGGCTGCGTTGCCTGATGCAGAGCACGCGTTGCAGTTGACGCTTTTGCCGAAAGACGCGGCAGACGCGCGGCCTGCTATTCTTGAGATCCGACCTGGTACGGGGGGCGATGAGGCAGCTTTGTTCGCGGGTGATTTGCTGCGCATGTATCAGCGTTATTGCGAGACGCGCGGCTGGAAGCTGGAGATCCTAGAGGAAAACGCCACCGAGCTGGGCGGTATCAAAGAAGTTGTGGCGCATATCAAAGGCGAGAATGTTTTTGCGCGGATGAAATTTGAAAGCGGCGTGCATCGGGTGCAGCGCGTGCCATCCACCGAAAGTGGTGGGCGCATTCACACGTCGGCGGCCACGGTGGCGGTGTTGCCTGAGGCCGAAGACGTGGATGTGCAGATCGACGCGCAAGATATCCGGATTGATACAATGCGCGCGTCTGGATCCGGTGGGCAGCACGTGAACACCACGGATTCCGCTGTGCGCATCACCCACTTGCCGACCGGCATCATCGTAGTGAGCTCGGAAAAATCGCAACACCGCAACCGCGAGATTGCGATGCAGGTCCTGAAGACGCGTTTGTTTGATCTGGAGCGGCAGCGCATCAACGACGAGCGCGCAGCGGATCGGGCGGGGCAGGTTGGCTCTGGTGATCGGTCTGAACGCATCCGGACCTATAACTTTCCGCAAGGTCGGATGACGGATCACCGTATCAACCTGACGCTTTATAAGCTGGATCAGGTAATGGCAGGCGATCTGGATGAGATTATTGACGCGCTAACCGCCGATGCGCAGGCCACCGCGTTGGCGGAGATGGAGGCGTGAGCCTGACCATTTCCGACTTGGTGGCGCAGGTGGCAGGGTCTTTGACAACGGCGGGTATCGAGGGCGCACCTCGGGAAGCGCGGCTTCTGGTGGCGCATGTCACAGGTGTGCCGATGGCGCGATTGACGTTGGAAATGGGGCAGGCGGCCTCGTCTGAGCATCAGGAAAAGTTGTTGCCGCTGGTGGCGCGGCGGGCCGCTCGGGAGCCGTTGTCGCATCTTTTGGGACGGCGGGCGTTTTATGCCCATGACTTCAAAGTCACCGGGGACACTTTGGACCCGCGTCCTGAGACGGAGACATTGGTGGCGGTGGCATTAAGAACACCGTTCAAGCGTGTATTGGATCTGGGGACTGGATCGGGGGCGATTGCGATTTCATTGTTGGCCGCGCGGCTTGATGCGCAAGGCGTGGCGTCGGATGTTTCCGAAGCTGCCTTGGAGGTAGCCCGAGAAAACGCCGAGACCATTGGCGTGGCGGATCGGCTGGAGTTTGTCCGGAGTGATTGGTTTTCCGGGGTCACGGGCGAGTTTGACCTGATCGTGTCCAACCCGCCCTATATCGCGTTGGACGAGATGGCCGAATTGGCGCCGGAACTGGCGTTTGAACCGCGTATTGCGTTGACCGATGAGGGCGACGGGTTGGCGGCATACCGTGAGATCAGCGCAGGCGCGATGGCGCATCTATTTGATGGCGGGCGGCTGATGGTGGAAATCGGCTGGAAGCAGGGACCTGCCGTGGCAGCTTTGTTTGCTAAGGCGGGGTTGCAGGATGTGGAGATTTTGAATGATTTGGACGGAAGAAACCGCGTTGTTTGTGGCGTAAATCGCCGTTGATTGTGGCTTTGCCGCCAGTTTTTTTGATTTCGCGTGAATTAGATGCATAAAAAGCCTTGTCTCCTGCGCGTTGGCGTTCTACGAATATCGCGTCTGATCGGTGGATGCCCATAACGGGCGGTCCCGGTGGACACCAAGCCAGAAATCGTCGCAACCGGAATTCAGAGCGCAAGAGGCGCAAAACGGGTTAGCGACCGCAATTGACCAAGTCTGGATTGCAAAGAATATGAGATCTTCCAAGTCCCGTTCGCGGAACAAAGGCAACCGCAACAACCGTCCCTCCGGCAATATCGTCAACCGTGTGTTTGACAGTTCCGGCCCCGAGGGCAAGGTGCGCGGCACCCCGCAGCAAGTTATCGACAAATACAACCAATTGGCGCGCGACAGCCAATTGGGCAATGACCGTGTGGCCACTGAAAACTTTCAGCAGCACGCGGAGCATTACCAACGCATGCTCAACGAGGCACAGCGCGAGCAGGATTCGCGCCGTGAAGAGCAAGAACGCCAGAACCGCGAGCGTCAGCAAGACCGCGATCGTGAACGGCGTGAGCGGATGGAACGCCAAGAGCGTGAAGGCAACAATGGTGGCGACAAAGCCGCACCCGCACCTGCGCACTCTCCTGCACCTTCACCAGTGTCGGCGGATCCTTCGGAATCCGATCAACCTGATGTGATTGGTGATGTGGCGGACAGCGGTTTGGTGGAAACGCCCGAGACCGCCCCCGAGGCGCCAAAGCCGAAGAAGCCACCACGCAAACGCAGCCCGCGTAAAAAGCCGGTTGAGGCCGATGCGGCGCCTGTTGAGGCGCAGGCCCCCAGCGAGGATAGCTCTGCGGCAGAGTGATCTGAGTGCTTGGAGAGATTTTGAGAAACCCCGCGGCGCAGGCTGCGGGTTTTTTTATTTGGCAGGCGCATTCTAAGGCGAATCTCGGCTAAGCGCGGAGCGATCTATGACAAATAGGTTCGGGGCAGACGTATTAGAGATAGCGTTGCCCATCCCCAAAAAAACAGGATGAGTTGGGCTTCCGGGTCCCAAAACATCATGATGACATCTGAGGCACAATCCAGAGAAATTAGCCAGATAGCGAATGCTGCACTCAGAGAAGCAAACGTGAAGAAGACAAATTCGAGCGTGCTTGGCGCTGATCGTACACGTGCAAGCCTTGATACAAGGGGAACAACAAAGGTTATGAGTAGTAAGAACTCCACGCTGGCATCGCTTCCTGAACTCAATAATTCACGACAGCGGGTAATGCGCGTGTCGGCCATCTTTGATAGCCAATATGGAAAGTCGTCGGGGAAAAATCCGATCACAGACAAGAGTGTCAATTGGACACAATAGACGCCGTTCAAGATCTTTACATGAAGATGCATGTCTCAGTCTTTTTCAAACATCCGTGCCAAAGCGCAGAATTGTTCCAAACCGACTTGCTCAGCCCGGTCTGTGGGTTTGATGCCTGCAGCGATCAGGCGGTCTTCGATGTCGGGAGCTTGTCCCTTGAGAGAGCCGCGCAGCATTTTGCGGCGCTGGTTGAAGGCCGCGGCCACGATGCGAGATAGGATCGCGGGATCGGCCGGATAGCGCGGTTCGGGCAGGGCGGTCAGATGCACCACGGCGGAATGCACTTTTGGCGGTGGTGAAAACGCTTCGGGCGGCAGCGACATGACGATTGTTGCGTCCGCCCGCCATTGCGCCAGCAGGGCAAGACGTCCGTAGGCTTTGGAACCGGGGGTGGCGATGATGCGTTCCGCCACTTCGCGTTGGAACATCAAGGTCAGGCTTTGCCAGTAAGGCGGCCATTCTTTTGGGGTGAGCCAGCGCACCAGAAGCTCGGTACCGACGTTATAGGGCAGGTTGGCCGCAACGCGGATCGGCGGGGTCAAATGGCTCAGCGGATCAATTTCAAGCGCGTCGCCATTGATGACCTCAAGCTGACCCGGATAGGCGTCGGCAATTTCGGCCAGCGCGGGCATGCAGCGCTCGTCTTTTTCAATCGCCAGCACCTTGCGTGCACCTTCGGCCAGAAGCCCGCGCGTCAGCCCGCCGGGGCCGGGGCCGATTTCAAGGATGTCGCAATCCGACAGCTCTCCGGCGCGGCGGGCGATCTTGGCCGTCAGGTTGAGATCCAACAGGAAGTTCTGGCCCAGAGATTTGCGCGCAGACAGGCCGTGGGTGGTGATCACCTCACGCAGGGGGGGAAGATCGTCGATGGCGCTCATGTCGGGGCCTTTGGGTTTTGGCGGCTGCGCCGCGTTTCTGTGCCTCCGGCGGGGATATTTCGGGCAAGAGGAAGCGTCAAGCGGCGCAGGCCATCCTCCAGGCCATGCGCAGGGCTTCGATGGTGCTTGTGGGATTGGCGATGCCTTGGCCTGCAATGTCGAACGCGGTGCCGTGATCGGGCGAAGTTCGGATGAACGGCAGACCGAGCGTGACGTTCACGCCACGGTCGAAATCCAGCGTTTTGATCGGGATGAGCGCCTGATCGTGGTAGGCGCAGATCGCCGCGTCATAGCGCGCGCGGGCGGCTGCGTGAAACATGGTGTCGGCGGGCAAGGGGCCGGTGAGGTCATAACCTTCGGCCTGCAATTCTTGGATGACTGGCGCAATGATGCGGGCGTCCTCATGCCCCATCGCGCCGCCTTCGCCCGCATGGGGGTTGAGGCCGGCAATTGCGAGGCGGGGATTGGAAATGCCAAATTGGGTGCGCAGCCCTTCGGCGGTGATGCGAATTGTATCGCGCAAAACGTCAGGGGTCAGTGCGTCCGGCACCTCGGCCAACGGGATGTGAATTGTGGCTGGCACCACCCGCAACTGATCGGAGGCCAGCATCATGACGACGTGATCGACCCCACCAAGATGGGCGAGAAATTCGGTGTGGCCGGGATAAGGGAAATCGGCCCCGTCCTTGAGGGCTTTTTTGTGAATAGGCAGTGTGCAGATCGCGCTCGCAGCGCAGGACATTGCAAGGTCGGTGCCATGGCGGATAGCAGTGATGATGTGCTTGGCGTGAGCCGCGTCAGGCACCCCCGGCATTCGAGCTGTACCAAAGTCCTGTGCCAGCACGGGCAGCGCTGAGGGCATGACGTCAGCGGCCTCGCCAGGCGACGTGACAATCCGATGCGGCACCGTGCCGGGCAGATGCGACGGATCGCCAATCAGGAAAAAGCGCATATCCCCTTTGAGGGCGTCCCACGCTTTTTCGATGATATCCAGACCAATGCCTGCGGGTTCTCCGCAGCTAATTGCGATGGGTGCGGTCATTTTTCGACGATGCGGGCCTCTGCGCGCAGCTGGCTGAGAAAGCTTTCGGCGTAGTTTTCAAGCCGCTGATTGCGCAGCGCGTTGGCCACATTTTCGCGTGAAAGCTCTTCGCCAAGTTCCGCGGTACGGCCGCAAAGCATCAGCATAATAAGCGATTGCCCGTTGGCTGTTGTCAAAGAGGTGGAGATCTCATGATCGTCCATCTTTGCCAATTCGAGCGCGATGTCGCGGGGCACTTCGCCCAGTGCCAGCGAGTCCCGGGTCAGCAGCTCGGCCGGTTGATCTTTGTTGATGCCGTAAAGGTCGTCGCAGCGGTCAACACGGCCCGCAATTTCGGTGGCCTTGGCCAGATTTTCAGGGGTGCGACCGCCGGGCAGGTAGTACATGGCATAGTCGATCGCGGAATATCGCGGCGCAGGTCGGTCGGATTCTTCGACGCGCCGCATCTGAAACAGGGCCACCGCGTTTGGCAGTTGAACCGGAGCGGTGACTTCGCCCGGCGACAAGGCCGCGATCAGGGGGCGCAACTGCGGAGGCAGTTTGGTGACCGACATCCATTCAATGCGACCACCGTTGTCTTTGGTCGGCGCACCAGAATACGCGCGCGCCGCATTTTCGAAGTCGTCAAACGAGCGAATATCAGACAGCTGACCCGCGAGCGACATGACCTGAGCCTCATTTTGAGGGGTCATCGGAATCACAATCTCGCTGAGCAAGACACGAATGCCGCCAGCACCGGTGTTGGAGGCCACTGCGCGGTCAATTTCTTCTTCGGTGATTTGAACGCTGCCGCCAAAACGGGTCTGTACGTATCCGCGCCAAGTAATTCCGGAGATGATGAAGTCACGCATGGTTTCTTCGTTGACGCCTTCGCCGGCGAGGGCTTTGAGCATGTCATCGGGTTCCATGTTCACGCGTTGCGCAAACTCGGCAATGCCCGCCTGAATGCCTTCTTCTGATGCCTGAATGCCAAAAACCCCAGCCGCCTGAAGCTTCAGGCGATCATCTATCAACTGCTCCCTTGCTTCGCTAATCGTGTCGCCAGGGGAGTTCATGATCACCAGAAGACGCGCGCGTTGATCAATTTCATAAGATGTGATGACCCCGTCGTTCACAGTGATCGCCGGGGAAAACGCGCCCTGAGCCAGAGCCGGGGCCGTAAGTCCGAGAACAGCGTAGGCTGCCACAGCGGTGGAAAGTGCGAAGCGTTTGATAAGGCACGATGTCATATCGTTGGGTCTTTCCTGTTTGATCATCCGCAGGTGCGGTCGTAGCTTTTGTCTTGGGCGCGTACCGAGAACCCGAGCAGGGCAACGGAGAAGCCGATTTTCGTGTCCGACTGAACGGTAGAGGATGTTGAAAACTTGCGCGAGAGAGAAAGTTCAAGTTTGAGGCACTCATTGCGGTATTCCAGCCCTACGCCGGCCTCGGCAGTGCGTCCTGCACCTGCATCAAAGCGCCAGTCAAGCAGGCCTGTCCAGTGGCGGCTCAGGCGGTAGCTGCTGTCCAATGCCCATTCTGACAGAACTTCGCTGCGGTCTTCAGCGGCGTCCTCGTCGAGCCAGATAAAGCTCGCGTCCAGCCACAGGCGTTGGTTGGTCCACCCTAGGCGGGCAGCCGCCTTGGACAGGCTCCCGTCAGTCCCAAGAAGGGTGCGTCCGGCGACGGACAACCCCGCAGGGTTCTGAAAATTGCCGGCCAGCAAGAAATCCGACGTTGCGCCAGACAGGCCGGAACTGTTGGTGAAATCCGGATCTGAGGTGTCACGGTAGATCTGACCGATGGTAAAATTGGCGCGCCAGTCTTCTTTGGCGATGCGGGACCAGTTCAGACCCACGGCCGTGCGAACCCCACGTTCGCGTCGGTCATAGGAGGAAAACCGTGACAGCGACAACAAGTTGCCCTCGTCAAATTCGGTGCGCGTGCTTTCGTCATTGGCCACGTCCAAATCGTCGCCGCCTGTCCATGCTATTTGGGCAATAGGTTCAACCAGATAGGTCGCGCCGTCGGCTCCGATCTTGCTCATTGGATAGCGGAAGTCTGCGGCAATCGTGGGCGTCAGTGCATAATCATAGTTGGCATGTGTCGAGTCGTTGTAGGTCCGGAAGGCGTCAAAGGCGAGTTCCCCGGACACGGCGGTGCGCAATCCACTGTCCAGCGTCCAGTTGCGCCGCCAGAGCATGTCGGCATTGGCGCGCAGCACGTCCCGTCCTGTTACATCGGTCTTGGCTTCGCGAAAGTGACCGTGAAACTGGGCTGTGGTCCTAAGCTCGCCGCCGATGGACGTCGGGAAGTAGCGGCGTTCGGTTTCAGCGACCGTTACGATGGTTGGCAGGAACCTGTTGTCTTCGCCGTCCCGCAGGGATTGAAAGTGCAGCAAAGCAAAGCGGGTGTTTTCATCGCGGTTGGAGCGGCGCACGGTGATATCACTGTTGAGACGGTCGTCGTCGGAAAAATCGTAGTCGTTGAGGTAACTGTCGTCAGATGTGGCCTTGAGATCGAAGCTGAGCGTGAAATCTTTCGGAAGACCAAACCGCCCTTTGGCGAAGAGATAGCTGCGTGTGTCGTTGGGTTTCACCTCGTCGTCGCTGACAGCGCCTTCCAAGGTAATCCGCCCCTTTTTGAACGCCTGCCGAAAGCGGAATTCCAAAGTTTTGGATTTGCTTGAAATATATGGGGTCAGCGTAAGGTCTTTGGACTGCCCAATCGGGATGAAGTACGGCATTTTTAAGCCATAGCCCAATAGGGACGTAGAATGGGCCGTGGGAATTAGAAAGCCGCGAGCGCGGTCTAGTGTGGGATCGGGCATACGCAAATGGGGAAAGTAGAACACCGGCACATCACGCACACGAAGGCTGGCGTGATTGAAATAGACCTGGCGTTCTTCTTCGTCATGCACAATCCGCCGTGCTCTTATCTCCCACAGCGGCGGCTTACCGGTCTCGCAGACCCGACAAGACGACACTGTGGATTTGGTTAGAACGTTGTAGCGGTCCTCAACCCTGTTGATTTGGGTCGCGGCCAATTGTGTGCGTTGGCTGAGAACCAACCGGGCGCTGCGCAAAAGGCCATTGCGCAAATCTTTGTCGAGTTCGGCGTCTTCGGCAAGGATAACAATATCCTCGCCCTGATAGATGCGGATCGGACCTTTGACCAAGATGCGATCTGTTTCGGAGTCATAGATGATCTCGGAGGCGAGCATGCGAATATCATCGCCCAATGCCTCGACATTGCCGCGTGCGATGAGCTGTTTGTCCCCGGTGATGTACACACTGTCCGCAACCAAAACCATGTTTTGAGGGGCTTCGATGACTGGCGTCGGAATCAATTGCGCCGTCGCAGGCACAGCTATGCTTGTTGCCATCAGAACAAGCGCCAGCAAGCGGAGCCGTTGGCGTGAGGAATTGTGGCAGCGGGCAGCAGTCTTCATCCGTCTTCCATATGCAAAAGTATGCCTGAGGCCAACAAAATGCTTGCAACAGGTGGCGCCCAGGCTGCGAGCAGAACCGGGATTTGGCCATTTTCGCCAAGTATTTGCGCGAAATTACGTACGAAATAGAGGCTGAAACCGATCAGGATTGTCACGAGTACCGCAGTGCCTGTGTTGCCAAAACGAGTGTGACGCATCGTAAAGGCCGAGGCGATCATCACCATCGCAACCAAAAACAGCGGCTGGGCCAATTCCATGTGCAGCCAGACAAGATGTCGGCGCGCAGAAAATCCGGAGATTTGCAATTCGGTGATGAACTTTGGCAAATCCCAGATCGAGATTGCCGACGGGTTGCCAAACCGGTCGCGGATACGATCTGGAGTTAAACTGCTTTCCAGAATCAAAAGGTCGTGGGTGATGGCGTTGGCCTCGGCGTTTAGACCGGGTTCTAGCGGCCATTCTTTGGCCGCAGTCAGTTCCCAAGCGCCGTCTATTAGCTTGGCGGACAAGGCTTCTATGCGGCGCACCGGACCAATGCCCGGCGTGTAAGCCACGATTGAGACGTTTTGAAAAAGCGTGGCGTCTGCGTTGGTGCGGGCGGCGTGAATCACGGCTTGTCCATCGGCGCTGCCTTGGCGCATCCAGATGCCTTCGCCATCAAGCGAGAGCGCGCTGCGACCGCTGGCCAGGAGTTTTTCAGATTTGGTTCCGTATAAGGCGGATGTGGCGGCCACGATGGGATTAAGTGAGCCAATGGCCACAAGGCCCAGCAAAAGCGCAACAATTATCGGCGAGATGACAGAAACGATTGCAGATCGGCCCGAGGCGCGGACCACCACCAGTTCGGAGGTGCGCGACAGGTTGATAAACAGCGTAACCGTCGCGAGGATCACGATGAGGGGCAGCAGCTCATATATGCCTTCCGGAGCGCGCAGGAGCGTGAGCTGAAGCACGGTGTCAAAACCAACTTTTTCGACATCGAACCTGCGCAACTGCTCCATGAGGTCGACCAGAGAGATCAACGTAAAAAGCCCGATTGTTATGCCCATCAGAATCCAAAGGAATTTGCGCGCGAAATAGAAATGGACGGTCATGCCGGCACCTTCTTGATACGGAAAGGGCCAGAAATCATACGCAAAATACCCACTGAAAGTACGGTGCCCAACAAAGTAGGCAGATAGATCAGCGGCCAGAGAGTCGCGTCTTTGCGTATGGGATCCACCACCGCCGCTTTCACCGCCTCCAACAGTATCAGGATGGTGAAGGCAATCAGAATTTGCCGCCACATGCCAAACCTGGAAAACCCGCCCATCAGCAAAACCGCAAATGAGATCACTGCAAAGACAATGCAGGCCGACGCCTGCGCGAACCTTGCATGAGCCTCGTAAGCCACTTGACCCGGAGATCGGCCGGTGCGCTGCATCACCGCGTCGGCATTGGCCAACAAGTCATAGGTGCTGAGGTAATTGATGTCTTTGGATCGCGTTTCGGAGGCATTCGTCAGTGCGCTGATATCATACGAAAAATCAGCAAAATCAGTGGTTAGAAGCCGGTCGCTGGACGTGGTGTGTTGCTGTGCAAGACCGTTGACCATTACCAGCTTGGCGCCCGAGTCATCGTTGACCAGATAAGCCTCGGCAGCGGTGTATGTGGTGGTGTGTTCCGGCGATCTGCTGTCAGACAGGAACACGTCGCGCAACACGCCATCGGAGGAGATTTCCCGGATATAGAAGGTCATACCGGGCGTGGGATGCAGAAAGGTGCCTTCGGTGAGCAGCCGCGCCGCCACGTTTTCGGTTATCTCCTGTTGGCGCTTGGAGAGCTCCGTCAGGCTGGCGGGCTCCAGAAAATGCGTGAGCACGCTCATCATGAAGCTCACCGCCACGCCAAACACCAGCACTGGCTTAGTGAGTCGCCATGGGCTGAAGCCAGTTGCTTGCATCACAGTGAGTTCGCTTTCGGTCGAAAGCCGATTGGTTACATAGACCGTCGCCAAAAATACCGCCACCGGCAGAACGGAGCGGATGACATTGGGCAGGCTGAGCACTGTGAGGCTTAGAAATACCGATACATTCTGACCGCTTGCGATCAGAGCGTCGAACAAGCCGACCGCATTATTGACCCAGTAGACCGACACCAGAACCAGTGCAAAAAAGCCAAACAGAGTCAGGAGCTGGGACAGGATATATCTGTCAAATCTGCTCACCGCTCAGAATCCCCCCAGTATTTTTTCCCAAGTGTTTTGGCAGACATTAATGGAAATGATGGGCGCTTAAAACTGATATCTGGTCAAGGTGAAGATGTCGCGTTAGGCATGAGCAGTAGCTGATTTCTATATGGAGAGTGTTGTGGTCGAAGTTCTGAAGTTCACTTTTGTCGAAACCGTGCTGGATGAGATTGCCAAAGCCGAAGGCCGTGTCGCGCTGTTGGTGCCCATTGAAGGCAATCTTGGACAAGAGGCGCGGCGCGTGAACCGGTTGACCAAGGGCGCAGTCGAGCGGATGCAGCTCGCCAAAGCAGACACTGCCAAAGTGGGCGATGTGGTCAGCTTGGCATGGCCTGCAGGTATGGCTGCGGAAGCTGTGGACATTGTGTTCTTGCCGCGTCAGTGCTCGATTGAAGACGCCCGCAAAGCTGGGGCGGCGGTGGCCAAAAAACGTGGCACGGCGGCATTGCTTGCGGCGCTTGGTAATCACCCCAAGGCGGCGGAGATTGTGGCCGGGTTGGCATTGCGTGACTATGGTTTTGACCAGCACAAAACAGCAGACCCGGCGGACGACGCGCGCGAAGTTACTGTAATGGCGTCCAAGCCAGCGGAGGTGGAATCAGCCGCAGCACCGCGTTTGGCGGTGGCAGAAGGCGTGTTTTTTACCCGCGACTTGGTGAACGAGCCGGCCAACGTATTGACCACAACCGAGTTCGCCGATCGGCTGGTGGCGTTGAAGTCTTATGGCGTGGATGTCGAAGTTCTTGAGGAAGACAAGTTGGAAGAACTTGGCATGGGGGCATTGCTGTCCGTGGGTCAGGGATCTGTTAGCCCGTCCAAAGTTGTCGTGATGCAATGGAACGGCGCAGAAGACCGGAGCGCGCCGTTGGCTCTGGTGGGCAAAGGCGTGGTGTTTGACACAGGCGGAATTTCCCTAAAACCGGCAGGCGGCATGGAAGACATGACAATGGACATGGGCGGCGCGGGCGTTGTGGCTGGAGCCATGAAAGCGCTGGCATTGCGCAAAGCCAAGGCCAATGTGGTCGGGCTGATCGGATTGGTCGAAAACATGCCGTCCGGCAATGCGACCCGGCCGGGCGATGTTGTGACATCCATGAAGGGCGACACAATTGAGGTGATCAACACCGACGCCGAAGGACGTTTGGTGCTGTGTGACGTGATGCATTACGCGCAGGAGCGGTTCAGCCCGGCAGCAATGGTGGATCTGGCCACTTTGACCGGCGCGATCATCATCGGGTTGGGCCATGACAATGCGGGTGTGTTTTCCAACGATGACGCATTTTGCAACGGGTTTCTGAAAGCGGCTGCGGCTGAGGGCGAAGGTGCCTGGCGGATGCCGTTGGGCAAATCGTATGCCGACCAGCTCAAGAGCCGGATTGCCGACGTCAAAAACGTCGGCGGGCGGCCCGCCGGGTCGGTCACCGCAGCGGAATTCCTGAACCGTTTTGTCGGTGAAGATATGCCGTGGATCCACTTGGACATCGCGGGCGTGGCAAGTGTGAAAGGCGACACAGCGATGGCGCCGAAGGGTGCGACTGGCTGGGGCGTGATGGCGCTGAGCCGGTTGGTGGCCGACAAGTTCGAGGTCTAAATCTTTTGGGTGCCGCGTATTTTTACCACCTGACACAAGCGCCGGTCGACGTGACCCTGCCGCGCCTTTTGGAAAAGGCGCGCGGGGCTGGCTGGCGTATTGTCGTGCGCGGCACCAATTCCGAACGTATGGCCTGGCTGGATGAAAAGCTGTGGCAACAGGGGGACGCCAGTTTTCTGGCGCATGGTCTTGCAGGGGGCGCGCATGATGATTTGCAGCCGATCCTTTTGACAACCGAAGTGGACGCGCCAAATGAGGCGGCGTGCCTGATGTCAATTGACGGGGCGGTTGTGAGCCCGCAGGAAGTGCAGGCATCAGAACGTGTGTGCATCTTGTTTGACGGCTATGATCAGGATGCGGTGGCCTATGCGCGCACGCAGTGGAAGGCGCTGACAGACGCGGGCTGCGCGGCTCAGTATTGGTCTGAGGAAAGCGGTGCGTGGCAGAAGAAGGCGGAGAAGGAAGAGGGGTAGGGGCTTTGATGCGCCCCCTGAGAATGGCAGTTTTTGCGCCAATCTAACCCTTGCTGCGACCATTTCAGATGGCCGCTTTCAATTTTGCGAGAAAGCCCAACTACGGCAATTTTCCGGCCCCGCGTGTCAGGCAGTGCCGTCGGTTAGATCTTGGGCAAGCATCATCGCGTTTCCATCAGGGTCGTAGAAGGTGGCCGTCTTGACCATGCCCTCGACGACATCTGTTTCGCCGTCAAATTTCACGTTGGCCTGTTCCAGTTTAAGTCTCGCCATATCCAGATCGGCGATACCGAAAACGGGCACACAGTTTCCCGGCGCAGGTTTGGTGTGCTCGCCCAAACCAATTGTAACCCCGGTTGTATTGGTTTGAAGCTCTGACCAACCCGCCTCGTCTGCATGGTAGATTGTGTCGAAACCAAGCATGGATTCGTACCACTCGGCACTTGCATGGCGATCTTTGACTGAAAGCGAAATTGTGATGGTTTTTTCCAATGAAATAAGCGGCATTTTCTTTCCTTATTATTAAAAGTATGCTAACTATACTTTATGGACATAGAGACGTTTGTCAACACCACATCAAGGGCTTGGGCTATCCCGATTTTGGCGAACCTGCATTATGGTATTGCAGGGCGGCAGGCGCCGTTGCTGGCTGCAACTGGCGCGAGCAGGACAGCATTTGGTCAAAGTATGGACCACCTTATCTCGATCGGATTGATGGAGCGAAACCCGGGCTACGGCCACCCGCTGCGCCCAGAGTTTCGATTGACTGAGCTTGGTGTTCAGGCCGCGGCAATCGCCAGCAAAATCGACAGGGTCACGGCCAATGAGGATCAGGATTTGCTGCGGCGCTCATGGACTTTGCCTGTGCTGACAGCGATCCACAGACCGAGCCAGTTCAACGATATCAAGCGAACCCTCCGAACGATTACAGATCGTGCTTTGTCGCAGTCGCTGAAAAAAATGGAAGCTAGAAGCTGGGTGCAACGTCATGTTGACGGAGCTGCTCGCCCGCCACGTTCGATTTATCGTGCAGTGAACACTGGCGCATTGATAAGCAGTGTTGCAGCCAGCGAAGTCAGCCTTGTACCGCAAAGATGACGCACGACGTGACACGAACGGCCAAAACCGGCAGAGGCTAAACAGAGATTCGGCAGAGCTCGAACTGCCCTCGCGGGGCGACTGCAAGGGCCGGTCTTTACCGCGTCAGGATCAGCCTGTTGCCGGCTATCGTGATCTGTTCAAACCGGCTCAGATAACTCATTCCCAAGAGCGAGCCCCGCATCTCGCCGCCGTTGATGCTGGCGGGGACGTTGTGGTCGGTGTAGCCGCCAAAGCGGATTTCTTCCAAACGGACGGGCGCGGTTTTCACCTCGCCATTGGCAGTCATGGCGCGGCCGAAAAACGGCAGGGTGTCGGGGTCAAGTCCGGCGCGGGCAGCGTCCTGCTTGGACAGGACAAGATCACTGGCGCCAGTGTCGACGATGAAATCCACGGAGACGCCGTTGATATCCAGCGTTGCGCGGAAATGGCCGTCCGGACCGCGGGGCAACTCAATTCGGCCTTCGTCTGTCAGGACGGTCTGCATAGGACGCACAGTGGACCGGATGTCTTCCCACAGCCCGAAGGCCAGGATCGCGCCGAGAAAAATGAGCCCCCAGATCGCCGCGTGTTGCATCGTTTTGTTCAGGTTCAGGCGGCCTCTGCCCAAGGAAAAGTATCCGATCAGCAGAAGTAGTAAGACCAGATAGACCAGATTTCCAATGTCGATGTCGGTCATATGTCCTCCTGTGGGACAATATATATGTCTGAAATCATGTTAAAAAAAGAGGGCTTAGCCCATCAGGCCCACGTCGCGCAGCCCATCCAGGATAAATTGCACAGACAGCGCGGCAAGCAGCATACCAAAAAGGCGCGTTACCACATTGATTCCGGTGCGGCCCAGGAGGCGTTCCACGAAACCTGCGGTGAGGAAGAGCATCAATAGCAGCGCAATGACGGAGAAAGCCACGCCAAGTATCATAAGCTTGTCTTCGATCTCGCTATATTGGCCGGTCAGAAGAATGATCGTGGTGATCGCGCCGGGGCCGGAGATCAAAGGCAGGGCCAATGGAAATACAGAGGGATCTTGATAGTCTTCTTCTTCGGCTTCCTCTGCTTGGCCTTCGCGCCGTTTGGTACGGCGTTCAAATAACATGTCAAAAGCGGTGATGAACAAAAGCAACCCGCCGGCAATCCGGAAGGCCGGCATGGTAATGCCGATGAATCCGAGAACGGTTTCCCCAAGGAAGGCAAATATGCACAGCAAGACAGAGGCGATCACGCAGGCCCGAATAGCGATCTTGCGACGCTCTACCTTGGGGACGCCTTGCGTCTGCGAAATGAAAATCGGCAACAGCCCAATAGGGTCAATAATCACGAAGAGCGTGACAAACGCCGAAATGAGCGCGGTGGTTTCCATGAGTATCCCTGCGACGATTCTGAGGTCAGGCTAACAGTCAGCCTCCGGCGCGTTCAAGTTTTTCCAGTGCCTTCATCCAAAGATCTTCGGCGCGGTCCTGTGCATCGCGCACTTCGCCATATTTTTTCTGCCAAACTTCCATCTCGCCAAGTTTACTGTCCTCATAAAGCGCGGGATCAGCGAGTTTTTTGGCCAGTTTGTCCGCCATGTCGTTGAGTTTCTCGACGCGTTGCTCGGATTTGCGCACTTCGGCGCGCAGGGTGAGGATGTCGTCGCGACTGGCTTTCTTGGCGGCGGGTTTGGCTTTGGTTTTGGCCTTGCCCATCGGTTTGTCAGATGTGAGCAGAAGTTTGCGGTACGCCTGAAGGTCTTCTTCGTAGGGTTTGACGGTGCCGTCTTTGACCAACCAGAGCCGGTCCGCGACCAGTGTCAGCAGGTGCATGTCGTGGCTGACCAGAATGACCGCGCCGGTGTAAGCGGTGAGCGCCTCGACCAAAGCTTCGCGGCTTTCGATGTCGAGGTGGTTGGTCGGCTCATCGAGGATCAAAAGATGCGGTGCGTCCAAGGTTGCCAGAAGCAGCGACAAGCGGGCCTTTTGGCCCCCTGACAGACGACCGACTTCGGTTTCGGCTTGCGCGGCGCCAAGGCCAAATCCGGCAAGACGGGCGCGCAGGCGGGCCTGTCCTTCGGCGGGGCGTTCGCGCATCAAGTGTTGGATCGGGGTTTCATCAACGTAGAGCTCGTCCACCTGGTGCTGAGCGAAAAAGCCGATGCGCAATTTGGTGGAGGTGACGAATTTCCCACCCATCGGGTCCAGTCTGGCGGAGAGCAGTTTTGCAAGCGTGGATTTACCCTGACCGTTCTTGCCCAATAGCGCGATGCGGTCGTCCTGATCGATGCGCAGGTCGAGGTTTTTCAACACAACCGTGTCGCCATACCCCGTGGAGCCGCCCTCGATCGAGATGATCGGCGGGGAGAGTTCCTCGGGTGTTGGGAAGGTAAAAACCACGCGTGCCGCGTCTTCGGGCGCAGTGATCGGGGTCATCTTCTCCAGCATTTTCACGCGGCTTTGCGCTTGTTTGGCTTTGGAGGCTTTGGCTTTGAAACGGTCGACAAATGCCTGCAGGTGTTCGCGATGGGCGGCTTGTTTTTTGGCTGCCGCAGCCTGTACCGCGCGTTGTTCAGCGCGTTGTTTGGCAAACTGATCATATGGGCCGGTGTAGTAGGTCAGTTTTCTTTCATCCAGATGCAGGATGGCGCCCACGGAGCGGTTCAGAAGTTCGCGGTCGTGGGAGATGATCAGAACCGTGTGCGGGTATTTGACCAGATAATTTTCCAGCCACAGCGCGCCTTCGAGATCGAGGTAGTTGGTCGGTTCATCCAGCAGCAGGTAGTCGGGCTGCGAAAACAGAACGGCGGCAAGCGCGACTCGCATCCGCCAACCGCCCGAGAAGGCGGAGCAGGGCATCAGTTGTTCTTCGTGATCAAAGCCCAGACCTTTGAGGATGGAGCCGGCGCGGGCTTCGGCAGACCATGCGTCGATGTCCACCAGACGGGTCTGAATTTCCGCGATACGGGCGGGATCGGTGGCGGTCTCGGATTCGGCCATAAGATTAGCGCGTTCGGTGTCCGCAGCCAGAACGGTGTTGATCAGCGAGACCTCGTTGGACGGCACCTCTTGGGCCACACCGCCGATGCGGGCGCGTCGGGGCAGGGTAATGGTGCCGCCCTCAAGCGCCAATTCGCCGCGAATAAGGCGAAAGAGCGTGGTTTTGCCAGCGCCGTTGCGCCCGATCAGGCCAACCTTGTGGCCCGGGGGAATCGTCGCGGAAGCGTCCTCAAACAGGGGGCGGCCTTCGACGGAGTATGAGATGTCTGAAATCTTGAGCATGGGGGCGGTGTGACCCATGCGGGGCGTGGCGTCAATCACTGCTTTTCAAGTTGGAATTCGCATGGTATCGGGGCGCCAATTTGGAACTGGAAGCGGGCAAGGTGTCCGCACCGAAATTAGAGGAATACAGACATGACTCTGGAACGCACCTTCTCGATCATCAAACCCGACGCCACACGCCGCAACCTGACTGGCGCGATCAACGCCAAGTTCGAAGCAGCAGGCTTGCGCGTTGTTGCACAGAAGCGTATTCACCTGACCAAAGCACAAGCTGGCGTGTTCTACGCTGTGCACGCTGAGCGTCCTTTCTATGACGAGTTGTGCGAATTCATGGCGTCCGAGCCAATCGTTGCTCAGGTTCTGGAAGGCGAAGGCGCCATCGCGAAAAACCGCGAAGTTATGGGCGCAACCAACCCAGCAGACGCCGCCGCCGGTACAATCCGCGCCGAGTTTGCTGAATCTGTTGGTGAAAACTCCGTACACGGTTCCGACGCGCCAGAAACTGCGGCAGTTGAAATCGCATACTTCTTCTCCGGTCTGGAGTTGGTGGGCTAAGCCAGCCACGTTCCTGATGGAAGAATTTGAAACGCGGGAGGGAGACCTCTCGCGTTTTTCTGTTGCTGCGAGGTTTGGTGCGAGGGGCCAGCCCCTCGCGCTCCCCGGGATATTTGCAGCAAGAGGAAGATCAGGCGCGTTTTTCTATGACGCCAATCTTATCAAGGGCGGCTTCGAGATCGGAGCGGCCTTTGTCGTGGGAAGAGGCTTTGAGAGCGTCGAACCGCTTGCGCAGCGCGTCTTTCTCTTTGCCTTTGCAATCGTTCCATGGACGGCCTTGCAAGCCCATCACCAGCACATAATAGCCGATGAAATGCGGGCGGGTGCCGGTTTTGAGCAGGCGCGCGTAGGTTTCATCCGGACCAAGCTCGCGGAGTTCTTCGGCGGTGGAGATGCCCGCGCGGGCGCAAGCCTGCTCGTAGGCGGGGCCGAGGTTCCGGATCGATGAAATTGCGGTGCTCATGCCTGCAGCTTAGTCGGCTGCGGCACAGGCGCAAGGTTCAGATAGATGCCCAGTCGGTGAAAATCTGTTTCGGCTTTTCCGGCTTGGGTTGGGCTTTGCTTTCCGGCTTACTTGTCGGCGCGGGCTTTTGGCCCTCGGGGGTGCTCACATATGGCATTGTACTGCTCCAATGGTTTCGGGTCTGTTGCCCGGTGACGCCTTCTGACGTCTTGTGATTTTTGTAACATGGCACAGCAGTGGGGCTTGTGGGTGCCGGAAATGAGGTGATTTCTTGCCGATGTGGCGCGGAGATCACAGTGTTGAAACTGTATTCTGGCGGCACAAAACACTTGATTGGGGAGGCAATGCTTTCCAAGGTTGCAGGGACGGATATACAAGTTGCGCGCAACGTTGTTGCACATTGCTTTGACGCAACCCATTTTAGGAGACGGTCATGGTAAGCGGAACGAGCGGCCTCAAAACCGTGATGTATGTTGTTGTTAGCGCGTTCTTTTCCATTGCCGGCCTAATCTTTGCCGCCGAAGTGTTGGTGCCACTATCCATTGCGATCCTGCTTTTTGTGTTGGTGACGGCCATTGTGGATCGGGTGAGCGATTTGCACATAGGTTCAAGACGCATTCCCGGCCTGATTGCCCATTTGAGCGCATTGTGTCTGGTGCTTTTTGGCCTTTGGATCATGGTGAGCATCTTTGCGGCTCAGGCCGGATCGGTCAGCGAAGCAGTTCCGCGGTATGAGGCCCGGTTTGATAGCATCCTGACCCGTGTCGTGACCCTCGTTGGAGATCAGAATTTTGAGGCGGCGAAGTCGGCTTTGGCGGATCTTGAAATTGCAGCGTTTGCCAGCGGCGCCATCAGTTCGGCAGGGGGGTTCCTGAGCGGGCTCTTGCTGGTGTTGCTTTATATTCCTTTCATGATGGTTGAGCGTCGACCGATGCGGCAAAAGCTGGAAATTGCCTTTCCTGAGCCCGACGTGCGGGCGCGCGTTCAGCGGATCGGCGATGGTGTGTCGCTGGGATTGCAACGCTACGTGGGGATCAAAACCTCTGTCAGCATTCTGACAGGCGTGGGCAGCTATTGCTTTATGAAGCCTGTGGGGCTTGATTTCGCTGAAACCTGGGCTGTTTTGATTTTCATGCTGAATTTCATACCCACCTTGGGCTCGTTGATCGGCGTCTTGATCCCAAGCATTGTCGCGCTGGTGCAGTTTGAGAGCATGACGCCATTTTTGGTCATTATTTTGGGATGCGGGGTGGTGCAGTTTGGCATTGGCAATATTCTGGAGCCTGCTTTGACAGGCAAATCATTGAACCTGTCGCCTTTGATGGTGATCCTGGCGCTGACCTTTTGGACAGCAATCTGGGGTATTGCAGGGGCGTTTTTGAGTGTGCCGATCACTGTCTGTCTTTTGATTGTGCTGTCTCATATGAAATCAACGCGGGTGCTGGCGATTTTGATGTCGGGTGATGGTCGATTGGGCGGGGAAGATCCGCCTCCGTCCGATGATATTGGCGCTGAGGAGGCGCAAGCGTAATGGCGACAAAAACGGAACTTGAGGCGGAAGTCATCCAGTTGCGGGCTGAATTGGCGCGGGAACAGGACCGGCGTCCCGAGATGCCTGCGCAGGAGCAGGAGGAAGAGGCACCGAGCGTTGACTGGGAACGGGACGTTCGTGAGGTGTTGGAGACCATCGAAAGCTTGCCCGAGAAACAGCCGGTTTTACTGGCGTTAGGGGCATTGGCGGTGGGTTACTTAATTGGACGGTCGCGGTAGGAGCGGATTATGAGCAAACGAATTTCACGTAATATTTCGATTATCCTGCGCTCCGAGCGTTTGATTGCGCAGCGCCACATGGCAGTGTTTCGGCGCCAAACCGGAATGGCCGCTGCGGCCTTGTTGGCGGCGGGAGTGGGACTTGTGATGCTGAATGTGGCGGGATTCTTCGCGTTGGCTGAGGTCATGTCGCAGGCGGCCGCTGCAGTCATCGTTGCACTGGCCAATCTGTTGCTGGCGCTTGTTTTGATGATGTCGGCCGGACGTGTCGCGGTTGGTGAGGAAGTGGACGCGGTTGCAGAGGTGCGCGATCTTGCGCTTGAAGATCTTGAGACCGAAGTGCGCATAGCGGCCGATGAGGCACGCGGAGCCGCGGAGGCGCTTAAGAATATGGCGCGTAATCCATTGGGCGCGGTTACCCCTGGTCTGGCCTCGGCTGTTGCCAAGGCACTGGTGAAAACCTCGAAGAAGTAGGGCTTTGACGCGTGACGTCAGAGCGCGACGATTTTGACCTGTGCCCCTTTGGCGGCAAGGGCGATTTCGCCGTCACAGAGCCTGAGTGCGTCATCGCCAAAGACTTCGCGGCGCCAGCCCGAGAGCGCGGCTACGTCGCGCTGACCGGCGGCCAGCGCGTCAAGATCCGAGGCGGTGGCAATCAGTTTTGGGGCCACGCCCGAGGTCTCGGTTTTGGCCTTTAGCAGGACGCGCAAAAGATCGGCCAGAGCCGGATTGACCTGCAGTTTGTCATCTTTGCGCGGCACATGGGGCATGTCGTCCGCCGGGCAGGCTTCGCCTGCGGCGATGGCTTTGAGAATGCCGTCAGCGATGTCGCCTTTGCGGGCTTCGCGCAACAGAAGGCGAGATTTACCCAAGTCTCCGTGGTCGCGCGGTTTGGTGGAAGCGAGCTCCACCATTGCGTCATCTTTGTAAACCCGATTGCGCGGGATATTGCGGCTTTGTGCGTAGCCTTCGCGGAATTTGGCAAGCTCCCGTACGATGGCGAGAAACTTGGGAGACGTGGTGCGAGTCTTGACGCGTTTCCAAGCATTTTCCGGCTCGATGATATATGTGCCCGGGTATGTCAGAATGCCAATTTCTTCCTGAACCCAATGGGTTCGGTTGGTCTTCTCAAGTTGAGCGGCCAGGAACTCATAAATCTTGCGCAGATGCGTCACATCCGCCAATGCATATGATTTTTGCGCGTCAGTGAGAGGGCGGCGCGACCAGTCAGTAAACCGTGAGCTTTTGTCGACGCCGGTTTTGGCGATGCGCCGAACAAGCGTTTCGTAGCCCACTTGTTCCCCAAAACCGCAAACCATCGCCGCAACCTGTGTGTCAAACAACGGGTCCGGAAAGACGCCTGCCTCTACAAAGAAGATTTCGAGGTCCTGACGGGCTGCGTGGAAGACTTTGACCACCGATGTGTCGCGGAACAGATCATAAAGCGGTTCGAGCGAGAGACCGTTTGCCAGAGGGTCGACCAGAACGGCGTTGTCGTCTGTGTCGCCCGGCATGGCGAGCTGCACCAGACAGAGTTTGGAGTAGTAAGTGCGCTCGCGCAAAAACTCTGTGTCGATGGTCACATAAGGGTGCTCGCGCGCCTCTTTGCAGAATTGGGCGAGGTCTTCCGTCGTGGTCAGGGTTTTCATATGCGGCTGTCTTCTTGCTCTGGTCTTTTCTGGTTGTTCACAAGCACTACGCAGAAAAGCCAAAGAATGCAATTCCAGCTGGCTTAGAGGTCGATGCGGGAGGTGTCTCCGGCTGCAAAATGCCGAAGGCAGGCCGGATAGAGTCGATGTTCCTGAGGTAAAACACGGGCCGCGAGTGTGTCGGGTGTGTCGCCGTCTTGAACCGGAACGCGGGCCTGACCCAAAATCGGGCCGTCATCCAGCAATGGCGTAACCATGTGCACCGTGCAGCCATGTTCGGCATCACCCGCCTCGAGAGCACGGGCGTGGGTGTGCAGGCCTTTGTACTTTGGCAAAAGGGAAGGGTGGATATTGAGCATCTTGCCTTCCCAAGGGGCGACGAAGCTTTCGGTCAGGACGCGCATGAAACCTGCAAGACACAGGATGTCGGGGTTCACTTTGTCCAGTTCCGTCTGAAGTGCGGCCTCAAACGCGGGGCGGTCGCCTTTGAAGGGACGATGATCTACGGAAACGGTTGGCACACCTAACGCGCGCGCCTTGGCGAGCCCTCCGGCGTCGGCGGAATTGGCGAGCACCAACACGGCCTCGGCTGGGTGGTCTGGGTCTGCCATATCCTCGACAAGCCGCACCATGTTGGAGCCGCTGCCCGAGATGAAGATGGCGACGCGTTTTTTCACAGCAGGCTGCCGGAGTAGGCAACACCTTCGGTTGTTACAACGGAACCGAGGCGGGTGACGGTTTCGCCTTGGTCAGTGAGCAACCGGGTCAGAGCCTCTGCATGGTCTGCCTCTACGGATAGGATCATGCCCATACCGGAGTTGAAGGTTTTGAGAATTTCGGCCTGGTCCATGCCGCCGGTTTTGGCGAGCCACTGAAAGACCGGGGGCAGGGTCCAGCTGTCAAGATCGATTTCCGCGCCGAGGCCTTCTGGCAGGACGCGGGGCAAGTTTTCGGTCAGACCGCCACCTGTGATGTGGGCTAGCGCGTGCACGCCACCGGCGCGGACTGCAGCGAGGGCTTGTTTGACATAAAGACGGGTCGGTGTCAGCAGAGCGGCGCCAAGGGTTTGGCTGTTATCCCATGGGCAGGTGTCGTCCCATTTGAGACCGGAGACTTCGACGAGTTTGCGCACGAGGCTGTAGCCGTTGGAGTGCACGCCGTTAGACGCGAGACCCAGCAGTACGTCGCCGTCTTTGACACCAGCAGGCAGGTCCGTACCGCGTTCCATCGCGCCAACAGAGAAACCCGCAAGGTCAAAATCGCCAGCTTCGTACATGCCGGGCATTTCTGCGGTTTCGCCGCCAATCAGCGCGCAACCGGACTGAAAACAGCCCTCGGCGATGCCTTCGATGATGCGGGCAGCGATGTCGGTGTCGAGTTTTCCGGTGGCAAAGTAGTCGAGGAAAAACAGAGGTTCAGCGCCCTGACAGACCAGATCGTTGACGCACATGGCAACGAGATCGATGCCAACACCGTCAACGTTGCCGGTGTCGATTGCGATGCGCAGTTTGGTGCCGACACCGTCAGTGGCAGCAACCAAGATGGGGTCGCTGTAACCGGCGTCCTTAAGATCAAAGAGCGCGCCAAAGCCGCCCAGTCCAGCCATAACACCGGAGCGTTTCGTGCGTTTGGCAGCCGGTTTGATACGTTCCACCAGAGCGTTGCCTGCGTCGATGTCCACACCTGCGTCTGCGTAAGTAATGCCGTTTTTGCCGTCGCTCATGTCCGTGATCCTTGCCGGGTGCCGTTGGCGCATTGCCTTACTGCATCATTGCCGCAAAGGGAACCGTTCGTTTTGACGCTTGAGGTCGTAGGCACTGCCGAAGAAATGGCAAGGAATGACCCCTTGACGCTGCTGGGCGGCTTGCCTAATCACTGAAGGCAGGCGGGCCTGTAGCTCAACGGTTAGAGCAGAGCGCTCATAACGCTTTGGTTGGGGGTTCAAATCCCTCCGGGCCTACCATCAAATCAACGACTTGGTTGGTGTCGTGTGATGACCCGTTTGCATCTATCGTGCTGAACGGGCGGCCTTTTGTTGGGCGGATACAGGGCGATTTTTCCATGCTGCTTTGGACCCGTTTTGCTCTGGATGGAAATAGATTAGCTTAGCGTTGCTGCCAAATCTTGGGACGTGATGCGAAACGCCTTTCCAAATCCTCCGTTTAGAAGGCCGCCTGTAATAGCGAAGCTTACAAATGAGAAGTCCGCAAAATCGTTGTAGAGTTTCGATTTTGGGTGTGACGCAAGATAGTGCGTTCGCAAGTCGTCATGTCCGGGCGCTCCCTTGTGAAGGAAGGTCGCGTCGCAAGTCAACGTCATACGAGGATGTGTGAGCGGATCGCCCTTGGGGCCGGGCTCGCCGATTAGTAGCGAGCATCTATGGTCGGCCTCCAAAGCAGCGAAATGTGTGGCGAGCCGGGATATCAGACTAACTGGCATCCCGCGTGGGGTTGTGCCAATGGCAACTCTGGTCACCGAGGGCGCACCGGTTTGGGGATCCAAGACCGCCAAGGCCCCGTAGGTTGCGTCGCGCAAAAGGCCGCGCGCCAAGTTTCTAGCGTCGTCGTCGGTGGGGCGGATCGGATCTTTTTGAGTCATCTGGCGAACCTTTGAATTGTCGGGCGGATGGGTGTCGTCGGATCAAGCTGGGTGGCCTGAAAATACTGCGGCGAGCCTGACCCGCCGCAGTGAGTTTGTTAAGGGTATGATGCCTTTAGAAGGTCTTGGCCAAGGAGAGTTTGAACGTTCGACCCGGTGCGGGGCGAGTGGCCAGATGCGGTGTGTAGTCGGCGTCAAACATGTTTTCCACGCCCATGCGCACCTCAAGCCCATTCCAACCAGACGCTTGGGGACGATAGGTTGCGCGGAGGTTGTTGACCAAATTGGAGGCGCTTGGTGAGGTGCTGCGGCTCATATTCGCGTTGGCCACCACTTCCATGCTGAGATCCCATTCGCGTCCCCAGCGTTTGCCCAGAGTTACGCGCAGTTGGTCAGCCGGGATTTGTTCCCAATCCCCGCCGGTACCTGCCGCGTCGGAATGATATTCGCCGCGCTGCAGGTTCAAGTTTACATCCGAATAGAACCCGTTGTCGTGAGAATAGCGCGCCTCAAGTTCCAGACCATGCATGTCTACAGTGTCGATTGGATCAAAGCCTCCGGGCACAGTGTAGGACGTGATGTTCCAGATGTCGGTCTTGTAAACGGTCGCTTTGAAAGCGACGGCATCCTGATCGTTGAAGATCCCTGTGTTGGAATAACCGACACCAAGTTCATAGTTCCGGGCCTTTTCACTTTGCGTCATGAAAAGTGGATTTCCGAGATCGTCAATCACAGGCATACTTTCGGTATATCCGGCGTTGCCAAAGACCGACCATCCGCTGGCAAACTTGTATTGGGCCGACACGCCGCCCATCAGTGCAGAGTTGTCATAAGATGGGTCAAGCGGGTCGTTTGGGGATACGGTCTGATCTTCAAACCGCATGCCTGGCGTGATTGTCAAACCATTGCCAAAATCGATTTCGTCCACAATGAAAACCGCGAGCCGTTCGTCTGTTCCGCCGGGAGCCGAGGACGCGTCTAGCCGCTTTCGCTGGCTCAGCTCGATGCCAAACCGCATGTCATGGTTGGCGCGGCCCGTGGTGAACACCGCGTTGTTTTTGAGCAGAAGCTTGCTTGTCTCATAACGGTGATCGGCATTGACCAGCGGTTCCAGAAACGGCCAGCTTGCGGTGCCCTCCAGTGGGGAGGATCCAGCAACATAGCTTTGGTCAATCTTTTGATCGGCATAGCTGAACTGCACTTGCAGATCGATCAGATCGTTGTGGGCAGGGTTATAGCCATACGTCAGCACACCTGCCGTATTTTCGATGTCGCGATCGACGTTGCCGAAGGAATCGGCGGTTGTGCCAAAGCTGTCATAGGGCACATCGCGCTCTTGAACGGAAGAGTTGCTGAGACTGAATTCCAGACGATGCGCGCGGTCGTCACCAAAGTGTCCGCGCATTTTCAAAGCATAGGAGGGCAGTGCAAACTCGGAGTTTCCGATCACTGCGCCTGACCCGTCTTTCTGATTGTTTTGAGTGCTGTAGGTCACGTTGCCCAAAACTTCGAAATTCTCGGTGGGCTGCCACGCGAGGATCGAAGAGCTGGAGATCCCATCGCCGTTGCTGTTGGCTTGCAGGGTTTGGCGGAAGCGAAACCCGACTTCGCCGCCCGTGAAATCGGCCGCGTCTTTGGTTTGCAACAACAGAACGCCGCCAATGGCGCCAGAGCCATATTCAAAGGACCCGCCAAGGCCCCGCAGAACAGTCACCTCTTTATAAAGCTGCGGGTCAGTGAACAGTTGCGTGCTGATGCGGTATAGTTCTTCTGACCCAACTGTGGCCCCGTCTACTTGGATGAGAACTTTCTGGTCGCTGCCGTATGTTCCGTTCGCACCAAACCCTCGGATGTTTATCCCTGAACCTTGTGGCGTTGCGCCGTTGATCAATGTCACGCCCGGGACACTGTCAACCAACTCGCCAATTGTGGTGGCTTGTCGGTCGTCCATTTCTTCCTGTTCTATAACAGTCACAGACGTTGCGGTTTCCGTTTTGATGTCACGCTTGGAGCGCTTGAGCTCGATTTCGTCCAACAACAAAACGCCATCCAGATAGTCGTTTGTCGGTCCGTCTTGCGCCAACGCTGGTGTTGCCGAAATGAGGGCCGCGCTACACAGCAGCACGGCCTTGCGAGAGATGCAGGCACGCATAGGTGTCCCCTTCCAATTGATTATTCCTTGGGCTGGCTTGGGGCGCTGGCGTGGAGCTTTTTTGATTTGATTCCCGAAGTTTCCATCGAGCGTCTTGCGTTCGATATTAAACATGAGTATTTCTGTCAACATTGTGATTCACCCTCGGATCACGGGCGCCAGCCAAACGCGACAAATCGGTCGCACGCCAGACTGCCCTTCCAGAAAAACAGAACAACAGGAGCGCACCATGGCAGTGGCGACCGCTATTTCTCCGCGTGACATTCGTGAAGCCAGACAAGAACATGACAAACTGCGTGAGCGCGATCTCGCGGACAAACTGGGTATTTCAGAAGCCGAACTGGTGGCTGCGCATGTCGGCCACGGCGTGACGCGGATCACGGCAGACCTGGATCCGTTGTTTGCTGCGTTCGCACGACTGGGCGAGGTCATGGCGCTGACCCGAAACCCGTCTTGTGTGATTGAGAAGGTAGGTCAATATGCCAACTACACATCGGGGGCACACGCCTCTTTGGTGGTTAATGACGCGATTGATTTGCGCATGTTTCCCCGCATTTGGACACATGCGTTCGCCGTGGAAAAACCAACAGATCGCGGCCTGAAACGCTCCATTCAGGTGTTTGATGCGGCAGGTGACGCAGTGCACAAAGTGCATTTGCGCGAGACCTCGATCATCGAGGAATGGGCACCTGTTGTTGATGAGCTGAAGATCAGTGATCAGGCAGACACATTGACTGTTGATCCGCGCGAGCCGGTTGAGGGCCCAAAAGGGGATCCTGAGAAAGTTGAGACATTGCGGGCGGAGTGGGACAAGCTGACCGATACGCACCAGTTCATGCAGCTGACCCGCAAATTGAAGATGAACCGGCTTGGCGCGTATCGTCTTGCTGGCGCGCCGCACGCCCGCAAGCTCGCACCAAAAGTTGTCGAGGCCTTACTGCACCGAGCGTCGGAAAAGGAAATTCCGATCATGATTTTTGTCGGCAACCGTGGCTGCATTGAAATCCACACTGGCCCCGTAAGCCGCATCGTCGATATGGGCCCGTGGATCAACGTGCTGGACAAAGGCCATGATTTGCATCTGCGCAAGGATCACATTGCTGAGGTCTATGCCGTGACAAAGAACACCCGGCGTGGGCCTGCGATTTCTATCGAGGCTTTCGGCGCGGATGGGGCTTTGATCACGCAGTTCTTCGGGGTGTTGCGTGATGAAGATGCCGGTGCGCGCTGGAATGCATTAGTAGCGGAGCTTGAGGGCGAATTCTCCGAGGTGGCGGCATGATCTGGTGCGGTCCGCGCGCCGCGGCGTCAGCAGTCGTGGCAGTCGCGCTGAGCTTTTCACTCGGTTCTATGTCAGTAGCGGAAGAGGCGCCGCAGAGGGTCGTTGCGGTCGGTGGCGCGGTTACGGAAATTGTTTATGCGCTCGGCGAAGAAGGCCGGCTTGTGGCCCGCGATACGACGTCGAACCATCCGCCTGCGGCACTGGACTTGCCAGACGTAGGCTATATCCGCGCTTTGTCGGCGGAGGGCGTGCTTTCAGTCAATCCTGACATGATCCTGAGTGAGACCGGTGCAGGTCCGATCGAGACCATCGAATTGCTACGCGAAGCGGCGGTTCCTGTGGTCGAAGTCAACGGCGGTTTTAGCCGAGACGCTATCGGCGATAAGGTTATGTCGGTGGCCGCGGTATTGGGTGTGCCGGAAAAAGGCGCGGCATTGGCCGCAAAGGTGGATGCCGAAATCGCCGCCGCGATGACCAGGATTGACGCGACACACCGTCCCAAGGTTTTGTTTGTTCTTTCCACCGCCGGTGGGCGCGTCATGGCAGGCGGACAGAACACCAGTGCGGATGCGATTATCGCGCTTGCTGGTGGGCAAAATGCGGCCATTGGGTTCGAAGGTTTCAAGCCGATCACCGACGAAGCCATTGTGACAAGTGGTGCCGAGGTCATTTTGATGATGGATCGGGAAGGTGATCATGACGCCTCACTGGCCGATCTTAAGGCGCACCCCTCGCTGGGCCAAACGCCAGCGGTGCAGAAGGGCGCTTTGGTACGCATAGATGGTATGCTTCTTCTCGGGTTTTCTGTGCGCACAGGGCAGGCGATTTCTGATCTCGCGGCTGCACTTGCGAAAGTTGCAAGCTGATGGCGATGGCAACTGAAGTGCCAAGGGGAGTGTATCTGGCAGGAGATCGGTCTCATCAGGCCAACCGGCTGACCGGTGCGCTCTTGGTGGTCCTCGTTGCCGCTGTGCTTGCATCGCTGGCAATTGGCGCCTCGGGGACTTCTCTGTGGTCGACACTGTGGGCTTTTTTGCGCGGCGAAGACTTAAGTTTAAGAGACCGTGTGGTTCTTTGGGATATTCGCCTGCCGCGCACCTTGATGGGCGCGCTGGTCGGTGCCGCGTTGGCCGTATCCGGTGCCATCATGCAGGGGTTGTTTCGCAACCCGTTGGCGGACCCTGGCTTGATTGGGGTCAGCGCGGGTGCCGGCTTTGGCGCGATTGTCGCCATCGTTCTGGGCGGGCTGTTGCCTTTGGCTTTGCAGGATGTCTTGGGATACTATCTCGTCCCCTTTGCGGCCTTTTTGGGAAGTTGGGCCAGCACAATAATCCTTTATCGGGTGTCCACGCGCAAAGGTCATACGTCTGTCGCGACAATGCTTCTGGCTGGCATCGCGCTTGGCGCGTTGACGGGCGCGATTTCGGGACTTTTGGTTTACATCGCGGATGACGCACAGCTGCGCACCCTGACATTTTGGGGAATGGGGTCAATCGCCGGGGCGACCTGGTCCAAGCTTTTGACAGCGGCGCCGCTGATGATCGTCGCCTTTATTGCCGCGCCCTTTATAGCAAAGGGACTCAATGGACTTGCGCTCGGCGAAACCGCTGCGAGCCACATGGGGATCGCGGTTCAGCGCACCAAGAACACCGCGATTTTGGCCGTCGCCGCCGCAGTAGGATCGGCCGTCGCGGTCAGCGGAGGCATCGGGTTTGTCGGCATCGTGGTGCCGCATCTGCTTCGTTTGGCGGTAGGGCCGGACCATCGCTATCTGCTGAGAAACTCCGCCTTGCTTGGCGCCGCGCTGTTGTTGGTGGCCGACATCATCAGTCGCGTGGTCATCGCGCCGGCTGAACTGCCGATCGGGATTATCATGGCGGTGATCGGTGGACCATTTTTCCTTTGGATATTGCTGCGTCGTCGCGGCATTTTGGACATGTAATCGATGCTTAGAGCAGAAAACATCACCGTTCATTTTGGTCGACGCACCGTGCTGCACGACGTTTCGTTTGACGCCAAGCCCGGCGCATTGACAGCCATCGTTGGGCCGAATGGGTCAGGTAAAACGACGCTCCTGAAAGCCATAACCGGTGAGGCATCTCACGACGGTCAGGTTATGTTGAATGACCGGGACATCACCTCGGCCAAGCCGTGGGAATTGGCTGCAATTCGGGGCGTCCTGCCTCAGGCCACGCCGCTCGCCTTTCCTTTCACGGTATCTGAGGTCGTGCGGCTGGGATTGATTTCCGGTGTGACTGCCGACCAAGCCGCAATTATCCCCGCCGCCCTTTCCCGCGTTGGACTGACGGATTATGGCGCGCGGTTTTATCAGGAGCTTTCAGGTGGGGAGCAGCAACGCGTGCAACTGGCTCGGGTGTTGGCGCAGGTATGGGAGCCAATATCAGAGGCGGGCCCGCATTGGTTGTTTCTTGATGAACCTGTGTCCGCGTTGGACATCGCACATCAGCTGCAAGTGATGAAAATCGCCCGCGACTTTGCCAATGCCGGAGGCGGTGTTGTGGCCGTCATGCACGACCTGAACCTAACGGCCATGTTTGCCGATCAAATCGCCTTGATCAGCGATGGTCGCATTGTTGCCCAGTCCACACCCGATGAAATCCTGACAAACGACTTGCTAAGCCGCGCCTACAATTGCGCGGTACAGGTCAACACGCCGCCGCCCAGCGGCACATACATACTGCCGCAAATGGCCACGATGGGAGCACATTGACATGCATCTTCAAGAACGGTGGGCCGAAGCGCTTTCATTTCTGCAACAAGGTGGCCCAGCAATCTGGGCGATCGCCGCGCTGTCGGTGATCACTGGTGTGCTTATCCTTTGGAAAATATGGCGACTGGTGTTGATGGGGGCATGGGCAGGGCGCACTGCGGAGCACGCCGTGTTGCTCTGGTGTCAAGGTGATCGAAACGGCGCGCAATCTGTGCTCAGCGGGCGCCGATCGCTCAGGGCTGTGGTAGCGGCCGCGACGATGCGCGTTACCGCAGAAAACAGGCTTTGTGCGGCTCAGCAGCGCGAAGAAATTGAACGGGTTGCACGCCGTAAACTGGGCGACGCCCGTGTGGGACTGCGCGCACTTGAATTGATCGCCACTATCGCGCCGCTGTTGGGGCTTCTGGGCACGGTTCTTGGTATGATCGCGGCGTTTCAAACGTTGCAGGAAGCGGGATCGCGCGCTGATCCCGCAGACCTTGCTGGCGGAATCTGGGAGGCCCTTTTAACCACGGCCGCGGGCATGGCTGTGGCCATTCCGGCCTCGGTTGCGCTGACGTGGTTTGAATCTGTTGTTCAACGTGCGCAGGAGGACATGGAGGACGCTGCTACCCGAATTCAAACCAGCGCTCCGAACGCCCAAGACGTTCCGCTGGCGGCAGAGTAAATGCAGTTCACGCCCGCTCCAACACGACGCAAACCAAGTCTCACGCCGATGATTGACGTCGTGTTCTTGTTGCTTGTGTTTTTCATGCTCGCCTCGCGGTTCGGGCAGGATATGGAGATCAATCTGCCGCTCTCCGCCGCTTCGGATCGCGCTTACCAAGGTCCACCCAGACTTGTTGAAGTGCGACCCGATGATTTGAGCTTGAATGGAAGCCTCACTCGGGTGGAGGATCTGCTCGCGGATCTAGGTGCGATGATGTTGTCCCATAGCGACACAATCGTGGTGCGCGCCCGTGACGGCGCGGATCTTCAACGCGTTGTCGATGTTATGGGGCGCCTGGCGGACGCCGGATATGAAACGCTGGTTTTGGTGGAGTAGAAACCATGCGATTTCGGCCCCACACAAAACGCCCGGCGCGCGAAAGCGTCGTTCCGATGATAAACGTGGTTTTTCTGTTGTTGGTGTTCTTTTTGATGACCGCTCAGATCACTCCGCCCGAGCCATTTGAAGTGGACCCTCCGCTCGCCAATGTGGATGCGCCCGCCGAGGGGAAAGCCATCCTTTTTGTCGCCGCCGGTGGTGAGTTGGCCTTTGAAGACGCGCGCGGAGAGGACGCCGTGTTGTCGGCCTTGCAAGACTATCCAGAAGAGACGCCGTTGATGCTGCGGGCTGACAAGGGGGTGGGTGCTGATAAAATCGCGGCGCTGCTGCCGAAACTGGCGGCGGCTGGCGTGCGAAGCCTGAAACTTGTGTCGGCCTCCCGATGAAAACGCTTCAGGCATCTTCAGAGGTATTGGTCATTGGCGGCTTGGTGGTCGCGGTGCATCTGGCGCTGGTGTCGCCGCAGTTGGAGACTGGCTTGGAGAGTGCAGGTGCAGCGGGCGCGGACATTTTGCAGGTTATGGCCTCCAACGCCAGCATCGCGATGTTGGTCGAAAATTGGGACAGCCCACCTGAGATTGTTGAGGTCGCTGAAATGTCGTCGGCTATGCCAACAGCCTCGCCAATGGCACCCGCCGATTTGGTGGTCGTCTCCGACCCCAACCTGCCAACGCCTGCTCAAGAGATTAGCTTGACGGTCAGTGCAGTTGACGCGCCGCCACTGCCCGTTGCGCCTGCGGCTGAGCCACCGAAGCTTTCCTTCCAATCGCCAAGCGCGCCTTCGTCTCAGCAACCAACGGCTGAGAGCGCTATAATTCCAAAAGCAAGCCCGCCGCGAATTTCTCAACCCACGAAAGTGCCGGCGGCCCCTAAGCCGCCGGCTGAACCGGTCCCACCATCACAAGCGAGGCCTATTGCGCCACCAAAGCCTGCTGATGCGGCCAAACCAAAGCCTGCCTCGCAAAGCGCAATTCAGGTTCAATCACGCCGAGCTGCTGGTGCCGGGGGAGACACTGCAAAGGGCGAAAATGGAAGCGATGACACAGCCACGATTTCAAAAGCGAAACGCAAGAGATTGATGGTCAAGTGGGGTCAGAAAATTCGCAATCGTGTTGCCCGCCACGCGCCCAAAGGCGTTGGCAAGGGGCGGGCGATTGTTGGGTTTTCTGTGTCAGCCAATGGTGCGGTTTCCGGGATCAAATTGCTTAAATCGTCAGGCAATGTCCGGATCGATCAAGCCGCGTTGAAGTCCGTGCGATCGGCGGGCAAAATGCCGCCGGCGCCGACGGGGCTAGATGTCGGCTCTATGCCAGTGGCTGTTCCAATTTTCTCTCGGTAGAGAGTGAATGGATGGGTGAGATCCACAGGGTGACTTGGACGACGCAGGCAGGGCTGTGCAGGGCACTGGCAAAGTGAACGTACTCGGGTTTTGGCTGGGTTCTCAATACCCATGCTGTGGCTTTGATCTTGGTTCAGTCGGCCCAAAAGAGATAGGGAATTGTACGATTGGCACAGACGTGTCTTCAGAATTCCTTAAGGTCGTTTCAAATGCGCCACTACCGAAAGCCCCTGTCATGAAAGCCGTCCTCTTTGAAAGATTTCAGCAAACCCCCAAAATCGCAACTGTGGACGACCCAATTCCAGAGCCACATGGCGTCGTGCTGAAGGTTGAAGCCACTGGGGTGTGTCGCAGCGATTGGCATGGCTGGATGGGCCACGATAGCGACATCGACTTGCCGCACATTCCAGGACACGAACTTGCCGGAGTTGTGCAAGCAATTGGCAGAAACGTCAGCAATTGGAAGGTGGGCGACCGTGTCACGGTGCCTTTTATTTGTGGGTGCGGATCGTGCTCGGAATGTCACGCAGGGCATCAGCAAGTATGTCTAAACCAAGAGCAGCCCGGTTTTACCCATTGGGGATCATTTGCCGAATTTGTTGGCATCCATCAGGCTGATTTGAACGTTGTCGCGTTGCCCGAAGACATGGATTTCGCCGCTGCTGCAAGTCTTGGGTGCCGATTTGCAACCTCGTTTCGCGCGGTGATCGACCAAGGCAAGGTCTCGGCCGGCCAGTGGTTGGCGGTGCATGGGTGCGGTGGTGTCGGCTTGTCCGCGGTGATGATCGCCAACGCTGTGGGTGCGAATGTGATCGGTGTAGATCTGGATCCTGCCAAACTGGCGTTGGCCTCGGACTTGGGTGCGGTGGCGGTGGTCAATGGCGCGGAGGCGAACGTGCCGGAAGCGATCCATGAGATAACCAAAGGCGGTGCGCATGTGTCAATTGATGCATTGGGTCATTCGGTGACGATGACCAACTCGATCCTCTGCCTGCGCCCAAGGGGGAAGCACATTCAAGTGGGCCTTATGCTGGGAGACCAAGCAGCGCCAGCTGTGCCGATGCCCAAGATCGTGGGTCAGGAAATTGAACTGCTGGGCTCGCATGGGATGCAGGCGCACCGGTATGGCGCGATGTTGGATATGGTTGCGAGTGGAAAGCTCGATCCTGCGCGTTTGGTCGGTGACAGGATCAGCCTTGCTGACGCGCCAACTGCTTTGATGGAGATGAACAAGTTTCAATCGGTCGGGGCCACGGTCATCACAAGGTTTTAAGTTGTGATCAAGGTAACGTTTATCCCTGCGCAGCTTGGCGCGTTGGCCTTAAGTTGCGGCATTTAGACCGCAAATGCTGGGAAGCGGGTTTTGTCACGTATTTGGATAGACAACTGTGGTCAGGCGGCCAACTGAACCCTGTTTCGGCCGTTTTCTTTGGCCTCGTAAAGGGCGGTGTCGGCAGCATGCAGAACATCGTTTGCGTCTTGTGAGTCGTGCCGGACAGCGACGCCGACGCTGATCGTGACGGGGACGTGGCGGCCATCAATAACGAGGTCCGCGTCAGCCACAGCCTGACGCATGCGTTCGGCAGAAGACAGGCCATGTTCCAGCGACGCGCCGATCATCACTACGGCAAATTCCTCTCCGCCAAAACGGGCGACCGCGTCACCGTCGCGGCAGTTTTCGGTGAGATTTTGGGCCACGTAGGTTATCACGCGGTCGCCGGCAATGTGCCCATAGGTGTCATTTATGCGTTTGAAATGATCGATGTCAGCCATCAATACCACCGCTTTTTGCGCCCCGGAGATAGACCCAAGCTGTCCGACAAGAAACTGGCGGTTGTAAATGCCGGTCAGGTGATCTCGCTCGGCCGCAGCGCGCAATTGCAGGCTGGTTTCATGCAGGCGCAGCATCATGTTGCCGGTCCAGATTGCAACAATTGGAGCGATAATCAGGGGACAAAGAATGGCCGCCGCAACAATGTTTGCGTCGCGTGGTATTCCCAATAGCGGAAAACTGATCCCATACGACATAGCGACGCTAAGCATCGTCCAGCTGATGACAAACAAATTGCGGTCTCTTGAGGTACGTATCATGCGGTCTCCTGTGAGACGGCGCTTAGCAGTGATCCCGTTACGGATCACTTAACGAGCACGACAAGCCTTAGAGGCCGAATACCAAATCCGCGCGCAGCCCCCCCAAGCGTTCGCTTTCTCCGAGCCGAAGCACACCGCCGTGTGCACGTGCGACGTCCGCAGCAATTGATAGGCCAAGGCCTACGCCGGGGCCTTTGTTTTGGTTGCGGGCTGGCTCGAGACGGGCGAAAGGCTTAATCGCTTCCTCTCTGTCTTGAGACGCGATGCCGGGGCCGTCGTCCTCTACACGGATGCGCACGGATTTGTCGGTAATACGCACCGAGACCTCGGCGTGGTTTCCGTAACGCACGGCGTTTCCAATGAGGTTTTCAACGGCGCGGCGCACGGTGTCGGTGCTGAATGAGATGTCGCCGTCGCCTTTGATTTTATAAAGTATGACGTTCTGGCCTGCGCGGGCGCATCCATCGACAATGTCGCGCACAAAGTCGGCCGCGTTTACTTTTGTGCGCTGGTCCTCGTAGTCGCTTCGGGTGTAATCCAGAAAGGCGTCGATCATGCGCTGCATTTCTTCAACGTCTTTTTCCAGATCCGCACGGTCGTCGTCGTCGATCATCGACAATCCGAGTTTGAGGCGGGTGAGGGGGGTCCGCAAATCGTGGCTGATACCGGAGAGCATCAAGGTGCGCTGCTCGAAAAAGCGTTCAATGCGGTTGCGCATATCCAAAAATGCACTTCCGGCCGCACGTATTTCGATGGCGCCCCCCGGGCTGTAGGGCACGGTGCGCCCCCGCCCAAAGGCTTCGGCAGCCGCAGCGAGCCGCTTGATCGGGCGCAATTGATTGCGCATATAAAGGTAGGCGACAATGGTCAGGATTATGCCAAAAAACACCATGCTGACAATCAACTGATGAGAGTTGGAGGCCGACGCGCGCCGCCTTTCAAACTCTACACTTATGGCGGTTGGTTTGGTCTGAAGAAATAGGCGCACAACCTTGTCATCAGCCAGTTGAACGGCCCGCAATTGCGGCAGCTGTTCGCGTAGCACGCGCATGATTATGATACCGGTAAAATCGTACCATAGCCGGCTGTCCTTGGCGTCCAATGTCTTGTGCGTCGTCAATGTCATATCGAGCCCGTCGAGAACGGATGGAACAACGCCCGCCTCAAGATCCGGATCTTCGACGAGGTTGATGATCAGTTGCACTTCACGCGCAGCGGCAAAGGTCATCTGGTTGGTGACACCTTCGAAATGTCGGCGCACCAACTGAAAAGAGACGACCACTTGGAGCAGAAACACCGGTAAAACGATGATCAGCGCAGCGCGGGCATAGATGCCACGAGGCATATAGCGTTTGAGCCATTTGAAAAACATGCCTAAACCTTGCCGTGAGTCATTGGGGAAGGAAAGACCATGGACGCCGAAATTCTTGCATTTGATCCGCCAGTTGGTGTCGCAGAGGTGTTGGAGCCGCAATTGCGCCGCGTTCTGGCGCCCAATCCGTCGCCAATGACATTTCGGGGAACCAATACATATCTGCTTGGGAATCGTGGACTGTGTGTGATTGATCCGGGTCCTGACAGTGACGCGCATCTTGATGCGATTTTGGCAGCTGTCGGGCCGGGGCAGGCCATCACGCATGTCGTGGTGACGCATGCCCACGTGGATCACTCTCCACTGGCGGCACGACTGGCACAGACAGTGGGCGCCAAGGTGTGGGCTTTTGGAGGTCCGGAGGCAGGGCGCAGCGCCGTCATGGACCGTTTGGCCGCCCAGGGGCTGGCCGGCGGCGGCGAGGGTGTCGATGTGGCGTTTTCACCGGACCTTGTTGTGAAAGAAGGTGACGAAATCACCGGAGACACTTGGGCGCTTGAGGTGATTCACACACCGGGTCATTTTGGCAATCACATTGCGCTGGCGTGGGGCGATGTTTGTTTTGTTGGCGATCACGTTATGGGTTGGGCCAGTTCGCTTGTATCACCACCTGACGGCGATCTTAGCGATTTCATGCAAAGTTGCGCCAAACTGCTGGCGCGGCCTTGGCGTGTGTTTCATGCCGGTCACGGCGCGCCGATTGTTGCGCCGCATGAAAGGTTGGAATGGTTGGTGTCACATCGGTTCGGGCGGGAGACTGAGATTTTGGCTGCATTAAGCGATGGACCTGCCACGGCTGCGGCTTTGGCGGCCCGGATATACACGGAAACGCCTGCGGCGTTGTTACCTGCTGCGACCCGCAATGTGTTTGCGCATCTGGTTGATTTGGTTGGGAAAAACATTGTGGATCCAGTTGGAGACTTGGGTGAGTTGGCGGTTTTTGAACGCCGGTAGAAGTTTTTTCGCACAAATCGCAAAAACTTGGTCAAAGCCTCTGGACCTCTCAGAATTCCATCGCTATATCACCCCTCACATTCCGGCGTAGCTCAGCGGTAGAGCAGTTGACTGTTAATCAATTGGTCGTAGGTTCGATCCCTACCGCCGGAGCCAACAACCCCCTGTAAAGGTTGTTTGGCGAACATCCCCTCCATATTTCACGCGCTGGCTGATGGCATGCGATCCAAACGAGTGACTGGTCTGAGTTTCGGAGATCACCTTTTTTTGGAGTCTCTATCCTTTTGGACATAGGGCCTAATCTGTAGAGGTATATCGCCATACTTTATTCTACATGTTGGAGATCTCAAAAAAATTTAGGGTAATTGAAAGTTTGTAATCTTTACCTGACGAAAGGGTTATTCAATGCCAAAACGGTTTTTTGGGACCTCTGCATCCGACATAATTAGTGGCCACAACGGCAAGGATCTTATCCTAGCAAAAGCAGACAGTGACGAAATTTCTGCAGGTAACAGCGCAGATGTCGTATTTGGTCAAAGCGGTGATGACACAATCCACGGCGGTGACGGCGCCGACCGATTGATCGGCGGTGTTGGGGCCGATGTGTTGTTTGGAGATAGCGGTCAAGACACGATCTTCGGTGGACCAGGAGATGACGTGATCTTAGGCGGAGACACAAACGGTTCGCTAGAAGGTAGCGGTGGCGGTATCAACGACAAATTATGGGGTGGATCGGGCAACGATCAGATGTCTGGCCAAGGAGGCAACGACTTACTTTATGGTGGAGGCGGAGACGACTCTATGTCCGGCGGCGAGGGTTTAGATCGCCTTTTTGGCTCTTCCGGAGAAGACGAACTGTCCGGTGGAAGCGGGTCGGATGCCTTATATGGCGGTATCGGCAACGATGATCTGTCAGGAATGGCAGGCAATGATAGCTTGTTTGGTTCGATGGGCGACGACAATTTATCGGGAAGCGGAGGCAACGACCGTCTTTTTGGGGGAGCCGACAACGATACAATTGACGGTGGAGGTGGGTCAGATCGCGTATGGGGAGGTACAGGAGACGACACTGTAAGAGGCGGGTCAGGGGATGACGTACTTGGCGGCGCTTCTGGCAACGATACTCTTTATGGCGAAAACGGGACAGATACGCTCTACGGCCGAGACGATGATGACTACTTATACGGCGGCACCGGTAACGATTTTCTCCATGGAGGGAGGGATAACGACCTGCTTTCCGGTGATAGTGGCGCGGATTACCTTTCAGGAGGCGACGGTCATGATACGCTGATTGGGGGAACCGGAAACGATGAGTTAGCAGGGCAACAAGGCGACGACACATTAGATGGTGGGGATGGTCTAGACGCACTGAATGGTGGGGGCGGAGCTGACACGCTATATGGCGGTAGTGGCGGAGATACCCTTGATGGCGGTGCCGGCACGGATTTCCTTTTCGGGGATGCCGGTGCGGACAGCCTGAATGGCTCTTTTGGCAACGATGTGCTGGATGGCGGTTCTGGGAGCGATATCATGGACGGAGGAACCGGAAATGATAGCCTACATGGAGGCAGTGGCTTTAATGAGCTCACCGGTGGGACGGGTGCGGATACATTTGTCTTTAGATCCGATAATGGATTCTTTTCCGATACTATTACGGACTTCAGAACATATGGCACCGGCCATGATGTGTTAGATTTAACCGAATTCGATGTATTGGCAACTTTTACCGATGTGGCGGACTGGATAGCGAACGGCGTAACCCAGGAAGAAAACGGCGATCTATCTATTCGTTTGTCAAATTCCCAAAGCATTCTTATCGAGGATCACTTGGGGCTTGCTGAAAGCTTCATAGATCAAATAGTAGATTGCATTTTGTTTTGAGGTTCGCGTCTGGTTGTGCCCGTCGTCGTAGTTTTTGGAGCCAGTTTGAACTTGGCGGGTTTTTACGCCGCACCAAGTCTCTCCTTTTTACACCGCTGATGTGAAGCGTCATTGGGACAGACTAAGAGACGCACGCTTGGTATTTGCGGAATCAATGCAAAACGGCGGTGGTAGGGCTTTTGTTTGAAGTACCTCAGCGCCGAGTTTCGCGCGCGTTTGTGGCTGCAACAACCCGAATGGTGCGCACACCTTCGAGCTGGGCAGGTGTCAGAATATGCGCCACTGAGATTTCACGGGACTGCTCTGGCCCACCGGTGTAGCCGCCCTGAGGATGTATCGCCAAGAGATTGTACGTCAGAACGCCGCGTTCGGGTAGGCCGCCATTTTGCGGGTCAAGCTTGACTGTGTGGGCGCCATGAATGCTTGAAATGCCAATCACCTCGATCATCGCACCCTCAGGAACACGGTGGACTTGAACCGACTTGACCTGTGCCACGATAGTGCCGCTATACACAGGTTCGGGCCGTTCCCCAAAGATGGAGTTGCCGCCTTTTGAATTTGGCACCAAAGGATTGACGGCGGTTTCGTCAACGTCAACCTGCACCTCCTGGTCGTTGCCAAACCAGTTGAATGGATTGAGACGGGATTGGCACGCCGTCAAAGTGAGCGTGGACATCAGGAGAACAGCAAGGGCAATGCGCATCGAAGGGGCCTCATTCTTTGTTTCAATGGGTTACCCGATCACGGGCCAGTTGAAAAGTCTGTTTGGCAAGGCTGGACCTTTTGGTGTTCCGAGATTAACTCGGTAACGTCAAAAAGGAGACCGCGGATATGGCCACCGAAGCCTTTGAAGAGATTGTCGAGGATTTTGAGTTCCTTGAGGATTGGGAAGATCGCTATCGCTATGTGATTGATCAAGGCAAGATGATGGACCCTCTTGAGGATGCGCTGCGGGTTGCGGCCACCAAAGTGGATGGCTGCGCCAGTCAGGTGTGGTTGCATCCCACTATTGAGGCGGGTGTGTTTTCCTTTGAGGGCGCCAGCGACGCAATGATCGTAAGCGGGCTTATTGGGGTGCTGCGTAGGCTTTACAATGGCGTGCCTGTGGCTGACGTGAAAAAGATAGATGCCCGCGCGGAATTGACCCGATTGGGCTTGAACGAGCATCTGAGCGCGCAACGCTCTAACGGATTGCGGGCGATGATTGAGCGGATTCGTCTGGTTGCTTCTGAAGCAATCTAAGGACAGCGGCCATCAATAAGGCCATTAGGAAGGTGCAGATTTGTTCCGGTAATGGTTCAAAACGTACAGGCGGATCGCGGTGGCGAGGCCTGCTTGGAGATCGCGTTGGGCATCAATTTCCGCAGCAAGAGCATTGATTGGCAGCTCTTTTTCCTCCGCAATCTCGCGAAATGCGCGCCAGAAGTCATCTTCGAGCGACACGCTGGTTCGGTGACCGCGCAGGGTAAGAGAGCGTTTGACCGGTCGGGTCATTCTTTTTCCTTGCCGTCTAAATTGCGCGACAATTTTTCCTGACGGGTCTGCTCAGAGTTTTTTTGCGCTTTGGATCGCCCAAATTTTGCTGCGTTCTCATCCGCCTGCGATTTTCGGGCCACTTTTGCCTTGGTTTTGCGGAACTGATTGAGGTTGGTTACATTGCTCATGGACCCGACCCTAAACCGGGAGCGCGCGGGCGCCAAGGCCCACGCTGCGCGCTTTTAGGCGTGTGTCGATAAGCGCCGTTTGCGGCGTCGGTTTTGAGAATCCCACAGCCGGAATATCGTTAGGGCGGCCAGTGGCGTAAAGTGCACAAGAGCGGCGGCTGGCGTTTCCCAATTGTGCAAAGCGACCCAATGCAAAAAGGTCAAAATCGCGGCGGGATAAGTCCATCGTTGCAAGGACTTCCAGCCGGGCCCCATACGTCGCACAAAATAGTCGCTAGAGGTGACAACAAGTGGAATAAAGATCGCGAAAGCCAGCCAGCCGGTCCAGATCCAAAACTTGGGTAAATCCGCGACAATGCGGTCAATCGTGGCAAGATCGACAACATAAAGCACGGTATGCAACGCAGCATATGCAAAAGATGCCACCCCGAAATAGCGGCGGTTTTTCTTGAGCCAGATCGGGCCACGCCAGCCTTTGAACAGCATGGTAAGCGGGGTCGCCAGCATCGCAATGATCAAAAATCGCGCGGCAAACTCTCCGCTGGGATGCAGGAGAATATGAGCGATCCGGGGATCCGGTGAAGTCACAAGCTGGTTGGTCATCATGGCTGCGGGCAGGGCGAGGATGACCCAAAGATAGTAGGGAGAAATGAAGCGTTGCACGGTTATCTCCTTTGCGTGTGAATATGACACGTTCAAAGCGCTGGTTTCCGTCGCAGATATTATGAAAAAAAATGGCCCCCGGAAAACCGGAGGCCACATTAAGTTTTTGATCCGCCGATAAAATCAGTCTTTGGGGCCGATCATTTGTTCAGGGCGCACAACCGCGTCAAAGGTGGCTTCGTCGACAAAGCCCAGCGCGACCGCCTCTTCTTTGAGCGTTGTGCCGTTCTTGTGCGCCGTCTTGGCCACCTTGGTGGCATTGTCGTAGCCAATTGTCGGTGCCAACGCGGTAACAAGCATCAGGCTTTCTTTCATCAGCTTGTCGATGCGCGGCTCGTTGGCTTGAATACCATTGAGCATACGTGTGGTGAAGCTGTCCGCAACATCGCCCAACAACTGCATGGATTGCAGTAGGTTGTAGGACATCATCGGGTTGTAGACGTTGAGTTCAAAGTGACCTTGGCTGCCAGCAAACGTCATAGCGGCGTTGTTGCCCATTACGTGAGCTGCAACCTGCGTCATGGCCTCGGCCTGTGTCGGGTTCACTTTGCCCGGCATGATCGAGGAACCCGGTTCATTTTCCGGCAGGATCAGTTCGCCCAGACCTGAGCGAGGACCGGAACCCAGGAAACGGATGTCGTTGGCGATTTTATACATCGAGCCGGCCACAGTGGCCAAAGCGCCGGACATAAAGACCATGGCGTCGTGTGCGGCGAGCGCTTCGAACTTGTTGGGGGCGGTCACAAAGGGCAGGCCGGTGATTTCTGCCATATGGGCCGCAACAGCTTCGCCCCAACCGTTTTGGGTGTTCAGGCCCGTGCCAACCGCGGTGCCGCCTTGTGCCAGTTCATAGATGCCGGGCAGGGCCGCGTTGATGCGGGCGATGCCTTGGCGGATCTGGTGAGCGTAGCCGCCAAATTCCTGACCCAATGTCAGTGGCGTGGCGTCTTGGGTGTGCGTGCGGCCGATTTTGATGATGTCTTTGAATTCATCCGATTTGGCTTCAAGACCCTCGGCCAGCTTTGTCAGGCCGGGCAGGAGGGTGTCACGTACCATCATGGCGGCGCCGATGTGCATCGCTGTTGGGAAAGTGTCGTTGGACGACTGCCCCATGTTGCAGTGGTCGTTGGGGTGCACGGGATCTTTTGTGCCAATCACACCACCAAGGATTTCGATCGCGCGGTTGGCGATGACCTCGTTGGAGTTCATGTTGGATTGGGTGCCTGAGCCTGTCTGCCACACGACCAATGGAAAGTTGTCGTCAAATTTGCCGGCGACAACTTCGGAAGCGGCCTGAATGACAGCGTCCGCAATGGTCGCGTCTATGCTGCCAGTGGCCTTGTTTTGCATGGCGCAGGCCTGTTTGATCACGCCCAGCGCACGCACGATGGCGACGGGTTGTTTTTCCCAGCCAATCGGGAAGTTCATGATCGAGCGCTGCGTCTGTGCGCCCCAATACTTGTCGGATGGAACCTCAAGCGGGCCAAAGCTGTCGGTTTCGGTGCGGGTATCTGCCATCATGACCTCCGGTGTTACGTTCATCGGCTTTCTAGCGGAAGCGGCCAGAATATCAATGCTGTATACCGTGGGATACCGCTAACAAACGGCGTATTGCGGGGCTGCGAATGGTCGCAGCCCCGCAATTTGTCGGTTACGCGGCGCGCGCGACCACTTCGCCACGTTCGATATAGGCCTTGTTGGCGTCAATCAGCGACCCAAGAAGTTTGCGAAACTGTGGCTTCATCATGGGCACCATCAACCGACCAAGCAGGCCATATTTTGGTACAAACTCCATTTTGAAATGAAGCTCGGTCTTGTTTGGACCAGTTTGGCGCATGTCGATGGTGGCGAAGTTTTCCTTGAGCGGGAAGGTTCCGTCAAAGATTTCAACTTTCATGCGGCGGTTGGGTTGGTAGTCAACGATGCGTTCCTGAATGAAATTCTTGCCGTCCGTCATAGTGCACTGACGCTCGGCGCCCAGTCCGGTGTTATGGCTGCCGTCCAGTAGAAATGAGCGGCTGAGGTTAGGGTTGAATTTTTCGATGTGGGCATAGTCATCCCAAGCGGTCCAGACGTCCTCGACTGGTGCGTTTATGGTGGTGTGAACCGTGACTTCGGGCATGTTGGTGTCTCCTCCTGTTGTTAAGAACAAGTAAGTGGCTATATTTTGAACCGGAACCGTTGAAATTGAGACGTTGTGGTTAGTTTTTAAGACAAGGACGCACGTGATGGACTGGTCAGCAATGCCGTATTTTCTTGCGATTGCGCGCAATGGCAGCCTGAGAGCGGCGGCGTTGTCGCTTGGCGCCACTCATGCGACGGTTGATCGCCATGTCAAAGCACTTGAGCAAAGCTATGGTGTTCGGCTGTTTGATCGAACGCGCGGCGGTATGACATTGACGCTTGCCGGAGAAAGCTTGTTGCCGCTCGCCGAAACGGCAGAAGATGCCATGAACGGCGCGAAGGCGCGGGTTTTGGGCCTTGATCAGGAGGCTGTTGGGATCGTGAAAGTGTCCGTGCCGCCGATCTTGGCTTTTGATTTCTTGCCGGAGATTTTTGGCGCGTTTTCAGATACCTATCCGGATATTACGTTGGACATTTCGGTGACCAACAAGTTTGAGGACCTCAACCGTTTTGAAGCGGATGTGTCGATCCGCGTCGCCTATGATGTGACTGATGATGTGGTCGGGAGAAAACTGGCGCAGACAGCGATCGGGATCTATTGCAGTCGCGCGTATTTGGCAGAAAAAGTCTCGCGCGCTGGTCCGGACGGGCAGGGGCTTGATTGGGTGGCATGGACCGATACGGATGATGTGCAACGTTGGAGTGCCCGCACCCTGTATAGCAAAGCAAACGCGCGGCATGTGGCGCGCGAGGTCGTGATGCAAAAGGAAATGATCCGGGCCGGGATGGGGTTTGGCTATTTGCCAGCGTCCTGTGTCTATGGTGATTCCGATTTTGTGCAACTGCCGGGGACGGAGATTGAGTTGAACCGGTGGATTTGGCTTTTGATGCATGGAGAGTTGCGCAAAACCATGCGGGTGCGGCGGTTTGTAGATTTTGTGGCACAGGAAATCCGCGCACGGCGCAAAAGAATTTGCGGCGAAGACGACGGTTTGGGTGGCACTTAAGGCTGCCTGTTACTTGCGGAAGCTATCCAGAGACACAACTTCGGCATCTTTGCGCGGTTCTTCGGGCACATCCTCGATTTCGATATCGTCTTCGATTTCATCCTGCAGTTCGTGGTCCTCGTCTTCGTCGTCTTGCGTTTCAAAGCGCAAGCCAAACTCGACCGAAGGGTCAACGAATGTTTCGATGGAATCATACGGGATATACAGCGGTTCCGGATTGTCGCCGAAATTCAACGTGACGCCGAAGCCTTCGTCCGTAACGGTGAGGTTGTCATACCAATGCTGCATAACAACGGTCATTTCACCGGGGTAACGATCCATCAGCCAAGGCGCGATGTCCACGTCTGGGTGCTGTGTATCAAAGGTGATAAAGAAGTGGTGTTCGCCCGGCAGGCCATCGGATTGAACATCAGTGAGCACATCTTGAATAAGCGACCGCATGGCGCGGTGCATGAGGTTTCCATAATCGATGGTGCGGGACATGGCTCTTCTCTTTGAGTGACGTGATGTCAGCATAGTAGATTCGGCGCGAAACAAAAGACGACTGCGCGAATTTTAGCGCTTGGGCTTGTGACTTTACAGCGCGCCGCCTGCGAGGCTGGCAATAATGGCCGCCAGAGCGCAGAGACCCAGAGTGGTCAAAAGTGAAACACGCAGACCAAGCATCAAGCCTGTGGCAAGCGTTGTTAACGCCGCGGCAGTGACATCGATAGAAGAAAGATCAGGAAGCAGACCGACCTGTGTTTGGACTGTTTCCGCAAAAACCAAATTGATCGTGAACCAGATGCCAAGGTTGGCGATGACGCCGACAACAGCCGCGGAAATATAGGTCAGTGCAGCGTTTAATCTTGGGGCCGCAAGAATACGATCGACATGCGGGGCGCCTGCAAAAATCCATAAAAAACAGGGGGGTGAACGTGCACCAGAGGGCCGTCAAACCCGCTGCAATTCCCAATCCGAGTCCGCCGAATTGTGTTCCCGCAAGGGTCGCGACGAACTGAGTGACAAGGATCAATGGGCCGGGTGTTGTTTCAGCAAGGCCCAATGCGTCCATCATTTGATCGGTAGTAAGCCAGCCGAAGTCTTGTACCACCGTCTGTACCATATAGGTCAGTACGGCGTAGGCGCCGCCAAAAGTCACGACAGCGAGGCGCGAGAAAAACAGAGCGACATCTTGCAGGAATGGCGCGTCGAGCGTGAAAAGAACAGCAATAGGAATGAGCCAAAGTGCACCCCAGATCAAAATGGTGCGGCCTGTGTGGGCGATGTTTGGGTGTGATGGCGCGAGGCTTGGGGTTGGTTCGGATGTGGCGCCGAAGGCCAAACCGACGATTGCCGCGAGGGCCATCACCGCAGGGAAAGGCAAAAGCCCGGTATACAGTGCAACGAGGCTGGCCATCGCGACCAAGCGGTTTGGCCATGTTGTGAGCATTTTTGCGCCAAGACGCATCAAAGCTTGCAAAACTATGGCGACCACTGCTGCTTTGACGCCCAAAAACGCTGCGCTGATAAGTGGGGTGTCTCCGAACGCGGCATAGACTGCAACCAAGGAAAAAATAACGAGAGCGCCGGGCAGGAAAAACAACAATCCCGCGATTAGACCGCCAATAGTTCCGCGCAGCTTCCAGCCACAGAAAGTGGCCAGTTGCATGGCCTCCGGTCCGGGTAACAACATGCAAAACGACAGTGCGCCGAGGAAGTCCTTTTCCTTGAGCCAGCCTTTGTCTTCAACAAGGCTTTGGTGCATCAAACTGATTTGCGCGGCGGGACCGCCAAACGACAACAGCCCAATGCGCCCAAAGGTGCGGAAAAGCTCGGATCGGGGCGTTTGATGTTGCACGTGTCTTTGCTAACCGTGCCGCCCCAAAAAGCAAGCTATACCTTTGCGTTAGGCAACCTTTTGCCCCGACAAGCAGAATTCCAGGGATTGCTCTGGCAACAAGCCCAACTGCGTAAAGAAAGACATGGTATCGAGCCCGTTGTAGGCTTCGACGATCTTATCTTCTTTAAAGCGCGCAAATAGCTGCCCTGTTACCATCACAGGCTGGCTTGTCGTGGGACTAATTGCCCGCATTGAAATCAATGCAGCCGCCCAATCGCCGTCTTCCAAGACTTTGTCGACGCTTACTTCCAAGTTTTCGACCAAGGCCAAACACATCGGAACAAGCGCGCGAAAGTCCTTAGCATCGACCGAGAACTCGGGCAGAAGGCCCTCTGCCTCAGTGTCGGGCGCGAGATACTCGTCAATGGCTGTCAGATCAAATTCGACCCAAACGCGTTGATACCAGTTGGTGAGAATAGATTTTTTGTTCATTGGCTTTTACCCTAAGCCCCCAAGTCAAGAAGTAACCCAAATTGGTTAGCGAAAGGTTACCGGATGTGTAGGAAAGTGCAGGCTTCTGTTGCCAGGTGCCTGCGAACCCCGCCTTAGGTCGCTAAACCCAAGGAGTTAGTTTCGGCGACATTTACAGCTTACGCTGCAACTGCCATTGCCGGAGCACGATTGTCATTTGCAATTGTACAAGTTTCGCCGATAACGGTGGCAGACAGCCGAAACAAAGCTAACTTCTTTAGACGTCCGTCGATCCTATTTCGTCCCCATGATCCCCAAATGAAGGATGTTTGGTGGAGACGCCGGGTACCGCCCCCGGGTCCGATCCGTTTATTGCAAGCGCGTTTATGTCCATAGTCCCCGAAGAGACATCCTTTAGATAAGCGTGCCGCGCGCGAGTCGCAAGGGTTTGTAGAAAAGGCCCAAAAAGGCCTGTCTGCAACGCGTCGGTATTGCGTGGGTATTGCGGGAGTGCATTTGGCGTGCACCCGATCAGCGTATTCAGCCGCTTGAGGGCGCCCTTTTCCGTCGGATGCGGATGTCGTACAAAACCCAAGTGGTCAGCAACACAACCACGAGGCAGGCCAGCCACTTTGTAAGCGGTCCCATCGTGCCGTCTATAAGGAGCGCATGAACAACGGTCGCCATCACAATCAAGAAAGCCAGAGTGTTGTGCAGGATAGCCCAAGGCAAATAGCGCAGCGGCAATTTGCGGCGAAGTGTGACCAGTAGCCCGGTTAGGATGACGCCCCAGAGTGCCACCACACCATAGAGTGAGAAGGGCGTCGGGGAGACCAGCAACAATGCATCAAGCGTGTCCGGCGGGCTGGTCACAAATAGGCCGGCGACATGCACGACAACGGCCACAATTATCAGGCTACCGGTGGCGCGGTGCCAAAGGCGCGCTGTGCGCGGGGGCACGTTTGGCAGGAGGCCGCCTGCGAGGAGTGGCTGCAAGATGAGCAGCAACAATGCCAAGATGCCCGCGAAACCGGCTGCGATGTAGGCGGGATTTCGATAGGCGAGATAGGGGTTGAAGCTGGCAACGATCAGCGGGGTCGCCAAGGCGAGAATAAGCCCGCTCCAAATCACAATGGAACTGGTGTTTGAGCGGCGTGTTCGCTTTGTTTCCGTTTGCGCCATGTACGGCAGGTTACGCCGGTGTCAGGACAAAGTCGACGTTCAGGGAGGTGTCTTTGGCGCTTGGCATCACAGGGCGCAGAAACACGGTTTCGAAGTGGGGGTCATCATAAGCGAGATGCGCATGTGGTTGACCGAAATTAGGAACGATCTGGTGCATTTCCAAATGATAGGATCCATCCGCCTGCGTCAGCACCGAGCCGTGATTGCGCGGTTCGCGCTCGCCGCCGATGGTTGTGGCGGCCCAAATCTGAATGCGCGCGTTACCGATGGGCTGGCCTTTGCCGGCAAGGCGAACTTTGCCACTGATGTGGAAGCCCTCTCCAAGCGCGTCGCGAAACGGCGCATTGGGTTGATAGTTGTTGGCACCGCCCCGCATGGTTTTGGTTGGCTTGAAGGTTTGCGCTGTCACCGGGGAGGCCAATCCCGCGGAAATCGCCAAGGTTGTCAGCCCGGCAGAGCGCAAGAATGAGCGGCGGTTATAAAAAGGTGCGTGCATCATATGCTCCTTTGAACGGGTTATCCCATCATGCCACAGCATATCGGGTACCGAGATGCACATATGCGTGAGCGCGGGACGTGAGCGGCGACGAGATCGCCGCGCCTGAGCGGGCACAGCGGTTACTACTTGGCGCGGTTGGCGCGGGCCTCCATGGCCTGACGGCCCAGTGTCAGGGTGTAGTCCGACAATTCCGCAAGTGCCGTGTCGGCCCTGACGCCATTCTGTGCCTCAAGTGCGTCCGCGATTTGGGTGTGGAGATTGATGATTTGATCACGATTTCGCTGCGTGAAAGTGATCATATTCATCAGGGGCTGCATGGCCTCGACCGCACCGGCGAGTTGATAAGACAAAACCGGATTGCCCGCTCCGTCGACAAGCGCTCGGTGAAATGCGACGTCGGAATCACAAAACCGTTCGTCGGACAAACCCGGCTGACCCTGGCGGTGAATTTCCGCGCGCATTGTGGCGAGGTTGTCCGGCGTGCGGCGTTCGGCAGAAAGCGGGGCGCAAGCACGTTCAAGGGCGAAGCGGGCCTCGCAGGCGGTTTCAAAATCGACCGCGTTCATCGACAGCAGCAGGGTCGATGTGGTGACGTGCTGGGCCTGCGCCTCATCATAGCTGAGCCGGCGCACAAACGCGCCACCGGTGGCGCCGCGCTGGGTGCGGATCAGGTTTTGCGCGGCCAGACGTTTCAGGGCCTCGCGCACAGTGGAGCGTGAGACATCGAATTGGTCGCAAAGCTCGGTTTCGGACGGCAGGCGTTCGTCAACAATCATCTCGCCGCCGACGATGGCGTCACGGATTGCTTTGGCGATTTGAGCCGACAGGTCGGCGGAGCTTTTTGGGTCTATTTTCATTTGTCTGACATTTAGTATTTGCGGAGTGTTTAATTGTCTGACATTTTAAATCGCATAACGTGAGTCGCGGCAAGGGAGGATCGCCGGGATGGTCGCAGATCGCATCCGTTCCATGACCGGTTGGCATTGGTTGACGCTGTTTGGCGGCATCATTGTGGCGTGGGTTGTGTTGTTCATTATGGCTGTTCCTGCCGAGATGCGGCAGTTGAATGCGGTCTATGGCGCGGACTTTTGGACAAGCCTGTGCACGATCACGCCGGACGCCGCAGGATTTGCCCGCGTGCTGTTGATGTGGGTCGTGATGAGCGCGGCGATGATGGCGCCGACGGCTTTGCCCGCGTTTGCCACTTATGATGATCTAGCGCGGCAAGCGCCTGGGGCAAACTTCGGTCTGCAGGTGGCAGGTTATTTTGTGGTTTGGATCGGGTTTTCGGTGGCGGCCACAGCGGTTCAGATGGCGCTGTTTCAGGGCGGATTGTTGGGCGCGTTGGGGGAAAGCCGGTCAAATCTTCTGTCAGCGGGGCTGCTCGCAGTGGCGGGGATTTATCAGTTCTCGACACTGAAAGAAGCCTGCCTGAGCAAATGCCGCATGCCGATGACGTTTTTCATGCAGCACTGGGATGAGGGCGCGTGGAGGAACGGTTTGCGGCTTGGGTTGACCTGTTTAGGCTGCTGCTGGGCGCTGATGTTGTTGGCGTTTGTAGGCGGCGTGATGAACCTCGCCTTTATGGGGCTGGCCACGCTGATCATGGTTTTTGAGAAATTGCCCGACATCGGGCGGTGGGTGACACGGCCCTTGGGCGCGGCGCTTTTGGCGTTGGCGGCTTTGGTCGCCGTGGGCGCCCTGTAAACGGAACACTTTGAGGAGGACTGAACATGGCATCGGATCGCACTACAGCGCCCGCTAAGATCGACAACCGCCATCCGGCGGCGGCAAAATCCGGTTTGGGTACAATCCCTTGGACCATCAAGGGCGAACTTATCCTGAACTGTAACTGTACGGTGTTCTGTCCGTGCGTTGTCAGCCTTGGTTTGCACCCGCCAACCGAAGGTCACTGTCAGACCTGGGGCGGTGTGCGCATCGACGAAGGACAATACGGTGACGTGGATTTGTCGGGGCTGAACATCGGTCTGTTGATCGAGATTCCCGGCATGATGAGCCGAGGTAACTGGAAAGTTGCGTTGTTCATTGACGAGCGTGCCAGCGACGCGGCGTATAATGCGCTGATCGATATTTTCTCAGGAAAAGCCAAAGGCACAACCGGGCTGTTTAGCGTGCTGGTTGGCGAAATCATTGGCGTTGAGCGTCAGCCAGTCAGATATGACACCGACGGCAAGACGCGCCATATCACTGTGGGTCGCAAAATCGATGGCGTTGTTTTCCCTGTGGAAGGCAAAGATGCGGATGAGGAGATCGTGATCTCCAATACCAAATACTGGATGGGTCCGGATATCACTGTGGCGACGGCCTCAAAGGGGCGGGTGCGCGCCTTTGGTCGGGTGTGGGATTTTGACGGTCGGTCCGCCGAAATCTGTCAGATCGACTGGCACGGTCCCCGCTGATGATGGCGACGCCTGAATATTGTCTGGTGATGGCGCAGTATAACGCGTGGCAGAACGGACAGCTGCGGGCGGCGTGTGAAAAGCTGACCGAGGCGAATTTGCGGGCCGATCGTGGTGCGTTCTTCGGCTCGGTCATGGCGACGCTCAATCACATTCTGTGGGGCGATACCCTGTGGATGAGCCGGTTTGACGGAGGTGATGGACCTGCGGTTGCCGCGAAAGATCATGTGGATCTTTGCGCGACATTTGCAATCTGGGCGCAGGAACGTCAGCGCATGGATCAGCGAATTTTGCAATGGGCGGAATGCGTTACCCCCGAAAGCTTAAGTGGTGAATTGCAGTGGTATGCGCAAATGCTGGACAAAGACATGCACAAACCTGTGGGGCTGTGCGCTGTACATCTGTTTAACCACCAAACCCATCATCGCGGGCAAATCCATGCATTGCTGACAAGCTTTGGGCGGACTCCGGGTGATACCGATCTTGTTTTGATGCCGGAGGACACTTCATGGCACTGATTTCTCCATCGCGGCGGCTGCGCCGGACACCGTTTTCTGTTGGTGTTGAGGCCGCAGGCGTCAAAGCCTACACGACCTATAATCGTATGCTTTTGCCAACCGTGTTCCGGTCGGTTGAAGAAGACTATCGGCATCTGAAAGAGGCGGTTCAGATTTGGGACGTTTCCGTCGAGCGCCAAGTCGAAGTACGCGGACCGGATGCAAGCCGGTTGATGCAGATGCTGACACCGCGTGACTTGCGCGGGATGCTGCCCGGACAGTGTTATTATGTGCCGATTGTCGATGAAACCGGCGGCATGTTGAACGATCCGGTGGCGGTGAAACTGGCCGAAGACCGCTGGTGGATCTCGATTGCCGACAGCGATTTGTTGTTTTGGGTCAAAGGCATCGCCTATGGGTATCGCCTTGACGTGCTTGTGGATGAACCGGACGTTAGCCCGCTTGCAGTTCAAGGGCCGAAGGCAGAAGAATTGATGGTGCGGGTGTTTGGTGAAAAAATTCGCAGCGTGCGGTTTTTCCGGTTCGGCTGGTTTGATTTTCAGGGGCGCAGTCTGGTGGTGGCGCGATCAGGATATTCCAAGCAAGGCGGATTTGAGATTTACGTTGAGGGAAGTGACATCGGTATGCCGCTGTGGAACGCCCTTATGGAAGCGGGCAAAGATCTGGATGCGCATGCGGGCTGTCCGAACCTGATTGAACGCATTGAGGGCGGATTGCTGAGCTATGGCAACGATATGACCGACGACAATACGCCGCACGAATGCGGGCTCGGGCGGTTCTGTAACACCAACACAGCAATTGGCTGTGTCGGACGTGATGCCTTGTTGCGGGTGGCGCAAGAAGGGCCTGTGCGTCAAATTCGGCCGGTTGAAATTCACGGCGCGCCAGTTCCGCCGTGTGGCCAGCTGTGGCCGGTGATGGATGGCGAACAACACGTGGGCAATATCAGCAGCAGCGCCTGGTCACCTGATTTCAACACCAATGTGTCGATCGGCATGATCCGCATGACGCATTGGAACAGCGGCACTGAAGTTGATGTGGTGACACCGGACGGGGTGCGTCCGGCGACGGTTTATGAAGCCTTTTGGCAATAGAGAACGCTGCAGGGGGCAGGGCCTCTGTCGCATACAAATAATGCAAGATGAGGCTGATGGGTCTGACCGTCGGCGCAAAGGAGAGATGAAATGTTCAAAGCACTGATGATGGAACAGAACGACGAGGGTCTGGCGAGCGCGGTGATCAAGGAGATCGACGAAAGCGCGTTGCCGGATGGGGATGTGACCGTGGCGGTCGAATATTCGACGGTGAACTACAAAGACGGTCTGTGCCTGTCGCCCAAAGGCGGCGGCTTGGTGCGCAACTATCCACATATTCCGGGGATCGACTTTGCCGGCACGGTAGAAGCGTCAAATGACGACCGCTACAAGCCGGGTGATAAAGTTGTGCTGACCGGTTGGCGCGTCGGTGAAATGCATTGGGGCGGCTATGCGCAGAAGGCGCGGGTTAAAGCTGATTGGCTGGTGCCACTGCCTGTGGGTTTGACACCTGCGCAAGCGATGGCCGTGGGCACCGCGGGCTTTACCTCAATGTTGTCGGTAATGGCGCTTGAGGATCACGGCCTGACGCCGGATCAGGGGCCGGTTCTGGTGACCGGTGCTGCGGGTGGTGTTGGTTCGGTGGCGGTGGCGATTTTGGCCAACCGTGGCTACGAGGTTGCCGGTGTGACCGGACGGCCGGAAAGTGCTGAGTATCTGAAATCATTGGGCGCGACACAGGTCGTGGCTCGCGAAGAGATCAACGAGACGGTGAAACGTCCACTTGAGGCCGAGACTTGGGCCGGGTGTGTGGATGCCGTTGGTGGCGCGATGTTGGCACGGGTGTTGGGTCAGATGAAATACGGCGGCTCCGTTGCGGCCGTTGGCCTTGCAGGTGGTGCGGGCTTGCCTGCGACTGTCATTCCGTTCCTGCTGCGCGGTGTGAATCTCTTGGGGATCGACAGTGTGATGCAGCCTTATGACAACCGTCTGCGCGCCTGGGAGCGGGTTGCCAAAGACCTGCCGATGGACAAGTTGGAAGCCATGGTGAAACCCGCGACGCTAAGCGATCTGCCGCAATTGGGTGCAGACATTCTGCAAGGTCAGGTTCAGGGCCGCGTTGTGGTTGACGTCAACGCCTAAGAGCGCAACAAATCACGGCAACAGCGGGTGAGGAAACTTGCCCGCTTTTGCATTTTGACGGAGGCAGATGCCCATGAGCTATGACAACGACAACATTTTCGCAAAAATCCTGCGCGGGGAAATCCCTTGTGAAAAGCTTTATGAAGATGAGGACACCTTTGTTTTCATGGACATTATGCCGCGAGCAGACGGTCATTGCCTGGTGATCCCCAAAACAGCATGTCGCAATATGCTGGACGCGACGCCAGCGCAGTTAACGGCGTGTTTGGTCACCACACAAAAGATGGGCCGTGCGGTGATGCAAGCCTTTGGTGCCGAAGGTGTGACGGTGCAACAGTTCAACGAAACGGCCGGTGGCCAAGAGGTGTTTCACCTGCATTATCACGTGCTGCCGCGCCATGCGGATCTTAAGTTGCGTCCCCCCGGAACCATGGCGGATTTTGGTGTGTTGAAAGAACAAGCCGACAAAATCCGCGCCGCACTGGCGTGACCGGACATAACTGCGCTGCGAGCGGTCTTGACCTTCGCCGGGTGCGGCGGTTTGCTGCGCCCAAACAGAAAGAGGTGAGCAATGCTGGATATTGATTTTGTACGGGCGCAGTTTCCGGCGTTTGCCGAGGAGACATTGCAAGGTCAGGCGTTTTTTGAGAATGCCGGTGGCAGCTATACCTGCGCGCCGGTGATTGACCGGCTGACGCGGTTTTACCGCGAACGCAAAGTGCAGCCTTATGCGCCCTACCGTGCCAGTGAACTCGGCGGTGCGGAGATGGACGAGGCGCGTCTGCGTCTGGCTGGGTTTTTAGGGGTCGAGAGCGACGAAATATCCTTTGGGCCTTCGTCCACGCAAAACACGTATGTCTTGGCGCAGGCTTTCCGTCAGTGGATGGATCCGGGCGACGCGATCATCGTGACCAATCAGGACCACGAGGCCAATTCAGGGCCTTGGCGTCGGTTGGCCGAAGACGGCATTGAAGTACGCGAGTGGCAGATTGATCCGGACACCGGTCATTTGGATCCTGAAAAGCTTAACGATTTGCTGGATGATCGCGTGCGTTTGGTGTGTTTTCCACATTGTTCCAACGTCGTGGGTGAGATCAATCCGGTGGCTAAAATCACCGCGTTGTGCCATGCGGCGGGCGCATTTGTCTGCGTGGACGGAGTCAGTTATGCGCCGCACGGTTTGCCGGATGTCGGCGCGTTGGGCGCGGATATCTATCTGTTTTCAAGCTACAAAACATACGGGCCGCATCAGGGTATCATGGTGATGCGCGAAAGCCTTGCACGGCTGTTGCCAAACCAAGGGCATTATTTCAATGCTGACAGCCTTTATAAGCGGTTCACACCAGCCGGACCGGATCACGCGCAAGTGGCGGCATGCGCCGGCATGGTCGACTATTTCGAAGCATTGGCGGCGCATCACGGGGTGATTGGCGCGACGCCGACTGCCACCGGTGTGGCGGTGCACGATCTAATGCGGGCGCGCGAAGTCAAATTGCTACAGCCACTGCTCGACTATGTGTCCGCACGCAATTCCGTTCGGCTGATCGGTCCAGCGGAGGCCGAGGACCGCGCACCAACGGTGGCGTTGGCGGCGAATGTCCCCGGGGCGGCTTTGGCAACACAACTAGCGGATCGCGGGATCATGGCTGGCGGCGGTGATTTCTATGCGGTGCGCGCTTTGAATGCCTGTGGTGTGGACATGAACAAAGGCGTGCTGCGACTGAGTTTTGTGCATTACACCACCGAGGCGGAAGTCGAGAAGCTCATGGAAAGTTTGGACGCGGTTCTGTGATGCAACTCTGAGAAGGCCGCGAAAGCTTCGCGGTTCTTTTTATGTGCTTTTTGTTTAATTTTAAAGTCTTGCGCGTCGCTATTCATCTATGTCCCATGATTTTTTGGGACTGCAGCTCTGCTGACCAACAGCACTTGCCGCGTGTTTGAGCCGTAAATTGCAATAATTTCTTGCCCAGAAGGCTTTTGAGCGCCTAGCCTGTCTCCCACGACGCCAACCACAGGGAGATTTGGATGGTCCTGACAACGACAAAGGATGAGAGCGACCTGCCACGGTATTTTGCAGCGGTTTTTGATATCGCCAAAAACGCAAACAAGGGGTGCATTGATTTTGTTATGTCAGATGGACGTATTTTCCGGGCGGAGGGAGCACTACCCGGACCGGTGTGTGAAATGCATGTGCACAACGGCGACACATTTGCGCGGTTGATGCGCGAAGGTGAGCTTGGGTTTTGCGAAGCTTATCTTGATGGCTGGTGGAGCACACCCGATCTGCAGGCTTTCTGCGACTTTTTGCGGTCTGACAACGATGATGTCTATGATGGATTTCCGGGAATGGCATTTGTGCGCATCTATGAGCGGATGCGCCACTGGATGAACCGCAATTCCCGCGCACAAGCAAAGAAGAACATCTCGTATCACTATGATTTAGGGAATGAATTTTACGGATTGTGGTTGGACGAAACCATGACCTATTCCTCGGCAATCTTTGACAGTGGTCAAGAAAGTATGGAGGCCGCGCAGACGGCCAAATATGCCTCGATGGTGGATCAGATGGGGGTTCAACCTGGCGACCATGTTTTAGAGATCGGTTGTGGCTGGGGAGGGTTTGCGGAATATGCCGCCAAGGAACGTGGCTTGCGGGTGACCGGGCTGACGATTTCTGAGGAGCAATTGAAGTTTGCGCAGGAACGCATTGAAAAGGCGGGAATTTCGGATCTGGTTGAATTCAAATTGCAGGACTATCGTGACGAAACCGCAACATATGACGGGATCGCCAGTATCGAGATGTTCGAGGCTGTGGGCGAAAAGTTTTGGCCGGTTTATTTTGATACGGTTCGGGAGCGGTTGAAGCCCGGTGGGAACGCCACATTGCAAATCATCACAATTGCGAACAAACGCTTTGATTCTTATCGCAAAGATGTTGATTTTATTCAGAAATACATCTTTCCCGGGGGCATGTTGCCAAGCCCTGTGGCGTTGCGCCGTGAGGTGGAGCGAGCCGGGTTAGTGGTGGAGAGATCCATTGAGTTTGGAGAGAGCTACAGCCAGACTTTGCGGCGTTGGTTTGAGACGTTTAACGCCAGATGGGACCAAATTCAGCCACTGGGATTTGACATTCGGTTCCGTCGGATGTGGAATTTTTATCTGACCTCTTGTGCTGCGGCGTTTCACAGTGGAAGCTGCGACGTGACTCAAATTACGATATCAAGACCCAACTGATGCCCACCGCAAACAAACTGGTTGCCGCAATTTGTCTCGCCATTATTGGCGCGCTTGGGGCTGAACTTGTGAAACCGCAGCTGCCCGAAGGGTTTAATCCCGGCGCCATGACTCTGGTCGCGGCCGCCGTCGGCCTGTGCGTTGGATGGGTGATCATGGGACCCAAGGCACGCAGTACGGGGCCGATCAACAACGGAGTCACCGGTGTTGTCGTATTGGTGTTTGTGGAACTTCTGGTGTTTGGCGGCTATGAGATGCTGCAACGTGCAATGAAACGGCATTACACCGAACCTATTGAAGCCATTGAGCAAGTTGTTGCTATTTCACTTGAGTATGCGTCGTATCTGGCCCATCCGGTGATCCTTGTTATGTTTGCGATCGGGGCCGTGGTGTCCGGGGTTTCGACCGATTATGCGCGGCGGCGCTGGGGGTAATTCATGTCCAATCTGTTTGTCTACGGCACGCTTCGGCATGTGCCTCTTTTGGCTGTTGTGCTGGGACGGGAAGCGGACGCGATTGACATGTCACAGGCGCGTCTTTCGGGGCATTTGGTACATGGCGTGCGCGGAGAGGATTTTCCGTTTCTGGCAAAAGGTGACGGCAATGCTGACGGGCTTTTGCTGCGTGGTTTGTCGGAAACCGACGTGGCTAGGCTCGATTTTTACGAAGGCGGCTATGACTATGCGCTGATCCCATTGCAGGTCACCTCTGATCAGGGGATCGAGGACGCGCAGGTCTACGTCAGCGAGGCGGCGGCGTGGGTTCCGGAAGGCCTGTGGTCGCTCGCGGACTGGGCGGCCGCTTACGGGGTGTTCACGGTGCATAAGGCGCTGGAAGAAATGAGTTATTTCGGCAGCCGTAGCCGCGCTGAAGTGGACCAGCTGTTGCCGACCATCAAGTCGCGGGCGAGCGCAAAGGTGATCGCAGGCACGCAGGAGATTTTGCACAATCCGAGCCAGCTGAGTTTGAGCGATGTGACGGTGAGCAAGCTTGAGCGGCCATATGCGAACTTTTTCTCCATGGAGGAATATGAGCTGAGTTTTCGGCGGTATGACGGCACCATGTCTGAAACCGTGAAACGCGCGGTTTTCATGGGGACGGATGCCGCGCTGGTGCTGCCTTATGATCCTGTGCGGGATCGGGTGATGCTGGTGGAGCAATTCCGACTGGGCCCAACCGCGCGTGGCGACGACAAACCCTGGCAGTTGGAGCCAATTGCGGGGCGTGTGGATGGCGGGGAAACACCTGTGCAGACGGCGCACCGTGAGGCACAAGAAGAAGCAGGTCTTACTTTGCAACGTCTGGAAAGCATAGGGAAATGCTATGCTTCTCCGGGCGGATGCACCGAGTATTTCCACATCTACCTTGGCGTTGCGGATTTGCCGGATGAAGTTGTTGGTGTGTCCGGTCTTGAAGTGGAGGCCGAGGACATTCGGTCCTATCTTTACTCCTTTGAGGAGGTGATGGGTCTGGTGGACCGTCAGGCGTTGGACAATGCGCCGCTGATTTTGGCTTTGCTTTGGCTTTCACGTCACCGAGAGCGTGTGCGCGCTGCCGCTTGAGTTTGCCGGTGCGCTTGCCTACACAGAAAAGCGAACACAAGAAAAGGACGACCCGAGATGCACATTGCGCGTGATCTGGCCCAAGCGATTGGCAATACCCCTCTGATCCGGCTCAATAAGGTGAGTGAAGCGACGGGTTGTGACATTTTCGGCAAAGCCGAGTTCATGAACCCGGGCCAGTCGGTCAAGGATCGTGCGGCGCTTTACATCATCAAGGACGCGATTGCGCGGGGGGATCTGAAACCCGGTGGCACCATCGTCGAAGGCACTGCGGGTAACACCGGCATTGGTCTGGCGCTGGTTGGCGCGTCGATGGGGTTCAAGACCGTAATTGTGATTCCTGAAACGCAAAGCCAGGAAAAGAAAGACATGCTGCGTCTTGCAGGGGCTGAGCTGGTTCAGGTTCCGGCTGCGCCTTATCGCAACCCCAACAACTATGTGCGCTATTCGGGCCGCCTCGCGGCGGAACTGGCCAAGACCGAACCCAATGGGGCGATCTGGGCCAACCAGTTTGATAATGTGGCCAACCGGCAGGCGCATGTGGAAACCACCGGCCCCGAGATCTGGGAACAGACCGGTGGCAAGGTGGACGGTTTCACCTGTGCGGTGGGTTCCGGCGGCACGTTGGCCGGTGTGGCCGAGGCCTTGCAGCCTAAGGGCGTAAAGATCGGTCTCGCGGATCCGATGGGCGCGGCGCTTTATAACTTTTACGAAAACGGTGAGCTGAAATCCGAAGGCGGATCGATCACCGAAGGCATTGGTCAGGGCCGCATCACTGCCAATTTGGAAGGGTTCACGCCTGACATGAATTTCCAGATTTCGGACGAGGAAGCACTGCCTTATGTGTTTGATCTTCTTGAAGAAGAAGGTTTGTGCCTTGGCGGATCATCCGGCATCAATGTGGCGGGTGCGGTGCGCATGGCCAAGCAAATGGGGCCGGGCAACACCATCGTGACGATCCTGTGCGATTACGGTACCCGATATCAGTCCAAACTGTTCAATCCGACCTTCTTGCGGGAAAAGGGATTGCCAACGCCGGAATGGCTGGGCGAGAATGGACCGTCTAGTATTCCGGGCGTCTTTGAGGACGTCTGATACGCGAGGGGCTTTATGACAGCCATGATGCGTCTGGCCGCAGCGGTTGCGGTGATATTCACACTGTCGGTGACGGCTGCTTTTGCGCAGGGTACGCCACCTGACTATGAAGAGTGGCAGCGTGTGGTTAGCCGCGCGCAAGAGGCGATCGACAACAACCGTGCCTCCGAAGCCGCGATGGATTCACTGCGCTCGCAGCTTCACGACTGGCGGGATTCATTCGGTGCGGAAAGTGGCAAGCGACGGGTTTCTGTCGATACGATAAATGCTCAGCTGACCAGTTTGGGACCGGTGCCGGAAGGCGGCGAGCCCGACGATGTTGCGCAGGAACGTGATCTATTGCAAAAGCGGCTCGCGATGGAACGCGCGCCGTCGATCCGGGCGGATCTGGCGCAAGCGGAAGCCCGCGAGCTGATCCGATCAATTGATGTGCTGATGCGTGATCGACAAACGGATTTGTTGCTTTCACCGGGGCCCTGGCCGCTTAACCCAGCGATCTGGGGCGATGCTTTGGCTGATGTGATGCGCTCTTTCGAGCTTATCGGTCTGGAGCTTTCTACAAGTTGGGTGCACGAAACCGGCACCAAAGAGCTTAGGAAGTCATTGCCGTTGGCACTTGTCTACTTGGCCATTGGCGGCTTGCTGCTCTTCAGGGGCAGCGGATGGGTGCGCGACACGCTACAGCGTATGCTGGCGGCGCGCGATGTGATCTCCGCCAGACGCTGGGTTTTGATGTTTATGGTGTCGTTTGGGCAGGTGGTTCTGCCGATGCTGGGCGTGTTTGCCCTGACCAAAGCGTTTTATGCGACGGATTTGCCCGGTTTAAGAGGCGATATTGTCCTGTCAATCATGCCGCTTCTGACGTTTCAGATCCTTGTGGCCAAATGGTTGGGTGAGCGGATTTTCTCACGCCATGAAGACCCGCTTTTGATGGTGATGCTTAGCTCAGAAGAAAAGTTGCAGGGGCGCAGGGATTTGCATGCTCTCGGGATCTTCCTTGCGGCCAACACGCTGTTTGCTGAGCTGGCGCGATATGACAATTGGCAGGTTAACACACAGTCGGTTGTGTTCTTTCTTTGGGCTGTTTTGGGGGCAGGTTGCCTTGTGATCCTTAGCCGGCTGATTTCACGTCATGGCCAACTTATGGTGTCAAAGGACGAGACGCAGAACACAACAATTGGGCTAATCGTTGTGTTTTTGGCGCGGTTCATGCTGGCGGCGGCGGCGATCAGCGTTGTGATTGGAGTGTTTGGGTTAACGCGGGCAGGCGGGTTCTTGGTATTTGCCACCAGCAAGACCGTTTTGTTGATCGCATTTTTGCTTGTTGTTCAACGATTGATCCAAAAGAGTTTTGCAGCCCTTGGAGGGAGCGACGACGATAAGTCCTCGCTTGCGGCGGTCTTGGTAGGTGTGACGCTTGTGGTGGCGGCTTTGCCGGTTCTGGCGTTGTTTTGGGGCGTTCGGGTTGTCGATCTTCAGGAGATGGGCAGCAAACTGGCGGACGGGCTGAGCATTGGCGACATGACGTTGTCACCGCGCACCGTATTTGTGTTCTTGTTGGTCTATTTTGTCGGTCATGGCCTGACCCGATTGGCGCAAAGCATGATGCGCGACAGCATCCTGCCCAAAACCAAGCTGGATCCCGGTGGTCAGAATGCCGTTGTTGTGGGCGCGGGATATGTCGGGATTTTTCTGGCTGCGTTGGTTGCGATGAATGTCGCCGGTCTGGAACTTGGCAATGTTGCGCTGTTTGCCGGGGCTTTGTCGGTTGGCATCGGATTTGGTTTGCAGACCATTGTGTCAAATTTTGTCAGCGGCATCATTCTGTTGATCGAGAGGCCAATCACCGAGGGCGACTGGATCGAGGTTGGCGGGCAGATGGGGTATGTACGCGACATATCGGTACGCGCGACGCGGATAGAGACCTTTGACCGCACAGACGTTGTGGTCCCCAACTCGGACTTCATTTCGGGCACTGTCACGAATTACACCCGCGGAAACACGGTGGGGCGCGTCATAGTGCCGGTTGGGGTGGCCTATGGCTCCGACACCAAACACGTGGAGCAGGTGCTGCGAGAGATTGCGGAAGCGCACCCGATGGTGCTGGCCAATCCTCCGCCGGGGATTGTGTTTCAGGGATTTGGCGCGGATTCCCTTGATTTTGAGATTCGGGCCATCTTGCGCGATGTGAACTGGGTTTTGTCGGTCAAATCAGACATGAACCATGAAATCGCCCGCCGGTTCGGTGAGGAGGGCTTTGAGATCCCGTTTGCGCAACGAGACCTGTGGCTGCGCAATCCAGAAGTGTTGCCCGGTGCCGAGAATTTTGCGGGATCCTCGCGGCATAACTTTACCAAAGAGACGGTGATGCCCAAAAAGAAAGACGCGTCTTCTGGCGAGAGCGCCCACAATCTGGACCAAAGTGATTTTGAAGGAGAGACCGGTGACGACCACTGAGCTGTTGTTTCGCGAAGACGCCTATTTGAAGGAAACCGACGGTGCAGTGGTTGCCCACACGCCGGAGGGTGGCATCGTGTTGGATCAGACGATGTTTTACGCCACCGGAGGCGGTCAGCCCGGTGACAGCGGCATTCTGGCGTGGGGCCATCAATCGCTTGAAATTGCAACGACCATGAAAACCCCGGACGGGGACATCGTGTTGGTGCCGGCTGAACCTGCGGCTTTGCCGCCAGTTGGGACATTGGTGGTGCAGCGGCTGGATTGGGGGCGGCGGTACGGCCATATGCGCGTGCACACGGCGCTACACTTGTTGTCTGTGGTCATACCATTGCCTGTGACCGGCGGGTCTATCAATGTCGAGAAGGGTCGGCTGGATTTTGACATGCCCGAGGCGCCAGAGGACAAAGAAGGTTTGGCGGCTCAGTTGAACGCGCTGATTTCTCGGGAGTTGGGTGTCGGTGAGCAGTGGATTTCAGACGCTGAGCTGGAGGCGAATCCCGGTTTGGTAAAAACCATGTCAGTGCAGCCGCCCAAAGGGGCCGGGCAGGTGCGTCTTGTGCGGATCGGCGAGGGCAACGATCAAGTGGACCTGCAACCTTGTGGCGGAACGCATGTGGCCAACACCGCTGAAATCGGCCGCGTAAGGATCGGAAAAATCGAGAAAAAGGGCCGGCAGAACCGACGCGTCTACCTCCATTTGGACGATGGGCCGGCTGGCTAGAAAATTCACGGGATTCTTCTGATTTTGCCTCTTGCAGCCGCCTATCGTTTGGCGTTAGAACCCGCGGAACGGACAGGTGGCCGAGTGGTCGAAGGCGCACGCCTGGAAAGTGTGTAGGCGGGAGACCGTCTCCAGGGTTCGAATCCCTGTCTGTCCGCCATAAACCCCTGAAAATAGAGACCACAGCTGTTTGTCGCTGCAGACCTAGGTTTACCTCAGGGCGAGACCTAGAGATTTCCAACGTCCGCTTTGCGGACTTCGCTGCCGTTTGGACTTAGAGAGTTGTCGTTCCAAGGTGCTTCCGAAATTCGTAAGTGATGGTCTCTAGATTGCCCATCAGATCACCTAAGGATCGCAAAGCCGTTTTGCGCAGCGTTTCGTCAGGAATACTCCTAAGAGTATGATCTAAATTGTTAATATGGTCCGAAAACGCTTCTACTTTTGTCTCTACCTCTTGATAGAGTTCGTGTTCATTCATTTTGAGCTACCTTGAATTTCTGACGGGAGACTAAGTCTTCCCAGATCAATACTATGCCGCGCTAAGTTGCAATTGCCCGTAGGTCTGGGCTCAATCCAGACTTTCGCTGCACTCATACGCCTCGCTCTGCTTAGCAAAATACCGGTGCACGGGCAGGTGCCGTGATCCGTACGTTTCCTACCACGAAGCGGTTTCCGGCCCAGAGAATTCGGTCACCGATCTGCGGCTCCGCTTGCATTTCGTGAAAAAGCCCCGCCTATTGACGGGGCTTTTTGTTTTGGTGGTGGTATTTCAGATCAGCCGCCAAAGTCATCAAGCATGATGTCTTCGCGATCCACACCCATATCCAGCAGCATGTTGATCACGGATTGGTTCATGATAGGCGGGCCACACATGTAGAATTCGCAATCTTCAGGCGCCGGGTGGTTCTTGAGGTATTCCTCAAACAACACGTTGTGGATGAAGCCTTTGTAGCCGTCCCAATCGTCCTCGGGCATCGCATCCGACAGGGCGACGTGCCAGTCAAAGTTGTCGAAGTCTTTGGCCAGACCATCGAAATCTTCGACAAAGAACATCTCGCGCTTGGAGCGCGCACCGTACCAGAAGCTGATCTTGCGATCGCGGTTTTCCAGACGCTTGAGTTGGTCAAAGATGTGGCTGCGCATGGGGGCCATGCCCGCACCGCCGCCGATAAAGACCATCTCTTTTTGCGTATCCCGCGCGAAGAATTCGCCAAACGGACCCGAGATTGTCACCTTGTCACCGGGCTTGAGGTTAAAGATATAGGACGACATCAGACCCGGAGGGATGCCTTCGCTGCCCGGAGGCGGGGAGGCAACGCGGACGTTGAGCATGATCATGCCGCGCTCGTCCGGGTAGTTGGCCATCGAATAGGCGCGTTCCACGGGTTCGGAAGCGACCGATTCATACTGCCACAAATTGAATTTGTCCCAGTCGCCGCGATACTCGTCTTCGACGTTGAAGTCGGTGTATTTCAGTTTGTGCGCTGGCGCCTCGATCTGGATGTAGCCGCCGGCGCGGAAATTCACATCTTCGCCTTCTGGCAGGTCCAGAATGAGCGATTTGATGAAGGTTGCGACGTTTTCGTTGGAGCGCACGGTGCACTCCCACTTTTTGACGCCAAAGACCTCTTCGGGGACTTCAATGTCCATGTCTTGCTTGACCGCCACCTGACAGGACAGGCGGTCGCCACAGGAGGCCTCACGCTTGGTGATGTGGCTTTCTTCGGTCGGCAGGATAGAGCCGCCGCCCGCGTGAATACGCACACGACATTGGGCACAAGTGCCGCCGCCGCCACAAGCGGATGGGACGAAGAGTTTCTGTTCGGCCAGAGTTTGCAGAAGCTTGCCGCCGGCGGGAACAGAGATCGTCTTTTCACCGTTGATGGTGATGTTGACGTTGCCGGTTGATACCAGCCGAGAACGCGCCATCAGAATGATCGAGACAAGTGCCAGAACAATCAGGGTAAAGAGGACGACGCCGAGTGTAAAAGTTTCCATCTGTGTCGCCCCTCAGAGTTTCACGCCGGAGAAGGACATGAAGGCCAAAGCCATCAGACCCGCGGTGATGAAGGTAATGCCGAGACCCTGAAGGCCGTCGGGAATGTCGGAGTATTTCAGCTTTTCGCGCACACCGGCCATTGCGGTGATTGCCAGTGCCCAGCCAAAGCCACCAGCGAGGCCGTATGTGGTCGCCTCGGCAAAGTTGTAGTCGCGTTCCACCATAAAGAGCGAGCCACCCAGGATGGCGCAGTTCACGGTGATCAGCGGCAAGAATACACCCAGCGCGTTGTAGAGCGGCGGGAAGAACTTATCGAGCACCATTTCAAGGATCTGCACCATAGCCGCGATCACGCCGATGTAGCAGATCAGACCAAGGAAGGTCAGGTCAACATCGGGAAATCCGGCCCAAGCCAGCGCGCCTGGCGCCAGCAAATAGGACAGCAAGAGGTTGTTGGTGGGCACGGTGATGGCTTGCACAAGCATCACCGAAATACCCAGCCCCAACGCGGTCGAGATCTTCTTGGACACGGCGATAAAAGTACACATGCCAAGAAAGAATGAGAGCGCGAGGTTCTCAACAAAGATGGCCTTTACGGCCAGAGAGAGAAGCCCTTCCATCAGTGGCCCTCCACAACTTGAATTTTAAATTCCCGTTCTTCGACCTGTCCGGTTTTCCAGCTGCGCACAGCCCAGATCAGAAGCCCGATGATGAAGAACGCCGAGGGAGGCAGCAGCAGCATGCCGTTAGGCACGTACCAGCCACCGTTGTTCACGGTTGGCAGAATGGTGAAGCCAAACAATGTGCCTGCGCCAAAGAGTTCGCGGATAAAGCCAACGGTCAGCAGCAGAGCGCCATAGCCAAGCCCGTTGCCAACCCCGTCGACAAAGCTGTCGATCGGCGGGTTTTTCATGGCGAAGGCTTCGGCGCGGCCCATCACAATACAGTTGGTGATGATCAGGCCGACAAACACCGACAGCGTTTTGGACACCTCATAGGCATAAGCCTTAAGCACCTGATCCACGATGATCACGAGACTGGCGATGATCACCATTTGAACGATGATCCGGATCGAGCCGGGGATCTGGTTGCGCAACACCGAGATGAACATCGAGCTGAAGCCTGTCACGGCGGTCACGGCAAGCGCCATCACCATCGAAACTTCCAGCGAGGAGGTTACGGCGAGGGCAGAGCAGATGCCCAGCACCTGAAGTGTGATCGGGTTGTTGTCGACCAACGGGTCGATCAGAAGGTCTCTCTTGGTCTGGGCCATCAGAGCTCTCCCGCTTTGAGGTTTTCAAGGAAGGGGGCGAAACCGGCTTCGCCCATCCAGAAGCGCACGAGGTTGTCCACACCAACTGACGTCAGAGTGGCACCCGCAAGTGCGTCGACGTGGTAATCGGCACCCGCAGGCGGCGTCGACTTTGCGACCGTGATTTGCAAAGTGCCGTCATCGTCAGACAGCTTCTTGCCGTTCCACTGCGCTTTCCAGCGTGGGTTGTCGATTTCGGCACCCAGACCCGGTGTTTCACCGTGGTCGTAAAACTGCAGACCGAAGATGTCGTTGCCGTTTTCTTCGAGCGCGATGAAGCCATAGAGCGTCGACCAGAGGCCATAGCCGTGGATCGGCAGGATCACCTTGTCCAAAGAGCCATCATCGTTACGCAGCAAATAGACTGTGACGAATTGGGCCTTACGGCCAATGCCTGCCGGATCATTTGTCAGACGCACCGACAGTTCCGGATCAGATGCGGCAGCGCGATCGTCAAAGCTTGCGGCGTCAAAGGCGTCGGTGAACATGCCAGTTTCAAGTTCAAGAACCTGTGGTTCAAAAACCGAGAAGCCTTCGATCACATCCATGCCGTCTTCATAGAGCCCGGCAACTTGCAGAACGTTGGCCTGCTTGTCTTTGAGCTTGTTTTGCTCTTGCAGGGGACGCAGGGCCACGGATGTGGCCGACACGATCATCGACGCCACAAGGCACAGCGTTACCGCAATGAAGATCGTCTTGCCGACGCTGTCGGGTGGAGCAGCCAGAAAGCGGGCGATTGGACCCTTGTTTTGATTGGGAACATCAGACATGGCGACGCGCCCTCCGTTTGATGTTGGCTTGGACGACGAAGTAGTCGATCAGAGGCGCAAAGACGTTGCCGAACAGGATCGCGAGCATCATCCCTTCGGGGAAGGCGGGGTTCAGCACGCGGATCATCACAACCATGAAGCCAATCAAGGCCCCGTAGATGTAGCGCCCGACGTTGGTGTGGCTGGCGGACACCGGTTCGGTGACCATGAACACGAGACCAAAGGCGAAACCGCCGACCACGAAGTGCCAATACCAAGGCATGGCAAACATCGGGTTGGTGTCAGAGCCAATGAGGTTGAGCAGCAGAGAAAAGCCGATCATGCCGCCCATACAACCGACCACAAGGCGCCAGTTGGCGATCTTGGTGATCAGCAGGAAGGCGAGACCAATCAGACAGGCCAGTGCAGAGACTTCGCCAATCGAGCCCTGAACGGTTCCGACGAAGCTGTTCATCCAGTTCATGCCGTTGGCAGCAAGTTCCTGATAGCCTTGCGACGCGCCAATCGACAGCGCGGTCGCACCTGAGAAGCCATCAACCGGCGTCCAGATGGTGTCGCCCGACATATTGGCGGGATAGGCAAAGTAGAGGAACGCGCGGCCGGTAAGGGCGGGGTTAAGGAAGTTTTTGCCTGTGCCACCAAAGACTTCTTTGCCGATAACGACGCCAAAGGAAATACCCAGAGCCACCTGCCACAATGGCGCGGCAGGGGGCATGATCAGGGCAAACAGCATGGAGGTCACAAGGAAGCCTTCGTTGACTTCATGGCCGCGTACCGTGGCAAAAAGCACTTCCCAGATGCCGCCCACGACCAGCGTGGTGATATAGATCGGCAGGAAGTAGAGCAGTCCGTGGGCAAAGTTCGCCAGCGGGTTTCCGGCGTTGAAGCCGATGCCGAGCGAGGAGATGATCCAAGCGCGCCAGCCGGTCGGGTCAATGGTTTCATAAGCCGAGTTGACCTGAAGGCCGACATTATAAAGCCCCATGATGATACAGGGGATCGTCGCGATCACAACGTAGGTCATGATGCGTTTCATATCGACGTAGGACCGCGCGTGTGGCGCGGCTGTTGTCACGGTCTTGGGCGTGTAGATAAAGCTTTCGACCATCTCATAGATGGGGAACAGCTTTTCGTATTTACCGCCTTTGACGAAGTTCGGCTCGATGCGGTCAAAGAAATTGCGCAACCCCATGTCAGCCCTCCCGTTCAATTTTGGTGAGGCTGTCGCGAAGCGCCATGCCGTATTCATATTTCGCCGGGCAGGCGAAGCCCACGAGGCCAAGGTCTTCTTCATCCAACTCCAACGCACCCAATTTTTGGGCCTCATCGGTGTCCATAACCAGAAGGGCGCGTAAAAGCTGTGTTGGCAGGAAATCCTGCGGCATCAGCTCCTCAAAGGTGCCCAGTGGCACCATGGCGCGGCGACCGCCGTTCATGTTGGAAGTCAGCGGATAGAGTTTCTTGGAAAACGCGGAGCCCAGTACCGGAAGGAACGAGTATTTGGACGGCATCGGGCGGATCCAGCCCATCGGGATCTGCTTGGGATCCTCTTCGATAACGGTCAACTGACGCGCGTAGCGGCCAAGATAAGCCTCCGCTGCGCCGCCGGCCTTGCCACTTAGGATCGAACCGGAAATCAGACGCACGGGTGCGTCACCGGTTGTGTCGCCCGTGGTCAGATCGGCCATTGAAGCCCCTGTCAGCGTGCGCACCAAGCGCGGGTTGGCACAAAGCGGGCCGCAAAGAGCAACCACACGGTTTGCATCAACAGTGCCGGTTTCCAGCAAGCGGCCAATGGCGATCACGTCCTGATAGCCGATGGTCCAAACGATTTTGGACGCGGTGGGTGGCTCAAGGAAGTGCATGTGCGTGCCAGCAAGGCCGGCGGGGTGGCGGCCTTCGAATGTCGCGACTTCGACACCGTCAGCGGCGGGCACATCGGCGCCTTTGGCGTGACAGAGGTACGTCTTGCCTCCGCTGAGCGTCGCGATTGCGGCGAGGCCTTTGGCGAATGCGTCACTTGCGTCAGCAATGATCACTGCGGGATCACCGGCGAGCGGCTCGGTGTCCATCGCGTTGACGTAAATCGCCGCTGGCGTTTCGTCAGCAGCCGGCACTTTGGAATAAGGTCGCGTGCGGAACGCGCCCCACTGGCCTGCGGCACAAAGGCGCTCCACAAGGCCGTCGCGGGCGGTGATGTCACCGGTAGACGAAAAGTCGATGGGCGCCGCTGCATCAGCATCAACCTCGATCTCGATGCTTTGCAATACCCGTCGCGCGCCGCGATTGATCGCTTTGACCCGACCGGAGACGGGGGAGACCACAACGGCCTCGGGCGAATCTTTATGGGCCATCACTGGCGCGCCTGCAGCGATAACATCGCCTTCGGCCACAGAGATTCGAGGTTTCAATCCTATATAGTCAGAGCCGAGTATCCCCACGGTCTTGACTGCCGGACCTTCATGTATTCCTTCGCCGGGAGCCCCGGTGACTGGAAGAGTCAGGCCTTTTCGTAGCACGAAATGCTGCACGCCAATGTCATCCTGTCGTTTGGTTGATCAGTAACTGGTTTTGATTGCGCCAGCGTATACGACGCTTTTTCCCGTTCAACCAGTCTTATTCAACCGTTTTTACTATTGTTTCTCCGTGAGGAGAGAAATACTGTGCGCTCAAATTCAAACGCGCATCTTTTTTGTCCGGCGTTCCGCCTGTGACAGCGTATTGATGCCACAACCCTGAATGACGTGCCAGCCATGACATCTATATCCCGACGCAGTTTTATTTTCATGTCTCTCGCTTTGGCGGCCTGCAAACGCGGCGCTGCTGATATCCTGCTGAGCGGGCAGACGATGGGCACGAATTACACCGTTGTTGCGGTTGATCCGGCCAATTCGGTCAGCAAGGACGCGCTTCAGACCGCGATCAATGCATCGCTGGCGAAGACAGACAACCAGATGTCCAACTGGAACGCTGGGTCCGAGATTTCAAAGATCAACACCGCGCGTACGTCGGCTCCGATTGCTGTGTCGGCTGAAATGGCAGAGCTGCTGGACGGTGCAAACGCTGTTCATGCGGCAACCGAAGGTCTGTTTGACCTGACCGTTGGCCCGTTGATTGATGTGTGGGGATTTGGTGCCAAAGGCAAACCGGGTCACATGCCGTCCGAAGCAGATATTGCCAGTGCCATGACCAAAGTCGGGCAGGGCGATGCGCTGCGCCTGAGCGATGCGGGCCTGCAGAAGCTTAACCCGGAGGCGGAGATGTATTTGTCGGCGATTGGCAAAGGCTACGGCGTGGACCAAATCGGTCAAACGCTTGAGCAATTTGGCATCGAAAACTATATGGTCGAAATCGGCGGCGATATCCTGACCAAAGGCAAGAATGCTGAAGGCATGGCGTGGCAGATCGCAATCGAATCGCCCGACGCGCTGTTGCGTGACGTGCAAAAGATTGTTGGTGTCAGCAACCTCGGCATGGCGACCTCTGGCGACTATCGCAATTACTTTGAAGAAGACGGGCAGCGCTATTCGCACATTATTGATGCGACCACAGGTCGTCCTGTCACGCACAACACCGCGTCGGTTACCGTGCTGGCGGAAAACGCGATGTTGGCGGATGCCTGGGCCACCGGCCTTTTGGCAATGGGCCGTGAGCGTGGAATGATCGTTGCCGAAGCGCACGATCTCGCGGTATTGTTCATTGATCGTGACACGTCAAAAGCCGAAAAGGCGTTTGTGACCGCCGCGTCGAGCAAGTTCGCGGCCTTGACCTAAGGGGTATCGCTTTTGGAAACCTTTCTGCTGGCCTTTTTCTTTCTGCTGATTGTGACGATTGGCATGTCCGTCGGCGTTATCTTTAGCGGACGGACGATCAAAGGCAGTTGCGGCGGATTGAATGCAATCGCAGGGTCCGACAAATGTGTTGTCTGTTCCAAAGACATTGATCCCGACAGCCCGCTGCGCGAGCGCCTGCAATGCCCGCGGGCCCGCAAAATGCTTGACCAAATGGATGCGGAAAACTCCTGATTCATCAGGGGTTTTTTTTGCTTATGCAGTGAGCGGGAACAGCGCGACCGTCAGCAGACACACCGCCGCGATCACTCCTGACAGCCACAGCTGCCAACGCGGACCTTCGTCTTTCCAGACCTTCCGAAAACGATGCCCAGAAAGTACGAAAAGCACAAACAGGCCAGTGGCCAGTGGCGGCGAAAGCGTGATCTCGGGCAAAAGAAAAATCCCCAAAGGTAAATCTTGCGGTTAAGCTGGTCACATACTTGTTGAATAAGCAGCACGCAAGGAGCCCATTGATGCCCAGTTCTTATCAGGCGCCCAACCGCAATTCCGATGAAAAGTCGCGTACTATGAGCCAGACAACACAAACCAATGTGTCGGGCGAAGCAGTGACAGTCCAAAGGGTTTTGGACCGCAAGGGCGGCGATATGTTTGCGATTCGTCCGCAGGATACGTTGGGCGAGGCTGTGAAAGTTCTGCGCGACAAACGCATTGGTGCGCTGGTTGTGACGGATGCCAACGGCGCGTTGCAGGGAATTCTGTCAGAGCGCGATATCGTACGCAAACTGGCGGACACTCCGGGGCAGACGCTGCCGCAAAAGGTCGAAGATGTCATGACGTCTAAGGTTCAAACATGCACACCTGACGATTTGCTGGTGTCGGTTCTCAAGCGCATGACAGAAGGCAAGTTTCGCCACATGCCGGTGACCTCGGACGTGGGGCTGGCGGGTATGATCACCATTGGTGATTTGGTGAATTACCGTCTCAATGAGCTGGAACACGAAGCGCTTCAGTTAAAGCAGTTGATCGTAGGATAGTTTAAAAACAATAGCTTATGGGTCGTATCTAATCCCAACCGTTCACTTTTTGGCGGACGGTAACTTGGGGGCTGTCTTGTCCAAAGCAAGCTCGGCATCTGAGAAGGTCCAGGGGCCACGAATGCCCGGGATGCCGTCGGTTTCATAGACCATGCCTCTGGCCTGAATTTGCGGATTGTTCAGAGCGTCTTCGACTGAATTGATCGGGCCTGCGGGCACGGTGGCCTGTTCCAATGCTTCAAGAAGGTCCGCCGAGGTCCATAGACTTGTGGCGGCCTCTATCTGAGTTGTCAGCGCCTCGCGATTGGCGACGCGGGCCTGATTTGTTGCAAAATCAGGATGTGTGCCAAGCGGCGATATGTTGAGAACGCCGCAGGCGCGCTGGAACTGACCGTCATTACCAACCGCAAGAATGATATGGCCGTCGCGTGTCGGAACCACTTGATAAGGCGTGATATTTGGGTGCGCATTGCCCTTGCGGGTGGGGCTATCGCCGGTGGCCAAATAATTCATGCCTTGGTTGGCCAACAAGGCGGTTGCACAATCCAACAGGGACATATCCAGGTGCTGACCACGGCCAGTGCGATGACGCTGTTCAACGGCGGCGAGGATACCGATTGTGGCGTAAAGGCCTGTGACAACATCGGTAACCGCCACGCCGACTTTTTGAGGCTGATGGTCCGGCTCACCAGTGATGGACATGAGGCCGGACATACCCTGGATCATAAAGTCATAGCCAGCACGGTTGGCGTATGGGCCGGTTTGGCCGAACCCTGTGATTGAGCAGTAAATCAGGCGCGGATTGAGCGCGCTCAGGCTGTCGTAATCCAACCCGTATTTTGCCAACCCACCGACCTTGAAATTCTCAATCAGGATATCGGCATCTTTGACCAGGTTTTGGACAGCCTCTCGTCCTTCCGGTGTGCGAAAATCAGCTACTACCGACGATTTTCCCCGGTTTGCCGCATAAAAATATGCGGCTGTGTGGTCGTCGTCACGGTCAATGAAAGGAGGGCCCCAATGGCGCGTATCGTCGCCTTCAGGGGCCTCGATCTTGGTGACCTCGGCGCCCAGATCCGCCAGAGACTGGCCCGCCCATGGGCCCGCAAGGATTCGAGCGAGTTCGACAACTTTTAAACCTTCAAGGGGTTTCATATCAGACTTTCAGTTTCTGAGTGGTGTTCCGAATGATATAAAATCATAGCAGATTTTTTCGTAAGGTTTGCGATGCAAGGCGCGCGGTGATGCAGAAGTCTTACACAAGTTAAATTTCCCTAGCATCGCCTTGAATTCTGCGCAATAGCTGTGGCGAGCTCACTCGGACGCGGCGGCAGTTGCGGCATGGCGCCTTGACCCCAGGGCGGGCCTCGGCAGACTGAGACACAATAAAAATGTAGTATGCGACACCCAACGTGCGCAAAGGAGACAATCATGGCCAAGGATCTGGCACCTCAATCCAAACCCGATCTTGGAAGCTTTAACTGGGAAGATCCGTTTCTGATCGAAGGCCAGCTTGAAGAAGACGAGCGTATGGTGCGCGATGCGGCAAAAGCCTATTGCGATGAAAAGCTGGCGCCGCGGGTCTCAACTGCGTTTGAGAAAGAGGAAACCGATCCTGAGATCTTTGCCGAGATGGGCGAAATGGGGCTGTTGGGCACAACGATTCCTGAAGAATATGGCGGCATTGGTGCGGGCTATGTGACCTACGGTCTGGTGGCGCGAGAAGTGGAGCGCGTCGACAGTGGGTATCGCTCGATGATGTCGGTGCAGAGCTCGTTGGTGATGTATCCGATTTACGCCTATGGCTCTGAAGAGCAGCGCAACAAATACCTGCCAAAGCTGGCGTCCGGCGAATGGATCGGCTGTTTTGGATTGACTGAGCCGGATGCGGGATCTGATCCCGGCAGCATGAAAACCACGGCCAAGAAGGTCGACGGCGGCTATGTGCTGAACGGTGCAAAGATGTGGATTTCCAACGCACCGATTGCGGATGTGTTTGTGGTCTGGGCCAAGTCGGACGCGCATGGTGGCAAGATCCGTGGCTTTGTTTTGGACAAGGGCACCAAGGGGTTGTCCGCGCCAAAGATTATGCACAAGGCATCGCTGCGCGCGTCGATTACAGGCGAGATTGTGATGGAAAACGTTGCAGTGTCTGAGGACGCACTTTTGCCGAATGTAGAAGGACTTAAGGGGCCTTTCGGATGTTTGAACCGCGCGCGATACGGCATTGCCTGGGGCGCGATGGGGGCGGCTGAGTATTGCTGGCATGCATCACGCCAATACGGTTTGGACCGCAAGCAATTTGGCAAACCGCTGGCGCAGACGCAGCTGTTTCAGCTGAAGCTGGCGAACATGCAAACCGAGATTACGCTGGGTTTGCAGGCGGCGTTGCGGGTTGGGCGTTTGATGGACGAGGCCAAGGCAGCGCCCGAGATGGTGTCGATCATCAAACGCAACAATTGCGGCAAAGCGCTGGAGATTGCACGCCATGCGCGGGACATGCATGGCGGCAACGGGATCAGCCTCGAGTTTGGCGTGATCCGCCACATGGTGAACCTTGAGACGGTGAACACCTACGAGGGCACACATGATGTGCACGCGCTTATCCTAGGTCGCGCGCAGACCGGTTTGCAGGCGTTTTTCTAGACCTAAGCGCGCGCCTTTCGCCGGGTCGCTTCAGCGACTTTGGCGGGGGCGGACAATTCCCAAAAACCCCTGTCTGTATTGCGTCGGTAACACGGCTGTATCGCGACAGTGTCAATTTCGGCGCAGTCGGGGACGGGCTCAGTCTTGCCACCACCAGAATTGCGGCATCCAGTCGGCGCCATCGCCGTAGATCGGCAGCTCATCCGGAAAGCGCATTTCGCGACGATGCGCGATGCGGCCCACCGCGTAGGTCCAGATCGGGATGATGTAGCGACCTGAGGTTAGGATGCGGTCCAATGCGCGGGTTGCCGCGACAAAGTCCTTTTGTGACTCGGCGGTCAGCATTTCGGTGATCATGGCGTCAACGGCGGGCGAGGTGATGCCCGCGAGGTTGCGCGAGCCGAGCTGCGCAGCAGCGTCCGAGCCCCAATACAGGCGCTGCTCATTGCCCGGGCTGAGGGAAAGCGCACGGCGCTCTTTGGTGATATCGAAATCAAACGATCCAAGGCGCTGCGCGTACTGCGCGTTGTCCACCAGAGAAACACTCACGTCGATGCCGAGGTTCTCGAGCGCTTTGCGCCAGATGTCGACGATGGCCTTGTTTTGGGAGTCATTTTGCGGCAGCAGTATTTCGAGCGCCAGCGCCTCATCATCCGCGTTTTGCATTTTCCCCTCGACCACGTCCCAGCCAGCCTCGTCGAGCAACTTGATTGCGGTGCGCATGTTGCGGCGGTCGCGGGCGGATCCGTCGGAGGCGGGCAGGGTGTAGCCGGAAAGGGTTTCCGGAGGGAGGTCATCGGCGAATTGCGTGAGCAACGCGGCGGTCTCGTCTTGGGCCGCGCCCGGGCGCATCGCGAGTTGCGAGCCTGAGAAAAAGGAACTGATCCGCGGCTGGCGCCCGCCGGTCATCGTATCGTTGATGTATTCGAAATTGAAACTGTGCATCAGCGCGTCCCGCACGCGAATGTCATTCAGCGGCGCGCGTCGGGTGTTCATCACGAAACCGGTGATGCCTGAGGGCTTTTGATGGGGGATCTCGGATTTCACTACATCGCCGGAGACTGTCGCGGGAAAGTCGTATTGGTTGGCCCATTTCTCGGCGTTGAATTCACGCGCGTAGGACACTGAGCCGGCCTTGAAGCTTTCAAAGAGAACCTCTCCGTCGCCGTAAAAATCAATCTGGATTTCGTCAAAGTTATTGGTGCCACGCCGCACTGGGACGTCTGCGCCCCAGTAGTCGGGATTGCGCGACAAAGTCACCTGACGCCCGGGATCAAAATCGCTCACGACGTAGGGTGCTGAGCCAATCGGGAAATTATTCAGAGTTACATCGGCGATTTCATCATCGGAGAATTGCGCCTTTTTGAGGATTGGGCGCAGACCGGCGATCAGGGCAAGTTCGCGGTTGTCGGTGTTGAACGTCAGACGAACGGATTGCGGGCCGGTGGCCTGAATGCTCTCCATTTGCTTCCAAAGCGAGTGGTAGCGCGGGTGACCTTCGGTCCCGAGGGTTTCGTAAGACCAGATGACATCTTCGACCGTCACGGGGGAGCCGTCAGAGAAGCGGGCCTCGTCGCGCAGAGTGAATTCGACCCAACTGCGATCCGGTGCGGTCTCGATGGACTCGGCGAGCAGGCCGTAAAGCGCAAAAGGCTCGGCGCGGTTGCGGCCCATAAGTGATTCATAAACAAAGAATCGTAGTTGCCACGGGGCGTTGCCCTTGAGCACAAACGGATTAAGCGAATCGAATGCACCGGTGTTGCCGGTCACAATCCGCCCGCCTTTGGGCGCGTCCGGGTTGGCATAGGGCAGGGCGTCAAAATCGGCGGGAAGGGCAGGCGCGCCATACATGGCGATGCCGTGGCTCGGGTCAGCGATTCCCTGCGAGCCTATGAAAACAACGGTTGCAGCGGCCGTCAGGGCCATTCTTAACGAGAAACATACTGGTTTCATTACTTCAACAATCCCGACTTGCCTTTGTTTTGTTAGGCCTAGCAGTAGCGGGGGTTATGAGGCTTTTCAAACTTTTAGCTTGGAGTGCGGCGCACAAATGCTTATAAAGGTGTCACTGCTCGATAGGTTTCTTGCCTGTATGAAACCTGCCTCAATAACTTTACGCCCGCTTCGTGCGGGCGTTTTTTTTTGCCTGATTGTGATTGGGGTGCGCGGGTTACGTAAGACTACGGATGCGGGTCGATCTCCCTTATTTTGCTGATGCAGCATGCTATGATGCGGCCGCGACAAATGAAGGAAGGGAATCGATATGAGCCTGAAGGGCAAAACCGCGATCATCACCGGATCTAACTCGGGAATCGGTCTGGGCGTGGCGCGGGAAATGGCGCGTGCGGGGGCGGAAGTGATTCTCAATTCTTTCACCGACCACGAAAACGATCACGCGCTGGCCGCAGAGATCAGCGCGGAGTTTGGTGTCGCGGCACGCTATATTCAGGCGGACATGTCCCAAGGCGACGCATGTCGGGCCTTGGTAGAGACCGCAGGCGGCTGCGATATTCTGGTGAACAACGCCGGGATCCAACATGTGGCGCCGATCGATGAATTTCCGGTCGACAAATGGGACGCCATCATCGCGATCAACATGAATTCGGTGTTTCACACCACAGCGGCCGCATTGCCGCACATGCGGGCGCGTGGCTGGGGCCGGGTGATCAATATCGCCAGCGCGCACGGTTTGACGGCGTCGCCATTCAAGGCGGCCTATGTGGCGGCCAAGCATGGCGTGGTGGGCATGAGCAAGACCGTGGCGCTTGAAACCGCCGAGGAGCCAATCACCTGTAATGCGATTTGTCCGGGTTATGTTTTAACCCCCCTGGTGGAAGCGCAAATTCCGGACACTATGGCGAAATACGACATGGACCGCGATGAGGTGATCAAGAAAGTGATGCTGGAGCGCCAGCCGAGCCGCGAATTCGCCACAGTGGAGCAATTGGGCGGCACGGTGTGCTTTCTGGCCAGCGATGCGGCGGCACAGATCACGGGCACCACGATCAGCGTGGATGGCGGTTGGACTGCGATGTGATGTGATTTAACGGTGCGCCCCTTGCGGCGCGCGCTTTGTCTGGCGCTGCGCGCCGGTGAGGGGCTTTGCCCCTGTGACAGCAGGCTGTCACTACCCCAGGATATTTTGGGCAAGAGGAAGTGGGACTGTTCAAGCCTCAGGCGGCTGTGTGGGGTCTTTGGCGTTGGGATAGACCAGACCCGCGCTGATCACCAGTTTGGCGGCGTCCTCAACCGACATCTCGAGTTCAACGATGTCGTCTTTGGGGAAGAACAGCAGAAATCCTGAGGTCGGGTTGGGCGTGGTCGGGACAAAAACACTCATCAAATCGCCGGTTGTGGCGGCGGTGTCGGCGACTTCTCCTTTGGCAGTTGTCGAGATGAAGCCAATTGCCCAGATGCCGCGACGCGGGTATTCGATCAGGCAGGCTTTTTCGAAGCTGCGTTCGGTTTGTGCAAAGATGGTTTCGGCAATCTGTTTGACGCCGGAATAGATCGAACGCACCACGGGCATGCGGCTGACCAGCCCTTCGCCCCAGTGAATGAGTGAGCGGCCGAGCAAGCCTTTGGCGATCCAGCCGACCACCACGGTGAAGATCAGGAAGATGATCAGGCCGACACCGCGCAGGTTGATGCCGATGTATTTCTCGGGCTGGATCGTGTCCGGGATAAGTGGCAGCACGAAGCTGTCGACCCAGCCGACCAGTGTCCATAACAACCAGATGGTCAGCGCGATGGGCAAAATGACAACGATGCCGGTTAGAAAACTGGAGCGCAGGCGCCCCAAAAAGCTGGCTTTGCGTTTCTCTTCATCAAATGGTGTTGTCATTACTGGTCCCGCTGTTCCCTTGCCTTCTAGTTAGGCATTTCGGCGTGGCGGCGCAACGGGTTTACCTTAGGTCGCGCCGCTGTGACACAGGGACTTTAAGACTTGGTGCGCAAACTGCTCATTTCAGTGGCAATTTTGGCAGCAAGGCGGGCGTTGTTCCGGACCAGAGCGATGTTGGCGACGAGGGACTTGCCATCTGTCAGTTCAAAGATGCGTTGCAGAAGGAAAGGCGTCACACCTTTGCCCGAGACGCCTTGGGCGTCGGCCTCTTGCGTGGCCTGAGCGATCACCGGAGCGAGCACTTGGGCTGTGATTTCATCATCTGCAGGGATCGGGTTGGCGATGAGTTGGCCGCCGGGAAGGTTCATGGCCTGACGCGTCAGCGCCGCCCGGGCGATTTCAGCGGCACTGTCCATACGAAGGGGCGCGGTGAGGTCAGAGGTTGCCGACCAGAAGGCGGGGAAGCTGCCCTGACCGAATGCGATCACAGGCACGCCGTGGGTTTCCAGCACCTCAAGCGTTTTTGGGATGTCGAGAATGGCTTTGGCACCTGCGGCCACCACGGTCACGGGGGTCGCGGCGAGTTCCAGAAGATCGGCGGAGATGTCAAAGCTGAGTTCGGCGCCTTTGTGCACGCCTCCGATGCCGCCGGTGGCAAAGACATCAATGCCGGCCAGATGTGCCGCGATCATTGTGGCGGCAACGGTGGTGGCCCCCATGCCACCTTTGGCCATGATCACGGGCATATCGGCGCGGGACACTTTGGCAACATCCTTGGCTTGCGCGAGGCCTTCGAGTTGGGCGTCGGTCAAGCCGACGTGCAATGTGCCGTTGATCACGGCGATTGTGGCGGGCGTTGCGCCGGCAGCGCGAATATCAGCCTCAACCTGGCGCGCGACTTCGAGGTTTTGCGGATAGGGCATGCCGTGAGTGATGATGGTGCTTTCAAGAGCCACCACAGGGGCGCCGTTTTTCTGCGCATCGATCACTTCGGGGGAGCGGGTCAGGGTCATCATGTGGCGTGTTCTCCGGAAACGTATTTGGCAGCTGCGGTGAGGGCGCGGTCGAGCGCTTCTTTGCGAGCGCAGCCTTGGGATTCGGCCACAATATGGGCAGCCATAAAGGTGTCGCCCGCTCCGGTGACGCGGGTCACCAGAACTGCGGGCGGTTGTTGTGTGATAATGCCTTTGTCCGAGCCGTCGGAGGCGTCGTTGCCGCCATCTGTGACCAGCGCGCGAGCGGCGCCGCGATCCAGCAGACCTTGTGCGGCAGCTTGGGAGGTGGAGAACTCTTTTTGGCAGAGATAGCCGGCTTCCTCCAAGTTCACGTAAAGCACGGCGCGCGAATGCATCAGAAACGGCATCAGGCGTTCAGCTTTGCCCGGAGAGGCCGGTGCGACACGCAAATCGGCGGCTGCAAAGAGTGGGCTGCGTGCGATTTGATCCAGAAGGCGTTGCGTCAGATTTCCATCGAGCGCAATCAGGCCGGGATAGGGCGCAGTTTGGGACCCAAGTGTGCCGTCTTCGAGCGGAGTCAGGATCTTGTCGCCTGCAGCCTCCAGCGAATGGGCATCGGCAATGGCGGCGATCAGGCCGTTTTTGCCTTCGACGGCCATATACGTATCGGTGGGCAAATCAGCCGAGCGATACACATAATCCATCATCGCGCCCATTTCAGAACAGGCGGTCATAAGCTCGTCACCTTCGGCGTCGCGACCGATGGCGGTGAGCGTCGCAGGACGCACCCCGAAACGGGCCAGCGTCATGGCGATGTTCCAGGCCACGCCACCGGGCAGGCGGGAGATGCGGCCCGGCACATCGGAGCCTTGACGCATGTGGCTTGGCGCGCGCCCGATGATGTCCCAGAGGACTGAACCGATGCAAAGAATGTCTGGCGGCTGGGTCATAAAACGTCTCAGGCGGTGAATGCGGCGCGGAACTCGGCGAGTTGGGCAACCGGATCGTCGGTTTTCCAGATTTCTTCGCCAATTCCGAAGAAGTCGGTGAAGGGCGACAGCTGTGCGATGATGTTGGTGTCAAGAGCGCCTTCGGCCACAACCGGCACTTCGATCATTTGTGACCACCACTGAAACAGGTCTTTTTCAGCCAGTGTGCCGTCGCCCAGCGGAGTGTTTCCCACGGGGCCAAAGCTGACGTAGTCGACGCCGTGTTCGCCGGCGGTCATGCCATCGTGGCTGGACGCGCCGCAAAACGCGCCAATGACAGCGTCATCGCCCAAGTCTTTGCGGACTTTGCGCACAGAACGCGCCCCGTCGGTCAGATGCACACCATCCAGACCAAGACGTTCAGCAAGCAGGACATGCTCGGAGATCACCAGCGCGACATCGCGTTCAAATGTGATGTCACGCAGCGCGTCCGCCGCCCGCGAGATGCGGTCCTCGTCGCGGGTGGCAAGGGCAAGGCGCACACAAGACACATCGGCGCTGTCCAGAACGGCGGCAAGCTGGTCGGGAAAACGGGAGAGTTCAATGTCCGGGGGCGTGATCAGATAGATCTGCGGCTGCTCTGTGTCGGCCATGCGAGGCTCTCCTTAGGTACCTGTCGAGGTGTTTGCGCCGCTATAACGCGGAAAATCGGGATTGGCTATGCGGGTTAGGTTATTTGGGCGGCAAGCTGCGTGCGTTTGTGAGCGCCAGCGCAATGACTTTGGCGCGCAGGTTGTCGTCGGCCAGAAGGTCTTCGGAAATGTCGACCATGCCGCCCATGGGGCGTCCGGTAAAGGACAAGGGATCCACGCCGTCGATTTCCAAGGCTTCGGCTTCGCGCGATTTGCCGACGCGGGCCATTCCGCCGCCTTTGTGAACGCCGCAGACCATATTGCCGTGCAGCAGAAAACAGAGCCCGCCGAACATCTTTTTCTCGGTGATCCCTGCGATGTCGACAAGTTCTTCACGCATCAGAGTGGCGTGTCCTTCATCATAAGGCATGTGATTCCTCCGTGTTGGATGCAGAGATATTAGGCCTGCGGCGCGGATATTTACAGCAAGAGGAAGCGGGGGCGCTTGTTTAGAAGCGAGTGAGGGGGTATCAGCGGGCGGATTTCCACATGGAGTGCCGATATGTCCAGCGATCAGCCGCAGCCTGCTTTTGTCTTGGTGCGTCCCCAGATGGGCGAAAACATCGGTGGTGCCGCGCGGGCGATGCTGAACTTTGGGCTCGACAAGATGCGCATTGTGGACCCACGGGATGGTTGGCCAAACGAGCGGGCTGTGGCGATGGCGTCGGGCGCTGGACGGGTTTTGGACGGGGCTTTGCTGACCGAAACCACCGAGGCGGCGCTTGCGGATTGTCATTATGTTTTTGCCACTACGGCGCGGGCGCGGGGGCTGACCAAGCCGGTGGTCACGCCGGAGAAGGCGATGCTGCAGGCAGCGGAGATGATCGAACGCGGCGAAAAAGTTGCGGTGTTGTTCGGGCCGGAACGGGCAGGACTTGAGAATGAGGATATTGCGCGCGCGAACGCCATTATCAATGTGCCGGTGAACCCTGAATATGCCTCGCTGAATTTGGCGCAATGCGTGTTGCTGACCGCTTATGAATGGCGGCGGGCGAGCACGGAATTTGTGGCTGAGCGCGTCGATATGGCGAAAACCGACTGGGCGACGCATTCGGAAATGGAAGCGCTTGAGCGTCACTATGAAGAGCGTTTGGATGAGGCAGGATTCTTTTATCCAGCGCCCAAGGCAGAGGGTATGAAAATCAATCTGCGTAACATGTGGAGCCGTATGCGTTTGACACGGGCGGACGTGCAGATGTTGCACGGCGTGATGCGGCAAATGGTGCGCTGGAAAGATCGCTCTGAATAAGGGTTCATCTGTGGTTGAAGCGCGCCCAGAAGAGACATAACCTCGCAGCCAAATCAGGAGCGCAGCGATGAGCCAGAAACGCAGCATTTTCGAAGATGTATCCGGTGAGACCCCCAAAGAGGCGCCAAAAGCCGTTGGGGTTATCGATGGCGGCACCAAGGGCGCGCGGCGCGGCATCCGGGCTTGGTTGATGGTGCTCTTTGCGCTGGTGGTGGCGATGATTGTGGTGGGCGGACTAACCCGCCTGACCGACAGCGGGTTGTCGATCACTGAATGGCGGCCTGTGACAGGGGCGATGCCGCCGATGAGTGAAGTCGAGTGGCAATCGGAATTCGACAAATACAAACAGATCGACCAGTGGCAGATCGAGAACCAGTGGATGACGCTGGCGGATTTCAAAACGATCTATTGGTGGGAATGGGGTCATCGTCAGCTGGGGCGGGTTATCGGACTTGTCTGGACGCTTGGGTTCTTTGGTTTCCTGGTGGCACGACAAATCCCGACCGGTTGGACCGGACGGCTGGTGTTGATTGGTGCGCTTGGTGGCGCGCAGGGCGCTGTGGGTTGGTGGATGGTTGCCAGCGGCGTGACCTCTGGTCAGGGCGTGACCACGGTGGCGAGCTATCGTTTGGCGACGCATCTGGGGCTGGCGTTCATCATTTTGGGCTTTATCGGCTGGTACATTCTGATGATGGGGCGCTTAGAGCGTGATTTGATGCAGGCGCGGCGCGGCAAAGAGGCAAAGTTGTTTGGCTTGTCGACAGGCCTGTTGCACATGAGCTTTGTGCAGATTCTGCTCGGCGCTTTGGTGGCCGGTATTGATGCGGGTCGCAGCTATACCGATTGGCCGCTGATGGGCGGGCAGGTGATCCCGCCCGATCCCATGATGCTGGAGCCCGTGTGGCGGAATTTCTTTGAAAATCCTGGACTTGTGCAGTTTGTACATCGCATCTGGGGGTATCTGTTGGTGATCTTCGCAGTGGTTGTCTGGCGCCGTGCGCAGGGCTCCGCCCACGCGGCCACCCGATTTGCGTTTAATGCTGCAATTGCCGCGATTGCCGTGCAGATTGCCGTTGGCGTTGCCACCGTTGTTTACGCTGCACCCGTGCACATCGCGATTGTGCATCAGGGCGTGGCCATTGCGGTTTGGGCACTGATCCTGCGGGCGCGGTTCCTGAGCCATTATCCGATTGCATCGTCCGTTCGCGACGCGACCTGAAAAGAGGAAAACAAGAATGCCTGCATATAAGCAGTTGATGGCGTTTGAGCACACGACTCAGGCTTTGGGTCAGGTTGCCGGCCGTTTGGGCTGGGATCAGGAGGCGATCATGCCAGCGGGTGCAGCCCCGCAGCGGGCCGAGGAAATGGCCGCGATGGAAAGCGTGTTGCACGCGCGCCGGATTGACCCAAAGGTTGGGGCGTGGCTGGCCGAGATTGACGACGCAAAGCTTGGTGACGTTGAGCGCGCGCAAAAGCGCCACATCCGCAAATCGTTTGAGCGGACGTCAAAAGTGCCTGCGGATCTGGCAGCAGAGATTGCCAAGGTCACCAGCCGGGCCCAAGGCATCTGGGCACAGGCGCGGGCCGATGAAGATGTGGCTGCGTTTTTGCCAACGTTAAAAGAAGTTGTGGGCCTAAAGCAGCAGGAAGGTCAGGCGCTGGCAGCGGGTGGCGATGTCTATGACGCCATGGTTGATGACTACGAGCCGGAAATGACGGCCAACGAAATTGCTGCGATGTTTGATGCGATGCGGCCCCGACTTGTGGCGTTGCGCGAAGCGGTTCTGGCAGCGAAAGCCCCGCCGAAACTGACCGGAACCTTTCCGTCTGAGGCGCAAATGGCGTTGACAGAAAAGCTGGCGGCGTCGTTTGGTTATGACTTTGACCACGGGCGGATTGATCAGGTCACGCATCCGTTCTGTTCAGGCAGCGGGTTGGACGTTCGGATCACCACGCGGACCACGGATGAGCCGTTCAATTGTTTTTACAGCACTATCCACGAAGTTGGGCATGCAGCCTATGAGCAAGGCATCGACAATGCGTATTTGTTGACACCGCTGGGACGCGGTGTGTCGATGGGGGTGCACGAAAGCCAGAGCCGGATTTATGAAAACCAACTGGGCCGCAGCCGCGCCTATTCCGGTTGGCTGTTCCCACAAATGAAAGAGGCATTTGGCGATTTTGGTGTTGATAACGCTGAGGATTTCTATGGCACTGTGAACCGCGTTAACGACGGCTATATCCGGACCGAAGCTGATGAGGTGCAATATAACCTGCACATTATGCTGCGCTTTGATCTGGAGCGGGCGTTGATGCTGGGCGATCTGGCAGTCGATGATCTTGAGGCCGCGTGGAACGATCGGTTTGAGGCAGATTTTGGGTATGCGGTGAACAAACCGTCCAATGGCGTTTTACAGGATGTGCATTGGTCGGTCGGGCTGTTTGGATATTTCCCGACCTATTCGTTGGGCAATGTCTATGCCGGATGTTTGAACGACTCGTTGCGCAAGGCGGTGCCGGATCTGGACGTCCAACTGGCACAGGGGGACACGTCTGTGGCAACCGGGTGGCTGCGAGAAAACCTGCAGCAATTTGGCGGGCTGCGCAAACCGGCCGACACCATTGTTCACGCGACAGGTGCCGCACCGAGTGGTGAGCCGTTGCTGGATTATCTGGAAGCCAAGTTTGGCGATATCTACAAGCTGTAAAAAAGTTGGCGCGCTCTGCGGTGAGGTACGTTTGCGAGAGCGCGCCCAGGTGTCCGTGGTGGTCATTGCTTTGGCAGGTTTAGACCAATTTTAACCACGAATTCCCGCGCGCCGAGTTGGCAGACGCTTGGATTGTTTTGCTTCGGTGAACAGAAGGATTGGGGCGGAAGCGACGAGAACCAAGAGCACTCTTACCGCCCAAAATCCCGTGACAATTGCTTCATTTTGTAAGTGGAAAGACGTTAGGGAGATTACCATAAGCCACACCCAAACCGTGATAACGCGACTATAGATGCCGGAAGTCAACAACACAGCTGCAATCGCCAATTGACCGCAAACTACAAACTTCAAGTTCGACGATTCAAGTATTTGATCGAGAGAACTCAACAAGGATTTGTCTTCAACCCCAAGGGTAAAGTACACGATTTGCTCTGCGAGGAGAACGGCAATAGTGAGCTTGCATATGATTAGAAGGGCGCTTGAAGCAGGCCCCAAAGAGGGAGTTCGGTTTAACATTTTTTTTGCCTCAACTTTTGTTATTATAAATTAAAGTTGTAGTGCTCGTGTTCTTAGGAACCGCCTATTTAGAGGAAATATCAACCGTCATAGTTGCATATACAGCCGTGCACAAAAGCGATGGATGATTGGTTGGCAATCATTCGCCTTCGTAAGCGGATCGACATACTTCAGCCTCTACGCTGAAAGCCCATTTTAACCATTCAATGACAGCTCGGAGGCCCGCATCGTCCTTTCTGCTTTCATGGAAACACATCAAAAGATTGATTTTTAAGGGGTTTTTTGGATCCAATCGGTCTAGCAATTCAAGTTTTGGGCGGGCGGTTATTCTCGGCAGAATGCTTGGTGCGCCATTGCTCAGAGAAAGTTGTAAGGCGTCAGCAAAGGTGTCCACACGATGTTCAGGCTCTTGTCCAAAAAAGGTCTTTCCAAACATTTCAACCCCAAACGGATCCTCCAAACCGACACCGCCGATCCACCTACTGCGGTCTTTCGGATTCATTGTTTTTGGCGCGAAAGCTTCAAGAGTGAGTTGCCCGAGCTTTTGAACCATCAATCGTCCCTGAGACGGTTGACTAGTCGTAATTATTAGGTCGTTGTTTCCCAGGACCTTTATGAGCGTGCCAAAATGCAAAGAAAGCCCCAGTTCCGGATGCTTCGCAGTTAAGTCAGAGAGGTGTGGCAGGAAAACGCCCGCAACAACAGAAGCTGGGGCGGATAACGCTAGCTCGTGACGTGAACTGGATTTTCCATACGCAGGAGTTTTAAACTTCGACATTTCCCTTTCCATTTCGTGGCAAAATTCATCTACCAAGCCGAAAAAAGTTTGCAATTGTGGGTTTAAGCGCCATCCGTCGGACAGCTTGGTGTAGACAGGAAACCCAATTGAACTTGAAAGCCGCGTTATTCGTCGAGAGGCCGTCGTTGGATCAATTTGCAAACGCCGCGCTGCGCTGGTTAAGTTCTCCGTTTTTATCACAGCAGAAAGGACCCGAAGGTCATCCCAGTTTAGTTTTTCCATTTTGTCCATAGCGTTCCTTATCAAGCGATTGGTTTCGTTGAAGCCCGTTTCGAGTTGCGTTTCGGACTTGGGTGGGTGGTTGGGTAACTGCCAAACTCACAACGAATGCGAAATATTTGTCCAAACATTCAAATTTGTTTTGGAAAAAATTTTTCAGTACACTGACTTTTACGCCTTAGATTTTTCTTCGGTTCAAAAAAAGAGGCATGCTCAGATACAAATCGAGCATACCCAAGTTGGTCGCGGTGATTTCAGGCGCGATACATTAGCTTTCTGCCAACTTGATCGTTGGAGGTCTATTCACGTGCCAGCCTGTCGGTCGGATGCTCAGACTTCCTCCTCCGAACAGAAGAATGGGCGAGGTTGCAGCGACAAACACAAGAAATCTGGCAGCTACAAATTCGGACAAAACCGCTCCGTTTTGAAAAAGGAAAGAAGTCAGCGCGATGACAACGGTTATTGCCCAAAGGGCGACAAGTCGGCTGCTCACTCCCAAAGCCAGAAGAACGGCTGCAACACCAAGCTGACCGCAAATTATGTCCTTAATCCACTCTGGCTCAAGAACGACATTGAGCGAGCTAAACACAGTTTTGTCAAATGAGTTTGTTGCAAAATGATACACCTGTTCGGCCAAAAGAGCGGCTATGACAACTCTGCAAGTTGTCAAAACTCCTTTAGCCACGACCGGTGCGGCTAAGTCATTATCTTTAAACATTTCTCGCCTCAGAATTATTTTTTTATGATGTTCCAATTTCATTCCACTCAAAGAATCTCACTTACCTTAAGCCGCGGCAATGCAGAAGATTGCACGTCCGTGAGTGCAAGTATTTTCGTTGTGAACTGGGAAGGTACGCCGAGCCGCCAAAAGGCAGGATGTTTAAACCGTCAAAGCGCTGAATCTAATGCCTTGAACGCATGCTGAGTTTCAACGATTGCCATGTTCCATAGCCTGCGTTCCAGTTTGAAAAGGAGCATGCGCTAAAAGACCGTTCGTCAATGTCCACGCTTGTCTCAGCGTCTCATGCCAGGAGGGGGAACGTTGGAAGTCAGAGTCGCAAAAAAGGCAGCGTGGCGGTCGACATCAGGTGACCTACTCGCGCAAGCAGACCGCAGCTTGTCCGACGCTTGTCTTTGCGATGTTCAACGAGTCTTCGCTGAAGGCAAGGTAGCGAATAATGTCCCCGCTTTGCAGATGGATCTCTCCGTCATCGGTCACAATATAGGCGTCCTGTGTTACCTGATTGGCTGTGCGAATTTCATACGGGAACTCCCGCGCATCGGCAGGGACATCCGCAAACTGCATCTCATACTCCTTCTTGAGCAAAGTGCATGTGTAGTTTGCCCCGCTGAAGGCGGCATGGGCAGTGCTGGCGTCTACGGGTTTCATGTCAGCCAAAGCGAAGGTCGGGACCGCAAAAAGGCAGGCCGCGATAAGTGCAGGTGTTTTCATCACTTGGCTCCAATATATATGTGTTTCCGGTAAACATGCGATGTGGCTATCGGGATGACAAGCCAAGAAAAAACGGCGCCCGATTGAGGCGCCGTTTAAGCGGGTCTTTGATGGAGGAGGATCAGCTTTCGCTGACATCTGTGTCCTCTTCGTCGTCATTTTGCTCTGCGATCCAAGCGACAGAGACGACTTCTTCGTTTTTGCCGGTGTTGAAGACCTTCACACCACCTGCTGAGCGGGAGCGGAAGGAAATGCCGTCCACAGGCACGCGGATGGATTGGCCTTTGGAGGTTGCCAGCATGATCTGGTCGCCCATCTCAACCGGGAAGGAGGCGACGAGTTCACCGCCACGCATGGCCTTGTCCATCGCAGCCACACCCATGCCGCCACGACCCCGAACAGGATAGTCATGGCTCGAGCTGATCTTGCCCGCACCACCGGAGGTGATTGTCAGGATCAGGTTTTCAGCCGCAGACATCTCAGCATAGCGTTCTTGGCTGAGTTCGCCCGCGGGGATGTCTTCGTCGTCGGTTTCTTCATCCGTCAAGCCGGCCACAGCGCGGCGCATTTTGAGATAGGCGGCACGCTCTTTGCTTTCGGCGCGGAAATGGCGGATGATCGACATTGAGACCACCTCGTCCTTGCCGCTTAACTTGATGCCGCGAACCCCGACAGAAGCGCGGGAGTTGAAGACCCGAACCTCGGTTGTCGGGAAGCGGATCGCGCGGCCCGAGTTGGTCACCAGCATAACATCATCTTCTTCCGTACAGATGCGCGCGTTGATCAGTTTTGTGTCGGCGTTGTCGTCCTCAAACTTCATTGCGATTTTGCCGTTGGATTTCACATTTGTGAAGTCGGACAGGCGGTTACGGCGTACAGTTCCCGCAGAAGTCGCGAAGACAATTTGCAGGTCGGCCCATTCTTCTTCGGGGCGGTCTACCGGCATGATTGCCGCAATCGAGACACCCGTCGGGATCGGCAAAATGTTAACGATGGCCTTGCCTTTGGCGGTGCGACCACCTTGAGGCAGGCGCCATGTCTTGAGCTTGTATGCCATGCCATCGGTCGTAAAGAACAGAAGCTGCGTGTGGGTGTTGGCAACAAAGAGCGTGGTGACCACGTCTTCTTCTTTGGTTTGCATGCCCGAGATACCTTTGCCACCCCGTTTCTGAGCGCGGAAATCGGCAAGTGGTGTGCGTTTGATGTAACCGCCGGAAGTCACAGTCACGACCATGTCTTCGCGTTCGATCAGATCTTCGTCGTCCATGTCGCCGGACCAGTCGACGATTTGCGTACGGCGATCCACAGCGAAGTTTTCACGCACCTCGTGCAGCTCATCACTGATGATGCCCATGATACGCTCGCGGGAGCCAAGAATTTCAAGGTATTCCTTGATCTTAGCTGCCAGTTCTTCGAGTTCGTCGGTGACTTCTTTGACGCCAATTTGAGTCAGGCGCTGCAGGCGCAGTTCCAGGATCGCACGGGCCTGTGTTTCGGACAGGTTGTAGGTGCCATCGTCGTTCATCGTATGCGTCGGATCATCGATCAGTTGGATGTAGGCGGCGATGCTTTCGGCAGGCCAGCGACGGGTCATCAGTTTTTCGCGCGCTTCGGCCGCGTCGGCAGAGCTGCGAATGGTTGCAACCACTTCGTCGACGTTGGTGACTGCGACCGCCAAGCCACAGAGAATGTGGCTGCGATCGCGGGCCTTGCGGAGCATGAACGCGGTCCGGCGCGCAACGACTTCCTCGCGGAAATAAATGAAGGATGTCAGGAACTTGCGAAGGGTAAGTTGTTCTGGGCGGCCACCGTTCAACGCCAGCATGTTGCAGCCGAAGTAGGTTTGCATCGGCGTGAACCGGAAAAGTTGGTTCAGAACGACCTCGGCAGTGGCGTCACGTTTGAGTTCGATCACTACTCGCACGCCGTTGCGGTCAGATTCATCTTGAACGTGGGCGATACCTTCGATGCGTTTTTCACGCGCGGTTTCTGCGATCTTTTCGATCATCGAGGCTTTGTTGACCTGATAGGGGATCTCGTCGATGACGATGGCCCACCGGTCTTTGCGGATCTCTTCGACGCGGGTCTTGGACCTAATGATGACGCTGCCGCGTCCCTCAAGATAGGCTTTGCGAGCACCGGTTCGACCAAGCAGGATGCCACCGGTCGGGAAATCGGGGCCGGGAACGTATTCAATCAGCTGCTCGCTTGTCAGATCGGGATCTTCGATCAAGGCCAGCGTGGCATCGACAACTTCGCCGAGATTGTGCGGCGGAATGTTGGTGGCCATGCCAACCGCGATGCCGCCTGCGCCGTTGACCAGCATGTTGGGGAAACGGGCCGGCAAAACCGTTGGTTCTTGGTCCTTGCCATCATAGTTGTCTTGAAAATCGACGGTTTCCTTGTCGATGTCAGACAGCAGGGACGCCGCTGGTTTGTCCATGCGGACTTCGGTGTAACGCATCGCCGCCGGGTTATCACCATCCATCGAGCCGAAGTTGCCCTGACCATCAAGAAGCGGCAGTGACATGGAGAAATCCTGTGCCATCCGGACAAGCGCGTCATAGATCGCGCTGTCGCCGTGGGGGTGGTATTTACCCATGACTTCGCCAACTGCGCGCGCCGATTTACGGTAGGCTTTGTCGTGGCTGTTTCCGGTCTCGTGCATCGCGTAAAGAATGCGTCGGTGCACCGGTTTGAGGCCGTCACGAAGGTCTGGAATAGCGCGACTGACGATCACGCTCATGGCGTAATCGAGATAGGACGCACTCATCTCTTCTTCGATGGTGACAGTCGGCCCGTCGTGGATCATCCTCTGGTGAGTGGATTCTTCTTCGTTTTCAGGGGTTTCTGGCGTGTCGCTCAAGTCCCGGTCTCGCTTCTTTGTGGCGGTCAATATCTTGTTACAAAACGTATATCAGAGGCAGGATATAGGGTGCAATGGCTGAGGTGAGGAAAGGCAAGTCAGGGCGGTAATCCGCGGTTGCGCGAGCTGGTGACGTGGCGTTGAAAACCGGGGCGGCGGCTTGGGCGGCGTGTGGCTTCGCGCTAGGTTAGATACGAAGCAAGGGACCGTTAGGGAGGCGCGCTGTGCAACGCATTTTGGTAGATCAGGCCGATATTACAAAGACTCAAGTCCAAGAGGTCGCATCTGTGGCGTTGTCCAAGGGGCAAGCGCGGATGAAAATCCGGCGATTTGCGCTGACGGCGAACAATGTGACCTATGCTGCGTCGGGTTTCATGATTGGCTACTGGCATTTCTTTCCAACCGGCATCGAAGGTCAGGGCATTGTGCCGGTCTGGGGGTTTGCCGAAGTGACTGAAAGCAGTTCCGAGGTCCTGGAGGTTGGTGAGCGGCTTTATGGGTTTTGGCCAATGGCGGACGAGTTGGTAATCACGCCGCAGGATATGGGTGGCAAGACCGTGCTGGACGCCAGCGAGCATCGCGCAAAACTGCCGGTGGTCTACAACCGCTATACCCGCAGCACGGAAAAAACCGCAGACCTCGAGGGGTATCAGTCGCTTTTGCAGCCGCTGTTGGCGACGTCATACCTGTTGAGTGATTGGTTGCGGGACAACAGTTTTTTTGAAGCAAAGCAAGTGATTGTGGGCAGTGCTTCATCCAAAACCGGACTTGGGCTTTGCAAGTTTTTGGCAGAACTTGAGGGGCAGCCTGTCAAGATTATCGGGCTGACATCGTCGGGCAATGCTGCCTATGTGGCGGCGCAATCCGGCGCGGACAAAGTTGTGACCTATGATGCGATTGAAACGCTGGACAAAGTGCCATCGGTCTATGTGGACATGTCCGGCAATGCAGTCGTCAAACAAAAGCTACACGCGCATTTGGCTGAAGAATTGCGCCATTCCAGCGCGGTGGGCACCAGCCATTGGGATCAATTCCAGCGCAAACAGGAGCTTGCTGGCGTGAAGCCGCAGTTCTTCTTTGCCCCAAGCCAGATTGAGAAACGTCGCGCGGAATGGGGTCCCGGCGAGATTGAGCGGCAAATCACAGCGGGTTGGAAGCGGCTCGCAGCGGATGCCAGCGCGTGGCTGGACCTTAAAGAGCACGCAGGACTTGAGGCCGTCGCCGATGTATACGGCGCATTGGCGACCGGGCAGGCAAGCGCGCGCGACGGTCACGTTGTCAGCCTCTAAGCCGAACAGCTGGCCCCGCCAAGCACGCAAAACTTGGCACAATGCGGATGGTTGAGCGCAACGTCGCGCTCGGCCTCCGCCAAGGTGGCACCCATGTCGAATTGCGGGTCATACGGAAGCAGCGTGCAGGCGATGACCGAAGGGGCATCAGCGCCCTTGTGGCGCACCACCATGCGGGAATTTGAACACATGACCTCGGTTGGGGATTTGTTCAGGATCGACCAGCAATCCGTGGTGATTTCCGGCACATCCACAGTTTCGTCCATTTCCGGAAAAAGCATTGTGTTTGCAGGACTTTGCGCATCGATATCAAAGCGTTCATCCGCGAAAAGTTGCGCGTAGCCAGTTCGCGAATCTGCGTCGCTTTCGCCCCAGACAGTGCGGCCAGCAACCGCCATTCTAAAGCCTTCGTCGCGCAGCCACCGCATGCCTTGAAGGGTGCGCTCAAAGCTTCCGGATCCGCGTTCTTTGTCGTGTAAATCAGCGCCGTAATGGTCCACGGAAATACGGAAGGTTAGCTTGTCGCGGTAGGTGTCCTTTAGAGATTGAAGACCCTCCTTGACGCGTTTTCGCATCATCGGCTGCATGGCATTGGTGAGGATCAGAACCTCATAGCCTCGCTCCAGCGCGCGGCGGGTCATGTCGACCATTTCAGGGTTCATGAAGGGCTCACCGCCCGTAAACCCGATCTCACGCACACCCCAGTTTCGATCCTCCAGTTGATCGAGGTAGCTCGAGACTTCGTCCGTCGTGAGATAGACAAGCGCGTCATTGCTGGGTGAGGACAGGATATAACAATTCTCGCACTCGATATTGCACAGCGTGCCGGTGTTGAACCAAAGGGTCTGCGGGTCCGTGAGTGATACGGTTGCGCGCGTGTCGCCTTTGGCCGTCAGATGGGGGTCCACAAATTTAGCTGAGAGCGGGAGCGGGGTCGCGTGGTCTTTCATGTGCCTGTCACTTCTTTTTGGTGCAACGGAGGTAGCCGTTAAGTGGCCAACTGGTAAAGACCTTTGCGGATGGGTGACACAGTTGTGATGCGCGCTTGCGATGATACTATCGGGGTGCTACATCCAAGTTAACGGCTTCGTTAGCGCTAACGAATTTCAAAATGAACGTTGCTTGGGCTGGAATGGCCTGGCGATGACAGGGAAGACAAACGACATGGTCTCGCGCACAATTCCAGTGGACTCATTTGATCTGGTGGTGATCGGCGGAACAGGCGATCTTGCACGGCGCAAAATCCTGCCTGCTTTGTTCAAAAGATTTTGTTCTGGCCAGATGGCGTCCGAAAGCCGGTTGATTGGCGCTGCACGGCGGGCGTTTGACACAGATGGATATCGCGCGTTTGTCCGCGACGCTTTGCGCGAGTTCGCGGGCGAGATTGCCCTGGACGAAGACGCGGTTGCGAAGTTCTGTGCCACGGTGGATTACGTGGCGATTGATGCGCGCGGCGACAACGGCTGGCAAGATTTGACGGATTTGATGGAGGCAGGGGCTGCACCCGATGCGGTGCGGGCGTTCTACTTCTCGGTTGGTCCGGGCCTGTTTTCTGAAATTGCACAGAAACTGCAACGCTTTGGTTTGACCAATGAAGCCAGCCGGGTGGTGGTGGAAAAACCCTTCGGTCGGGATTTGGACAGCGCGCGGGCGCTTAATGCGCAGTTGGCGCGGTATTTTGACGAAAGCCAAATCTATCGCATCGATCATTATCTCGGCAAAGAGACGGTTCAGAACCTGATGGCGGTGCGGTTTGGCAATATGCTGTTTGAACCGCTGTGGAATGCGCAATACATCGACCATATCCAGATCACCGTCGCAGAAACCGTGGGTGTCGAGGGGCGTGGCGAGTTTTACGATCGCGCCGGAACCATGCGGGACATGGTGCAGAACCACCTGATGCAATTGCTGTGTTTGATTGCAATGGAGCCACCGGCGCATTTTGATCCTGATGCGGTGCGCGATGAGAAACTCAAGGTGATCCGTGCGCTTGATGTGGTTCAACCACATCATATCGTGCGTGGGCAATACACAGCCTCGGACGGTGCGTTGAGCTATCGCGAAGACGTGGGCAATGAAAGATCCAAGACCGAGAGTTTCGTGGCCTTAAAATGCCATCTCAACAACTGGCGATGGGCGGGAACACCGTTTTATCTGCGCACTGGCAAGCGGTTGAGCCATCGCGACAGCGAAATTACGGTTGTGTTCAAAGACACGCCGCATTCGATTTTTGGCCCCGAGGCCGGGCGGCATCGCAATGAGCTGACCATTCAGTTGCAGCCAAACGAAGGCATAACGCTGGGTGTAACCATCAAAGAACCGGGGCCGGGTGGTATGCGGTTGGTGGATGTGCCGCTGGACATGAGTTTCGCTGAGGCGCTGGGGCCCAACGCGGACACGCCAGATGCCTATGAGCGGCTGATTATGGATGTGATCCGCGGCAATCAGACGTTGTTCATGCGCAATGATGAGGTCGAGGCCGCCTGGGCGTGGACCGATCCGATTATCCGTGGCTGGGAAGCGCGCGGCGATGTGCCCAAACCTTATGATGCCTATAGCGCAGGGCCTGACGACGCCACGCTGATGATGCGCCGGGACGGGCGCGAATGGAAAGGACTGAGCAAGTGAATTTCATCCCATATCCCGACGTAGACATGATGATGATGGACGTCGCCAACGTACTGGCGGACGATCTGGCCGAGGCCCTGCACACCAAAGACCGCGTGACCTTGGCTGTGCCAGGCGGCACAACGCCCGGACCTATTTTTGATGCGCTGAGCGCGGTGGATTTGCCGTGGGAGCGGGTCAATGTGATGCTGACCGATGAGCGTTGGGTGCCAGAAGACCATGAACGGTCCAACACCGCATTGGTCAAGGCGCGGCTTATTACCAACCGCGCGGTCGGGGCGCGGTTCTTGCCGTTTTATGCGCCGTCCAAGCAGCCTGAAGATGTGTTGAGCGACGTGGAAGCGGCGTTGTTTGCCGCGATGCCGGTCGATGTGGCCTTGCTCGGTATGGGCGCGGATATGCACACGGCGTCGTTGTTTCCCGACAGCGACGGTCTTGTGGCGGCATTGGCGAACGACGCGCCAATTTTGGTGCCGGTGCGCAAGCCGGATTTGCCCGACGTGCGGGTGTCGTTGTCAGCACGGGTGCTAAACAGCGCGATGCGCAAGCATCTGGTCATCAAAGGCGATGACAAGAAAGCCGCGCTCAAGGCGGCGGGTGATTTGTCGGTTGAGAAGGCCCCGATCAAAGCTGTGCTGAGCGGTGCAGACGTGCATTGGAGCAAAGGATAACGCCATGTGGACAGAATTGGACGCCATGTCGGAGGACGCGAAAACGCGTGCAATTGCAGATTTGTTTGGGGCCGATACAGCACGAGCGGAAGGGTTCTCGGTTGAGACCGACGGACTGTTGTTTGACTACTCCAAGACATCAATGGATTCGAACGGACGCGCTGCTCTTGTTGCGCTTGCCAAGGCCGCGGGAGTTGCCGAGAAACGGGCGTCGATGTTTGGCGGTGCGGCCATAAACGAAACCGAAGGGCGGGCGGTTTTGCATACCGCGCTGCGGGCTCTGGACGCGGACGCCGTCATGGTTGATGAGGCAAACGTGTTGCCTGAGGTGAACGCCACACGCGCGCGAATGAGTGCGCTGGCGGGGTCCGTGCGTGACGGCAGTTTTGGGCGCATCACCGATGTGGTGAATATTGGCATCGGCGGCTCTGACCTTGGCCCTTTGATGGCTGTGCTGGCTCTGGCACCGTATCACGATGGACCGAAATGTCATTTCATTTCAAACGTGGATGGCGGCGATCTGACGGACACGTTGGCGGGGCTGGATCCGGCAAGCACGATGTTTATCGTCGCGTCCAAGACCTTTACCACCCAGGAAACATTGTTGAACGCCAAGTCCGCTTTGGCATGGGCAGGCGGTGAGGCGGCATTGGGCCGGTTTGTCGCAATTTCCACTGCGGTTGAAAAATGTGCCGAATTTGGCATCCCTGCCGAGCGGGTGTTTGGGTTTGAGGACTGGGTTGGTGGCCGCTATTCGATGTGGGGCCCGATCGGGTTCGCGATCATGTTGGCGATTGGACCGGGGGCGTTTGAGAGCTTTCTGCGCGGCGCATACTCCATGGATCAGCATTTCCAGAACGCGGAGTTTGAGAAAAACATGCCGGTGATGCTGGCGCTGACGGGTATTTGGAACCAACAGGTGTGTGGCCATCCGACGCGTGCGGTGCTTCCTTATGAGCAACGCTTGGCGCGTCTGCCCGCGTATCTGCAGCAGTTGGAAATGGAATCAAACGGCAAGTCAGTTGCGCTGGACGGCAGTCCGCTGGACCGCGTGGCGGGACCGATTGTTTGGGGGGAACCCGGAACCAACGGCCAGCATGCGTTTTATCAATTGATTCACCAAGGGCAGCAGGTTGTGCCGTGCGAATTCTTGATTGGTGCCGAAGGACATGAGCCGGAGTTGATGGCGCATCATCGGGCTTTGGTTGCAAACTGTCTGGCGCAGTCGGAAGCGCTGTTGCGCGGGCGCACCGAGGACGAAGCGCGGGCGCAGTTGGTTGAACAGGGCGTTGACGGAGCAAAGCTCGATCAACTGGCGAAACATCGGGTTTTCTCAGGCAATCGTCCGTCGACCACGTTACTCTATCCGCGTTTGACGCCCTATGTGTTGGGTCAGATCGTGGCGTTGTATGAGCATCGGGTTTTTGTCGAAGGCGTGATCTATGGCATCAATTCGTTTGACCAATGGGGCGTCGAATTGGGCAAAGAACTCGCAGGCGGGTTGGTGCCAGCGGTTGAAGGCCAGGATGTGCCGGAAGGCACAAGTGCGTCAACGGTACGCTTGTTAGAAAAGATACGGCACCACCGCGACAGGTAGCTTTTCATATAATCTATGAAGAGCGATGCGTTATGATGTCAACTTGATGTGATTTTTGGAGCGGGTAACGGGAATTGAACCCGTAACTAAAGCTTGGGAAGCTGCCGTGATACCTTTTCACCATACCCGCGTCCGTGGGCTTGCTAGCTAGAGAGTTCGCGCGGCCGCGTCAATGGCCGCGCTGTTGGTTTTGACGCTTAGGCCGTGAGCGCACTCGCGTTGATCAGCGGCGTATCTTCGGTTTTCATGGTTTCCAGAATGTGGCCGTGCATCCGCTGTTTTTGCATGCCAAAAATCCCGCGCCCTTTGTTGAAGGATGCTGCGTAGTCCATGGCGGCCTTGAAGGTCGCGTTTGCGTCGGGCAGCGCTGCCATTAGAATGTTGTCTGCCGCGGCTTCTTCGGCGGTCAGGCGGCGTCCGGTGAGGGCCATTTCGTTAAAGCGGTGTTCGGGCACAGCTTTGCGGATGTATTTCACCATGGAGGGCAGGAAGGGGATGTTCACGTCCACCTCGGGGTAACAGAAATAACCGCGATCCGCGCGCATGAAGCGGAAGTCACAGCAGCTGGCAAGCATGGCGCCGTTGCCAAAGGCGTGGCCGGTGATCGCGGCGATGACCGGAACGGGCAGGGTCAGCAATTTGCCAAACACGGTGTTCATGTCGTGCAGGAAGGCTTGGATGTCCGCGCCTTTGCCGGACTGCTGCGCGCCCATCATCCAGTTAAGGTCGATGCCCTGCGACCAGTTTTTCTCATCGGTCGAGGTGATGACAAGGGCACGAAGGGACCTGTCCTCCTCGACCATTTTCAGCGCTTCGAGCATGGCCGCCGCAAAGGCAGGGTTTTGGCGGTTTTCGCCATTGCACAGCGTCAGTACGGCGGTTTTGCCAATGACTTCGTATTGGGTGATCGACATGGGGGCTCCGAAACCTAATGGATTTCAGGCAGACTAGCGGCAGGCGACAGGCCGGACAATCGTGACCTGAGGGGAAGACGGTTATGACGGCGCGTCGTCTTCGGGGAAAGGATGCAGGTTTTTGGGCGCATAGTCAGGCACGCCTTTGCGGCGTTCATAGGCAGACGGGTCAATCAAGCTGCCGGGGGGGATGTAGCGTTCCTGCGCCAAGGGCAGGTAGTAGCCAAACCAGCCTTTTTGATCGGGCCAACGGCTGCGTTTGGTCATTCGCGGAATGATTTCCAGTACGGGCCAGAACTTGCGCAACTTCATCTGGCTGTGGAGTGGTGCAAGCGCGTTGGGTTCGGAAATTTCCAATCCCATGCGTTCGGTGACCTTGTCCTTTTTGCCCAGCACGTAGCGGGCATAAAACGGCTCTCGGAACTCCAGCTTGTCCACGCCAAGGCCGTCGATTTCGTTGCGCATCCAGACCAGAGTGAGTTTGGACAGTCCGGCCTCACTTTCAGGAATCGAGCCTGCGACATCTGTGTGGGTTCCGGGGAACCAGACTTGGGTCACGTCCTGTTTGGGCGGGTTGGTTTTGGATTTGAAACGGGTGCCGTGATAATCCTGACCTTCAGTCCAGAACTGATGGCGGAAGAACCGGCGGGTTTCATCAATGGAGAGCGCGTGGCGCACGGCCTTGACCGAGGGGTTTTCATCGACACTGGAGTTGGAGCCGAATTCGAGGAAAGTGCCCCATTTCAGACGGATGCGGACCATCGAGCTGACCGTGTCCCACAACCCAAGGAAGCGGATCGAGGGACGGCGAATGTGGAAAAACTGCTCGGAAATTCGAAGCGGCGCATATGCCTCGCGCGGGGCGTCTTTGGGGATCTTGCGCCAGGTTTTGAACACCGGGCCGATCAGGTGCATTTCATGCGGTGCAACGAGGCCGAAATCGTTGATGAAACCCGCCAGCACACGCGCGGTATATGCCCCTCGCGAATAGCCAAAGAAATAAAGCCTGTCGCCTTCGCGGTAGTTTTCGCAGAGGAACTCGTAGGCGTGCATGACGTTCTTGTGCAGGCCAAGACCAGCGGCAAGTCCCAGAACAAGACGGGCTTTGGAAAACGGCGTTGTGGCAAACGGGCGGGTCGACAAAGTGCCAACGCCTGGCTCGTAATAGACCAGCTGATTGTCGTCGTGTTTCAGGCATTTGTAGAGCCGCAAAATGTTGCTCTCGTTTTTCTCAACCTCGTTGCCGGTGCCGTCAAAGCAGATGATAAGTTTGCGAGACATAAAATGGGCTTTCTGAAAATGATTAAGGCGATCCTAATCGGATCGCCCTATACGTGCAAACCTTCAGTGTTTTGTCAGCCGCGACGGCGGCGTCTGCGCCCGCCAGTGGCGCCATCGCCGCCGCCGGTGTTAAAGCTGACATCCGGAAGCGTCACGAGATCGCGCAAGATCGGGAAAGGGTCCGCCGAGTTTGGCAGGGCGGAGGCGTTCACAAAATGCTCTTGAAAGCGGGGCTCGACGGCGGTTTCGATCTTTTCGATCTGGCGAACAAGTGTTTCGATTTCGGTTCGCGCCGCGCGGTTCAAAAGCGCAATTCGCGCGCCTGTGCCTGCGGCGTTGCCAGCGGAGGTGACTTTGTTAAGCGGGCAGTCGGGGATCATCCCTAGAACCATCGCGTGTTTCGCCGAAATATGCGCGCCAAACGCACCGGCGAGAACCACGCGGTCGACTTTATTAACGCCGCGTTTGTCCATCAGCAGGCGTGCACCGGAATAAAGCGCGGCCTTGGCCATTTGAATGGCGCGGATGTCGCCGTTGGTGACCGTGATTTCTTTCTGGTCCTCGTCGCCATTCCACAGGCGGTAGGAATTGGTGCGCCCATCTAGAAAGCATCGATCTGTGCCGGTTTGCTCGGCTGACCCGATCAGGCCAGAGGCGTCCACAAGTCCCGCGACGCGCATCTCGGCAATGACTTCGATAATGCCCGAGCCACAGATGCCAGTTACACCGGTGGTGGCAATGGCTGCGTCAAAGCCGTCCTCGTCAGACCACAGCTCGGACCCGATCACGCGGAACCGCGGCTCCTTGGTGACGGGATCGATTTCAACCCGTTCAATGGCGCCGGGCGCGGCGCGTTGGCCGGAACTGATCTGCGCGCCTTCAAAGGCAGGGCCGGTTGGGGACGAGCAGGCCATCACGCCATCTTTGTCACCCAGCAGAATTTCGGCGTTGGTGCCGACGTCAACCACGAGCGCGAGATCGTCGGATTTGTTTGGTGCCTCCGACAGGGCAACACCAGCGGCGTCCGCCCCGACGTGCCCTGCGATGCAGGGCAGAAGGTAGGCGCGGGTGCCCGCCGCAATATCGAGACCCAGATCAGTGGCGTTCAGGTCCATCGCATCCGACGTAGCGAGTGCGAAAGGCGCTTGGCCCAATTCAAACGGATCGATGCCAAGGAACAAATGGTGCATGACAGGGTTCATGACAAAGACCGAGTCTAAGATTTGGGTTTTGTCGATTTCGGCGTCGCTGGCGATGTCTGTGACAAGCTGGTTCAACCCGGCGCGCACGGCTTCTGTCATCTCCAGATCGCCGCCTTTGTTCATCATGGCATAGCTGACGCGGCTCATCAGGTCTTCGCCAAAGCGGATCTGCGGGTTCATCAGGCCAGACGAGGCCACAACCTCGCCGGTTTCCAGATTGCAGAGATGGCCTGCGATAGTGGTGGAGCCGAGGTCCACAGCAAGCCCAAACAGCGGTTGGTCGTAAAAGCCCGGCCAAAGCGCGATCAGACGCGGGATTGCGTCGTCGCGGCCTTGATGGATGGCTGCCGTCGCTGTCCATGCGCCTTTGCGCAGAATGGACTGCAGCGCGCGCAACAGATGCGTGTCCACGTCAATTTGTGCATGGCCGGTGGCGGCCTTGAGCGCAGTCAGCAGCCGCTCTAGGTCGCCGGAGGGTTTGTGCATGTCGGGCTCTTCGACCTCGACATAGGTCAGTTTGACGGTTGGGTTCAGCGTGATGTCACGCACTTCGGCGCGTTTGCGCACCACCTGTTTGTGCACCTGCGATTCCGGCGGCACGTCGATCACGATGTCGCCTTGCACCGCCGCCTGACAACCAAGGCGGCGGCCTTTGGGCAACCCCCGTTTGTCGTCATAGCGTTGCTCAACCGCGTTCCAGTCCGACAGGGCACCCTCGGCGACTGTTACACCATGTTTGGGGAACTCACCGTAGGAGGGTGTGATCTGGCATTTGGAGCAGATGCCGCGCCCGCCGCAGACGCTGTCGAGATCTACGCCCAATTGCCGTGCGGCAGTCAGGATTGGGGTGCCTATCGGGAAATGTCCGCGTTTGCCGGACGGGGTGAAAATCACCAGAGGATCGCTGCTCATCTTTGGGCCTCAGTTCTGTTCGCTTGGCTGAAGAATACCTGCCGATATCTGCGGCGAAAGGCAAGGAGCGGCATGGTCACGCTCGAAGGCGTCGCTTTTTGCCAATGCTGTGGGGAAGGCGCGCAAAACTGGCAAAGACCTGCCGCGTTGGCGGGTTTTGCCATCCCGGTCGGGTTTTTGGGGTTTTCCACAGGGGCAAGCCATGCGATAGGGACGTGCCAAACGAGGTTCCCCCAAGGAGATGTGCGATGGAGATTCGTGAGGCGCTTACTTTCGATGATGTTTTGTTGGTTCCGGCTGCGTCGGTGGTTCTGCCATCAACGGCAGATACGCGCACCAAAGTCACGAAAGCCATTGATCTCAATATACCTCTGCTGAGTTCGGCGATGGACACCGTCACCGAAAGTCGCATGGCGATTGCCATGGCACAGGCGGGCGGCATGGGGGTGATCCACAAGAACCTTGATGCGGAAACACAGTCGCGCGAAGTGCGGCGGGTAAAACGCTTTGAGAGCGGGATTGTTTACAACCCTGTCACGTTGACCCCGAACCAGACGCTGGCGGATGCCAAAGCGCTGATAGAGCGCTATCGGTTTACCGGTTTTCCGGTGGTGGACGCGCAGAGCCGCGTTGTGGGCATCGTGACCAACCGTGACATGCGGTTTGCGCAAAGCGATGACACACCAGTGCACGCAATGATGACCACCAACGATCTCGCGATGCTCGCAGAGCCTGCCGATCTGGAAGAAGCCAAAAGCCTGATGCGGGCGCGGCGTATTGAAAAGTTGCTGGTGCATGATGGTCAAGGCAAGCTGACCGGGCTGTTGACACTGAAAGACACCGAGCAAGCGGTTTTGAACCCCACTGCCTGCAAAGACGAGCTGGGGCGCCTACGCGTGGCGGCGGCCTCTTCGGTTGGGGACAGCGGCTTTGAGCGGTCGGAAATGTTGATCGATGCGGGGGTCGATATCGTGGTGATCGATACGGCACATGGCCATTCAGAAGGCGTAATTGACGCGGTGAGACGCGTGAAATCACTGTCCAATTCGGTTCAGGTAATTGCAGGCAATGTGGCCACAGCAGAGGCGACCAAAGCGTTGATTGATGCGGGCGCGGATGCGGTTAAAGTCGGCATCGGGCCGGGATCGATCTGTACAACACGCATGGTGGCCGGAGTTGGCGTGCCGCAGCTGACGGCGATTGACGATTGCGCCAGGGCCGCAGGCGATGTGCCGGTGATTGCTGACGGGGGCATCAAGTTCTCGGGCGATTTTGCCAAAGCGATTGCGGCGGGCGCGAGCTGTGCCATGGTTGGCAGCATGATTGCCGGCACTGACGAAAGCCCGGGCGAGGTGATCCTGTATCAGGGCCGCTCGTATAAATCCTATCGAGGCATGGGCTCTTTGGGGGCAATGGCGCGCGGATCAGCCGATCGTTACTTCCAGAAAGACGCCGCGAGCGACAAATTGGTGCCGGAAGGCATCGAGGGGCAGGTGCCTTACAAAGGTCCGGCAGGAACCGTTATTCACCAGTTGGTGGGCGGTTTGCGCGCGGCGATGGGGTATACCGGAAACGCCACGGTCGCGGACATGCGCAAGGCGTGTAAGTTCGTGAAAATCACTGGCGCGGGGCTTAAGGAAAGCCATGTGCATGACGTGCAAATCACGCGCGAATCTCCAAATTATAGGATCGGTTAATGACACCTGCTGCACGTATTGCGACTGCGATTGAGTTGTTGGATGAAATCTTTGCGGGGGTTCCGGCGGAGAAATGTCTGACAGGTTGGGGGCGGCGCAATCGATTCGCAGGCTCCAAAGATCGGGCGGCGGTGCGTGATCATGTGTTTGACGGGCTGCGCCAACGTGCGTCCGCCGCGCAGGCAGGTGGCAGTGCCGACGGGCGCGGCGTCATGATTGGCGTGCTGCGCTTATCCGGCGTCGACCCCGAGTCGATGTTTACGGGCGAAGGCTATGCCGCCTCTGTTCTGAGCGATGAGGAACGGGATGTACAAACGGACGACGTAAGGCCATTGGACGTGCCTGCGTGGTTGGTTGACCCTTTGCGAGATAGTCTTGCCGACGAATTTGACACCACAATGGACGCAATCCGCGCGCGGGCTCCGGTGAGCCTGAGGGTCAATCTGCGTAAAGCTTCGATTTCGGAAGCACAGGCACAGCTGCGTGAGGACGGCGTCGAGACGGTGCCATTGTCGTTGGCAGACACCGCGCTGCAAGTGGTCCAAGGCCCTCGGCGCGTTGCCCAAAGTGCGGCGTATCGCGATGGGTTGGTGGAACTGCAAGACGCCTCAAGCCAGGCTGCAGTTGCATCGCTTTCGCTTCGTAACAATATGAAAATAATGGATTATTGCGCAGGTGGCGGTGGCAAAACGCTTGCTATGGCGGCGCTGTGTGATGGTCAGTATTTTGCCCATGACGCCAACCCTGTGCGACTTCGAGATTTGCCGGCGCGTGCCGAACGCGCGGGGATTTCCGTCCAAACACTTGAGGATGCCAGCTCTGAGGCTCCCTACGATCTGGTGTTTTGCGATGTGCCGTGTTCCGGCAGCGGCACCTGGCGGCGCACACCAGATGCAAAATGGCGGTTCACGCAAGAGGATTTGTCCGAGTTGACCGACCTGCAGGCCGAGATATTGACCAAAGCGGCCGGTTTGGTCGCGCAGAACGGAACTTTGGTCTATGCGACGTGTTCGTTGTTGCAGGCTGAGAACGAAAATCAGCTGGCGCAATTTGTAAAGACACATGGCGACTGGACGGTCATCGCATCGCGCAGGTATCCAATGAACAGCGACGGCGATGGGTTTTTCGTGGCGCAGTTTCGGCGCGAGTCAGCCTAAAATCACGAAAAAGCGGTATTCCATTGCAGTGTTAATGCGGGTTTAACAAAATCCGGATCATATTTGCGTTAACTGCAGGATTTTTTAGGTGTTCAAGTGACCAATTCGGATGGGTCCCCCGGGGCCGTGCCTCAAGTGGAGTCGCAATTCCGTCGGCGTGCTCTTCCAATAGGATTGGCGGCGTTGGCGCTTCTGGTAGCTTCCGCTTTTGTGCCGCAGCCAATGGTGCAGATCGCGTTGATCGGCACCGCGGCTGTGATTGTCGTGTCCTTGCTGGCGTTGAGTTTTGGGCGCGCGAAGCCATCTGGTGGCGCATCTCCGGGTTTGCCAATTGTCAAAGCACTTTGTGATCAGGAAAAAACTGAACAGATTCTGACAAATGAAACAGGCGTGATCCTGTATGCCAACATCTCGGCGCAAGCGCATCTTAAGTTGCGCGACAAAACCGTGTCAGACATTGCGAAACGGCGGGCCGTAGACGGTGAAGGCCTGGTCAGCCGGCTGCTTGATATGGCGGCAGAAACGGGCCAAGGGCAGGAAACGGTACCGCAACGCGACGGATCACTGTCAGTGCGGGTTGCCCGGTTGCCTGACGGGACGATTCACTGGATTTTTGAGACATTTCATCCAACGGCGGAACATTCGCATGGTGCAACACCGCGTCTGCCGATGCTGACGGTTGGGCGGTCCGGAACGATATTGTTTATGAATGCCGCCGCGCGAAGCTTGTTGGGCGAACGTAAAAAGACGCTGGGTGATGTGTTTGGTGACCGGTCGGGCGCTCCGAGCGAGGCCACGATGGTGTTGACGGCCAACGGAGAGCAGCAATGCCTTGTGGCCGAATTTGCGGCCACGGCTGGCCGTCGCGAGATCTATCTGCTGCCCACAGAAGTACCGGTGGTGCGGGAAGGGGCGGTTCTGTTTGACGAATTGCCTGTGGCTTTGTTGAAGGTTGACCGGGACGGCAAAGTCATCATGGCCAACCGCACTGCGCGGGGGCTGTTGGACAACCAACTTACCGATGACACATTGCTGAGCGACCTTCTGGAAGGGCTTGGGCGATCTATTGCGGATTGGTTGGCGGAGGCCGCGTCTGGTCGTGGCGGCCATCATTCCGAATTCCTGCGTCTGAAGAGCGACGAGAAAGAGACTTTTGTTCAGGTAAGCCTGAACCGTGTGGTTGAGGGCGACACCAGTTCTTTGATTGCTGTTCTTAGCGACGCCACCGAGCTGAAATCGCTTGAGGCGCAGTTTGTCCAAAGCCAGAAGATGCAAGCCATCGGGCAGCTTGCGGGCGGTGTTGCGCATGATTTTAACAACCTTTTGACAGCGATATCAGGGCATTGCGATCTTTTGTTGTTGCGTCACGACCAGGGGGATCCAGATTTTGCCGACCTTATCCAGATCAACCAGAACGCCAATCGTGCGGCGGCGCTGGTGGGGCAACTTTTGGCGTTCTCGCGCAAGCAAAACCTGCGGCCCGAGATCGTGGATTTGCGCAACTCACTGGCGGATTTGACACATCTGCTCAACCGTTTGGTTGGCGAAAAGGTCAGCCTTAGCCTGAGCAACGATCCTGTACTGCCCGCCATTCGTGCGGACAAACGCCAGTTGGAACAGGTGCTGATGAACCTTGTGGTGAACGCCCGAGATGCGATGCCAAACGGCGGCGAAATCCGCGTGGTGACCGAGGGGCTGGATTTGACGGAACCCATGGAGCGCGACCGGGTTGTGGTGCCGATTGGGAAATACGTGACCATCAGCGTCACGGACCAAGGCGTGGGAATCCCACCCGATAAGCTGCAAAAGGTGTTTGAGCCGTTTTACACAACCAAGCGCACCGGAGAGGGCACCGGACTTGGGTTGTCCACCGCGTATGGCATCGTCAAACAAACCGGCGGATATATCTTTATCGACAGCACCGTCGGAGAGGGCACGCGATTCTCGTTGATGTTTCCGGCGTATCTGGGTGAGGGCGAACCTGCGCCTGTTGAGACGATCGAGCGCACAGCGATGGAGCCAACTCTCAGCCACAACGGCGTTGTGATGCTGGTCGAGGATGAAGCGCCGGTTCGCTCGTTTGCGACGCGTGCGCTCAAAATGCGCGGATTTACTGTTCTTGAGGCAAGTTCGGGCGAAGAAGCGCTCGAGTTGCTGGAAAATGACCACCCCAAGGTCGACGTTTTTGTCACTGACGTGATCATGCCCGGCGTGGATGGCCCGACGTGGGTGCGCCAAGCGCGTGCCAGCTATCCCGAGGTTCCGGTGATCTTTGTGTCAGGCTATGCCGAGGACAGTTTCAGCGACGATCAGGCGCGAATCACGCATTCGAGCTTTTTGCCCAAACCCTTTAGCTTGAGCGATTTGACCGAGGCTGTTTCGTCCAAAGTTAAGCTGACTAAGTAAGGCTTTCGTAGAGCTCGAATTCATCGGCACATTTGCGCAGCAACTTGGTGCGGGTGTCCGGCGACAAAGACAATGGCATGTCCGGTGAGCTGTTGCGACGCGGCAGGTCGATCTTGAGGTCCAGTCGGGTTTCCAGGAAATTCAACAGCTTGGGTTGATCTTCGTAGCGAAACAGGTGGTCGACTTTGAGGCCGTTTTTGCGGGGTTCCAAAAAACGGGCCTGACTGCCGACATTGGCAAATGACGCTTTTTGTTCGCCCTTCATGTATTCCTGAACGAAGTCTTCAAAGGTCACATCCGCAGTGGAGTTTGGGAGCCCATGCAGATCATCACGGCGCCGATAGCGATACCAACTGGCAAGCCAGCTTACGGGTTCGCGCATAACTGCCATTGTTTCCATGTCATCCGTCTTGCAGGCGCGTTCAAACATAGGTCGAAAGAAGCGGTTATACCGGTATAGCGGCGCGTGCTTAAGCTCGGGCGGATGCGAGATTACCATGTCGGCGTGCGGGCTGAGCACCTCTTCGATGGAAGTGGTGCCGGTTTTTGGAACCGACAGGAACACAAGCTTTTTGGTCCAGAAAACAAGCATCTACTGCGCCTCGGAGTAAGTTGGGTGGTGTTTCGTTCATTTTGTTCGGGTTTTGTAAACTACTCCTTAACCGTTGTGCGGAAAATTTGTGTTTATAGATTTTGATTGATTTGTTCTCCTTTTGATCTCATAACGAAATAGAACAAGAGGTGAACGCAGGCAGTGATTGCCGCTTAGGCGCGGGTATGGAATAAGGAGCCAGACACATGGCAACGGCAGATCTTTTGACAATGAGCAGCAAGAAATCCAACGACAAGCAAAAGGCGCTGGACAGCGCTTTGGCGCAGATCGAACGTCAGTTCGGCAAAGGCTCCATTATGAAACTTGGCGCGGACAACCCCGCGCAGGAGATTGAATCGACTTCCACCGGCTCTCTGAGCTTGGACATTGCACTGGGAATCGGTGGCTTGCCCAAGGGGCGGGTTGTCGAGATCTACGGGCCGGAAAGCTCGGGCAAGACCACTCTGACGCTGCATTGCATCGCGGAAGAGCAGAAAAAAGGCGGCGTTTGTGCGTTTGTTGACGCGGAACACGCGCTGGATCCGCAATACGCCAAAAAGCTGGGCGTGAACCTGGACGAGCTGCTGATTTCGCAGCCCGACACCGGTGAACAGGCGCTTGAAATCGTTGATACGCTGGTGCGCTCCGGTGCTGTGAACATGGTTGTGATCGACTCGGTTGCGGCGCTGACGCCAAAATCCGAGCTAGAAGGCGACATGGGTGACAGCAGCGTTGGTGTGCATGCCCGCCTGATGAGTCAGGCGATGCGCAAGCTGACCGGCACAATTTCACGGTCCAACTGTATGGTGATTTTCATCAACCAGATCAGGATGAAAATCGGCGTTATGTTCGGCTCGCCCGAAACCACCACCGGTGGCAACGCATTGAAGTTTTACAGCTCTGTTCGTCTGGACATTCGCCGCATTGGTGCGGTCAAAGATCGGGATGAAATTGTTGGCAACGCGACCCGTGTCAAAGTTGTGAAAAACAAAGTGGCCCCGCCGTTCAAGCAGGTCGAATTCGACATCATGTATGGCGAAGGCATTTCCAAGACCGGCGAGCTTTTGGATCTAGGGGTCAAAGCGGGCGTGGTCGAAAAATCCGGCAGCTGGTTCTCGTATGGGGACGAACGGATCGGGCAGGGGCGTGAGAACGCCAAGACCTTCCTGAAGGAAAACACCCGTATCGCCTATGAAATCGAAGACAAGATCCGCGCAGCACACGGGTTGGATTTTGAGATGCCTCCCGGCGACGAAGATCTGGTCGAAGATTGATCCCGTCTCTAGAAACATTGACTGAGGCTTTGCCTCATGTGTTGGCCGCCCCCAAAGACGGGGCGGCCATTTCGCATTTATGCCTGAGGCCAAAGCGCAATGCGCGGCGGTTTGTGGATGAGATCACGCTGACAAAAGCCCAAGGCATCCCCGGAGAACGCTGGGCAACGCAGCCGTGGTTGCGGCTTGAAGGCGGCGCGCCGCATCCCGGCATTCAGGTCTGTGTCATTCCAAAACGCATCCTGGATCTGGTCTGGTCGCCTGACGGAGAGGCATTGCATCCTGGCGACACGTTTTCTGCCGATATTGATCCGTCCGAGGCAAACCTTCCGGAAGGGCAATTGTTGACTGTGGGTTCTGCGGTTTTGCGGGTGTCTGAGGTTTTCAACGACGGCTGCGTCAAATGGAAAGCCCGCTATGGCGCGGATGTGTATCACTGGGTGCGTGATCCTGCACATCGAGCCTATCGTTTGCGCGGCTTTTTATGTTCGGTTGTGCAAGATGGCGTGATCCGGACGGGTGATGTTTTGCGTAAGGCTGATGGCTAGATAGATATCGGGTTTTTCCAATGCCATGTGGACAGGCCAGCGCTCTGGTTATAAACCCTCTTCGATACAGCAAACCATGCTAAGAGAGCCCTCTGATGCCAAGCTTGAACGACATCCGGTCGACCTTCCTGAATTACTTTGCCAAGCAGGGTCACGAAATCGTGGACAGCAGCCCGTTGGTGCCCCGAAATGACCCGACGCTGATGTTCGTCAACTCGGGCATGGTGCAGTTCAAAAACCTGTTCACCGGTGTGGAAAAGCGTGACTATCAGCGGGCGACGACAGCGCAAAAATGTGTGCGCGCTGGTGGCAAGCACAATGATCTGGACAACGTCGGGTACACGGCACGTCACCACACGTTTTTCGAGATGCTCGGCAACTTTTCGTTTGGCAACTATTTCAAAGAGGACGCGATCCGCTTTGCATGGGAGTTGATCACCGAAGAATTCCAGATCCCGAAAGAAAAGCTTTATACGACGGTGTATCACACCGATGACGAGGCTTTTAACATCTGGAAGAAAATGGGTGTGCCCGAGGATCGGATTATCCGCATCGCCACGTCTGACAACTTCTGGCAGATGGGCCCGACCGGTCCGTGCGGGCCTTGTACCGAGATTTTCTATGACCACGGTGAGCACATCTGGGGTGGTCCTCCGGGGTCACCTGAGGAAGATGGCGATCGGTTTATTGAGATCTGGAACGTTGTTTTCATGCAGAACGAGCAGTTTGAGGACGGCTCGATGAAGGCGCTCGACATGCAGTCGATCGACACCGGCATGGGGCTGGAACGGATTGGCGCGTTGCTTCAGGGCAGCCATGACAACTATGACACCGATCTGTTCAAGGCGTTGATCGAGGCCTCGGCCCATGCAACGTCGACCGATCCCTATGGGGATCAGAACGTACACCACCGCGTGATCGCCGATCACCTGCGGTCGACCTCGTTCCTGATGGCGGATGGGGTGATGCCGTCCAATGATGGTCGTGGCTATGTGTTGCGCCGCATCATGCGTCGCGCCATGCGCCATGCGCACCTGTTGGGGGCCAAAGATCCGGTCATGCATCAACTGGTGCCGTCGCTGGTTCAGCAGATGGGCCAAGCCTATCCTGAGTTGGGACAGGCACAGGCTTTGATCCAAGAGACGCTCAACCAAGAAGAAGTGAAGTTTAAGCAGACGCTGGACCGTGGCCTCAAACTTTTGGATGACGAACTCGGCGGTCTGGATGACGGCGCACCGTTGCCCGGCGCGGCCGCGTTCAAACTCTATGACACCTTCGGGTTCCCGCTGGATCTGACGCAGGACGCGCTGCGCGAGAAAGGCCGCGAAGTCGACACCGACGGTTTTGACACTGCGATGGCAGAGCAAAAAGCCAAGGCGCGTGCGGCCCATGTGGGATCAGGCGACGCAGCAGAAGCTGCGTTGTGGTTTGATATCGCCGAAGACGGCGGCACAACCGAATTTCTTGGCTATGACACCGAAACCGCCGAAGGTCAGGTCTTGGCACTGGTGAAAAATGGCGATTTGGTCGATCGCCTGGAAGAAGGCGCTGAAGGCTGGGTTGTTGTGAACCAGACACCGTTTTATGCCGAAAGCGGCGGTCAGGTAGCGGATCACGGAATCATCTCGCGGCTCGAAAACCGAGGCGACGTATCCAACGTGTCTGACGTACACAAATTTGCTGATGGCAAGGTGTTTGCCCATAAGGTGACGGTCGGCACAGGCGCGATCACCAAAGGCGATGCCGTTGCACTTGATGTAGACCATGTGCGCCGCAAAGCGATCCGCGCCAATCACTCGGCGACCCACCTGTTGCACGAGGCGTTGCGCGAGGCATTGGGTGACCATGTGGCGCAGCGCGGCTCATTGAACGCGAGTGACCGCCTGCGGTTTGATTTCAGCCACAACAAGGCGCTGACGGCTGATGAAGTTGCCCGCGTTTCCTTGGATGTGAACGCCTATATTCGTCAAAACACATCCGTAGAAACACGGATCATGACGCCGGACGATGCGCGCGGCATTGGCGCTCAGGCTCTGTTTGGCGAGAAATACGGCGATGAGGTTCGCGTTGTGTCGATGGGGCGTGCCAACACCGGCAAAGGCCTGAACGGCGACACCTACAGTCTCGAGCTTTGCGGCGGGACGCATGTGAAGCAGACCGGCGACATCGGTGTCTTTGTCCTTTTGGGCGATAGCGCATCGTCCGCTGGTGTGCGCCGGATCGAGGCGCTGACCGGAGAGGTCGCGTTTAAGTATATTGAGGCCGAAGCCAAGCGCGCGGCGGCTGTTGCGACAGCTTTGAAGGCGCAGCCTGCAGAGATCGTTGATCGCGTTAAGGCTCTCTTGGATGAGCGCAAAGCCTTGCAAAACGAGGTTGCTACGCTGCGACGTGAACTGGCGATGGCCGGGGGTGCAGGGCAGGACAGCGCACCGCAAGCCAAAGAGATCAACGGCGTGAAGTTCTTTGCGCAGGTTCTATCTGGTGTGTCCGGAAAAGACCTGCCGCCGTTGATGGATGAGCACAAAACGCGCCTTGAAAGCGGCGCGGTTCTGTTGATTGCAGACACAGGCGACAAGGTTGCTGTGGCTGCGGGCGTGACCGATGACCTTAAAGGTGAACATTCGGCCGTCGATTTGGTGCGTGCTGCGGTTGCGGCGCTTGGTGGCAAGGGTGGCGGTGGTCGCCCTGATATGGCACAGGGTGGCGCCAAAGACGCCAGCAATGCGGATGCTGCGATCGCAGCGGCCGAAGCTGTTTTGGGAGGATAAGAGATGGGTGCACTTTGGATTGCGCATGTGACGGTCACGGATGCCGACGCATATGGAAAATACGCTGAGCTCGCCGGGCCCGCGATTGCCAAACACGGCGGCGAATTTGTCGCCCGTGGTGGGCGTTTTGTGCAGCTTGAGGGCAAAGAACGGCCCCGCAATGTGGTGGCCAAATTTCCGAGCGTTGATGCGGCTGTGAATTGTTATCACAGCCCAGAATACCAAGAGGCGCTCAATCATGCGCGTGGCGCGAGCGAGCGGGAATTGATGGTCGTGGAGACCACAGACTAAACAACAGGAGATTGGCCGGATGTGTCGTTGGGCTGCCTATATTGGGGCACCAGTATTTATCGAAGATGTCGTCACCCGGCCAGATCACTCGTTGATCCAGCAAAGTATGCAAGCGACCGAATGCAAAACCCAAACCAACGGCGATGGCGTTGGTTTGGCGTGGTACGGGGATCGGCCCGAGCCCGGTCTTTACCGTGATCTTTTGCCGGCCTGGTCAGATCCGAACCTGAGATCTTTGACGGCGCAGGTGAAATCACCGCTGTTTCTAGCGCATGTTCGGGCATCGACCGGGACCGCGACCAGCCGCAACAATTGCCATCCTTTTGCGGTCGGGAAATGGTCGTTTATGCACAATGGGCAAATTGGTGGATTTGAGACATTTCGCCGTCACGCGGACATGCTCATTCCCGACGCGCTTTATGGTGACCGCAAGGGCGCGACAGACAGCGAAGTTCTGTTTCTGCTGGGGCTGACCGAAGGCATGGATGACACCCCCAAAGAAGCGATGGAAATCGCTGTGGGGATTTTGCAGCGCATGAGCCGGGACCGGGGCGTGACGCCACATATGCGATTGGCGGCGGCGTTTTCAGATGGTGAGACGCTCTACGCGATCCGCTATGCCTCCGACAGGCGCGCACCGACAGTGTATCACCGCAAAAGCGACAGCCGCAGTGGGCGCGCCGTGGTCAGCGAGCCATTGGTACAGGCCGAAGAAGGTTGGGACGAGGTGCCGCCGGGATCGTTTTGCACGTTTACTCAGGATGGTGTGACGATCGAGGACTTCCGCCCGTTGCTCTAAGCCAAACAAAGAAAAGCCGAAGCAATGCTTCGGCTTTTCCTTTTGTCAGTTCAAACTGGCTTGTCGGGCTTATTGCGCCGCTTTTGCCATCCGCTTGCGCTCATGTGGGTCAAGATAACGTTTGCGCAGACGAATATTTTGCGGCGTGACCTCAACCAGCTCGTCATCGTTGATGTAGGCAATCGCCTCTTCCAGTGACAATGTCACAGGTGTTGTCAGACGCACGGCTTCGTCGGTGCCGGAAGCCCGCACGTTGGTTAGCTTTTTGCCTTTGAGCGGGTTCACTTCGAGATCGTTCTCGCGGGAATGCTCACCAATGATCATGCCGGTGTAAACCTCGGCCTGTGCACCGATCATCATTTTGCCGCGGTCCTCAAGGTTCCACAAAGCAAACGCAACCGAGCTGCCGTTTTCCATGGAAATAAGAACACCTGCGCGACGGCCGGGGATTGCGCCTTTAAAAGGAGTCCAGCCGTGGAACACCCGGTTCAGTACACCGGTGCCACGTGTGTCGGTCAGGAACTCGCCGTGATAACCAATCAGGCCGCGCGACGGTACATGCGCGATGATACGGGTTTTGCCAGCACCGGCAGGGCGCATGTCAACAAGCGTGCCCCTGCGTGTGCCTGTCAGCTTTTCGATCACGGCGCCGGAGTATTCGTCATCCACGTCAATGGTGGCTTCCTCGACAGGCTCCATGCGCTGACCGTTTTCTTCGCGCATAATCACCTGTGGGCGGGAAATCGAGAGTTCAAAACCCTCGCGACGCATGTTTTCGATCAAAACACCCATCTGGAGTTCGCCGCGACCAGAGACTTCGAAGGCTTCACCACCCGGGGTGTCTGCGATTTTGATTGCGACGTTGGATTCGGCTTCTTTCATCAGGCGGTCACGAATGACGCGCGACTGAACCTTTTTGCCGTCACGACCAGCCAGCGGGCTGTCGTTGATGCCAAACGTCACGGTGATGGTCGGCGGGTCAATCGGTTGTGCCTCAAGCGGGTCATCCACTGCCAGCGCACAGATGGTGTCGGCCACGGTCGCCTTGGACATGCCTGCGATGGAAACGATGTCACCGGCCTGTGCCGTTTCGATGTCCTGTTGTGCCAAACCGCGGAATGCTTGAACCTTGGTGACGCGGAACTGTTCGATCTTTTGGCCAATGCGCGTCAACGCCTGAACGGTTGCACCAACTTTGAGCGTGCCGGATTCAACACGGCCCGTCAGAATGCGACCGACAAACGGGTCAGAGCCCAAAGTGGTGGCCAGCATGCGGAAATCGTCACCTTGTTTGTGCACCTGTTTGGGCTCGGGCACGTGGTTGACGATCAAATTAAACAGCGCGTGCAAATCCTTGCGTGGACCGTCCAGCTCGTTGTCTGCCCAGCCGTTACGGCCTGACGCATACATATGCGGGAAATCGAGTTGGTCGTCGTTTGCGTCAAGGGACGCAAACAGGTCAAAACATTCATCCAGCGCACGATCTGGTTCAGCGTCGGGTTTGTCGACCTTGTTGAGAACCACAATCGGACGCAGTCCCAAAGCCAGTGCTTTGGAGGTCACAAATTTGGTTTGTGGCATTGGGCCTTCGGCGGCATCAACCAACAAAACAACGCCATCCACCATGCTCAGGATACGCTCCACTTCGCCGCCGAAATCGGCGTGGCCTGGCGTGTCCACGATGTTGATGCGGGTGTCTTTCCACTCAACCGAAGTTGGCTTTGCAAAAATCGTGATTCCACGCTCGCGCTCAAGCGCGTCGCTGTCCATGGCGCGTTCTGCCACTTCCTGATTTTCCCGGAAAGCGCCGGATTGTTTCAGCAGTTCGTCCACGAGGGTGGTTTTCCCGTGGTCAACGTGCGCGATGATGGCGATGTTGCGAAGATCCATGAATCTGGCCTTTTCCTGTTCGCGCCCGCCCTAACGCGGGGCGCAGCAAAAGGCCATACCCATTGTGTGATTAGTGTGCTGCAGTGTTGGAAAACAGGTGAATTACCAAGATTCCAAGCACGATCATGCCCATTCCCAATAGCGCCGGCCAATCCAGTTTCTGGCCAAAAACCAAAAACCCAATGACAGCAATCAGAACAATCCCCAGACCCGACCAGATCGCATAGGTGATCCCAACCGGCAGATACCGAAGTGTCAGCGCCATAAGATAGAACGCAGCGGCGTAGCTGATGACCACGATCACAGAGGGAACAATTTTGGAAAACTGGTTGCTGGCCTGAAGGGCGGTTGTACCGACGGTTTCAAAAACGACGGCGATCATCAAAAACAGATAGGCCTTAGGCATAGTTCACCTGTCACAAAAGGAGCAGTTAGCGCGCGATGTAGCGATCGCGCCGATGGTTGGTTGCAATCATAATATTGACGATTGCCGCGCCTAGAAGGGAGTAAAAGACCGCGTTGATGGGAAAAAACGACACAGCGAGTGCAAATACCAAGACATCGAATGCAAGCTGTACCCAGCCAGCCTTGATTCCGTATGAATCCTGAAGCCAAACAGCAACGATCCCAACTCCGCCAAGCGTGGCGTTGTGGCGAAACAACACAATAAGGCCGGCGCCCGCGGTAACCCCCGCAGCGATCGCGGCGAAGGCCACGTGCAAGTCGGCAAAGGTCATGACGTGCGGCAGCAGAAAGCTCCACGCCGTGAGTAGGCCAACGGCAGTGAAGGTTTTCAGCGTGAACATGAGGCCCATGCGCGCAAAGGCAATCGCGTAAAACGGCAGATTCAGCAGAAAGAACAGCATGCCAAACGGCATGTCAAAGGCCTTGGCACCCACCAAAGACAGCCCGGCAATCTGGCCAGTGAACAGATTGGTGGCTTGCAGGAACTGGACGGAAATCGCCACAAGAAGCGTGCCCACAAGCAACCCCTGCACATCATCAAAAATGCTGTGTTGCTCGGCGGTTGGAGATTCAAGAAAACTAACCATGGCGGGCATTTGACCCGAGAATGCGGGCCTGTCCATAGGCGCAAGCGCATGGCCGATATGCAAAAAATGCAAAAGGGGCAAGACTGACGTCTTGCCCCTTGGTGTGTGTCGCGATCAGCCGGATTAACCAGCGAGCGCCTTGTTGAGATTCTCGTCGATTTTTTCCAAAAAGCCCATTGTGGTGAGCCAGCCCTGATCAGGGCCGACCAGCAGTGCAAGATCTTTGGTCATGTGGCCGCTTTCCACCGTATCCACGATCACTTTTTCCAGCGTTTCGGCGAATTTGTTCAGGGCTGTGTTGTTGTCGAGTTTGGCACGGTGTTTTAGCCCGCCAGTCCACGCATAGATCGACGCAATCGAGTTGGTCGAAGTGGCTTCGCCTTTCTGGTGCTGGCGATAGTGACGGGTAACGGTGCCGTGGGCGGCTTCTGCCTCGACTATTTTTCCATCAGGCGTCATCAGCTGGCTGGTCATCAGGCCAAGAGAGCCAAACCCCTGCGCGACGGTGTCCGATTGCACGTCGCCGTCGTAGTTTTTGCAGGCCCAAACAAACTTGCCGTTCCACTTCATGGCGCAGGCGACCATGTCGTCGATCAGGCGGTGTTCATACCAGATGCCAGCGTCTTTGAATTTGTCCGCAAAGTCCGCGTCAAACACTTCCTGAAACAGCTCAAGGAAACGCCCGTCATATTGTTTGAGGATGGTGTTTTTTGTCGACAGGTACAGCGGCCACTTGAGGTTAAGTGCGTAGTTCATCGATGCGCGGGCAAAGTCGCGAATGGAGGCATCAAGGTTGTACATGCCCATGTAAACACCGGAGGACGGTGCATCAAAGACCTCTTTCTCGATGACTTCGCCGTCTTCGCCGACAAATTTCATGGTCAGCTTGCCAGGTCCCGGAAATTTCATGTCGCTGGCTTTGTATTGGTCGCCAAAAGCGTGGCGGCCGATGACAATCGGGTTGGTCCAACCCGGAACAAGACGCGGGACATTTTTACAGATGATCGGCGCGCGGAACACAACGCCACCGAGAATGTTTCGAATGGTGCCGTTCGGGCTGCGCCACATCTGTTTGAGGCCATACTCTTCGACGCGGGCTTCGTCTGGTGTGATGGTTGCGCATTTCACCGCAACGCCGACCTCTTTGGTCTTTTCCGCCGCATCGATGGTGATTTGATCCTCGGTGCGATCCCGCTCTTCGATGCCGAGATCGTAATACAGCAAGTCGAGGTCAAGATATGGCAGGATCAGCTTTTCTTTGATGAACTGCCACATAATGCGGGTCATTTCATCGCCGTCCATTTCAACGATCGGATTGTCGACTTTGATCTTGGTCATGAGGATCTCCTGTGAACCGAGTCGCGTTGTGGCCTTCCTTAGCGGAACTGGCGATGAATAAAAAGAGATGTATGCAATTGTATACTGATTTGGATGTCTGATCGCCGAGATAACTATGCAGGCGAAAGCTCTTGTTTGTCGACGCTTGAATGATGCCTCGTTAGTGTAGGGGAGAACCGGTAGGGGACATGTCATGATTTCTGCGACCATTCAGGATGTTAAGGATGGATTTGTCACGAGTTGGCGACTTCGCTGGCCGTTTGTGGAAACCAACCTGGCGTTCAACGTTTTGCTGGCCGTGGTGTTTGCCCCGATCATGGCGTTGACGGTTCAGGCCGCGTTGATGATGTCCGGAAAACCGGCGTTGGCCGATTTTGACATCGCCGTGTTTTTGGTGTCGCCGGCCGGTGCCGTTGGCGGCGTCTTGCTGATTTCGATGGCGCTGGTTTTGGCGGTGATGAACGTGGCGTTTATGATGGGCGCCGCGCATCATGATCATCAACATGGCCGAGTAGGGCTGTGGGATGGTGCCGCGATTGTCTTACCTCACACGCCGGCGGTGCTGTCGTTGGCGTTGCGATTAACTGTGCATATTTTGGTGTTGAGCTTGCCGTTTCTCGCAGTCGCGGGCGGCATATTCCTGCGTTGGCTGACTGAGTTTGACATAAACTATTACCTGACCCATCGACCCCCGATTTTCTGGCGTGCAGGTGGTGTGATTGGTGTTGTTCTTGCGGTCTGGATTGGGCTGCTGGCGTGGCGGTTACTTGGCTGGACCCTCAGCCTGCCGCTGGTGGTATTTGCTGGCACGCCGCCGGCGCATGCGTTGCGTGAAAGCCGCGAGCGCATGCAGGGGCGCATGTGGGCATTTTTGGCACGCATGGCTGTCTGGGGCGCGCTCAGTGCAGGACTTGTGGCGCTTGGTCTTGGGGCGGTGTCGTTGCTGGCGGATCTGCTTTTGGCGATTGTCCCACAAAGCACCAAGGTTCTGGTTGTTGTCTTGGCGATGATTGTCTTGGTTTTGGTGGTGGTGAATATTCTGATGTCTGCGCTCACAACCGGCGCAATGGCCGTCTTGATCCTTGACGAGGCGGGGTGGCCCCGAAATGCGGCTGCACAGAAAACCGTGCCCAAAACGGCGTTGGTGGCCGTAACCGTGGTGGCCGCGGTTTTGGGGGGAGCAGGTGCCGCGGGGCTGGCGGATATTTCGCCGGTTGACGCCGGCCAGCCAGTTGCGGTGATCGCGCATCGCGGTGCGTCCGCAATCAAGCCTGAAAACACCATGGCCGCAATCAATGAGGCGGTGCGGGTAAAGTCGGATTGGGTTGAAATTGATGTTCAGGAAACGGCGGATGGCGCCGTGATCGTCATGCACGACAGCGATTTTATGAAACAGGCTGGAAACCCGCTGACGGTTTGGGACGCCACGGTCGGTGATATCGCGGACATCGACATCGGCAGCTGGTTTGACAGCGCATTTGCGCAAGAGCGCGCGCCGCTGCTTGAGGATGTCTTGCGGGCGGCAAAAGACAAGTCCGGGGTTTTGATCGAGCTGAAATACTATGGCCATGACGAAAAACTGGAGCAGCGTGTCGCCGAAATTGTCGAGGCCGAGGGGATGGTTGGTCAGGTCAAGATCATGTCGTTGAAATACGATGCGGTCGAAAAAATGCGCACGCTTCGCCCCGATTGGTCCATTGGTCTTCTGGCGTCCGCGTCGCTTGGTCAGATGTGGACCCTGAACGCGGATTTTTTAGCGGTAAACAGCGCGACCACAAGCCATCGATTGGTACGCGAAAGCCAAGCGGTCGGGAAAAAGGTCTATGTCTGGACAGTGAATGACCCACTGGCGATGTCGGCGATGATTTCTATGGGGGTGGATGGCCTGATTACGGATGAACCGGAACTGGCCCGTTTGGTTCTGTCCGAGCGTCGTGATCTCAGCGGATCTGAGCGGTTGATTTTAGGATTGGCGGGCTACATCGGGTTGGATCTGGAGATGTGGTTTGAGTAAAGCGCGCTTTGGCGTCTGGGTTGTGTTGTTGAGTGTGGTTACAGGCGCGGCTGGCGCAGAGGAAGAGCTTGGTACGATAGCCGAGCTTGAAATCTGGTGGCATCAGCGGCTGGCAGAAGCGCGGTCCGAGGACGGTGCAATGCTTGCGGCTTTTACCACCGATGGCTGTTCCGGCGGCATGTCGTCGGTTTGGCGCGCCATTGCGCAAACCTTTCCGGATTTTCGCGACACGCAGGGCGAGACACCACCGTGGGAGTCATGCTGCGTCGAACACGATGTGGCCTATCACATTGGCGGTGCGGACGTTTCACCAAAGGCAGGATATTTCGCGCGGTTGTCTGCAGATGAGACATTGCGCCAATGCGTGCAAGAGGTTGCACAGAGCGAGGGCGCCGCGCTCCAACTTCTGTATGGGCAATCGCAAGAGACCATCGAGACAGCGTTTGAATTTATTTCAAACCGGATGTTTGACGCTGTGCGTGTTGGCGGCGCGCCTTGCTCCGGGCTGCCGTGGCGGTGGGGCTATGGCTGGCCTCAGTGCTGGTAAATCTCAGCTGTTTTGGGCGAACCAATTGGCAATCCGGATCCGCAAATGGTCCCAAATTGCGGGCGCGCCTTTGGCGACTTTCCAGCCGACGCGATCCTCAAGTTGTTTGGCCGTCACATTGTACTCGGGCCAAGTGCCGCCACCGGTTTCAAGATTGCCAATGACCGGCTGAACCCGGTCGATGGATTTGGCAAACACCGCGTCATCGGTTTCGGCAGCTTCAAATTCATCCCAAAGGGCGCGATAGGTTTCGCGTTGTTCAGCGGGCAAAAGGCCAAAGATACGATCTGCGGCCTTTGCTTCGGCGGCTTCCATAGCGGAAATGTCATGATCGCCGTGAATAGGGCTGTCGCCGACGTCTATTTCGACAAGATCGTGAATTAGCAGCATTCGGATTACGCGGTCGACGTTGACGGGGCGGGTCGCGTGTTCGGCCAAAATCATCGCATAAAGCGCGATGTGCCAACTGTGACTGCCGCTGTCCTCTTGGCGATGACCATCGAGTACTTTGGTCGCGCGATAAACAGACTTGAGCTTGTCGGCCTCGCTAAGAAAGGCGAGCTGTTGCGTCAGTCGGTCGCTCATTCAGAGGCATCCGGTGCTTCTGCTTTGGCGGCTCTGGCGTCTTTTACTTTTTTAATCAGGAAGTTGCGGGCCTTTTCTTCGGCCATGCGCACCCGCATCTCGGTCAAATAGGCTTCTTCCAGTGACTGAGAAGAAGCCGCCAAGATGCTGCCGACCTCAACAAAAAGCCGCTCATTTTCCAGTTCTTTTTGCGCTTTCATGGTATCTTCGGCCAGCTTTTCAGCCAGCCGATCTAGCGTTCCCATCAGCGTGTGGTCTCTGTCAGGCGCCGTTTCACGTATTCGCTAACGTTGCCTGTCATCTGGTCCATGTACTCTTCGGTTTCGAAGAAGTGTCCGGACCCGTCGATCTCAGTGTGAGTGACGGTGATGCCTTTTTGTTCGTGCAGCTTGTTGACCAGCGTGTGGGTGTCTGCTGGCGGCGCAACACGGTCGTTGGTGCCGTTCAGGATCAGACCCGAGCTGGGGCAGGGCGCAAGGAACGAGAAGTCATACATGTTTGCGGGAGGCGCAATCGAGATGAAGCCGGTGATTTCCGGACGCCGCATCAAAAGTTGCATGCCAATCCACGCGCCAAACGAGAAACCGGCAACCCAGCAATGTTTGGAGTTGGTGTTCATCGACTGCAGGTAATCCAGCGCACTTGCTGCATCAGAGAGTTCGCCAACGCCTTGGTCATATTCACCCTGCGAGCGGCCTACGCCACGAAAGTTAAAGCGCAGGACAGTGAAACCCATGTTGAAGAACGTATAGTGCAGGTTGTAGACAACCTTGTTGTTCATCGTGCCGCCAAATTGCGGATGGGGATGCAAGACGATCGCAATTGGCGCGTCTTTTTCTTTTTGCGGGTGGTAGCGGCCTTCGAGGCGGCCTTCGGGTCCAGGAAAAATCACCTCGGGCATGTGTGTCGCTTATCTCCTACAAATTCGGTAAAGCATTTCTTGACGAAATTGCTCGGTCACTTTAGAACGGTTCTAACTTCTGATCTCGGATCGAAATCCGCACAGGGCTTAAGCGAGATAAGCACAGCTGCGCCCAAGGTCAATCAATTCGCGGGGTAAGACGATGAAACTGTCAACAAAAGGGCGATATGCAGTGGTTGCACTGGCAGATATTGCGTTGCAGCCCGGTGAAAGCCTCGTGAATTTGTCCGAAATTTCCAAACGACAGGACATCTCACTGCCATATCTGGAGCAGCTTTTCGTGAAATTGCGGCGCGCTGGCCTTGTGGAATCAGTGCGCGGCCCAGGCGGCGGGTATCGTTTGGCGCGGACACCGTCCGATATTCGGGTCGTGGATATACTGACTGCGGTGGATGAAACCGTGTCTGCCTTGCACACTGGTGCAGGTGCCAGCGGTGGGTCCAGCGGCTCGCGGGCACAGAGCATGGCGAACCGCTTGTGGGAAGGGCTGTCGGCCCATGTTTATGTGTTTTTGCATCAAACCCGCCTGTCAGACGTAATCAGCAATGAATTGGCCCCATGCCCGGCAGTGCCAACATTGTTTTCCGTGGTGGATGAAGACGCCTGATGCGCACGTATCTGGATCATAATGCAACCGCGCCTCTCAGGCGTGAGGCGCGCGACGCGATGATCGCGGCGATGGACGTGGTCGGCAATCCGTCCAGCGTGCATGGCGAAGGCCGCAAAGCCAAGGCAGTGGTTGAAACCGCGCGGGCCGATATTGCGTCGGCATTCGGCGCTGACGGTGCTGACGTGATTTTCACGTCCTCTGCGACTGAAGCGGCCGCACTGGCGATGCGCGGACGTGATTTGCATGCGGGTGACATTGAACATGATGCGGTTGGTGCCTGGGTCACGGCCGATCTTGACGTCGACCTTAACGGTTGTGTGACTGTGTTGGATCCGAAACAAACCACGTTGCAGGCGGCAAATTCTGAAACCGGCGTGGTGCAAACCTTGCCGGAAGGCCTTGCCGTGAGTGACATGACACAAGCGTTTGGCAAACTGCCGGTGGCCTTCAATTGGTCCGGCGCAACGATGGCTTTGATTTCGGCCCATAAGCTGGGCGGTCCCAAGGGCATTGGCGCACTGGTTGTGAAACGCGGCACAGATGTTGCGGCGCAACTTTTGGGTGGCGGGCAGGAAATGGGCCGCCGTGCTGGAACGGAAAACGTGATCGGTGCCGCTGGTTTTGCAGCCGCCGCAACGGCAGCAGCGCAAGATTTGTCCGATGGCGTATGGGAACGGGTTGCACAGCTGCGCGATTTGCTGGAAGAGAGATTGCAAACCGACGCAAAAGACTCAGTCATTATTGGGCAAGCGGCAACGCGACTGCCCAACACGACATGCCTCGCCACACCAGGTTGGAAAGGCGAGACGCAGGTCATGCAGATGGATCTTGCGGGCTATGCGATTTCGGCAGGCTCGGCTTGTTCCTCAGGCAAGGTGCGCGCAAGTCGCGTGCTCAAGGCCATGGGGTATGACGACGCCACCGCTGCAGGCGCGATCCGGATCAGTTTGGGTCCGGAAACACAAGAACAGGACGTTCTGGGATTTGCCGATAAGTGGCTGACCCAGATGAGGAAACACCACGTACGGGCTGCGCGAGCAACGGCGTGAGAGCGAACGAACAGGAGAACGACATGGCCGCAATAGACCAAACACAGGTCAAAGAAGGCGTCGATCAGGAGACCGTAGATGCTGTCCGCGAAGTCGGCGGCAAATACAAATACGGTTGGGAAACCGAGATCGAAATGGAATATGCCCCAAAAGGGCTGACCGAGGACATTGTCCGCCTGATCTCGGACAAAAACGACGAACCTGAGTGGATGACCGAATGGCGGCTAGAAGCGTACAAGCGCTGGCTGACCAAAGAAGAACCTGATTGGGCGATGCTGGACTATCCTGAAGTCGATTTTCAGGATCAGTACTACTATGCCCGCCCCAAAAGCATGGAAGAAAAGCCCAAGTCCTTGGACGAGGTTGACCCCAAGCTGTTGGCGACCTACGAAAAGCTCGGTATCCCTTTGAAAGAGCAGATGATTTTGGCAGGTGTCGAAGGTGCAGAAGATGCACCCGCCGAAGGCCGCAAGGTTGCCGTGGACGCGGTGTTTGACTCCGTTTCATTGGGCACAACGTTCCAAAAAGAGCTTGCAGACGCCGGTGTCATTTTCTGCTCCATCTCGGAAGCGATCAAAGAGCATCCCGAGTTGGTCAAGAAATACCTTGGTTCTGTGGTGCCTGTCTCTGACAATTTCTATGCCACGCTCAACAGCGCTGTGTTCTCGGATGGCTCGTTTGTTTACGTGCCGCCCGGCGTGCGTTGCCCGATGGAGCTGAGCACATATTTTCGCATCAACGCGGAAAACACCGGCCAATTTGAACGCACTTTGATCATCGCCGACAAGGGCAGCTATGTCAGCTATCTTGAAGGCTGTACCGCGCCGCAACGCGACACATCGCAATTGCACGCCGCTGTGGTCGAGATTGTGATCGAAGAAGACGCCGAAGTGAAATATTCCACCGTTCAGAACTGGTACCCCGGTGATGAAAACGGCAAAGGCGGCATCTACAATTTTGTGACCAAACGCGCCGATTGCCGTGGTGATCGCGCCAAAATCATGTGGACACAGGTTGAAACCGGCTCGGCTGTGACGTGGAAATACCCGTCCTGCATTCTGCGCGGCGACGACAGCCAAGGCGAGTTCTACTCCATCGCCATCACGAACCACCACCAGCAAGCCGATACCGGCACGAAGATGATCCACTTGGGCAAAAATTCCAAATCGCGGATTGTCTCCAAAGGTATCAGCGCAGGCGTGGCGCAAAACACCTATCGTGGTCAGGTGTCGATGCATCCAAAAGCCAAGAACTCGCGTAACTATACACAGTGTGACAGCTTGCTGATTGGCGACAAATGCGGGGCGCATACCGTGCCTTATATCGAGGTGCGCAACAATTCTTCGCGCGTGGAACATGAGGCGACGACATCGAAAGTGGATGACGAGCAGATGTTCTATTGCCGCCAGCGCGGCATGGGCGAAGAGGAGGCCGTGGCCTTGATCGTGAACGGGTTTGCCAAGGAAGTGCTGCAAGCGCTGCCGATGGAATTTGCCATGGAAGCCCAACAGCTTGTAGCAATTTCGCTCGAAGGCTCTGTGGGCTAACGGATCAGGAGACCGCCGCGATGATCGTGACAACCACACCGTCTGTTGAAGGGCGCAAAATCGCTACGTATCACGGCATTGTCGTGGGCGAGGCGATCATGGGCGCCAATGTGGTGCGGGATTTCTTTGCCAGCATCACCGACGTCGTGGGCGGCCGGTCAGGTGCTTACGAAAGCAAGTTGCAGGATGCGCGTGAAACCGCGTTGGCCGAGCTTGAAGAACGTGCGGTTGCCAAAGGTGCCAACGCAGTGGTCGGTGTTGATCTGGATTATGAAGTTGTGGGTGACAGCATGTTGATGGTTTCGGCCAGCGGCACAGCGGTCACAGTAGAATAAGCGGGCAGGCCTCGGGCCGCCCAAGGAAACGCGAAGGAATTAATTATGTTGGAAATCAAAGGCCTGAAGGTCCAACTTGAAGACGAAGACAAGCAAATCCTGAAAGGCGTCGACCTGAAAGTCGAAGCTGGCAAGGTGCATGCGATTATGGGGCCAAACGGCTCTGGTAAATCCACGCTCAGCTATGTGCTTTCGGGCAAAGATGGCTATGAAGTCACCGAAGGCAGCGCCACTTTGAGCGGCGAAGACCTGTTGGAACTGGAAGCAGAAGAACGCGCGGCCTTGGGCCTTTTCCTTGCGTTCCAATACCCTGTCGAAATTCCCGGGGTGGGCAATATGACATTCCTGCGCACAGCGGTGAATTCGCAGCGCAAGGCACGTGGCGAAGAAGAATTGTCCGCCAAAGACTTCCTTCAGGAAATCCGCGCCAAGGCAAAAACGCTGAAGATCGACGCGGACATGCTGAAACGGCCAGTCAACGTTGGCTTCTCCGGTGGTGAAAAGAAACGCAACGAGATCCTGCAGATGGCGATGCTTGAGCCAAAGATGTGCATTCTGGACGAAACAGACTCCGGCCTGGATGTGGACGCGATGAAATTGGTGTCTGAAGGCGTGAACGCGCTGCGCGACGAAGGTCGTGGGTTTTTGGTCATCACGCACTACCAGCGTTTGTTGGATCACATCAAACCGGACGTTGTTCACATCATGGCCGATGGTCGGATTATCAAAACCGGTGGCCCCGAGCTGGCGCTTGAAGTTGAAAAGAACGGCTATGCCGACATTCTGGCGGAGATGGCGTAATGGCCGTAACTGCAAAGAAAATGGATGCCACAGCCGCACGTTTGGAAGGTATGAACCTTCCTGCTGGTGGCAAATGGGCCACCGAGGCGCGCGAGGACGCTTTGGCGCGCCTGCGTGAAATGGGTTTGCCGGATCGTCGTGATGAGTATTGGAAATACACCCGTCCCGACACGTTGACACAGGCCGATGCTCCTGAGGCGTTGGTATTTGACGCCCAAGAAACCCCTCTGTTTGACGGGTTTGACCGGCTCAAAGTTGTTTTTGTGGATGGTGTGTTTGATGCCGCGCAATCAGATGACCTTGCTTGCGAAGGGTTGAGCATTGAACGCCTTGCGGATGTTGCACAGAAAGACATCCATTGGGTGCGCGACCTTTATGGGGCGTTGGAAATCAACGGACAGACACCCGTGCATCGTCCACTGGCTGCGCTGAACTCTGCCTTTGCCACTGACGGTGTTGTGATCCATGTCACGGGCAAGGTGTCCAAGCCTGTGAACCTGATTTACCGCCATAATTCAAATTCTTCGGACGCGATCCTGCACCACGTGATCAAACTTGATGCCGGTGCTGAACTGACGGTTTTGGAAAACGGTCCTGCGGCAGCGCGTTTCAACAAATCCATGGAAGTTGATGTGGCTGATGGCGCGTCATTCCATCATGTGCGGGCGCAAGGTCGCGATCATGAACGCCGCGCAGTCACGCATATTTTCGGGCGTCTTGGCACAGAAAGCGTGTTCAAGTCTTTCACGCTGACGGTGAATGGCCGACTGACCCGCAACGAAGCCATTTTGGAGCTGACTGGAGATGATGCCGTGGCACATGTGGCCGGCGCCTGTCTGGGTGATGGTGATTTCCACCACGACGATACGGTGTTTGTGACCCATGACGCGGTGAACTGTGAAAGCCGTCAGGTATATAAAAAAGTGCTGCGCAATGGCGCGACCGGTGTGTTTCAAGGCAAAATCCTTGTGCAACCCGGCGCTCAGAAAACCGATGGCTATCAGATAAGCCAATCGCTTTTGCTTGATGAAGACAGCCAGTTTCTCGCCAAGCCTGAGCTTGAGATCTACGCCGATGACGTGGCGTGTTCGCACGGCTCTACCTCGGGTGCGATCGATGAGGATGCGTTGTTTTATTTGCGCGCGCGCGGTGTTCCAAAAGACATCGCCACGGATCTGATGGTTCTGTCGTTTGTCGCCGAGGCCGTTGACGAAATCGAAAATGAAGACTTGCGTGACGAAATCCTTGCACGGCTTGAAGGCTGGCTGGAACGGCGGCGCGACTGATGCCGGTCGTTCGCGACATCGCAGCAACTTACCGTGGGCCACACAAAGTTGTGGCCCGCCTTTTGGCCATGGGCGAGCGTGAGGACCGTGCATTTGTGATCCTTATGGCGGCTTGTGTGGTGACCTTTATAGGGCAGTGGCCGCGGCTGGCCCGCGAAGCGCATGTGACCGGCCAAGAGCTTAACCCGTTGTTGGGTGGCACGCTCATGGCGTGGCTCTTTATTGCGCCGCTTTTGGCCTACGCGTTGGCTTTTGCAATTCATTTTGTTTTCCGCGCATTGCGCCGCAAACAAACGCCCTATGGATCCCGTGTCGCGCTGTTCTGGGCCATGCTGGCTGCATCGCCCTTGATCTTGCTTCACGGCCTTGTGGCTGGCTTCATCGGCGAGGGGATTCAATTGTCGATTGTCGGCCTGGTCTGGCTGGTCTGTTTTCTGTGGTTTTGGATGTCCGGCATGTTGCAGGCCGGAAAAGGGATCTGATGAAAAAGCAATTGATACAACTGTTTGGCCTGACAATCCGTGATCCGGCGCAGGCGGCGCAGGTTCTGTCTAACATACGATTTGACCGTATGACGGGTTGGACCATTCTGGCGCTGGCTGTAACGCTGAACACGCTGGTCTACTTCCTGTCGATTACCCTGTTTCCCGCACCTGTCGAGATGTCTATTCCGCTTTTGAGCCAACCCTATCTGGTTTGGTTCATGCTGGGCTCCTCCACGGTCATTTTTGTTTTTGCCTTCTATTGGGTTGGCCATAGCCTTGGTGGTCGGGCGTCGTTTGACACCATTTTGCTGATGGTCGGGTGGCTGCAATACATGCGGCTTGCCGTGCAAGTTGCATCCCTTGTCCTGATGATCCTGTCGCCATCGCTTGCCCAGATGTTTGTTATGGCTGCTGGCCTATACGGCGTTTGGATTTTGCTCAACTATCTGAAAGAAGCACATGGTTTTGAAACCTTTGGCAAAGCCATTGGCGTGATTGTCTTGTCCGCTGTGGGCTTGACTGTCGGGCTGTCTGTTTTCCTTTCTTTGTTCACCGCAACCGTCATTGGAATGTCCTGAGATGTATGATGTTCACAAAATTCGCGCTGATTTTCCGATCCTGTCCAGGGAGGTGAATAACAAGCCGCTGGTCTATCTCGACAACGGTGCATCTGCGCAAAAGCCGCAGGTGGTGATTGACGCGATCACGCAGGCGTATTCGATGGAATATGCTAATGTTCACAGGGGTTTGCACTACCTTTCTAATCTGGCGACAGACAAGTATGAGGCTGTGCGTGGCACCATTGCAAAGTTCCTGAACGCCGCCAGCGAATACGAAATTGTGCTGAATTCGGGCACGACAGAGGGCATCAATATGGTGGCCTACGGTTGGGCCATGCCACGTATGCAAGCAGGCGACGAGATCGTGCTGTCCGTGATGGAGCATCACGCCAATATCGTACCTTGGCATTTTCTGCGCGAACGTCAGGGCGTGGTGATCAAATGGGTGGATGTCGACAGCACCGGCGCGCTTGATCCGCAAGCCGTGATCGATGCGATTGGTCCAAAAACCAAGTTGGTGGCCGTAACGCAGTGTTCCAACGTTTTGGGCACGATGGTCGACGTTAAGGCAATCACAGCTGGTGCGCATGCCGTGGGAGTGCCGGTTCTCGTGGATGGCTCGCAAGGGTCGGTTCACGCGCCTGTCGATGTGCAAGACATTGATTGTGATTTCTACGCCATCACGGGCCACAAACTGTACGGTCCATCAGGATCCGGCGCGATCTTCTGCAAAGCCGAGCGTATGGCGGAGATGCGTCCGTTTATCGGCGGGGGGGATATGATCAAGGAGGTCTCTAAGGAGGCTGTGATCTATAACGATCCGCCGATGATGTTTGAGGCAGGAACGCCGGGGATTGTACAGACAATCGGGTTTGGTGTGGCGCTGCAGTACTTGATGGACCTGGGGATGGACAACGTCGCCAGACATGAGGCGGGCTTGCGCGACTATGCGGCCCAAAAATTTGCCGGGCTGAATTGGATGCAGGTGCAAGGCACCACATCTGACAAAGCCGCGATCTTTAGCTTTACGCTCGACGGGGCAGGGCATGCGCATGACATCTCGACCATTCTGGACAAGAAGGGCGTCGCTGTGCGCGCGGGCCACCACTGCGCCGGCCCCTTGATGGAGCATCTTGGCGTCAGCGCCACCTGCCGGGCCAGCTTTGGCCTGTACAACACCGAACAGGAAGTTGACGTTCTGATCGACGCGCTTCATCTGGCGCACGAGTTGTTTGCCTGAACCAATCTTGGCCGCGATTTTGCGATTGCGGCCAAAGGCTCCTGTGGATATAGAGCCAATGACGCACCCATAGCTCAGCTGGATAGAGTGTCGCCCTCCGAAGGCGAAGGTCGAAGGTTCGAATCCTTCTGGGTGCGCCATTTTCCTTTGACTTGAACCGTTTGGCAGGCATTTTGGTCTTTACCAAAAGGATAGACATGTCGAGGTCTTTGCAAAAACTCATTACGGCCGAACTCGGAGCGAGGGACAAGCGTGACTTTGTTCAACTGTGCTTGTCCGCTGGATTGCGCATGCCATCGACCTGGCAGTTCGGCCAGATTGAGCATGCATTGAGAGCACCGAATGTCCCGGATGTTTTGGAACAATTTGATGCCTGTGCCTTTGGCAGAGCGGTACAGGGCTTGGATCAGGTGGCCGCAAGCGGTGACACATTGTTCGTGGCGCCGCGAAATAGCTTACCCAATTGGCGCGATCGGTTTGGCGACACGCAATCTTTTGCGGCGTTGGAAGAGTTGCCATCGATCCTAAGGGGGCGGCAGGCCGTAGAGCCTCAAAACGTGGTAGGTGACCGGGTGAGTTTTATCATTCCCGTCGTTCATCCAAGCGGGGGAAATATTAAAGACTACAACGCGGTAGAGTGGTTGCTTAAGCAAACCATTCGCTCCTGCCTGTCGCAATCTCACGACGACATTTCGGTCATTGTGATGTGCCACAAAATCCCAGCGTGGGGCGATGCGATGGGATCGAAGGTGACTTTTGTTCTGCTGGGCGATGGTCCGGAGTGGACCGAAAACGTTTTGGATGTACGCGAGGACAAGGGCAAGAAACACCTGTTAGGCGCGCACCTGGCGCTCACCAATCATCGGGCGCGGGCGGTGATGTTCTTGGACGGCGACGATTTGGTGCGTCGTGATTTTGCGCAGCAGGCTTTGTCGGCGATGGGACAATCCGACGAAGGATTGGTTGTGACCCGCGGCTTTCATGCTGCGCTTCAAACCAATGGCGCAGGATTCTCTCTGACTGCTGCATTGCGCATCGACGAGTTCCACCACACCTGTGGCAGTTGCCGCATCTTTCTTGCCGAAATGCTTGCCGACAGGATAAATCGATGGTGGCCAGATTTTCTTTCACTGCCGCTGTTTGACGATACGGCGACGCTTTACACCCCTGACTTTGCGCGATTTTTGGACAAGGCGAAAAACAGCGCTGAAAACGAATTTGGCCTGTTGCGCGTCTTGGGTCGGCACGCTGCGCAGTCGATGGTTGCGGAGTTGACCCCGTGGCGGTCTCCGCTGGTGGCCAAAGGATGCGGGCACGGCAATCACGATGGCCCGCGCAAGGGCGATGTACACTGGAAACGCTGTGTCGGTGCGGCCGATCTGGCGGAATTTGCCGATGATTTCGCACTTGATCCGGCAGAGTTAGCGATGGAAGCAGACAGCAAAATGACCTTGTACGCGCGCGCCATTGCGCCGTTCAATTTGATAAAGCGCCTGATCTGATTGGACACGCCGACCGTGGCTGGCTTTTCCGCCAAAGCGTGAAATAGTGAACTCACAAGAAAAGGATGGCGATCTATGTGGGACCTTTATGCGCGAATTTGGCGCAACACCGGACGGGCACAGCTGACACTTGTGGTGCTTTCGCTGATCGTGGCCGCACTGGCCGCCGCACCGTTGCAGTTCCAGAAAGACATTATCAACAGTCTTGGGCCGGATTTGGAAATCGCTCAGCTGCTCTGGCTCTGTGGTGGCTATTTGGCGGTGATCATTGTCACCAACATCTTCAAATTTGCGCTCAACTACAAAAGTTCCGTTCTCGGCGAAGACATCATTCGTCGCATCCGAGCCAGTATCTATGGCGCCCACCATAACCCTGACACCAAACGAAAACCAAACACCGGCACATTGGCCACGATCATCGCGGCCGAGGCCGAGGAAGTGGGGCGCTTTGTGGGACAGGCCGTGGCGAACCCGCTTTTGCAGGTCGGCACATTGGTATCTGTGGTCAGTTATGTCGCCGCAACGCAGCCCTATCTTGGTGGTTTTCTGGTCTTAATCATCCTGCCGCAGGCCGCGATTGTTTTGGTCCTGCAGGAGCGGGTGAACCGGCGCGTAAAAGAGCGCACCATTGTGTTGCGACAGGCGTCTTCCGACATTTCCGAAGAAGAGGTGCAAAACATTCATCACGTGCAGGAAAAGATCCTGCAGGATTTTGACCAAATCTTCCTCACTCGGCGGGGTATTTTCAAACTCAAACTGTCGATGAAGATGGCCATGAACGTCATCAGCGGCATCGGCCTTGTGGGCATCTTATTGATCGGCGGCTTGTTGATGCGCGAAGGCCTGTCCGACGTCGGCACAGTGGTTGCGGCAATTTCAGCGTTGGAGCGGATCAACGGGCCTTGGCGGCTGTTGTTGAACTTTTACAAGGAGTTGAGTGCAGCGCGGGTGAAATTCGAGTTGATACTCAAGTCAAGCGATGCCTTTGATCAGCCAAAACCAGTGACAGTAACAAAAAAGGCGTCCTAAAAGGACGCCTCTCAAATTGGACAGGGTAGGGTGCCTTACCGGCCCCAATTGCGAATAGGCCCACAATCCATGTGCACAAAATTTGATCCGGAATAACGTCCGACACCACCAGCGCGACATGCTGAGGCGGCTTTGGCCATCTGGTTCACCGAACGCGATGAGAGGCGGAGGTCAGCCGCCTTACCGGTCATATGCAACGAATTCTTGGCAACACCGCGCGACCGCGACCGCAGCATGGCGTTGGTCGCCGGGCTTCGGTAACCGGACAGCAACATGTAAGGTTCGCTAACATCCATAAGGTTATGGGACGCCGCCATAATGTCGATGGTGCGTGTGTCGATCGAAATCACATCATTGGACCGCCAGTCACGCATGAATGCGTTGATCTCTTTCACGGCGTCTTTGATGTATTTGCCTTCGACCCAATAAATTGTGTCCAGGCGTTCGCCCGTGCGGCCGGAGTACATGCGGATACGTCGGATATCGCCGCCGCCACGCAGAAAACCTGCTGCGTTGGAATATGTCGGTGCAGCTACGAGTGCGGTTGCTGCAAAGGCGCCCAATACCGCGCGCCTAGAAATGCTCGAAGAGCTGTTATCAATCATAGTTTCAGCGCCTGTCCCGTCGCTTGCCTGTTGCTGCGATGTTACGCAGCTCGTGAACCATCCCCACAGATGTCGGAAATTTATGACACACATGGATTCATGCTCCAAGAACTGTTTTCCACTTGATTTGCATACTGACCGAATTAGGCGAAAAATTGCTTAACAGGTGGCAATACGCTCATATAGGGGCCTCTGGCGCACAAACTGTTCGCTAAATGTTCTATAAAATTGACGACATGCAGCGCTTTTGACGGGTTTCCGGGCCACACTTTTCAGGGGGTTTGTGGTTTGAAGAAGTTGTGATTAGACAGCAAGTACGCAGTTAATGATGGTAGACCAAACAAACCGCCAAGCTGCGGACATAAAACAGTTCGAGGGTCAAAATATGTTGTTAGGGTTCCAACGCCACGTTGTGTCCAAAATCGGTGCAGCGCTTCTTGCGGGGACAGTTTTGACAGCCAGTCCGGCCGTCGCGTTTCCAGTATTCAAACAGGCCGTCGCGGAGGCTGCTGCGCACAATTCGAGTGTCGCCGCCTATTATAGGTCGGTCCAGTATGACGCCGTTTGGACCGCAGAGACCGAGATTTCCCGCGAGCGACGCAAAGCTTTGATCCGCGCTTTGGCCAATTCTGATGAGCATGGGTTGCCTGCTGCGCGTTACGATGTGGACGCATTGGTAGGCCAAATGGCGGCGGCACGGTCGCGCCGGGATTTGGGCCTTGTCGAAGTGGCGATGACGCAGATCTATCTTAAGTACGCGCGTGATTTGACGTCCGGCATGTTGGTGCCCTCAAAAATCGACGACGGCTTGGTGCGCAAAATTGCCTATCGCGACAAACAAGAGCTGATGGACTCGTTTGTGGCGTCCCAGGATCCAAACGGCTTTATGCAAGGATTGGCGCCTCAGACCCCTGAATACCTGCGGCTTAAGAAAGAACGCCTGCGCCTTGAGGGGCTGATTGCCTCGGGAGGTTGGGGTGCACAGGTTCCCAGCGGAAAATACGAACCCGGCGACTCAGGTGCATCTGTGACGATGCTGCGCGACCGGCTGATTGCATTGGGCTTTATGCAACGCTCGTCTTCCGCCAGTTATGATCGCACGATGGAAAAGGCTGTTCAGGCTTTTCAAATTGCCCACGGACTTGAGGCCGACGGCGTTTCCGGCAAAGGAACAATCGAAGAAATCAACCGCAGCCCCGAGCACAGGCTAAAGTCGGTTATGGTCGCAATGGAGCGGGAACGCTGGTTGGACAGGTCGATTGAGGGACGTGAAATCCTCGTTAATCTGGCCGACTTTACCGCCAAAATTTTTGACGACGGCAAACTGACGTTCCGCACTCGATCGGTTGTTGGGAAAAACCAATCAGACCGCCGCAGCCCGGAATTTTCGGATACGATGGAGCATATGGTCATCAATCCAACGTGGAATGTGCCGCGTTCGATCGCTACCAAGGAATACCTGCCGATGCTGCAGAACAACCCAAATGCGGTTGGGTATTTGCGTCTGGTGAACGCGCGTGGACAGACCGTTGATCGCAGTGAGGTGGACTTTAGCCAATTCTCCACGCGCAACTTCCCGTTTGACATGAAACAGGCACCGGGCAACCGCAATGCGTTGGGGCTGGTGAAGTTTATGTTCCCCAACAAACACAACATCTATTTGCACGACACCCCACAAAAGGCACTGTTTGCCCGTGAAACACGCGCTTACAGCCACGGGTGTATTCGCCTGCAACAGCCCTTTGATTTCGCCTATGCCCTGCTTGCAAAGCAGGAAGAGAACCCAAAGGAATTCTTTCATTCACGTTTGAAAACTGGACGTGAAACCAGAGTTGATCTTGAGGTCAACATTCCCGTTCACATCATTTACCGCACGGCCTACACCGAGGCCAAAGGGCCGGTGCAATACCGCCGTGATGTTTACGGTCGGGATGCCAAAATCTGGAAAGCGCTGGCCAATGAAGGGGTGGCATTGCCGGGTCAACAGGGATAAATAGCCCCCGGAGTGCATCCCGGGGAGAACCCATGACATACACCGTACATGAGATTGCAAAAGCCTTGGACTGCGAGGCTTTCGGTAACATCGACATCGTAGTTGAACGTGTTGCGGAACCAGCAAGCGCCAGTTCCACCGATTTGGCCTTGCTGACCAATCCAAAATTTGCGGACGGCCTTTCGCAGGGCCAGGCAAGGGTCGCGATGCTCTGGCCCGGCGCTGACTGGCAAGCCATGGGGCTGGAGGCGGCGATCATCCCAACACGTGGGCGATACGCCATGTCCGGTCTTTCCGAAATGATGGACCTTGGACAGCATTATGCGCCGGGCATCCATCCAACGGCACAGATTGATACAACCGCCGAGATCGGCGCCGATGTGCAAATCGGCCAATTTGTGGTGATCGGCCCGCGGGCCCGCATCGGTTCAAACTGTGTGATCGGACCGTTTTGCCATATTGGTGCGGACTGCGATTTGGGCGATGACGCGTTTTTGCGCGACCATGTTTCGATTGGCGCGCGGGTTTCTATCGGCGCACGTTTTCGTGCCCAACCCGGCGCGCGGGTCGGTGCCGATGGCATGTCATTCGTGACACCTGAGGAATCCGGGGTGGAAAAAGCCCGCGAAAGCCTCGGGGATCAAGGTGAAGTGCACAGCCAGACCTGGGCGCGCATTCATTCGTTGGGCGCCGTCACGATCGGGGATGACGTGGAAATTGGCGCAAACACCTGTATCGATTATGGCACCATACGTGACACGCGTATCGGCAACGGCACCAAGATCGACAATCTCGTGCACATTGCGCACAACGTAACGGTTGGCCACGATTGTCTTTTTGCCGCTCAGTCAGGCATCGCCGGATCAACGGTGATTGGCAACAACGTGGTTTTCGGCGGCCAAGTTGGCGTGACCGACAATACCACTATCGGTGACAACGTTATTGCCGGAGGCGGCACCAAGATCCTGACCAAAGTCGCAGCGGGACAGGTGATGTTGGGTTACCCTGCCGTCAAGATGGACACCAATCTGGAAATGTACAAAAGCCTACGCAGATTGCCACGATTTATGAAACAGATGGCGGAGCTTCAAAAATCTGTTTCCAAACGTGGGTCCAATGACTAAATCGAGTCGAGGCTTGGAAAGGATATCACATGAGCATTCAAGACAAGGTTATTGAAATCATTGCAGAACAGGCGGTTTTGGAACCTTCGGATGTGACCCTTGAAAGTACCCTCGAAGACCTAGGGATCGACAGTCTTGGTCTTGTAGAGAGCATTTTCGCAATTGAAGAAGCTTTTGATATATCTGTGCCGTTCAATGCCAATGAACCAAGCGCCAGCGATTTTGACATCTCATCGGTCGCGAGCATCATTTCCGGAATCCAGTCACTGGTTTCGGAGCAGGCCTAAAATCACACGCAGAACTGCGTGGGCAGGGATAACACTATGAAACGGGTGGTAATCACCGGAGCAGGAACGGTCAACGCGCTTGGCCACAATGTTGATCAAACGCTAGAGGCAATGCGCGAAGGGCGCTGTGGCATTGGGCCTTTGGACCTTCGAGATGTTGAACGGCTTGCGGTCCAAATTGGCGCGCAAGTACAGGATTTCGAGTCTGAGAAGCTGTTTAACCGCCAACAGATAGCGCTGTTTGACCGCTTCACACAGTTTGCTCTCGTCGCAGCGCGCGAGGCCATTGGTCAGTCAGGCTTGGAATTCCACGGCGATCTCGCCGCCAAATCAGGCGTTGTGTTTGGCAATTCCGGCGGCGGTATGCAGACGCTCGATGAAAACTACCGCACCGTGTATGAGGACGGCAAAAACCGGGTGCACCCGTTTGTGGTGCCCAAGTTGATGAACAATGCGGCTGCCAGCCACGTTAGCATGGAATTCAACCTCAAGGGACCCAGTTTTACGGTGGCGTCCGCCTGTGCCAGCTCCAACCACGCGATGGCGCAAGCTTTTCAGATGGTTCAAAGCGGCATGTCTCCGGTGATGATCACAGGTGGCGCGGAGTCGATGTTGTGTTTTGGCGGGGTCAAAGCTTGGGAAGGGTTGCGCGTTATGTCCAAAGACGCATGCCGGCCGTTTTCAGCCAATCGCAATGGCATGGTGCAAGGCGAAGGGGCTGGTGCTTTTGTTTTTGAGGAACTCGAGCACGCAAAGGCCCGTGGTGCCGACGTCCTCGCCGAAATCGTGGGTTTTGCCATGAGTTCAGACGCCGCAGACATTGTGATGCCATCCAAGCAGGGCGCGGCGCGCGCGATTTCCGGCGCACTGGAAAATGCCAGACTAAACCGCGAGGACGTAGGCTATATCAATGCGCACGGCACAGGCACAGCCGCCAACGACAAAACCGAATGCAGCGCTGTTGCGGATGTGTTTGGCCCGCACGCTGATGCTTTGATGATGTCGTCCACCAAATCCATGCACGGTCACCTGATTGGTGGTACCGGTGCAGTAGAGTTGTTGGCCTGTATTATGGCGGTGCGTGATGGCATTGTTGCCCCAACGATCGGCTACGAAGAAGCAGACCCGGAATGCGCCATTGACGTGGTGCCCAACGAAGCCCGCGACGCCAACGTCGAAGTTGCACTGAGCAACGCGTTTGCATTTGGCGGGTTGAACGCAGTGCTCGCACTTCGTCGGTTCTGATCAGTTACCCAAATAAAAAAGCCGCCTCAGGAGTGGGCGGCTTTCTCTTTATTTGAAAAGACTTAAGGATCAGTTTGGAACCGGAACGGCGTTGTCAAAGGCATTGGTGAAGCCTTTCAACGACATCGTGACTGTTACGATCTGATCTGGCGCAGCGGCGGGAACAATCACGATTGACGCCTCGGTACCGGCCTTAAGCGCTGCGATATCTTCTTCGGTCAATCCAACGCGCGAGATGCAGCCAACTTGGTTGCAAAAGGCAAACGGGTATCGCTGCGCATTCACACCATCAACCGTGATGGTCAATTGCGTAGGAAGAAGGGTTTCAAGCGGCACGATGATGGTCGCGCCGGCCACTGCGGTCCCATCAGGGACAGGCAGCTTGAACAGTGTTATCTCCGACAGAGGGCTGCCGTTTTGATCCTTCATCAACTGGTACAAACGGCAAGGGCGGGGTTCAGGACCGTCCTTGGCGCACTGAAGGTCCCAATCGCCGTGAATTACCGACGTGACATCTGCGGCCGTGCCGGTTGGAGCTTGCGGCGCTTGTTCGACCTTTTGGCCAACAGACAGCGAACCGTCTGACAGTGATCCAACCTGTGCAAAGGCCGGACCAGAAAAGACCGCGAAAACCGCGGCAACGAGGAGGTGGTAAAACTTGGGCATGAGATTTCCCATCAATAGCGTGAAGTTGTGTTCCGATTAGCATGCCCTTCATCGAATGTCAGAAAAAAGCGCAACAAAGATCGAGAGGGCGTCCGGGATTTCTATACTCGGAAATAAGATGCCTGCAAAAGACGCCGGTTGTTGGAATAAAAAAAGGGGCCCACAAGGTGGGCCCCTTTTAATTTCACTCCCCGTCGGACTGGCCGACTTATTCATTGCAGGGAAGCTACGAATTTATTTACGAACCGTCAACAGCAAGTTTCGGATTTTTCATTGGGATTTCGATAGGTTACTTGTTAACGAATTTGTCGCCCTATCTTGTGCAATTCAACACGGATGAAGGTTTCAGCCTGATTGGGCTATGCGGATTGAGGGCTGGCGACGGCGACCAACCCGGCCTATCTTGGCAATAAGCCGAAAGGCCAACAAAGATATTCAAAACCGGGGACGGATATGGACGGCAAAGTATTTATCGGCGGCGGCGGCGAAGGCTATAAGGACAAGCAGGGTCTGTCGCTCAAATATGCGAACCGGCACGGCCTTATTGCAGGGGCCACCGGAACCGGCAAAACTGTGACTTTGCAAATTCTCGCCGAAGGCTTTGCCAACGCGGGCGTTCCTGTGTTCCTGTCCGACGTGAAAGGTGATCTTTCGGGGCTGGCGGCTGCGGGCAGCGAGACGTTTAAACTGCATCAGGCGTTTACCGATCGCGCCGAACAGATCGGGTTTGATGACTATATCTATGAGTCTTTTCCGGTCACGTTCTGGGATTTGTTTGGCGATCGGGGGCATCCGGTGCGCACCACTGTGTCGGAAATGGGCCCGCTGTTGTTGGCGCGTCTTATGGAACTGACCGAGGCGCAGGAAGGTGTTCTTAACATTGCGTTCCGATTGGCAGACCAAAAAGGGTTGCCGTTGCTGGACCTGAAGGACCTGCAATCCCTATTGGTTTGGCTTGGTGAAAACCGGGGCGAAATTGCGTTGCGCTATGGCAATGTGTCCGTGCATTCCATTGGCGCCATTCAACGGCGCCTTCTGGTGTTGGAAAATCAGGGGGCGAGCAATTTGTTTGGCGAGCCGGCGCTGGATTTGATGGACATCATGCATGTGGGTGCCGACGGACGGGGACAGATCAATGTGCTGGCAGCCGACAAGCTGATGGGTGCGCCGCGTCTTTACGCAACCTTCCTGCTGTGGCTCTTGTCTGAACTTTTTGAGGAGTTGCCCGAAGTTGGTGATTCCGACAAACCCAAGTTGGTCTTCTTTTTCGATGAGGCGCATTTGTTGTTTGACGGCGCGCCCAAGGCCTTGGTCGACAAGGTTGAACAGGTCGCGCGTTTGATCCGCTCCAAAGGGGTGGGGGTGTATTTCGTCACGCAAAACCCCGACGATATTCCCGAAGACATCCTTGGCCAGCTTGGCAATCGCGTCCAACACGCGCTGCGCGCCTTTACTGCGCGCGACCGCAAAGCGTTGAAAATGGCGTCTGAAACCTATCGACCCAACCCTCGTTTTGACACCGAAGCAGCGATCCGAGAAGTCGGGGTCGGGGAGGCCGTGACATCGATGCTGATGAAAAAAGGTGTTCCGGGTATTGTGGAACGCACACTGATCCGCCCGCCGAGCTCACAACTTGGCCCGCTTGGTCTTTCAGAACGACGCGCAGTGATGGCGGCCTCGCCAATGGCCGGCAAATACGATCAATTGAAAGACCGACGCTCCGCCTATGAAATTTTAAAAGAGCGGGCGGACAAGGCGGCGGCGGCGGCGCAAGACGCTGAGGCCAAAGAAGAAGAGATGAGCGTGGCAGAGCGTGAATTTTCCTCGGCACGACGGTACTCAGGTGCGCGTGTGCGGCGGTCATCGTCGCGCACTTTGCGCGTCAGAGCCGATGATACGTTTGGCGAGGCCATGACCAAGATGGTTGTGAAGGAATTGTCCGGTACCACAGGCCGGCGCATTGTGCGCGGCGTGTTGGGCGGCTTGTTCAAGGGACGTTGATTGCGCCACCGAACTATTTAACAACAAAAAAGGGCGCCCCGTGGGACGCCCTTTTTCTTTATTTCTCCGGGATAAGACCCCTTGGACTGAACCTGAGCACCAAGAGCAAGATCACGCCCATGGTCAACAAGCGCATATGCGCAGCACTGTCGATCAGATGCTTCTTGAGCCCGCTGCCTTCAGCCATGCCGGATGTGATCAACTGCATCAACCACAGGCCCATAGGTTCAACCTGAACCCACAAGAACCAGATTAGAAAGCCACCCAGCACAGCGCCAAGGTTGTTGCCGGACCCGCCAACAATCACCATCACCCAGATCAGGAAGGTATAGCGCAGCGGCTGATATGTGCCGGGGGTCAGCTGACCGTCCAGTGTCGTCATCATCGCGCCGCCAATGCCGCACACAGCCGAGCCGAGTACAAAGATTTGCAGATGACGGTTGGTGACGTCTTTGCCCATGGCCTCGGCCGCGACTTCGTTGTCACGGATCGCGCGCATCATGCGGCCCCAAGGACTTTTCAAGGCGAGCTGTGCCATCACAAAGATTAGAACCAGCACAACAGCGAACAGAACCGAGTAGTTGAGTTTCACAAAGATCGACGAGGCTGTAGTTGGATCCAGACCAAGTCCTTCTGCTCGGCTTACAAAGGAAGTTGTGGCCTGCAAAGTGATTTCGTATGGACCTGGTCGCGGTATACCACTTACATTCTTCACTCCCCGTGCCAGCCAGTCTTCGTTTTTCATCACGGCAATGATGATCTCGGCGATGCCCAGCGTCGCAATCGCCAGGTAATCTGACCGCAGACCCAACGCCGTCTTACCAATCAACCAGGCCACACCAGCGGCCAGCAGACCGCCCATTGGCCAGGCGACGAGAACAAAATAATCTGGCCGTGGCAACTCGTCCGCTGTTCGGCCTAGTGCCCAGAAATTCAGGCCGCCCAGGTTGCCTTGCAGCGCAGGGTTGATGGCTTCGACCGCTTCCACAGCGGGATCAAAGATGCCGCGATAGATGAAGAACCCGATTGCAAGAATGGCCACGGTTGCGATGTTGCGCGCGCGACCCGCCGCCATGCGTTGGCGCACCATGACGGTGCCAATGATGGTGCCAGCCCCCGCAAGCAGAGCGATGACAATGCGCCACCCGCCCGCACTCCAGGCACCTTCAACAGGGGCCGCGGATGTCAGAACCACGGCCAAGCCGCCAAGCGCCACAAAGCCCATGACACCAACGTTGAACAGTCCGGCAAAGCCCCATTGCAGGTTCACACCCAGCGCCATGATGGCCGAAATCAGCCCCATGTTGAGAATGAGCAACGCGACGTTCCAGCTTTGCATAAATCCGGTCAACGCGATCATCGCAAAGACCAGCACGAAAAGAACGGTATTTTTCACAGGTTCGCTCATACCGATTTCCCCTTAAACAGGCCCGTCGGCTTAAACAGCAGAACCACAATCAGGATCACAAAGCTGACGGCAAATTTATAGTCTGTGCTGAGAAGCTGCACGAGGCTGGAGGGTTCCAGATTTTCGGGCATCAAATATTTCAACACTTTCTTCCAAGCATAGGTGATTGTGACCTCGCTAAAGGCAATCACGAACCCACCGGCGATGGCGCCAAGCGGGCTGCCAAGACCGCCGACAATCGCTGACGCAAAGATCGGCAGCAAAAGCTGGAAGTAGACAAAGGGTTTGAAGGATTTATCCAGACCGTAAAGCACACCGGCGGTGGTCGCGAGAGCGGCCACGATCAACCATGTGTACATTACCACGCGTTCGGGGTTGATGCCGGAGAGCAGCGCCAGATCTTCGTTGTCTGAATAGGCGCGCATGGATTTACCGGTGCGCGTGCGGTTCAGGAACCAGAACAGCAACACCACACAGATGATCGCCACCACAACCGTGATGCCTTGCGTGGTTTTGATCGCCAGACCTTCCTTAAGGCCCGTCATCGCCTTGAACTCGCGAACCGAGATGATGAACCGCTCGCCATCTGCGAACTTTTGATCGTTCGGCCCAATGATAAAGCGCACCAGACCGTTCATGATGAACATCACGCCCATCGACACGATCACAAGGATCACGGGTTTGGCCTTTTGTTCTCGATAGAACCGATAGACCACGCGATCGGTGATAAGCATCAAAGCCATGGTGCCAAGAATGGCAAAGGGCAGGGCAAGCAGGGCGGTCGGTAGAACGCCAAAGCTCATACCCATCGACTGGAACCACCAGGTGATCAGCACGGCAAGCATGGCGCCAAACGCCATGGTGTCGCCATGGGCAAAGTTGGAGAACCGCAGGATGCCGTAGATCAGCGTCACCCCCAGCGCGCCAAGCGCGAGCTGACTGCCGTAGGCAATCGCGGGGATGATGACAAAGTTGGAAAGCGCCACAATGGCGTTAAGGAAGTCCATTAGTTCAACACCTCGCATGTGCCAGTCATGAACACGAAGTCATTTCCGGCTGAGGAAACATACGCACCGCGTCCAGAAGTCTGAACGGTGATGTACGTGTCAGTATCGGTCCCAGCAAAACGCAACTCTTCGCTGCCTTTCAACTGCTGAAAACACTCCATACCGTCGCTGCCTTCAAAGCTTGCGACCAGCGGGCAATCGTCACCCACGTTTTCGTCCCACACTCGCAGCGTTTGAGTGCCGCTGCTAAGGTTGGACTCCACTTGGCAAGTAACCAAATAGTCCGTGGCACCCACTGTGGAGCAAGACGACAACAAGGCAATTGCGGCTGCTGGGAGAGCTGTATTCTGAAGATGTGCTTGCATCAATCAGCCCCCCAAGAACGACTTGCGGACTTCTTCGTCCGCGAGCAGGTCTTTGCCAGTGCCAGTAAAGGCATTGCGCCCCTGAACCAGCACATAGCCTTTGTCGGCAATTTCCAACGCCTGACGGGCGTTTTGTTCGACCATCAGGATCGGAATGCCGGTGCGGCTGACCTCGATGATGCGGTCAAACAATTCGTCCATCACGATGGGCGACACGCCTGCGGTCGGCTCATCCAGCATCAGAACCTTTGGCTGGGTCATCAACGCGCGGCCCACGGCCACCTGTTGACGCTGACCACCTGACAGCTCGCCCGCAGGCTGGTTGCGCTTGTCCTTAAGGATCGGGAACAGGCCATAGATCTGCTCCATTGTGTCGGCAAAATCATCCTTGCGAATGAACGCGCCCATTTCGAGGTTTTCTTCGACCGTCATGGAGCCAAAGATATTGTTGGTCTGCGGCACAAACCCCATGCCTTTTGACACGCGCACTTGCGGGCTGAGATTGGTGATGTCTTCACCATCCAGCCGCACCGAGCCTTGGCGCAGGTTCAGCATGCCAAACACAGCTTTCATGCCCGTAGATTTGCCAGCACCGTTCGGGCCAACAATCACGGCAATCTCGCCCGGGTTCACGGCAATCGTGCAGTCATGCAGGATGTCCGGCCCGTCTTTGCCATAGCCACCGGTCATGCTGTCGCCGACCAGAAACGCGTCTGTTGTGTTCATTTCTTTGCCAGTCCCGACAGCAGGAGTCATCTCTCCGCCGCCTTTGGGATTGGTGATCGAGGCATCTTTGTTGCCACGATCGTCTTGATACGGATTGCCCGTCATCACTCACTCCCCGCTGAATTTGCACTGTCGCTTTGCAGCCGTTTTACCGACGTTCTGCAGCGTCTCATGCGTTCAGCTTTTCCTTGTTTTTAAGCCCGGTGCCGAGGTACGCCTCGATCACCTGTTCATTGGCCTTGATCTCATCCAACGTGCCTTGGGCAAGCACTTTGCCCTCGGCCATACAGATCACCGGATCGCAAAGGCGGCCGATGAAATCCATGTCGTGTTCGATCACCACAAAGGTATAATTGCGCTCTTTGTTGAGCCGGATAATCGCATCGCCAATGGTGTTCAGCAGCGTGCGGTTCACACCCGCGCCGACCTCGTCCAAGAACACGATCTTGGCGTCCACCATCATCGTGCGGCCAAGTTCCAGAAGCTTCTTCTGACCACCGGAGACCTGACCGGCCTTGTGGTCGGAAAGATGTTCAATGGTAAGAAATTCAAGCACTTCGTCGGCCTTGGCCCGCAATGCGCGCTCCTCATCCGCGATGCGTTTGCGGCCAAACCATGTGTTCCAAAGCGTTTCACCAGATTGCGCGCCGGGCACCATCATCAGGTTTTCGCGGCAGCTCATCGAGCTGAATTCATGCGCGATCTGGAACGTCCGCAGCAGGCCCTTGTGAAAAAGTGTGTGCGGCGGCAGTCCAGTGATGTCTTCGCCGTCCATGGTCACGCGACCGGACGTTGGTTCAAGAACGCCAGCGATTACATTGAAAAGAGTGGTTTTTCCGGCACCGTTTGGACCGATGAGACCGGTGATGGATCCCGGTTCGATACGAAGGCTGGCACCGTCAACAGCACGAAAGCCCCCAAAATGTTTGTGAACGTCTTCAACGACGATCATGTTACACCCCCTGCACAGTTCATTGCTGCGCGTTATATATTGAAAAACAGCCCGGACAAGCCGGGCTGTTTTCGAGTTCGGATCAGTAAGCGATTAGCGGTACTTAGCCGTGGTAATTGCGCCGCCGTCGATGACGATCTGGCGGTAGTTACCAGCCGACTCACCTGCGCCGATCAGCTCAACAGCAGTTGCACCGACATAGTCGATTTCACCGCCACCAGCGATAATTTCCAGCGCTTTGGCCAGCTCACCAGGGAAGATCTGCTCGCCGGGTGCGTTAGCAACATCCATGACTTTGCCTTTGTAGTCAGCTGGGTCAGAAGAGCCTGCCGCCTGCATCGCCAGCATCATCAGAGCTGCCGCGTCATAGCTTTCTGGTGTGAAAGGCGAGGTTGCGTCAAACGCGCCAGCGACCAGTTCTTCGAACTTGGCGGCACCTGCGCTGTCAGTGCCAGGGTGCTGACCGGTGGAGCCTTCGATTTCGTCGCCGAAGTTCTCTTCCAGTTTGGCGCCGATCATGCCGTCAGGGAAGTGGAACGTGTCAAACGCACCAGAGTCAATCGCGGCACGAACGATGCCGGAACCACCTTGGTCCACATAACCCGCGACAACCAGACGATCACCACCAGCGGAAGCCAGCGCACCAACTTCAGCCGAGTAGTCGGCTTTGCCATCTTCGTGGGCTGCGTTGATTGTCACTGTACCACCAGCCGCTTCGAACGCAGCCTGGAACGCATCAGCAAGACCCTTGCCGTAGTCGTTGTTGGTGTAAGTGACGGCAACTTCTTTGATGCCTTCTTCCATCAGAACCTCGGTCATGACCACGCCTTGACGCGCATCCGAAGGTGCGGTGCGGAAGAACAAACCGTTGTCTTCGTTGTTCATGTGGCTCAAGCCTGGAGACGTCGCCGAAGGAGAGATCATCACAACACCGTTGGCCAGCGCCACGTTGTTCAGGATCGCACCAGTCACACCGGAGCAGTCCGCGCCCATGATGCCTTTTACGCCATCTGATGTGATCAGACGTTCGGCTGCGGCCGAAGCAGCGGCGGCGTCAACACAGGTGGAGTCAGCACGCACAGGCATAACAGTAGAACCGCCCAGCAGCTTGCCGCTGTCGGAAACTTCTTTCATCGCCAGTTCAGCGCCGTCCGCCATGGAGGGCGTTAGAGATTCAATCGGGCCGGTAAAGCCCAGAATGATGCCCAGTTTGATGTCTTCGGCCGATGCGGCCCCTGCGATTAGCGCGGTCGCTGCCGTCGCCATAAGCATTTTTTTCATTTTTACACTCCCGTTTCGTTTTTTAACTGCCGCGAGCCTAAGCGGGGAGTTTTCAAAAGAAAAGAGGCAACTGCCCAAAACTTGATCACACGAGGCAGGTGTTTGATGCTACCGTTTTAGGAGTTGCCGAAGGCCTCTAAATGGGTGGTTAATTATGTCATATTTCAAATACTTATATCGATGTCTTTTAGTGACGGTGTTCTCGGCTTTTGTGACGCCAATGGCGAGTGACGCGGCGGAAGCAATGACCTTTGAAGCTGTGGTAACCAAACTCAAGACACCTTGGAGTTTTGGATTCCTTCCAGACGGCGGCCTTTTAATCACGGAGCTTGGCGGGAAGCTGATCCATATCGGCCCAAACGGAGGACGCAGCACAATTGCCGGCGTGCCCAAATCGCAGACCAAAGGGCAGGGTGGTTTGCTGGATGTGTTGGTACCGCGTGATTTTGAACAGCGGCGGGAAATTTTTTTAACCTTCGCGAAAAAGCAGCCAAACGGCGAAGGCACTGCGGTCGCACGCGGTCAATTGAACGTAGACGCTAAGCGCTTGTCGAATGTGAAGGTGATCTTTGAGATCAGCGAGGGCAGCAGCGGTGGGCGTCATTTTGGCAGCCGATTGGTCGAAGCTAATGATGGCACGCTTTTTGTCTCTGTCGGGGATCGCGGAGATCGTCCCTCTGCCCAGGATCTTGACCGTCACAACGGGTCAATCTTGCGTATCACCCGAAGCGGTGATCCGGCATCTGGCAATCCGTATCTTGGGCGCAGCGACGCGCGGGATGAAACCTGGTCCTTCGGGCATCGCAATCCACAAGGTATGGCGCTGGATCTTGAGGGACTGCTTTGGGCCGTTGAACACGGCGCCAAGGGCGGCGATGAAGTCAACCAAATCGAAAAAGGCGCAAATTACGGGTGGCCTGTGATATCATATGGCCAGCATTATTCAGGTGGCAAAATTGGCGAAGGCACCAGTAAAGCGGGCATGAAGCAACCCGCACATTATTGGGATCCTTCCATCGCGCCTTCGGGCATGATGATCTATTCTGGCAAGTTGTGGCCGAAGTGGCGGGGCCACATGTTCGTGGGTAGCCTCAAGTTTGACTACATCTCCGTGCTGTGTTGTTCAAACCTAACCGAAACAGACCAAATCAAATCCAATGAGACCAAACGCGTGCGCGATATTCGTGAAGGTCCTGAGGGCGGTATATGGTTTTTGTCAGAAGATCGCGGAACGCTTTACCGAATGAGACCAACCCCGTAATGTTTCAGAACAATCAATTGACCAAATTGGAAATTCCCATGCTCAGAATTCTTGCCGTGATCTTGGCCAGCGCCCTTTTGGTGCCAAACACCGGCGGTGCACAAACAAACCAGCGCACCCAGTTCAATGAAGGTCTGGCCAATTTCAACGAGTTGGTGATGCAACGTAAGATCGGCGATGCCATCGACTTGATCCGGACTGATCTTAACATGAGCGCTGAAGAGCGCGGGGCCATCAACAGCCAGATGCAACTGTTCTTTGAAGAAGATTTTTTGGGATCTGCGACGGTGCGTTCGCAAGCACTCAAAAACGGCTTCCGGCAGGAGCTTTTGTCATATTGGACGTCTGACGGCGACTATCTTTATATCTATCTTTTCATGCATTCGCGGGAAAACATCCGCAAGATTTTGGACATCAGATATGATTTGGATTTCCACGACTTAAACGCATTGTTCTGACTAAATCGAAAGCCGTGCCGATTGCGTGCCACGCTCGCGATACGGCGTGGTTTCGTAATGCGCACGGTAGCATTTTGAGAAATGGCTGGGCGAGGCAAACCCACAGGCCAAGGCCACGTTGATCACGCTCATATCGGTTTGCATCAACAGATTACGCGCCTTTTGCAGCCGCAACTCCATGTAATAGCGTTTCGGAGAGCGGTTCAGATATCGGCGGAACAACCGTTCCAGCTGACGGGTGGACATGCCAACCTCTTTGGCCAACAACGACGGGCTTATCGGTTCTTCGATGTTGGTTTCCATCATCTGGATAACCATGCTCAGCTTTGGGTGGCGCACGCCGATGCGGGTTGGCACCGACAGGCGTTGCGTGTCCTGATCTGTGCGGATCGAGCTATAAATCTGCTGATCCGCAACCCAATTGGCGATCTCATCACCAAGATCCTTGGCGATGATCTGCAAAAACAGATCAATCGACGACGTTCCACCAGCGGTGGTCATCCGGTTTCCATCGATGGTGAACACCGATTTGGACAGCTCTACATCTTCAAACTCTTCACTAAAGCTGTCTTGATTTTCCCAGTGGATGGTCGCGCGCTTGCCATCAAGCAATCCAGCTTTTGCCATGGTAAATGACGCGGTGCAAAGGCCAGCGATCGAAGGCCCTTTTCGAGCCTCGCGACGCAACCAGTTCAAAAGACGTTTGGTAGTGGCCGCCTGAATGTTTATCCCGCCACACAAGACAATGGTGTCGTCCCGACGGGTTTCGCCAAGCTCTTCGTCCAGTTTGAACTCGGTTTCGGTGGAGCAAGACACCGAGTCACCATTTTCGCCAGCCAGCACCCAAGAATAGTGTTTGCGGCCCAATCTTCGATTGGCGAGACGCAGACAATCCACCGCCGAGGCAAAGCTTAGGAGGGTAAAATCATTCAAAAGCACAAACACAAAGCGTTTTGGCTTCTGATCTCCCGTAGAAATATTTGTCATGGAAGTGTCTGACATTTAAGCCTTTTCCCCTGCAAGGCGACAGAGCCCCTCAGCCCGGTCTAGGCAACGACTTTAGCGCTATAAACGCAGGTGCAGTCAAGAGCCGAATTTAGCATATAGCGCTATCATAAACCCACATGTATAACGCGGGCTCTGACTGTCTAATTGGAGTAAAGACAATGGCTGAATGGCAGAAATCTGACTGGCGCAACAAGCCCCGGATCCAGATGCCTGAGTATATGGATGAAGCAGCGCTGAAGGCCGTCGAGGCCAAGCTCTCCAGCTATCCACCATTGGTCTTTGCCGGAGAGGCGCGCCGCCTGAAAGCCCAACTGGGTGCCGCGTCTCGCGGTGAGGCCTTTTTGTTGCAGGGTGGGGACTGCGCCGAGAGTTTTGAACAGTTCTCTGCCGATGGCATCCGCGACACGTTCAAAGTGATGCTTCAGATGGCGATGGTGCTGACCTATGGCGCCAAGGTTCCGGTTGTGAAAGTGGGCCGTATGGCGGGTCAATTCGCCAAACCGCGCTCTGCGCCAATGGAAACTGTTGATGGCGTTGACCTGCCCAGCTATCGCGGCGACATCATTAACGAGCTGGCCTTCACGCCTGAATCCCGCATACCCGACCCCCAAAAAATGCTTCAGGCCTACACGCAGGCCGCAGCCACGCTGAACCTGTTGCGCGCATTTTCAACGGGTGGCTACGCAGATGTGCATCAGGTGCATGCCTGGACGCTTGGGTTTACCGAGGGAGAAAAGGCCGAGACATACCGCGATATGGCCAACCGTATCAGCGATACCTTGGATTTCATGCGCGCTGCTGGTGTGACGTCGGACAAGATGCATTCGCTGCAAACTGTGGATTTCTACACAAGTCATGAATCGCTCTTGCTGGAATATGAAGAGGCGCTGACGCGTCTGGATTCAACATCGGGCAAATGGCTCGCTGGGTCTGGTCACATGATCTGGATCGGCGACCGCACCCGTCAACCAGACGGTGCCCACGTGGAATTTGCACGCGGGGTTCAAAACCCGATTGGCCTGAAATGTGGCCCAACTACAACTGCTGAGGACCTCAAGGTTCTGATGGAAAAGCTGAACCCGGAAAACGAGGCTGGTCGACTGACCTTGATCGCGCGTTTTGGCGCCGGCTCTGTCGGAGAGCACCTTCCCCGGTTGATCAAAGCCGTCAAGGAAGAGGGCGCAAATGTGCTTTGGACCTGTGACGCGATGCACGGCAACACAATCAAATCGGCCACGGGGTACAAAACCCGTCCGTTTGAAAGCGTGCTGCGCGAAGTTCGGGAATTCTTTGGTGTCCACAAGGCTGAAGGTACCATACCGGGCGGCGTGCATTTCGAGATGACGGGTCAAGATGTCACCGAATGCACAGGCGGCGTTCGTGCGGTGACCGACGAAGATCTGTCAGCCCGCTATCACACCGCGTGTGATCCGCGGTTGAACGCGTCGCAGTCTTTGGAACTGGCCTTCTTGGTGGCTGAAGAGCTTTCGGCGATGAATGAAACGCGGCAAGCCGCCGCCGTCTAACATCGCTATCAAAGCAGAAACAAAAAAGGCGCCTCATTTTATTGAGGCGCCTTTTCCTTTTGGGCCACCGCGCGTTTCCAAAAATAGAAAAGGGCGGAGTGCCATGTCCAGTGGCTCCGCCCTTTTCTGTACGACACTTATGCCTTCTGGCTGTTAAGTATCAGACACAACCAATCTAAGATGCGCATGCCGGGTGGCCACCGTGCTGGCCTGACGCTCATCCGCTGAAAGCGCTTTTTGCCGATCCACTAAAGTGACCGGACGCGCGGAAAGGCGCTCGGCCAAACCGTCGTCTTTGACGCTGACGTCGTGCAAAAGGCTTTCCGTGAGGTCAAAGCGGGTCGGTCCATTCCTACCAATTTCGAACACTGAAACAGCCCCAAGAACACGGTTGATCTCGCCGGAATCACTGCGCAAGGGCAGGAGAAGCATAGACGCCCGTTTGCCGTTCTTGCGGAAACCGCGCGACGTCGACAATTCAAGTCGCGCAGTCGCGGGGCCTGCAAAGACCTGTTCCAGAATTTCCGCGAACTCTTCGCGGCTTTCTTCGGAAATGATCGACGCGATTGGCATTCCGCGCATGTCCATGCCTTGTAGATCTGTGAGCGTGCTGCAAGAAACCCGAAGCTTTCCGACACCTGGCGCTAACCGCTCCAGAATGAAAGCGTGCCGCAGCATGCGTTGAACCGAACGTGGATCAACATCGGAGCGGTAAGGCACGGTCTTTCCACGTCGGAGACCGCTCCAATAGTCCTCCATTCGGTCGAGAACCAGCGCACCATCTCGCCCATTTTCGACTGATAAATCGCTTACAGTTTTATCCATAGTTAAATTCCCGACCAATTGCACACATGGATCGCGTCAAAAAGAGCGACTAATTATTCCACGAGACATCCCCCGATGCCCTTTATGTTTAATAAGATTTTTCCCAATTTGCGATAAAAAGCCATTGTAATGGTTAACTGATAGCATGCGACATTGCTCTAAGTCGACCAATGCCTTTAGGTATCAAGTAATCAACGGACAAAAGGAGAAGTCCATGTTGCATTCGATGACCGGTTTTGCGGCCCTCAAAGGTGAGGAAGACGGATACACGTGGGCGTGGGATTTGCGCAGCGTGAATGCCAAAGGATTGGACATCCGTTTGCGCATGCCGGATTGGATCGAAGGACTTGAAGCGGTCGTGAAGGGCGCATTGTCAAAGTCTTTGGGGAGGGGCTCTGTAAACCTCAATCTGCGTGTAAACAAAGGCGATGAGCAGGGCACACTCGCCGTAAACGAACAGCAGCTACAGGCCGTGATCCAAGCTCTGCAAGTTGTCGAAACTACAGCCATGGACCAGGGGGTGGCTTTGCAGCCCTCGCGCGCATCAGATCTGATGGCGGTGCGTGGCGTTTTGGAAAATGTAGCTCCGGACAGCGGACAGAAAAAATTGTTGGGCGCGCTCGCTGCGCAGCTTCCGGACTTGATTTCAAGCTTTGTCGAAATGCGTCAAGCCGAGGGTCAGTCCCTTTATGACGTGCTCATGGAACAAGTGAGTCAAATTGAAATTTTAACTAAATCCGCGTCGGTTGCGGCCGAATCCCGGCGCCAATCCACTGCGAAAACGCTGCGCGAAAACCTTGCGCGGGTAATGGAAAACACCGAGGGCGCCGATGAAGCGCGCGTTGCACAGGAACTTGCGATGATTGCGGTGAAATCCGATGTAATGGAGGAACTAGACCGTCTGCATGCGCATGTTGGCGCCGCGAGAACGTTGCTCGCCACCGAAGGACCGATCGGCCGCAAACTCGATTTTCTGATGCAGGAATTCAATCGTGAGGCCAATACCCTGTGCTCCAAGGCGCAATCAGTGGATTTGACTCAAATTGGTCTGGACCTCAAAGCCGTGATCGATCAGATGCGCGAACAGGTTCAAAACGTGGAATAGAAACATGACACAGAGACGCGGGCTCCTAATTATTCTGTCGTCGCCGTCCGGCGCGGGCAAATCGACTTTGGCAAAACGGCTGATGACTTGGGATTCTGGCCTTAGTTTTTCGGTTTCCGCAACCACCCGCCAGCCACGACCGGGCGAAGAGAATGGGCGAGACTACGTTTTCCTTTCCGAGGACGACTTCAAAACACAGGTTTCCGAGAACCAGATGCTTGAACATGCGCACGTGTTTGGCAACTTTTATGGGTCTCCCGCGGGACCGGTTAAAGACACAATCGAAGCAGGTAATGACGTGCTTTTTGACGTTGACTGGCAGGGTGAGCAGCAAATCCGCAATTCCGATTTGGGCAAACATGCGCTTTCGATTTTCATTTTGCCGCCGTCAATTGAAGAGTTGCACCGCCGTCTGGTGTCGCGTGCGCAAGACAGCGAAGACGTGATCGCCAAGCGCATGCTCAAAAGTTGGGACGAAATCAGCCACTGGGGCGCATATGACTATGTCTTGATCAACGACAATCTGGACGCCACGGAGGCGCAGCTCAAGACCATTATCACGGCTGAGCGCATGCGGCGGGAACAACAACCCGCCGTTCAATCACATGTGCGGGACTTGCAGGACCAGTTTCAGGAGATGCCATAATGCCAATTTACGAACTTGATCGTGTGGCGCCTTCCATAGATCCAAATTCGTGGGTGGCGCCCGATGCCAATGTCATTGGCAACGTGGTGCTTGAGGCTCAAACCTCTGTGTGGTTTGGCTGCACTCTGCGGGGCGACAATGAAACAATTCACATCGGCGCCGGATCCAATGTTCAAGAGAACACTGTCATGCACACAGACCCCGGTTTTGCTCTGACCATCGGTACAAATTGCACGATCGGCCACAAGGCCATGCTGCACGGCTGTACGGTTGGCGATGGCAGCCTGATTGGCATGGGTGCCACGGTTCTGAACGGGGCCAAGATTGGTAAAAACTGTCTGATTGGGGCAGGGGCCCTGATCACCGAAGGCAAAGAGATTCCAGACGGCAGTTTGGTGATGGGCGCGCCGGGCAAAGTTGTACGCCAACTTGATGATCAGGCGATACAGGGCCTGCAGATGTCTGCCCTGCATTACCAAAACAATGCGCGGCGCTTTTCCGGTGGGCTGCGTCACATTGCCGATTAAACGCAATGTGTGCCGACTGTCATAATTTTGTTGAAAAGGACACGTCTGGTTTGCGTTAAAAGCAACGTAACCGAGACAACTGACCCAATGACCGAGAACTTCAACGCCTCCGTCCTAGAAGCTGTGCCGTTACCGGCTTTCTTTGTGGATGCCGACGGCCGTGTTACCGCCGCAAACGCGCGCGCGGTTGAACTACAGCCACAGGCCAGCGAGAACCGGCCGCTTATTCTGGTTTTTCGACAACCTGCGTTAAACGACGCGGTGGAAAAATGCCTTCGAACGCGTCAGCAGCAGCGAAGTCTGTATCTACACAACGACGGGCGTCAGGAGCACCGATACGAAGTGCTGTGTTCTCCGGTCGAAGGCGGCGGCGGTATAGTCTGTTTTCGTGACGTCACAGAAGAGCGCCAACTGGACCAGATGCGGCGGGACTTTGTGGCAAATGTCAGCCATGAGTTGCGTACGCCTTTGACGGCCATTCTGGGCTTTATCGAAACGCTTCAAGGACCGGCGAAAAACGATCCCGTTGCTCAGGAACGCTTTCTGACCACGATGTCCAACGAAGCAAGCCGCATGAATCGTTTGGTTGGCGATCTGCTTTCGCTGAGCAAAGTCGAAGAAGTTTCCCGAATGCGACCGACCGATCCAGTGGATCTGTGCCGCATTGTGAACGCGTCAGTTCAAAACCTATCGCCTTTGGCAGAAGAAAATCGATCCGCACTGACTTTCGAGAACGAAAATAGCGACCAAACTGTGCTTGGCGATTCTGACCAATTGCTTCAGGTGGTTACGAACCTCATTGAAAACGCAATAAAATATGGTGGGCAAGGAACCAATGTCACCTTGTCTCTGAGTGAACTGCCACGGGTTCTTGGGGTGCGCGGTCCCGCTGTCCGGCTAACGATTCGCGACAACGGGCCGGGAATCGATGAGATTCACCTGCCGCGCCTCACAGAACGGTTCTACAGGATAGATTCCCACAGATCTCGCGAGAAAGGCGGCACAGGATTGGGCCTCGCGATCGTAAAACACATCATCCACCGCCATCGGGGTCGCCTTGAGATTGAAAGTGTTCTTGGGGAAGGTACCGAGATAAGTGTTTTCTTACCGGTTCATTGACGATTTTCCGCCGACCTCCGGAACTGTCATATTGCTGTTACATGCGTGTCACAAAAGCTTTGTTTAGGAGGCTTACTTCGGCCACCAAGGCTGTCGCCCGACAGTCACGAACAATTGGAGTTACACATATGTCCGTCAAACTGACCGCTTCGGCCATCGCCGTTGCAGCCATCGCCGCTACATCGGTCGCCGCTCGTGATCAGGTTCAGATCGCTGGATCGTCGACCGTTCTGCCATACGCCACAATCGTTGCCGAAGCATTCGGTGAGAACTTCGAATTTCCAACACCCGTTGTTGAAGGTGGCGGTTCCGGTGCTGGCCGTAAGAAAATGTGCGAAGGCGTTGGCCCTAACACCATCGACATCGCGAACTCTTCTTCGCGCATCAAACAGTCCGACATCGATCTGTGCGGAACCAATGGTGTGAACGACATCATGGAAGTGCGCTTTGGCTATGACGGCATCGTGTTCGCATCCGACATCAACGGCCCGTCCTTCGCCTTCACTCCGGCTGACTGGTTCAATGCCATCGCCAAGGAAGTTGTCGTAGACGGCAAGCTGGTTGCCAACCCAAACAAAACTTGGGCCGACGCCAATGCCGACCTGCCTGCCAACAATATCCTGGCTTTCATCCCGGGTACCAAGCACGGCACACGCGAAGTGTTCGACAAAAAAGTTCTGGAAGCTGGCTGTAAAGCAACCGGCGCTCTGGAACTGCTGGGCGACAAGAAAGCATGTCACGCGTTGCGCACCGACGGCCTGTCTGTCGACATCGACGGTGATTACACCGAAACTCTGGCCCGTCTGGACGCCAACAAAAACGCCATCGGTGTCTTTGGTCTGTCATTCTACCAGAACAACACAGACAAGCTGATTGTTGCGACAATGGACGACATTACTCCGTCGACTGAAACCGTTGCGTCCGGCGAATACCCTGTGTCCCGTCCGCTGTTCTTCTACGTGAAGAAAGCGCACCTGGGTGTGATCCCTGGCCTGCAGGAATACATCGACTTCTTCGTATCTGACGACATGGCTGGCCCTGATGGCCCGCTGGCAGAGTATGGTCTGGTTTCCGATCCGGAACTGGCCGCAACTCAGGAAATGGTTGCCAACGGCACACCAATGGCTCCGTTGAACTAAGCGAGCAATGATCACGATGGCGCCCCTGCAAATGGGGGCGCCATCACTCGACACCACCTTACTGCGTATGGAGTTAAGATGAGCGCCGGTCTTGTAATTCTCGCCGTCGTCGCTGTTGCGACCGTCGGCTTTTTTGTTGGGAGAGCGAAATCTCTCAGCACAGCAGGTGGCGATATTCGCCAGTTGCATTCCCTGCCGAGCTATTACGGACAAGCGACGTTTCTGTTCGCAGCCGTTCCCGCGCTCTTGGTGACCTTTGCGTGGCTGATTTTGCAACCAATGTTTGTCGAAAGCCAAATCTCCGGCATGATCGTTTCTGGGGACATCGCCGAAGGCAGTTCGCGCACGCTGGTAATGGCGGATGTGCGCCGGATTGCAAATGGCCTCGATGTTGCTGTGACAGCTGGAAAGCTGAGCGAAACTGGCATCGAAAAGCTAAACACCGCGTCCACCGATGTGCGCGCATTGTTGGCAGAGGTTGGTGTGGCTGTGGCCTCGGACGTGCAGCAGAATATTCTGGCTGCCGCGAAAGAGTTCCGAATTTTGACCAGCACGCTGCGGGTTGCAATGGCCGTCGTCGCACTTGCTCTGAGTGTGTTGGGTCTTGTTTTTGCTTTGACCCGTATTAAGCCGGAATACCGTGCGCGCAATGTTTCAGAACAAGCCGTCAAGGCGCTGCTGATCTTGTCGTCTCTCGTTGCGATCCTGACCACTGTAGGCATCATCGCATCGCTGGTTTTTGAAACGCTGCACTTCTTCCAACTGTATCCCGCCAAAGACTTTTTCTTTAACCTGACCTGGAACCCGCAGTTCACCGGCGGCTCTGACCTTGGGTTTATTCCTCTTCTCTGGGGGACGCTCTACGTCTCTTTTGTGGCGCTTGTGTTTGCCGTGCCAATCGGCTTGTTCGTCGCAGTTTATTTGTCCGAATACGCGACCAATAGAGTGCGCTCGATTGTGAAGCCGGCCGTCGAAATTCTCGCGGGCATCCCGACGATTGTTTATGGTCTTTTCGCACTAATCACGGTGGGGCCCTTGTTGCGAGACTATTTCGCGCAACCTTTGGGACTTGGGCAGTCGTCTTCTTCCGTTCTGACCGCTGGTATCGTTATGGGCATCATGTTGATCCCCTTTGTGTCTTCGCTGTCCGATGACGTGATCAATGCGGTTCCACAAGCAATGCGCGATGGGTCCTACGGCCTTGGGGCAACGCAATCGGAAACCGTAAAACAAGTGATCATACCGGCGGCTTTGCCGGGCATCGTCGGCGCCATTCTTTTGGCGGCCTCGCGCGCCATTGGCGAGACGATGATTGTGGTCATGGGGGCAGGGGCCGCGGCCAAGCTCAGCCTCAATCCGCTTGAGGCCATGACCACCATCACAGTAAAAATCGTCAGCCAGCTGACCGGTGATACCGAGTTCGCCAGCCCTGAAACGCTGGTTGCATTCGCACTTGGCCTTTCACTTTTTGTCCTGACGCTTGGACTTAACGTTCTCGCGCTTTACATCGTTCGCAAGTACCGGGAGCAGTACGAATGACCGACGTTTCACCCACTTCGTCACTTCTCACTGTCGACGACCGTACGCGTCGCCGCAACGCTGCCGAAAAACGGTTTCGCGTGTACGGTGTAATCGCCATTGTGTTGGCAATGCTGGCGCTCGCTGGTCTGATGACATCAATTCTGAGCAACGGCTTGTCGGCCTTCAAACAGACCTTTGTCACGCTGGAGATCTACCTCGATCCGGCCAAGCTGGACAAAGACGGATCCCGCGATCTTGACAAGATCCGCAAGGTTTCGACGTTTGGATATGCGCCACTGATCAAGAATTCGTTGCAAACACAAATGGACTCGCCCGGCATGGCCGTTGAGGGTCTGAAAGCCAAAGACGCGGCCAAGATGGTGTCTAAAGAGGCCGCCGCTGAGATGCGTCGGTTCGTGTTGAATAACCCGGACATGATTGGCGAAACCGTCAGCTTCAAGTTTCTCACCTCTGGCCGCATTGACGGCTATTACAAGGGCCGGGTTACGATGGAGAGCGCGGAGCGCGACAGCAACATTTCTCCTGAACAACTGATGTTCGCCGATAAGCTTAAAGACGCGGGCCTTTTGAAAACGTCCTTCAACTGGGGATTTCTTACGCGAGCGGACGCTTCGGAGAACCGTCCCGAGGCCGCGGGTCTTGGCGTCGCTATTCTGGGCTCACTTTACATGATGGGCGTGGTGCTCTTTCTGACGCTGCCAATCGGGGTGGCTGCTTCGATCTATCTCGAGGAATTTGCTCCCAGAAACTGGTTTACCGACATTGTCGAGGTCAACATCTCAAACCTCGCGGCGGTCCCGTCGATCGTGTTTGGTATTCTCGGCCTTGCGATTTTCATCAACTTCGCAGGACTGCCGCAATCGGCGCCCATCGTGGGTGGCCTCGTGCTGACATTGATGACGTTGCCGACGATTATCATCTCAACACGTGCATCGCTCAAGGCCGTGCCGCCATCGATCCGAGATGCAGCATTGGGGGTAGGGGCCTCCAAGATGCAAGCGGTCTTCCACCACGTTTTGCCTCTGGCTGCACCGGGCATCTTGACCGGCACCATTATCGGGCTTGCGCAGGCACTTGGTGAAACGGCGCCACTTCTGTTGATCGGGATGGTCGCCTTTGTCCGCGAGTTCCCGGGCGCGCCACCAGAAGGTCTGTTTGATCCTGCCGCCGCATTGCCGGTTCAGGTTTATAACTGGACACAACGCGCCGACCCGGCCTTTGCGGAGCGCGCCTCCGGGGCCATTATTGTGCTACTGGTATTCCTGCTGTTTATGAATGCCATCGCTATCATCTTGCGCCGCCGCTTTGAGCGCCGCTGGTAAGCTTAGGAAAATCAAGACATGTATGACGCACCAATTTTGGGGGATGCCGTGAATCAGAAGACAACAAAAATCTCTGCTCGCGATGTGCAAGTGTACTACGGCGACACGCACGCTATCAAAGATGTGAACGTGGATATTGACGCCAAGACGGTCACGGCTTTCATCGGCCCGTCGGGGTGTGGCAAGTCAACTTTCTTGCGCTGTATCAATCGGATGAACGACACAATTGACGTGTGCCGCGTTGTGGGCGACATCAAGATCGACAACGAGGACATCTACGACAAACGTGTGGATCCTGTTCAGTTGCGGGCCAAAGTGGGCATGGTTTTCCAAAAACCAAACCCGTTCCCGAAGTCGATCTATGACAACATCGCGTACGGTCCCAGAATTCACGGCCTTGCCAATAGCAAAGCGGATCTTGATGTTATCGTTGAAAAGTCCCTGCGTCGCGGTGCCATCTGGGACGAGGTCAAAGATCGCCTTGATGCTCCGGGCACTGGACTGTCTGGCGGTCAGCAACAGCGTTTGTGTATCGCACGCGCCGTGGCGACGGAACCCGAAGTCCTGTTGATGGATGAGCCATGCTCGGCACTTGATCCCATTGCGACAGCACAGGTTGAAGAACTTATTGATGAGCTGCGCAATCAGTTCTCAGTAGTGATCGTCACGCACTCCATGCAGCAAGCCGCACGGGTGAGTCAAAAAACGGCCTTTTTCCACCTCGGAAACCTAGTGGAATACGGCGACACCTCGCAGATATTCACAAACCCGCAAGACGAGCGGACGCAAAACTACATCACTGGCCGGATCGGTTAAGGAGATACCAGCAAATGCCTGATCAACATATCGTTTCCTCGTTTGACCGTGACCTTGAAGGAATCCAGGCTCACATCATGAAGATGGGTGGCTTGGTCGAAGCCGCCATCGTCGACGCCTCCCAGGCGCTGCGCGATCAAGACGAAGAACTGTCCGCCGAAGTTATCAAGCGTGATCAAGCAATTGACGCGCTCGATTCACTGATCAACGAGGAATGTGCCAACTTAATTGCGTTGCGCGCGCCGGCAGCGCTGGATTTACGCGTTGTGCTTTCCGTGATGAAAATCTCAAGCAACCTTGAGCGCATTGGTGACTACGCCAAGAACCTCGCGAAACGTAACGCAGTGCTGGTTCACATGACTCCCATCGAGGGCGCTCGTGGCGCGTTGCAACGCATGGCACGCGAAGTTCAGCTAATGCTCAAAGACGTGCTAGACGCGTTTATTATGCGTGACATGGACAAAGCGCAGGAAGTTCTCGAACGAGACCGAGACGTCGATCAAATGTACAACGCTTTGTTCCGCGAATTCATCACCTTCATGATGGAGGATCCGCGCCACATCACGCCCTGTATGCATCTTCATTTCATCGCGAAAAACACAGAACGCATGGGGGACCACGTCACGTCTGTGGCAGAGCAGGTCATCTACCTCGTTTCCGGCAACATGCCAGATGAAAACCGCCCAAAGGCAACGCGCCTCGAAGCAGAATGACCAAACGGGAAAGTTGTCATGAGTAAAGATCACCCCACAGTTCTGGTTGTCGAAGACGAGCCCGCACAACGCGAAGTTCTGTCCTACAATCTCCAGGCAGAAGGTTTTTATGTGGAAACGGCACCCGACGGCGACGAAGCTTTGATTGTCGTTCAAGAGGTATGTCCAGATATCATCGTTCTGGACTGGATGTTGCCTGGAACCTCCGGCATCGAAGTCTGTAGACAACTGAAAACGCGGACCGAGACGGCTGGCATTCCGATTATCATGCTGTCCGCGCGTTCCGAGGAAGTTGACCGGGTGAGGGGGCTTGAAACCGGCGCTGACGACTACGTCATAAAACCGTATTCCGTTTTGGAACTTATGGCGCGCGTCCGAAACCAATTGCGCCGCGTCCGACCGGCGGCCGTCGGACAACGTCTTAAATTTGAAGACATCGAACTCGACGCAGAAACCCATCGCGTCACACGCCGCGAAAAGCAGCTAAAGCTTGGTCCAACCGAGTTTCGGCTCTTAACGACATTCATGGAAAAACCGGGGCGTGTCTGGAGCCGCGAACAGCTGCTGGATCGTGTTTGGGGGCGTGACATCTATGTTGATAGCCGCACAGTGGACGTCCATATTGGGCGCCTTCGCAAAGCTCTTTGTGCTCAAGGTGGAGAAGATCCTTTGCGCACGGTTCGGGGCGCTGGTTACGCGCTAGGATGACTTTGGAACAAAAGTTTTTAACGGGCGTCTCCAATGCAGTTTTAGAGACTTGGACCAGCTTTCCCTGCGGGTAATTTCCACAAATACAACAAGTTAATGGCGGTGGTTAAACCAAAGTTTTGCTGTTTCTGTTGCAGGGCAGATTGAGTCATCTGACTTGTTGATGGATACCGTTCCAGGTCACCAGTCAGGAAACATAGTGCGCATAATAGGTATTATGTTATATTTACATGACCTAAAGTACCGAAAACACCAACGAATTCTACTATGGACAGAGTTGCGCGCTTCCTCATACTGTTCACCCACCACAAAACCACAGATATTGGCGACTTGTCACAAGTACACACCACTCGGCGTGTCGTTGATATGTCGCGTGTATGAATACTTTGAAAGACCCATTTGAATGAACGAAACGCTCGCCTACATTGAAAATCTGACCCGACACACGCGACTAGAAGAGCTTTGGCCAGAGCACTGCAACTACATGGCCAAATTCGGCTTTGACCGCATCATTTATGGTTATACCAATTATCGCAGCGGCATGATGGTTGGCGATGTAGATGACTTCTTTATCCTGTCCAATCATGATCCCGCCTATCTGCACAGGTTTCTTGGCGAAGGCCTGTATTTTCACGGGCCCATGTTTCAGTGGACTTTGAACAATTCTGGAGCCGCCAGCTGGGGAATGGCGGCCAAAGCGCTAAACGAAGGCGCGCTGAGCGATCAACAGCTAAACGTACTTGAGGTAAACAAGAGTTTTGGAATCCAGGCCGGCTACACAGTCAGCTTCCCAACGGTTTCTTCGCGCACCAAAGGTGCGATTTCATTGGCGGCACGCAGTGATCTGCCGCAGGCCGACATTGATGAAATGTGGGACAAACACGGACGGGAGATCGAACTCATCAACAACGTTGCTCACCTCAAAGTACAGTCCCTGCCCCATGCAAATTCAGAGCGGGAATTAACCAGCCGCCAGCGTGAAGTTCTTGAATGGGTCGGCGATGGCAAAACAATTCAAGACATTGCAATGCTGATCGAGCGCACTCCTGCGACTGTTGAAAAGCACCTCAGGTTGGCCCGCGATGCCATGAATGTAGAGACGACCGCACAAGCCCTGCTCAAAGCGTCATTTATGAAGCAAATATATCTTCTTGAAGCGCCGCGACCCTGATTTTTTTGTTAGTAAGGTAACCCTGACTTGCCCAATTAGCCCACACAATGGCAAACTGAAACAGTTCCGTGAGTGGTGGCTTTGGCCTTTGGAACATATCAGAGCGGATCTTCGCAATATCGAAGCTCTCTGTTTTGACCGGTAAATCCCGGACGTCAGTCTGAAGATTAATTTTGGTTTTCAGGCTGGCAATTTTCGGTGGTCTCCCCATCCCCATGTTTTGGAGACCGAGAAAAAGAGACGGCGCCGTCCTCAGGATGGCGTCGTTTTTTTGACGCTTAAACCAAGGTTCCCTTGAGTTTCTCGAAAAAAGGGCCAGTTCAGCGAACCGGCCCTTTCTATTGCGCTTTTAAGGCAAGATTAGCCTTGAGCAGCTTTTGCCACTTCTGCAGCAAAATCTTCTTCTTTTTTCTCGATGCCCTCGCCCACTTCCATGCGGACGTAACCGACGATTTCTGCACCCGCTTCTTTGGCGGCGGCTTCAACGGTCAAGTCAGGGTTGATCACGAAGTTTTGGCCCAACAGGGTCACTTCGGACATGAATTTCTTCATGCGGCCAACGATCATTTTCTCGATCACCTGCTCCGGCTTACCGGATTCACGGGCGATCTCGATTTGAACATTGCGTTCTTTTTCAACAATGGTCGCGTCCAGGTCTGCTTCGGACAACGACTGCGGGTTTGCAGCAGCAATGTGCATCGCTACTTGCTTACCAAAGGCTTCGTCGCCACCTTTCAGCGCAACCAGAACGCCGATTTTGCCCATGCCGTCGGTGGCCGGGTTGTGAACATAAGAAGTCACAACGTCGCCTTCCACAGTCGCCATGCGACGTACGGACATGTTTTCACCAATAGTCGCAACCGCGTCGGTAACAGTTTCTTCAACGGTCTTGCCGCCCAAATCTGCCGCTTTCAGCGCGTCAACGTCAGACACGTTAACCGCAGCGCCAGCAATCGCGGAAACCATCGACTGGAAGTCTGCATTTTTGCCAACAAAATCGGTTTCAGAGTTAACCTCAACTGCAACACCTTTGCCGCCGTCAACTTTAACGGCCACAAGGCCCTCAGCCGCGGTGCGACCGGATTTCTTGGCCGCTTTCGCCAGACCTTTGGTGCGCAACCAATCGATTGCTGCCTCTTGGTCACCATCATTTTCGGTCAACGCTTTTTTCGCGTCCATCATACCTGCGCCGGTCATCTCGCGCAGTTCTTTGACCATAGCTGCTGTGATCGCCATTTTTGGCTCTCCTCGTCAGAATTGGATATACGAGGGCGGGCTATACCCTGCCCCCGTGTAAGAATTGTTACGCTTCGGCTTCTGCAGCCGGTGCTTCTTCTGCAACGACTTCTTCAACCGGTGCTTCTTCGAATGCGCCAAGATCAACGCCTGCTGCGCCCATCTGTGCGGTCATGCCGTCGAGAGCCGAACGGGCTGCCAGATCGCAATACAAAGCGATAGCGCGTGCCGCGTCGTCATTGCCAGGAATGATATAGTCAACGCCATCGGGGCTGCAGTTGGTGTCAACGATCGCCACAACAGGGATGCCCAGCTTGTTGGCTTCTGCAATTGCCAGAGCTTCTTTTTTCACGTCGATAACGAACAGCAGGTCAGGAACACCGCCCATGTCGCGGATACCGCCCAGCGACGCTTGCAGTTTCTCCTGGTCACGTTCCATGCCCAGACGTTCTTTTTTGGTCAGGCCATCGGCGCCCGATTCCATTTTCTCGTCGATTTCTTTCAGCCGGTTGATCGACTGGGAAACGGTTTTCCAGTTGGTCAATGTGCCGCCGAGCCAACGGTGGTTCATGTAGTACTGAGCCGACTTTTCAGCCGCGTCTGCAATCGGTGCAGCTGCCTGACGCTTGGTGCCAACGAACAGAACGCGGCCGCCTTTTGCAACCGTTTCACGGATTGCGTTCAGTGCAGCGTCCAGCATTGGAACGGTTTGGGTCAGGTCGAGAATGTGGATGCCGTTGCGCGAACCGTAGATGAACTCGCCCATGCGGGGGTTCCAACGTTGCGTCTGGTGGCCAAAGTGAACGCCAGCTTCCAGCAGCTGACGCATGGAGAACTCAGGAAGAGCCATGCTTGTATTTCCTTTTCCGGTTTACGCCTTGGCGGGGAGAAGTGAGAGCGGATGCTCCAACCGGCGGACTGACAGGGATGTCTCCCCTGCGCGAGCCCAAACCCCGCCTGCGGGTTTGAATGTCGCGCGTCTATACGAGGAACTTGGGCGGTGCAACCCGCAATCGCAGCTTGTTCTGAATTTACGAACATCTCGTGACGCCGCGTTCCAAAATCTGCAAAATTTTCACATTGCCACAGGTGTTTTGTACAGTTCACACAGACATCCCTCAAGGAGCCTTTCCATGATCCGTTTGCATCACCTTAACAAGTCTCGGTCTCTGCGCATTATGTGGCTGCTCGAAGAGATAGGCGTCGACTACGATCTTTTGGCCTACCACCGCAACAAACAGACGCGGCTGGCCCCGCCAGAGCTGCGCGAGGTGCACCCTCTGGGCAAGTCACCCGTCATTGAAATGGACGGGCGTGTGATTGCGGAATCCGCCGCCATAGTGGAGATGGTCTGCGCCAAACACGCGCCTCAAATGATCCCGGAACAAGGCACGATGTCTTATGTCGATCATTTGGAGCTCATGCATTTCGCGGAAGGGTCCGCCATGCTGCCGCCGCTTTTGGGGCTGTATACCTCAATTCTAGGAGACGCCGCCGCGCCCTTGCAGCCGCGTATCACCTCCGAGATGCACAATCACTTTTCTTATATGGACAGCCAACTGCGCCCCTCCGGACACTTTGTGTTAGACGATCTTTCGGCGGTGGATGTGATGATGATCTTTCCGGCAGAAATCGCGGTGCGTGGCGAGGGCGCAAAACAGTACCCAGCGCTGGCAAGCTTCGTGGAAGCGATACACGCCCGGCCTGCTTATCAGCGGGCGCAGGCCCACGACAACGGCTAGGCTTTTGACACCAAAGCGCCGCGGACCTTTTGCTCCGCGGCCTCTGCCAATGCCTTGCGGCTGTCAAAATCGGCGACCCTCAGTTCTTCGTGATAGACCACGACGACATGACCTTGCCGGCGAGCTCCCAAAGTCACCAAAAGATGTGGTCCAAAACCCATGTCTCCCCACCATCCGTAAAACCGCGCATCTTCGCCTTTCGGAGCGATGTAGCGCACGGTCACTGGTTGAATGTGCATCTCATCATGCAATCGCGCGTCGAAAAAGGCTGCGAAAAGCGTTGATTTGAATGGCAAAACACGTTGCCCATCGGTGCTGGTGCCTTCAGGGAAAAACAGCAATTTGTGTCCCGCCAGGAGCCGGTCTTCAAAAACCCGTTTTTGCGCGGCGGCCTCGCGGCGGTCCCTGTTGATAAACACTGTCCCGGTGGCCCGCGCCAACCAGCCGATACCCGGCCATTTGGCCACCTCTGCTTTGGAAACAAAATAAACGTTTTTGCGGGCATTCAGCGTGAAGATATCCAGCCACGAGCTGTGATTTGCCACAACAGCCCCGCGGAGGGTCATTGGCGTTCCCTTTGAAGAAAATCCGATCCCAAGAATGCGGAAAGCCGCGCGGCAGACAAACCGTGTGATATACGGCGTCCAGGGTCGACGCAGACCATACATCGGCGCCTCAAACATGCGCACCAAAAGCAACAGCATCAAGCAGCCAAAAACCAATATTCCCAAAGGTACACCGCGCAGGATAACGCGAATCCAGCCTCCTAGGTTCAGGGGTTTGTGCGGCAAATACCCCTCTGGGCCCTCCCAGGTACTCACGCGGGGCGCGCCTTTGTATAAAGCGCGCGGTTTTTCTCATTCATGCGGGCTGTGTCCAGTATCAGACACACATCTGTGGTGTTGAACGCACGGTCCACAAAGGCCCCCTCGCCCACAAAACCGCCCAACCGCAAATATGCTTTGATCAATGCCGGTACTTCCAACATCGCCGCGCGCCGGTCGATCTGATCTTCGGCCACCAAATCCATGCTCTGAAAATGCTGCGGCTGTGTACGTGTGCGAATGTCTTTTGGCGCCAGGTGCCGCGTGTGCAACAAAGACAGTGGTTGCGCCAGCGCGTGCACATCTGTGCCATGAAAACTCGCGACGCCAAACAAAATCTCGACGTCATGTTCCGCAACATAAGCTGCCAGCGCCGACCACAGATGAAACATCGCGATTCCGCCGCGATAGTCCGGCAACAAGCATGACCGACCGAGCTCCATCAACTTGCGACCTGACGCCTTTAGCTTGCTAAGGTCGTATTCATCTTCAGAGTAAAACTGCCCCATTTTTAGGGCCATGTCCTGGCGCAAAAGGCGATAAACGCCCACGACTTTATCCAAAGGATCGCACCCAAGCGCGCGATCAATCAAAATCATGTGGTCATAAAAAGGATCAAACTTGTCTTGCTCAAGCCGTGCGTCGTGATCGACCATTGCACCGCCGCCACCCAATTCTTCGACGAAGACCCGATAACGCAATCTTTGCGCAGCGTTCAGATCTTCGTCCGAGCTGGCAAGTCTCACTTCAAAATCAGGGGTATGTGCGGTCATGGTACTGCTATTGCGCCTCTTGTTGCCGCGTTTTTTAGGCGCGGCATTGCCTTAAATCAACCAAGCTGGCAGAAATGGGAAAAATCCCGCCGGCAGTTGACGCCTACCGGCACACGTGAACTAAATCTTAACTTGTTAATCCTCATTTACCACTAACAGCACCACGCGACTGCCGTTGATGACCACTTTGCCCACCTCGCGGAAATTCACGGTGATTTTTCCACCGATGTTGGACTGCACCTGACCTACACCCCAATCGGGTTCGGTCGGATGGGTGACCAGCGCACCGGGTTCAAGAAAGGCATTGAGTTCGTCCATACTAAGTCCACGCATCAGGAGTGATGAGCATGACACATAAACCGGATTTGGCCGCATTGGTAGGCTCCCGCATTTGCCACGACCTGATTAGCCCGATTGGAGCCATCGGCAACGGAATGGAACTTATCGAACTTGCCGGGTCCGCCAACGGCCCTGAGCTTGGCTTGATCGGCGAAAGTGTTCAGAACGCCAACGCCAAAATCCGGCTTTTCCGAGTTGCTTTTGGCCGCGCGTCTGCTGATCAACAGGTGGGTGAGCAAGAAATTCATACCATTTTGGACCATGTGGCCATCGGTGCCCGCATGATAGTGGATTGGACGGTTCAAGGACACGTCGAACGCACGGAGTTGCGGATGGCGTTCCTGGGACTGCTCTGCTTTGAGACCGCCCTGCCCTTCGGCGGCGTGGTCAGCGTGCAATGTGACGAAGGCAACTGGCGCCTGACCGGTGAAAGCGAAAAGTTGCGGGTGGATAGTGCCCTGTGGTCCGCTGTTCAGACCGGCAACCTGCCGGAGGACCTCGCGCCTGCCAAAGTGCAGTTTGGCATGTTGCCTCTTGCGGCTCAGCAAACCGGCCGAAAACTCAGCGCCAACTGGACCGAAACCCAGCTGGAACTGACGTTTTGGGTGGGTTAGGCCCGCGTCGTTCCGTTGCCAGTCACCAGATACTTAAAACTGGTTAGTTGCGCCGCGCCGACCGGGCCACGGGCATGCATTTTGCCCGTTGCGATGCCAATTTCCGCGCCCATGCCGAATTCGCCACCATCGGCAAACTGAGTTGACGCGTTGTGCATCAAGATCGCACTGTCTACGCGTTCAAAAAAGCGCGCAACCGCCGCTTCGTCCTCGGTCACAATGCAATCGGTGTGATCGGACCCGAACTCGCGGATATGTGCAATCGCACCGTCCAAATCACGCACCACCTTCGCTGCGATGTGCATATCAAGATACTCTTTGCCCCAATCCTTGTCGGTTGCAGCCACAGTGCCAGCAATACCTTGCAACGGACCATCCGCATGGACCTGAACACCCGCGTCAACCAGCATTGAAACAACCTCCGTGCCCAATCCGTCGACAAGGTCTTCGTGAATCAAAAGACATTCCGCTGCGCCACAAATGCCTGTGCGGCGGGTTTTGGCGTTCAGGACTATTTCCATGGCTTTTTTGGGGTCTGCAGCTTTATCCAAATAGACATGCACAATGCCTTCCAGATGTGCAAACACAGGAACGCGGGCTTCACGTTGAACAAGCCCAACCAGTCCCTTGCCGCCACGAGGCACAATCACATCCACATGGTCGGTCATTGTCAGCAGCTCTTTTACAGCCGCACGATCCCGCGTGGGCACCAACTGAATCGCGGTTAATGGCAAACCAGCAGCACGCAAGCCTTCCAAAAGGCAAGCATGGATAGCACCTGAACTGTGAAAGCCTTCGGACCCGCCGCGCAAAATCACTGCGTTGCCAGATTTTAAACACAGAGCGCCTGCGTCCGCTGTTACATTGGGTCGGCTTTCATAGATCACGCCGACCACACCCAAAGGTGTGCGCACACGACGGATGTTCAAACCAGTGGGTCGCTCCCACTCCTCCAGCACTTCGCCAACCGGATCAGTCTGCGCGGCAACTGCGCGCAAACCGTCCACAATGCCCTGAATGCGGCTCTCGTCCAGCATCAAACGGTCCATCATCGCGTCCGAAAGGCCCTTGTTGCGTCCAAAATCCAGATCCTTGGCGTTGGCGGCAATGATGTCGGCGCGCTGTTTCCAGACCGCATCAGCAGCCGCTTCAAGCGCTTTGCGTTTGGCATCTGCCGGGGCGAAGGCCAATTCCGCTGCAGCGGCTTTGGCGTTCTGGCCAAGCTCGGTCATCAGGGCGGGGATATCTGCGATGTCGTTCATCAGATCGGTCCTTTGCGTTTCGCTTTATGCTTTCAGAATAAATACATCTGTGCCGATGAGGTTCAGAAAAATAGAGGCAGATCAGAGCGCCATATCGTCGCGATGAACAAGGGCCGCTCGTCCCGGATACCCCAAAATCGGTTCAATATCGCGGCTATGATGGCCTTTGATTTTAACGGCTTCACCAGATTTATAAGCTGCAAGCCCCTGTCCGATTTTATGACCCGTCGGATCCGCAATCACCACCGGATCGCCTCGACCGAAATCTCCTTGAACGTCGACGACACCCGCCGCAAGCAAGCTTTTTCCTTGCCCCAACGCGCGCGCGGCGCCAGCATCCACCACCAATGTGCCCTGTGGTTTCATCGATCCGATCCACCGTTTGCGCGCCAACTGTGGCGTGCCTTGGGCAGTAAACCATGTGGCGTTGGCACCGTTCTGAAGCGCCAAAATCGGCCGCATTACACTGCCTTCGGTGATCGCCATGGCGCAACCACCAGCCGTAGCGGTCTTGGCGGCCATCACTTTTGTTATCATCCCACCCTTAGACAGCCCGGAAACGCCCTCGCCCGCCATGTTTTCGATCTCGGCGGTGATGTCTTCAATAATGTCAAAGCGTTGGGCGGCTGCGTCTTCCATCGGATTGGCGGAATAAAACCCGTCGACATCTGAAAGCAAAACCAACCGGTCCGCCCCTGTCGTCAGAGCGATCTGCGCGGCAAGTCGGTCATTATCACCATAGCGGATTTCGTCGGTCGCCACTGTGTCATTTTCATTTACAATTGGTACGACGCCCAATGACAGTAACTGCGCCAAAGTGGCGCGTGAATTCAAATATCGGCGTCGATTTGCGCTGTCTTCCAGCGTGACCAGAACCTGCGCTGTGGTGATCCCATGTGGCGCCAAAGCCTCTTCATAAGCCCGCGCAAGTCGGATTTGCCCGACTGCAGCAGCCGCCTGTGATTGATCCAACGAGAGTTCAGTGGTTGGCAACTTGAGCGCGCGTCGTCCCAACGCGATCGAGCCCGACGACACAAGGATCACATCCGCGCCACGCGCTTTGAGCATGGCCACATCTTCGGCCAGCCCATGTAGCCAATCATCCCGCAAAGCCCCTTTGTTCCGGTCCACCAGCAACGCGGACCCGATCTTTATGACAACCCGTTTTGCGTCGCTCAGGGTCGCCAAGGCTCTTCTTCCTCGTCGGCATTTTCTGCAATTCTTTGACGAAGGCGTCCGTCATCTATCTCCGCCCTCAAAGCACGCAGGACTTCTGTGGTGCCTTCATGGCTGATGCCGGACATCAACATTACAGGCGCGCCGGCAACTTCCTCAAGCTCTTCCTTGAGAAAAGTACGCTCTTCCTCATCAAGCGTGTCGATCTTGTTAAGCACGATCACACGGGGTTTTTCCGCAAGGATTTCGGCATAGTTTCCAATCTCTTGCACGATGGTCTTATAGTCATCAAGCAATGTGCCAGAGGAGCCGTCCACCAAATGCAGGAGCACCGCACAACGCTCCACATGCCCCAAGAACAGATCGCCCAGCCCGCGTCCTTCTGAGGCGCCTTCGATCAAACCTGGAATATCGGCCACCACAAATTCCACATTATCAACGCCAACAACCCCAAGATTGGGGTGCAGCGTGGTAAAGGGATAATCCGCGATCTTGGGCCGCGCGTTTGATGTCGCCGCCAAAAACGTCGACTTGCCCGCATTTGGCAACCCCAACAAGCCCACATCCGCAATCAGCTTTAGGCGCAACCAAATAGTCCGTTCAACGCCTGGCTGGCCCGGGTTGGCACGTCTGGGTGCCTGATTGGTGGCGGATTTAAAGTGTAGGTTGCCCCAGCCGCCATTGCCGCCTTTGGCCAGCAATACGCGCTGTCCCACTTCGGTCAGGTCGGCCACCACAGTTTCCTGATCCTCATCCAGAATCTCGGTGCCCACCGGCACACGCAGAATGATGTCATCGCCGGTTTTACCCGTCCGCTGCTGTCCCATTCCGGGAATGCCCGACTTGGCAAAAAAGTGCTGCTGATAACGGAAGTCGATCAGCGTGTTCAAACCATCGACCGCCTCGGCATACACCGAACCACCGCCGCCGCCATCCCCGCCGTCGGGCCCACCGTATTCGATGTATTTTTCACGTCGGAACGAGACACAGCCCGACCCGCCGCCGCCGGAACGGAGATACACTTTGGCTAGGTCGAGGAATTTCATGTCTTTTGGTTCCTTTTAGGCATTGTGCCTGATAGCGCGCCGCGCGCTCAGGCTCAATCAGGTTTCAGCCCATCTTCAGAGAATAGGTCCACGTTGGCACGTTTGCATCGCGAGACACCGAAAAGCTTTCCGCGTCTCCAAGATATTCAAAGCCGCAATTCGTCAAAACCCGCGCTGACGCCGGGTTGTCCTGAAACACACTGGCGAAAATCGTAGTGCTGTCCAGCGGGTTGGCCGCAATCAAAGTGCGTACCGCCTCAGAGGCAAGACCCGTGTTCCAGAAACCGGGACCAATCCAATACCCGATCTCCACTTGACCAACGTCCACACGGGTCAATCCGATCACACCCATGACTTCGGCCTGACCGTCCCGCGATCCGTCAATGGCCCAAACGTCTTCCACACGGTCCTCGGTCTGCGCACGCAAAATGAATGCTTCCGTGGCACCGGGCGGCAGCGGATGTGGAATGGACGTGGTCATACGTGCCACTCCTTCCTGACCCGCATACATATCGATCAACCCTTGATCTGACCGCCGCAACGGACGCAGCACAAAACGCTCCGCCTCCATCACGGGTTGGTTCACGATGGTATCAAGTTTCATACCATTCTCCTCCTCAGAGTAATACAACAAGAACCGACAGGACGGTCAAAGCCGCCAAGGTCCTCATCAAATACCGCTCCGCAGGGCGTCCTGCGACGAGCTGTGCGATCCGGTCTCCCCCATACGTCCAGATCGGGTGAAATATTGCCTGCGTCGCTAGCAGACAGATGGCTATGGTCGCTGTGGCTTGCAACGTTGGTGTGTCGGGGCTCACGAAACTGGTAAAACCTGTGACAATCATTGCCCAAGCTTTAGGGTTCAGTGGATGCACCCAAAGACCGGCCAGAAAACCCGGTGGTTTCTCTGACGCGCCGCTCTGCGGTGACAACCGCAAATTCGCAACTTTCCAAGCCAACCAACAAATATACGCCACACTGGCCCATTTAAGGGCCTCAAACAGCCACGGCATCGTTTCGGCCATAGCCATCAGGCCGAAACCGATGGGCCAGATAATCAACTGTTTGCCAAGCGCAACACCGGCCACAAATGGCAGCGCCGCGACGAACCCAAAACGCGCGCCGGTAGCCAACAGCGCCATGTTCGCAGGCCCAGGTGTGCCCACCTGGCTTGCGGCAAAAACGGCAAATTGTGCAATGGCGACGCTCATCGCGAACCTCTCAGCTCAAAAATAAAAAGGGGCCGGCTGTGTCAGCCGGCCCCCTAATTGTCTCATTAACCTTAAGGTCGGCTTACTCTGCGGCCTCCGCCAGCGGGAGAACCGAAATAAAGGTGCGGCCCTTGAGGCCTTTGTGGAACTTCACGTTGCCGTCGGTGGTTGCAAAGATGGTGTGATCTTTGCCCATGCCCACGCCTTCGCCAGGCCACATCTTTGTGCCACGCTGACGCATGATGATGTTGCCAGAGATGACGCTTTCGCCACCGTATTTCTTCACGCCCAAACGGCGACCTGCGGAGTCGCGACCGTTACGGGAACTACCACCAGCTTTTTTATGTGCCATATCGTTAGTCTCCTATACTTCGCTTACTTCGCCAGCTCAGCTGCTTGTGCAACCCAGCCTTCGCGTTCGATGCGGCCTTTGAACGACAGTTTTTCGTCGAACTCGGCAATATCGGCTTCGCCCCATGCTGCGATCTGAGCAAAAGTTGTTACGCCAGCGGCGAGCAGCTTTTTCTCAAGTGCCGGGCCAACGCCGGACAGCTTTTTCAGATCGTCCGCGCCCGCAGGTGCTTCGGCTTTCGCTTCAGCTTTCTTCGGAGCGGCTTTCTTGGCAGCGGCTTTTTTCGGAGCAGCAGCGGCAACAGCCACGGCAGCAACGGAACCGGAACCAATCGCGGCTTTAACGTCGGACTTTTCAGAACCTGAGGCCAGAATGTCGGTGATGCGAACCAATGTCAGTTTCTGACGGTGGCCCACGGTACGCTTGGAGCTGTGCTTACGACGACGCTTCACGAACTTGATCAGCTTTTCGCCTTTAATCTGGTCGATCACGTCGGCCTGCACGGCAGCGCCGTCAACGAAAGGTGCGCCAACAACGGTTTTGTCACCGCCAACCATCAGCACGTCGTTGAATTGAATTTTTTCGCCAGCGTCTGCAGCCAGTTTTTCGACACGCAGGATATCACCTGCTTGTACTTTATACTGTTTGCCGCCGGTCTTGAGGACTGCGAACATGTCCTATTTCCTTCGATCTCTCCGCATTCTGTGGCCCCTTTGCCTTTCGGCTCCGGTGTTTTGGCTAAGCCGCCTCGAACAGCGCGCCCTTTTCGGGCTGTGTGTCAACAAAAACACGGCGCAAAGAACGAACCTCACGCCGAATGCGGGCTTATCCGTTGGTTTTCAGGGTAAGTCAAGCCTTAAACGCGGGGGGCCGCCGCCGCCCAACAGGTCGCGCATGTTGCTTGATTAAGCTTCAAAGTTCTTGCTGCGGCTGAATCTGCCCCATGGCACTTGCCAGAGCTTCAAACCGGTTGGACATGACTTCAAAATGCACGGCATTCATCAATTCGTAAAGTTGCATCATCATCGGGTCCTCCAATGCTTCGGTATAGGCAGTCAACTCTTCAAGCGAGAATGTCTGATATGTAAAGGCCGCGTTGCGCAACGCGGACTGCTCACGCTCTTGGGCAAACTCTTCCGCACTTTCCCGAAGCATCGATCTCAAACCGTCTTCATCTGCGCGCAATTCCACAACTCCGGCGTAAGACGCCGCCAGAATAAAGCGCACCTGTATTTCGGCAACCGCTTGCGATCCAATATCCTGTGGGTCGATGGCAACGTGCATTCGGTTAAAAAGAGCCTCTCTCTGAGCGCCCTCTTCTCCCCAGTTTTTCAGTAACCGGTCACCTTCGGCTGTTTTTTCATCGTCATCCGCCAAATGTGACTCATTTTCGACCGTGACCAACCGCTGTCCCAGTTCAGACGCATAAAATGACGCACCATGCGCGAGAACTTCATCGCTCAACGTGGCTTCCAGAATGTCGGTCGCGCGGGTTTGCATCAGATCCCGGTCGAACACCTTTTTGGACAACAGCGTCCATTCCAACCCGAACGCGTCTTCTTCTAACCCCAACATTAAGGGTGCTGTGCTGGCAGAAAGAGCAATGGAATCGATGGCGACATCAAAACCGGTGACCTGAAGAAACGCGGTAACCTTGTCACGCTCCGCCGCACGGGTTGATCCGGCGCATAGCAGAACGGTAACAAATGCAACCAAGAATGCGCCCCACAGGATCCGGGACGACGGCATTGATTGACGAAACGGGACGGCGCGGGCCTGAACAGAATATGACATTTTCTAAAGCTAGAACATTTACCCGGCAAAACAATGCAAAAGCTGCTTGCGCCCGATCGCCAAGATGATTAAACGACGCCCTCACCAAGACCCTACCGCGGAGAGGTGCCGGAGTGGTCGAACGGGGCGGTCTCGAAAACCGTTGAGCCTTCACGGGTTCCCAGGGTTCGAATCCCTGTCTCTCCGCCACTAACCATCTTATAAAAAACAGCTATTTTAGAATTTACGCGTCAAAATTGACGTGAAGTTGCGCATAACCGACTCTGGGTTAGCGTTACACATCTCTTACACAAAATGACACATGTTGGAGGTGCGTAAAAAAATGGCCGAAAAACACTCGATTCTGGGCGGTAAAGATCGCGTCTACAAGCGAACCGGCAGCCATGTTTGGCAAAGTTCCGTTTATTTGGGCGGCAAAAACCACCGCGTGAGCAGCACGGTATAAAGTCTGGCTAGCACTAAGGATTTTGCCGAAGAGTGGGCCTTATCGCCGCGAGGCAAGCAGCGACACGGGGCGTTGCTGGACGAGCGGAGCTTCGCCTTTTGCCGTACATGCGATCTGCGAGTGAGGAAAGCAGCGCGCCAGTGGCCTGAGCTACATTCAATCCTTTCGAATCCGGGTCACTTAATTGCTATCTTCGGCACACAGTTTTCCTAATCACAGGAGCGGACCACTCCGAATAGGGGAGACTCATCGTTTTTTGTTTCGTCATAATTGGTTAGGCCAAATGCGTGTCTTGCGACCGAAAATCCGCGCACGTTGAAGGATCCATTTTGGCATCCGGTACACGGTTTATTCATAAAACAAAGGAATTTTGGCCAGCGATTCGGACTGTGAGCTTTCCAATGCTTCGGACGAAAATCCCAAAAAGGACCTTTGACTATGTTCAAACAATTTGTTGCCTCTACAATTATCGGCTTTGCCTTCGCCACTGGCGGCGCTTCGATCGCCTCGGCAGAGCCGATCAAGACCTATGCGGCCGTATTGCCTCCATTCTCAATTGGTGAACCTGACCTGCCAGGCATTTCACACGAACTTCTGCTTGAGATCAGTGCGCGAACCGACTTGGAATTCGACATTGAATATCTGCCGTTCAAACGTATGACCAAGCAAATCCAAGAAACACCTGACTCCCTTGTGATGACGGCACTTCGCAGCCCCGCTCGAGAAGATCTGTTTAATTGGATTGTCGAGGTAATCGTCACAAACGAGGTTTTTGCCACGACATCCAAGCCGGTCAACTCCATTGAGGAAGCACGGTCTGTTGGCACGGTTACCTCTCTGATGGGGTCGCCAAGGACCAAGCGTCTGAAAGAGGCTGGCATTTCAGAGATAAACGAAGCGGTGGACACGCTCACTTCCGCGCGCATGCTCCAAGGGGGGCGCGTAGACGCTTGGTATACCTTTGATCACCGCGCCCGTTTTGTGACAAAAAGTGCAGGCTTTGACCCCTCGAGTATTGTCCTTGGAGCGCCGATTAAAAAGGCGCCGATGTGGCTTGCTTCCAATCTGACGTTCGATCCGGAAATCGCCGCTCAGCTAAAGGCTGCCATTGAAGAGCTTCAGGCAGATGGCACCTACGATGCGATCGTAGCAAAGTATATCCAATAGAGCGTTCTTAAGCCGCAGCATGCGCAGTGATGACCGCAAAACGGTTGTCACTGCGTCAGGTGCCCCAAGATTTTTAGACGGCTTTTTGGTAGTTTTGAAACCAAGGAGAGGCGGATATGAGCGAGGAAATACGGTTTACGGACGCGCTCAAACACACCAACAACGTCATGCTGGCGCCCGTCGACTATGAAACAGAACGAAATAAATTGAACGAGGCAGGCGTTTAGGAAACTAGGGGCACCTCAAGACGCGCTACTTAAACTTGTCTTCAAGAGCCTGAAGAGCCGCCTGAGTACGGTTCTTAGCGCCGAGTTTTGCGAGGATTTTCTTCACATGGAGTTTGATTGTTACTTCCTGAAGATCAAGATCCCGAGCAATCTCTTTGTTAGACTTGCCGGCGCACAACCCTCTGAGCGTTTCACGTTCCCGTTCAGTTAGGCCGCGATAGTCCGTAGAGTTTCCGGGCTGCGCAGCTTCGACGGCCAGATCAAATGGGAAGTATCGCTCGCCGGACAGTACAAAGCGGACTGCGTTCGCCAGCGATCCCGCCCCCAAGGATTTCGGGAAAAAACCGACGGCTCCAGTTCCCATGGCCTCCTGAGCAACTTCTGGTGTTGCCACGCCTGACATCAACGCAAACTTTACCGCAGGGTGTGCAGTTGCTGCGGCCTTCAAACCCGAAAGACCATCCATTCCGGGCATCTGATAATCCAAAATACATAGATCAAAAAGTGTCGCCCCCGCCAGTTTTTCCATGGATTCACCAAGGCTTGACGCGGTTTCAATCGTGAAACCGTCAGACTGCGCGAGATAGGCTGCGATCGTGTCCCGGACCAAATCATGGTCGTCTGCGACTAGTACATTCGCCACTTCGTTACTCCTTTAACACACCCACCACGTGCAACTATGCCTCGCGAAAGGCGCCCGATCTAGTCCAGTCGTATACTTAAGTATAGCTCCCTACCCCAATGCTTTCCCACGAGTAGGTTAAATTCTGACAAACCGTTGCTTGCAAACTTGGAGGTGTGCAATGAAGTATTCATCGATATTTTCCGTAGTTGCCTCGCTGGTTTTCAGCCCGGGTGTGGTGTTGGCCGAGGGGCATTCAGTAAGCGTTCAGGGACCAGATGGATCGTCCAGAAAGTTCTCCTTAGAGACCCTGGACAATCTTCCCCAGACATCCTTTGAAACATCGACCATTTGGACCGACGGCGTCGTCGCCTTTTCTGGTGTCTCTTTGAGCGCCATCTTGGATGAAGCGGGCTTTTCCGGCGCAATCGTAAGAATGTCAGCACTAAATGACTACTCTGTCGATTTTCCAATGGCGGAAATTGGAAAAGACTATCCGATTGTTGCAACCCGTATGAACGGCACAGAAATGCCGGTGCGCGACAAAGGCCCATACTGGATGGTATTTCCGTATGACGCCGATCCGTCTTACCGTACAAAAACGGCCTACGCGCGTTCTGTCTGGCAACTAAGCAAACTTTTGGTCATAAAATAACGTAGGACGTCCACGTAAACGGAATGCCAGCTTGATAAAACGCTTTGCAATTTATGGGGCTATTTCGGGCCTAACAATCTTGTTGATCCTGCTGTGGTCAGGGCTTCCGGGCCAGCTTCGTGCAATATTGATCGCTGAAACCGACGACACACAATGGACGGTTTTCCAACTTGAAACCGAATTCGCAAACCTGAGCGTTGCTTTGGCGCAAGCCGAAAACGCTCCTGCACCGGACAGTTCAGCGCTTCGTTTTAGGACCGACATTACGCTGAGCCGGGTGAATTTGGTCACCAAAGGATTGGGGCGCGACCTCTGGGTTGAAAGTCCGGAGGCACGCGAAATAATTGCGCGGCTCGAAGGTTTCACCAGAGCCTCAACAGCCTTGATCGACAAATTAGGGGATCTTTCCAAACAAGACATTGTCCGCCTTAGCGCTTTGACCAACAGCCTGCGTCCGGACGTTCGGCGGCTTGCTATTCTCGGAGTGACGCTTGGAACCGAAGCAAAAGAGGCAGAGAGGGTTGCGTTTGCCAACCAGCTTCGCGGCGTTGGGTTTTTGGCAATTGTCCTGATTGCCGGCATCGTCGGCGCTCTCCTTTTCCTCGACCGTTTGCTTGTACGTGCCCGCAGCAAAGACGATGCCTTGCGGGCAACGGCCGATCGATTGTCCTCAACTGTGACCGCGTCACTGGATGGCATCGTGATTTCCAATCAAGCGGGCGAAGTCATTGAATTCAACGAAGCCGCTGTTGGCATATTCGGCTGGTCCCGCGTCGAAATTCTAGGTCAAAAAATGTCGGCGACATTTGTTCCGCAACACCATCGATCCGCGCACGAAAGCGGTATGGAGCGCTACCTTTCCACAGGGGATCCACACGTAATCGATGCCGGTAGGATCGAGTTGTCCGCTCTGCGTAAATCCGGCGAGGAGTTCCCTATCGAGCTCAACATCACGTCAACCCAACGGGACGGCGAAAAAGTCTTCATTGCCTACATAAGAGACATCAGCGAGCGCAAAATCAATGAACAGAAACTGGTCGAGGCGAGAGATCGGGCTGAGCGCGCGGACAAAGCAAAATCCCAGTTTCTGACGGTGATGAGTCACGAAATGCGCACACCACTGAATGGGATTTTGGGTGTTCTCGATCTTCTGAAAACGACACCACTGGACAAGAAACAACAACGTTTCGTTCAGGTGGCGGCGGCCTCCGGTGAAATCCTGTTGGAGAATGTGAACGAGGCCCTCGACATCACCCGCATCGAATCCGGGGTTATGTCGCTGTCTCCCGACGAGTTTTCACTTCGCGCAACGGTTCAACGGGTCGCCGACGTCCTCCGCACACTGGCAGATGAAAAAGGTCTCTCACTGGAAGTGGACATAGATACCTCAATGAACGGCAGTTTTTTTGGCGATGGCAGTCGGATAAATCAAATCCTTACAAATCTAATCGGCAACGCGATCAAGTTCACCGACGAAGGTGGAGTTACTGTTGCGGTTGAGGGTATCCATGGTCCCGAAACAACACTGGTTCGGATTAAGGTTCGCGACACAGGAAACGGCATTCCAGCGGACAAGTTTGAGGCCATTTTCGAGGATTTTGTTGCTCTTGCCCGTTCAGAAGGGCGACAAAACAGAGGCGACGGTCTCGGCCTGTCAATTTCGCGAAAGATTGCGCGCCTGATGGACGGAGATCTGAAAGTCGACAGCCATAACGGCGATGGCAGCACCTTCACTCTGTCGGTTCCTCTGCTACGTGTTGCCACCGAATTTTCCGAAACACAGCCTGAGGCGCGTCATGTTTCCTCGGAGATCATTAAGTCGGTTCTTATCGTTGAAGACAACGCAATCAACCGCTCGGTGCTGCGCGAAATGTTAACCGGCTTTGGGCATGCCGTGACCGAAGCTGACAATGGCCTTGAAGGTTTTAAGAAGGCACAAGGCACAAAGTTCGATTTGATCATCATGGATATCAGTATGCCCTTCATGGACGGTATTGAGGCAACACGCCGCATCCGTCAGGGAAATGGTCCAAATGCCCAAACCTATATTCTTGGTCTGACCGCCCACGGACGGGAGGAATACCGATCAAAATCCAAGACCGCCGGTATGGACGGGTTCTGCACAAAACCGCTCCGCCTTTCCGAATTGAAGCTCACTCTGTCTGGGATCCGCGAAAACGACCGATCCGGCACCAGTTTGGAGGACCCGATTGCGCTCGAGGTTATTGATGACCTTCGCAAAGCGCTCGGAGACACGAAAACACAGCAAACGGCAAATCGGTTTTTTGCAGAATTGAAAGAAGGTCTTGGGGCCCTCGCCCAAAAATCACCCACCACCGAGGCAACCGTAATATCGGAAATGGTACACAAGCTGCGCGGCTCTGCAGGTTTGTTGGGATTGCAGAGCGTCGAAAACGCATTGGATCGGGCAAGCTCTATCGAAAAGACTGAGGATTACCTGGCAGCGCTCAAACAAGCACAAACGGAGGCTGATGCAGCCGCCGTTGCCATCAAGTCTTTCCTTTCGCCATCAGACGGGTAACGCGACTATACTTTAGCATATGCCGCCCATGCTTCAGAACCCGAGAATACTCTTTCACCATCACCCGCGGCGCGGTCGTCTATCATAGTCTGAACCCATCTTGAAACGCGCTGATAGCGCATTTGAATTTGGGTGAGGTACTCCGATGGGTAAGAATGAAAAACAGATTATTGTGGTCGGCGGCGACGGATTTTGTGGCTGGCCGACGGCGCTTCATCTTTCGAAGCTTGGTCATAAAGTTACGATTGTCGACAACCTGTCTCGGCGCTGGATCGATGAAAAAATGGGTGCCGACAGCCTGACACCTATTGCCACTGTAGAAGAGCGTTTGGCGGCTTGGACCGAAGCGACCGGTCTTGTCATCGACTTCGAAAGCATCGACGTAGCGCGCGAGTTCAACCGGTTTACCGCGCTGCTTGCTTCGGTCAAGCCGGATGCGATTGTCCACTTTGGTGAACAACGTGCGGCGCCCTACTCCATGAAAGGGATCGAAGAGAAACGCTATACGGTCGACAACAATATTTCCGCCACACACAACATTCTGGCTGCCGTGACCGAACTGGGGATCGACCCACATGTCGTGCACCTTGGCACGATGGGTGTGTATGGGTATGACGACGACGGCATCGAAATCCCCGAAGGGTATCTTAACGTTTACATTCCAGGGGATGACCAGCGGATTTACCAGCGTGACATTCTGTACCCGACCAATCCTGGCAGCGTCTATCACATGACGAAATCGATGGATCAGATCCTGTTTCAGTTCTACGCAAAAAATGACGGGTTGCGGATCACCGATCTTCACCAGGGCATCGTCTGGGGCACGCAAACCGACGAAACAAAGCTCGACCCTCGTTTGGTCAACCGGTTCGATTACGACGGTGATTATGGCACGGTTTTGAACCGCTTTTTGATGCAAGCAGTTGTCGGCCACCCGTTGACCGTTCACGGCACCGGCGGGCAAACCCGCGCCTTTATCCACATCAAAGACACAGTCCGCTGTATCGCACTGGCCGTGGAAAACCCACCTGCGCCAAATGGCAAGGTCGCCATTTTGAACCAGATGACAGAAACCCACACAGTGCGTGATCTGGCGATGTTGGTTGCCAAAATTTCAGGTGCAAAGATTGCCAACGTGGACAATCCCCGAAACGAAGCTGCCGAAAACGACCTCCGTGTCTCAAACAAAACTTTCCTGGATTTGGGCTTGCAGCCAACGACGCTTGCCGATGGTCTGATGGAAGAAACACAGGAGGTTGCAGCGAAGTTCGCTCACAGGTGCATCCACAAAATGATCCCATGTGTGTCGACCTGGACCGACAATCAACGCCCCGGCGTGGTTAAGAAAGCGGCCTGATACCTGCTTGATCCTTGAGGGCGCTTGGAGGTGCGCTCAGGGATCTTCCGGTATTTCAGGTAAATGTGTGGTGACCTCAAATGCGATTGATTGGCATGGGCCTCGCTGCTTTCCTTTTGGCTGGCATCGCCCTTTTTCTCTCACGATCCGAATCCCTGCAACTCGGCACGCGAACGCTTGTCGAAGTCTTTCAGGGTCCCCAATTGCGATTTGAAACCTCGCATCATTCGCCACAAAGCGCGACAGGGCGATCTCATGTGATCGCTCAGCGCATCAACCCGGATGAGCCTATCATCTTATCCGGCTTACCTGCCTATCAGGGTGCGACGTTTTTTTTGCCAACGGATTCGCGCCCTACTTCTGGACACCTCCAACTTGATGTGACGGTTCAAGTGCTGGCTGGGGTTGAGGGCGTTCTACGCGTCTCAATCGGAAACTCCCGCCGCGCCGATCTGTTGCTGCGTCCAGGAGAGGCAGGGCGTTCTCTCAGGATTGACCTCACCACGGAAGATCTCACGAGAGAGCGGCTGGTCGTTTCGTTCAGTCTCCAAGGGGAAAGCCCACTCACCCCTTGCGGCAAAGACGAAGGCTTAGAAGCCGTCGTCGAGATCGAAACGACCAGCGCCCTTTTTCTGGCACTAGACAAACCAACACTCAGTGTTCGGGACCGCGCGAACATGGCGGGCCGTCGGGTGGCATTGCTTTGGAGTAATGACCCCCAGCAGAGCGTCGTGGCCTTGCTCGCAGCACACGAGTTGTCTGTCTCGGGTTGGGAAGTGCAATTTGGAGGGGGCGCCGACGCAATCAATCCAGAAACCGCGGTCATGGCTTTGCCTTCAAATGGCCCGACAAAACAGCCCGAATTTGCCTGGTCTGATGCTCTCGCACCGACTAGCTCCGTCTTTGGCCTACGCCGGTTCCAAGGCATGCACTCATGGCGGATCCGATACGATTTGATGGAGGCCCAAAATCCGATTCTGCCTGCTGAATTCTCTTTGGACATTGTGCTCGGCGCAATGCTTTTTGAGTCCGGGTGGCAAGTAACAGTGACACTCAATGGTCGCCTGATTGACCAAGTGCTGTTAAACGCTGGTGCCACAAGACTGACCCGTTCAATTGATTTATCCGACAGCCGTCCGGCTCGGAAAAACGTCATTGAAATTGTAGCGTGGTCCAGTTCTGAACCAGCAGGAAATTGCAATGAGGGTCCGGTCCTTCTTGCGGAATTGACAAGTCAAACGGCGCTAATCGCGGGATCAACGTCTTTCTCTGCACCGCTTATGACGGTCCGCAACACGCTTGCACAGGCAGATGGGCGCCAGATTGCCGTCGATAATGCGCTGACAGCACCGGAGGCGGAAGTCGCCGTTGCATTGCTGTCCAACGTTTTGCCGGACAGACCACAAACTGAGGACTTGGCGAATGTGCCGACAGTTCATGTCTTGCCGCGCGGCGCGTCGTTGTCTCGGTGGCAGGTTGCATCAATGGACTCCGTTTGGATGATTTCCTTTGACGAAAACGGAAACGCGTTGGCGCACATTTTATCGGATTATCGCGGATCCGAGACAACCGCTGTCACTTTACTTGTGGATTTGTCGGAGGTCGCAACATGACAACAGAAATCCAAAGCGACAATCGCGACCAGATCAGTTTCATCTCAGTTGACAGTGCGCCCAAAAAGTTCGCGGGATTTATCCCGGTCTGGCGCGCGCCCGCCACCCTAGCGGTCTTCACTTTGATCGCTGCAATGCTTCTTTGGATGGTGAATACTCCCGCGGGCGCGCAGATCTTTCCGAACCGGGATTTTGTGTTTTCTCCCTACGAAGGCAACCATGCGATTGCGATCCGAATTTTTCTGGTCTCGTTCTATATTGCCTTTGGCTGCTTTAGTTCGGGTACCCTGATCGCCCGCCTGTCCTTTGCGGCAGATATGACCATCACTTTCCTCATGATTTGTGGCCTGCTCGACCTTGCAAACCTCTCCGCACAATATTGGCTTAACGTATCATTTTCGTTGCACTTTAGCGCCATAGTCTCCGGCTTGGTCGGGTTCGCGGTCTATTCCTTTAAGCTACTTGAGCGCGGCTTTATGCCCTCAAGGATCAGAATTGAACACAGAGCCGTCAAATCGACCCGCGCTGTCATTCGTCTTTCCACCGCCTTATTGGTCGCGTCGATGGTGTCACTTTGGGTCGGATCGATGGATCTCGACGCAGTCAAAACCATGCGGTCCTGGACACTTCTGGGCGGCATCGGTCCCGGTGTGTTTCTGTTCCTGCCCGTTCTATTCGGGCAACTCTATTTGCTGGCAATCTGGGATATAATGGTGGCAAAAACCGTAAAGTACCGTCCGCCGATTTCGGTCGTCGTACCCGCGCATAACGAGCAGTACATTATAGAAGATACTATCCGGGCCATGGACACAGCGGCCAAACACTATGGCGGTGAAGTCCACATTTTGATCATGAATAACAACTCGTCAGATGACACCGAAGGCATCGCCCGCGCGACGCTTGCCGCTTGCGAAGCCGCATCCGGCAAAGTCATCAATGTCCCCAAACCCGGAAAATCAAATGCCTTAAACGCAGGACTCGATGCGGTTCAGACCGAATTCTTCATCCGTGTGGACGCCGATACTCTTGTTGGTGAAGACAACTTTTCCCGTGCGATGCCTTTCTTTACTGATCCCAGTGTCGGCGTAGTGGGCGGCGTTCCCGTGCCCCCGGGAGGAGCCCTTTTTGACCGCGCGCGCCTTCTCGAAGTTCAGGTAAAACACGGATTCTATTCAGTCGCCATGGGGGCCGTGAACGGCGTTGTCGGCATTCCGGGCATGTTCGTTGTCATGCGAACGGAACATCCCAGATATCTTGGCGGATTTGTCGAAGGGATGAACGGCGAAGACACCGACCTCTCTCTCCGGATCGGTGAATTGGGATATCACTCTGTCGTTGATCCAAAGTTGCGCTACGTGTCTGAAGTACCGGCCTCATACAAACACATGCGCGAACAGAGAATGCGCTGGTTCCGGTCTGTCTATCACATCTCTTCGCGGTGCCGGGATCTGATCTATTCGTCGAACCGATCGTTGCGCGGCAAGGTCATCTTACCCTACATGTTGGTGAATTCGGCCCGTCGGGCGATGCTTGTTCCGCTCATCATATTTGGCGCTCTGGAGACTCTGTTTGCCTTTAACCCAATGAGCCCGATTGTCTGGCAATCCGTCGTGGCAGTAACAACGGGCGCGCCATCGATTGTGGCCATTTGCGCCACCCTACTGAATGGTGTTCCCAAAGGGATAATCGCGCTGCCTGAGTACCTGATTTTCAGAGTGATGCGGGCCTATTTCACACTTGAATCCATGTTGAGCATTTTGATTGATGTTGACGCGGAAAACCTTGAACGCGCAACAACCCGTGACTTACAAAAATCAGGACCGGTTGGCATAGCGTAGTGCACAAGTGTGCATGGCCAAATGCTCAGTTAAGCTGGAACGCGGCGCTGACATGAAATTCATTGGGGCCAACACAGTTTGTACAGGGACATGCCGCGTACCAAGCGGCTTGTCTCCGATAAAACCGCCGCGCAAGGGTCTCTGATTTGATGTCGTGGCCCCCTTGTTCCATGATCCTCTCATCATCTCTTTTCTACGTCGGCACCCAACCCGAAAACTTTACACCCTGCGCCATAGCGGCTAGCAGTTCTCTTGACTGCAGCCTTGCTTGACGAAGGAACCGACCATGAAAATCGCCCACCGTGAGATCGGACCCAATCAGCCGCCTTTGGTCATTGCCGAAATCGGCATCAACCACGGCGGAGACCTTGCTGTTGCCAAGGAAATGGCACGTCTTGCGGCGCTTTCGGGCTGCGAGATGATCAAGCACCAGACCCACTTCGTCGAAGATGAAATGACCGATGAAGCCAAGGAGATATTTCCACCCAACGCGGATGTATCGATCTGGGACGTCATGGCGCAATGCGCCCTGTCAGCCGAAGACGAACTTGAATTGATGCGCTATTGCCAAGAGCTTGGCATGATCTTCATTTCTACGCCGTTTTCGCGCAAAGCCGCCGATTTTCTGGCCGCCGCAGACGTGCCGGCATTTAAAATCGGCTCAGGCGAAGCCGACAACCTTCCCTTGATCCGCCACATCGCCTCGTTTGGTAAGCCGGTGATCATGTCGACCGGCATGCAAACCATCGAAACCATGCGCCGTTCCGTTGCCATTCTCGAGGACGCTGGCATCGACTACGCCTTGCTGGAATGTACAAATCTGTACCCGTCGCCGCCCGAAATTGTGTCCCTGCGCGGGGTAACAGACCTCAAAGAAGCATTCCCAAACGCCGTCGTCGGGTTTTCCGACCACTCAATCGGCCCGGAAATGGCGCTGGCGTCCGTGGCCTTGGGCGCCTGCATTTTGGAACGCCACTACACAGACACTCGCTACCGCGCCGGCCCCGATATCATCAACTCAATGGATCCGTCGGAACTGCGCCACCTTATCGACCGCTCCCGCGAGATCTGGATCGCGGCAAACAATCCAAAACAGCGCACTCAGGCCGAAGAGTCGGTTTATGCATTCGCCCGTGCGTCTGTTGTGGCCGACAAAGACCTGCCCGAAGGCCACCTCATCACCGAAGCCGACATCTGGGCCCGCCGCCCGGGCTCCGGCGAAATTGCGGGGTATGATTTTGACAAAGTGGTCGGCAAGACACTGAACAAAGCCGTGAGCCGTAACACTCAGTTGCGCTGGTCGGATTTGGACTAGGGACTCTGGTATGAGCAAACTAGACGCGTATTGCCGCCACAAAGACTGGCCAGTGATTGCGATGGCCTCAAATGCCTGTGCGGCTCAGACCGAAAACCATGAGCACGTGAAGAAGCGGACACCGAAATGATACTGTCGCTGGAATATAATTTTATTTTTTTGCATGTTCCAAAGACGGCCGGCCAATCGCTCATGGCCGCCCTTCTCCCGTTCAGCAGGGACGCAGACAAAAAATCCCTTTTGCGCCGCTTTTCACGGCGTCTGCCAATTCAGGAAGCCGCTGACAAAGCACACTTTAAAGGACATGAAACCGCTCGTGGCTTTATTCGAAAACTTGGCCGGCCAGAGTTCGACCGCTTCAAAACTTTTGGCGTGGTGCGCAATCCCTACACGCATGCAGTTTCCCATTTTGAATATATGAAACAGTATCGCAACCGTCGGACAGCCGAGAAGGTCGGCGCCATGACGTTTACCGAATACCTCGAATTTCGCCTTAAACCCGCTTTGCCTACTGAGCATTTTTTTGCGCATTTGCCAGATCAGACGCACTTCGTCGTCGACAGAGACGGCAAGATCGCGGTCGATCGGTTGTTGCGTTTTGAAACCCTTGACCAAGATTTTTCTGAGGCGGCGGAGTGGCTAGGACTAGACGGGGTTTCCATCGCGCGAAGCAACGTCACCAAAGCCGCCAAAAAACCCATCACAGACTACTTTGATGATCAAAATCTGGCCTTGATGCACGAGCTTTACCAGCGCGATTTTGACATCTTAGGGTACGCCCGCGACGTGCCTGTCTAACCAAAGCTATCTCTCAAACGGGCTTGCACACGTCCCAAAACCGCGCCATGAGAATTACATGACCCGATCAATTCTCTTTCTCACTGGCACCCGTGCCGACTTTGGTAAACTGGAACCGCTCGCAGCAGCCCTGCAGGCGGCGGATTTTTCAGTCAGCTATTTCGTCACCGGCATGCACATGCTGGATCGCTATGGCTTGACCAAGATCGAAGTACACCGTCAACACGGCGCCACGGTGCATGAGTTCCTAAATCAACGCCCTGATGATCCACAAGATATCATTCTGGCCAAAACCGTTGTGGGCTTTTCTGACTATGTCACCGAAACCCGTCCGGATCTTGTGGTGGTGCATGGTGATCGCATCGAGGCGCTTGCGGGGGCCTTGGTGGCAGCGACCAATTACATTCCGTGCGCCCATATTGAGGGCGGCGAAGTGTCTGGCACGATCGACGAGATCTTCCGGCATTGTAACACCAAACTGTCCAGCCATCATTTTGTGAGTTCCGAAGACGCCAAGCGCCGGATTATGGCCATGGGAGAACCCGAGGGCTCAATCCATGTAATAGGCTCGCCAGAGCTGGATTTTCACGCGGCCCCGTCTGGCGTCACTCTGGAGGACGTCAAAGCGCGTTACGAAATTCCGTTTGATGATTTTGGACTGGTGACATTTCACCCGGTGACCTCGGAACAAGAAACTATCGGTGCACAGGCTCATGCCCTGTTTAGCGAGCTGGAGGCATCAGGACGGAACTTTGTAGTGATTGCTCCGAACAACGATCCGGGCTCCACGGCAATCTTTGCAGAGCTGGATACGCTGCCTACCGACCGGTTCCGGCAATTTCCGTCAATGCGGTTTAATCACTTTTCCGAGTTGATGAAGACCGCTGCCTGCATGATCGGCAACTCGTCCGCCGGCGTACGCGAAGCACCCTTTCTTGGCCTGCCGTCGCTCGATATCGGCACGCGACAGACCAATCGTGCCCAATCGGGATCGGTGGTCACCTGCGCGGCAGACGACCGCGCCGCGATCTCCGACTTTCTAACCACTCAATGGGGCCAACGGCACGCGCCACACACAGGTTTCGGCGAAGGTCGCGCTGCGGATCGTTTTGCTGAAATCCTGCAGGACCCGGATTTCTGGGATCAAACGCTGCAAAAAGCCTTCCATGACATCGACTAAACGCACCACCAACCTAGCTTAACGAAAGTCACTCCGCCCGATTGGAGCGGTTTGCGTCAGCTCATGTCCATATCGACCGCGCCGTTGAACCGTCGTGTTTCCCAAGCTTTCGCAATCAAGAGACTGCTGTCCCGCATCCGATCAAATCGGGGCATCAAAGGGTTCTCTGACGTTTTCTGACCTCGCACCAGCGCCACAAAGTCACGCATAATTTCTACGAACATGTCATTTCTATCAAATACATAGGGCGTGACCTTCGTGTCCGCACCGCTTTCAACCCTCATCTCTGGTTTGAGAAAATCGAGATCGATTACTTCGTCTCTACCCCGCAGTCCCGCGCGCCGTAGCGACACCGGGCTGACGTAATCCATCGCCACGGACCCCACCGCGCCGCTTGGCGAGGCCAGGTGCAGTCGCGTGGCAAAGTCCACCTCAGGAAAGTTCGTGTGCCCAACACTGTCCACAGCCTGCAGGTGCAAACCCGGCAACACTGCCAACGCGAGGTCTATCTCGTGGCTCAGATCCATCAAAACGCCGCCGCCCTCAGGCTCAGCCGCATAACTTCCAGCAAAAGACCAGTTCTCACGCCATTGTCGGACATCGTGGCCGATCTCGAAATGAAAGCCATACACTTGGCTCAAATCGCGCGCGGCAAGGTCGCGCACCGCCGGATGATACCGCATCATGAACCCGACCATTGACCGATCCGCAACCGCCTGCCCCGCGTCGTGAATGGCTTCGGCTTGCGCAACTCGCCACGCCAATGGCTTTTCTGCGTAAAATGGCCAGCCTTTATCAGCGCACATCTCGATAAGCGAAAGCCGGATCGGCGTTGAGGTGGCGATCACCACCGCTTCGATATCGTCACGCGCTTCAAAAGCTACCTGATCAAAGCCGCGCCAGCCAATTAACTCGGCTTTCTCGCCCAACGCCTCTAGATTGGCAAAATGCCGTCGCCCGATAGAGCCTGCACCGATGACGGCGATCACCATGCGGAAAAGCCACCATCCACGTTGACCATCTGTCCGGTCATGTGCCCCGATTGTTTGCTGGCCAAAAACAGCATGACATCCGCGATTTCATCCGGTTGGGCCATCCTATTCTGCATGATCAATTCACCGACGCGGCGCTGAAACTCTTCGCTATGTCCATTAAACACCGCACCGGGAGAAATCGTGTTCACCGTTGCGTCTCGTTGCGCCCAATAACCGGCTAACCAAACTGTCAGACCATGAATACCGGCTTTCGAAACCCCATAGGCACTAAAGTTTTTAAACGGCATGCCCTCATAAATCGGATGGTGCGCGCCGTTTAACGCATACATAGACGCCACATTGATCAGGCTCGCGGGGTATTTGCCGATAATGTCACGATCCATCTGCCGCGCGATCATAAATGCACCCGTCAGATTGGTGCGCATCGTGCGCTCAAAATCGTCCACCGATGTATCCGCAAAGTCCGGAAAAGGCTTGCCAGCCCCCATCAACATCTCACCAGTAATGGCCGCATTGTTCAGCACGACATTTGGCTTCCAGCCATCGGCCATAACCCTCTGGAAAATGCCCGTTACGGCATTTTCGTCTCCAACATCAAGATGATAGAAGCCAAAGTTTGGGTTACCGCCATGCGTCTCGACCAAGCTGTCCGCGCGTGGTCCTTCCAGATCTGTGGCCACCACTTTTGCGCCCTGATCCAACATGCGTCGCACATAGGTGGATCCCAAAACACCACCTGATCCTGTGATGAAAACCGTGCGTCCGTCCAGTTGATTACCCATGCTCACTTGTCCTCATCTCGTTTCAAAAAGTCCGCCAGCAGAAACTCAACCATGGCAAAATCCAATGGCGAGTCGATGTCGATGCACCTCTCTGCCGGCATCTCAAAAGGCACAACGCGGCCCTCATAAATCGTCGACGCATTTCGAAGATAGTCCGGATCCACCACATACGTGCTGGCAGCATGTTCATAAACCGTCGGCGCGGCCTGACGCGCCCACACGCCTCCTGGCAGGGGTTTTGATACATGCAACGCCCCGGTTTCATCTGGTTCCACCAAATTGAAGTAGGGGTTCTTGCGGGCCTCACAGACACTCATCACCATGTCAGGCTTGTCATTCTGAAACAGTTTCAATGCACCTGTGATGTCTTCTGGCTGTCGCAAAGGCGACGTGCAATCCAGATCCAGAAATGCGCTGGCCGTGCGCCCGGCGGCGTTTTGTCCGGCCTCCAAAGCGTGTTGCCAGACACCCCATTTCGGGGCGGCGTCAGTGGCAAGATGTGCCGGCCGCAAACCGATGTCCAAGGCACCTTTGGCAACGGCATGCGCGTAAATTTCCTCGTCGTCCGTGGACACCACCACGGCATCCACCATCGGATGCGCAAACAATTGATCAAGCGACCAGTCGATCAACGGTTTGCCGCCCAATTCCTTAAAGTTTTTCCGCACGACCCCTTTGGAGCCTTTGCGTGCACCGATATGTCCAAGGATCATGCTTGCGTCTCCATTGCATTTGGCCAGCTAATCTAAAGGGCTCATTGTGAAATACGAACCCAAATGCGCCGTTGCAACCGCAATCGCGCGCTCATCACACCTTGCAGCGACCCGTGCTGAGCACTACATATCCGACCTTACACCAATTCACCAATTCCAGTGCAGGACTGCCACGATGAGTGCCCAAAAAGGAAACCTCGGCTACAAGCTGTCAGACTACGCAATTCGCGCTTTTCTGGCCGCTGTTAAAGTCCTGCCATATGACACGCGCTTGAGTATGGCTGGCTGGCTGGCCACCAATGTGCTTGCTCCCGCAACGGGTAACCGCCAACGCATCCGGGAAAATCTCGCACTGGCGATGCCGGAACTCTCTGAAAAAGAGCGAGAATCCATTGTTAGGCAGGCACCTCGATCGATGGGTCGGATGCTCATGGAGACTTATTCCGATAAGACATTCCTTGACCGCACTGCAAAGGCGCCGATCTCGGGCCCCGGGAACGCTGTGCTCGAGCAGGCGCATACCGATGGCAAAGGCGCGCTTTTGGTGACCGGTCATTTCGGGAACTACCTTGCTGTTCGCGGATCATTCTTGTCGCGCGGCATGCCAATTGGCGTGCTCTATAAGCGCATGTCCAACCCATATTTCAACGATCACTATGTGGCTGCAATGGCGGATTTTGGCGAGCCGATGTTTGAACGCAGCCGCCGTGGCATGTCACATATGATCAAGCATCTTCGCGGCGGTGGCTTTGTTGGCATTGTCCATGATCAGCGCATCAACAACGCACCGCTTTATGATTTTATGGGCAAACCGGCCCGCACTGCGGAATCGGCGGCGGAACTGGCTCTAAAGTACAAAGTTGATTTGGTACCCTGCTACGGAGTACGCCAGCCAGACGGAAACTACGAAATTGTTACCGAGGCTCCCATTCCGCACACCACAATTCAGGAAATGACCAAAGCGCTCAACGAGAGCCTCGAAGCGCAGGTTCGGGCGCATCCGGGTCAATGGATGTGGACCCACAACCGCTGGAAAAACGCGGGAAATGACACCAGTGCGGACCGTGACACGGCCGCGCCGTCCGCAAAATAGCCCCAATTCGGGGCCAGAATCGCCATTCACCCCCTTCATACAGAGCTTTCATAATGTGACCCGCCTGCTCGCGGTCACGCTGCTTATGGAGATCTGCCTTGAAACATGTGCCTGCGTTCGCGCTGGTTCAGACCTCGCGCTTTGAGCGTCTGTTTGAACTCATCCGCCAAGAAAACCTGGTGCAGCAATCTGCCAAAACACCAGCCTCCACCACTCAACCTGATTTTGTCAGCGAGTTTCTCGTAAAAACCGCGTCAGCATCCTTACGGCCGGCGGCCTAGGCCGGAAGTAGGTTTAGGATTGCCCCCTAAACCCCGAAGCTACAACGAATTTTTCGGAACTATCCGAACGGCTGCTCGGCGGTTTGAAATTTGCCACCTTGGTGAATTTCTGCTTGAGCAGCTTTTGCAGCTCACCTTCAGCGCCCCCTGCCAAGACTTTGGCCACAAAGGTTCCGCCGTCGTCCAATACGTCAAAGGCAAAATAGGCTGCGGCTTCGCACAACGAAATAATGCGCAAGTGGTCGGTTTGTTTGTGGCCGGAACTCGACGCCGCCATGTCGCTCATCACCACATCAGCCTTGCCACCAAGCCATTCTTTAACCTGCTCGTCAGCCCCTTCGTCCATGAAATCAAGCTGATGGATATCGCACCCTGCAACCGCTTCCACTTCTTGCAGGTCGATGCCCAAAATGGTGCCGATTTTATTGCCGGATTTCTCACCAAGCGCATTCACCCGTGGCACAGCCACTTGCAACCAGCCACCCGGCGCACAACCAAGGTCCACAATCCGCGCACCCGGAACGAGAAAACGGTATTTGTCGTCGATTTCCATGATCTTGAAGGCCGCGCGACCGCGATAGCCTTCGGCCTTGGCACGCTGCACGTAAGGATCGTTCAGCTGTCGCTGCAACCAGCGCGTCGAGCTCAACCGGCGCCCTCGCGCCGTCTTCACCTTAACCGTCAGATCGCGCAACCCGCGACCCGAGGTATTTTTACCCGTTGGACTTTTAGCCATTACATCACCTCACGCGGTCACTGAGTTTTCCGCACATTCTTCTTCGAAGACTTGGCCAATACCTCAATACGGGCCGTCTTCCAACACGCCATCTGCGCTCATTTGGGCGTAAAGCAGTCCTTCGCGCAGCCCACGATCAGCAACAGACAGCCGCGTCGTTGGCCAACAGCGCAACAACGCTTGCAAAATTGCTGAACCCGACATGATCAATGCGTGCCGGTCCTGCCCGATACGCGGATCATCTTTCCGCCCTTTCGGACCAAGCTCCAGATAGCCGCGGATCACCTTGTCGATCTGGTCACTGGTCATGCGCAACCCGTCAACTTTTGTGCGATCATAACGCCGCAGCCCCAAATGGCTGGCGGCCACGGTTGTCACCGTACCGCTGGTGCCGACAATCTGGAACCCTTCGCTGGGTGGCGCATCTTTATACGGGGCGAATTCCGCTAGGTTTTCTTCAAAAAACCAGCTCATCAGCGCAAACCGCGCGGCATCGTCTTCTACATCGCGAAACTGGTCACGCAATGTCGCAACGCCCAACGGCACGCTGATCCAATCCACCACCTTTGCACCTGGAAACGGGCTGTCGTCGCCACGAAATCCACTGTGCAGCCGCATGATCGCTTTGGGCCGGTCGCGACTTGGCACCGAGGTCAAATCAATCCACACCAGCTCGGTCGATCCGCCACCAATGTCCACCACCAACAACTGCTGCGTTTTGGTGCTCACCAAAGGCGCGCAGGAAATCACTGCCAGACGCGCCTCTTCCTCTGTTGGGATAATCTCCAACTGCAGGCCAGTCTCACGCCGCACTTGGCGGATAAAATCACGGCTGTTCTTGGCGCGCCGACAGGCTTCTGTGGCGACCAAACGCATGCGTTTGACCTTGTGACGCTTCAATTTCTGCTGACAGATTCGCAAGGCTTGTATCGTCCGCCGCATCGATCCACGCGACAACCGTCCCGTGGTCTCAAGGCCGGAGCCAAGCTGGACAGACTTGCTAAAGCTGTCGACCACATGAATGTGACTGCCCTTAGGTTGGGCAATCAGCATGCGGCAACTGTTCGTGCCCAGATCGAGCGCCGCATAGAGCGTGCTCGGATCGGGCGGTTTCGGCGCGGGGCTTTCAACCGGTTTTGGGAACGCGCCCGCACCTTCGGGACGCTTGGGCGCCATTTGTAACGCCCTCCATATCGTGTTGCCTTCAACGTAGTGCGTCCCCGACAAGGGCGCAATCCCCTGCCCGCCTGCTTGGCCTCAACTTCTTCATGCAAAAGTTTCAAGCCGCTACGCCTGTGCACCCCCGCCATGGGTCGCTACAACGACGTGAGGTCGCGGAAAGCGATCACCTTGTCGAAAATGAGCCAAAACTGTTGGCGCGTCTGACTTACGAATGAATCTACCAACACCGGAGGAATCACCCCCATGCCCGACGTCACCATCGTTTATTGGCGCGACATCCCAGCCCAGGTCATCGTGGGCAAAGGCCGTCGTGGATCCAAGAAACCGTTGGCCGAGCGCTTTGAACAGGCGATCGACCGCGCGGCGATGAAGATTGGGGCCAAGGATGCAGACGCCTATCTTGCCGAATGGCGCAAGGCGACACCCTATCCGGTTGAGGGAGAGGCGCAGGCCATTTGCGACAGCGAAGTGGCCCGGCTCGAAGAAGAGTTCGATCAAGAGCGCCTCAAAACGCTGATCGCTAATGAAGGCTGGGCATGACACGCCCCTCGTTTTGGGAGGCCGCAATGGCTTTGTTGAATTTTAAGCGTAAGACAGACGAAACAACCACCACGTCTCCCGAAATGCAGGCTTTTCTGCAAGGCTACTCCATTGAGGTCATGCCGCGCACGGCTTCCAAGGTTGAGGATTTTCGCGCACTTCTGCCGCAAGGTACACGCGTCTATATCGCCCATATCGAAGGCACCCCGATCGAGGACATGGTTGCCACGGCCAAACGTATTGCCGACGAAGGTTATGACGTGATGCCGCATTTCCCAGCGCGCATCATCAAAGATGCCGCCACTCTGGAAAACTGGATAGCCATGTATCAGGGCGAAGCTGACGTGAAACAGGGGCTTATGCTGGCAGGTGGCGTCGCCCAACCACACGGCGATTTCACCGACTCAATGCAGCTTCTGGAAACCGGCTTGTTTGACAAAGCCGGCTTCACCCGACTGCACGTTGCGGGCCACCCTGAAGGCAATAAAGACATCGACCCGACCGGCGGCACCGCCAACGTCGACGCGGCTTTGCAGTGGAAACAGGATTTTTCAAACCGTTCCGACGCGCAAATGGCGCTTGCTACCCAATTCGCTTTTGAGGCTGGCCCGATTATCGACTGGGCCAACGGCGTGAAATCTGCAGGCATTGATATCCCAATCCACATCGGCATCGCTGGCCCTGCCAAGCTGCAGACCCTGATCAAATTTGCCATCGCCTGTGGTGTCGGCCCGTCCCTCAAAGTGCTGCAAAAACGCGCGATGGATGTCTCCAAACTGCTTTTGCCGTATGAGCCAACCGACGTTCTCACGGAACTCTCGGCTCACAAGGCCGCAAATCCCGATTTCAACATTGAATCGGTGCACTTCTTCCCGCTTGGCGGCATCAAAACGAATGCCAACTGGGCCATTGAAAACGGTGGTGCCTCGGCACAGCCCGCCAACGCCAACTAAGGACCGCGCATGACCCGCACAATTATTGAATCCAAAACCAAAACCGCGGTGATGGGCTTTGATCAGCCTTTCACCGTGATCGGGGAGCGCATCAACCCAACCGGTCGAAAAATCCTCAACGCCGAGCTGGAAGCCGGAGATTTCACCCGAGTGCAAGCCGATGCCATCGCACAGGTTGCCGCTGGCGCGACCGTGCTCGACATCAACTCCGGCGCGGTTTTCTCCAACAAAATGGCCGAAGACCCCCGTTATGCAGACAACAACTTTGTTGAGCCAACCTTGATGCGCCAACTGATCGAAAAAGTGCAGGAAGTCACCGACTGCCCGCTCTGCATCGACAGTTCGGTCCCCGGCGCGCTGGAAAATGGCCTCGCTGCTGCCGAAGGCCGCCCGCTGCTGAACTCGGTCACAGGCGAAGAGGAACGCCTTGAGCTGGTTTTGCCGCTGGTCAAAAAATACAACGTACCTGTTGTCGCGATTTCCAACGACGACACAGGCATCTCCGAAGATCCCGACGTGCGTTTTGCTGTCGCCAAAAAGATCGTCGAACGCGCCGCGGATTTCGGCATTCCCGCGCATGACATCGTGGTTGACCCGCTGGTGATGCCGATTGGCGCCATGGGCACCGCCGGGCTTCAGGTCTTCACCCTTGTGCGCCGCCTGCGCGAAGAGCTCGGTGTAAACACCACCTGTGGCGCGTCCAATATCTCCTTTGGCCTGCCCAACCGCCACGGCATCAATAACGCCTTCCTACCGATGGCCATGGGCGCTGGCATGACTTCCGCCATCATGAACCCGGTTGCCATTCCCGTTGGTCCAAAGAAACTGGCCGAAAAGCGCGCCGAAATCGAAGCAGCGGGCATCGTGATCCCCGACGGTATGGACGACGAAACCATCTGCCGCCTGTTTGGCATCGGTTCGACCAAATCCCGCGCAGGTAAGGAAATGGAGGCCATCCGCGCCGCCAACTTCCTGACCAACAACGACGACTCTGGCTCGCAATGGATCCGCACCAACAAGCCACCGTCAGCGGATGGAGAGGCTGGTGGCCGTGGTGGTCGTCGTGGCAGCCGCCGTCGTCGCGCTTAAGCGCTAACGAAAAGCACACAACAAATTCGGGCCAGGCTTTGACTTCCAAAGCTTGGCCCATTTTGGTTGATCACCTGAAAAGTAGGCGGCGTTAGCCCCGTTTCTTCAAATGCCGGAAATCATGCGCCTCAGCGGTCGGGTCTTCACCTTCCGCAAACATCGCGTGTTTCTGTACCTTCTGTGTGCCGGTCACCGGCACCTCAGGCACAAACCGCAGCCATCCAGGCGCCTTGTAATAAGCCAACCGCGCAAAACAATGGTCATATAGCGCTTGCGCAGCCGCCCCATCGTCGTTGTGAATACATTGCACACAGGCCATGACCTCTTCGTCGCGCATGTCATCGTGCACCGCGATCACGGCGACACGTTCCACATTGGGATGTTCCTGCAAACACGCCTCAATCTCGGCAGCGGCAATGTTTTCACCCGACCGGCGAATGATGTTCTTCTTGCGATCCACAAAACAAATCATATCCGTGTCGTCCATCGTTACCGTATCGCCGGTATGAAACCATCCGCCCTTCCACGCCTCCTCGGTCACTTCCGGCAGATTCAAATAGCCGGAAAAGGCGCCCCTGCGCGGGGTCTCCGCACTGTAACGAATGACCATCTCACCAGGCATCCCGCGCGCAACCTCATTGTCATCGCCATCCACAACCCGCACTTCAAGCCCCGGCATTGGTCGGCCAATTGCACGCGTGTCGATGCTGCGGGGCTCCTCATAATCACCTAGGATCCGGCACATCTCTGACATGCCCCAAACCTCAATCAGCGGAAATCCAAACCGTTCTTCAAAGGGGCGATGCAATGTCGGCTCGACACCTGCGCCAACCGCGAACTGAATTTTATGTTTCTTTTCATATTCATCCGGCTCTCTGTTCATCAGCGCGGGAATGACAATGCCAAGATAGTGCGCAGCCGTCGCACCGGTTTCGACAATCTCGCGCCACCACGACCGGGCGCTGAAACGCTCCGGCATGATCTGCGCAGACCCGCTCTCAACGACAGCCAAAAACAACAGGATCGCCGCGTTGACATGAAACAACGGCAGCGGGCAATAGACCCGCGTCACGCCCGCCTCAAACCGGATCAATCCGCCGCGTCCCGCATACCACTGGCCCATCTCGACTTCATATCCGTGGCTCAGGATACAGCCCTTTGGCCGCCCCGTGGTACCGGACGTGTAGATCAGACTGGCTTCTGTTTCGCGGGTGACCGATTGGTCGGCTTTTGGTGGCGCATAGGCAGCGGTCGGAAACGCCGCTCCATCACCAATCACGACAACCGGCACAGTCAATCCCGCCTCCGCCACGCCGGCATCCATCAAGTCGCGCAACTCCCGCGTTGAAATCGCCAGCACTGACTGGCTGTCTTGCAGCAAATAGGCGACCTCGGCGGGGCGATAGTCCGGATTGACCGGCACCCACGAAATCCCCGACCGCGCCAAGGCCAGCTTCCACACCATCATTTCAGGCCGATTGCCCAGCAAAACCGCGATCCGGTGACCATGCCCATATCCCGCGGACCTCAAGGCTCCGCACAGCGCATCAACTTGCGCTGCAACCTCGCCGTAGCTCCAGTTTACCCCATCCGGATAATACGCGCGTCCCGCATCAGATGGCACAACAAGGAAGTCCTGCGCCGAAAACTCCCGACTGCGGGCGTCAAACAATGCGTCGATCGTTTTCATAAAACTTTCCTCTCCCCGAAATTCGCGTAACACTATCGACGCATCACTACCGCGAAAAGCGCTCTCTTACCCGTAATAGTACGTGGCGGACCATTTATGACTGTTTCGATTTCACTCGTTTTTTTAATTCTTTTAGAAGGGCTTGCTGTTCTGTTTGCCTTTCGCGCCTTGTCCCAATCACGCACGCCCCAAGGCGCAGTGGCCTGGGTTGTTTTCCTAATTGCAGCGCCCTACATCGCGGTCTTTGCATACCTGTTTCTTGGCCATTCCAAAGTCAGGGGCTACGTCACGGCCCGACGGGACAGCAAAGAACTCGCCGCTAGGATTGAAGCCACACGGCTTGATTTCCCTCCCAAACCCGCCGCCCAGAACGCAGATGCCAAGTTTTTTGAAACCATTGCCGCCAGTCCTGTCATTTCAGGCAACAAGTTCGATTTGCTGATCGATGGAGATGAAACCTTTGGCGCCATCCATGCGGCAATTGAAGCCGCCGAGAATTACATTTTGGTCCAGTTCTATATTGTACGCGACGACACATCCGGACAAGCTCTCGCTGACCGCCTGCTCGCGGCACGTGAACGGGGCGTATCGGTCCGCTTTCTCTATGATTCAGTAGGGTGCAGCCGCCTGACCCGCTCCTATATCAAACGTTTGACGGATGCCGGCGTTCGCATGTTGGATACCAACGCATTGCGTGGGCCCACCAAACGGTTCCAGGTTAATTTCCGCAACCATCGCAAGACTTTGGTGGTTGATGGAGACGTAGGTTTTACAGGCGGCCTGAACGTCGGAGAAGAATACATGGGGCTCGACGAAGCCTTCGGCCCATGGCGTGACACCCATTGCCGTATTAAGGGTCCTTTGGTGCAACAACTCCAACTGATCTTCGCAGAAGACTGGCATTGGGCGGCGCAAGAAAGCCTGATCGATGACTTAAACTGGGTTATGGATGTTCAACCTGCCGATCAGGACGGGCTGATCCTGGCCGCAGGTCCCGCCGACAAGATGGACACCGGCAGCCTTTACTTCAATGGCTGTATTACCGCCGCCCAAGAACGGCTGTGGATTGCCTCGCCTTATTTCGTACCAGATGCCGACATCGTCTCGGCATTGCATCTGGCGGCCCTCAAGGGAATCGACGTACGCATCCTTCTGCCCGCCAAAGCCGACCACTGGATCACATGGCTGGCGGCCTTTGCATTCTTTGATGAGCTGCGCGCATCAGGCGTCTCTTTTTACACCTATGAACAAGGTTTCATGCATCAGAAATGCGTGCTTGTGGATGACACAATTGCCTCCGTTGGCACACTCAACCTCGACAATCGGTCCTGTCAGTTGAATTTTGAACAGACTGCCATTTTGTTTGACACAGTTGCCGCCCGCGACCTTGAAATCATGTTTGAAGACGATTTTTCGCGCAGCCTCAAACTTACAACACCGCTGCATCAGCAACCACTGTGGGTGCGGGTCCTGTCACCCGTCGCCCGCCTGTTTGCCCCTGTGCTGTGACGTCTCATCAGCGTGGCGACGCACCATTAAGCGGCCGTTAAACTCGGCGCCCAACACAAAGATCGCGCTCATCACATACAGAAAAACCAATACCGACATTATCCCAGCCAATCCGGCATAGGTCACGGAATAGGTTGAAAAGTTGCTGATGTAGAATGCAAATCCCTTAGACGCGCCACTCCACAACAAAACCGTCAGAACAACACCCGGTGCCACATCCCGAAAGCGATGTTTCACACCCGGTAGCCAGCGATGGCAGGCATAAAGAAAGAAGAGTAAGAGACCAATGGTGAGCGCACTCCGAAACTGATCGTTGCTCAAAATCGACTGGGTCAACCAAGGCACCACGTCCTCAAAATACAGCAAGACCAATGGAATCCCCACGCTCAGCATGCCCGTCGACAGGATCAAAACTGTGCCAACCACCACAAACAACAGCGCCAAGAGGCGCACGCGCCAGAATGGTCGCGGATCGGTGTCGCGATAGGCTTCGGTGACCACAACACGCACCGCATCAACGCCATTGGTGGCAAACACGATCGACAGCAGGGCGCCAAACGTCAAAGACCCCGCCCCTGATTGCAAAACGGCACGCAATTCCCGTTCGATTGGGCTGACGATTTCCGGCGGCCAATACCCAAGCACAAAATCGATCAAAAGGTCCACATCCGCAGCGCGACTGAACACTGCCGCCAACGACAGGGCAAAAATGCAAAACGGGAACAAGGCAAACATGAACGACAGCGCCAAATGCGAACTGCGTACAAACCCGCCTTTGCGTTGAAACTCGCTAAACGCTTCAGCCAGCACCTGAAAAAAGAACCGCATATTTGCCCCTGAAAATTTGAACTGATTAGGCGGCAGCCAGTCCAAGAGGTCAACCCGCCGCTACATGAAAGACCAAAGCCGGATTGAATGGAGTATCGGTCAAACGTAGGCGGCGATTTTTGTCGCCTGAATCCCAATTTTTTAGGCGATTTATTGCCTCTTTGTCATTTTCCTCGCGAACTTTTGCCGTTTGGCAGAAATACACAAACAAACGTGAAAAACTCTCAATTGAATCGACGTATCAAACCCTATTTGAAGATCATGCAAGGACGCATTGCTGTCCTTTGCCAAGGTTGATCAGGGTCGTCCCTCCCTCCCTCCCTCCCCCTAGGGCGGCTCTGATCTCCGCACCCGTTAGCCTTGGCGGACTTGCGGATCCAGACAGACCTGTCTGATCACTCACGGAAATCAAGGCTGGCGCCGACCTCACGGGTCGGCGCTTTCGTTTCCCGCTCCGTTAAGCCGGAGCAGATCTACTCAACTCGACAGGACAATAGAAATGACCGTCCTTGCCCATTCGCCCGCTGAGGCTTCGGTAATTATCGCAGAAACGCGACACGCTATCTTAAGTCACCCAGTTCAATCCTCAAAACCGGGCAACGCACCAGTGGTACTCATCATGCCACTCACGGCCAGCGAGCGCGCGCGCGACTTTGCGGGAGAAGAAAAAATCTATGCCGCCCTTGCCGCCGCGTCTCATCCGGTGGCCAAAGTGGCTTGGCGCCGCCTTTGGAATCCGAACGGCAAAGAGCGGTTTGCCCCGCGCGTCAACGATTTGTCCGAGATGATCTCGACCATGGGAGCGCAAACCGCTCCGTTGCACATCGCAGCTATCGGAAATGGAACGATGGTGGCCCTGAAATGGCTGTCCTCCTTGACAAAACCCACTGCAAAAATCGCGCCCCACATCCAAAGCCTGACGTTGATATCACCGGAATTGCAAATCTTTGGCCGCCAGCCGCGAACATCGCTGCGCGACGCGCCGCACGCCTGCTGTGTTGTGGCCGACGCATCGTCGGATTGGAGCCAAACAGAGTTGATCGCAACAAAGCTGCCCTCCCCACCAGAGTTCGCACTGGCCGAGGACCAGCTGCGGTTTAAACTCAGCTTTGCTGACCGTGACGCGGACGCAGATATTTTTGAAGGTGCCACGACCTTCGAAGGCGACTGGCGGTTGAGTTGGGCCGACTGGTTGAACAGCGTTGCCAAAGAGCCAACCGTCGCCTGACTGTCACGACCTCAGTGTTCGCACACACACATTATCGCCGTTGAAGTCGCAGCTTGATGCCATCTTTGGACCGCACCGTCAGATGCGCGACTGGCACCGGTTCCGGCCCAACCGGTTGAACCTTGAAACGTTTCAGGATCAGCGACAGGATCAACGGCCCCTCAACCATGGCAAATCCGGCGCCCGTGCAGACGCGCGCGCCGGTCGAAAACGGAATATACGCCTCCCGCGCACATACCTTGCCGTTCTCCGTCTCCCATCGTGCCGGATCAAACCCGTCGGGATTGTCCCATAGCCGCTCGTGGCGATGCAGATGCCATGGCGACACAACCACCTGCGACCCTTTAGGAACCGCTCTTTCCCGAAAGGTCTGCGGACACCCCGCTTGCCGCACCATCATCGGAACCGGCGGATACAGCCGCAATGTTTCGCGAAACACGTCGCGACTGATACGCAGCCGCGACACATCAGAGAATTCCCCTCCAAAATCCTGAGCTTCTGACGCAACTTTTTCCTGCCACTCTGGATGTGTCGCCATCAGATACAGCGCCCACGCCAACGCGCTGGCACTGGTCTCATGTCCGGCGAGAAAAAATATCGCCACCTGGTCAATCATTTCATCCGTATCGAACCGATTTCCAGTCACAGGGTCTTCGGTTGTCATTATCTTCGTGGCGAGGTCGTCCGGCGCGGTGCCCGCTTCAATCGCCTTCATGCGGTCTTCGGTCAACTGCCGGATCAAATGATTGATCATCTTTGCGGATTGTTTGGTGTCCCGCTTGAAAAACCTCGGAAACCACTTTGGAATTGGCACAAAAGCAGCAATGTTCACAATGGGTTGGCTGCGTTGGTAGATTTTGAATTGGTCAAAGACACGGCGGGCAACGTGATGCTCGATCGGAATAGAAAACAACGTGCGAAAAATCACATCCGCCGCCGCATGAGACGTCTCTTCCTCAATCTCCACCACGTCGCCCGCCCGCTCGCCCAACCGCGCCACAGCAGCCTCAGCCGCCGCCAACATCGCCGGATAGGTGTCTCTCAACCGTCCACCTTCAAATGCTGGATCAATGATGCGCCGTTGCCGCTTCCACACCTCGCCGTTGCTGACAAACACCGAATTTCCCAACAGCGGACGCAAACCTTCGGTCACCCGTTCGGACTTTGGAAACTCCTCCGGCCGATCCTTTAAAACCGTCTTCACCAAATCCGGCTGATTGATCATGAACGAGCGGAAAAATGGTGTCTTGAACTCAGCCATCCATGCCCGATAAAGCCGCTGAGGTTGCGCCGACAGAATGTCTTTGCGAAACAGCGTTACATATTGACGAAGCGACACTCTATCCGGCCTCGCCGGCGGCTTCGGAGGGTGCTTTTGCCCGCTCTCGCTCATGGTTCCACCTGCGAAAATTTGTTCACCGGATGCTCAATGCGCGACTTTGACGGGCCACGACCCTCATACCGCTCAGCCAACGTTTTTGGGCCTGCGGTGATGCTGAAATAATCATAATCTCCGGGTCGGTCAAACGCGCACATATATTGAAAATGCAGCCGGAAAAAACGCCACCGCAACTCCGCCCAACGCGCCTCTGATAAGGTCTGCGTGAAAGCTGCTGAGACCACCAACGGCCAGCGTTTGCCAGTTTCGGGCGCAACACCACTGACGCTGACCGGATCACACAGCGCAAAGGCACACCCGTCGCCCGGCGCAGTCACATCCACCCAAGTCAGTTCATCTCGTTGACACAGAAACGCGAGATCGCGGCGCAAACGATGGGCTTTAGGCAAAAACGACACCATCGGCACCACTTGACCCAGCGACAGAAACCCCAATGACGGCCCGCCTGACGATACCCGTCCGTCGCGGATCAAATCAGCCAGAATGGACACCGCCAAATGCGCACCACTGGAATGACCAACCACCAGCACCTCGTCTACGTCGTCTTCTAACGCCGCCGCAATCCTGTCCGTAAATTCAGCCATGCGCGCGGCAAGCTCTGGGGGATCTTCGCCCTTTGATTGGGCTGAATAAGCGTAGTCATGCATCAAGTAGTAGGCGAAGAATTTGCCGTCTTTTTTTCGGAACCAATTCAAAATCGGCGGGACCACCGCCAATCCAGCCAGGCCGACCCAGTCAGGCAACCAAATTCCGATAAGCGCACCAATACCCCACGCCACCAACAAGGCCACACCGAGCTGAACCAACAGGAATAACACCGGATAAAGCGCAGCAATCACAGGGCCTTTTCGCAACTTCATCAACCGCCACAACGCGCCGGACCCGATATAGGTTACCGCCGTCCGGATCAGTTGCCCGTAGGTGCCAAGTATCCCCTGATCCATACTGTCGCGCACGATGTCAGACCACACCAGCACTTCAAAATCTGAGTGAACCTGCGCGTCCTCGATGATTGCGGCCACGTGCCACCCATATGGACCGTCGCCCGCCACCTTGGCGGACAAGGCGACGTCATAGCCGGAAATCTCCGCCTGTGAAGCGCCTTCCTTACGATAGAGTTCGCGATATCGCCGCGGGTGGATCGGGTCATATCCCGGGATGTAAAACACCCGACGCTTTCGCACCGCACTGTGGCTGCTCTTGCCCATATCTCGCTCTGTCTCCTTGGCGAGACCCTAACCCGCCAATCCGACAAAATTAAGCCCTATCCCACGGTTGCCAGCGCCGGAAAGGTCTCCAAAAGCCAATATGAAAAACTGGAGAAGCCACCGGTCAGCATCAACAGGCCAATGGTCCACAATAGCAGGCCCATAATTTTCTCAACCTGCTCCATATGGCGCTTCATCCAGGTCATAAACCCGCTCAAGCGGTGCATAAAGGCCGCCACAAGAATGAAAGGCACGCCAAGGCCAATCGCATAGACTCCCAACAGAATTGTGCCACGCGCCAGATTGCCTTCGCTCGCGGCCATCGACAGCACCGCGCCCAGGATCGGGCCGATGCAGGGGGTCCATCCAAACGCAAACGCCAATCCCAAAAGATAAGCACCAAACGCATCCCCACCGCGATCGCCGGCGTCGACGCGGGCCTCCTTCAACAGAAACGGGATACGGATAGCCCCAACAAAATGCGCCCCAAAAAGCATCACCAATAGACCCGCGACCGTGTTGAATACCTGTTGGTTTTGCAAAAAGAACGCACCGAATACCGACGCGGTGAATCCCAAGAACAGAAACACCGTGGACAGGCCAAGCACAAAAAACAAAGCCGTCAACGTTGCTTTGCGCGACGCAGCTTTCTCTTCGTGCAACTCGCTAACGCTCACCCCGCTCATATACGCCAGATATGGCGGCACAATCGGCAGAACGCAGGGGCTAAGAAATGAGATCACGCCAGCAAACAGCGCGACCAACATGGCGGGCAACAGGCCCGCATCTATGACGTCGATTCCAAACATGTCTCAGCCTTACCCCATCGCTTTGCCAACGTCACGCCAAGCAAAGTCACAACTCTGTGGACAGTAATCCGCAGCCCGCCTAAGTAAATGACATGGATCACGAAATCGACGCCATCGGCTTGCTGTGCCCCCTGCCCGTTCTGCGCCTACGTAAGCGCATGATGCCGCTTGCCAGTGGCACAAGAATTCGCCTGCTCGCGGATGATCCCGCCGCCATTGTTGACGTGCCGCATTTCTGCAACGAGGCGGGGCATGAAATGCAAGGCATGACCGAAAACTCCGGAACTCTGGAATTTGTCATCGTCAAAGGCTGACACAGACCGCCAAAACAAAAACGCCGGGCAAATCGCCCGGCGTTTTTTAGTGTATCAATAATCGCTTAGCGCGACCACCAGCCCCGACGCTTGGGCTTCGGCGGTGCCGCAGGCTCAGGAACCGCAACCGGCTCTTGGACGGCCGCAACAACCTCAACCTCTGCAGTCGCTGTTTCCAAAACCGGCTCAGCTGCAACTGCGTCTTCAGCCTGTGGGGCGTCCTCGACACGGGTTTCCGTGACTACGGTCTCTTCAGCCACGGGTGCAGCAGGTTCAGCGCTTGCTTCCGCAGGTGCCTCAGCAACAGCCTCAACTTCACCTTCCACAGGTTCGGCCGGCGTTTGATCCGCCTCAGATACAGTGTCATCCGTCACTTTCTTGGACCGTGGCCGGCTACGGGAACGACTGCGCGAGCGTGTCTTCTTGGGCTTTTCTTCCGCCTCAGATTGCTCTGCGCCATCCTCGGTTGTCTGAGCTTCACTCTCGTCGCTCGGCGTCTCGTCACCACTGGCGTCTGCGTTGTCAGCACCATCCGCTGCTGACGCGTCAGTGTCACCTGCCTCACCGTTCTCGCCAGTGCCTGTAGACTTCCGGCGACGACGACGACGACGGCGCTTCTTGGGTTTGTTCTCTTCGTCACCGGCTTCTGGCCCGGCCTCTGGCGCGGCTTCGTCGTTGGTCACCTCAACCGCTTCGCCTTCGACGACATCCACGGCACTGTCGATCTCGTCCATGATCGATGTGTCAACGGACACAACCGGCATTGCTTCAACCACAACACGGGTCGCTGTCTTGAATTTCTCAATCGAGAAGTCCGGCGAGATCAGATGCGGATCACTTTCGATGCGCACAGACAGACCATACCGGGCCTCAATCTGAGCGACATGTTCGCGCTTGGCATTCATCAGATAGTTTGCAATCGACACAGGCGCTTTGACCAGAACCTCACGAGACCGGCCGCGGGTGCCTTCCTCTTCGATCTGACGCAGGATCGACAGCGCAAGGTTGTCGTCCGAACGGATCAAACCTGTGCCGTGGCAATGCGCACACGGTTGTGTGGTGGCCTCGATCATGCCGGGACGCAGACGCTGACGGCTCATTTCCATCAGACCGAAGCCCGAGATACGGCCCACTTGGATGCGCGCACGATCAGTCTTGAGCTTGTCTTTCATCCGTTTCTCAACGGCGGCGTTGTTTTTGCGCTCGTCCATGTCGATAAAGTCGATCACGATCAAACCGGCGAGATCGCGCAAACGCAATTGACGCGCCACTTCTTCGGCGGCCTCAAGGTTGGTTTTGGTCGCAGTTTCCTCAATCGAGCCTTCTTTGGTGGCACGACCAGAGTTCACGTCAATAGCAACCAGCGCTTCTGTCACACCGATCACGATGTAGCCACCGGATTTCAGCTGCACGGTCGGGTTGAACATCCCGCCCAGATAGGTTTCCACCTGATAGCGCGCAAACAGAGGCAGTGTTTCTTGATACTGTTTAACGTTCTTTGCGTGGGACGGCATGATCATTTTCATGAAGTCCTTGGCGATGCGGTAACCGCGCTCGCCTTCCACCAGAACTTCGTCGATTTCGCGCGAATACAAGTCACGAATCGACCGTTTGATCAGGTCGCCTTCTTCATAGATTTTTGCAGGCGCAATGGATTTCAGCGTCAGCTCACGGATCTGCTCCCACATGCGTTGCAGGTATTCATAATCACGCTTGATCTCGGATTTGGTACGCTTGGCCCCTGCCGTGCGCACAATCAAACCGGCGCCGGTTGGCACGTCGATCTCGGTCGCGATTTCCTTGAGTTTCTTACGGTCGGGTGCGTTGGTGATTTTGCGTGAAATGCCACCACCGCGTGCGGTGTTGGGCATAAGCACGCAATAGCGACCCGCCAGCGACAGGTACGTCGTCAGGGCAGCGCCTTTGTTGCCGCGCTCTTCTTTGACAACCTGCACCAACATGATCTGGCGCACTTTGACAACTTCTTGGATCTTGTAACGACGGGCACGCGGCTTGCGCGGCGGACGAATGTCCTCGCTGTCGTCGTCGTCTGCGACCGACTCGATGCTTTCGTCTTTTTCCGCTGCGTTGGACCGCTTGGACCGGCTGCGCGACCGACGCTTACGTGTGCGTTTGCCGTCGTCTTCCTCGTCGCTGCTTTCATCGCTGCCGGCATCCGCCTCCTCAGTGGACGTTTCCTGGGCAGACGCGTCCGCGGTCTCTTCAGCCGTCGTTTCAGCAGTCTCTTCTGCGGGCGCAGCATCTTCTGGCGCCTCTGCAGTTTCCTCAGATACGTCCGCCTCAACCACGGCCTCATCAGCAGGTTGCGCTTCAGCCTCAGCTTCAGCCTTTACAGGCGCCTCAGCTTCAACCTCAGTTTCCTCTCCGGTCTCCGGATCCATACTGATTTTGGCGTCTTCGCCTTCGGTTGATGCCGCAATCGTCTTAGGACCTTTGTCCTCGTCGCCTTTGGCATCGTCACCCTTGGCGTCGTCATCCTTGGCCGCGGCTGCGTCCTCAGAAACCTCAACCTCGGCAACCACCTCAGGCTCCGGCGCGCTTTCATCTGCTGCGCTTTCATCCGCTTCCGCGATCTCGGCCGGGGCCTCTTCAGCCGCCTCAGGGGCCTCTACCACCTCAGCGTCGGCCACGGCCTCTTCCGCGCCGTTTTCCTCAGCGTCAGATGTCAGATCAATGGTCTCCATACCGGAGATTTCATCAGCACCGCTCTCAGATTGCACCGCAGCTGCATCATCCGTTTCAGTAGCCTCAGACACACCCTCTGCAGACCCGTCCGCGACTGCGGCCTCGTCTGTTTTCTTGCGCGTCCGAGACCGGCTGCGCGAGCGTGTTTTCTTTGGTTTATCGTCTTCCTCGTCGCGAGCCTTCAAAGACTCGGCATAGGCGCGCTCTTCTTCAAGCAGCGCCTCACGGTCCGCAACTGGGATCTGGTAATAATCCGGATGGATTTCCGAGAACGCAAGAAAACCGTGGCGGTTTCCACCATAGTCCACAAAGGCCGCCTGAAGCGATGGCTCTACCCGTGTAACTTTTGCGAGATATATGTTGCCAGCTAGCTGGCGTTTGTTTTCCGATTCAAAGTCAAATTCCTCGACCTTGTTTCCATCAACCACAACAACGCGGGTCTCTTCCGCGTGGGTGGCATCGATAAGCATTTTCTTTGGCATGTTGTCCATTCGCACCGCCGCAATCGCCCGCGTCCCGGGGGACCGAGGTTAAGGGATTGTCGGGGGTGTCTTGTTTGAGCGAGGGGATGCGCGCGGCCGAGGGGGCCGCGGGCGGCCTCTGCTCGGTCTTTAAATATCGTCGCGCGCTTCATCGCGTTTCTTCTCCGACGTTGCGGGCCGTGCCACGCCAACGCCTGTTCTAAGCCCGAAAAGGGGCGTCTTATCTGGTCCGGCTTCCCGGACCCAATCGGTCTAATCAGGCGGTCGCCCTGTGACGCTATATTGGTCTAAAGGGCTCGTAACGCACACTGATCAGCGAAACTCATTCGGAGCGCATCTGGTGCGCAATCCGACTCCTCTACATAAAGGCACCCCTGTGGAAAACACAATGGGGAATCGACCAACCGCCAGGCTGGCGTTGTTAAACCACGATCTATTAGGCCATGTCCGCACGTCGTGTCGGTCCAAGCACTCTCGAAAGCGGACTTTGGAACGACCGCAGCGAATATTCACTTTGAGCCCATTTTACTACTTACTGCGAACTCCCTAACGGCAGCTATGCGCAGCAGGACTTGCCTTCCTGTATCGGAGGGCACGGCACAGTCGCGTAAGAACAATAAACGCAGCAATCTCCTTCAAGCGGTTTCAAAACCGTGTGACAGGACTTGCATTCATAGAACCACTGGCACGCATCGGTCGGCATAGTCTCCTCCGCAACGTGACCGCATTCGGGGCATGTGATTGTGGATTGAAGGTTCACATTGATTATTTGCGTCGCCATTGCGTGTATCCCATGAGTGGTAGAAATCCTGAAATTATCGGCATCAGGCCCTCATCGATTTTGTCTAAAAAAAGCAAACATCGCTCGCGCCGCGTCTTCTTCCCAGAGGGGGGAACTGGCGGCAAGAAAAAAGGCCAGCGTTGTGAAGCCAAGAATGACAACGGTTGAACGTCTGCGACTCGCGCATTTCCAACGCCTCCAAAGGCGAACCCATCCCCAAGCCAGCACCAATCCTACGACAACCAGTAACTCGACCCGATACTCGACAAATGGCCCGAGCATGACAAGCCATGTTCCACCCAACCCTATGATTGAAAGACCAATTGGCAAAACGCAGCAGGATGCGCTTAGCAAAGCAAGGAAGCCAGCGCCGCCAATCAGTAGCCTGTTCGGCCCTTTGGCATCATCTTCAAGATTTTCAGTATTCGACATCATGCGAGAAGTTATGCATCCTGTAGCCACTACAGAAGCAAGTGGAGTTCGATCACATGATTGCAATTGGTGAGGCATCCCGCCTTAGTGGCGTCTCAATAGAGACAATCCGTTACTATGAGCGTGAGGGGATCATATCTACAGCAGGAAGGACCGCGTCTGGGCGGCGAACCTATACAGATGCTGAAATATCTGAACTCCGGTTTATCAAGCGAAGCCGTGATTTGGGGTTCTCAATAAGCGACGCCGTTGCGCTCCGCCATTTGGCTAATGCCCCATCAGACGCGTGTGAGACGGTCGAGCAACTTGGGCGCAAGCATCTATTCAATGTGCAGGCGAAGCTGGCAGAGCTTCAACAGCTTGAGAGTGCTTTGGCTGAGCTGGTCGCAAACTGCACGAAGGGACTAAGCGATTGCCCGATGCTGGATGCGTTGAGAGCGCGTTAGTTTGAAACCCGACATTGGCGCAGCCGCAGCGAAATAGCGCTTTATCCCGCAAAGCCGACCGAAGTCCTAACCGGGGCGAAATACAGGTTTTCTCATCCCAAAACTATTTGCGGAGACACCCATCTAGTAAACCAATGTCTTCACCAGCTTGCCCAAGATCGCGGGCGATCGTCTGTCCCAGATCCGGCAAAGGCACATCTGCCGAACGCAGGTCCGGAATTTGAAACGTATGGCACCCTGCCCGCACAGCCGCAGTGGTGCCCAGATCGCTGTCTTCAAATGCGATGCAAGACGATGCGGCCAGCCCAAGACGACGCGCGCCGGCCAGATAGGGCTCGGGATCGGGTTTGTTGGCTGTGACCTCATCACCGGCGATGACGGCGTCAAACAACGACCACAACTCGGCCTGCTCCAGATGATGACGCGCAGGCTGTGCGCGCGTCGAGGTGACCACTGCCACCGGCAAACCACGCGCCTTGATTGCATCCACAATCTCACGCGCGTGTGGCTTAAGCGGCACGCCTTGGGCCACGTTTTGAAGATGCAGATCCCGCCACTCGGCATCAAATTCAGCAATATCGACACCTTCTGGCAAAAACGCGGACAAACGCGATGTTGTCACCGCACTCGAAGTCCCCACCAACGTCACAAAAAATGCCTCGGCCTTGGCTGCCGCGATGCCCAAATCCGTAGTCATTGTCAGAAACGCGCGAAGAAACAGCCGTTCCGTGTCCAAAAGCAGGCCGTCCATGTCGAACAAAAAGCCTTCGGCGGCGATATTCAATGTCATAACTTAAATCTATGTCCCGATGAAAAACGCCTCTTTGGGCGTGTGGTGCCACACTTTAGAACTCGCGGCGGTACCCGATATTAAAGCTGTCGTTCTGACCGAAACTGTTGTCCGAGTAAAACGCCATTACATTTATTGTGTCCCGATCCGACAGATTGAATGTCAGACCTCCCCCGACTCCGTAGCCTTCGTAATTATTGCTTCCACGCGACACCATGGCGACCCCTTTGAAAGTGATCGCATCAGACAAAGGCTTGAGGGCCATTGCCCCAATGTAGCCACCACGGCTGGTGACCGTTAGCCCATCCAGACCGCCAATATCCAAAGCTGAATTGGCAATCACGCCTTCAGTACAATTGACCCCGAAGGCCGCAAAGACCCGCCATCCTTTCGGGTCATCTTTTGGGTTGATCAGTGGCGCAAAACTTCCAATGGAATACTGGGTCTGGGTGACACCGGAATTAAGCTCTCGCTGCGACGCCGCAACATTTACAATGCCAAACGAGAACAAATAGGACCCGCCAACAGACCACTCTCCGGTGTCCGACACGCGGACATTGATCTTGGAAACCGGACCAATCGCGACCGACCCTGACACCGTCACTTTGTCGGAATAGCTTACCCCGACAACTGTGATGATTTTGGTGGGATCGTCTGCCAATTTTTCGTCATCATCGGCCGTCGCCGAACCGGCATAGCCAATAACAGAAATCGCCGCCGTCAAAGACATCAAAACACGATACATTCTTCACCTCACCAAAGCTTGGAAAAACAATGGAGGGTTAAGATACCTGTTTCAAGGAAAATGCCGCTGGTCCAACTGGATCTGCGGCATTCGTTTCTTCACAAAGCCGAGTACTCTTACAAATAGTCCGCCCGCGCCAAGCCATATTTGGCCATCTTCTCGTTCAGTGTCCGGCGCGGCAGACGCAACTCGTCCATCACTGCAGCGATCGAGCCGCGATGACGGCGCATGGTGTTGTCAATCAACATGCGTTCGAACGCTTCGACATATTCCTTAAGCGGCTTGCCTTCGGTGGTCATGACAGGCTGCATCTCATCGTGATCCGACATCAGCAGCGACGCAATTGTTCCACCGCCGCGTCGGGACTGCAACACGGCGCGTTCCGCAAGATTGATCAACTGACGCACGTTTCCAGGCCAAGGCGCCTGCAACAGCTGCGCGGCTTCCTGCGCGCTGACTTTGGGCGCATCACAGCCATACTCATCGGAAAACTGCTCCGACAGGCGGGTAAACAGCGACAGAATATCCTCCCCCCGCTGACGCAGCGGTGGCACCGTGATGCGCAGCGCGGCCAGTCGGTAGAATAGATCAGACCGCAACGCATCCTCGCAGGTGCGGTCCTGTTCTTGCATATTTGAGATCGCGATGATTCGGGTCTCAGCGGGTGTGCCCTGCTCGTTGATCACATTCAAAAGCTTGGCTTGGGCTGTATCGCTCAGACTTTCGATGTCTTCCAGGACCAAGGTGCCACCACGCGCCTCTTCAACGGCGGGCAATTGGCTGTCTTCCGGATTCATCGGACCAAAAAGCCGCTTGGACAAAGCATCTTCTTCAAAGGCCGCACAGCTCACCAAAACGAATTTCTTACCGGCGCGGCTGCCAACAGCGTGCAAAGCATGCGCCACCAGCGTTTTACCGGTGCCTGTTTCGCCGTCAATCAACACGTGACCATCGGCTTGACCAAGGTCCAGAATATCCTCTTTCAGGCGCTCCATGACCGGGCTCGTACCGATCAGTTTGTTCATGATCTGGCTGCCATCGCTCAATTCGCGGCGCAATGCCCGCGCATCCATCGTCAAGCGACGCGCATTTGTGGCCTTTTTGGCCAGCGCAGTCATCTGATCAGGGTTAAACGGCTTTTCCAGAAAATCAAAGGCACCGACGCGCATCGCCTCAACGGCCATCGGCACGTCACCATGTCCGGTGATCATAATCACAGGCAAAGCACTGTCGCTGCCCATAAGCTTCTTAAGAAACTGCATGCCGTCCATACCCGGCATCTTTATGTCGCTGATCACAATGCCCGGATAATCCGGCCCCAGCTTCTTGAGCGCATCTTCGGCGCTCGCAAATGTTTCTGTGTCATACCCCGACAGTGCCAGCCACTGGCTGATCGACTGGCGCATATCCTGTTCGTCATCAACGATGGCGATCTTCATGCCCTGTGCCACGCGTAATTACTCCGCTGCTTCAATATCTTCATTCAAGATTGGCAACTGCACTTCAAATACAGCGCCCACGGACTGACCATTTCTGGCCGTTAACCGCCCGCCCAAGTCACTTATGATCCCTGACGAAATTGCCAAGCCCAAACCGACTCCGTCGCCGGGTGCTTTGGTTGTAAAAAATGGCTCAAAAAGGTTATCCAGGTCTTTGATTCCAGCGCCATTATCCCGCACGGTTAGAGTGGCAGTTTCCCCTGCGGCAAGCAAGATTTCAATCTCTGGATCCGACACACTTTCGGTGGCATCCAACGCGTTGCGCAACAGGTTGATCATCACCTGTTCAATCCGGACCTGATCCCCCATCACGCGCACCGGCTGATCCGGTACAATCTTACTAATTTTGACCTTACGTTGTCGCAGTTGCGGTTCCATCATCGACAACGCCGACAACACGGAATCACCCATATTTACAGGGCGAAACTCATCCCCACCCTTGCGTGCGTATGACTTCAACTGCTTAGTGATCGCCCCCATGCGTGAGATCAGATCATCGATGCGCTGAAACGAGGAAAGCGCCTCATCGGGGCGGTTTCTTGAGACCAATAAACGCGCGCCCGCAAGGTATGTTCGCATGGCCGCCAGCGGTTGATTAAGCTCGTGGCTGACAGCTGCCGACATCTCTCCCAAAGCGGCCAATTTTGAGCTCTGCGCAAGGCTCTGTTCGGCCACTTCCAGGCTCAACTGCATACGTTCACGCTCGGCTATTTCCCGCTGAAGGCGGCTGTTCAATGCGCGAAGTTCCACCGACTCCCGCTGAACAAGCGCCATTCGCAACGCACTTTTTCGGCTCGAAAGATAAAACACCAATGCGATCAGCATGGCGAATCCCATCACTTCCAGCGCCAAAACCGCATTCACCTTCTCGCGAACACTCGCATATGTAGTGTAGGACGTCATCGTCCACCCGCGAAACGGGATGCGCGAACTCATCCGCATCACTGCTTCGCCGGCAAAATAAGCGTCCGCCGGCGCTTGGGTCCAATCATTGGTGACCTGCAACGCCCTTTCGATCGCACCCTGCGCCGGTTGTCGCTCCAAGGCTTCAACCTCGGTCAACCCACGCCAACGCGGCTCGGTGGACAGTACAACGGTGCCTTCGCTATCCGTGACAAACACCGCATCCGAAATTCCCGCCCAGGTCCGCTCAAACTTGCGCAAATCCACCTCGACTGCGATCACGCCGATTGTTCCGCCAAGGTTTTCGACCTTGCGGGAATACACAAACCGGTGCACCCCAGCCTCGTCGACCGCCAGCGTAAAAAGCGTCACGTTGGAGCGTTGCGCGTTCACAAAAAATTCTGAACTGCGGTAGTTGGCACCAAGCCGAGTGCGGTCCGTTGCGGCAACCGTCCTGCCGGTTTCATCCAGCAACAAAAGCGATGCAGCACCGATTTCATCGACAAAAGAAATCAGTCGCGCGGTGGATCGTGAAAAATCACTGGAATTAAGCGCGCCAATCAAGGCCGGATCTTTGGCCAGTAACTGCGGCACAATCGCATTGCGGCGCAACTCGCTCACAAGATTGCCCGAGTAAAGCGCAAGCCGCAGCTCTGCCCGATTGCGGGTATTTTCTGTGAAACGATCCGTCAAAAAGCTGTTGGTGACATACATCGTCACACCGGCAATTGCCACGATCAGCAACAAAGCCACGCGTGTCAGCCACGTCGCCAACAATGGCCGGGCGGTCATGAGATCGTAAGCCTTGTCATCTGTCATTCGCACAGCTTACGTGCCGCGCAGGCTGTGCTCAAGTCACGCTGTGGCGAACTGGTCCATCAACGCGCGGAACATCGCCACACCGTCAGTGCCGCCATGGCCATCATCCGCTGCCCTTTCCGGATGCGGCATCATTCCCAGAACGCGCCGGTTCTTGCTCACGACACCGGCTATGTCGGCCACCGAACCATTCGGGTTGTCTTCATAGGTAAAGGCAATCCGGTCTTCGTCCCGCAGCTGCGCCAGCTTCTCGTCGGTCGCAAAATAATTGCCGTCATGATGCGCAATCGGCACGTTGACCACATCACCGACGCCATAGCCTGACGTAAACGCGGTGTCCGCGGTCGTGACCTTAAGACCAACCGTGCGGCAGATATACTTCAGCCCCGCATTGCGACGTAACGCGCCAGGCAAAAGGCCCGTCTCAGTCAGGATTTGAAAACCGTTGCAAACACCCAACGCATAGCCGCCACGTTCAGCATGACCGATAAGAGACTGACAAATAGGGGAATTTGCCGCAATCGCGCCGCAGCGCAAATAGTCGCCAAAACTAAAGCCACCCGGAACGCCGACAATGTCTATGCCGTCCGGCAACGCCGTGTCTTTGTGCCAAACCATCGTGACATCTGCGCCAGCTTGCTCAAAGGCCACCGCAAGATCGCGGTCGCAGTTGGAACCCGGAAAAACAATGACCGCTGCTTTCATCAGCCCATCTCCACCCGGTAGCTTTCGATCACCGTGTTGGCCAGAAGCTTCTCGCACATCTCGGTCACGGTGGCCTCGGTGGACCCTTCTGCCAGATCCAGCTCAATCACTTTGCCCTGACGCACACCCTCAACACCATCAAAGCCAAGGCTTCCAAGCGCGTGACGCACGGCCTCACCCTGTGGGTCCAAAACACCGTTTTTCAGCATGACATACACACGGGCTTTCATTTGATCTCTCTCCGGTTGGTTGTCACGTTTGCGGTGACAGGCTCCAATAATTCAAAACCGGCGCCCATCTTGGGCACAGGCGTCAATTGTTCAGTTCACCAAGGTCGGCTTTGGGCCGGTGCCCTTGGGCATCACACCCAGACGCCGTGCGACTTCGGCATAGGCATCTGTCAGACTGCCCAGATCGCGGCGGAACACGTCTTTGTCCAGCTTCTGACCAGTTTCCAGATCCCACAAGCGGCAGCTGTCCGGGCTGATCTCATCCGCAACAACCAATCGCTGGAAATCCCCTTCATAGACGCGGCCGATCTCAATTTTGAAATCCACCAGCTTGATCCCGACGCCATACATCACACCGCTCATGAAATCGTTCACCCGCAGCGCAAGCCCCAGAATATCATCCATATCCTGCTGGCTGGCCCAGCCAAACGCAGCGATGTGCTCTTCAGAAACCAACGGGTCACCCAGACTGTCGTCTTTGTAGCAATATTCCACAATCGGCCGCGGCAGTTGCGTGCCTTCTTCAATGCCCAACCGTTTGGACATCGATCCAGCGGCATAGTTGCGCACAATCACTTCCAACGGAATGATCTCGCAGCTGCGCACCAACTGTTCACGCATGTTCAGACGTTTCAGAAAGTGGGTCGGCACGCCAATGTGGTTCAACCCGGTCATGAAATACTCGCTCAGGCGGTTGTTCAACGCGCCCTTGCCGTCAATCACATCTTGTTTTTCGGCATTGAACGCGGTGGCGTCGTCCTTGAAGTATTGCACAATCGTGCCGGGCTCTGGGCCTTCAAACAGGATCTTGGCTTTGCCTTCATAGATTTTCTTGCCGCGGGCCATGGCGATGTTCCTTTCACGCGGGATGAGTCCCGGATTTAGGCGCTCTCTTAAGCTATGGGTGAGATTGTCGCAAGCGGCGGGCCAATGCTTGCCAAAATACCTCCCAAATCGCATAAGTGAATCATGGAATATCCACTGGAGGGACAGGGGCAAATGAGCACTTTTGATGAACGCGAAGCCGCATTTGAAGCCAAATTTGCAAGAGATGAACAAAAAGAATTCATCGCGCGCATGCGCCGCAACCGGTTTATGGCCGTTTGGGCGTCCGCCAAAAAAGGTGAAACTGTTGAACAAGCCCGCGCCTTCGGCCGTGAGCTCGTAAAGAAAGATCTTCAGGAAGTGGGCGACGAAGACGTGGTTGAAGCAGTCATGAGCTATCTTGGCGACCTGACCACAGAGGCCCACGTACGCCTCAAACTCGTGGAAATGATGGGTGAAGCCAAATATCAGATGCTCCAGGAACTTTGATCCGGCGGCATTCGAAATCTAGCGCGCAGGCTCCGGCCTGCGCGTTTTTTCCTAGAACGCCAAATGTGACCGCTCGGTCTTTGGCGTCGCTTCGACAATTCCCTTTTGGGGCTCTCATGTTAATCCTGCAGAAACATCTGCCGGAGTAACTCTGGCTTAGGTGCAATTGGCACCTGTCGGTTTCGAGTTAGCATGATCCCTGCCCGTCCTAAACTTTTGCGTGTTCTGTCGCGCCATGCCTTGCCTGTGCTGCTTGGTGGCGCCTGTCTTTGGATGCTGTCGTCGCGGCTTGGCACCTTCGATCTCGCCGCAGTTTGGGCTGCTGTGCTGTCGGTTCCGGTTGGCAATTGGATGGTGGCACTTTTAGCCACTCTGCTAAGCTTTCTCGCCATTTCACGCTATGATGTCATCGCGCGCCGTCACTTCCAGATGCGCCACCCACAGCGTGAGGCCATGCTAGAAGGCGCTACGGCCATCGCAATTGGACAGACCACCGGCGCTGGGGCAATTGTCGGCGGCTTTGTGCGCTGGCGCATGCACCCCGACACATCTGCCAAAGACGCAGCCAAGGTGACAGGTTTTGTCACTGTGACTTTTTTGGGCACACTCGCAGTCACCATCTCACTGGCCGCGTTGGCGTTGCCGACACCACATGTGCCACCTTTTCTACCACTGGTGATTTTGATCGCCGCCGCTGTGGTCTGCCTGATTGCCTTTTTCTTTCCCGTCCTCAATAGCAAAAACCGCAAGCTCAGCTTGCCAACCTTGTCGGCCCTGCGCACGCTTCTGGCACTGTGTATTCTGGACACGGGATTCGCCGCGTTGGCCTTTTGGATGTTGCTGCCACCGGAAACAGCCCTTCCCTTCGCCACGCTGATACCGGTTTTTCTAATTGCTCTGGGCGCCGCCATTTTCTCCGGATCTCCCGGTGGCGTTGGCCCGTTTGAACTCACGCTAATTGCGCTGCTGCCACAGCATCCCGAGACTGGATTACTTTGCGCGGTTTTGGCCTTCCGCGCGGTCTATTATGCGCTGCCTGCGCTGTTGGCCGCCGCCGTGTTACTTCACCGCGTTTGGCAACCAATGCGGACCGAACACAGTCGTTCTAACCACACTTTTGTGCCGTTTGAAGCGTCCACGCCATCTTCCGCGTCGCGCGCCGAATTGGGCGTCATCCGCCAAAACGGTGGCGCCATCCTGACCTACGCCACAGGCTCTTGTGGCACAGTCCGCACTGGCCAGACCTTGTTGGCTTTGTTTGACCCGGTCGAAGGCAACCCTGGCGCCATGATGCCAGTCCTGCGAAAAGCGGCCCGCGATCAAAACCGCATCGCTTGCAAATACAAGATCGGCGCCCGTCAGGCCGTTTATGCGCGCAAATCCGGCTGGTCGGTTGCGCATATCTCGGACGAGGCCGTCCTCACGCCTTCAAGCCACACAACAGACGGTCCAACACGCCGGCAGCTGCGCCGCAAATTGCGTCAGGCGCAAAAGGCTGATGTGCGGGTTTGCGACAAGACCGTCGATCTGCCGCTCCAAGACATGGCCCGCGTTTCTGCCCTTTGGGAAGACCAACACGGCGTGCCCCGCGGTGTTACGATGGGCCGCTTTGAGGAAGGCTATATCCACCGCCAAAAAGTGTTTCTTGCTTACCGCGACGGCATTCTGCAGGGCTTCGTCAGCTTTCACGCCACCGCGCATGAATGGTGTCTGGATCTGATGCGTGTTCTTCCGGATGCGCCAGACGGCACCATGCATCTGCTGGTGCAAACCGCCATCGAAAGCGCGGCCAAAACAGCCGTGCCGCGCCTGTCACTCGCTGCCGCGCCTGCAATGCCCACCGGTAAACCCCGTATCGAGCGCTTCTTGCGCGCGCAGTTCTATGCCTATGGCGGCGGATCGGGCCTGCGCCAGTTCAAATCCTCTTTCGCCCCAAGTTGGCAGCCGCTGTTTATGGCGGCCCCATCGGCCTCCCAACTGACATTCGCCGCCATTGATGTGATCCGCGCCGTCAACCTGCGCAGCGCACCAGCCACCCCGATCAGCAGCACACAAAGTGACGCGCCCGTGCCCAATGCCAACTCTGACACTCTGTCACTGGCCTCATAATCGTCATGTGTAATATGCATTTGTATCCCGCACGCGCGCGTGGCACATGACGGCCAACTCAACACCCCCAAGGCTTGCTCGGCCCTTGTGATTTTCCACGGAGACTCCAATGACAAATGCTCTTTCCAAACTTCTGGAAACCCGTGACTGGCTTATGGCGGATGGCGCCACCGGCACCAACCTTTTTAACATGGGCCTCAGCTCGGGCGACGCGCCGGAACTCTGGAACGAAGAGCACCCCGACCGCATCAAAAAGCTCTACAGCTTTGCGGTCGACAACGGCTCAGACATTTTCCTGACCAACTCTTTCGGCGGCAACGCCTCCCGCCTGAAGCTGCACGATGCCGCCCACCGCGCCCGTGAACTCTCGCGCATCTCCGCAGAGCTGGGCCGCGACGTCGCGGATGCCTCAGGTCGCACAGTTGTTGTCGCAGGTTCTGTCGGCCCCACCGGCGACATCATGCAACCAGTCGGCACGCTCAGCCACGCAGATGCGGTCGAAATCTTCCACGAACAAGCCGAAGGCCTCAAAGAAGGCGGCGCCGACGTATTGTGGCTGGAAACCATCTCCGCCCCCGAAGAATACAAAGCCGCCGCCGAAGCTTTCGCGCTGGCCGACATGCCTTGGGTGGGCACCATGTCCTTTGACACTGCAGGGCGCACCATGATGGGCGTGACCTCCGCCGACATGGTGAAAATGGTCGACGACATCCCCAATGCCCCGCTTGGCTTTGGCGCCAACTGCGGCACCGGCTCATCAGACCTTCTTCGCACTGTTCTTGGGTTCTCGGCTCAGGGCACCGAAAAGCTGATCGTGGCCAAAGGCAACGCCGGCATCCCAAAGTATCACGACGGTCACATCCACTATGACGGCACGCCCGAACTTATGGGAGACTATGCTGTCATGGCGCGGGACTGCGGCGCAACTATCATCGGCGGATGTTGTGGCACCATGCCCGAACACCTGAACGCCATGCGCAAGGCGCTGGAAACCCGCCCGCGCGGCGAGCGCCCGACGCTCGAGCAGATCGCCGAAAAACTTGGCGGCTTCTCCTCAGCGACCGATGGCACTGGCGATGACGCTGGCGCCCCCAAGCGCGAGCGTCGCGGACGTCGTCGGGCGACCTGACCGACTCAGAAACACTGCGCCCGAGCTGCTGAGACCGTTCGGGCGCAGCCGATTTCAGCCGACGACAAATTGTGGAAACTCGGCACAGCATGGGCGGACCTTGAGTGTCCGCCAAGCAGGACAAAGCGATCGTAATCTGTTGATGGATGACCGGCTGCTCCTAAAAAACCAAACGCACATCAGCTTGCGAGCCTCCCACCATACCCCGCCTGTCCCGCGACCTTTGTAGTTTCCAATTTGAGTGACTAGTCTGGGTCTATGGATGCAATCGATGATCTCAACCGCTGGATGATAACAGAGGGCCGTGTCTCGAACGACCCGACCAAGGTCGTTTCGCATTTATGCGCGACGTTGATCGACGCAGGTGTCCCGCTTTGGCGGGTGAATATCGGGCAACGCTTTGCCAATCCGCTCCTTATTGCCTGGGGGGTTGTCTGGACGCCTGAAGCAACGGAAACATACGATGTCACGCATGCGCGCATGTTGACCGACGGCTATTTGGGAAGCGCTTTCGAATATATTCTGGAGAACCAGCGCCCCTTGCACAAAAGTTTACGTGACCTTGATCCAGAAAAAGACCACGTCTCTTATCTGGAATTCGCCCAAGCAGGTGGCACGGACTATTACGCCACGTTGCTAACCTATGGCGATGAATCACAACACGGCTGTACCTTCGCGACCCAATCTCCAAATGGTTTTTCGCCCAAACACCTAGAGATGATCGAGGCCGCCAAACCCGGACTCGCTTCGGCGCTGGAACCGGTGACCATGCGAAAATCTTCAAAAAGCTTGCTCCGCACTTACCTTGGCGACGGCCCAAGCGAGGCGGTTTGGAGCGGGGCCATTCAACGCGGGGAACGTACAACTCTGGAAGCGGTTGTCATGTTCTCTGATTTACGCGGTTTCACGGCGCTTTCCGACAGCTCGAACGAGACCGACGTATTTGACGCTTTGGAAGGCTATTTTGACGTTGTCGTGCAGTCAGTAGAAGAAATGGACGGAGACGTCTTAAAGTTTATCGGCGACGGCATCCTGTCTATCTTTCCAATTCGGTCGCCCGCAGATCGGTCCCATCAGTGCCAGCAGGCGACACGCGCAGCAAAAGGAGTCCTCACTGGATTGGCTGCGCTCAATAAACAGCGCGCAAAGACAAAAATGCCGCCTCTCGACATTGGCATTGGCATAAATGCAGGGCAGGTCAGTTATGGAAATATCGGGAGCCCTGGAAGACTGGACTTCACTGTACTTGGCAGAGCGGTCAATGTCGCCAGCAGGATCGAAGGTTTGACAAAACTCATAGGGCAACGGGTGTTGGCAACCAGATCAGTTGCCGAGGCAACTCCCGAGCTGTTTACAGGGTGCGGGTCGCACGAGGTGCGCGGGCTCGCAGACGCAATCGACCTTTTTCATCTCTCCGACCCGGCTTCAGACACCTAACGAAAGATACTCAGTTCTGGGTGATGGACACCAAACGCAGAGCCTACCGTCAGAGCGCCGAGAGGCCGCGTAACTTATGGCCTCACCGCAACTTTTCGCGGCCCACGTAATTTAGACACCTCAATGAGCGCGCGCTCAATCAACGTTCTTTTTGCGGCAATGTCCCCTAAAATCCAGAACACCTCTCAGGAACAATATCCTGCCCGTTTGATGCGGCTCTTGGCCGAAGGCTGCTCCAAGTGCCGATACCGTCCGCCAGAGTAACGCCGACAATCGAGCGCATGCCCTGCCGCGATCACAGCCGCGCCGATGTCCTGTCCTTTGACATAGCAAACCCCGATGTAGCGGTCATAAGACCGCTCTCCCGTCAAATCACAGTTCACCTTCTGACCGCGCAGATAATTCACCATCCAACGCTTGGCATCCTGACCCGCCCGGGTTTTCAACTCTGGCGCATCGACGCCCTGAAACCGCACCGGTGTGCCGTCTACAACAATCGTGTCCGCATCGCGCACATGGACATCCGCCGCGAGCGGTGTCGCCATCATCATGATGATGGCCAGTATCAGTTTTTTCATTGGTCTTCTTACGTTCTGAGTGGTGGCTCCCCCCTACACAGAACGATCGTTCGGACCAACAGAAAACTGTTCAAAACTTTGGCTTGGCTGTTACTTCAGGCTTCAAAACAACGCCAATTGATCGCCCTGCGCCAGAGGCGCCTCAAACAGGTCTGTGCGCAGATCGGGCAGCACCTTTGCCAGCCCAAACCGTTTGCGCGCCACCTCAAAGCGTTGCGCAATGATCTCCGCGTAAAAGCCTTCACCGCGCATGCGCTTGCCCCATTGCGCGTCATAATCCTGCCCGCCGTGCATCTCTTGCACCCGCGCCATCACCCGTGATGCGCGGTCCGGATAATGCTCTTCCAGCCATTCCCGAAACAGCGGCGACACCTCACGCGGAAGCCGCAACATGATCCAACTCGCTGCCGTGGCTCCGGCCTCGCGAGAGGCCTCCAAAATGCCCTCCAATTCGTGATCCGTCAGCGCGGGCACAACCGGCGCAATCATGACCCGTACCGGTATCCCCGCAGCCGCAAGGCGCCGCATCGTCTCCAACCGTCGCGCCGGGCGCGGAACGCGCGGTTCCATCTTGCGTGACGTCTCATTGTCCAGCGTGGTAATTGACAGCCCGACATGCACCAACCCGTCGCGCGCCATCTCGCTCAGGATATCAATGTCACGCTCAATCAACGTGCCTTTGGTGACAATTGCCACCGGATGGCGAAAATCGCGCAGCACCTTTAGCACCCGCCGCATCACACGATACTGTCGCTCAATCGGCTGATACGGGTCCGTGTTGGTCCCGATGGCCATAGGCGCAACACTATAAGCTTTGCGCCGCAGCTCCTGATCCAGAACTTCCGCCGCCTTGGGTCGTGCCACCAAACGGGTTTCAAAATCCAACCCTGGTGAATATCCCAGATAGGCATGCGTTGGCCGCGCAAAACAGTAAATACAGCCATGCTCACAGCCGCGGTACGGGTTGATCGAGCGATCAAAATTCAGATCCGGCGAGGTGTTGCGGCTGATCACGCTTCTTGGCCGTTCTTCTTCGACAAAGGTGCGAAAAGCGTTGCGTGCCTCCTCAATCTCCCACCCGTCCTGAATCTCTTCGCGTACAGGCTCAAACCGGCCGGACGCATTGCTGACCGCACCACGCCCGCGGCGACGCTCGGCCTCAACTTTCAAAGACAAATCACCAGACATGCCTCACAAATAGAACAAATAGGGAACACATGCAACGACCCCATGATAACCATGAAAATTTTTCAGCGCTTTGGGGGATTTCTAAACTACAGGTCGCACCCGACACGGGCTATGTCGCTAATCAGACAGTGCAGCCGCGACAAATTGTCGAAAGCTGGACACATAATGACCACCAATTCCGCGCGATAGACGCCGGCGATTTTCAGGGATTCCGCCATGTCCGAAGAAGAAGACGACATCATCCTGTCCGAACTTGATGACGAAGAACTCGTTCAACAGATGTTTGACGACCTCTATGATGGTCTCAGAGAAGAGATCATGGAAGCCGTCAATATCCTGCTGGGACGCGGCTGGGCGCCCTACCGTGTGCTGACAGAGGCATTGGTGGGTGGCATGACCATCGTGGGCAATGATTTCCGCGACGGCATCCTGTTTGTGCCAGAGGTTCTTTTGGCCGCCAACGCAATGAAGGGCGGCATGTCCATCCTGAAACCGCTGCTGGCAGAAACCGGCGCGCCGCGTATGGGCTCCATGGTGATTGGCACTGTCAAAGGCGACATCCACGACATCGGCAAAAACCTCGTCGCTATGATGATGGAAGGCGCCGGTTTTGAAGTGGTCGATCTGGGCATCAACAATCCGGTCGAAAGCTATCTTGAAGCGCTAGAAGAGCACAAACCCGACATCCTCGGCATGTCTGCTCTGCTGACCACAACCATGCCTTACATGAAGGTTGTAATCGACACGCTGATCGAAAAAGGCTTGCGCGATGACTATATCGTGCTTGTCGGAGGCGCGCCCCTGAACGAAGAGTTCGGCAAAGCCATCGGCGCTGACGCGTATTGCCGTGATGCGGCCGTGGCGGTGGAAACCGCCAAAGACTATGTCGCACGCAAACACAATCAAATGAGCGCATAACGCGCTCTTTGGCCAGAACCACTCCCCCCGGATTTCCGGGTCTGGCCTGCCCCAAGGGGTGGGCCATTTTTCTTTAAGGTGGCGCTATGGATCTGCCAAACGACACAACACTAACGGAAACGGGCATGACGCCTGACCATCCCTCAGGCCGCGCGCTTTTGCTTGCATGCGGCGCTCTGGCCCGTGAAATCCTCGACCTGATCAAGCTCAACAACTGGTCCCACATGGACCTGACCTGTTTGCCTGCGATTTTTCACATCCATCCCGAAAAAATCACTCCCGCTGTGCGCGAAGCTGTCGCCAAACACCGCGACGCTTATGATCAGATATTTGTTGTCTATGCAGACTGCGGCACTGGCGGCCTGCTTCAACAGGCTTGCGATGACCTTGGCGTCGAAATGATTGCCGGACCACATTGCTACAGCTTCTTTGAAGGCAACGACCGCTTCGCAGAAATTTCCGAAGACGAGTTCACCGCCTTTTATTTGACCGACTTCCTCGTCCGCCAGTTTGATGCGTTTATTATCAAACCTATGGGGTTGGACCGGCATCCCGAGTTGCGAGACATGTACTTCGGAAACTACGAGAAACTGGTCTATCAGGCGCAAACCGACGACGCGGCCCTGACTGAAAAAGCAAAAGCCTGCGCCGATCGTCTCGGGCTGGCTTTTGAACGTCGTTTTACAGGGTACGGTGATCTCGGCACGGCTCTCGCCGCGCTTTAATGTTTATGTGGCACCGGATCTCGCTTTGGCCATACGCCGCGCTTCCTTGAAGCTCACAAGTTTTCGGCTGCCTGCATCCCACAAGTCGAGCTTGGCGCATTTCAGACTTTCCAAGAGCGTCATCCGCCCCATGTCCTTTAGCTCCGTATGATCCCGCAAAACTTCGGGAAGCCGATAAAACGGGATGCGCGCATACAGGTGGTGCACATGGTGGATGCCGATGTTGGCAGAGAACCAGCGCAGGATCGGCGGCAGGTCATAGTGCGAGCTGCCGTGCAAAGCGGCCTCGTGCAACTGCCAATCCTCAGAGTCGTCCCACTGGGTCTCCTCAAACTGGTGCTGAATGTAAAACAGCCACATGCCAATCGACGCCGCGATCAGGATGGTAGGCAAGAACACCAGGAACAACGCCTGCCACCCACCAAAAAACGCAATCGCAGTCATCAGAACCGCAATGCCCACATTGGTGCCCATCGCCGACACCCAGAACTTGCTGCCCTGTTTCATAAAGCCAACCGGCAGCCGGTTTTGCAAAATAAAGATATAAGTCGGGCCCAGACCAAACAGCACAACAGGGTGGCGGTAAAGGCGATACAACCAACGGCCAAATGGTGTGCGCTGGTGATATTCTTCCGTGGTCAGGGTCATGATGTCACCGATGCCGCGATGACTAAGGTCACCGGCATGGCTGTGGTGGATGGAATGTGAATGCCGCCACACGTCATAGGGTGTCAGCGTCACAATCCCCAAGCCGCGCCCGATCCAGTCGCTTACGTCACGGTTGGCGAAAAACGAACCGTGGCCGCAATCGTGTTGAATGCAAAACAGACGCAACAGGAACAGACCATTGAGAACCGAAATCAGAAATGCGCCGAGATAGCTGTAATGTGCGACCCAACAGGCCAATACCCACAGTGCTACAAACGGTCCAAGACTGACACCAAGCTCAAACCCGCTGCGCAAAGAATTCGGTTCGCGATACTTGGCGAGTGTGCGAACCCAATTGCGCGCACTTTCCGTTTGTTCAACCTGTACCGAATCTTTCATGGCCTGCCATTTCTGCTGCTTCTCTATCCGCGTTAAAGGTTCACACGAATGTATCAAGTCTTGATTACCAATTAGCAGGGGATTTTATCGCAGGGCAAGCAGTAGTGTCACATGCTCTGTGCGACACAATCGCTTGCGTTCACCGCGCTTAGACCAACGAGGTCACCCACAGAATAGTGGCATCGTCGTCACTCAGTGACACCACATTGTGCCCCATGGTCCCGTCATAATAGGCACTGTCCCCGCGCCGCATCTCCACCGGTTCATAAAACTCGGTGTAAAGCGTTATCACGCCGGTCAGCACGAAAAGGAACTCTTCACCGTCATGGCGCACCCAGCCGTCAAATTCGTCCATCGACCGCGCGCGCACCCGCGCCCGATACGGCAACATCGCCTTTTTGCGCAGCCCTTCGGCCAGTAATTCATGCTCATAAGTGGTGGTCACCTGATGCGTGCCTTCGCCGGATTTGACCACAGACATGCGCCCGTTGACCTGCTCCTTTTGCGGAGACGTGAACAGCTGCGGCACCGAAATCTCCAGCCCGACCGCCAGCTTTTTCACCGCATCATAGGTCGGTGACATCTGCCCGTTTTCGATCTTGGAAAGCGTCGAGCGCGCCAATCCCGCTTGATTGGCTGCCTGTTCCAGCGTCCAGTTGCGCGCTTTGCGCAACTCACGCACCCGCACACCAAGATCAAGCGGCTCCACATGATCATGGCCACCACTCTCGCGGGCGATACGGATCAACGATTTTGGGTCTTTTCCTGTCATACCGCGCATTTAGCGCAACCATACCGCAGGGCGCAACCGTTCCCCTTGCAACCCTGTGCCCGCGCGCTTACGCAAGGCACATGCAATCCATCTTTGACAACGGCCCGTTTCGCCCTTGCCCCGCACCTTTCAACATGGCGGCGCATGTGCTGGCACATGCCGATGACCTGCCCGACAAAATTGCGCTGACGGTGCTGGGTGACACCTCCGAGACATGGACATATGCCGCGCTCAAGTCTGCCGTGCTTGGCACCGCAACCGGCCTCTTGAACCACGGCCTCACCCCCGGCGATCACATCCTAATGCGTCTTGGCAATACTGTGGAATTCCCAATTGCCTACCTCGCCTGTATCGCCGCTGGCCTGATCCCCGTGCCCACGTCGTCGCAGCTTACCGAAGCGGACGTTGCCAAGATGGTCTCGGACCTCGCGCCCAAAGCGATCCTTCACGACCCCGATGTGCCCTGCCCCAAAAATCCGGGCTGCAAAATCCTCGCCACTGACACTCTGCATGCCATGCGTGACCTGCCGCCTGCGGACTATGCGATGGGTGATCCGAACCGGCTAGCCTACATCATCTACACGTCAGGAACCTCCGGCAAACCCCGCGCTGTGATGCACGCCCATCGCGCCATCTGGGCGCGTCAAATGATGTTTGATGGCTGGTACGGTCTTCATCAATCAGATCGCTTGCTGCATGCCGGCGCGTTTAACTGGACCTACACGCTGGGCACCGGCTTGATGGATCCATGGTCAATCGGCGCCACTGCGCTGATCCCTGCCGAGGGCACAGCCGTAACCGCCCTGCCCGCCTTATTGGCCAAACACAAAGCCACGATCTTTGCCGCGGCTCCGGGCGTATTTCGCAAGCTGCTGTCCGATACCCCCGATATCCACCTGCCCGACTTGCGCCACGGTCTGACCGCCGGCGAAAAACTTTCCGAAACCATCCGCGAAGACTGGGCCACTGCGACAGACACCGCTCTGTATGAGGCTTACGGAATGTCAGAGTGCTCCACCTTTATCTCTTCCAGCCCCGCCGCGCCGGCGCACGCAGGCACCCTTGGCCGCCCGCAAAACGGCCGCCGCATCGCACTGTTGGACGAAAACGGGGATGCCATAGCTTTGGGAGAAGAAGGCACCATCGCCGTACACCACACCGATCCGGGTCTGATGCTTGGCTATTTCGGCGCCCCGCAAGACACCGCTGACAAATATGCAGGCGACTGGTTTCTGACCGGCGACCGCGGCACGATGGATAGAGACAACTACATCACCTATTCGGGCCGCGCCGACGACATGATGAACGCCGGCGGCTTTCGCGTCTCGCCAATCGAAGTTGAATCCGCCCTGTCCCGCTTTTCCGGCATCACCGGCGTCGCCGCCACCGACGTAGAGATAAAAACCGACGTGCGCGTCATTGCCGCGTTTTACACGTCCGATCACGATCTGGACGAAACCGCGCTCAAAGCCTTTGCCCAAGAGACGCTTGCGCGCTACAAGCAACCGCGACTTTTCAAACGGCTGGACACCCTGCCGACAAACCCCAATGGCAAACTCAGCCGACGCGCCCTGCGCGACCAATTCAAGGCCCAATCATGATCAAACTCGACATCCTGTCCGACCCCATCTGCCCTTGGTGCCTTATTGGCAAAACCCGCTTGGAAAAAGCGATGGAAGCCGAAGACGACCACCCGTTTACGATCGAATGGCATCCTTTCCAGCTCAATCCCGACATGCCCAAAGCAGGCATGGACCGGCGCGAGTATCTCGAAACCAAATTCGGCGGCAAAGAAAACGCCGTACGTGTGTATGACGAAATCGCCCGCCACGCCGAAGAAGAAGGTATTGATATCGATTTTGGTGCCATCCAGCGCACCCCAAATACCGTGGACGCCCACCGTCTGATCCATTGGGCCGGTATCGAAAACAAACAAAACGACGTGGTGAACGCCTTGTTCAAAGCCTACTTCAAAGAGGGCCGCGACATTGGCAACGCCGAGGTTTTGGCCGATTTGGCAGACACCGCCGGAATGGACGCCGCTGTGGTTGCCAAACTTCTAAGCAGCGATGCCGACATCGAAAGCATTCAGCAACGTGACGCGCATTCCCGCGAAATGGGTGTGAACTCTGTGCCGACCTTCATTGTCGCAAACCAACACGCTGTTCCGGGGGCGCAGTCGGTTGAACTTTGGCGTCAGGTCATGAACGAACTTAAGGCGCAGCAAGATAGCTAAAACAGTCTGAACAGATGTTCACTTTCTGTCTTGTCGCTCTTTCGTCCCCGCGTTAAATAATAACAATCCCGCGGCCCATTTTGGACGCCGGATAACATATTCAAGTTGACCCCAGCCGTTGGCCTGCCAACAAGACGCGCGGCGTCTTCTTAGCAGCCTGCGCCCGGGTGTTGCGAAGGAAGCAGACATGACAAAAGACTCCCTGCCTATGTCGCAGGTCGAATTCATCGCGCTTTGTGCCATGATGTTTGCAACGATCGCCTTCTCGATTGACGCGATGCTGCCCGCCTTGCCCGAGATTGCCGAAGAACTCAGCCCGGGCAACCTCAACCGCGCAACGCTGATCATCACCTCCTTTGTGATGGGCATGGGCATTGGCACGCTGTTCACCGGCCCGCTTTCGGATCGCTTTGGGCGCAAAGTTGTGCTGATCGGCGGCGCGGCAATTTACTCGCTTTGTGCTTTCATCGGCTGGTACAGCGAAACACTGGAATGGGTGCTTGCTGCCCGTCTGATGCAAGGTCTCGGTGCCGCGGGTCCGCGCATTGTGACGCTTGCCATTGTGCGCGATTTGTATTCCGGCCGCGAAATGGCGCGGATTATGTCGTTCGCGATGATGGTCTTTACCTTGGTTCCGGCGATTGCGCCGCTGCTCGGTCAGTTCATTATTGATGTTTCATCTTGGCGGGGCATTTTCGTCGCGTTTATCATCTTTTCTCTGATTTCCGTTTTATGGATTGGTTTCCGCCTGCCGGAACCGCTGGCTGTGGAAAACCGCCGCCCGTTCAGCATTGCCAAAATCATCTCAGGTATGCGCGACATGTGGAAGATCCCGGCGGTCCGCACCTCTATGATGGTGCAATCTTTGGTATTTGGTGGCCTCTTTGCTTTGATCAGCTCGGTTCATCCGATCTACGACCAAACCTACGGACGCGCCGAAGAATTCCCTTACTGGTTTGCTGGGATTGCCCTGCTCTCCGGGTCCGCCAGCCTGCTCAATGCCCGCCTCGTGATGCGGCTCGGCATGCGGTATCTGGTGACAGTGGCGCTTGGCTTGCAGGTGTTCATCGGCATCGCCATGATCGCCGCGACCATCATCCAGAACCTCGACCTGCAATTCTACGCTTTTGCGTTTTGGCAGCTTTGCGGATTCTTCTTTGTCGGCATGACCATCGGCAATCTGAACGCTCTTGCCATGGAACCTCTTGGCCATATGGCCGGTACAGCCGCCTCGGTTATGGGCGCCGTGTCCACCATACTCGGGGCGTTTTTGGCAGCACCCATCGCCTTGATGTATGACGGCACCGCATTGCCTCTAGCGTTGTCCCTGACGGTTCTCTTGACCCTCAGCTTCGGGCTAATGTTGCACATGCGACGTCTGGAGCAAATCGCAGTGTGACTGCCCCAACCGGTGCGCGATCCCTGCAGACCTTGCCCCGCTATTTTGCCTTGAAACGGCACTGACGCATTACATCCGCGATACCGACGCTATGCCGACGTGGATTTTGCCGCCCTTTTGCGCTTCTTCTCGGTAACCACCTTTTGCGCCAGATCACGTGCTATCGCAAAGGCACCTTTGATCTTGTCGCTGTCTTTGGCCCAATCGCGCCGCACCACGATCTTGTTGTCTTTGACCTTGGCCAGCCCTTGCTGATCGTGAATGAATTCGACCAACCCCGCAGGTGATGCAAACTTGTCATTGTGGAACTGCAAAGTGGCACCCTTTGGCCCCCCATCCAGCTTGGCAATACCGGCCTTCTTGCACATCTCCTTGATGCGAACAATCAACAGCAAGGTATTGACCTCTTTCGGCAATTTCCCAAACCGGTCAATCAGTTCGGCGGCGAAACCCTCCAACTCGACTTTCCCTTGAAGCCCACTCAGACGGCGGTACAGACCCAGACGCACATCCAGATCCGGCACATAGTTTTCTGGGATCAGAACCGGTACACCAAGATTGATCTGCGGCGCCCATTGGTCATCCGCTTCTGACAATCCTTCAAGCTCTCCAGCTTTGATCTTGGCAATGGCTTCTTGAAGCATGGATTGATAAAGCTCATAGCCCACATCCCGCATCTGCCCTGACTGTTCCTCGCCCAGCAAGTTACCTGCGCCTCGAATGTCAAGGTCTTGAGAAGCAAGGGTAAATCCGGCTCCCAATGTGTCCAGCGACCCCAATACCCGCAGCCGTTTCTCCGCCGCCGGCGTCAGTTTCACCCGCGGTTTTGTGGTCAAATAGGCATAGGCCCGCGTCTTGGATCGTCCAACGCGGCCGCGAATTTGATACAACTGCGCCAGACCAAACATATCTGCCCGGTGCACAACCATGGTGTTGGCCGTCGGAATGTCCAACCCGCTTTCCACAATTGTCGTGGCCAAAAGCACATCATATTTGCCGTCGTAAAACGCGTTCATCCGGTCATCAAGCTCACCGGCCGCCATCTGGCCGTTGGCCACAACAAAGCTGACCTCAGGAACATGATCTCGCAAAAACGCTTCAATATCAGGTAGATCAGCCACACGAGGTACAACATAAAACGACTGTCCGCCTCGATAGTGCTCGCGCAGCAAAGCCTCACGAATTGTGATGGCATCAAATTCGCTCACATAGGTGCGGATCGACAAACGGTCGACCGGTGGCGTTCCAATGATCGACAAGTCCCGCACGCCCGACAACGACAGTTGCAATGTGCGTGGGATCGGCGTCGCGGTCAGGGTCAACACATGCACATCACTGCGCATCTGTTTGAGCCGCTCTTTGTGAGAAACACCAAAGTGTTGCTCTTCATCGATGATCAATAGCCCGAGGGTCTTGAACCGAATGCTTTTCGCCAAAAGCGCATGGGTGCCGATCACGATATCCACAGTACCACGGCTCAGACCGTCTCGGGTTTTATCGGCCTCTTTTGCGCCCACAAACCTCGACAGGGATCTGATTTCCAACGGAAATCCACGAAATCTCTCTGCAAAACTTTTGGTATGTTGCCGGGCCAAAAGCGTGGTTGGTGCGATCACCGCTACTTGTTGACCCGACATCGCCGCAACAAAGGCCGCGCGCATCGCCACTTCGGTTTTGCCAAAACCAACGTCGCCGCAAATCAACCGATCCATCGGTCGCCCCGACCCAAGATCGCCAATCACATCTTCAATCGCACGCAGCTGGTCGTCCGTCTCCTGATACGGAAAACGCGCTGAGAACTCTTCCCAGACGTGGTGCTCCGTCTCCAGAACTGGCGCCTTACGCAATTCCCGCTCCGCTGCTACGCGAATAAGCCGGTCTGCCATTTCGCGGATACGCTCTTTGAGCTTGGCTTTCTTGGCCTGCCAAGCACCGCCACCCAACTTGTCCAACAGCCCTTCGTCATGGCCGAATTTCGACAACAACTCTATGTTTTCGACTGGAAGGTAAAGCTTTGATCGTTCGGCATATTCAAGCGTTATGCATTCATGTGCCGCACCCGCCGCGGTGACCACTTCAAGGCCGGTAAACCGCCCGATCCCGTGGTCCACGTGCACCACCAGATCACCCGGACTGAGGGCCTGGGTTTCGGTTAGGAAATTCTCGGCCCTACGCTTCTTACGCGGCGCGCGGATCAGGCGATCACCAAGCACATCTTGCTCGGATATCACCGTCATAGCGTCGGATTCGAAGCCATGCTCCAACGACCATACGGCAAGGAACAATCCGGCTTTACCAATCCTGCTTGAATCGGTCACAGGGATGGTCTCAGCCAGACCTTCGTCCTCGATCAACCCGCTCAGACGCTCCCGTGCGCCTTCCGAATAGCTCGCAACGACAACGGGACCCATCGCCATTTTTGCACGAATATGGTCACCCAAAACACTGAAAAGGCTTACGTTTTCCAATTGTCTTTCTGGTGAAAAGTTGCGCCCGATGCGCCCACCTGCATCGATCACGCCCGGTCCGCTTGCCTGCGGCAACGGCTTATAATGCAACACCCGCCGTCCGGTCACAATTTCATCCCAAGCAGTCTCATCCAGATACAGCAGTTCCGGTGAAACTGGTTTGTAGACAGTGTCGACGCGGCTTTTCTGACCCATCGCTATTTTGCGGGTCTCGTACTGATCTACCACCGACTCCCAACGTGAAATTCGGGCCGCATCTGATTGATCGTCCTGCGAAATTGCGGCATCCGGCAAGTAGTCGAACAAAGTTTCAAGTCGTTCATGAAAGAACGGCAACCAATGCTCGACACCTTGATGCTTGCGCCCTGCACTAACGGCCTCGTAAAGCGGATCATCAGTGCCTGCCGCGCCAAATTCGATCCGGTAATTTTGCCGGAACCGCGTGATCGCAGCATCATCCAAAATGATCTCGCTGACGGGTGCAAGCTCGACACGTTCCAGTTTCTCGGTGGTGCGTTGAGTTGCCGGATCAAACCGACGTGCCCCATCAAGAACATCGCCAAAAAGATCCAACCTGACTGGCCCGCTGTCACCTGGGGGGAAGATGTCTATGATCCCACCACGGACAGCATAATCGCCCGGCTCCATCACCGTAGGTGCTTGCGTAAATCCCATACGTACAAGGAAGTTGCGAAGCGCGCCTTCGTCGATCCGTCCATCAACTTGCGCCTTGAACGCCGCCTCTTTCAACAATTCCCGCGCCGGAACCCGCTGGGTCGCCGCGTTCAGGGTTGTCAGCAAAACAAACTGCGACGGCATGTCGTGCACCAACGCCGCTAACGTCGCCATGCGCGTGGCTGAAATATCCGCATTGGGCGACACCCGGTCATAGGGAAGACAATCCCAACCGGGAAAGGCTATCACCGGCATATCAGGTTGAAAGAACGCAAGCCCCGCCTGCATGGCCGCCAACCGCTTGTCGTCGCGGGCCACGTGAATCACCGGCCGGCCAGAGCTCGCAATCTCTTGCAAAATCAGCTTGGCGTCATAGCCTTCGGGCGCACCGCCCACCAGAATGTGTTGCGCATCACGCATGGTCTGTTCATCCAGTCATGGCCGCGCCGGGCGTTAGCCCAGCGGAGAAATCTGAAAGTTCTGATACATGCCCCAAAGAGAGGTCACAAATATCGAAAGCATCCCAACAAGTTGCACCCAGAATCTGTGGCGCCCCAGTCGCCGCCACAAATCTTCGCCTTCACTCTCCTCAGCCTGCACCCTGCGTGCAGTGCGAACGCTCATGGCACCCACCAAAGTCATCGGCCCCATCAACAAAAACACCGCCTGAGCAAATTCTACACTGTAGAAAAAACCGAGACCGATCAGCGAGGTATGAACAAAAAACGCGAGTAGTATCAACCATATGCCGGACACATCCGCGATATGAAGAATGCGGTTGGTGTTGATACGGACCAGATCGTGAAGGTCCACCACAGACTGCCCCCCTACGCGGCGGGCGCGCAAAACGGTGTCCCAAGGCACACCCAACACCCAGTGGCTGGCGGATGACCAAGCCACGGCCAAGGCGATCCAATACCAAAGGTTGGAGAAGCTGCGCATGTCGATGAGTTCGAAAATTGTCTGGCTCAGGTCCAAGATATGTCTGCCTGTAAAGATTTCTAACCGACATACCGCGCTGCGCCGGCAATTCCTAGCCCTTGAGGTGCGCGAATTTACGTGGCACCTCTGACATAGCCGTTACGCTGAGGACAACATGACCCAATTGCCTGCCCCATTCCCGACCGCTCGCTTGCGCCGCACTCGTCAATCCGCAGCTTTCCGCGGACTTGTGCGCGAAAACACTCTGACGGTGGATGATCTGATCTGGCCTGTGTTTGTACGCGACGGCGAAGGAATTGAAGAACCCGTGACCTCAATGCCGGGCGTCATGCGCCGATCGGTGGACAGAATCGTCGAGGCCGCTCGTGAAGCCGCTGATCTGGGCATTCCGGTGATTTGCCTGTTTCCTTACACTGACCCGTCGCTCAAGACCGAAGACTGTGCCGAGGCCTGGAACCCCGACAACCTGTCAAACCGCGCCACCCGCGCCATCAAAGACGCCGTTCCCGAAATCGCTGTGATGACCGATGTGGCGCTCGATCCCTACAATATCAACGGCCATGACGGCTTTGTTGTGGATGGACAGATTTTGAATGATCAAACCGTCGAAGCCCTTGTCAAACAAGCCCTTGCCCAAGCTGACGCGGGCGCCGATATCATTGGGCCGAGCGATATGATGGACGGCCGCATCGGTGCCATTCGCGCCGCTCTGGAGGCCTCCGGCCATCAAAACGTAACGCTGATGAGCTATGCCGCAAAATACGCCTCCGCCTTTTATGGCCCCTTCCGCGATGCCGTAGGCGCATCAGGCGCGCTCAAGGGCGACAAAACCACGTATCAAATGGACCCAGCCAACAGCGACGAGGCATTGCGCTGTGTCGCACGCGATTTGGCCGAAGGCGCCGACATGGTCATGGTCAAACCGGGCATGCCGTATCTGGATATCTGCCGACGTGTCAAAGACAGCTTTGGCGTGCCGACATGCGCCTATCAGGTCAGTGGCGAATACGCGATGATTTCGGCTGCCGCGCAAAACGGCTGGATCGATGGCGACAAGGCCATGCTGGAAAGCCTGATGGCTTTCAAACGGGCTGGATGCGACGGCATCCTGACCTATTTCGCACCCAAAGTGGCGCAATATTTGAATAAACAATGACATGTCGACGCTGTCGCATAGGGTGACAGAACCGCTATAATTGCGTATAGTAATGCCAAACCGGAAAAACCGGCGGTAGAAGCAGTAAAAACAAGATACAAACCACATACGGGCAAATGACATGAACAACATGACACGGCGCGGCTTCGCGCTCAGCGGAATGGCAGCGGCGGGCATGACCGCTGCATGCGGCAACGGAGTAGGCTCCAACGGCGCCAACGAAATCGACGCACGAGTCGATGCAACGTTGAATTTTCTCTACTCCGAATACCCAAACACAACCGACCTGCGAGACAAGGCCACCGGTATTCTGGTGATGCCGGTGATCACCGAGGCGGGCTTTGGTTTTGGCGCCGGCTATGGGCGCGGCGCGCTGCGTATCAACAACACGACGGTAGACTATTATTCCGCCACCAAAGGCAGCTTTGGCCTCCAGATTGGCGCGCAACAGCACGCGCACGTCTTGTTCTTCATGACCGAAGGTGCCCTTTCGGAATTCCGCCGTTCCAGCGGCTGGGCCGCCGGCGCCGGAATGGAATATGTTGTCGCCAACGAGGCGGGCAATATGAGCGCAGAAACCACAAACCTGTTGGCTCCGGTCATCGCTGTGATTTTTGCCCAGGCCGGGCTCAAAGTTGGCGCAACACTTGAAGGCGTCAAATACTCGCGCATCATCCCCTAACCCGCGAATGCGGTGTTTGCCGGATATCATCTACACCGAGCGCCACGGGGTCCCGTTGGCGCTCGATCTGTTTTTGCCCGACGGTCCTGCGTCAGGCACCGTTATCCACGCTCATGGAGGTGGCTTTTTCAAGGGTGGTCGTAAAGGCGAACGCACCACCCGTTTTGCGGAGATGCTTACGGCCGAAGGGCTGGCGATGGCCGCCGTATCCTATCGGCTTGGCACGCCGCCACAGTCCTTGTCAGAAGAGACGCGATTGGCGGTCAAAACCAACAAGCACCGTTCAAAACGCAGTGGCGTGAAACTAGCGGACAGGCTTATGGGCAGCGCCTTTGAGGCAGCACGCCAAGACCTTGGCGCCGCACAATCCTACTTGACGTTTCATCGACAAGCCCATGACATAAAACCAGAAAAGACAGCCGTACTCGGGATCTCGGCGGGTGGAATTGCCGGACTGGCGGCCGCGCACCCAGCAGAAAACTTAAAAACCAACTGCCGTCCTGACGCCGTTGTCGGGCTTGGTTCCGCCTTGGTGCACCCCTGGGCGCTGGATCCGAATGGACCACCCAGTATGATGATCCACAGCCACTATGATCGGGTGGTTTCACCTGAAAACGCGCGGCTTGCAGATCGGGCTGCCAAAGATGCAAACGCGCCACTCGCGGTTCACATCTGCGCACGAAAAGGCCACAACGCTCCGGCGCAAGCCTTGTTAGAAGATGACGCCCCGGATGGGACGCCATATTGGTCGCTGATGATGCAACTTTTCCGCAGCGCCGGATTGCTTAACCCATCGCGCGCAGGCGTTTGATCAAGCTCGAGGTGTCCCAACGCCCGCCGCCAAGTTTTTGCACATCTTTGTAAAACTGATCGACCAAAGCCGTCACCGGAAGCGAAGCTCCAACCTCGTCAGCCGTATCCAGACAAATGCCCAAATCTTTGCGCATCCAATCGACGGCAAATCCGTGTTCGAACTCGTCATCGATCATGGTCTCATAGCGGTTCGCCATTTGCCAGCTACCAGCCGCACCGCCTGCGATCACATCAACGACCGCACGTCCGTCCAGTCCTGCCTTTTCGGCAAAATGAAGACCCTCGCTAAGGCCCTGAACCAATCCAGCAATACAAATCTGATTGACCATTTTGGTCAACTGCCCTGCGCCGCTTTCTCCCAATCGCTTGATAGAGCGACCGTAAGCCTGCATGAGCGGCTCTGCTGCATCGAAGGTTTGCTGATCTCCGCCGCACATAATCGACAGAACGCCATTCTCCGCCCCGGCTTGACCGCCAGAAACCGGTCCGTCGACAAAGGAAATTCCGCGCGTCTTGGCCTCTGTGTAAAGCTCGGCGGTCACTTTTGCGGACACCGTTGTGTGGTCCACAAAAATCGTGTCCTCAGACATACCTGAAAACGCGCCAGAATCTCCTACGCAAACCTGCCGCAAATCGTCATCGTTACCAACGCAGCACATTACAAAATCCGCACCCGCAACGGCGTCTTGAGGCGTGGCGCCGAACCGCCCGCCATTTTCCTTCGCCCAGGCCTCTGCCTTGGCGGTGGTGCGGTTGAACACACACACATCATGGCCTGCTTTTGCAAGGTGTCCGGCCATCGGATACCCCATTACGCCCAGACCCAAAAAGGCAACTTTCGCCATCTACTTTCCCCTCAACTTCAATCAGCGTATTACTTGTCTCGCCTGACTGGCAAAATGGCAAGGAATTATCCGGGACACCTTTATGACGCTCTTGTTTCAATGGCTTTTGCGCATCGCCAGTGCACTTGTGATTCTGAGCGTGTGCGCTGTGACAATGGCCTACTATTTGGCCTCCCGATCCCTACCGACATACGACAAGCTTCTGCAAACCTCCGCCGTAAGCGCGCCCATCGAGATCGTGCGCGACAATGCCAATGTCCCGCATATCTTTGGCGAAACCGATCAGGACGTTTTTTTCGCGCTCGGCTATGCCCACGCTCAGGACCGTTTGTGGCAAATGATCATGTTGCGGCGCACGGTGCAAGGTCGCCTGTCCGAAGCACTTGGCAACCAAACGCTTGAAACTGACACGCTCATGCGCCGTCTGGATCTCGCAGGTCACGCACGCGCCTCGGTTGCAGTTCAAACCCCGGAAACGCTGACCGCGCTCAAGGCCTACGCCAACGGCGTCAACACCCGCATCGACGAGATCAACCTGAACGCGCTTGGCCGCGGTGCGCCTGAACTCTTCATTTTTCCTCAGTCCATTTCCCCTTGGGTACCCGCGGATTCCATCGGCGTCCAGAAACTGATGGCGCTGCAAATGACAGGACATCTTGAACACGAAGTTATCCGTGCGCGCCTGTCGCTGACATTGTCTGATCCCAAACGCATTGACGACATTCTTCCGTTGGCGCCGGGAACCGGCATCGCCGCCCTGCCCGAGTACGCCGCTCTTATGCCAGAGATGCCGCGCTATGCGGCACTGCCACCTAAAGCGTCCGCACCGCTCTCGCCCTTTCCGCAGTATGGACTGGCTGGCGCCTCTAATGCATGGGCAGCGGCCACCACGCGGAGCGCGTCCGGCGGCACCCTTTTGGCCAACGATCCCCATCTCGGCCTGTCGGCGCCGGCAATTTGGTATCTTGCACGGCTTGAATTGGAAACAGGCGGCGTGATCGGTGGCACAATTCCAGGAATCCCTGCGGTCCTAACCGGACGGGGCGACGATCTTGGCTGGGGGCTGACGGCCGCGCATGCCGACGATCAGGACCTGTTTATCGAGGAACTCAACCCGGACAATTCCGAAGAATACCGCACACCGACAGGCTTCAAGCGGTTCCGAACCCGCAAGTCTATCATCAGTATCAAGGACTCCGCGCCAGTGACGATCACACTGCGTTGGACCGACAATGGCCCGGTTTTGCCCGGCGCTCTTTATGACATCGTAAGCGTCACACCACCCGGACATGTTGCCTCTCTGGCTTGGACGGCGCTTAGCGACACCGACACATCAATGAGCGCCGTCATTGGATTGATGCGCTCCAGAAACATCGCTCAAGCGATAACTGTTTCGGAGGCGCACGTTGCACCTGTCCTGAATCTGACGTTAGCGGACAAAGAAAACATCGCCCTCAAAGTCATCGGAAAACTGCCTCGCCGCGCCACCGATCATCAATCTCAAGGCCGCATGCCAAGCCTTGGCTGGCGCAGTGAAAACCGTTGGCAAGGCGCCTTCCCGTTCACAACAAATCCGGGGTTTGTGGCACCTGTCGGCGGCATCGTCGGCAACACCAACAACAAGGTCGTCGACCGTCCGTTTCCACTTCACATGTCCTATGTTTGGGGCGATAGCCAACGGGTGGAGCGTTGGAAAAGCCTGATGCAGGCCCGCGAAGTGCACACCCGAGACAGCTTTGTCGAAGCCCAGCTTGATACCGTATCGTTCACCGCCCGCGCCTTGTTGCCATTGGTCGGCGCCGATCTGTGGTTCACCGGCGAGGCTGCAGCCAAAGGCACGCGCGAACACCAGCGCCAGCGCGCCTTGACGCTTTTGTCAGAATGGAACGGCGAGATGAACGAACACTTGCCTGAACCGCTGATTTTTGCCGCGTGGATGCGGGCCCTTCAGGATCGCTTGATACGTGACGACATAGGAACGCTTGCCGATGTGTTTACCCACGTGGATCCGGTCTTTATCGAGCGGGTTTTTCGCAATGTCGATGGCGCGGCCGAATGGTGCAATGTGCGCCAAAGTGCCCCCGAAGAAACCTGCGCCGACATGGCGCGGCTTGCTCTGGATGACGCGCTGATTACAATCGAAGAACGTTATGGGCGCCAGATTGAAAGCCTACGATGGGGCGACGTGCATCAGGCGACCCACGACCACCCGGTGCTCGGCAACGTGCCGGTGCTGCGCTACTTTGTGAACATCCGCCAATCCACCTCTGGCGGCGACAACACCCTGCAACGTGGATTAACAAGCGGCAAAGGCGAGCGCCCGTTCCAAAACGTACATGCCGCCGGATATCGCGGTGTCTATGACTTTGCTGATCCGGACAGCTCAATTTTCATTATTTCGACAGGTCAGTCCGGGCATTTTCTGTCACGTTTTTATGATGATATGGCGCAACTCTGGCGGCGTGGCGAATATATCCCGATGTCACTGGACGAAGATCTCGCCCGCGCCGCAGCTGTCGGAGTGACCACTCTTACGCCTTCACTGCCATAGCAACCAAACCTGTCAACGGGCCGTCGTAAGAATGCAGAGAACCAGATCTGTGTTTTCTTGCTCGGTGCGGAGTCTGTAATTTAAGCCCCGGCCTCGCTCGCGCGTGATTGGATACTTCAGTTTGGCCTTAACAACTTGGCCAATGCTCAGTCTTTCTTTGACAATCATTCCCGCTGCGACATTCGCGTTTCGGCGGTCCGTGTGGCAAACAAGAATTATATGCTTTCGAACTGCGCGCGCTGCTTTGCAGTCCATAGAACGGTGATCTCAAACCCATCTTCCGTTTGGGTCTCACTTTCCACCACGCCCTCTTTGAACAACCACGCGCGTCCTTTCCCGTCGGCAAAAGCCAGCGTGAGCTGTTCACGTGTTTTGTCACCAGCCAAAGACTGTCCAATGGCCGCATACATCTCGTCCAAACCCTGCCCGCTAACAGCCGACACAGCAAAGATCGCCTCTTCCCGCGCCGCTTTCGCCACCACCGCTTCGCGGTCTTCGCCCGACAGAAGATCAATTTTGTTCCAGATTTCGATCTGTGGTGTGGCCTCACTCAGCCCAAGCGTCTCAAGGATCGCGGTGACATCTTCTGATTGATGTTGCGTCTCCGGATGGGAAATATCACGGACATGCAGCACCAAATCGGCGGCCAAAACCTCTTCCAAGGTTGCGCGGAACGACGCCACCAGCTGCGTAGGCAGATCGCTGATAAATCCCACAGTGTCGGACAGGATCACTTCAGGCCCGTTGTTGGGCAATTCCACCGCACGCATTGTTGGGTCCAATGTGGCAAACAACATGTCCTTTGCCATCACATCGGCGCCAGTCACCCGATTGAACAGCGTAGATTTGCCAGCGTTGGTATACCCAACCAGTGCAACAATCGGGAACGGCACCTTCGCGCGCGCCTTGCGATGCAACTCGCGGGTTTTCACCACCTTGGCCAACTGCCGACGCAAACGCACCAACTGGTCATCAATCGCCCGCCGGTCGGCCTCAATCTGGGTTTCGCCGGGACCACCAACAAACCCAAGCCCACCACGTTGGCGTTCAAGGTGGGTCCATGCCCGCACCAATCGCGTGCGCTGATAACTCAGCGCGGCCATCTCGACCTGCAACACGCCTTCACGCGTGCGCGCCCGATCCGAGAAAATCTCGAGGATCAAACCGGTACGATCAAGAATTTTGACTTTCCACGCTTTTTCAAGATTGCGCTGTTGGACTGGGCTGACAGGCCCGTCGATCAGGACCAGTTCAACCTCGTTGGCTTCGAACATCGCGCGAAGCTCTTCAATCTTGCCCGTGCCAAACAACGTGCCGGGCTGGGCCTTAGACAGCCGCACAGTCGTAGACCCGACGCTTTCCAGGTTCGGCAAAGCAGCCGCAAGAGCGACAGCCTCCTCCAAAGCGGAAGAGGCCTCACGCCGATCGCCGGCGCCAGTAATATCGGGATGCAGGACCCAAGCGCGGGTAACCTGCGTTTCATGCTCCATCAAGAGGCGTCTTCACCTTCATAAAGCGAGATAGGTTGTGCAGGCATGATGGTCGAGATCGCGTGCTTATAGACCAACTGGCTCTGCCCATCTCGGCGCAGCAACACACAAAAATTATCAAACCAGGTGATAACACCCTGAAGTTTGACACCGTTGATCAAAAAGATAGTGACCGGAACTTTGGTTTTCCGGACATGGTTCAAAAATGCGTCTTGAAGATTCTGTCGATCCGAAGCCATTGTGCTTGCCTTTGTTCTTGTGTGTGCATCGGGTGCGGGTAAGTCGTGCGGTCGGAGTATGGAGTGCGATTTTAAGACTTTCCAGCCCAAAATGTTCGTTTCGAGCAAGGGCTTGAACCGGATCGCATCATTTCTGCCACAGATCAGGCGACAGAAGCGCGATAATCGCCAAGGTTTCCAGTCGGCCCAATACCATCGCGACGCACAAAATCAGTTTTTTGGCATTGTTAAGGTCGTAAAGTTCAATCGGCACCTCAGGTGCCAGTTGCGTTAGCGGACCTGTCGTGGTCAACGCCGAAATCGCGAGGATCAGCGCGTCCTCGAAACTGCTGCCAAACATTGCAAGCGCCACGGTCACTGCAGCCAGTGACATCGCAAACAGCATGAAAAACACCCAAGCAATCACCGCGCCCCGCCGCCTGATCCGGCGGGCACCAGCACGACGGTTGCCGACAACAACGGACGGATGCACCAGCCGCTCCATCTCTCCCAAACCCTGCAAGTAAAGCGCATAGACCCGCAATAGTTTGACCCCTCCGGCCGTGGTGGCCACGCCACCACCAATCAGCGCAAGAGACATCAAAAGGAACCCGGGTGTCCCAAGTCCCGACCAATTGCGCGCGTCCGCCCATCCCGCGCTCTCAAAACCGGTGGTGGTCAGGAAACTCAAGGTTGTGAAAAGCCCGCCCCAAGCGGCCAAAAACGCAGACGACCAATCCGCCCCACTCTCCTCACTAAGCGTAAAGCCCCAGTGCCGCAGAAACAGGAAGGTTGGCACGACGACGACAATCAAAAACCCAAGGCGCAATTCAGGATCGAGCCACAAATTAGAACGTCGCACATTGCCGGTGTCCGCAGAAAATGTCGCCCGCGACAGGGCGAAAAGCAAAAAGAGAAAGATAATGAGCTCACCGCCGATACCAGACAGGCCCTCAGAAACGCCCCGTGACGCCGTGATCCCACTGGTGGACATCGTCGCCATGGCATACATCACCGCATCCAGTGGCCTCTCACCAAGAACCAAAAGCATGACAGCAAGCGCAATGCTCAGCCCAATATAAATCGGCAGAAGCGTTTGCAAACTGCGCAACCAGCGTTTCATAGGGTCCGCCCGTTGCATCTGGCCGTACGACGCGCTTGCCTGCCCGGGTTCACCCAACGCCGTGACTTCATATCCGCCCAACGACAAAGGCGCAAACACAGCGCCTGCCGCCACCCACATCAACAAACCGCCAAACCAGCCCACAAGACCCCGCCACAAGTGAATGGCATCCGACACGGCCTCGGGATGGCGAATGACACTTGCACCCGTGGTTGTCAGGCTGCTCAGCATCTCAAAATAGGCGTCCACAAAAGTGATAGACCCCATCGCTTCGTAATACGGCAACGCAAGGATTACCGGCAAAACGGTGAACGCAAAAAACAAAGCGCGCAGATTGTCCACTGTGCGTGTTCTGCGCTGGGTTCCTGCCAGCGCCAGCGCGATCATGCCGCTGACAAACAGCACCAGCAAACCGCTGTAAAAGAACATCCTCGCAAAGAAATGAAAGTCCTGAACAGACGCAACAATCGCTGGCACAAACATGGCCGCACCGGATGCGGCAACGATGTAAAGAAACAGCGGCAGTTTAAGATCGCGCGTGCTCATAACGTCAGAAGAAATCGATCGACACCTGAAGGAGCCGCTCGACTTCAGGAACATCCGCAGAAAGACTGAATACCGCGATCACATCGCCCTCTTCGATGCGTATGCCGCCACGGGGCTTGTGCACTTCGTTTCCTTTAAGGATTGCCCCGATCAAAACCCCTTCCGGAAAATCAATGTCGCGCAACAGTTGACCAGCAATCGGCGACGTTGAAAGCACTTCGGCCTCGATGATCTCCGCTTCAGCATCGCCAACCGAATAGACTGATTTCACCCGACCGTGCCGAATATGACGCAAAATCGAGCTTACGGTTGTGGCACGGGGATTGATGAATGCATCAATGTCCAATGGCTGCATCAAGGGAGTCAGCGTTGGATCGTTGATTAAGGCAATGGCCAGCGGACACCCCGCCGATTTTGCCCGCACCGACGCCAGCATATTGGTTTTGTCATCGTCAGTCACTGCCAGCACCGCATCAGCGCGTTCCACACCGGCCTCAGCCAACAATGCACCGTCCAAACCGTCGCCATTCAAAACAATTGTACGCTCCAGCTTCTCAGCCGCTTTTTCAGCCGTCGCACGATTGCGCTCAATCACCTTTGTACGCACCCGATTGACTTGACTTTCCAGGCGCTGTGCCACCATCAGACCAACATTGCCACCGCCGATGATAATTGCACGATCCTGTTTTTTCTGGGTCTTGCCAAAGACCTCCATCGTGCGCGCCACATCCTCGGCAAAGGTAAAGACGTAAATCTCATCGCCAACAAAAAGCTGGTCTCCGGGTTCCGGGGCAAACAGGCGGCCATGACGCCGAACGCCCACAACAACCGCGCGCAGTGTCGAAAACAGATCTGTCAGCTGCCGCAGCGGCGTGTTCACCACAGGGCAGTCTTCCTCAAGCCGGATGCCAAGCATCTGCGCCTTGCCTTTGAAAAACATCTCTGTGTCAAACGCGCGCGGTGCGCTAAATCGCTTAAGAGCCGCTTCAGCCACCTCAAGTTCCGGAGAAATCACGACATCAATTGGCATGTGATCCCGCCGGTAAAGGTCTGAATAGACGGCACTCAAATAAGACCGGCTGCGCAGACGCGCAATCTTGCGTGGCACAGCAAAAACCGAATGGGCCACTTGGCACGTGACCATGTTTACCTCGTCCGAATAGGTGGCCGCGATCACCATATCGGCGTCGCGCGCGCCGGCCCGATCCAGAACTTCAGGGTAACTTGCAAAGCCTGCAATGCCTTGTACGTCAAGCGTATCAGTGGCGCGGCGAACCAGCTCGGGGTTGCTGTCCACCACCGTCACATCGTTGTTTTCACCTGACAAATGGCGGGCGATCTGCCACCCGACCTGCCCGGCCCCACAGATTATGACCTTCATGAGTTTTCCCCGTCGGCTTTGCGTCAAGAGATGACAGATGCCAATAGCCGCGTCAAACACTACCATTGACCTTTACGCATGGTTCAGGCTTTCTTTTAGAGTGTTATCAGGGGGTTCCGTTATGTTGAGATCAATCAGCACTGTTTTGGTCTTTGGGGTCGCGCTAAGCGCCTGCGCGCCAACCTCTTACGTCAGTTACTCCAAGTCCGGTGCATCCGGTGACACCACCACGCGCACCTTCGCGCAATGCCGACAAGAGGCCAACGGCCTGTTCCCCGCCGCTGTGTTTACCGAATCCACCCCCGGTTTTGGCGGCTATGGCAGCATTTATACCGGCGGGTATGGCGGAGGCTTTGGCGGCAGCTATGTTCAGGCCCGAGACGCCAACGCACCCTTACGAGCCCAACATCTCAGCGACTGTATGACCCTTCAGGGCTATCGACAGGTGGTGCATCCGATCTGCACGACGCAGCAATTGAGCGGAAGACAATACCAGACCGTCGCGCGCCCACCCACTGGCGGGTCTCCCAACATCTGCGCGGTGCGAACGGAAAACCGCACGACGGTTTTGATCGACCTCAACAAACCGCTTTGAAAGGACTGCCGTTATGAAACGTATCGCGTTTGCCTGCTTGATATTGACGCTGGTCGTTGGCTGCACGGACTTTCGCCAGATGTACAAACCGGGGGTCACCCGCACTCAGCTCAACATTGATCAGGGCGCGTGCAATTCAGATGCTGCCGCGCGATACCCACCTCGAATTGTTACCGATTGGGTGCCAGTTTTTAACGGTGATGGCCAAGTCATCAGCCACCGTGTGGAGCAATATGACATCAACGAAGCCCGCCGCCGCGAAGGCGCGCGCAGTTGTATGATCGCGGGCGGCTATGAATGGGCCACGATCCCATTTTGCAAAGAAGAGCAAATTGCGGGCCGCTCGTTCGCCCCGATCTCGACATTGCCAGCGCTGTCGACCAACATCTGTGGCCTGCGCACCGATAGCGGTCGCGTGCTGGTCGACCTAAGCAAGCCAATCTAGGCGCTGACCGCCTGTCGCTGCCCTGCACCGACCGTCAGATCGCTTGGCGCGTGTCCTCGTCGGTGTCGTCCTCGTCAGACACGCGCGCGACCCGTGCACCCGCCTTGTTTGAGGTGACCACACCCAGTGATTTGAGTTTGCGGTGCAGCGCGCTGCGCTCCATGCCGACAAAACTGGCGGTGCGGCTGATGTTGCCGCCAAACCGATTGATTTGGGTCAACAGGTACTCACGCTCAAACGCCTCACGCGCCTCACGCAGCGGCAAAGTCGCCAAAGCGCCAGACAGCACAACTCGGCCTTCCTCTTCGCTTGCACCGCCTTCGTCAGGCAATTCACCGGCCTCAATGGCATCACTGGAGTCGCCCAATATCAGAACTCTCTCGATCAAATTCTTCAGCTGGCGCACATTTCCCGGCCAAACCATTGTCTGCATCAAAGCAATCGCGTCATCGCTCAAGTCCCGCAAAGGCAGCCCCTGTTGTTCATGAAAGCTCGCGATAAAATGCGACACCAAGGCCGGAATATCCTCGCGCCTTTCTTCAAGCGACGGCACAGCAATCGGCACGACATTCAGCCTGTGAAACAGCTCTTGCCGGAATGTGCCCGCCTCGATTTCTGCCTGTAAATCCTTGTTCGTAGACGATATTACCCGCAAGTCGACTTTGACTTTTTCAGACCCGCCGACCCGTTGAAATTGCTGATCGACAAGCACGCGTAAAATTTTCGACTGCGCCGCAAGCGGCATATCCGACACCTCATCAAAATAAATGATGCCGCCATTCGCCTGCTCTAGCAATCCAGGGTCTACACCGCGCTCAGCGCTTTCGCGACCGAACAACATGTCTTCCACCCGGTCCGGCTCCATGCCTGCGCAGTTAACCGTGACAAACGGCGCCGCCGCGCGATTGGAATTGGTGTGGATATAGCGCGCTGCCACGTCTTTGCCGCCGCCTGCGGGACCGGTCAGCATCACCCGACCATTTGAGCGGGTGACCTTGTCCAATTGGCCAACCATCGCCTTAAAGGCCGCGCTTTCGCCAATCAGATCCGCTGGTGTGCCGTCCTGCCGTTTCAACTCGGTGTTCTCGCGTCGCAATCGGCTTGTTTCCATTGCGCGCCGGATGACCACCATCAGTTGGTCAATATTGAAAGGTTTTTCGATAAAGTCGTATGCGCCTTGCTTGATCGCTGCGACGGCAATCTCGATATTGCCGTGTCCTGAAATGATCACCACAGGCACCTCAGGATAATCATGTTTGACCGCCTTCAGGATGTCGATGCCATCCATATTGCTGTCCTTGAGCCAGATATCGAGGATCATCAGCGCCGGCTGCATCTCATTAACAGCTTTCATTGCGTCGTCGGAGTTTCCGGCCTTGCGCGTCGTAAAACCCTCGTCTTCCAGAATGTCGGAAATCAACTCGCGAATATCGCGCTCGTCGTCCACAATCAGAATGTCACTCATACTGCCAACTCACCTTTCTTCTTATCTTTACCCGCATTAGATCCGGTCTTGCGGATCGGCAAAGTGATCTTCGCCATCGCGCCTGCGTGGGAATTTTGCTCAAATTCCGGCGCATCCAGCAATTCAAGCTGGCCGCCGTGTTCTTCGATGATCTTCTTAACAATCGGCAAGCCCAGGCCCGTGCCTTTGTCTCGTGTTGTCACGTAAGGCTCAAACAACCGCGCGCGATCGGCTGGCAAGCCGATCCCGTTATCCGCTATCGTGATCACTGCCGCGTCGCTATCCACTGAAAATGCCACGTGAATCTCCGGCGTCACCACCAGTCCAGGGTCTTTTTCCTGTAGACTTTCAATGGCTTCACCGGCGTTTTTGATCAAGTTGGTCAACGCCTGCGTGATCATGGTGTCGTCAAGTTCCACAATCACCGCCGCATCAGGAATATCGTTGCGGAAAGTCACGTCTGGTTGACCCGTCTCCTGCAACAACAGCACAGCCTCAACCAATTCAGTCAGGTCCACATCTTTGCGGTCTGGCTCAGGCATACGGGCAAATTTGGAAAACTCATCCACAATGCGCCGCAGATCGTTGGTTTGGCGCACAATCACGTCGGTCATCTGTTCCAGCGTGGCACGATCTTCCCCCACCTTCGAGGCAAACTTACGTTTGATCCGTTCCGCGCTCAACTGAATAGGAGTCAGCGGGTTCTTGATTTCATGCGCAATGCGCCGTGCAACGTCACCCCATGCGGCCATGCGTTGAGCCGACACCAGATCGGTAACGTCATCAAACGCCACCACATATCCTTCGAGCGATCCGTCCTCGCGGCGGCGCGTCGCCATACGCACCAACAGGTTTTCCAACCGACCACTGCGGGTGACCTTTATTTCCTGCTGCGCGACTTCACGCCCACTGTCCTTTAGGTCTAGCAACAACGCCCCAAACTCAGGAACCGCAACCGCCAGAACCACGTCCTGTTGATCATCAGACCATTCCAGCAGCCGCTGTGCCGATCGGTTCACAAAGGCCACGCGCCCCTCGCCGTCCAGACCAACAACCCCTGACGTCACAGAACTCAACACGCTGTCAAACATCCGTCGCCGCCGTTCGATCTGACGCGTGCTGTCCAGCAGAGTTTCGCGCTGCGCTTTCAATTGTTTGGTCATCTGGTTGAAATACCGACCCAACATCGCAATCTCGTCATCACCGTCTTCTTCCAGAACCTGAACATCCAGATCCCCCGCGCCAACGCGCTGCGCAGCACCAGTCAGGCGCCCGACAGGGCGCGACAAACGCTCGGCAAACCACATGCCCATCCAAATGGCCGCTAAAATCAGGATCAACGCAAATCCAATATAAATGAGGCCAAATTCAAACAGAACCCGCCCGCGCTCGCTCTCCAATTGCTCGTAAAGCTTCGCGGTTTCCCGCGTTTCGTCTAGCAGATGGAAAATCTCGGCATCTACTTCGCGGCTCACATAAAGAAACAGGTCGGTAAAAGCATCAAGACGGACCAAGGCCCGCAACTCCCCGTTTTCCAGATCACGAACGATTTCCAATCCGGTGTTGGCCGCTGCCTGAAATGTTTCACGATCTGGTTCGTCATAGCCAAACAAATAAGACCGTTCTCCGCGTGCACGGATTTCCCCAGTCCCATCAATGACATACGCTTCACTTAAACCACGCTGGATCTGGCTCTGCCCATTGGTCAAAACCACCCTCAGGTCGCCTTCATCCATCACGAAAGTGCGCCTGCGATTTTCGTCCAGAAACTCCGCCAGGGCCTGCGCATCCGCCTCAAGGTCGATCACATGTTCCGCTTCATAAGCCTGCGCAGCCGCAACGGAATTGCCAATCACCTGACGCACCCGGTCGCTGAACCAGCCTTCCAGACCGATATTTACGGTGAGACCTGCAAAGACCGCCACGGTCACCGCCGGCACAAGCGCAAGCACCGCAAACGCACCCGTAAGGCGCAGGTGCAACCGTGATCCGGCCGATTTTGCCCGCCGCGACGAGATCACACTGGCAACGCGGCGCAACACCAACGCCGCCACGACCAGCACGTAGACCAAATCTGCCAACAAGATTGAGCGCAACGCTCCTGACGAAGCACCCAACGCAAATGGGCCCATCGCTAAAAACGTACTCAGGGCCAAAGCTGGTCCCAAAACAACCAACGCCAACGTTGCGACATTCTGGACACGCCTTAGGCGCCGCAAACGTTGAAATCTAACCCACCGCGTGGTTTCAGTCCGGCTAAACACCCGACGACCTCAATTGATATAGTGTCGACGAAGCAACACACCGCCATATTATGTGTGATCAATGACCTGCGGCCAAAACATCACGGTTATGTGGCCTATTTACATCAACTTGCGTCTGCGTGTCACGTGAATATCCAGATCGGTTATCTTTTTTCGCAGGGTATTTCGGTTGATGCCAAGCAAATCGGCACATTTTGCCTGATTTCCTCCGGTGGCATCCAAAGCGATCTCGATCAATGGCAGTTCAATCTCGCGCAGAATACGCCCATACAAGCCCGCGGGCGGCAACATATTACCGTGCAGATCAAAATAGCGTCGCAAATGCCGCGCAACCGATGCCGACAATTTCTCGGTATCCTCGCCACCCAAAAGCGGACCCACCTGAGGCTGCGCACCCAGCACCATTTCGGCTTCGGTTCGCGAAATCTCTTCGCTTTGCGCGGTAAGCACCAAACGCCGAACCGCATTCTCAAGCTGGCGCACATTGCCCGGCCAACTATAGGCCCTGAACATTTCAATTGCGTCTTCCGAGAAAACACGCGTCGCCGCGCCGTCGCGCTCTGTCCGATTTAGAAAATGGTCCACCAGCAAAGGAATGTCGTCCACCCGTTCGCGAAGGCTGGGCACATGCACGGTTGCCCCATTCAATCGGTAATACAGGTCTTGCCGCACACGGCCCTTTTCCATGGCCTGCTGAAGGTCAATCTGGCTGGTTGCCATGAACCGCGGGTTTTGTTCACCCGGCGCGTCAATCATGCGCACAATCCGCGCCTGAATTTCGTCGTCGATATCTCCGATTTCATCAATCAGAATGGTGCCGCCTTTGGCCTTGGCCAAGACCCGCGCAGGGCCCTCCAGGTCCACCAGTTCCGATGCGTTTGCCACCACAAAAGGCAACGATCTACGGTCAGAAAAGTCATGAATTTCTCTCGCAATCAACGACTTGCCCGTTCCGCTTTCACCGGAAATCAACACGGGAAGATCCGTATTCATCACGCGCGCAACCAGCCGATACAGCGCCTGCATCGCCGGAGTGCGCCCAACCAGCGGCAATTCATCCGGACGGTCTTTGTCACCCTGCGGCTCTGTAGGTGCGCGCCGTTTCAACTCCAATGCCTTCCCTGTGCGCTTCATCAGATCTGGCAGATCAAACGGCTTGGGCAGGTAATCATAGGCTTCCGCTTCAGCCGCCTGAATGGCGGTCATGATCGTATTTTGTGCGGAAATCACAATCACCGGCAAACCGGGTCGGTCCTCAGCAATCTTGGGCAACATCTCAAGGCCATTGCCGTCCGGCATGACTACATCCGTGATCACCACGTCGCCTTTGCCCTCTGCGACCCAGCGCATCAGGGTGGTCAGCGACGAAGTTGCGTGCACTTTGCACCCAGCCCGCGTCAAAGCTTGCGTCAAAACCGTGCGGATCGTGCGGTCATCATCCGCGACCAGAACCGTGCCATCCATCAGTGGCTCTCCTCATATTTTGCTATTGTGTCCTTACCGGCACGCGGCAAAGAAAGTTTGAAGACCGTGCGCCCGGGCACGCTGTCCACAGAGATCATACCGCCGTGGTCCGAGATGATTTTACTGACCAGTGCCAGCCCCAATCCGGTGCCGTTTTCGCGCCCAGACACAAAGGGGTCAAAAATGTCCCCCTGAATGTCCTGCGGCAATCCGGGACCGTCGTCGATGATTTCCACTTGCAGAGGCAACAGGCGGCCACCGCCATCTGCCCGCCGCAACCGAAAACTGTGTTCGTAGTAGGTCTTGATCCTGATTACACCTTTTTTGTCAGCAGCTTCCGAGGCGTTCTTCAGAAGGTTCAGCACCACCTGAACCAACTGGTCCGCATCACCAGCTGCCGGTGGCAGCGACGGATCGTAGTCCTCTATGATGGCCATGTGTGCGCCAAAGCCCAACAAAGCAGACCGCCGCGCACGATCCAGAACGTCGTGAATGTTGACAGGTTTCTGCGCAGGAAGTGACAGGTTCCCAAATTGCTCGACTTGCTCGAGCAATTTCACAATCCTGCGGCTTTCCTCAACAATCAGATCCGTAAGTTCGAGATCTTCCTGGCTGAGGTTCATGGAAAGCAACTGCGCGGCACCGGTGATGCCCGCCAGCGGGTTTTTAATCTCATGGGCCAGCATTTCCGCCATGCCAATTGCCGATTTAGCCGAAGACTTCACGCCGTGGCTGCGGGTCAAGCGCCCGGCCAATTCCCGCGAAGAAATCATAAACAGCATCTCGCCGTCAGATTCCGTCAGCGGCGCAATTTGCAGATTGCATTGCACAGGCGGTCCCTCGCCGGTGCCAACGTCCGCGTCATTCACAAACAAAGGTGTGCCATGAACACGCGCGCGTCGAAACGCATCTTCCAGAGGCGCGTCGATCATTACCTTGTCCCAAATTGGCTGACCTGCCATCGCCTTTGTAGATGCGTTCAGAAACGTCTCGGCTGCGGGATTGAGGTTAAGGATATTGTCGTGGCGATCCACCAACAACGCAGGGACCGGCATTGAATTCCATATCGGGTTGTCGGTGCTCATGCGGCCTCTTCTTTGGTATTTTTGTTGTTTTGACCTGCGAGCGCGTCCGGCAGCAATGCCAGCACCTCGGCCGCGTCGCGACTGGTCAAGACCTGCCGACGCACTACAGATCCCGTACCGACGCCGTCCATGAACCAGCCCAAATGTTTGCGCGCCACCCGAAGCCCCAAATCGGCGCCGTAAAATGACAACATCGCCTCATAGTGCCCCTGCACCACATCACAAAGCGCCGCGCCGGTGGGCACAACTGGCGCAGGTGCATCAAGCAGCTCTGCTGCGATCTGTGCCAATACCCACGGCTTGCCTTGTGCCCCGCGCCCCACCATCACGCCATCCGCACCTGACGCCTCAATTGCTGCACGCGCTTCCGCGCTGTTGGTAATGTCGCCGTTTGCGATCACTGGAACCGACACCACATCTTTGACGGCCGCAATTGCGGCCCAGTCGGCGTGACCTTTGTAAAACTGGCAGCGTGTGCGCCCGTGGATGGTAATCATCTGAACGCCCGCGTCCTCCGCCCGCTTTGCAAGCTCAGGCGCATTCAGCATGTCGCCATCCCACCCCAGCCGGGTCTTTAGCGTCACCGGAATATCCACCGCGCCCACAACCGCCTCAATCAGCGTCAACGCATGGTCGATGTCTTTCATCAAAGCCGACCCGCTGGCCCCTGCACCGCTGGCGCTGGTCACCTTCTTCGCCGGACAGCCCATGTTGATGTCGATCAGCGTCGCACCACTTGCTTCAACCTGTCGCGCGGCTTCGGCCATCCAGTGGGCCTCACGTCCGGCCAGTTGTACCGATGTGGTCGCCTCGCCGAACCCAAGTTCCGCGCGCTCCCGCACACCGGGCTTTGCCTGTACCATTTCCTGACTTGCGACCATCTCGCTCACCACAAGACCTGCGCCAAACCGCGACACCAAATCGCGGAACGGGCGATCCGTGATGCCCGCGAGCGGCGCCAGAAAAACCGGCGGGTCTAACGTCAGATGTGCGACTTGAACGGTCACTTGCTTAATCCTTGTGCATTGAGGTCTAGGTATCCGAGTCTCTTCATGCCCTCAATCGATATGTAGCTCAAAAAGGTACAGTTTTACGCATTTGCCTAATTTTTAATCACACCCAAGGGGTCGATTGCCTCTCGGCGTTGCAGGATTTAGACAGAGTGCATGACCAACTCTCTTCAAAAAACGGCGGCGGTGATCGTTGCCGCAGGGCGCGGAACGCGCGCTGGTCCGGGCGCGCCCAAACAATGGCGCCCTCTCGCGGGAAAACGCGTGATCGACTGGACCTTGGCGGCCTTTGACCGCCATCCAGACGTTGACGAGATTGTTCTGGTTCTGCACCCTGACGACCTTGCGCTTGGCAGGTCGTTGCCGGGCAAACATGTTTCCGGCGGCGCGACCCGTGATGCCTCGGTGCGCAATGGGCTGGAAGCACTGGCGCAGAGCGACACAACACACGTCCTGATACACGACGTGGCCCGCGCCGGAATTGACCCGCACACCATTACGTGCGTTATCAAGGCGCTACAAAACGGCGCGACAGGCGCCGCCCCTGCGCTTCCCGTCACCGACGCCTTGTGGCAAGGCGACGAAGGCGCGGTGTCAGGCACGCAAAACCGCGAAGGCCTCTTTCGCGCTCAGACCCCGCAAGGCTTTGACTTCAAATCAATTCTCGCAGCCCACCGCGCACATGTCGGCGGGGCCGCAGACGACGTGGAAATCGCACGCGCCGCAGGGATTGACGTGACCATCACTGAAGGCCGCGAAACCAATCTGAAAATCACCACTGCTGACGACTTTGATCGGCTGGAACAACACCTGAGAGGCCCTATGGATATACGCTTGGGAAATGGCTTTGACGTGCACGCCTTTGAGCAAGGTGACCATGTGATATTATGTGGCGCGCGCATTCCTCACGACAAAGCTCTCAAGGGTCACAGCGATGCCGACGTTGGGATGCACGCGGTCACCGACGCCATCTACGGCGCGCTGGCGCAAGGTGACATCGGCCGCCACTTCCCGCCTAGCGACATGAAATGGAAAGGTGCCGATAGCCGCATTTTCCTTGAACATGCGGTGCAACTGGCCGCCGATATGGGCTACAAAATCGCCAATATTGACTGTACTCTGATTTGCGAGAGGCCAAAAATCGGTCCACATGCGCCCGCGATGATCGCGCGGATGGCGGAAATTATGACGCTTGAGGAAAACCGCATTTCCATCAAGGCCACAACCAGCGAAACACTGGGTTTCACAGGTCGGGAAGAAGGCATCGCAGCCATCGCGACCGCAACATTGGTGACAAAATGAGCAAAATGATTGCGACGATGCTGGGTCTCGGTTTCCTCAGTTCCATGCCCGGCACGTTAGGCTCAGCCGCCGCTGTGCCTCTTGCCGTTTTTATTCACATGATTGGCGGGTTTTATGCGCTTGTCGTTGGCACACTCGCCATGTTCTTTATCGGTTGGTGGGCCACTGCGGATCAAGTAGCTGCCCGCCCGACCGAAGACCCCTCCGAAATCATCATCGACGAGTTGGTCGGCCAATGGCTCGCCCTTTGGATTGTAAGCCTTGGCGCACAGCACGCTGGCGTTCCCATCTGGAAACTATGGCCCGGCCTGATCGCCGCATTTGTCCTGTTCCGCCTCTTTGATATTACCAAGCCAAGCCTTGTTGGCTGGGCAGATCGCCTCCACAACAGCCTTGGCATAATGCTTGATGACGTGTTCGCCGGTTTGTTTGCAATGATTTGCGTCGGCCTGTTGGGCTATGCCTGGCACGCGGCCTTTATGTAGTGGTGGACGTCGCCGCACTCCTTGAGGCCTGCCGAAAAGCCGGCCTGCGCATCGCAACTGCCGAAAGCTGCACCGCAGGCATGGTCGCAGCCGCGCTGACAGAAGTCGCCGGCAGCTCCGACGTGTTTGAGCGTGGCTTTGTCACCTATACCAACCTCGCCAAAACCGAGATGCTTGGCGTGCGCGAAGCGACGCTTTCGGCGGTTGGGGCGGTCTCCGAGGACGTCGCCCGAGAAATGGCTCTTGGGGCGCTGGTGAACTCCGATGCCCAACTGGTGGTGTCGGTCACAGGCATTGCAGGCCCCGGCGGATCAGAGTTCAAACCCGAAGGCCGCGTATGCTTTGGCCTCGCAATCGGCCGAACCTGCACCACTGAAACCGTGGAGTTTGGCGCTTTGGGTCGCAGGCAAGTGCGCGAGGCCGCTCGGAATCATGCGATGGCGCTGCTGTGTAAAGCCGCCTTAGAAAGTTGATGTCAAAATAATCATCAAGCACTCCTTCTCGCCCATTTTTTAATCACATTGCAAAACGCCCATGTTTGAGGCGCACCCTTCACACTTGCGCCTTTGTTCTGAGCAGCTTTTCGGCTCTTTGGCTGAAAACCATCACTTACGGAATAAGAGGGAATAAATATGAACGGAGCGGATACCGCATGGATCATAGTGGCGACAGCCTTGGTCCTGTTCATGACACTGCCGGGGCTGGCGCTGTTTTACGGCGGCCTTGTACGGGCAAGAAATGTGCTCAGCGTCTTCATGCAAACCTACGCCATTGCCTGTTTAATGAGCATTCTTTGGTTGGCATTTGGCTATTCCATCGCTTTTGGCGGCGGCGGATCGGGCTACTGGGGCGGCCTTGGCAAAATGTTCCTCTCAGGCGTCACCGCTGACAGCTTGTCGGGCACCCTGCCCGAAGTACTGTTCTTTGCCTTTCAGATGACTTTCGCGATCATCACGCCTGCACTTATTGTCGGCGCCTATGTTGAACGTATCGGTTTTGGCTTTGTGTTGTTGTTCTCCGGCCTCTGGATGCTCTTGTGCTACGCGCCTGTGGTGCATTGGATCTGGGGCGGCGGCATGTTGGCCGACGGCGGCATCTTTGGTGAAATCGGCGTGCGTGACTTTGCCGGTGGCATTGTGGTGCACGAAACCGCAGGTCTTGCTGCTCTGGTGCTGGCTGTGATGCTCGGCGCCCGCAAACACCGCACAACGCCGCCGCACGCGCCTTGGATGGTGATGATTGGTGCTGCCATGCTTTGGGTTGGCTGGTTTGGCTTTAACGGCGGCTCGCAACTCGCAGCAGATGGCGGCGCAGCCATGGCGCTCACAGTGACCCACATTTCGGCCGCCACCGCGTCTCTGACATGGGCTTTGTGGGAACGCATCAAATACGGCAAAGCTTCTCTGGTTGGTCTGGTCACAGGCACGATCGCTGGTCTTGCCTCGATCACCCCTGCGTCGGGTTTTGTAGGCCCGGTTGAGGCACTACTCATCGGTGCCATCGCGGGTATCCTGTGTCAGGAAGCTGTGAACCTCATACGCAACAAATTCAACATCGACGACACGCTTGACGTTTTTGCAGTGCACGGCGTCGGCGGCATCTTCGGCACACTCATGATCGCGGTCTTCGGTCAGGGCGCTTGGGTTGCCCAACTTGGCGGCCTCGCCATCGTTGGCGTCTTCACTGTGGTCGTGACTTTCGTGCTGGTAAAACTGGTCGGCCTGATCACGCCTCTGCGTGTGGATGAGGAAACCGAAGTCAACGGCCTTGATCTCGCGGTGCACGGCGAACGCGCCTACGACATCGCCTCATAAGATACTGGAACGACACTCCAACTGGGGCGGCCTTCGGGTCGCCCCTTTTCTTTTTGGTGATGCCCGCATTTGGTCTTGGACACGGCGATTTGGAAACAGACAATGGGCTCTAGGAGGCGAACTCTCATTTTGAGCCCAACTCTGCAAAATGCTGCGCTCTTCATCAATGCTAGCAAAGCGCAGGAAGTGGGGTTTGCAAAGTTAACGACAGCGCCCGATAACGGACCAAGTTGGCAAGTGTGTCAAACGACAGCGAAGAGCGCAAAGTGGCTTGTCACTGCGTTGTCGCACATAACATACATTTAGCGGTTGACTTATTGCTGCGCTAAACATTCCATCTTCAGATGAGCTTTCAAGTGTCGGTGCATAAAGAGTTGAACTTGGTTTACACTAAGTTTTGGGGCTTTGTGGAGACCTGCGAACTAGAGCAAGCTACGTTCAACACGCTTGAACACCCTGATTTTTCGCCAGGGATGCTAGAATTGACCGACCTCTCAGGGGTCGAAGGCACGGATTTAGATTTTGAGAGTTTGGGAGCGGAAACGTCGAGATCGATCGCGTATTACGAGATAATTGCAGAACAAACGTCGCACTTCGTTTTCGCTCCAACAGATCTTGGTTTCGACTTGGCTCAGGAGCACTTCAGACGTGTGCAAATTGAGGTCGCAAACCTAAAAGTAGGTTTGTTTCGGTCCGAGAGTGAGATGTTGAGGGCGATGGAAAGAAAGGCAAAGTCTATAGATGAGCTGCTTAACGTCGCCATCCGATAACACCGCCTTTTCAATTTTCAATCGATTTTCAGCTCTGCCCCGCATCGCAGACGCCCATTCAATTTCCGCCAATGTCCGCTTAAACTGAAGCAGCAAACAATTGCTACTTCTGCTTTGGGCTGCCTGCGGATCCTTGATCCCAAAAAGGCGAGCGGCAGCATTGTCCCACCACTGCCGACTTAAGCCTTCACCGCAGCGAATGACCGGCCTCCTGTTGCAAACGGTGTTTGCAGACATACTCTACTTTATTATGCACATCTCCTCTGCGATCAGCGCAGCACGGCGCCGATCCGCGTCGACATCTCAGCCGCGCAAATCATCTCCCAAAGCGCCTGTTGCCGCTCCGCTCCGACCAAGGCCACAGCCTTTGCGTGCAGCCGATCCTCACGGTCCATAAGCAAAACCGGCGCATCCAGATCGTGGAACGCGTCCAGACAGGTTCCATCGTTCAATGTCACACGCACACGCGCCTGCATTTCGCTCAGCGTAGGGTCTTCCGCCAATGCCACCCGATCGCGCACCGCAATCACATCGGCATCCGCACAAAGTGCATCTGAATAGCTCGCCAAAGCCGCCGTGTCGTGCCCCAGAAAAGCCATCGCCACCACCACGCGATAAGAAAACTTCGCGCCCAAGCCTTCGGTCGGCGCCGGCTGGTTGCACACTGACATCCAGCGCGGATGCGTCGTGACTTCAACCGACGCGACATCCTCTGCCGCTGGCCGGTTCATCCCACCAAGCGCCTCCAGAGTGGCATGCAGCCCGTGGCAACAGGCATGAAACTTGTGGCTGATGCTGTCCATCAACCAAGCCTCGCCCAGCCCGTTAAGCGCGGACAGGTCAGCAACGCCGCGATGCGTTGGCCCAAACCCTTGTGCGGCCTCAAGCCCATGCGGATTGCCGGCCAAACCATTGGCAACCAAAAGCGCGGCTTCAACCCCGTTACTCGCGGCAATGCCCGCATTAAACGGTTTGCCCATCGTCCCGAACTGCGCCTTCAGTCCGCTGGCGCGTGTGGCCACCAATCCAAACGTCGCCGCCACCTGTGCCGTGCTAAATCCCAACAACCGCGCCGCAGCCGCAGCCGCGCCAAACGCTCCGGCCGTGCCGGTTTGGTGAAAGCCGTGTTGATAATGGTCGCGTCCCAACCAGACACCAACGCGGATGCTAACTTCGATCCCCAACAGAGCGGCCTGTTGCATGGCCACTCCGTCCGCATCCTCCCGTTCCGCCACAGCCAAGGCCGCCGGAAACACAGCAACACTTGGATGGCCAATGTGCGCAAAATGCGTATCGTCATAATCAAGCGCGTGGCTGGTCGCGCCATTTACCAATGCGGCCGTCCGCGCTGGCGCTTGGCCTCCGCCAAACAAACTGGCCTGCGCAGCACCGCCTTCTTCCACTGCCAAAGCGTGGCACGCTTGCGCAACGGGTTCACCTACGCCCGCGATGCCGCACGCCGCCCAGTCCAGCATCGACAAGCGCAGCATGTGTTTTGTGTCTTCAGGAACCGCCTCTGCCGGAAAATCCGCCACGAACGCCGCCAGTTTCTCGGTGATCATGGTCTTTCTCCTTGTGCTCAGCTGTAAAGCGCTTTTGCCCGCGTCTCAAAGGCGCCAACAATCCGGTTCATGGCTTCGTAAAACACCAGACCTATCGCCTTTTGCAGGATGATGTTCTTGAACTCGAAGTCCACAAAGAACTTCACCTCAACGCCCCCGTCCACATCCGCAAAATCCCACGTCGACTTCATGTATTTGAACGGCCCGTCCAGATATTCAGTGTCTATGTGTTTGCTATCCGGGAGCAATACCACGCGACTGCCAAACCGCTCGCGGAACACTTTGAAGGAAATCACAAGGTCCGCCAGCATCTCCTCCGAGGCGCCTCGCGGCGTCCGCGACCGAATACGTGCGGCAGAACACCATGGCAAAAATTGCGGATAGGCCGCGACGTCTGCCACAAGATCATACATTTGCTGTGCCGAATACGGCAGCGTGCGAGTTTCAGAGTGCGTCGGCATGTCGTTCCATTTTCGTCGTGACAGCGCCAAACTGGGTCGCTATGCACTGTCCTGCCCGCGCACATAGCTGCGCGACACCGGGTAAATCAAGAGGGTCTCATGTCAGAGCGTCCATATGTCATCGATCAAATGATCTCAGCCAAGTCGATTGCGGCGCGTATCGAGGGCCTCAGTTCCGAGATCGAACGCGAATACGAAGGCACCGACAAGCTTGTGGTTGTTGGCCTTTTGCGCGGCTCTTTCGTGTTCATCGCCGATCTGGTGCGCGAACTCGATCTGCCAGTCGAAGTCGATTTTCTTGAGGCCAGCTCTTATGGCAACGCCATGGAAAGCAGCCGGGAAGTGCGTATTCTCAAAGACTTGCGCGGCGAGATTGAAGGCCGCGACGTTCTTGTCGTCGAAGACATTGTCGACACCGGCCACACCCTGACCCATGTGATGCACCTTCTGACTGCGCGAAACCCGGCCAAAATCAAAACCATCGCGTTGCTGGACAAACCCTCCCGCCGCGAGGCTGACATTGCCGCCGACTGGATCGGTTTTTCCATTCCGGATGAATTTGTGGTCGGCTATGGCATCGACTTTGCCCAACGCAACCGCAACCTGCCCTTCATCGGCAAGGTGCGCTTTACGGAATGAACCCGCGCCATTTTATGAAGATGGCGATGTGGGTGCGGCGTCCGCCATCCAAAAAGCGGGTTATCCTGGTGTTTTGCGTGATCGCCATCTGTCTCGCAATTGCCGGCATCGAGAAACTCTTTGGTCTCGATGACATACTGCCAGACCTGAACGCCACCAAGGTTCGGATCAAGACCACGCCCTAAACGCGCCCCAACAACCTCTCTTTCATCCCGTCGAGCCCCTCCAGTAGATAGCGCCGCGTCGCCTCGATCCGGCTAACACCTGCCATATCCACATGGTTTGCCACCCAGATCGGTGCTGACGGCAACCCGCCGTCATCCAGCCTTTTCAGCCTCACATCCGCATCGCCCAGCACACAGGGGATCACCGCCCTGCCAAGCCCCATTCCCGCCATATAGGTCAAAACCACAAAGCTGTCCGCCGCGCTGACAATCTGCTCAGGTGCCACACGCTCCGCCATCCAACGCGCGCCCAAAGACCGCGTCAATGGCCCCGCCATGCCCAACCAATCCGCCTGAGTCTCCTGCGTTGCATACACGCCAAACCCAAGCTGCGCGCCAACATCGCCCACCATGTCCTCGCCCAACTCATCCGTCGGGCGCACCGCAATGTCGGCCTGCGCGCGGCTGAAATCACTGCGGGCGTTGGTGCTCATCAGCGCAATTCGCAGCCCGCTCACGTCCTTGTGAAGCGTGCCGACGATTTCAGGCAGCACAAATTGGCACAGCGAATCCGTGCTCGACACCCGTACCGACCCCATCACCGGCGCTTGCTCGCCTTGCAACATCCGCGCCACCGACTGGACCGCGTTTTCTGCCTCTCGCGCAGCTTCGATCATACGAAGGCGTTCAGGCCGCACCGTGTAACCCTTTGCCGTGCGGTCAAAAATCGCCACACCAAAGCGTGTCTCATATGCCGCCACCCGGCGCAAAACCGTGGCGTGGTTCACCCCCAGTTGACGCGCCGCGCCGCTGACGGTGCCGTTTTCCGCCACCGCCAGAACAAATCTCAAGTCGTCCCAATTCTCACTGTGCATAAATCGCATATATACCCTGCAAAAATTACAAATGGTATTCGATTTTTTCACAGATAGAGTTTTCTTGAAGATATGATTGCCAACATCCCACATTTCAGGAGTAGCCTTATGAAACGCACTTTTGCCCTGACCACTCTCACCGCGGTTTTGACCCTTGTCGGTGCTACCGCATTCGCAGATGACCACATCGACAGCGCCATCAAGGCCCGTCAGGCACAAATGCAGCTTTACGCCTTCTCGCTTGGCACACTGGGCGCGATGGCCAAAGGCGACGTCGACTATGACGCCGCAGCCGCATCTGCAGCCGCCGACAATCTTGCCGCTGTCACCATGCTGCACCCCGGCGCGTTCTGGCCACAGGGCTCTGACAGTGCGTCCAACGACAAAACCCGTGCCAAGGCGGACATGTGGTCCAACTTCCCAGACGTTCAAGCCAAAGGCATGGCGCTTGGCGAGGCCGCAGTGGCCATGAAAGCCGCGGCTGGCACAGATCTCGCCGCACTGCGTGGCGCGATTGGTGCAGTTGGTGGCGCGTGTGGTGCATGCCACAAAGCCTATCGCGAACCGGCCAACTGATTAGACTAACTCGAATTTCTTTAGACCGGCGGCTCTCGGCTGCCGGTCTTTTTTGTGCTAAGGTGGCTTCATGAAACGCTTTTTGATGTCTTTTTGTGCGCTCGCTTTTTTCGGCGGCGCCGTCTTCCTCTGGATCACCCGCGCCGACACTTTGCAGGCCGATACCCTTGAGGGCCTTACAGCCGACGCGACCCTTGGCGAAGCCGTGTTTCACGCCTCGGGCTGCGCGTCCTGCCACACGGCACCCGGGGCTGAAGCCTCAGACACTCCTTTGCTCGCAGGTGGTCAAAAATTCCCGTCTGACTTTGGAACATTTGTTGCTCCCAACATCTCGCCTGACCCAAAACACGGGATCGGCGGCTGGACCGCAACCGACCTCGCCAACGCCATGCTGCGCGGTGTCTCGCCAGAGGGACAGCATTACTATCCCGCCTTTCCCTACGCGTCCTACATACGGATGCAGCCGCAAGACGTGGTCAACCTGCACGCCTTTCTTGCGACCTTGCCCGCGAGCGTCACGCCCAGCCAACCGCACGAGGTTGGCTTCCCGTTCAACATTCGGCGCAGCGTCGGTGGGTGGAAATGGCTCTATCTGAACGATAACTGGATCATGCCCGCAAGTACCGAGCAACTTGAACGTGGTCGCTATATTGTCGAGGCAATGGGCCATTGCGGCGAATGCCACACACCCCGCAACGTACTTGGCGCCATGGATCAATCGGCTTGGCTTACGGGCGCGCCCGATCCGTCCGGCAAGGGCACGATCCCCAACATCACCCCCGCCGAACTATCATGGTCTGACGCCGATCTGACCTATTACTTTGAAACTGGGTTTACCCCGGATTTCGACAGCGCAGGTGGACATATGGCGCATGTGGTGGAAAACCTCGCACGCCTGACACCCGAAGATCGAGAGGCTGTAACGGCCTATCTTAAGGCTCTGCCTTAAGCGCTTGATAAAAAACAAAAGGCCGCCCGAAAGAGCGGCCTTTTTCAACGTTACCGGCTATACTTTACGCCTTGTTCAGCTGCGCTTCACGCGCGGTGCGCAGACGGGCAAAATCGTCACCCGCGTGATACGACGACCGTGTAAGTGGCGTTGCAGAAACCATCAAAAAGCCTTTGCCATAGGCCGCTTTTTCATAGCTCTCAAATTCTTCAGGCGTCACAAACCGATCCACCGCGTGGTGCTTTGGCGTTGGCTGCAAATACTGACCGATGGTCAGAAAATCGATGTCGGCTGCGCGCATGTCATCCATGACTTGCGTCACCGCCAACTTATCTTCTCCCAGACCAACCATGATGCCGGATTTTGTGAACATCGTCGGATCCATTTCCTTGACCCGCTGCAAAAGCCGCAAGCTGTGGAAATACCGCGCACCGGCCCGCACCTCAGGATAAAGCCCTGGAACGGTCTCCAGGTTGTGATTAAACACATCTGGCCGTGCTTCAATTATGACCTCCAACACCTTGGGATCACAGCGCAAAAAGTCTGGTGTCAAAATCTCGATTGTTGTTCCCGGACTGCGGTGCCGTATCGCGCGGATGGTCTGCGCGAAATGCTCTGCACCACCATCCTCGATGTCATCACGGTCTACCGAGGTCACCACAACATGGTTCAGCCCCAGCTTTGCCACCGCATCCGCAACGCGGCCGGGTTCAAACGCATCCAATGCTTCTGGCGGCTTGCCCGTCGCAATGTTACAGAATGAACAGGCGCGCGTGCACACCTCACCCATGATCATCATGGTCGCGTGCCCTTGGCTCCAGCATTCGCCAGCGTTCGGACACCCCGCCTCTTCGCACACTGTGACCAGCTTGTTTTCACGCATGATCTTTTTGGTGGCGTTATACCCCTCACCCGTTGGCGCTTTCACGCGAATCCATTTGGGTTTTCTCGGCTGGGCATTGTCCGGGCGGTGGGCTTTTTCCGGATGCCGCTGCTCAGGCACTTTCAGATCACGCAAGGTCGTTTCCCCAGGGTAAATTATAGTTCTTGACTGCATAGCATAGTGCACCTGACCCGCTAGGGCCAGAGCTGCAACCCAGCTATGCATTCCGATCAAATTTTGTGCATATTCAGTCGCAGCATCGCATGATGCAAATGCAGCATTGCACGCTAATTTGGAATCAATATAGATCGGGCGCAAAGCAACCCACTACCAAGGAAATACCGATGCAAGTTGGCGCAAAGCTCCCAAATGTTATCTTCAAAACCCGTGTCCGCGACGAGGCCGTTGGTGGCCCCAACCCGTTCCGTTGGCAGGACATGACCAGCGACGATTACTTCAAAGGCAAGCGCGTTGTTCTCTTCTCGCTGCCCGGCGCCTTCACCCCAACCTGCTCGACGTATCAACTGCCTGGATTTGAGGATAACTTCGCACGTTTTCAGGAACTTGGCATCGACTCTATCTACTGCATGTCCGTCAACGACAGCTTCGTGATGAACAAATGGGCCGAAGCCCAAGACGTCAAAAACGTCGACGTCATCCCGGACGGTTCCGGCGAATTCACCCGCAAGGTTGGTATGCTCGTGCGCAAAGACAACCTCGGTTTTGGCCTGCGGTCCTGGCGCTATGCCGCGATCATCAACAACGGCGTTGTTGAGGCGTGGTTCGAAGAGCCCGGCCTTGATGATAACTTTGGCGAAGATCCCTATGGCGAGAGCTCGCCAGAGACACTTCTGAAGTATCTTGAAGCGGCCAACGTCGAGACCGCCGCTTAAGGCATTATCGCCATAACGCGGCACTGGATTCCTTAAACGCCCGTTGCAAATTCAGCAGCGGGCGTTTGTTTGTGTGTTACGTGCCTACTGTTTTCCACGCACGCTTGAAAAAACTTCCCCCGACACAGCTTCGGCGCGCTATCATCCTCACAAGATTTTGCCGAGGAGTGACTCATGAGAAATTCCCAATGGATCTATGCGACATTGATGTCTGCGACCATCCTTCCGTCTGCTGTGCTGGCAGAAAACAATTGGAGTTGGAAGTTAGCTCCCTACGTACTTGCACCAAGCATTGACGGCACATCCTCGCTGGGCCGGTTGACCGATGTCGGGCTGAGCGTGAATCCTGCGGACATCATCGAGCGTCTTGATTTAGGTTTCATGGGATATTTCGAGGGATACAACGCCAACGGTTGGGGTTTCAACTTCGACTACGGTTTTATGGACCTCAGCGACAGCGGAACCTTTGCCGGCGGCCTCGGGACCGCTGACGCTGATATTTTTCAAGGCGTCCTTACGGCGACGCTCTTCCGCCGTGTTGTCGACACCCCCGACACCTTGGTCGACGTTTACGGTGGTGTCCGCTGGTGGGACACAGACATCGACGTGGCAGCAACACTCGGAGCAACAAGTGCCAACGTCTCGATGGGCGACAACTGGGTGGACCCGCACATCGGTATCCGCTTTGAAAAACAGCTTCCCAACAGCGATTGGGCCCTCAACCTTCAGGGCGACATTGGCGGATTTGGCATCGCTTCAGACTTTGCCTGGACCGCCTTGGTAGGCGTAACATGGTATGCAAATGAAAAATTTGCTTTGGAAATCGGCTATCGGGCCCAAGGCGTTGACTTCGAAAGTGGCGTGGCAGGCACGCCATCTCACTTCACGTATGACACGGTCACTCACGGCCCCAGAATCGGCGCTGTATTCAAGTTCTGACACAAATGCGGCCTGCAGGTTTCTGCCAATTCGGCGCCTGTGGGAAAACTACCCGATATAATCGCCGCTACCGCCAGCCCGATCGGCATGGTGATCCCGCAGCCGTCCCAACGCAATCCGCAGTACAATTTTTGCCGAGCGCGCCGACCATCCAAGCTGCTTTTCAACCGTTTCCAGCCCTTCAAGATAGCAACAACAACGCAACGCAACGTCGGCCAGCCCGTCGCCCAAATCACATAGGGCATCCGACACCCGCAGGCGGGCCAGCTCTGCCGCATCCGTACCGTTTGTCGCATAGGCGACCCGCCCTGTGTCGCGCAAAAATGCGTGCCACATTTGGGTGCGCTCTGTCCCCATCTGCGCCAATTCAAAATCCTCTCGCAACCGCTCCCCTGCGGCGACCAACCCCGTGTCCAAAAATGGCGCGCCTTCCTTGTCTTTACGCCGCGACAAAGCCACCAGCGGGCTTTCTGCTGCAGTAAACCTCACGGGGCGCGTGCCGGTCACCGAGGGTTGCAGCGCGCCGCTTGGTGCAAAGGTGTCCTGTGCCTCGGCAAAGCCCTGAGCAATGTTGGCTTCATCGGCCAACATCCTGTTCAGCGCAGCACGCCCACCGGCTGTGATAGAATAGCGCCTCACTTTGCCCTGACCGCTGCTCTGAATCCAATCTTTCAAGGCCATAGCCTGCGCGACCCCTTGCGCCACAGTTGCCGTGCGCAGTGTCTCGCCTTGGGACATATCACGCACAACAACCGCGTTCTCCATGCCCTCTGCCACCGCAAGAACGGCTCCGGTTTCACACAGGCGCGCCAATATACGCCGCGCCTCTCGCTGCAAAGTCGCGGCCTCGGGCATAACTTGAGCCCCAATAGTCAACGCTTTGGTTTTACGCCCTTTTCCCGCAAGGCTTGAGGCCCGAAAACGCTCCAATGCCGCGTCAATCATCGGGTCATCGCGCATGGTTTCCAACTTTCGGATCTGGCGCAAAACGGTTGACGCATGACACCCGTCGCGCCGCGCCAGTTCGCGGATAGACAGGCCGTGTTCTGTATGCGCCACATAGCGCGCAACACTTTGCGGCACCCAAGCCGGCAGACCACTGGAACGAGGCAAATCAAAACGCATAAACAAACTCCTTACTGAAAAATGGTCAAAAATATTGCCATTGTTTCCCCCAGCCTTGTCCCCAAATTTATCAACATATTTGGACTTGTCAGGCGGGCACCCAGTGGCAAAACCGGGTCGCAAGAAGCCTGTTGCTCAAGGTTAAACGCTTGGAAAATCACGCGTACGTAGATTTTGCAGACGCGCAACACCCTCATTGGTTGTGCTTTGTTGCCGACGCCAAACAAAATGAGGCCGATTCCATGCACGACATTTTTTCAATACTCGACGGATTGAAACGCCCACGCCTCTTGGTCCGCGCTGCGCGCGCCGGATGTGACGCTTACCGACGAGAGGCCCATTTGTACCGACACCTCGGCCCCGGAAAACTACCCAAACATGGGGCTGCGGTTTTGCGTCTGATTGACAAAGAGTCCGCGCTCAATGTTGCGCGCACACAAAAGGCCACCGGCTATTCGCTGGTGGCCCATGTCGATGTCTTGATTGCTCTTATGGCTGAGGCGCGATTGTTGCGCATGACCCAACCACAGGGCTAGTGCAGCAGCGGACCCGCGTCACACAAAGGCGTCTGGCATAGACGCCTTTTTCTGCTCCACATAAGCGCGCAACCGGGCTTCGATTTCCGGATCCAGCGGCGGCTGCTCATATGCTGCCAACAACGTGGCAACCCGTGCCGAGGCCAAGGCCTGCGTATCGCGCGCGCCTTCATCTGACCAGGTTTCAAACGGCTTATAATCCAGCAATTCGGACCGCCAGAACGCTTCTTTGAAGTGTTCCTGCGTGTGCGCACAGCCAAGATAATGACCGCCCGGCCCCACTTCGCGGACCGCGTCCATCGCTTGTGCGGCCTCATCATAACTGATGCCTTGAGCCATCTTGTGCAACGTGCCCAACTGGTCAGCATCCATCACGAACTTTTCAAAGCTCGACACCAGCCCACCTTCTAGCCAGCCACAGCTGTGCAGCATAAAATTCACGCCGCCCATCAAGGCCGCATTGTGGGTATGTGCGGTCTCATATGCGGCCTGCGCGTCGGGCAACTTCGACCCGCATAGCCCACCACCCGAACGGAAGGGCAAGCCAAGACGCCGCGCCAACTGACCGGCACCATAAAGGATCTGGCTGGCTTCCGGCGTGCCAAATGTCGGCGCCCCAGAATTCATGTCGATCGACGTCACAAAGGCCCCAAATATCACTGGCGCGCCAGACCGGATCAACTGGCTATAAGCGATGCCTGCCAGAACTTCGGCCATCACTTGCGTCAATGTTCCCGCCACCGAGACCGGCGCCATCGCGCCGCCCACTATGAACGGTGACACAATACAGGCCTGGTTGTTTTTGGCGTAAACCTCCAACGCACCCATCATCACGTCATCAAACGTCATTGGCGAGTTGATGTTTATCAGCGAGGTCATCACCGTGTTTTCCTGCACGAACTCCTTACCGAACAGGATTTCGCACATGTCCACGCTATCCTGCGCGCGGCTTGGTTCGGTCACCGACCCCATGAACGGCTTGTCGCTCAGAGTCATATGCGCCAACAACATATCAAGGTGGCGCTTGTTCACGGCCACATCTGTCGGTTCACACACCGTGCCACCCGAATGATGCAACCACTTGGACATATACCCCAGTTTCACGAACTTCTGGAAATCGTCCATCGTCGCATAGCGGCGACCACCTTCGGCATCACGCACAAACGGCGGGCCGTAAACTGGCGCGCACACCAACGTGTTTCCACCAATTTCCACGGTTTTTTCAGGGTTCCGGGCATGCTGAACAATCTTGGACGGCGCCGTCTTGCACAACTCACGTGCAAGTCCACGCGGGATACGCACGCGCTCCGCCTCATAATCCACTGTGGCTCCGGCCTCTTTCCAGCGATCCAGAGCGGCTTTGTTGTTCACAAAGTTAACACCAACCTCTTCCAGCAAGGTCTCGGCGTTGGCTTCGATGATGTCCAAAGCCTCGTCATTGAGGATTTCGTAAAGCGGTATGTTGCGCTCGATGAACTTTGCAGTCTCGATTTTCACACCGGTCCGTGCCGCGCGCCGCGCTGCACCTCCGCCACCCCGTCTACGGGTTGCTGCTTCTGCCATGGTTGGTCCTTCCAAAGCGTTGTCTTGGTCACAATCTCTTTGAAGGTGTAGCCCGCCTTGCGACCTTGCCGCGGCGCATTAGCGGCCTTTGACGCAAGATTGCGACATACCCCCCGACAATCGTCGCTTTTGGGAATTTAGCCCCCGTCGCTGGCGTCCCAGGCAACTTTTGAAACGCGTCCATCCAACATCAATGGCGCCAGCAGCTGCGCCAACTGCACCTCGCTGCGCTCCTCAATGGTAAGAAGGATCCCCAAAACCGCTTTCTCTGCATCCCTTTCCCGCCGTTCGATGGTGGTGATCAGAACGCCCATCTGCGTCAACGCCCCGATAGCCAGCGCCCGCACAACCTCTTCTTCCTTCGGCGCATAGGTAAGCTGAACCTCATATTCCTGATTGAGCGGCAAACCGGCCCGGGTTTTGCGTTTCAACCATGTCACCAAGGGCCGCAGCCCCAGATTGACAAACACCACCATCGCGGTTGCGATCGCTGCAAACCCCGGATGCCCGGCACCTGCCATCAGCCCAACCGCCGCCGAACACCACAACGTAGCGGCCGTGTTAAGCCCATGAACCGTAAACCCCTGCCGAAAGATGATTCCGGCACCTAGAAAACCGATACCGGACACAACCTGCGCAGCCACACGGGTCGGGCTGACTTCGTTCGGGTACAGCGAAGAAAACACGACGTAACTCGCAGCACCCAAAGCCACGAGCGCATTTGTACGCAGCCCGGCCATGCGTTGCCGCACTTGCCGCTCCGATCCAATCAACGCACCACAGGTCAACGCCAACAATAAATTCAGAGCACCGTTCGTCAGGTCGGTCGATATCCAGAGATTCATGTATATACCTTAAATATACAATTGCTTTACGACACTTCTGACCTCGACGCGCCACGTCAGACCCCGCAAACACGACCAATCGGTCAAAAAAGGCGACAAATCTGTGCCCCACACACAGAGTCTCTTGCGCCAAAGCCCGCCATGGCCTATGCGCCGCATATGTCCGATATTTCCCATGACCGCCTCCTCATCATTGACTTCGGCAGCCAGGTCACACAGCTGATCGCCCGGCGCTTGCGCGAGCTGAACGTCTATTGCGAAATCCACCCCTATCAGAACGTCGATATGGACTTTGTCCGCGATTTTGATCCCAAGGCCGTGATCCTGTCCGGTGGTCCCGACAGCGTGACCCGCGAGGGCAGCCCGCGCGCACCTCAAGAGATTTTCGCGCACGGCGTGCCGATCCTCGGCATCTGCTACGGTCAGCAAACGATGATGACCCAGCTTGGTGGCAAAGTCGAAAGCGGCCACGGCACTGCCGAATTTGGCCGCGCCTACGTGACCCCGCAAAGCAAACTCGACATTCTGGATGGCTGGTTTGCCGACGGTGACGAACAAGTCTGGATGTCGCACGGCGACCACGTCAGCGACATCGCCCCGGGGTTTGAGGTCTACGGCACCTCCCCGAACGCGCCTTACGCGATCACCGCCGACCCATCTCGCCACTTCTATGCCGTGCAATTCCACCCCGAAGTGCACCACACTCCCAATGGCGCGAAACTATATGAAAACTTCGTCAAAATTGCCGGTTTCTCCGGTGACTGGACCATGGGCGCCTACCGTCAGGAAATGATCGCCAAAATCCGCGAACAGGTTGGCGACAAACAGGTTATCTGCGGCCTCTCGGGCGGCGTCGACAGCTCGGTAACGGCCATCCTGCTGCACGAAGCAATTGGCGATCAGTTGACCTGCGTGTTTGTCGATCATGGTCTTCTGCGCAAGAACGAGGCCCCCGAGGTCGTCGCGATGTTCCGCGACAACTACAACATCAAACTGATCCACGCCGACGAAAGCGACCTGTTTTTGGGTGAACTCGACGGCCAGTCTGATCCGGAAACCAAACGCAAAATCATTGGCAAGCTGTTCATCGATGTGTTCCAGAAACATGCCGACACCATCGACGGCGCCGAATTCCTTGCGCAAGGCACGCTTTATCCTGATGTCATCGAAAGCGTCAGCTTCTCCGGTGGCCCGTCTGTGACCATCAAAAGCCACCACAACGTTGGCGGCCTGCCCGAAAAAATGGGCCTCAAACTGGTTGAACCCCTGCGCGAACTCTTCAAAGACGAGGTGCGCGCCTTGGGTCGCGAACTTGGCCTGCCGGCATCCTTCATCGGGCGCCACCCGTTCCCCGGACCGGGCCTTGCGATCCGTTGCCCCGGTAAAATCACCCGTGAAAAGCTCGACATCCTGCGCGAAGCGGACGCGGTCTACATCGACCAGATCCGCAAACACGGCCTTTACGACGATATCTGGCAGGCTTTTGTCGCCATCCTGCCTGTGCGCACCGTTGGCGTGATGGGCGACGGCCGCACCTATGACTACGCCTGTGCTCTGCGCGCGGTGACCTCGGTGGACGGCATGACCGCGGACTACTATCCGTTCAGCCACGAATTCCTTGGTGAAACCGCCACGCGCATCATCAATGAGGTCAAAGGCATCAACCGCTGCACCTACGACATCACCTCCAAGCCTCCGGGCACGATTGAGTGGGAATGAGGCGTGCCCGAAAACAGTCCGTCGGACTGTTTTCAGCGCCGAACGCCTGACGCTGTGCCGAGGATCAGACCAATTGAGAAGACGCCGCCCCGATCCGGGCGGCGTTTTTTTTGTGGCATCTTCTTCGTCTTTGCGCGACCAAGGGACACCTAGGTTGGAAAGACCCCGATGACGACGCTCACCACTGCTGCTGCCGCCCTTTGGCGCGGGGCCACCTACCCGCTGCGGTCTTCCACGCCGGTCGTGCATTTTTCTTTCCACAAAAATCTCACGAAATACTACAACCGCGTCGCGGAAACCTTTGCCTACGCAACGGGCCGTCAACGCGCCCATTTCAACAGCAACATCACAACCTTCGCACAAGCCCAGCCCCAACTGGATATGGCGTCCGTCAACAACCACTTTGTTGATCTCGCGCAGCTTTCCAACGCCCCGCGCGCATCTCTGTTTGTCCGGGACCCGCGCGATCTGGTGGTGTCAGGCTATTTTTACCACAAACGCGGCGCTGAAAAATGGTGCCACATGGTCGATCCCGCGCCAGAAGATTGGCGTCACGTAAACAGCGCTGTCCCACCACAAATGCGCCAAGGCGAAAGCTTCACAGACTGCCTTAACCGCTTGCCACTGGCTGAGGGCCTGATGGCCGAAATCGCTTTCCGCACCCATCATTTTGACGCCATGGCGCAATGGCTCGCCTCGCCGCCTTCGGACCTCCTGATCTTGCGCTACGAGGACATCCTCGGCAACGAACCGGCCGCCTTTGAGGCACTGGCCGCCCACTACGGTTTCAACCGCGCCGAGCGCGCCCTGTGGCGCCGCATCGCAGGTGGGTATGCCGCCACCAAATCGCTGTCCAAACACGTGCGCAACCCTTCCTCCGGCCAATGGCACGACGTTTTCCCACCCCAAGTCGCAACCGCTTTCAACGACTCCTTCAGCGACCTTATGGAATTTTCAGGCTATGACTGATCCCAAAATCCAACTGACCGGCCATATTGATGTGCCTGATAATCGCCTTGAGGCTGTAAAACTGGCCCTCTCAGAGCACATCGCGCTGACCCGCGCAGAGCCCGGTTGTTTGTCCTTTGACGTCACCCAGGATCCGCAGCTTCCGAACCGGTTTCATGTGTCGGAACTCTTCATCAACCGCGCCGCGTTCGACGCACATCAAACACGCACCAAAGCGTCGCCGTGGTTTTTTACAACCAAAGGCATTGAACGCACCTATCAGGTCAAAGAGCTCCCAGCATGAACGACACCCTCAAAGCCGCTCTCTGGATGACGGGGGCCATTGCGTCTTTCACGTCCATGGCCATCGCCGGACGTGCGGTATCTCTTGAACTCGATACCTTCGAAATCATGATGTACCGCAGTTTCGTCGGCATCGTGATTGTTGTCATCGCTGCGCGCCTCTGCGGCACGCTTTCACATATCCATCGTCGCAAATTGGGGCTGCATTTTATCCGTAATATCAGCCACTTCGCGGGGCAAAATCTGTGGTTTTACGCGATCACCGTGATCCCGCTTGCTCAGGTGTTCGCGCTCGAATTCACCTCACCCATCTGGGCCATTCTGCTGTCTCCGCTGATCCTTGGCGAACGTTTGCGCCCGATTGGCCTTGTGGCGGCAGCCATCGGATTTGTCGGCATTCTGATTGTGGCCCGCCCCACGCCCGACAGCGTCTCCTTCGGTCAGCTTGCCGCGCTCATGGCCGCCATCGGCTTCGCACTATCTGCGCTTTTCACCCGCAAGCTGACGCGCACAGAACCCATCACCTGCATCCTGTTTTACCTGACAGTCATGCAAGCGGCGTTTGGCGTGATTTGCGCAGGCATTGACGGCGACATCGCTCTGCCATCTGCCGCAACGGCCCCGTGGCTGGTGCTCATTGCCTGTGCCGGTCTTGTTGCGCATTTCTGTTTGACAACGGCACTGGGTCTCGCGCCTGCGGCAGTGGTTATGCCCATCGATTTTGTCCGCTTGCCTTTGATCGCTCTGGTGGGGGCGCTGCTTTATAACGAAACCATCGACATCTTTGTTGTGATCGGTGCTGCCTTAATATTCAGCGGTAATTACTTGAATATTATTACTGAATCCAGATTGAGCTCGGCAAAAAAGTGATGCACCACCAGCGCAATGCGCAAGGAACGGGTCGCGTGGGTCTGACATTCCCGTATGGATGCCCTCATGGCTGACCAAAAATCTCTCTCCGCCCAAGCATGGATCGAACTCTTGTTGCTTGCCGTCATCTGGGGCGGCATTTTTCTGGCGTCACGGGTCGCGCTCAACGAGGTGCCTGTTTTTACGCTAGTCGCCCACCGTGTTTTCTGGGCCGCTTTGATCCTCTGGGGCGTGGTTCTTATGCGGCGTTTGCCCATTCCGCGCTCCGGCTCGGTTTGGGTCGCCTTCCTCGTTATGGGGCTGCTGAACAACATCATTCCTTTCAGCTTGCTAAACTGGGCGCAACTCCACATCGAAACCGGTCTCACCTCGATCTTCAATGCCACCACGGCGATCTTTGGTGTGCTTGTCGCGGCGCTTTTGCTGCCCGACGAACGCCTGACCCTGCGCAAAACGGTTGGGGTCACGCTGGGCTTTCTTGGTGTCGCAACAGCAATCGGCCTGCACAATCTCACGAATTTTAATCCCCATAGCATCGCCCAACTTGCCGCAGTCGCCGCCACGCTGTCCTACGCGCTGGCGGGCGTTTGGGCGCGCAAACGCCTCGCGGGTCAGCCTCCACAGATTGCTGCCGCCGGAATGCTGACCGGCGCGTCGCTGTTTGCTGTGCCGCTGGCGATTGCATTTGACGGGCCAATCACCTTTGCGCTCGAGCCCATAACATGGGTCGCCATCGCTTATTGTGCCAGCATTGCCACCGCTGGCGCCTATCTGCTTTATTACCGGGTTCTCGACATGGCAGGCAGCGGCAATTTGATGCTTGTGACGCTCTTGATCCCACCATTTGCCATCGTTCTTGGCGCATTGACGCTTGGGGAAACCCTTGCACCGCGCGCCTACGCTGGCTTTGCCTTGTTGGCCCTTGGTTTGTTGGTTCTGGATGGGCGGGTGTTCGCCAGGATGAAACGCTAACGGGCAGGTTCCCGCCCAAACTCAACGTTGCCCTAAACGTCAACTGGCCCCACTCGGAACCGCCCCCTAATTCCATCGCGGAATTGCCGTCTGGTAACCCGCGAAGCCGCTTCAATTAGAAACCAAATACTAACCATTTGTGACGCCCTTGGGCGGGCCAGAGCATTGGTCTTTTGACCGCACCTAAAGGACACGCATGAAACACACGATTTTCGGCTTCACCGCCCTCTCCATCTCCGCAGGAAGCGCCTTCGCCGGCGGTCTTGATCGCTCGGGACAAGGCATCAATCTGATCTTTGAAGAAGGCACCGTTGCCCAATTCAGCTATGGTTTCGTCAGCCCAAGCGTGTCGGGAACCTTAGGCGGTGCGCCCTCAGGCAACGTTGGTGTTGGCCACGGCATCACCGGCTTTGGTTACAAACAATCGATCAATGACCGGCTGGATGTGGCCATCATCTACGACCAACCTTTCGGCGCCAAAGTTGACTATAGCCCCGACTACCCCCTGTCCGGTGGCCCCGGATCGCCCGACAACCTGCGCGCTCAGGCGACCACCGAAACCCTGACCGCGCTCATGCGGGCGCGGCTGGAAAACGGGTTCTCCGTTTACGGCGGCTTGCGCGGTCAAGGCGCCAGCGCCAACCTTGATGTCCCTGCAGCCGGCTACTCAATGACCTCCAGCACGGCTTATGATTTGGGCTATTTGGTGGGGGCCGCGTGGGAACGCCCCGACATCGCAGCACGAGTGGCGCTGACCTACAACTCTTCCATCGACCACACCGTCCGGATGGACGAAAACGGCAGCATCGGGTCGCATTATTCCGATTTCAAAACGCCGCATTCACTCAACCTTGAATTCCAGACGGGAGTAGCTTCGAACACGATGGTGTTTGGCTCTGTGCGCTGGGTTGACTGGTCGCAGCTCTCAATCGAGTCGCCCAACTATCCCGGCAATGTCATCCTCGCCTATGAAGACGACACCATCACCTACACACTTGGGGTTGGTCAGCGGTTCTCCGACAAGTTTTCTGGCGCGATTTCTGTAGGATTTGAGGACTCCGTTCCCGGAGCAGTCTCCGATTTGGGCCCAACCAATGGCTCCGTCAGCCTTGGTATTGGTGGCACCTACTCCCGCAACAACGCCGAGATCACTTTCGGTGTGCGCCACGTATGGCTTGGTGATGCCACCACCGACAGCGGCGCGGTCTTCACTGACAACAGCGCGTGGGCCGCGGCAATCAATCTGACATACCATTTTGATTAAATTCACGCGGGGGGCAGCCACTGCCCTCCGCGATTTGCCACCGACGGATTACAACCGTGATACCGACGCAAAACCGACACACCGGAATTTGCCAAGACCCCAATAGCATTTGACCGCCCGCGCCCAGCCCGCTACCACCTTTCAAGCACGATCAAGGGATGCGGTGATGATTTACCAAAACGCAAAAGACTGGCGCGCAGCCGGTCAGAAGAAAGTTCTGCTGTTTGGCATGTCTGGCCTTGGAAAAACGCACATTTCCAATACTTTGCGCGACAATGGCGATTGGTTTCATTACTCCATCGATTACCGCATCGGCACCCGTTACATGGGTGAACACATCGCCGACAACGCCAAACGCGAAGCGATGAAAGTGCCGTTTCTGCGCGAACTTCTGATGAGCGACAGCATCTATATCGGCTCCAACATCACGTTCAACAATCTCGCCCCGCTCTCCACATACCTCGGCAAACCCGGCAACCCCGACTTGGGCGGCCTGCCATTTGACGAATACTTGCTACGCCAAGATCAGCACCGTGCAGCCGAAATCGCGGCTCTTATGGACACCAAACCCTTCATCGACCGCGCGCATGACCTTTACGGTTATGACCACTTTATCTGTGACACCGGTGGCTCGATTTGCGAGGTCGTTGACCCGTCTGATGCCAACGATCCCGTGATGACATCGCTTGCTGAAAACACGCTTATGGTGTGGATCAAAGGGTCAGACGCCCACACAGAAGAATTGATCCGACGTTTTGATCGCGCCCCGAAACCGATGTGTTATCAACCCGAGTTCCTGATCTCCGCCTGGCAGGAATACCTCGCGGAAACAGGCACTTCCGAGGCCAAAGTTGATCCGGATGCCTTTGTGCGCTGGACGTACGCCCGCGCTTTGGCCCATCGCCAGCCGCGGTATGCCGCGATGTCAAAATGGGGAATAACCGTCTCTGCCGAACAGGTTTCCGAAGTCGCATCATCCGCTGATTTTGTCGACCTGATTGCCGACAGACTTGAGGCCCAGCCCGCGACCGCCTAACTATGGCCCTCACGCGGTTTTCCAACTCATAAAAGGACCCAGACCCATGCCCATCAAGATCCCCGCAGACCTGCCCGCCTTTGACGTGCTCTCGCACGAAGGCGTCATGGTCATGTCCGAGGATCAGGCAGCCCGTCAGGACATCCGCCCCATTCGCATCGGGTTGCTCAACCTGATGCCCAAGAAAATCCAGACGGAAAACCAGTTTGCCCGTCTGATCGGTGCCACCCCTCTGCAGATCGAGCTGTCTCTGATCCGCATGAGCGAGCACAAAACCCGCAATACAGCCGCCGAGCACATGGCAGAATTTTACCGCCCGTTTCAGGACGTAAAAGCCTCTGGCGAAAAATTTGACGGGCTGATCATCACCGGCGCGCCCATCGAACATATGCCGTTTGAAGACGTGACCTATTGGGATGAACTCTGCGAAGTATTCGAGTGGACCCGCACGAATGTACATTCCACCTTTGGCGTTTGCTGGGGTGGCATGGCGATGATCAACTATTTCCACGGCGTCAAAAAACACATCCTCGATCACAAGGCATTTGGCTGTTTCCGACACCGTAATCTGGCCCATGCCTCACCGTTTTTGCGCGGCTTTTCCGATGATTGCGTGATCCCGGTCAGCCGCTGGACAGAAATGCGCCAAGACGAAATTGACACCGTGCCCGAGCTGCGCACGTTGTTGCACAGCGACGATGTCGGTCCTTGCCTTGTAGAGCACCCTAAATCGCGTTCCCTGTTTATTTTCAACCACTTTGAGTACGACTCTGACACGTTGAAACAGGAATATGACCGCGACATCGCCGAAGGCACACCAATCAATGTGCCGGACAATTATTATCCCGACGATGATCCGAGCAATCCGCCGCAAAACCGCTGGCGCAGCCACGCGCACCTGCTTTATGGCAACTGGCTGTCTGAAATATATCAGACCACCCCGTTTGATATGAACCGTATCGGCATAGAAACCTCGGATCTTCGCGCCCAAGAGACCCCCTGAGGCGTACGCCACGTCAATCCGGCAGAAATCTGTGTCCAAGTGCGATCAAAGACGGAATACTTCCCCTGCGCACAGGACAATGGGACAAGATATGCTGAAATGGATCGGGGTTACGCTACTTGTGGCGATAGTTGCAGTTGTGGCGGCCACGCTGTGGAAAGTTGAGCAACGCAAGGCAACCGCCAAGGCGAAATTTGCCCCCGACGGAGATTTTGTCGATGTCGACGGTCATCCCGTCCATTATGTCGAGCGCGGCAATCCTGAAGCTCCGACAGTGGTTCTTCTCCACGGTGCGTCTGGCAACACCCGCGATTTCACCTATGATTTGGTGGACCGCCTAACTGACAAATACCGCGTCATCGTCTTTGATCGACCCGGCCTTGGCCACACTCCGGCACTTGCCAAAAACGGCGTCACCATTGCGCAACAAGCCGCGCTTCTGTCGCAAGCATCACTCAAAATTGTCGTTAAAAATCCAATAGTTGCGGGTCAAAGCTTCGGTGGCGCAGTGACCATGGCTTGGGCGGTACATCACCCCGACAACATCGCCGCCGCCGTCTCCATCGCCGGCGCAACCTACCCTTGGGAAGGCGGCCTAAACGGGTTCTACGCGCGCCTCGCGGACCCTTGGAAGGGTCCCGTGGTGGCCCGTCTGATTTCCGCATGGGCCAGCGAAGACTACGTCGCCGACAGCATCGCAGGCATTTTCGCACCGCAATCCGCTCCCGAAGGCTATGCCCACTACGTTGGTGTTCCACTGATCCTGCGTCCCGCCTCGCTCTTGGCCAATGCACAGCAGCGCCACGAGTTACGCCCCGAACTGCGCGCGCTTGCGCCGCTCTACAAAACCCTCACGCTGCCGGTTGAAATCGTACACGGCGACGTCGATACCACTGTGGGCCTGCATTTGCATTCAACCCGCATGGTTGACGACATACCCGGCGCAAACCTTGTCGCCCTCAAGGGGGTTGGCCACATGCCACATCACACCAATCCCGACGACGTCGTCGACGCAATTGACCGCGCCGCTGCGCGCGCCGGATTGCACTAACCCTCGCGGACCGCCATATTGGCTAAAAAGCGGAGAGGTTTCATGGACTTGCCATTTGACGGCGCAATCAGCGCCTATTTCGAAAACGAAGCCCCAAAAAACGTGCGCGAGGCCATCCTTGATGGAAGCAAGAAAGACATTTTGGGCGGGACCTATCCGCACACAGAACGACTTAGCGGCAAGACATACGAAAAAGAAATCGCTCAGCTGCAAATCGAACTTGTGAAGATGCAGCATTGGATCAAGGAAAGCGGCCAACGCATGGCCATCGTCTTTGAAGGCCGCGACGCTTCGGGCAAGGGCGGCACCATCAAACGGTTTCGCGAAAATCTGAACCCGCGCGGAGCACGTGTGGTTGCGCTGTCCAAACCAACCGAGGCCGAAAGCACCCAGTGGTATTTCCAGCGCTACATCGACCATCTGCCGTCGGGCGGTGAAATCGTGTTTTATGACCGCAGCTGGTACAATCGTGGCGTCGTTGAAAAGGTCTTTGATTTTTGCAACGACGATCAGCGCACCAAATTTTTCCATCAGGTGACACCATTCGAACGCACGTTGGTCGACGACGGCATTCACCTGTTCAAATTTTGGCTTAACGTGGGTCGCGCCGAACAGCTGCGCCGCTTTTTGTCGCGCGAAAGCGATCTTTTGAAACAGTGGAAACTCAGCTGGATCGACGTCGAGGGCCTAAAGCGCTGGGATGCTTATTCCGCCGCTATTAGCGAGACCCTGACCCGCACCCATAACGCAGACGCGCCTTGGACGATTGTGCGCTCGGATGACAAGCGCCGCGCCCGACTGAACACAATCCGAACTGTGTTGCACGCGATGGACTATGATCGCAAAGACGTCGATGCCATTGGAGAAATTGACACAACCATCTGCGGAGGCCCCCACATCTGGAATGGCTAAACGCGGCTATCATCACGGCAACCTGCGCCAAGCGCTGGTCGAAGCCGCTCTCAGCCTGATCGAGGCCAAGGGCCCCACCGGTTTCACCCTGTCCGAAGCCGCCAAAACCGCTGGTGTGACACCTGCGGCGGTCTATCGCCATTTTGAAGGCCGCGACGACCTGATCGCCGAGGCCGCCCGTCAGGGCTATGAAATCTTCGCGGACGTCATGCAATACGCCTACGACAAAGGCCAACCATCCGCGCTGGCCTCATTTGAGGCCACAGGCCGCGCCTATCTGGCGTTTGCGCGCAAATACCCGGGGCATTATATCGCGATGTTTGAAAGCGGTATTTCGGTCAATCGCACGCCGGAACTCGCCGCCGTCGCGGCACGCGCGCGTGGCGTGATGGAGCAAGCCGCCAGCGATTTGTCACAACATATCCCGCCAGAAAAACGCCCGCCTGCCTCAATGTTTTCTGCTCATATCTGGGCCATGAGCCACGGTGTTGTTGAGCTTTACGCCCGAAATTCACCCGGCACCCAAAGCCCCTTTGCACCCGAAGACCTATTGGAGAGCGGCATCGGAGTTTATTTGCGCGGACTTGGTTTGATCGGCGACGACGGGTGATCCCACGCCTTTTACCGGACCGCTTGCATGGCTTCTTTGTCAGTCGTCTGGGCAGGCAACGAGCCGACAGGCTCTATGTTTTCTACTACCGTTTCGCTGGCTTAATCCTGTTCGGCGGGCTGCTCGCAACAGCGGCGCTAGCGTTTGTAATACTCTTCAATCCGCCTCAAATGACGGCTCAGAACCACATCCGCGTTCCAGTGCAAGCGATCTATTCCAAGTCTTCCGAGTCCACGCCAATTCGCGTCTTCGCCACAGTGCAACTGCCCAACGGAAACCATAAACAATATCGACATCACGTATGGCCATCGCGGCTGGAACCCTGGATGAAATCTGCCTTCTGCGCCTCACCAGCGAGACCGGCAAAGAGAAATTCCGCTGGGTTCACATGTCAAACTGCGACGCCTTTCACTGATAGGCCAGCGCCACCCAGATGTGCACCCCAAGCAGCGGCACCAACATGGCCGAAAGACCGATGTGGCATGCCAACCAAGTCAGGTAAATCCAGTTCTGCCGATACCGCAGAACCTCTCGGTTGAGCACGCCGGTCACCGCAATCAGAAAAAATACCGCACTCAGAACCGTCATCCACGTATGCCCCATCCGCACCGCATGCAGCGCAAAAAGATAGGTCATACCGACCCCAACCCATCGGTGACTAACCAATATTGCGCGCGCATTTCGATTGTCGCGCAATAACTTCTTAAAGAACAAAACCCATTGATAACAAAGCCCCGTGACCATGAGTGACCCAGTCAAAACCTGAAACTCAAACCCGCTCAGCACCACAAGTGCGCCGGTTTGCCATTCCTGCATGATCACCAACATTGCCAGCGAAAGCGCCATCAAAATCAGCGCTGCGTAAGGCGCCCGTCGCGCCGTGGCCATCAAAACACGCATGGGCTCACCTCATCTTTTTTCTCGGATCCAGCGGGCAACAACGCATCAATCAAAACTGGCGCCGCCTGCGTGCGCACTTCGGTCATAAACATCGCTTTGTCGGGCAAAACCCGCACACCAGAACCCGGCCAATTTTCCGCCTGCGAAACCGGATCTGCAAATCCGGCGGCCTTGTCCAGATACAGTTGATAAGCCTCCGCAACGCTTTCAAACATCGCCTCAATAACGGCGACATAATCGTCTGCCGACACCGTCGCGGCCGGATAGGTCCACGTCGTTGCCCCCATCACGTCCCCCAATTTCCAATCGGTTTTGGGGCTGTCCACGTGATCGTTGTGGCAATCCACACAAGGCGCCACGCCAGCGACATCCGGATACATGCCGATATGACTGCCTTTGGCTGAAGTCAGAAACACCGGCGCGCGGCTGGCTTTCACCTGCTCAAAACTCACCAACTGCGCATCCGAGAACAAATTGGATTTGTTGATCGGCGCATCAGACCCAAGGTACAGCCCCAGTCGCGGTGGTTTTGCCTCAAGTCGCGCCGCCGTCAGGCGCAGGAACAACGCCGGCAACGGCCCCTTCTCGACGCCGGGTTCTTGCCAATCCTCGCCAAACTTCAATCCAACTTTGCCTCCGGCGCCCACGATGCGTTTGGTGTAAATTGATCGCGCGACGTCGTTGATCGCGTTGACGCCGTCAAACAACGCCTCCACCTCGAAATTGCATTTTCCTGCCGTGGCCGCCGTTTGATCTGGCAACGCGTCCGGCGCTGTCGCAAAGAGGTAGATCATCAGGCTGCCAAACAGCCCGACCAGGGTGATTTTCATCATGGCAGATCCTCCTTAGCTTCAAAATTCTTTGGCAGCGCATAAGGGCTCGGCCCGGCCCGCAAATACGCCTCAATTTCAAGCGGCGCAAAAGCCTCCTCCAACGCTTTTGGCGGGTGGGCGGAATGATTGCCGTGAAAGTCATGGCACCCCAAACAGGTCTGCCACCGTCGATCCGCAATCAAAGTTGCGTGGTCCACATCCAGCGGGTCCGATTTCAGCGCAAGATCATCATGACAGGCCTGACAAAACACCAGATCCACCGTGGTGCGATGGGTTGTATGTTCCGCATGACACCCCAAACAGCTTGTCGCCTCCACTTGCGTGACCGCTTTTTCAAACCGTGGTTCATGGAAACGAAAAATGGGATGGCGTTCATTAGGGCGTTCGTGACATTGCAAACATGCTTTGGACGTGACCGCCCCATAACCAAAATCGACCCGTGTGTCGCGCATCCCGAGGCCAAAGCGCACCTTGGCCTGTAGCTGCTGGCGCACGGTGCCCGCACTGGGAACGTGACAGCTTTCGCACCGCACGTCCGAATGACCTGCCTGCAAAGGCCCATGTGACATGATCGGCATCGCCTTCCGGTCCGTCAACACCACGCCCGCCGCGACAAGCAGCGGCACAAACGCAAAAACCGCAGCAATTCGGATCTGTCGTGCGGTGGGTGACCGCATGTGCCAACTCCGGCAAATAACTCATGAAAAATACACGTTTAACGCGATCAGGGTTGGCGAAAAGAATTAACAACGGGTTAACGATACCCTTCCAGGAACGAAAAAAGGCCGCGCAAACCGCGCGGCCTTTTGAAATTTTTTGCGATATCTGAAATTTAGCGCTTCGCTAAACTGGCATCTTTATTAAGTGTTGCACAACAATAGCCTAGCTATATAAAAAGCCGCTTGTAAAACATATGTAAGTCACGCGCAACGTATGCTGGCAAACTCTGTTAGCTAACTGGACCGCGCTTTCGTAACTACAAACGCTCCTCTATCAACGCCCAATTGTCCTCGTAGTCTTGCAGCTGCGCTAAGGTTACAGAGTTGTGCGTAGTGGCTGCATTGCGTGGACGTACACCGCTGTGCTTAGCAAGAAAACTTTCATAACCATCGCGTACCAAGCCGCCCAAAACGCCTTGCTCCAGCACAAAGTACCTGTCCATTCCTGCCGTTTCACCAATGTTCACAAACACATACACCAACCCAAAATCAAGTTCATCAACCAAGCCATCAACAACTTGCTTTTGTTCGTCGATGCTAATTTTCAGAAAGCGCCTTGCATCAAAGCTCACCGCTCCCTTACGCCAAGCTTTGACCTGCAAATGCAGTGTTTTGCCGCCTCTATAAGCAAGCAAGTCTATGTCCGGCACGTTGCCAGAAAATGCTGTCGCAACAATCCCGCGCCTACCTAGCTCAGCCACAACCAAGCTCTCGCCAATCTGCCCGGCTAGCTGCGTTGAAAAGTTTCGCGCCATTATTGTTTCAGCCCCACATCACTTTCTAACTGGAACGCGCTTTAGTTGCCAACACAACAGCTTTGTCCAGTTCGCCACCCTCAGCGGCAAGCTTAAACGCTTCCAGCACTCCTGCAACGCCTTCCAGTTTGTCCATAAACACAGCGTTGCTCTTGCCGTTAATGTTCAAAATCCTGCTGCCGTATCTACACTGCACATACCAGCCGTTGTCCTGCTCAAAAAACCAAGCACGTACCCGTTTGTCATGCTCAACACGTACACGCTCACCCGCGTCATTCGTCTGCCAGCGTTTTGTCTTCACAGTATATTCGCCACCGTTCAGCGCAGCAGCTAGTACCCTGCTCTGCTCTTCAATAGCTGCAACCAGCTTTTCGCGTCGAGCAATTACTGGATCTTTTTGAACGTTACGCTGGACAGTTTTGAGGTTCAGTTTTGCAAGATGTGACATAGCTTCATAACTCCATACATTATTGTTTTTATGAAACTATTTTCAAAGCAGACGTAGAGCGACCAAAATTTAGTCGTCGTCGTCACTCTGTTCTTCTTCCAAGCGTTTTCTACGTTCGCTTAGCGTTTCTCCGTCAAGCTGCCAGTATTGCCAACCGTTTACAGTTCGCCACTCGTATCCAGTTCTATTCAATATCCTAAGCGCACTGCTGCTAATGCTTTGCGTTTCACCTTCGAAATCAACTTTCTTATTGGATACCACTGTTGCTGTAAGTTGCTCATCGTTTGCAAAAGTCAGCACGTCACCTGCCTTCAAACCTACATCGTACAACCCAATAATCCTACGTCTACCTTCTGCGCGTTCAAGCGCAATCAACCCTTCGTCATCGTCTGCAATATCTCTGTGTGGCGTAACATCTCGTCCGTTTGTGAGCTTGAGCGCTGAGATCACACGCTGTGGATCAATTTCAAAAAACTCTCGTCCAGTTCGTGTTCGATGATCTGCAAACGCATTGTGCACCAAGCGCTCAACGCCCGCATCGTCCCCTACCTCAACTGCGTAGACACAACGAAACGGCAACGGAACACTTGTATTATCAAGCGCTCGCAGCCGCTGCTCCAAGTTTGCCGTGCGCCCAATCTTCACGTAGTTGTCAAAAGCTGGGTTAACTAACACATAAACTACAGCCATCCTTATACTCTCGCTTAGCTATTCTTTTCTGCACCTTAGCCCACCCTGCCAAATAGCTCAATTTTTTCATGCCTTTGCCGACAAAGGATAAATAACTGCGAAAGGTAAGCAGTTATGAAAATAGATTGGAGAAGCACGACGCACGAAGGTTGGATTGATGCACTAGATGCAAGCAACAACGATATTTTTGGGGTGCTGAAATTTTACAACGGACGCACGATTGGCAAAAGCAAAGCAATGGCACTACTCGGTGCATATTGGCATAGAGTGGATAGGACGCTTTTTGGCAAGGCTGCTGACAAAGGTTACGGCATAGAGCGGTGGTGCTTTACGGAGTACGGCAGCGATCGTCGCAACTTACACATACATTTTGTAGCAACTTCACCTATCGCAATTCGTCCATGTTGTGCTGTGCTTAATGCGCTTTGGGCAGACATGCACAGAAGCACAGCTGACGTTACGCATAACTGGATTACACCAATACAAGACAGACGTGCTGCATTTGCATACACGACAAAAGGCACACGATACTTACGCGCAGATTTTATAGGCGAAAAAATTTCACACACAAACGCAGCAAGCACGAACTTAGGCACAGATTACACGGAGGCGCAGATTAGGCGCATAGCGAACAGGATTACGGATAGGCAATTAACTAAGGCTTACGAGGCAATGGAAAGACAGATTGTACAAACTGCATTAAAGCGACAAACACGATAAAGGCACAAGGCTGCTGAATTGTGAGGCATACGGCAGCTTACAGGCACATAACATTTTGGGACAACACGAATAGCACAGCTTGCGCAGCTGCTGCTACTCGTAAGTATGTTCAAACACAAAACAACAAACACAATCACTCAAACAGCAACAGTGAAACACACAACGGTAAATACACAGAGGCAAGAGACAATGACACTACTGGAAAGCACATACAGGCAACTACACAGCGCAGGAATTGTACATTGCGCTGAGGCATTCAGCAGCACGTACTTGAGCAAAAGCAAAAACTGGTACGCGTATCAGAAACACAGCAAGCGCGATTTTAGCGTTGATGCTGCTGTACAGTGTTTGCGCTCCATACGCTCTCAAATGCGTGCAGCAGCGATCAGCACTGCGCAACAAGAACTATTGGCGCAGCTTGAACAGCAGTTACTTGCCCACTTAAACAGCCACCATTGCGTAGCTGACGTGTGCTGAGCTGAAAAGTTATAGAACAACAAATCTATAACATTTCATCACAATCACCAACAAAAACAGTGGCTTACTTCAAACGTAAATTTCGGTCGTTATCATAAATGTGTGAATTTACAATCACTTACAACAGAACCACACATTTGAGGGATGATGAGATGAAACAAGCAAAGCTACTAACAACGCAGGAACGCAAGCGGCTGGCAGCTGTTATCGACAGCAAGCGCCACGCAACGCGCAACCACACAGCTGTCGCACTCAGCTTTTACGCAGGACTTAGGGCATGTGAGATTGCAGCACTGCGCATTGGCGATGTTTTTGACGAAACAGGCGAGGTGCGTGACACGATACAATTGCGAGCGGTACAAACGAAAGGCAATGAAGCGGCGACTGTGCTTGTGAACAAACGTCTAACCCAGCAGCTACGTAAATACGCTGCACAGTATCCAGTTCGCACTCAACAACTCAACGCTCCACTTGTGTTTTCAGCTAAAGGCGCAGGTTTTACAGCACAGACGATAGTGAACTTGTTTCAGACGCTTTATAAAGCGGCTGCTGTAACTGGCGCAAGCTCGCACAGCGGGCGCAGGCAGTTTGTGACAGAGCTGGCTGACAAGGGCATTAACGCACGTGTTATACAAGCGCTCGCGCGCCACAAGCATCTCAACACCACCATGCGCTATATTGACTTGAACGAGAACAAACTGCGTAGCGCGGTTGAACTGGTCGATTACTAAAGAGCAAAAGGTACAAAAGGACATGAAAGAGCATTTGCACTATGCATGTCGTTCATCTCGTCAACCCAATTCTCAAACATCCTAAAAGTATCAAAACCGTGCAGTTTTCGTAGGTTTCAGCACACTGCTAGTTTGGCGATACAGGTTTAACCGCTTTTATTGCATCTAGCTTGCGCTCTTTGCTACGCAGCTTCGTTGCGTTCTTCTCAAAGTCAGTCTTCTTGTCCACTTTGCTCTTTTGCTCTTTCGCGCCAATCACTTCGTCTATGTACAAAATCACCACCCCAAATTTGTAAGTACTCCACCACCAAAAACTGCGCAGCTAGCATTTTCTGTACGCACTACTATTTATGCACGTTTTTCTTACGTCTAATCATCACCAACATCTCGCCCAAGCAAATCGCCCAAACTAACAGCTGTCCCCCGTACATCAGCTTCCAAGTTCAAAATCTCACGTTCTACAGCCGCAAGTTTAACCTCTTGCTTAGTCTGCTTTGCAAACACCAGTCCCCCACCCCTATTGTCAGCACTTCTGCTTGTTATAACAATCGGCATACTACCCGCATTTGCTTGCAAATCGCTTCCAACACTAAAGTCTAAATCCCTATCAAACCAAGCATGTAAGCTTGCGTCATTGTGTACGCTCTCCTCAAGCCGCTCCAATGCGCGTTCGTAGTAGTCAGTAGCCCTATCATCCAGCTCACTATGCGAAGCTTGTCCACGCGCCTCAGCAGCTACAGCCCTGTTGTGCCAAAACGTAGCTGTCCGCAGCAATTCCTCATACTCTTGCACAACAGCTGGCTTAGCTTTCAACGTGTCGCGTATCTCTTGTTGCTCAGCCCATGCAGCCAAGTACAGTTCGTACCCATCAGCGCTTAGCCAAGCTTGCAACTTCCTGTTTTGCACGTTTTTTCCAAGCCCAAGCTGCTCTGCAATTTCTTGCAGCTTTTGCATCCGAGTTTCGCGCTTGTGCGCCATCATTCTTCATCGAAAAGCTTACTAAATGTTGTCTCGTTAACATTGAGCGTGGAGCCAGAAATCAACTTAATCCATCTTTTTATCTGGTAGTTACTCAATATTAGTTTTTGGCCACATTTTTTACAGTGTCCGGCAAAGCGCCGATTGCGCTCATTTTTTTGATCATATGCTTCTTCTGTAATGCTAAATTCAAAATCCTTGCCACAACCTTCATGCTCACATGTATATTTTCTCAAAAAGCTCTTGTCCGCGTCAGTAAGTTTATCTGATTTCTTGCTTAAGCTGCGCTTTTCTATATTAAACATTCATTATCCTTTCTGAATCACGCAGATTTGCACCTGCTATCTCCTTGCGTCCTTGTGTTTAATCAATATCAAGTTTCGGCAAGCTGTTCACAATCTTCATCGTCTCTAAGCTCACTGTTATAACGCGCTGAAATAGCTCAAGCGGATATGCTGGGTTGTGCATTGTTTCGTTTGCGTAGTCGTTCGCATCGTTAACAATACCGCTCTTTTTGTCCGTCTTAACCCGTTGGCGTTCAACCACCCAATCAAGCGCACTTTTGCCGTTCACAACGTAGTCATACGCAGCAAGTGGAATGTTGGTCATTGTGATGTTTGAGTTATATATAACAGTGGTTTTGTCTAAATTTGGACGCTTACCTGCAAACCGCATTTGCTCAACATGATAAAAGCTAACTGGATCAGCAATGTTTGCTAAGCGCAGATCGCCTTCTGCAATAGTAACTGGATACAGTTCTGCACTTTCGTAGTTCACGTGCAAATCACCCAGCTTGCGCCCAGCATCCACAAACGCCCAAAAGTCCACTTCCTGCTTTACAGCTGGAATGCGTGGTAGCTGCTTGCTTAAATTGTCTGCGTAACGCGTTCTATAGTCTTCGCTGTGCAGCAAGCCATACGTGTAATAGAAGATGTCTTCCTTAGTTATGCTTGCATTGCCGTAAGCATCCCTAAAGTGCTTCAAGCCATAGTCTGTTATGCCGTCTTTAACTCTGTAGCCGTTTTCAACATCTTCGCTCGCAAACAAGTCGTCATCATCTGCATCTACTTCTTCGTAAAGTCTGAGCGGAAAGTTTTGCCCGTTATCAGTAAATTGCAAGTCCGCTGCATTATTGTGCATCAATGCAGTAAACCCGCTACGTGCACCAACACCGGAAAGTGAAATCAGCAAATTATGTAAATCAAATCCATTTCCGAAATAACTCCGAAGCTTGTATGCACTCTTAGTTACGCTACCGGAAATTAACCATTCTTTAGTAAACGGCCTACGGTCTGCTAAGTGTACAGAGAAATCTGAATTACTAAGATTTTTACTTGATTGTACAATTTTACCCACAGTTGAAGTCCACTTAATATAGTTACTATCAACTAATTCCATTTTTTTGTGTTTGATAGCGTCATTAATCAGGCTACACATTTTTGCGGAGCGAGATACTTGATGGCTAAAACTAAAGTTATAAGCCCATGCATCCATATTTGTCTCAAAGCCCAAGCTATTTGTGTGAAATAATCCTTTGCCTTGCTCATCGCGTTGGTTGGAAATACAGACATATGCTTCAAAACTTGTGTCGCGCTTGTTAATCCAGTCAAAACTATCGTCTGCCTGCGTTACTTCGAAAGCCTCGTTTTCACCAAGTCTTGCTATGCTTTTGAGTTCGCAAAGTATTGCAAGTTTTTGCTCTGTCTTTAAGTTGTCACCGATGTCGTAGTAATACACCTTGTGTTCTGCTTTACTGGCTGGGTTTTTGACAAAAAATGCAATCGCAGCGCCCGTCATACTTCCTTGCCCAAAAATATTTTCACCCTCGCCAGCAGCGCCTTTGCTCAGCATGTTTTTTCTTACGTCTCCACGTAAGTTGATAATATAAATGCTAGTACATTCTTCTTCTAAGCATTTTCGCATGCCATCTGCGTATGCCTTATCAATCCAGCCATTTCCGCTAATAAAGCCAACAACACCACCGTCCTCGCCAAGTCTATCACTTGCCCAGCGTATTGCTCTTATATAACTATCATACAAATAACGATGGCCTGAGTTATGGGATGATGAAACGTAAGTATCGCGTATCTTTCGATCCAGCTCCGCGTAAGCAACGTTCTTTGCATTGTCGCCTTCACTCTTCTGTCCTGCACTATACGGTGGATTTCCCACAATTACGCGTATATCCAGCGCTTTCTGTCGCGTGCGTCGTTCACTGTTGTCAGCCATCAACGCAGCAACCATGTCGTCGCTTTCGTACATTTCAAACGTGTCAGTAAGACAAATGCCGGTAAACGGCGTGTAATCATTGCCGCTTATGCTGTGATATGTGGCTTCGATATTGATTGCTGCGATGTAGTACGCAAGCAGCACAATTTCGTTTGCGTGGATCTCGTTCTTGTACTTGTGCTCTATCTTGTTCGCATCAATCAGGCCGCTTTGCAGCAAGCGCGTTACAAACGTGCCTGTGCCTGTAAACGGATCGATAATATGCACGTTTTTACTGCCAAGTGTTTGGCCAAACTCTTTCTGCAAAATGTCGTTTACGCTGTGGATTATGAAATCAACAACTTGCACCGGCGTATACACGATGCCGAGCTTTTCAGTTAGCTTTGGAAATGCTGTCTTAAAAAACTTATCGTACAGTTCAACAATAATTTTCTGTTTGCCCTCAGCATTATCAATGCCAGCAGCACGCCGCTTCACGCTGTCGTAAAAGCCCTCAAGCGCTTGTGCTTCTTTCTGTACGTTTTGGAGTTCAAGCACAACAACGACTTTTTGCATTGCTTGTGACACCGGATTTTCAGCAGCAAAATTGTAGTCGCTAAACAACGCGTCGAACACAGGCTTGGTAATCAAGTGCTGTGCTAGCATCTCAACAGCTTCGTCTTTTGTCACAGCGCCGTTCAAGTCGTCGCGTATTTCTTCTAAAAACGCATCAAACACAGCACGTTCTTCTACACCTGTGTCCAAAATTGCATTGATACGCTCTATGTGCTGCTGCGCAATCTTGCCAATGTCTTTTGCCCAATCTTCCCAGTACGTGCGTCGCCCGCATTTCTGCACGATCTTCGCGCGTATAGCTGCTGGAAATTCATCAAATATAAAGCTGATCTGATCTTCAGTGCGTGTTTGTGTGTCGCGCTCGCCATCATCGCCGCCGCCACTACCAATGCCAGCACCTTCAGCACCAGCCGTTTGCTTTTGTGGCAAGTTCTCAGCAATTGCTACAACTTCAATCTGCCCGCCTGTGTCGTTGTTCAGTTCAAGTTTGTTAATCGTTGCGTCAAATCTGTCGTCATGTGCACGCAACGCGTTCAAAATCTGCCAAACAACTTTATAACGCTCGTTGTCGTTCAGTGCTGCTTCTGGTGTTACGTTTGCTGGAATAACAACTGGCAAAATAACATAGCCAAGCTTCTTGCCTTCCGCCCTGCGCATCACGCGTCCAACACTTTGCACAACGTCGATTTGGGATTTGCGTGGATGTAAAAACATAATCGCGTCCAGTGCAGGTACATCCACACCTTCGCTTAAACAGCGTGCGTTGCTCAAAATCTTACAGCTGTCGTTTGCTACATCATCACTCAGCCAGTGCAGCAGTTCTCCACGTGTTTTTGCATTAAACGTTCCGTCTACGTGCTTTACTTCGCAGCTCACGTGTTCTGCATCGTCATCGTCCAACACAGTCGTGCCGTTAAATTCGTCAACAACAGCGCCAAACTCGCGCTCTATAAGCTTGCTTGATCTAATGTCTTTGCAAAATGCAATTGCACGCCGCATTGGCTGCGCATCAACTGCAAAGTCGCCATCGCCGTCCTGCTTAATCAACGCTTTGTAGCAGCCAATAATCTTTGTTGCGTCGTCTAGCTGCAACTCGTTGTCTGCAGCAATCCGCCCCTGCACACCTCTGCTTACAAGCGTTTCGTCCATTGCAAGCACGATCACTTTGTAGTCCGTCAACATGCCGTTTTCTACAGCCCAACTAAAGCCGCGCGTAAAAAACGTTGGACCGTAAATTTCTTCGTCGTCCATGTCGCAAAGCGTAACAGCCGCTTCCGCTGCTTTTGTCCGTGCGTTGTCACCAAAAATGCGTGGTGTCGCTGTCATATAAAGGCGTTTTGCACCTGCCACATATTTGTTGTCGTGCACGCGCACAAAGTTGCTTTCGTCTTCGCCGTCAATCGTCGCGCCCGTTGTTCTGTGCGCTTCATCGCAAATAATAAGATCAAACTGCTGTAAGCCTTGTTCTTGTGCAGCTGTGATAACTGGAATGCTTTGATACGTGCTAAAAACAACAGTCATGCGTTCCGCATCATCAACGCCAGCTTTTTCCACTAGCTTGCCAGGTTGTGTAGTTGCTGGAAATTCAAGTTCGTGCACTTCAATCTCAGCAACGTCACCCCTGTCTTTGCGCCGCTTGCCCACTTGCGCGTCACTGCAAACTGCAAACGATCTAAGTTCCAGTTCTGTGTCGTATGTCCATTCACGCACTGTCTGCGCAATTAGCGCTAGCGATGGCACCAAAAACAAAACACGTTTGCCCTTGCCAGCAACAGCTTCTGCAATCCGCAGTGCTGTAAATGTCTTGCCCGTGCCGCAAGCCATAATCAGCTTGCCCCTATCGCCCTCTTCAAAGCCTTTGCCTACGTGTTCAAGTGCAAGCTTTTGATGTGAATGCAGTTGCTTTTTATTGCGCAGCTGCACTTTGTCACTTGCCTCGTAAACGCTCCAGTCAATCGCGCTGTCGCGCAACGCATCAAGCCCAACACGCACAACCGGTATGCTTTGCCCGCGTATTGCATCCTCAGCGTTTTCGCCCCAATCCACCTCAGTTGTGTCGATAAACAAACGCTGGCTAAACGGAGCCTTGCCAGAAGCAGTAATAAAGGTCTGAATATCTCCAATTTGAATTTTCTTATTTGCAGCATAGAATTTGCACTGCACAGCTGCATAGCCGTCTTCGTCAGCAAGCTTTGCTACCAAATCAATGCCAGTGTCTTTGCCCGTCCATCCGTTCTCTTTCGCCCAATCGCCATATGTCCAAACTTCACTAAACTGCTGCGTTTGGATCGGATCATTGCGCAAGTACGCAAGCGCAAGCCGTTCAAAATACGTACCCTTTTCGCGCTCCGTAACAGCTGCGTTTCTAAAGCCGTCCAAAATTCGATCTAATGCCGACATAGCTGCTGCGCTCCATTTACTGCTCTACCACACGCTAGCCGAGCAAATGCGCAAGCGCCAGAAAAATGCACGTTTTTTTGCTATCTAATTGTCACCCCAAGCTTAGCTGGTGTCGCACGCGCCCTGTGCGCCCGCTGTGTGCGCCAACCAACCTCAAAATGCACTATGAATGCGGACGCCAGGTTCGACGCGCTGTATGAAGCTATTTGAGCGCCAGCAGCCAACGCTTAAGCACGCCCCAAAGCTTAAAGCGATTACACGTAGCAGCCGCGCTTTTCCGCAAATTCTGCTCGTAGCAGTCGCCCTCTTGCCCAAGCACCTTCACCAGTTTGTAGTTTCCGCGTTGCCCAACAGCTTTCCTAGCACCAGCCCAGTTAGCGCACGTTGCACAGATCGAATACTTGCTTGAATAATTTGACACAGCCTATCTACGCCGCTTTGCTGCCTCTTGCATCGCGTCCAGTTTTCGTTGCGCTCTTTCGCGCTCCGTTCCGCCAGTTGTTGCAACGTTGCTGTGCGCAAAATCACCTCCGCCAATCAGCACGTCCACGTCCATCATTATGCCCTTACGCACGTAGTGATCTTCAATTTGCTGTCGGCTAGTTCCCATGTTTGTACAAAGCATGTCGTACACAGCAGCGTTGTAACCGTGTTCCACAAAGCGCTGTTCAGCATAGTAATGGCGCAAGCTGTACGCTGTGCGTCGTTGCCCGTGCTCGTCGTAAAGCAAGCCGATCTCGTCGAGCATTTTGGGCAGCGTTTTGTAAAACCCCTCGTTTTTCTTGCCGTTTGCGTAGCAAAACACCCAGTCTTCCGCGTCCGTATGCCCAGTCAGTTCCCGCAGCTCCCTATAAACAGCCACAACCGAGCTTTGCGAACTAACGATCCGCTCGCCTGTTTTGGTGTTTTTGGGCACAGATATTTTTAGATACTGCGTCTCAGCAACTTCGCTACGTTCAACACGAACATGCTTGTGTTTCAGCTGCAAAACCTCGCCAGTACGCATCCCTGTTCCAGCAAGAAAATGAATATAGCATTGAAGAAGCTGGCGATTGAACTTGTGGGCCGAGTTAACGCGAGTGTCGTTTCCGCCCCTGCCCTCTACCCATTTGTTCAGATAAGCATCTAAACGCTTGAACTCTTGCGCCGAAAAAGATGGCCGACGATTTGGCGCTATGCCTTTACGCGCAAACGGATTTTCGATGATTGGCATGTGCGACAGCAGCTTCATGCTATTCGCCCAGCCAAATATCTCGCGCAATGCGCTCTGCTCCATGTCCATGCTCTTTTTCGCAGGCTGAACTGCATGATTTGGGTGCCGTTTGCGCTCTTGTTCGTCCGCTCTCACCCAGTACGTCATGCGCCAAGTCCAGTATCCCTGCACGAACGCCTGAGTCATTTCCTCAAGCTTCATCGACCCAAAGTACGCTAGCCAGTAGCGCTGCGCGTGTTTTTCGTACCAGCCAACACGCTGTGGAACACCTGAACGACCTTTAGCAAAATGATTGGCTTCCAACCTTTGTCGCTTATCAGCCCACCAAATAACGTACAGGTCTTCAAAACTAAGCTGTTTGACGGGTTCTTTTTTCTTCGTACGCAAGCGCAAGTCATCGTACTTGTCCAAAGCGTAACGTTTCGCTTCCTCCAAGTCCGTCTCGCCCGTGCTTTCCTGCACGTAAGTCAGCTTGTTTCCGTAAACATCGCGCATTCCGCGCACATGTATGCGCATGTGATAGATCGGCTTTTTGGCATTTTGGCGATGGAACAAAATAATTTGCCCATCCCTAAGCTCAACTTTGTTCAAGTAGCTTTTGCTCATCAACCTATCGCCAGTATCATTTCCTTGTAAAATATGTGTAAGATCAGCACGGCTTTAAGTCTACGATTTCTAATCTGTAAAACTTTTGTAATCCATGCAAACAAAGAAAAAGCGCAGTAAAAACTGCGCCTTTCCAATAGCTTAACGATTTTGAAGTCGTGTAACTTCTTAACGCTTCGAGAACTGGAACGAACGACGCGCTTTGCGCTTACCGTATTTCTTACGTTCCACAACACGGCTGTCGCGTGTCAGGAAGCCAGCGGCTTTCAATGCGCCACGCAGCGAGGGTTCATAAAGCTGCAGAGCTTTGGAAATGCCGTGCTTAACCGCACCAGCCTGACCAGTCAGACCGCCACCCTTGACGGTGGCATAAACGTCGAATTCACCTTCAACGCCTGCAACCTGCATCGGCTGACGCAGGATCAGCTGCAGAACGGGGCGTGCAAAATACACGTCCTGGTCTTTGCCATTCACGATGACCTTACCGGAACCCGGCTTGATCCAAACGCGGGCAACAGCGTCTTTACGTTTACCGGTCGCATAGGAGCGGCCCAGTTCGTCACGTACCGGCTCACGAGGAGCGGCAACTTCTACAACAGCTTCAACACCAGCAACGGCGTTCAGCTCTTCAAGCGAGTTGATTTGATCAGCCATTGATTAGCTCCGGGTGTTTTTGCTGTTCATGGACTTAACGTCCAGGACTTCAGGCGCTTGCGCTTCGTGCGGGTGCTCGGCACCAGCATAAACGCGCAGGTTTGTCATGATCTGACGCGACAGACGGTTGCCAGGCAGCATGCGCTGAACGGCTTTGGTCACCACACGTTCTGGGTACTTGCCTTCCAGAATTTGCTCGGCGGTACGGGACTTGATGCCACCCGGGTGACCGGTGTGCCAGTAATAAGTCTTGTCCGTGCGCTTTTTGCCGGTCAACTGGATTTTGTCCGCATTGATCACGATGACGTTGTCACCAGTGTCCATGTGGGGTGTAAAGGTGGCCTTGTGCTTGCCGCGCAGGCGCATGGCGACAATCGAAGCGAGACGGCCCAGCACCACGCCTTCGGCGTCGATGATGATCCATTTCTTCTCGATGTCTGCCGGAGTAGCAGAGAAGGTTTTCATGTCAGGTCTTCCATGATTGGTTGACAGACGCGCCAAATTTGGACGCGTCAGAATGTGATGGGCGGTTTATAAAGCAGCCGCGCGTCGCGTCAAGCGCACAAAGCGCGAAATAAATTAGCAAAAACAACAGCTTGCAAATTAGGTATCATTTTACCCCACGTGCATTGACCCTATTTTCATTCCGGCACGCAGATTTCACCGCGCACTGCCGCCAAAAGCGTTCTGGCAATAAGACCAATCATTGTCACACTCAAAACAACCAGCACGCCATAGCCTATGTACGTATGCACATCGCTGTCCGTGAGTCCTCCGAACCGGAACGACGCAATCGCCAAGGCCGCAACCGGAAAACTCAGCGCCCACCATGAAAGCGCAAAGGGCAGATGTCTGAACTTCGGAGCTTGCACCAAAACCAACGCTGCAAAGATATAGGCCGCATTCAGGAAAATCCGCGCCACACCATCCACTTGTCCAGTCAGGGACACATAAGCCGAAAACGCCACCGCTGGCGGTGCAATAAGAATAACCAGAGTCGGCAGCAGCTTGCCGGGGATCGGGTCGTGAAAAATCAACCGGTTGAACACCAGCGTCAACAACACCACCCAGAAAATCACACCTGCCGAGAAGAACAACCAGCTCAGCTCGACAAACCCCATTTGCGCGCCTGCAATCGGCGCAACCACATTGCCAACCGCCGGAATGAACCACGCAGGCGTCAATTGCCCAACCTCGAAACTACGGTGTGAAATCCAACCCGAGACCACCGCCAGTGTTAACACCACTTGCCCCGTCGCCCCTGTCAGCCACAAACCTTTGGCCAAATCCGGAAAGTGCGCCCACATCGCGGTGCTCAACAGCAGCAACGAAATCGAAATGGCAGGAAAAAACGCGAGCCGCACCGGATGGTTCCACTCTGAGCGCACCGCCTCTGGAAACCGCACCAGTTTCACAAGATACAGCGTCGCCAAACCCGCAAAAACCGCGGTCCCGATCCACATCACACCCGATGATAGCCTGCCCGCCAACGGCATTCCGTCCGGCACTGCATGAAACGCTAGCGCCCATCCCATCAGCCCCATAATCGTGGCAAAGATTGGCACTGGAAAATGTTGAAGTTTGGAAGTTTGCGCGCTGGCTTCGGTCATGAGGCGATCCATATTCTATTCATTTCAGCCTTCACATAACGTTTTCGGAATGTAAAGCGACCGGCTCACAAACCACGGCTGACATGCCCTACCAATACCTACGTTTCAAATCCCAGACCAAGCCCAAACTGGCCACCGACGGTCCTGGCGCAGAGGCCAGTCCACCGGCCCGCAACGCCTGTGACACCCAGCTGTTGCAGGTCTGAAACAGATGATATTTGCCCTGCCCCTCGTAGAACGCGCTGATCCCGTAAAGGCCCGGCCCAAGCGGCACGCTGGATTGCGCGCCACGTTCGACAAAACCCAGGATGTCCCGAAGCGCCATGTCGGTAACCGGAATTTCAACGCCTTCGGAATGCGAAAACACATCCCATGGTGATCCGGCACCCGTTGCAACATGGACAACGCTGTCACTTGGCAGAAAAAGCGCCTTGGCTGCGATCTTGGCCGTCACATCCTCAAACGTCGGCACTTCGAAATAGAATCCGGCATCTCCCCATCCGAATTCAAACCAATCCGCATCCGGAAACTGCAAAAGCCAAGATTGCGATTTGTCGCCGCCGAATTTCGACAGCGATTCTCGGCTCAAGGTCAGGCCCGCATGATACCCGTGATCAAACACCCAAATCGGCGAGCCCGCATCGCGGTCATAGGCCCCGCCCCGATCAATCGCGACAAACCGGCTTGCCAGAAATATAAAGACCACAAGCGCGATCCAGCGCTTGCGCGTCATGTTCTTGGCGGAATGGCATAGGTCATATTGGCCCGCGCCACCGGCGCGTCATTGCCTTCAGAGTAAAGCAATATACTGGTGACAGACAACGTACGTCCAAGCTTCAACAAGGTTGCATGTGCGATCAGATCCTTGCCTGCCTCAGGTTTGCGCATGAAATCCAGCGAACAACCCGTCGTGACCGTCAACGCTTCTTTGCCAATCCGCGCCATCGTCGCCACATAGGCCGACACATCCGCCAGCGCGAACATGCTTGGCCCTGACACCGTACCGCCCGGGCGCAAATGCCGCTCAGCCACCTTCATCCGCATCACGGTGTTCACCCCGTCGATGCTCTCCACCACAAAATCACTTTTGACCTGCGGAAAGACACTTTCCAGCCAATCAGTCATTTCTTCTGCGCTCATCACGGCTTGCATGCTTTTCCTCTCCTCGTCCCACCGCTAAGCTCACCCCAAAGGCTCAGGAGGGCAAGATGGGAATTCTGGAACGTCGCGACGAAAATGCCGTCGCCTACCTCACTATGAACGCGCCCGATCGGCTGAATGCGCTGTCAGACGAAATGCTGGCGGCGCTGCAATACGCGTTTGATACGCTTGAAACGGACACCAGCGTCCGCGCAATTGTGCTGTCCGGCACCGGCAAAGCGTTCTGCGCAGGCCACGACCTGAAGCAAATGACCCTGGGCCGCCAATCCGAGGACGGCGGCAAGGCCTATTTCAAAGACCTCTTCACCCGTTGCGCCACGATGATGCAAACCATCCAACGCCTGCCTCAACCTGTCATTGCACAAGTTCACGGCATTGCCACAGCCGCCGGATGCCAGCTGGTCGCCACATGTGACATGGCTGTCGCCGCCAAAGGCACACGCTTTGGTGTGAACGGCGTCAATATTGGCCTCTTTTGCTCGACTCCCATGGTTGCTTTGTCGCGCAACATCCCACGCAAGCGGGCTTTTGAGATGCTGTCGACCGGCGCCTTTGTGGATGCGGCCGAAGCGCAAGCGATTGGCCTAATCAACCGCGTTGTGCCCGCCGACTCGCTCGACGCGGCCTCCGCCGAACTCGCCAACACCGTCGCCTCTAAACTTGGTGCGGCCGTGAAAATCGGCAAACAGGCGTTTTATGAGCAACTGCAAAAACCGCTGGACGAGGCGTACGACTACACGGGCGACGTGATGGTGCAGAACATGCTGTGGCGTGACACCGAAGAAGGCATCGCGGCCTTTCTCGAAAAACGGCCGCCGGATTGGCAGGATCAATAATATTTTTCTTTCTGCCTGTTTTTGTGAGAAAAAATTCAGATCGTTCAGTGTGCGTTAATAAACACCCTGCAATAGTCTTCTTGCGATCTCGGCAGTGCGATATGTCGAAAATAGGGGTCGTCGCGCAGTCCAGTGTTCCTCCTGATGTCATTCTCTCTCTGACTTCGTTTTTTGGACGCCGTCGACCCCACTTCCTCTTCCCCCTTTCAAATCGTGGCTCTGTCACCTATGTCCGCCTGCATGACACAGACATTGCATATCGTTGGCGGCGGCATGGCCGGATCCGAGGCCGCTTGGCAGGCCGCACACATGGGCGTTAACGTGGTTATCCACGAAATGCGCCCCGACGTGGAAACCTTCGCCCACCGCACCGGCAACCTTGGCGAGATGGTCTGTTCCAATTCCTTCCGCTCTGATGACGACGAACAGAATGCCGTCGGCTTGCTGCATTGGGAAATGCGCGCGGCCAATGGCTTGATTATGGCAACGGCCGACAAACACCGCTTGCCCGCTGGTGGGGCTCTGGCTGTGGATCGCGATCCTTTCGCCGAATCTGTGACACAAGCTTTGTTGGATCACCCAAACATTACCGTCGAGTATGGCGAAATCTCCGAGCTGCCCTTTGAAGGCCACTGGATTTTTGCCACCGGCCCGCTGACCTCTACATCGCTCGGCGCGGCCATTCAGGCCGAAACCGGCGCCGAACGGCTCGCATTTTTTGATGCCATCGCACCAATTGTTTATGCCGAAAGCATCGACATGGACGTGGCATGGCTGCAATCACGCTATGACAAGGGCGAAACCGAAGAAGAACAGAAAGCTTATCTCAACTGCCCGATGACCAAAGACCAATACGAAGCCTTCATCGACGCGCTTCTGGCAGCTGACAAAGCGGAATTCAAAGACGGCGAAACCGCCGGCTATTTTGACGGATGTTTGCCAATTGAAGTCATGGCGGAGCGCGGCCGCGAAACCTTGCGTTTTGGGCCGATGAAGCCTGTCGGTCTGACAAACGCGCATAAACCCGATGATAAACCTTACGCAGTTGTGCAATTGCGGCGGGATAACGCATTGGGAACGCTCCTGAACATCGTCGGTTTCCAGACCAAGATGAAATACGGCGCCCAGACCGAAGTCTTCAAAATGATCCCGGGTTTGCAAGACGCCAGTTTTGCCCGCCTTGGCGGCATCCACCGCAACACATTTATCAACTCGCCCACGCTTCTGGACGATCAGATGCGCCTCAAATCACGCCCCAACATCCGGTTTGCCGGTCAGGTGACAGGCGTCGAAGGCTATGTCGAAAGCGCCGCAATGGGGCTGCTCGCTGGCCGCTTGGCCGCTGCCGAAATCCTTGGCAAGCCGCTCGATACCGCGCCGCCAAACACAGCCATGGGCGCGTTGGTGCACCACATCACAGGCGGTGCCGAGGCCAAGACCTTTCAACCGATGAACGTCAACTTCGGCCTGTTTCAACCAGTCGAAGGCCTCAAAGGTGGTCGTCGCGGCCGCAAAGACCGCTACAAAGCCTACACCGACCGCGCCAAGGTGGACTGGCAAGCCTGGCTTGCGGCGCAAAGCTGACTGGACGCCGCGCGGGACATGCGCTTAAATTGATGCCATGACCCGCAAATTCCTCGACAACGTCTACGACCACATCGGCAAGGGCATCGAGACCTTTTACGACGACTGGGCTGACACATATGAGGCTGAGGTCGGCGAAAACGGCTATGTCACCCCTGCCCGCTGCGCTCGCGCTTTAGCCGCGCACTTGGCTGACAAAGCCGCACCCGTGTTGGATTTTGGCTGCGGCACTGGTCTCTCCGGCAAGGCGCTTCGTGCGAATGGCCTCACGACGCTGGACGGAATGGACCTGTCCAAAGAAATGCTGGCCAAGGCCCGTGCCAAAAACTTGTACCGCTCTCTTCATCAGATCGCAGCCGACACACCCTTGCCGTTTGAAACAGGAACCTACTCCGCAATTGCGGCCATCGGTGTCATCGGCCCGGGTGCTGCACCGCTGGATCTTTTTGACACGTTGCTTGCCAAACTGGCGCCCAGTGGCCTCTTTGTTCTCTCGTTCAACGATCACGCGTTAGAGGACCCTGCCTACGCAGCCAAAGTCACGGCCTGTGCCGAAGCCGGTAGCATGCGTGTATTAGAGCAGGAACACGGGCCACACCTTCCGGCGCGCAACATAAACTCCACCGCCTACCTGCTTGAAAAACTGTGACTTTCACCACGCGCTTCGCCCCATCCCCAACCGGTCCACTTCATTTGGGTCATGCCTATTCAGCGCTACTGGCGCATGACACCGCGCGCGCCAAAGGTGGCCGTTTCCTGTTGCGGATCGACGATCTCGACCAATCCCGCGCCCGCCCGCACTGGGAACTGCAAATCTATGACGACCTGACGTGGTTGGGCATTACGTGGGATGGTGCCGTTCGTCGGCAATCTGACCATTTCCCTGACTATGCCCGAACACTCGAAACCTTGCGCGACGCGGGCCTGACGTTTGACTGCAATTGCACCCGCCGCGACATCGACAGCGCGGCCTCCGCTCCGCAAGAAGGCGTGCCGGAATTTGGCCCTGACGGACGCATCTATCCCGGCACCTGCCGCGCACGCGACCTCTCACCCGACGAGGCCACCTGCACCCGCCTCAACATGGTCAAAGCCGCTCAATCTGTTTCTGCAACCTTCATAGAAACCGGCGACGCCTTCGCTGGCACCCACAAACTTACAAGGAACGATCTGCAAACAACCATCGGAGACGTGGTACTTGCTCGCCGCAACATGGCCGCCTCTTATCATCTCTCGGTGGTGCTGGACGATGTTGCGACCGCTGTCACCCATGTGATCCGTGGCGAAGACCTGTTTGAGGCAACCCGCATCCACGTTTTGTTGCAAAACCTGTTGGACTTGCCAACACCTGCCTACCACCATCACGCACTGATCCGGGACGACGCCGGCAAACGCCTCGCCAAACGCGACGACGCGCGCGCCATAGCCAAATACCGCGCTGACGGTGCAACGCCCGCAGACATTCGCGCCATGGTCGGCCTGTAAGGCCAGGACACGTCTCTTTATTCCGGAATTACCTTCGCCGAAGGCTCAATCCTGCATCGGTTGCATCAACTCGACAGTTTCACCCTCGCGCACCGCCGTGTAAAAACACGTGCGCCGGTTGGTGTGACAGGCTGCACCCGTCTGATTTACCAGCACCAGTATACAGTCCTGATCACAGTCATACCGGAAATCCACGAGCTCCTGTACGTGGCCCGAACTTTCGCCCTTGATCCAAAACGCCTGCCGCGACCGGCTCCAATAGGTCACCTTGCGAGTTTGCAAGGTCTTTGCCACCGCTTCGGCATTCATCCACGCCATCATCAGAACTTCGCCTGACGTGTCATCTTGCGCAATTGCCGGAATCAAACCGGCGTCGTTGTATTTCAAAAGACCTGTGTCAAATTCCATACCAACGTCCCTCTTTGCATCTGCACTTTCGACCTCTATCTAGGAATCACGCAACGAAGGAAACCGCGATGTCCGGCGAAAACGACCTGATCAAGCTCTACTCTGGCCAGATCCTCAATTTGGCGGCTGCGATCCCGCACACCGAGCGGTTGGTCGATCCAGATGCCACCGTCAAAAAACGCGCGCCGCTCTGTGGCTCCACTGTGACTGTGGACCTCAAAATTGAGGACGGCCGCATCGCCGCTTTTGCCCAAGACGTCAAAGCCTGCGCCTTGGGTCAGGCCTCTGCCTCCGTGGTGGGCTCCGGCGTGATTGGTCGCACCCGCGCTGAAATCGAAACCGCCCGCGCAGCGCTCAAGGCGATGCTCAAAGATGACGGCCCTACGCCGCCTGCGCCTTTTGACGGTCTCGAAGTGCTGCGGCCTGCGCGTGACTACAAGAACCGTCACGCGTCGATCCTTTTGGCTTTTGACGCAACCGCCGAGGCGTTTGAACAGGCCGACCAAGCCAACTGCGCTTAACCCCGACACTGCCGCCCACAAAAAAACCGCCGCACTTTCAAAAGAAAGGCGGCGGCAGTGAGGTGCGTCTTCACGTGGGACCCAATTCGTCAATGAAGGGCGATCAGGCAGAAAACCCTTCGGGACTTAGAACAGGCAGAACAAGTCGAAATGCATCAAGATGGGGACAGGATGCGGGGACGAACCAGCGCGAAAATCGCAGGCAGTAAACTGTATTCCTCAAAAAACCTCAAACAAAGCCAGGCACATGCAGCGCCACAACCATCAAAGCAACGAGAACCACACCACCAAGAGCGTCTTGCACCAAAGTGTCGCCTGAATTGCGAACCACCGATTTAATTTGCTGCATCATTGGGGCCTCCTTCCCGTTTTGATCTTTGTTGCCTCTTTGTTCTCACATACAGAACATCAAGTAAAGAACTTTATGAGAACATTTGAGAACATTTCGCGAAAAGAAGGGTTAACCGACTGAAATCAAACGGATCGCTTGGTCTTGTTCCATCAGCCACAAAAGAACACGCGCCGCCTGCCCGCGCTCGCTTTTCAGCTCGGGATCGTCATGCAGCAGTTTGCGGGCGTCTGACTGCGCTACGGCCATTAAACTGGCCTGCGCTTCCAAGTCGGCAATTCTGAATCTCGGCAGGCCCGATTGCGCGGTTCCAATCAAATCACCCGCGCCACGCATTTCCAAATCGGTCTCGGCAATCACAAACCCGTCTTCGCTTTCACGCAAGACCGTCAGCCGTTTTTGCCCGCTTTCGCTCAGAGGCGACTGATACATCAACAAACACGTCGACGCCTGCGACCCACGCCCGACGCGCCCGCGCAACTGGTGCAGCTGCGCCAGACCAAAGACCTCAGCCCGTTCAATCACCATAATTGTCGCGTTGGGCACATCCACGCCCACCTCAATAACAGTGGTCGCCACCAGAACCTGCGTCTCACCCTTTTGAAACGCCGCCATGCCCGCGTCTTTTTCGGCTGGCGGCATCTGCCCGTGCACCATGCCAACAACGCCTTCACCAAGGGCTGCGCGCAGCAGCTTGAACCGGTCTTCGGCTGCGGTGTAATCAACGTTCTCGCTTTCTTCTACCAAGGGACAAACCCAATAGGCTTGCTTGCCTTCGGCGACGGCTTTGCGCAGATGGTCAACCACCTCGTCTATGCGCCCCGTGCTCACCAACGCTGTGGTGATCGGTTGCCGTCCGGGCGGTTTTTCATCCAGCACCGACACGTCCATATCGCCATATTGCGCCAACGCCAGCGACCGTGGGATCGGCGTCGCCGTCATAACCAGAACATCCGCCCCCGCGCCTTTCTTGCCCAGTTCCAACCTCTGGCGAACGCCAAAACGGTGCTGCTCGTCAACGATGGCCAACCGCAGATCGGCAAACGCCACATCCTGTTGAAACACCGCATGCGTGCCGACCAGCACGTGAATGTCACCCCGCGCCAAAGCTTCCAGCTTGGCCCGCCGTTCCGCCCCTTTGTCGCGCCCGGTAAGGATCTCCAATACAACGCCCGCACTTTCGGCCAACGGCCGCAACCCCTGCATATGCTGGCGTGCCAAAATCTCGGTGGGCGCCATCATAACGCCCTGCCCGCCTGCCTCAACCGCCACCAACAGCGCCATAAACGCCACCAGCGTTTTGCCCGCGCCCACGTCTCCCTGCAGCAAACGGTTCATGCGCATCGGCAGCGCCATATCGCGCGCAATCGCCTCAACGGCCCGCTCCTGCGCCCCCGTTGGCGCAAATGGCAACGCGGCCCGCACCTTGGCCTGCAACGCGCCTGTTTGTTCGGAAATCACACCTTTGGCACGCTGTAACTGCTCGCGCGCCAACGCCAATGTCAGCTGATGCGCAAGAAATTCGTCATATGCCAGTCTCTCTCGCGCTGGATGCGTCGGCGACACTTCGGCCAAGGACGTGGGCAAATGCACCTGCTCCATGGCTTCGCGCCAATGCGGCCACTTGGCCTTGTCCTTTTGGGACGGGTCAATCCACTCTGCCAACTCCGGCGTCCGCTCCAACGCCGATCGCACCCCTTTGACCATAGTCTTTTGCGTCACCCCATGTGTCAGCGGATAAACCGGCTCAAACGCGGGGATATCTTCGGCCTCGTTGGGCGCGACAATGTATTCGGGATGCACCATCTGCGCGACGCCATCAAACAGCTCTACCTTGCCGCTCACCACGCGGCGTTCGCCCTCTGGCAACACTTTCTTGAGGTAATCGCCACGGGCATGGAAAAACACCAGCTGAAACGAGGTCAACGCGTCTTGCACTGTGATCCGGTACGCCCCGCCACGGTTGCGCGCAGGCACATGTGCACCGACCAACACCTGAACCGTCACCGTATCCGGCAAATTCGCTTCGTTGACTGATATCTTGAGCGCTCGATCAATGCCTGAATACGGCAGCAGAAACAGCAAATCACGTGGCTTTTGCACGTGAATCTGCTCCAGATGCTGCGCCGTCTTTGGCCCGACACCATCCAGCTTTGTCAGATCCGCAAACAACGGAAACAGAATTTCCGGCCGTCCGCTCATAATCCTTCAATCAACTCCAGCCAGCCGTCTTCGTCGATGGTGGTCACTCCAAGATCCGCCGCTTTCTTGGCCTTTGACCCGGCACCGGGTCCAGCCACCAGAATGTCGGTCTTACTGCTCACAGATCCCGACACTTTTGCACCCAACGCTTCGGCCCGCACTTTGGCCTCATCTCGCGTCATCTTCTCCAGCTTGCCTGTGAACACCACGGTTTTGCCCGCAACCGGGCTTTCTGTTAGCATCGCCTCCGGCGCTTCAATCCTCAACATGCCAACAAGCCGGTCAATCTCGGCTCGCTCGTTTTCATTGGCAAACGCATCCGTTAACGACAACGCCACCGAGGCACCGATGCCGTCTATGCCGGTCAAGTCGTCCCAGGCTGCTTTGGCAACCACCGATACATTGCACGCGGCCTCCGCGGCATCCCGAACCTCTTTGATCCGCCCACGTCTCCCGCCCTTCGCGGCAGCAATCCGTTCAGCGTCTTCCGCCAAATCCGCAGCCCGCCACGCCAAGGCAGCCGGACGCGCCGTTTCTGCCGCCCGCTCAAGTTTGGACCACTCGCCAAAATGCTGCGCCAAATCCTTGGCGCCGGTTTCCCCAATATGGCGAATGCCAAGCCCAAACAGCAGCCGAGCAAAGCCGATGTCGCGCTTGGCCTCAATCGCGGCAAACAGATTGGCAACGCTTTTGTCTTTCCATCCCTTGCGGTTCTTCAAGCTGGTTAGATTCGCCGCATCCCGGTTCGCCAAAGTGAAAATATCCGCGGGGGTTTTGATCGACAAATCCGGATCGTCAAAGAACATCTCGATCTGTTTTGCGCCCAACCCTTCGATATCCAACGCTTTTCGGGCCACAAAATGTCGCAACTTTTCAATCGCTTGCGAGGGGCAAATCAACCCACCTGTACAATAGCGAACCGCGTCGCCCTCTTCTCGAACCGCAGGGCTGTCACACTCAGGGCACCGCTCGGGCAACACATAGCGCTCCGCCCCTTCAGCTCGCTTGCTCAGGTCCACATCCGCCACTTTGGGGATCACATCGCCAGCGCGATACACCTGCACCCAATCGCCCACACGAATGTCCTTACCGTCGCGAATATCCGCGCCTTTACTGTCACGACCGGCGATGTAATCCTCGTTGTGCAGCGTGGCATTGGACACCACCACACCACCCACGGTCACAGGTTGCAACCGCGCCACAGGGCTCAGTGCACCGGTGCGACCAACCTGAATGTCGATACCTTCCAACCGCGTCCATGCCAATTCTGCAGGGAATTTGTGTGCCACCGCCCAGCGTGGCGTGGTGGATCGAAACCCCAACCGCGCCTGCAATCCAAGGTCGTCCACCTTGTAGACCACGCCATCAATGTCATAGCCGAGCGACACCCGTTGCGTCTCGATGTCGCGATAATGCGCAATCAACGCCTCTGGTCCGTCGCACAATTTGGTCAGATCGTTGGTCACAAACCCCAATGCTGCCAACCGCTCAATCGCGCCCATTTGCGTCTTTGCCAAAGGTGCGGACAGATCCCCCCAAGCGTACGCAAAGAACCTCAACGGCCGCTCGCGGGTCACAGTTGGATCCAACTGCCGCAAACTTCCGGCAGCCGCATTGCGCGGATTGGCAAAAACTGTCAGCGGCTTTTTCCCGTCCGCTTCCAGTTTCGCATTCTTTTCGCGAATGCGCGTGTTCAAAGCCTCAAAATCCGCGTGGCTCATATAAACTTCGCCACGCACTTCGATCACATCCGGCGCTGCCTCGAGCACACGTGGAATGTCGGCAATTGTCTTGGCGTTCTCGGTGACGTTTTCGCCAGTCTCGCCGTCACCCCGCGTGGCGGCATACACCAGATGCCCGCCCTCATACCGCAACGACAGGCTTAGCCCGTCAATCTTTGGCTCTGCAATAAACTGCAATTCACGTCGCGCGCCCAGATTAAGGTATTTGCGAATCCGGTCGTCAAAATCGGTGACGTCGTCATCTTCAAACGCATTGCCGAGGCTCAGCATCGGCACCACGTGGCTGATTTTGCCAAAGCCCTCGCCGGGCGCGGCACCAACCACTTCGCTCGGGCTGTCATCCCGTTTCAATTCGGGGAAATGCATCTCGATTTCGGCATTGCGACGCTTTGCAGCATCATATTCCGCGTCCGAAATTTCCGGAGCGTCCTCACGATGGTACGCCGTGTTCGCCCGCCCCAGCAACGCAGCAAGGCGCGCCAGTTCAAGGCGCGCCTGCTCTTTCGTCAAATCACTAACTGTCTGCGCGTCGGTCACCGGCTTCTCCCTATCCACCCTCCCAAGTGATAGGGCCGCCGCAATCGGACGACAAGACCGCTTTAAGCGCGCAGTGCGACGTCCTCATCGGAAACCACAGGTTCCGGATCGCGCAGCACATAGCCGCGGCCCCAAACGGTCTCGATGTAGTTTTCGCCGCCAGTGGCTTCGCTCAGCTTTTTACGCAGCTTACAGATGAAAACGTCGATAATCTTCAGCTCAGGTTCATCCATGCCGCCATAGAGGTGGTTCAAGAACATCTCTTTGGTCAGTGTTGTGCCTTTGCGCAAGCTAAGCAGTTCGAGCATCTGGTACTCTTTGCCGGTCAAGTGCACAGGCTTGCCTTCGACCTCAACGGTTTTCGCATCCAGATTTACCGCCGCGAGTCCGGTGCGGATCACCGATTGGGAATGGCCTTTGGACCGACGAATAATCGCATGAATACGCGCCACCAGCTCTTCGCGGTGGAACGGTTTGGTCAGATAATCATCCGCGCCATACCCAAACCCCTTAAGTTTGCTCTCGGTGTCATCGGCACCGGACAGGATCAGGATTGGAGTATCGATGCGCGACGTGCGCAATTGGCGCAACACTTCGTGGCCCGTCATATCTGGCAGACCAAGGTCAAGCAGGATCAAGTCGTAGTCATAGAGCTTCGCAAGGTCGATACCTTCTTCGCCAAGATCTGTAGCATATACGTTCAAGTTTGCGTGCGTCAGCATCATCTCGATGCTTTTTGAGGTGTTAGGATCGTCTTCGACCAGCAGTACTCTCATTTAATATTTCCTTACGTCAGGAGGGTTGCCCGTTAACCATGGCCAAAAAAGGTTAACTCACGGTTACTAGAATGGATCGTTAACGAAGATTACCTACAACTGCACGTACACAGTTGCACGTCTGACGGGAATTCACAAAGTTTTGGCGTAAAAATGCCGGTTAATTTGGGCAGATGCCATGAATGAGTGCATCCGCGTGGACCTACAGCGTGTTTGGCCGGTCTTCATCTTCCGATTTTTGCCGATATTTCTGCACTGCGGTCGCCTTCAACGCGTCGAAACCGTGCTTTGACACGGCTTTGACCCACTGCTCGAACTCCTCTTCACTAAGTCCGTAAACTTCCAGCGCTTCTTTTTGATTGATAAGCCCGTAGACAACACCCTTAACAACCGCAGCTTTGCGGGACGCGACCCAGCGTCGCGTCTCAGGTGGGGGCAAATCCGCACGTGACATGACCGAACCGTCGGGCAAAGACACGCATCGTGGCCCTTCTACTTTCTTTAAAAACATCACTGTATCCTCTCAACTGGCGCCAGAGTGCCCCAACAGGCTTAATGAGGAATGAAACCACCCCTTGAGAGTAGTTAGGATTTTCCTATATTCTCGACGACTTCTGATCGGAGAGACTCACCATGGCGCTTGACAGCGAATCAAAGCTGAATTCCCTAGGCTTTGCCAAACCCCCGTCCGAGACCCGTGTGGTCGTTGCCATGTCTGGTGGCGTCGACAGTTCGGTTGTGGCCGCCAAGCTGGCGGACGAAGGCTACGACGTGGTCGGCGTTACCCTGCAGCTATATGACCACGGTGCGGCGCTGGCCAAAAAAGGCGCCTGCTGCGCGGGCATCGACATTCACGACGCCCGACGGGTCGCCGAGGAAAAGGGGTTTCCGCACTACGTCCTTGATTATGAAAACATTTTTCAGGACGCAGTGATCGACGAGTTTGCCGACAGCTATCTCGCTGGCGCCACCCCTGTACCCTGCATTCGCTGCAACGAACGGGTGAAATTCAAAGACCTCCTGGAAACCGCCAAGGACCTGGACGCCGACTGCATGGCCACAGGCCACTACATTCAGCGCAAAATGGGCGCGGACGGCGCCGAGTTGCACACCGCGACAGACGCCAACCGGGACCAGAGTTACTTTCTGTTTTCCACCACACCTGACCAGCTCGATTACCTGCGATTCCCTTTGGGCCACCTGCCCAACAAAGACGCCACACGCGCTTTGGCCTCGGAATATGGGCTTTCAGTTGCCGATAAACCGGACAGTCAGGACATTTGTTTTGTGCCAAATGGCGATTACGCAAGTGTGATCGAAAAGCTGCGCCCGGGCGCAGCCGAGCCCGGAGACATCGTCGATCACGAAGGAAACGTCCGCGGCAAACACAATGGCGTGCTGCATTACACCATCGGCCAGCGTCGCGGCTTGGGCATCGGTGGTCTATCTGAACCGCTCTATGTGGTGAAACTCGATGTGGACGCGAAACAGGTTATCGTTGGCCCCAAAGAGATGCTCTCGACCCGCACAATTCCGGTGCGCGAGATCAACTGGTTGGGCGATGAACCATTTAACAGCCGCGCCGAATGGCATGTGATGGTCAAGGTGCGCTCCACCCGCCCCCCACGTGACGCAATCATTCGCCCCACCGGCCCTGATACCGCAGAGGTTGAATTGCTAACCCCCGAAGAAGGTGTCTCACCGGGACAGGCTTGCGTGTTTTACGACACCAACAGCAGTCGCATCTTTGGCGGCGGCTGGATCTGGCGCGGGCATTAACCCGCGTCAGCTGACGTCGGTGCCTGTGTTGAGCAACACATAAAACCCGACAACAATCATTACATACGGCGTCAGGCGCTCCAGCTTCACAAGCCGGCTCATGAAGCCACGGGTCACATGTTCCAAAATGGCCGCCCCCGCCGCGAGGCCAACGGCCGACACCGCAGCACCGATTGCCGCCGCGATACGAAACTCAGCGGTGGAATCAGCAAACAGCGGCGCAAACACTGCAAACGTGTCCAACGACACGCTCAAAAACAGTGCCACAATCGCAACGCTGCCGATCTGTACCGCTGCTGCCTCCTCCTCGACGCCGCGCAGTTTGATCCGGCGGCGCAATTCCAGAATGCCAATCACCACAGGAACAAAGCCCAAATAGCCGGTAATATTTGGCATCTGCGCGACCAAGCCATCCGCCAATCGCAACGCCACCCCAAGAACAATCAGCTGTGCAACCAGATAACAGCTCACGACGCGCCATTTGCCGGATGTCAAAATCAAGCCAGACATGATTGCCAGATTGTCGATGTTGGTCAGCACATGCGCAAAAAATGCGGACAGACCAAATCCCAGGGTGTCCACGCTTTATCCCAACCCGTCCAAAACCGCCTGCGCCGCGCGCAGCCCCGGCGCCTGCGCCCCTTTGCCCAGACGCGCCATCGTCAGCGCCATGACCTCAGCCTGTTGATCAGGCGCAGCCAGCACCTCGGTGAGCGCCTGCGCGATTGGCCCTGTTTGAAACTGTGGCCCCAAAAACTCGGGCACCAGCCGCGTGTCCGTCACAAGATTGACCAACGTCACCGTGTCGATCAACGCCATTCGGCTCATGACCTGCCAGCTTAGCCAACTCATGTCATAGGCAATCACCATCGGCGTCGCGCTCGCCGCCAGTTCCAACGACACAGTCCCCGAGGCTGCAAGCGCCACATCCGCCGACGCAAAAGCCGCGCGTTTTTCGGCCAGCGCTTCGGCTTGCGATTGGCCACGCGGGTCCAACACGATGGGTTTCATGGGCCAGTCGCCTGTGATTTCGATCACCATGTCTGCCACCGACGCCGCGGCTGGCACCACCACTTGCAAGTCTGGCACAGCTTGCTTCACAAGCGCGGCCACGTCGCCAAAACTCTGCCCAAGTCGGTCAACTTCAGACCGTCGCGATCCGGGCAAAGCCAGCAGAACCGGCGCCACACCGATCCCGTGTCTTGTGCGAAAATCTCTGCATTCATCTGGCGTGGCAACTGGCTCATTCACGACGGGATGCCCGACAAAATCACAGCGCACACCAGCCTGCTCCATATAGGGCGGCTCAAAGGGCAACAGCGCCAACACCTGATCAATCACTTTGGCCATCTTCACCGCGCGTTTGGGCCGCCAAGCCCAGACCGAGGGCGCCACATAATGCACCGTGCGAAGGTTGCTGACCTTTTTGATCTCTTTCGCCACCCGCAAACAAAAATCGGGGCTGTCGATGGTGATCACCACATCCGGCTTCATCGCCAACGCGGCTTGCGCGGTTTGATGCATGCGCCTTAGCAGATGTCGGTATTTGGGCAGCACCTCGGCGATGCCCATCACGCTCAGCTCATCCATCGGAAACAGGCTCTCGAGCCCCTGTTCCTGCATCAAAGCCCCGCCAACTCCGGCAAACGTCACCTCTGGTAGTAACTCTTGCAGACCTTCCATCAGCGCCGCGCCGAGCCGGTCGCCCGACATCTCGCCCGCGACCAGAAACACCTTCATCACACCACTTGCCCCACAAGGAACAATCCACTGTCTTCCAGTGCCTGCCGGGTTGCCTCGCGATCAATCATCAACACTTTGTGCGCCGCGACCACCAAACCGGCCACCCCGGCCTTGGCGGCTGAATGAACCGTGTCCGGCCCAATCGCAGGCATATCCATACGCAGGTCCTGATCCGCTTTTGGCATCTTTACAAACACGCCTTTGCCCCGCCGCAGGTGCGCAGGCGTCTCGGCCACAAATCGCAATAAAGCATCCGAGCCTTGCAACGTCTCGATACCCAGACACAGGCCTGCGGCCACAACCGCGCCCTGCCCCACATCCAGTGGCGACAAGGCCAGCAATATGTCCTGTGCTTTCTTGGCGTCTTCCATCAAAGCGGCATCGGGTTCCGGGCCAAAAAACAGCCCCTCCTGCATGCAGATCTCCGGTAGCACCTCATGAGCGCCGATGACCTCAAACCCCTGCTCTTCAAAAACCGCCACAATCAGGCGCAACAACGCATCGTCACCCTGCTGCATCGCCGCCATCAGGCGCGGCGCGATCGACATCATTCCGGCGTCCATGTCGGCGGGATTTAACGCAGGCCGCCCCAATCCACCGGCAAAAACCACGCGGGTGACCCCCGCGTCTTTCAGCGCCTGCCAGATACCACCCATCTTTGCGATACTGTGCAACTGCACAGGCTCAGGCATTTCATGGGCCACGCCCTCAAACACCACGCGCACTGCGTCCGGCTCGGCCTGCGCCAACATCACTGGCAGCGCACCTCCACCACTCAAAATGGCCAAATCGCTCATTGTTTACCTCGGAGTCAGGAAAGACCGGTCCGTGTCACCCATTACAAAGGCCACAATTTCCTGCACATAATCGCTGTCACTTTCGTCGCCCAAACGGCGCGCGCGTTCCTGAAAGGCACCTTCACCCTGCGCCAGCATCTGAAACGCAGCCCTTAACGCGGTGATATCCGCCCGCGCCACGCCCCGTCGTTTCAGCCCCACAAGATTGAGACCGTCCAATTCGCCGCGCGGCCCTTGCACAAGCCCGTATGGGATGACGTCGTTGGTGACCATGGTCACAGCACCAATGATGGCGCCTTTGCCGATGCGCACCCATTGATGGATGCCGCACAAACCGCCGATGATCACATCATCCTCGATGACACAATGTCCTGCCACCGCGGCCGAGTTCACCACAATCACCCGATCGCCAATCTGCGCGTCATGCGCAATGTGGCAGCCCGCCATGAACAGACCATCGTCACCAACACGCGTGACCCCGCCACCACCTTCGGTGCCGGAGTTCATCGTCACGTGTTCGCGGATGCGGTTGCGCGCGCCAATCACCAACCGGCTATGTTCGCCGCCAAACTTAAGGTCCTGCGGGATTTCACCAATCACCGAAAAGGAAAACACCACCGTTTCAGGCCCGATTTCCGTCTGGCCCGTCACCACCACGTGGCTCTTAAGCTCCACGCCGGCCTGCAAAACAACGCTGGACCCCACAACGCAGAATGGGCCGATTACACAGCCCTCCGCAATCACTGCCCCGTCTTCAATGACGGCGCTCGCATGTATCTGCGCACTCGCGGCAATCGCCATTAGGCTCACTCCTTGGGAAGATCCATCATCGCGGTAAATTCAACTTCACAGGCAACGTCACCGTCAACGGTTGCAGTTCCGGAAAATTTCCAGACTTTGCCGCCGGGTTTGCCGCGAAGGGTTGTGAGTTGCATCTCGAGCACATCGCCCGGAACAACCATGCGACGGAACTTACACTTGTCGATGCCCATGAAATAAACCAGCAGGTTCTTGTCCGCCATGTCCAGCGCAACACCCACCATGACCGCCGATGTCTGGGCCATCGCCTCGACGATAGTCACACCTGGCATAATCGGCTGGCTTGGAAAATGTCCCTGAAAATGCGGCTCATTCATGGTGACATTCTTGATGCCACGCGCGCTCTGATACCCATTGATGTCGACAACTTTATCCACCAGCAAAAACGGATACCGGTGGGGAATGATCCGTTGGATCAGGCCAATATCGGCGCTCTTAAGATCGTCAGCCATGATCAGCTCCTGCAAATCTTTGATGTTATAAGCTTCCTAGCAACCCAGACCATGCGGGGCAACCGCACCAACTGTTTTCCGCGTCGGCAAGGTCGCGCGCTGGCCTGCATCTCCAAGCGTTAACCTAGGGCTTAGACACCGCTTGACCATCCCCAAGTGACGCGTTCAACCGCACAATCGCTTCCTGAGTGATGTCGACCCGATCGCTTGATACAAGCACGGTCCGGCGCTCCAAAATCAGCGCGGCACCCGTCTCGCGCATCAACTCTGACAGGATAGGACGCGCCGCTTGCACAAACACACCGCGTTCGCGTTCGTTCAACTCATTCAGCTCGCGGAACTTGGCATCCTGCTCTGCCCGAATGCCACGCACTTTGACGTCAAACGCCTTAGCTAGAACGCTAAATTCTGCCGCGGACATGGTTTTGCGTTTTTCGGTAAGCTCTTGCTCTTCTTCCGTCAGCGCGTCTTCCATCTGCGCATTGCGCACGATCAAATCCGCTCGCAACTGCGCTAGATCTGCTGCAACACGTTGCCCAAACAGCGACTCGGTGAACATTCTGTCACTCTCAATCACCAGGATTGAGGCCCCCGCCAGCGGTTGTTCCTGCGCATTGATGATGCTGGCGTGTATTGCCAGCATCATCAGCAGAAACGTTTTCGCAAACGTGGTCTGCATCACAACTTAGAACGTCGCGCTGATCGTAAAGTTGAAGTTCTGCTCACGGTCAAATTCCTCTTTCTTCAGCGCCTTGGTGAAATTGAACCGGAGTGGTCCAAGTGGCGTGTCCCAGAAAATCGAGAAGCCGATCACGTGGCGCAAAGAGAATTCGTCATACAAAACGGGATCGCCATTCGCGCTGGTTGTCTGATCCAAGCCCCACAGTGATCCAACATCGTAAAACAGGCCGCCAGTGATCCCGATCTCTTCCGGAATGCCCAGCGGGAATTCAGCTTCAAACCGAGCCACGGCATAAAAGTTGCCGCCCAGACCATCGTCGTAACTGCCGCCTGCGTCGCGCTGCCTCGGTCCAATACCATATGGATCAAACCCGCGCATGACGCTTGAGTTCAGTTGAAAGCGGTCATAAGAACGGCTGTTGGAGTCAGGCGAGAAAAGCACCCCGCCTTCTAAAACCGCTCTAAGCGTCACTTCTTCATACCAAACTTTGGTTTCAGCCATCGCCGTGCCGGTTGTTTTGACATAAGTATAGTCTCCGCCCACACCACCAAAATCCTGAGCAAACTCAAGCAAAACGCCTTTGTTGATGTCCAACCCTTTTCGTCGCGTGTCGTAAATATAGGTATACCCGACAGAGCTATCCCAGTTTTTACCGCGCGCGGCTTCTTCGTCGATTATTGAGCCCGGACTCTCATCATCGGTCTCGATTTCCATCTCCACGTTTCTCAAAGAGTACCGAAACTGCATCCGGCCAAATTCACTTACCGGGAAGAAAAACGACGGCTTAATCTCGCCCACAGTGTTAGTATAGCGTGTTTCGCTGCTATCAGTTTCCACATACGACAGGTTAATGCCCGCCGACAAATCACGGCCCAAAAACGCCGGTTCGCGGAACGACAAGCCGTAGTCTTTCAAATCAGACGATGTCGAGAACGAAAAGCCGAACTGTTGTCCACGGCCTAAGAAGTTTTTCTCATTGAAACGCACCACAAGGCCAAAGCCATCGTTGGTCGAATAAGTACCACCAAATGACAACGATCCGGTCGGCTGCTCCACCACGTCCACGTCGACAATCACCTGATCCGGTGCGGTGCCCTCACGCGCGTTTACATCCACGCCGGCGAAGAAACCCAATGCCCGAATACGTTCGGCGCTTTCTCGAATTTCGCGCGGGTTAAAGGCGTCGCCCTCTACAATGCGGAACTGCTGACGGATCACCCGATCCAGCGTCGTTGTGTTGCCTTCCACGTCGATGCGTTCAACAAATATCCGCGGGCCTTTGACCAAGGCGAATTCCACATCAAGCGCCAGGTCACGGTCGTTGCGTACAATACGCGGATCAATGCGCAAAAAGTCATGACCCTCACGCAAGGCCAGCCGCTCAAGGCGCGCAATGGTGTTTTCCACCAACACCGGCGAATACGTTACACCGGGCTTCAACCGCAGCGCATCGATATAAGGCTGCGCATCAACCCCATCAAACTCGCTGACAACTGAGACCTCTCCAAAGGTGAACTGTTGCCCTTCTTCCACATTGAACGTCAGGAAATAGCTGTCGCGTTCGCGCGACAATTCCGCATTAACCCCAGTGACGCGGAAATCCACATACCCACGGGACAGGTAGAAATCACGCAACACTTGTTTGTCAAATTCAATGCGGTCCACCACCAGTGTGTCCGTCCGAAAGAACGCACGCAGCAGACCGGCTTGTTTCGTCTGCAAAACCTGGCGTAAACGGCGATCTTTGAATTGCTGGTTGCCGACGAATCCAAGACGCTCGATCTCAGTGACGCCACCTTCAAAGATTTCAAAAACCAGATCGGCGCGGTTGTCGCTGCGACGGATGACGCGTGGCTCGACACGGGCGGCCAAGCGACCGCTCTCCGAATAGGCCTGCGTGATATTTGCCGCATCACGCTCAGCGACAGTTGGGTTGAGAACTCGACGAGGCTGAGACTCAATCAATGCTTCCAACGCATCGTCTTTCAGCCGGGCGTTGCCCTCAAAACTGATGCGGTTGATTGTCGGGTACTCCGAGACCTTGATAACCAACGTGCCGCCACTTGGCACCATCTCTACGGTTTCGAACAGACCGCTCGCCAAAACCCGCTGATAGGCCGCGTTCAACTGACCTGCGGTCAGGGACTGGCCCTTCTCGATTCCCGCATAGGTGATGATCGCCGTAGATTCGATCCGCTGATTGCCTTCCACCTTAATGGTGCTGAAAGCGAAATTCTGCGCTGAAGCAATCGTCGGCAGAACGATCAACAACGCTGAAATCAATAGAAAAATACCGATGGCAATCTGTCTAAACTGCCCACTTACACTGCCCTTGGCGATTGCCAAAGCCCGAGTTTGTTTGGTCATTCCCAAACCCCTCCAGAACATCCCTCTTGGAATGTGACTAACGGGTCTGAATGCGGTTGTCAAAACAGCAAACAGCGCAAACAGTTACGTTGCGCTGCCAAGAGTTATCCACAGGAGTTGGTGGCGACTTGAATTCCGGCCACAGGATTTAGTGCCTTAAGCGACAAACCCCAAAATAGCCGAGCCGGACAGGCCGGTCTTAGAATGGGCCGAACGCCATCCCAATGGTATAGCCCAATGACAGGCCGGCCAAAATAGCCGCGGGAAACAGAAGGCGTTCCCAATTGACGTCGATTAGCAAACCAAGCGCGCGGTATCCGTCTTCGATTGTGTGCATCTTACCATTCCGTACTTTCGTCCGGAACAAATCTATCGAGGGAATTGGGCGAAATTAGGGCGCACCGGCTTAATTGGCCCTTACCGACACAAGAACAGATCGTTGAGCAGGCCAAACATCATCAACCCCAACACAATCATCAATCCTGCTTGCATCAACACATTCAACCAGCTGTCGCTTGGTGGCTTACCCGTCACCGCTTCATAGGCATAAAACACCAAATGTCCGCCATCCAACATCGGGATCGGGAACAAATTGAGCATACCAATCGCCGTAGAAATCACAGCCACAAGCCAGAAAAACTCTGCAAAACCGCGTGAGGCCATTTCCCCTGCAGTTTCGGCAATGCCGACGGGACCGGACAAGTTGCAAGAACTGATCGCACCCGTCAGCATGTGATACAGACCGCTCACCGACCCCGACGCCACGCGCCACGTCTGCTCGACTCCGATTTTCAGCGCCTGACCTCCGCCGACCCACTCGGTTGCATCAATCTCAAAAGCCAGCCCGCCGGTCACGCCAATCCGCCAATACGTTTTGAACCCACCCTCTGCCTGCGGCTCGTCCGATCGCTTCGGTGTCAGGTCGAACTGCATTGCCTCGCCATTGCGGATGACGTCTATCGCAAGGGTCTGGCCCTCGCTACTTTCAACGGCCTCTCGCAGCTGTTTGAATGCGGCCACTGGCGCGCCACCCACACTGGTGATCACGTCTCCCACCTGAAGCCCCGCCGCTTTTGCCGCAGAACGCGGCACAATCGTGTGCACAACAGGCGTATTAAAATAGGGGCCCGTCACTTCGATGATCTCTCCGCCGCGCTCCACTTCGTAGATCAGCGGATCGGCGATCTCCATGTTCTCCCAGAACTCGGCAAAGTTCTCGCCTTCCGAGGCGAGCGGCACCGGTACGCCATTCACCGACAACACCTGATCACCCTCAGCCAGCGTATAAGCCTTGTGTGGCATCTCAAACAGCTTGCCGATTATCAACTTGTCGCCGGACTGCCCGCTGATCGCAATCACAGCCGCAAACATGAAGATCGACAGAATAAAGTTGAACACAGGTCCCGCCGCCACAGTGGCCGAGCGCGCCCACAACGGTGCGCCATGCATCGTGGCCCGCAATTCCTCGCCGCTCAGCCCGTCCATTGCCTCGACGTCTTTACCGCTGGCGGCATTGGCGTCGCCTTTGAATTTCACATAGCCGCCCAGAGGAATCGCCGCGATTTGCCACTGCATGCCGCGCTTATCGACGCGCGACCACAACACTTTGCCAAACCCAAGAGAGAACACATCCGCGCCAATCCCGCTCCAACGGCCGACGATGTAGTGACCGTATTCATGGATCGCGACAACAATCGATAACGTCACAATAAAAGCCAGAAAATCGACAGCCCCGCCGCCAAAGCCGGAGATAAGTGCGGAAAGATCCAAAGCGTGTCCTACCTGTTTTGTTCTTTTATGACCTCAAGGGCCGTCTTGCGTGCCAGATGGTCGGTTTCAGTCACCGTATCAAGGGTCATTTCGGCATTCTTAAGGCATTGTGATCCAGAAAGGCGTTCCAGCACCTCTTCCACCACTTCGGCCATTTGCAAAAATCCGATCCGATGATCGATAAATCCGTCCAACGCCACCTCTTTGGCCGCGTTAAACACAGCACCCGCGTGCCCGCCCATCGCCAGCACCTCATGCGCAAGCCTGAGCGCCGGATAGCGGTGCAGATCGGGATCGCGAAAATGCAGCGCGCCAATTTTGGCCAGATCCAGCCGCGCCACCGGCAACTTACGCCGCTCGGGATAGTGCAGCGCATAGCCAATCGCGTGGCGCATATCAGGCGGCCCCACATGCGCCATCAGCGCACCGTCGTTGAAGCCAACCAGCGCATGCACCAGTGATTCAGGATGCACCAGAACTTCGATCATCTCATGGCTACATTTGAAAAACTCTTTGGTCTCAATGACTTCCAGCGCCTTATTGAACATCGACGCGCTGTCAATTGTGATGCGCTGACCCATGTTCCAATTGGGATGGCTGCTCGCTTGTTCGGGCGTGGCCTTGGCCATATCCTCCAACGCCCAATCGCGAAAGGCGCCGCCGCTGGCGGTGATGATGATGCGCTCCACCGCGCTCATGTCCTCGCCGACCAGCCCCTGAAATACCGCCGAATGCTCGCTGTCCACAGGTAGGATTTGCCCATCCGATGTCGCGGCGGTGTCCATAATCAGCGCGCCTGCAGTCACAAGCGATTCCTTGTTCGCCAGTGCCAGCGTCGCGCCCTGTTCCAGCGCCACCAATCCCGGGCGGAGCCCCGCCGCACCCACAATGGCGCTCATCACCCAATCCGCAGGCCGCGCCGCCGCCTCGGCAATGGCCTCCGCGCCTGCCGCCGCCTCGACGTCAGTTCCCGCAAGTGCTGCGCGCAGTTCATCCAGCCGCGCCTCATCAGCTGTCACAGCCACGTCGGCCCGCAACCGCCGCGCATCCTCGGCCAACTGAGTAATGTTTTGCCCACCGGTCAAGGCCACAACATCATACGCGTCAGGGTCGCGGCCAATCAGATCGATGGTGTTTTGCCCGATCGATCCGGTGGCCCCAAAAATGGATACTCTTCTCATAGCGCTGGCAATCCCAACACGGCTCCCAGCAACAGCACAAACAAAGCCGCCGCCATCATCGCGTCAAACCGGTCCAGCAAGCCGCCGTGCCCGGGTATCAGATTGGAACTGTCTTTGATCCCGGCTCGGCGCTTGATGGCGCTTTCAGCCACATCTCCCAATTGGGAGGCAAAGCTCGTTAAAACGCTCAACACAACCAAAGGCCACCCGCCAAAAGCCAAGCCCACAAAGCCCGCCGCGATCCATCCTGCCGTTGTGCCCGACCAGGTTTTTTTCGGGCTCACTTTGGGCCAGAACTTTGGCCCACCCAAAAGGCGCCCCGCAAAATAGCCGGCCACATCTGCGGCCATCACCACTGTCACAAGCCACACCACCCAATAAATACCACGTAGATCACGCAGCACTTCCAGGCCAAAGCACGCCAACATCAGCAAAGCTGCATAAGACACGTAAATAAAACGATCTTTCTGGATTTGACTTCCGCCAGCAAGGGCAACAGCCAACAAGGCAGGCACCTTAACTTCCCCGGGCAGATACGGCGCAGCCATCAATGCCGCCGCCGCCAATGCACCAACCGGCACCGCCACTTTCGGGCCACCCCCCATGAGCCGAGTCAGTTCCCACATCATGCCGCCGCCAATCACCGCGACCAGCAGATGGAACCAAATACCGCCGAGCCAGATCGCGCCAGCGCCAATCACAAGCAACACCGCCGCAGACATCACGCGTGCCCGCAAGTCGCTCCACTTATCGGCGTTCAAACTCACGCAGATACCGCGCCAAAACGCCGCTCGCGGGACGAATAAGCCCCCACCAGTTCGCCAAACTCCTCTTTTGAGAAATCCGGCCACAGCGTGTCGATAAACTCATATTCCGCATAAGCCGACTGCCAGAGCAAAAAGTTCGAAATCCGAGCTTCGCCGCTTGTCCGCACAACAAGATCCGGATCGGGCAAAACATAAGTGTCGAGGTATTTTGGCAGGGTTTCTTCGCCCACATCCTCGGGCTTGAGGTTGCCCTCCGCCACATCCTGCGCCAACCGACGGGTTGCGCGCGCCACTTCGTCCCGTCCGCCATAGTTTAGCGCGATGGTCAGGTGCACACCGTCGTTGTCCTGCGTCAGCGTCTCCAACTCATCCATCAGATCGCGCAATTTTTTGTCGAGACGCGGTCGATCGCCGATGAACCGCACCCGCACACCTTCCTCCTTGAGCGCCCGTGCCTCCTTGCGGATATAGCGCCGGAACAGGCTCATCAAGCCCGCCACCTCGGACTGCGTTCGCTTCCAATTTTCGGTCGAAAATCCAAATATCGTCAGATACTTAACGCCGAACTCGGGACAGGCCCGCACGATTTCCTTCACCCGCTTCGCGCCCGCATGGTGGCCAAACAAGCGCGGACGACCCCGCGCCTGTGCCCATCGGCCATTGCCGTCCATAATGATGGCCACATGTTTGGGGCCATTCTGCGGTACGCTCACAGTTTTGGACATTCTCAGACCTGCATGATTTCGGCTTGCTTGTTTTCAAGCGCGGCATCGACCGATTTGATAAATGTATCGGTCAGATCCTGAACCTCGGATTCCCAGATCTTCTGGTCATCTTCTGACATGCCATCATTTTTGGCCTTCTTGATCTGATCCATGCCATCGCGACGCACATTGCGGATCGACACGCGGGCATTCTCTGCATATTGCGCAGCAACGCGGGCCAATTCGGTGCGGCGCTCTTCGTTCAACTCGGGGATCGGCAACATAACGATTGTGCCATTGGTCTGCGGGTTGATGCCCAGACCGGAATTCATGATCGCCTTTTCTACGGCGCTCACCAACGACTTGTCCCAAACGTTTACCGTCACCATCCGCGGCTCAGGCACGTTCACTGTCCCGACCTGATTGATTGGTGTTTTGGAGCCATAGGCATCCACCATCACCGGCTCCAGCATCGAGGCCGAGGCTCGCCCGGTGCGCAACGAGGCAAATTCGGTTTTCAGGGCTCCCATTGCGCCATCCATACGGCGGCTCAGGTCATCGGTGTCAATTTCGATATCTTGTTCGGACATTGCTGCTCTCTCGATCGTTCACTGTCTCGTCACGCATGCACTTAGGCGACTTAGTAGAAGTTGTATAGCACCAGGCCCTGCCGGTGAAGGCCCGTGACCGTATTCTGCAAAACTCACACCCAAACGCTGTGGCGCAGGCGGCCCGCCCCTTAGATCGACGCCCTGCTTGTCGGCACAAATTGGCGCAGCCGCGAACAAACGCTGCGCGGCGTCTTGTGTGCCGACACCATCACGGATGGACGACTCGCCGCTCAACTGACTTTGGTATAGGTGCCTTTGCCCGCCAGAATGCCGCGGAAACCGCCCGGCTCATCCATGTTGAACACTATCAGAGGCAAATTGTTGTCACGCGCCAGCGCAATTGCGCTCGCGTCCATCACCTTCAGACGCTTTGCGAGAACCTCGTCATAGCTGACTTCGTCATAACGCACAGCATCGTCAAATTCCTGCGGGTCTTTGTCGTAAATCCCGTCCACGCCGTTTTTGCCCATAAAGATCGCTTCACAGGCCATCTCATTGGCACGCAACGTCGCCGCAGTGTCCGTGGTGAAATACGGGTTGCCGGTACCGGCCGCGAAAATACACACACGCTTTTTTTCAAGGTGGCGCACGGCGCGGCGACGGATATACGGCTCTGCCACCTCATCCATGCGGATCGCGCTGATCACTCGGGTAAAGACGCCTTGCGTCTCAAGCGCGCTTTGCATCGCCATCGCGTTCATCACCGTGGCCAACATACCCATGTAATCGGCGGTGGTGCGTTCCATGCCCTGCGCAGCGCCTGCAAGGCCGCGAAACACGTTGCCTCCGCCAATCACCATGCAGATCTCAACACCAAGCTCATGCACGGTTTTGATTTCTTTGGCGACACGCTCAATTGTTGGCGGGTGCAGGCCATATCCCTGATCCCCCATCAGCGCCTCCCCCGAAATCTTGATCATCACACGATTGTAAGTGGTGTCATTCAGGGAAGCGGAGTCGCTCATGTTGCATGTCCTTGCAGCGTCGATTTAGGATTGGCCGCAAAATGTCGGAAAACGCGGGCAGGTTCAATGCGAGAGTTCCCGACATCAGCATTAATCTGCATGACGTCTGGACACCATATGACCACCCTGCCCCCAATTGCGCCCGATCAACCGGTTCTTATCGCCGGACCAACCGCGAGCGGCAAAAGTGCTCTCGCACTCGAGATCGCCGACTCACATGGCGGCGTGGTGATCAACGCCGACGCGATTCAGGTCTATGACAATTGGCACGTTCTGACCGCGCGTCCGCCAGCCGAAGACATCGCGCGTGCGCCACATCTGCTTTATGGCCACCAAGCCTATGACGCCGACTACTCAGTCGGTCATTGGTTGCGCGAGGTCGCGCCTCTCCTGACCAGCGGACAGCGCCCGATCATCACCGGCGGCACGGGTCTCTATTTTTCGGCGCTCACGCAGGGCCTCGCCGAAATTCCGCCCACGCCGCCCGCCGTGCGCGACACTGCCAACGCCCGCGTCGCAACCGATGGCTTTGAGGCGCTGTTGGCCGAACTCGATCCCGAAACCACCGCGCGGATTGATGTGCAAAATCCGATGCGGGTGCAGCGCGCGTGGGAAGTTCTGACCGCCACCGGTCGCCCGCTTGCGGACTGGCAAGACGACACCCCGCCGCCGCTGCTGCCTTTGTCCCTCGCGCTGCCAATCGTTTTTGACGTCGACAAAGACTGGCTGAATGACCGCATCGCGCGCCGCTTTGATCTGATGCTGGCACAAGGCGCCTTGGAAGAAGCCCGCGCCAACCTTGCACAGTATGACCCGCAAATGTTGTCGATGAAGGCCATCGGCGCGCCTGAATTGATCGCCCATCTGCGCGGGGAAATCACGCTGGACCAAGCCCGCGAGGCCGCGACCATCGCCACCCGCCAATTCGCCAAACGACAGCGCACGTGGTTCCGTTCGAAGATGTCGGAATGGGTCAAATACCGGCCTGACGCCTGATCGCCCCCAAAGGCGATCAACCAATACTTGCAATTTTCTGACAATTGTGGACATTTGACCGCCAAATGGTTGGGAAAAATGTAAAAATACCGTCATTTATGACCAAATCCGGCGTCGGCGGCATGGCCGCCCCGCCGCCCAAAAAACCTGCCATTTCAAAACCTTCGCCCAAGCACACCGCGCCGCGCGCGTCTACAATGGCGGGCCTGCCGTCGCGCACGCAACCAACGCCTGCGGGGTTTCTCGACCTGCATCCTGCCCCGCACCAACCTCTGCCACAACCGTTGGTGCACACCATCGCGCAACACGCTGCCGGTGCGCCGTGGATGCTGGAACTGCTGCACGTTCGGACCCACCACATCCTGATCTGGACCACCCGGGGCCAAGGCCGCGTCCTGCTCAATGGTGTGCGGCGTGGTTTTGGCACGCATAACGCCATCTTTGCCCCGGCGGGCAAACTCCTGTCCATTGAACTCGGCTTGCAGGTTCAAGGTCAGGTTGCTCTCATTCCGGCGGACGAGCGGTTCTCTTTCCCCGATCGCGCCCAGCACCTGCGCCTTCAGGACGGCACCGAGCAACTCGAATTCATTGCGATGCTCGATGCCCTGCGCCGCGAGCTGCATGAAAACCGTCCCTTCATGGCCGAAGCGCTCCATGCACACACACAGCTTCTGTCGGTCACGCTGCGCCGCGACCTGCTTTCGGCAGGTGATCCGCTTCCCGCAAAGGCCGCCCAGAAACTGGCACGTGCCTATGGTGACTTGCTCTCCACATCCTTCACTCAGGGCCACACGATGGCTTGGTATGCCAACCAGCTCGGCGTCACGCCCACCCACCTCAGCCGAGTGTGCCGCCAATCCGCCGGTATGACCGCCGCTGACATGCTCTCCCAGCTGATCCAGCACCGCGCCCGGCTTCTTTTGATCACCACAGACCGGCCCATGCGAATCATCGCCGAGGATCTCGGATTCGGCAGCGCCGCGTATTTCACCCGCTTTTGCCAACAGCATTTTGGCGCCCCGCCCAGCCAGATTCGTAAGCAGGCCCGTCCCGCAAAGCAACGCCCCTGACCAACACGTCAGCCGCGATATCGGCCAAACTCGACACCAAGATGTCGTTTTTTAACCTCCATATGACGAAGCAAACCGTTGACGTGACGACCCAACCTATGCCCGAATGAACGCCAAGACACCGGACCGACGCAAAAACGCCGGCCAATCCTCACCAACTGCACAGACAGTTCGGGGGCACAACAGGGAAACAGCGCTGCCTCCCAAGCCGCGCCTGACAAGGGGAGCACATGGGACTTTTCATCCTTCGACGTTTCGGGATGATGTTGGTGACGGCACTTTGCCTGACCTACATCGTCTTCTTCATGACCAACCTTTACCCAAATCTGGAAAAGCTGGCCAAAACCCAAGGCAACTTCCGCATGAGCGAGGAAGCCGTCGACAGCTACCTCGGCAATCGCGGCTATTTGCAACCAACCCCGATCAAATATCTGCAATGGCTCGGCGTCTTGCCCGGCTTTGCAACAGAGCTTGATGACGGTCGCATCGTCGGAAAATGCGTGCGCCCCGGCGTCGCCCCCGAAGACACCCCGACATACTGCGGCATCCTACAAGGCGACTGGGGGTTTTCCACGGTCTCCAAAGAACCGGTGGCAAATGTGCTTGGCTCCCGCCTTGCCAACACCGGCAAGCTGATGTTCTGGGTCATGGTGGTGATGGTGCCCTCGGCGCTAATAATTGGTGTGCTGGCCGGCATGAACGAAGGCTCCCGCACGGACCGGACCCTCTCCACCGTGTCGATCATGTCGACCTCCACGCCTGAATATGTCTCCGGCGTGATTTTCATCGCGCTCTTGGCATCCACCCGCAACGGTCTCGGCCCTTGGCTGCATGATCTGGGGCTGATCGAGGCCAAAGCACTCTTCAAAGGCACCGCCAAATCGGCGATGGATGACGCAAACCTACGCAACTTTACGCTGCCGGTGATCACCATTGCACTTTACGGTATGGGCTATATCGCCCGCATGACCCGCGCCTCCATGGCCGAGGTCATGACCGCGCAATACATCCGCACCGCCCGCCTCAAAGGCGTCAGCTTCGGCAATGTGGTTCTCAAACACGCGTTGCGCAACGCGCTCATTGCGCCCTTCACCGTCATCATGCTGCAGTTCCCGTGGCTCCTGAACGGTGTGGTGATCGTCGAGTTCCTCTTTGCCTACAATGGCTTTGGCATGCAGCTCGTGACCGCAGCGGGCAACAACGATATCGAAATGCTTCTGGCGGTCTCGGTGGTTTCGGTCTTCGTGGTTCTGGTGACCCAGCTGATTTCGGATATCGGCTACGTCTACCTCAACCCACGCATCCGTATTTCATAAGGGAGGGACTGAAACATGGAACCACTTACCTGGACCGGCTCTTTCGGAAACATCCTCGACCCGATCTTTCAACTGGTCGTCGTTCTTTTCGCAATCGCCGTTGTCGCCCAATTCGTCGGCGCCTACGTCTTTGCGCCGATCAATGACACCTACAACACAGACGGCACGATCACCCGTGATCGTGGCACCAACGCGATGATTGGCAGCACCACACGCCTGCTGATTATGGCGCTCTGCGCCTTGGCTGCCGTCTATATCGTCGCAGGTGTCTTCGCCCCCATCGGCGCAGTCGGCATCGTCGGCGCTGTCGCCAAACAATTCGCACCCGTCTGGATCGCGCTGCTGGCCACGTTCCTTCTGTCGATCAGCTACAAACGCCGGCTCGGCCTTTATGGCAAGCTGTTTGACAGCACCATCGGCATGATCGGTTTTGCGCTGCTGATGTTCTGGGTGTACACAGCACTGTTTGTCGGTGTCTTTGATATGATTGCTGTAAACGACCCGCTCTCGCAGGTCTCACGCATGAAGAACAAACTGCCCGGCACACCTTTACCAAACATCGAGGACGGTCAATACGCCTACTACCTTCTGGGCGGTGACAACCTTGCGCGGGATGTGTTCTCCCGCATGGTGCACGGCTCTGTGGTGGTGATCCTGATCGCGCCGCTGGCCACGCTCTTTGCCTTTATGGTTGGCATCACGCTGGGTCTGCCTGCGGGCTATCTGGGTGGCAAACTCGACACCTTCCTGTCGTTCCTTGCCAACCTCGTTCTGGCCTTTCCGGTGATCCTGCTGTTCTACCTCTTGGTAACACCCGAGATCGTCGCAACAGGCATTCCGAACTACATGGCGATGATCCTGTTTGTCTTCCCGATCATCTTCTTCGGAGTGCTTTTGAACTCGCGCTACTACACCCGCCCAAAGTTGCGCAATCCGCTGCTTGCCGGTGTGATGCTGGTGATGATCTGGACCTACCTTTGTGCCATCTCAGCAGAAGGCACGGTCATCAATGTTCTGCCAGAGGCTTTGGATCTCTTTGATATCGATTCCGGCATCCTCGTGGTCTTTGTCTCGGTGGTATTTGTGAACTCGCCAACAGTGTTCCGCATCGTGCGCGGTCTGGTTCTGGACATTCACACCCGCGACTATGTTGCGGCTGCCCAAACCCGCGGCGAGGGCAAGTGGTACATCATGCTTTGGGAAATGCTGCCCAACGCACGCGGACCGCTGATCGTCGATTTCTGCCTGCGCATTGGCTACACCACGATCCTGCTCGGCACCCTCGGTTTCTTTGGCCTCGGCCTTGAATCCGAAAGCCCGAACTGGGGCAACACGATCAACGACGGGCGCAAGCTCCTCTCGATCTACCCTCACCCCGCACTGGTGCCCGCCTTCTCGCTTCTGAGCCTGGTTCTGGGCCTCAACCTTCTGGCGGACGGGCTGCGCGAAGAAAGCCTGCGTGACTGATCAAACACGGGGCAGCCACCGCTGCCCCGCGCAATCCATTCAAAGGAAGGCTGCAAAGGTTAACGACGGAGACGCGAAAACGCACTGACGCGTTACAGCCGCGATACCGACGCAATACCGAAACCGCCTTCCGCCCCAAAAGGGAGAGAGTTAATGAGCAAGATGGCAGAATACGAAGGCCCGATTCTAGAGATCGACCGCCTGTCGATTTCCTTCTTCACCCGACTGCGGGAAATCCCTGCAGTGATGGATTTTTCGGTCCGTGTGATGCCGGGTGAAGCCGTTGGCCTTGTTGGTGAATCCGGCTGCGGCAAATCCACTGTTGCGCTGGGCGTGATGCAAGATCTCGGCAAGAACGGCGAGGTTGTTGGCGGCTCCATCAAATTCAAGGGGCGTGACCTCTCCGAGATGTCCGACGAAGAACTGCGAGATGTACGTGGCAACGAAATTGCCATGATTTATCAAGAGCCTATGGCGTCTCTCAATCCGGCAATGAAGATCGGCAAACAGCTGATGGAAGTGCCGATGATCCACGAGGGTGTCAGCAAAGAAGAGGCCTACAAGCGCGCGCTTGAAGTGGTCACAGACGTGCGCCTGCCTGACCCCGAGCGGATGCTCAACAGCTTCCCGCACCAGCTCTCGGGCGGTCAGCAACAGCGCATCGTGATCGCCATGGCCCTGATGTCCAAGCCAGCGCTTCTGATCCTGGATGAGCCCACCACCGCGCTTGACGTGACCGTTGAGGCCGCCGTGGTCGAGCTGGTCAAGGATTTGGGAAAAAAGTATGGAACATCAATGCTTTTCATCTCCCACAACCTCGGTCTGGTTCTGGAAACCTGCGACCGTTTGTGCGTGATGTATTCCGGTGAAGCGGTCGAGCGCGGCTCGATAAAAGACGTGTTTGACAACATGCAGCACCCCTACACACAAGCGCTCTTCCGCTCGATCCCCCTGCCTGGCGCTGACAAAAACGCGCGACCACTTGTGGCCATTCCCGGCAACTTCCCGTTGCCTCACGAACGCCCATCCGGCTGTAACTTTGGTCCCCGCTGCGACTATTTTCAGGAAGGTCTCTGTGATGCAAACGCCATTCAAATGGTTGGTGTCAAAGGTTTTGATCGCCACACCACCCGCTGCCTCCGCTCCGAGGAAATCGACTGGAACGCGCCGATAACGGTCGCTGAACAAAAGGAAAAAGGCGAGATTGGCGAGGTCGTCCTTTCCATGAAAAACCTCAAGAAATACTATGAGGTTGCCGCCAACGCCCTTTTTGGCGGCGGTGAAACAAAGGTCGTGAAGGCCAACGAAACCCTCAGCTTTGAGGCGCGCGAATCCGAAACCCTTGCCATCGTTGGTGAATCCGGCTGCGGCAAATCCACCTTCGCCAAGGTCCTGATGGGGTTAGAAACCGCCACCGAAGGCGAGATCCTTCTGGACGGCAACCAAATCCAGGCCACGCCTATTCAGGACCGCGACACCAAGACCGTCGCAGACGTCCAGATGGTCTTTCAAAACCCGTTTGACACGCTCAACCCCTCGATGACCGTCGGCCGTCAGATCATGCGCGCGCTCGAGATATTCGGCATTGGCGAAAACGAGGCCGGTCGACGTAATCGCATGCTTGAATTGCTTGATCTGGTCAAACTGCCCCGCGCCTTTGCGGACCGTATGCCGCGGCAACTGTCCGGTGGTCAAAAACAGCGCGTCGGCATCGCCCGCGCCTTTGCCGGCGGCGCCCGAATCGTGGTTGCGGATGAACCCGTTTCAGCGCTCGATGTGTCGGTGCAGGCAGCTGTGACCGACCTCTTGATGGAAATTCAGCGCGAAGAGAAAACCACGCTCCTGTTCATCTCGCATGACTTGAGCATCGTGCGCTATCTGTCTGATCGCGTTATGGTTATGTATCTCGGCCATGTGGTGGAAATGGGCACAACCGATCAGGTATTCTCGCCCCCTTATCATCCCTATACCGAGGCTCTGCTCTCTGCGGTTCCCATCGCCGACACCTCGATTGAAAAAGAACACATCGTTCTCGAAGGCGACATTCCTTCAGCCATGAACCCTCCTCCCGGTTGCCCGTTCCAAACGCGCTGCCGTTGGAAATCCGAAGTGCCAGGCGGCCTGTGCGAGCAAGAAGTACCGCCAGTTCGGATGCTGGAAGGTGACCATCAAGTCAAATGCCACCTGGCAGATGACATCCTCGCCCGCATGACGCCAGTGATCAAAATCGCTGCCGAATAGGGTACCCGAGACATAACGCAAACAAAAAGGGCGGCGCATTTTCGCGCCGCCCTTTTTCTATGTCTTTACTCAATGCGTTGAATGGCTGCTACCCATCCACACCCATCATGATCTGAGCGTAAAACTGCACCGCACGTTCCAGATCGGCAATCGACACACGCTCGTTGATCCCATGGATGCGTGACAGGTCATCCGGCCCAAATGTCATTGGATTAAACCGATAACTGTCATCCGAAATCTTGGAAAAATGCTTGGAATCCGTGCCGGCAACCGTCAACCCCGGCACAAGGATCACATCGCCAAATGCGCCCAGCGTGGCCTGCGCAAGCAATTGAAATCCTTCACTTTGCGCACTCGATACGGGGCTCGGATGGGTTGGATTTCCACGCAGGCTAACAGCGACATTCGGGTTGTCGATCACCGTCTCTACGTGCGCGACGATGCTTTCCACAGTGTCGCGGGGATGGATGCGAAAGTTCACCACAGCCACCGCTTCCGTCGGCAACACATTTTCGGTCAGTGACGCTTGCAACATCGTCGGCGCAGTTGTTGTGCGCAACATCGCATTTGTGGGTCCGGAGCCCGACAAGATGCCTTCCAAAACTGGGCGGAACAGCCACTGGTTGGCAAAAAGCACCCGCTCAGCCAGGCCAAATTCTGGCGCGACGCTGTCAAAAAACTCGGCCGACGCATCCGTCAGCCCACCAGGCACTGGATTGGCCATCAAGCGCTCTATTGCGACCGCAAGCGCGCCAACTGCGGTGTCCGCCGGTGGCAGAGAGGAGTGCCCACCGGTCGCCTTAGCGGTAATATTGAGCGTGACGTAGCCCTTTTCTGCCACGTTGATCGAGGCCACCGGCGCCGGAAGTCCCGGCAACACGTCGTCGAGCACCATAGAGCCTTCGTCCAACGACCACTCCATCTGCACACCGCGCTCTGCAAGCATGTCAACGGCTGTTCCCGCACCTTTTTGGCCACCAATTTCTTCGTCATGCCCAAAGATGAAATATATCGTACGCTCAGGCTGAAACCCTCCAGCAATCAGCGTTTCCGCCGCTTCCAAAAGGCCGACCACACCAATTTTGTCGTCAATCGTGCCCCGACCCCAGACAAACTCAGCGTCTGTAACGCCCGCAAACGGCGCATGTTCCCAGCGATCACGTTCCGCGTCCGGCGCGGGCACCACGTCATAATGCCCAGTCATAAGAACGGGTTGCGCATCTTGGTTCTTACCCTCCCACCTGTAAATAGGCGTCAGATTCGCCATCTCGCGGCTCATCACCGCGTGCACCCCGGGATAGGTCGCCTCAATCCACTCCAAAAAGCCGAGAAACTGGCCTTCTACCAATGGATCCGCCAAATGATGGGCCACGGTTTCAAACGTCACCGCTTGGCCCATGTTGGACACGATCCGCTCCACATTGACATTCACGGTCGCAAGATCGTCCCGGCCCGTTGGCGCATAGTTTGGCGCTTTATAAAGTGCTGTCTTTACAGCCAGAACCGCAATCAGCGCCACCAGCGCCAAACCCAAATACTTAAGAACTTTCTTGATCATCCGTCCCTCCCCAGAGCAATTTTCATCACCCTAAAGGGGCAAGGCACCGTCTGGCAAAGGCGTCCTCACGTCACCCCGTCATTCCAGCAAGTGCTCGTAGCGTGCATCAGTCAGCGTTTTCATAAATGCAACCAACGCATCAATGCGCCTGTCATCCAATGCAGGCCCGTCTGTGAGGTCTTCTACCGACAGCGAATGCATCACCTCCGGCGCTTTCCAGACCTCACCGGTTTCCGGATTAATCTGCCGCTTGGGATCCTTGGAGTTGTACTTGTTATAAAACAAAACCACGGTGCGCAGGTCCTCGAAAACGCCGTTGTGCATGTATGGTGCGGTCACGGCCACGTTGCGCAAGGTCGGCGTGCGGAACTTGCCCATATGTTTGGCTTGATCCACATCAGGATTGGCCAACAACCCTCTGTCTATATGTCCTTTTTCGCCATTCATATCACGGACCGCAACATTCACCGGCACGCCGATATTGTGGTATTCGTAGTTAGAGAAGGTTTCTTTTGAATGCCTCTGGCTGCGTCGCAACTGATGGCACTCCGAACAGTTGGTGAACTGGTCTGAGAAAAACAGCACGCGCCCAAGCTCTTCCTCTTGGGTGAATGCCACATCCCCACGCAGATACCGGTCATATCTGCTGTCAAAGGGCGCAAAGATGTCTGTGCGCTCAAAGGCGGCTATCCCCGTGGTCATCGCCTCATAACCCGCGTCCGCATCCTCCAGCACACCGCGCGCGAAAAGCGCTTCCATCGCAATAACATAGTCCGGGTTTTCTGCAATCCGCGCGACAACAGCTGGCTTGTCCGCCATGCCCATTTCCACAGGGTTCAGCGGCGGTCCACCTGCCTGATCTTCAAGCGTGTTGGCCCGCCCATCCCAGAACAGCCCCCCCTCGGCATCCCCGTCCCACTCACGATCAAACTCCGGCACAAAGGCCGCATAACTGGCCGTCGGCGTATTTCGATCCCCCAGCGAAACGCCATCGTCTCCCAATGACACCGCGCGCCCGGCATCGGTTTCCCGTGGATCGACAAAGGCAAACTCCGGATCGTGACAGGTCGCACAAGACTGCGTTCGGTTCATCGACAGGTTCACGTCGTGAAACAGCGCCTCTCCCAACGCCTCAAGGCTGTCAATCGGTGCGGCCATTGCCATTGAGGTCGCAAGGGTTAGGGAAAGCACAACAACTGGACGGGTGAAAAACATCAAATGGGCCTTTTCAAAGCTTTGGACGAACCATACGCCCAAACACCTGAGGGTTCATTTGATCGGAATCAATAGCTGACTAAAATTATCTGAAATCTACCAAGTGTTAGCCACCGGCGATGACACGCACGTAATTTTGCGTTTCTTTATAGGGTGGGATTCCACCATACCTCGCAACCGCTTCCGGCCCTGCATTGTATGCGGCCAGCGCCAACCGCCACGACCCGAACCGCAAATACTGCGCCTTAAGATAGCGCGCGCCACCTTCAAGATTCTGCTGGGGATCCAGCGGATCAACCCGAAGCGAACGGGCCGTATCCGGCATCAGTTGCGCCAACCCCAACGCACCCTTGTGAGATTTTGCAGAAGCGTTCCAATTGCTTTCCTGCTTCACCAGTTTCAGGAACAAGTCGACGGGGATGCCGTGCAGCAACGCCGCCTCACGCGCCATCGCCAAATACGGGCCGCTATACGTGCCGCGATAGCTGCCATCACCCCATTTGGACGGGGTATAAACCGGCTTGGGCTGCAAACGCACAGACCCTCGGTACTGCTCGCTAGCGCGCCCATCAAGCACCTTGGTTTGATTGCTGAAAATGCGTTTTTTTGATTTGGACGACACAGTCTGCGCCGCCAAAGGCGCCGCCATCAAAGTTGCACAGCATAACAAAGCGACAAGTTTGGAAGACATAAATGCCCGCCCTAAATAATTCATTTTGCCAGTCATATCATCTCGGCTCCGATGCGCAAAACGCAAAAAACGCACTCCTTCGCAAATCGCCTCTGCCTCCTTTGGCAAAGCGAAACTGCCCGATGCCACAATTGCAGATGATCGGCGTCAGGTCCCGCTTCAGCGTTAGCCCGCCTTTCCCATGATTTTGCCCCGAACGTGATCCAAACCGGTTAAAGACTGCCGTGCCAAGTGAGATATTGCCTACCTCCAGCAATTTGCAATTCATCCACAACAAACTGCTTTCCATCCCCCTGCACCAATGGTGTAAGGTGTTCCGAAGCAAAAACAGATTCCACGGGAGACAAGGCGCATGGCCGGCTCAGTTAACAAGGTTATTCTCATCGGCAACCTGGGGCGCGACCCCGAGGTGCGCAGCTTCCAAAACGGCGGCAAAGTATGCAATCTGCGTATCGCCACGTCCGAAACGTGGAAAGACCGCAACAGCGGTGAGCGCAAAGAGCGCACGGAATGGCACAGCGTCGCCATCTTCCAAGAAGGCCTCGTGCGGATTGCCGAGCAATATCTGCGCAAAGGCTCCAAGGTCTACGTCGAAGGCAAACTGCAAACCCGCAAATGGCAGGATCAATCCGGTCAGGACCGTTACTCCACCGAAGTTGTGCTGCAAGGCTTTGACGGTGTGCTGACCATGCTCGATGGCCGCTCCGGCGGCGGTGACGGCGGCGGTGGCTTTGGTGGCGGCGGTGGCGGTCAAGGTGGCTATGATCAAGGCGGCGGTGGCTACGACCAAGGTGGCGGAAGCTATGGCGGCGGCGGCGGTGGCGGCCAACAAGGCGGTGGATCCCCTTCACGCGATCTGGACGACGAAATCCCGTTCTGATCCTTACCAAGGTTCCTACAAAGCAAACGAAGGCCGCGTTTTCTGCGGCCTTTTTCTTTTCGTGCCTCCCATCTGTGACGCGGCTTCCAGCGCACCTGCGTGCGCCCACAAAATCCCTCTACCCTCCACGCCTGCAAATCGCTAAAACCGAAGTGAACGACCATTCAGCGGGGAAACCATGTCCACCTCATCATCTTTTGACAAAGCTTTGGAAACGCGGCTCGTGGCCTATTGCGCCATCGACAGCCAAAGCGACGAACATTCGCCGTCCAAGCCATCCACAGAAATTCAACTGGATGTGCAACGCCACTTGATGGCTGAACTGGAAAAAATTGGCGCGTCTGACATTGAACTGACCAGCTATGGCGCGCTACTTGCGACGGTTCCTGCCACCGACACCAACGCCCCGACCATCGGCTTCTGCGCGCACGTCGACACCGCACCGCAGTTCAACGCCACAAATGTCAAACCGCGTGTTCACCACGCGTGGGACGGGTCCGACATCACCTATCCGGACAACCCCGATCTGCTCCTGAACACCACCACCTCCGCCTATTTGGCAGAACGCAAAGGCGACGACATCATCACCGCCTCCGGTCTGACCTTGCTGGGTGCGGACGACAAGGCTGGCGTCGCGATTATCATGACTATGGCCGAGCACCTATTGACCGCACCGGGTCTGAAACACGGCAAAGTGCGGCTGGCATTCACTCCGGACGAGGAAATCGGCCGTGGTGTCGATGCGCAATTGCCTGCCGATTTTGGCGTCGACTTTGCCTACACGCTCGATGGCGCAAAACGCGGCACAATGGAATTTGAAACCTTTTCCGCAGATGGTGGCGTGGTGACAATCACGGGCGTGTCCGCCCATCCCGGTTATGCCAAAAACAAATTGGTAAACGCGCTGCATGTGGCCGCCGCCATCGTGACGGCGCTGGATGAGGACGGCACGACGCCAGAAACCACCGACGGCTCCGAAGGTTTCACCCATGTCTACGCGCAGGACGGTGGCAGCTCGGAAACCACCCTGCGGTTTATCCTGCGTGATTTTGAAATGGATGGGCTGCAAGCACGCGGCGCGCGCCTGAAAGCGGCCTGCACCAAGGCAGAAGCCGATTTTCCCGGCGCCAAAGTCACCTGCGAGATCAGCAAACAATACCGCAACATGCGCTATTGGCTGGAGGACGACATGACGCCCGTTGACCTTGCGCGCGACGCTATGCGCGATCTGGGTATGGAGCCCTATTGCGCCGCGATCCGTGGCGGCACTGACGGCTCGCGCCTCACAGAATTGGGCGTTCCCTGCCCCAACCTGTTCACTGGCATGATGGAAATCCACGGCCCGCTGGAATGGATCTCGGTGCAGGATATGGCGCTTTCGACGCAGCTGCTGCTAACCTTAGTGAACCGTGCGGCAAGCTGATTTACCAATGCGGCCGCGCAATCATCGCGCGGCCGCTCACGCTCTCAACACATTTTTGTGACCCTACGTCAACAATCTAATCGGCCCACCTCCCCGTAACAGCTTCAATGCAAAATCAGGGAGAAGAACATGAGCTTAGTTGAAATCACCGCCAGCGGCGGGACACCCGGCCCTGCGCCGGCACCTGCAGCAACCGACTCGATTGCAACGATCGCAGCCACCAATGGCAACTTCGATATTTTGGTCGCCGCTCTTGATGCGGCGGGTTTGGTAGAAACCTTCGCCAATCCCGGTGATTTCACCGTTTTCGCGCCCACGGATGAGGCATTCACAATCCTCGCGCAGGACACGTTCGGCATCGACACCGCTGGCATGAGCGAAACAGACATCGCCGTTGCCCTCGTCGATCTGCTCGGCGTGGAAACGCTCACCAACGTTCTTTTTTATCACGTTCAGGCGGGGTCCAGTTCTCTGGACGACATCCAAGACGCCGGCAGTGTCGACACCCTGCTTGAAGGCGCCTCTTTTGGCGTGGATGGCGATACACTTAACGACGCAGATCCCGACGTTGAAGATCCCGAGTTTGTCGACGGTCTGACGGATATCGCCGCCACAAACGGCGTCATCCACGTGATTGACCGCGTGCTCCTGCCAATCGACGTCGCAGAAGTCACACCGCAACCTACAATCGCCGACATCGCCAGCACAAACCCCGCGTTTGAGGCATTGACCGGCGCACTTGTGGCCACGGGGCTTGTCGATCTCTTCACAGATCCCAACAACGACTTCACGGTTTTTGCCCCAACGGACGACGCGTTCCGCGCTTTGGCAGAGGAATTGGGCATCAATACCCATGGCGTTGCGGACGCTGATCTGCCCGCCGCACTTGTCGGCGCATTGGGCATCGATCTTGTGCGCGAAGTTTTGCTTTATCATGTGCGCCCCGGCGGTTTGTCTCTGGACGAACTTCAGGACTCCGGCCTCATCGAGACCGCACTTCCTGGTGGCAATCTGGTTATCGACGGAAATTCCGTGGTCGATCTGGATCCCGACCGGCCAAACCCGAATTTTGTGGATGGTCTGACGGACATCGAAGCGATCAACGGCGATATTCAGGTGATCGACGGTGTGCTTTTGCCCATCGACGTTGGCAGCGTCACCCCGCAATTCCTGTTTGGCGGCTTTGGTCAGGACATTCAGGTCGGCAGCGGCGCACGCGATGTGCTTTTCGGTTTTTTTGGCGACGACATTCAATTGGGCGGCGGCGGAAGCGACCGGATGTTTGGCAGCTTGGGCGATGACACAATGTTTGGCGGAGACGGCAACGATGGTATGCGTGGCGGCGTCGGCGACGACTACATGGACGGCGGCGCGGGCAACGACCGCATGTTTGGAAGATGGGGCGACGACTGGATGAGCGGCGGCAACGGCGCCGATCGCATGCAGGGTGACAGCGGACACGACACGATCGACGGTGGCAATGGCCACGATGTGATCCTGGGCAACCGCGGCGCGGACATACTGTCTGGTGGCAATGGCAACGACCACATCCGCGGCGGCGTCGGTCAAGACACCATCGACGGCGGTGCGGGGAACGACGAACTGATGGGCGGTGGCGGCGCTGACCATTTTGTCTTCACCTCACTTTCTGGCGACGACACCATTCTGGACTTCCGTTGGAATGACACGATTGTGCTCGACAGCAACGAGTTTTCGGACTTCGCGGCCGTTATGGACGCCGCGACAGTCTCAGGCGGCGAAATCACCATCACCGGCGAGAACGGCACGATCACCTTCCATGGCACAGGCATCACCGAAGGCGATTTCCTGTTCATGTGATTTTTTATTGAGACGAAAATACGAGGCGCCGGTTTGCTCCGGCGCCTTTTTTCGTTAGCGCCGCGCCAGCTCGTCGGCCAAAAGGTCGCGCACCATATCGCGCGGCACGTCAGCGGTCACAAAGGCCTGACCAATCCCACGCGCAAGTATGAACCGCAATTGGCCGTCAACAACTTTCTTGTCCTGCCCCATCAGATCCAAAAGCGCCTCCGCGTCTGGCAAATCACCGTCAATATCGGCCAGATCCACCTTCACGCCCATCGCGCGCAAGTGCTGTCGCACACGGCTGGGATCTTCCTGACTACAGAGCCCCAATCGCGCGCTCAGTTCAAAGGCCAAAGCGCAACCCACAGCCACCCCTTCGCCATGCAACAACCTGTCGCCATATCCGGTTGCCGCTTCCAGTGCGTGACAGAACGTATGCCCAAGATTGAGCAGCGCGCGGTCGCCCTGCTCGGTCTCGTCGCGCATGACAATCTCGGCTTTCATCTCACAGGACCGGCGCACTGCTGCGATGCGCGCAGACATGTCACCTTTGGCCAGCGCAGGCCCCTGCGCTTCAAGCCAGTCAAAGAACGCGCTGTCACCCAACAGACCGTATTTCACAACCTCGCCATAGCCCGCCAACAAATCGCGCGATGTCATGGTGCCAAGCACGTCCGTGTCGGCCAGCACGAGCTTGGGTTGATGAAACGCGCCAACAAGGTTCTTGCCTGCGGGGCTGTTGATGCCTGTCTTGCCGCCCACGGAACTGTCGACCTGCGCAAGCAAGCTGGTGGGGATTTGCACAAAGCTCACGCCACGGCGCAATACAGCAGCGGCAAAACCCGTCAGATCACCGATCACACCGCCTCCAAAGGCCACCACGAGATCGCGGCGCTCAACCTTCTGCGCCAAAAGCCACTCCACGGTTTGCTCCAAAAAGCGCCAACTCTTTGTGCTTTCACCCGCAGGCAACACCAAGGATTCCATCGCAATGCCAGCCACCGCCAGCCCTGCTCTCAGCGTCTCAAGATGAAGCGCGGCGACGTTCTCGTCCGTGACCACGCAAACCTGTTTGCGCGCCAGATGCGGCGCGATCAGCGCCCCGCTTTGCGCCAGCAAGCCAGGACCGATGTGAATGTCATAGGCGCGATCGACAAGGCCCACATGCACAGTTTCCATCATCTCATCAGCTCTCCGTCAACACGTCTTCGCGACTGGCCATCACACCAATCACACGGTCCGCCATTTGCTCTATGCTCAATCCCGCCTCTGCCGGAACCGGCAACTCCGCAAGGCTATAGAGCGGTACGCGGGTCTCAAAAATCTCTTCCAGCGTGCGGCGCGGATCAGGCGTGTGCAACAACGGCCGGGTGTCTTTGTGGCGCACCCGCGTCCACAAAAGCTCGACATCCGCGTCCAGCCAGACCGCCACGCCTTTCTCGGCAATCATTGCGCGGTTGATCTCCGAAAGAAACGCCCCGCCGCCAGTGGACAGGATGCAACGTTCTTCCTCCAGCAACCGCTCTATCACTTGTGTTTCTTTGCGTCGAAAAAACGGTTCGCCATCGCGCTCAAAAATCTCCGCAATGCTCATATTTGCGGCTTTCACGATCTCAGCATCGGAATCAATGAACGGCACGCCAAGTTTTGCAGCAACGACACGGCCCACGGCGGTTTTGCCGGCCCCCATCATGCCGACCATCACCACAGTTTTTTTCAGATCATAGGTCATTTCACGTCCGGGATCGGCCAAGCTTCGCCAAAATTTGCGCTTCGGCATTGAATGACGTGATCTCGCCGGAATTGCCAGTTATAAGTTATGCAAAACGGGCAGGAAATTGGGGAGTTTCATGGGCAAACTTGTACGAGCGTTGGCGATTCTTTTGATGTTGGGCATTATCGGCCTTGTGGCTTATGCCTATCTGGGGCCGTTCTTTGGGGCTGACTTCTCACCGGCTCAGACCGAGATTAGTGTCCCCGTCGAGCTCAATGGTTCCTGATTTGGTCCGTGATTGTTTTCGCACTGCACTTTGCTGCGTCTGTCTGAGCCTGCCGTTGGCCACCGGCGTCGCTTGGGCACAAGACACGCCGCTCAGTGCAATTGAATGGCTCAATCAGCAACCAACAGTCACGTTGGACATGGGATTGACGCCAACTGAAACGCTGCCCGAATTTGGCGTAACAATACCCGAAATCGCAGTATCCCCTCTGGCGGACAAAACCCTCGATGCAGTGGGGCTGCTGCCGTCCAACGTCACTGGTTTGCCCCGATCCTTGTGGGCCAACTCGTCTGGAAACCGCCTGAGTGACCTGATTGAACAGCAGCGCCCCGAGATGCTGCCCGCCATGCAAGCGCTGCTATATACCTTGCTTTTGGCCGAGGCCGACGCGCCCCGCAACGAAGGCAGAAACAACGATGTGTTGCTGGCCCGCATCGACAAACTGGTGGAAATGGGCGCTTTGGAGCAGGCAGCCGCCCTGATCGAACTGGCTGGCGCAGCAACGCCCGCGTTGTTCAAACGCTGGTTTGATGTGACACTTTTGCTGGGTCACGAAGACGACGCCTGTGACGCTTTGATGAAAACTCCGCATCTGGCCCCCGGCTATCCGGCGCGGATATTTTGCACGGCGCGATCCGGCGATTGGCGCGCCGCCGCGCTGACACTGGACACTGCCAAGGCACTGGGCCTGATTTCCGAAGAAATGGACGCGCTGCTGCTGCGGTTTTTGGACCCCGAACTCTTTGAAGGCGAACCGATGTTGGTGACCGCTGGCCCATCGACCCCGCTAAAGTTCCGCCTTTACGAAGCGATCGGCGAAGGCCAAACCTCTGCCAGTCTGCCGCGTGCTTATGCCCACGCCGATCTGCGCGACACTGCCGGATGGAAGGCACAACTCGAAGCCGCCGAACGCCTCACCCGCACCTCCGCTTTGCATGAAAACCGCCTGCTTGGAATTTACACAGAACGCAAACCCGCAGCGTCCGGCATGATTTGGGATCGCGTTGCCGCGCTTCAGGCGTTTGACGCCGCGCTGACCGCAAACGATGTCAGCGCCGTTGCCGACACCCTGCCCGCTGCGCGGTCCGCCATGCGTCAGGTACGTCTGGAAGTGGCATTTGCCCGACTTTACGGCAGCGAGTTGCTGACTTTGCCACTACAAGGCACCACGGCTCGGCTGGCGCGCGACGTCGCTTTGTTGTCCTCTGATTATGAACGCGCGGCCTTGGCCGGCCCGCGCGATTTCCTCGCGGGCCTCGCACTTGGCAATCCGCCACGTACGCCAACCGACCCCTTGCACCGCGCCATCTCAGACGCTTTCCATGGCGCTGGCGTGCCACAGGAGCTTTCGGCGATGTTGGCGCGCGGCCAGTTGGGCGAGGTTATCCTGTCGGCCATGGCACGCATGGCCGAAGGCGCCGCAGGCGACACCCGCGCCTTAACCGAGGCACTGGCGACCCTTCGTGCTGTTGGCCTTGAGGACACCGCCCGCCGCGCGGCGCTGCAGGTCGCTTTGCTGGACACGCGAGGCTAGACCGCCATGGACAGTTTGCGCTGGATCACCACCTTTCTGGACGCGCAAGCGGCGGAACTCGGCATGGCGCAAAACACGCAGGACGCTTATGCCCGCGACCTGCGTGATTTTTCTGACTGGCTTGGCAGACACAACTGTGACTTTGACACAGCCGGACAGGATCAACTCGAAAGTTATCTCATATATTGCGACGCACAGGGTTTGGCCCAATCGACCCGCGCCCGCAGATTGTCGTCAATCAAGCAGCTATACCGCTTTGCCTTTGAAGAGGGCTGGCGCAGTGATAACCCCGCCATCCGCATCAAAGGGCCCGGTCGCGCCAAACGCCTGCCCAAAACGCTGGATGTGGCCGAGGTTGACCGCCTTTTGGACGCGGCGCGCGTCACGGGCCGTACAAAGACGGACAAACTGCGCAACACATGTTTGATGGAACTGCTTTATGCCACCGGCATGCGCGTGACAGAGCTGGTCAGCCTGCCGGTTTCCGCCGCGCGTGGTGATCCGCGCATGCTGCTTGTGATGGGCAAAGGCGGCAAAGAACGTATGGTGCCCCTGTCACCACCTGCCCGCGCAGCTTTGGCCGCGTGGCTCACTGTCCATGACGAGATTGAGGACACCAACCGCGCCAAAGGCCTGTCCTCTTCTCGGTTTCTGTTTCCATCTCGCGGCAAAACCGGTCATCTGACCCGCCACTGGTTCTATCAGTTGATCAAGGATTTGGCCGTCACCGGTGGCGTCAGCCCAGCCAAAGTCACACCGCACACTCTGCGCCACGCGTTTGCCACACATCTTTTGGCCAATGGCGCCGATTTGCGCTCTATCCAGACGCTTTTGGGACATGCTGATGTGGCCACAACCGAAATCTACACGCACGTGCTGGACGAACGGCTTCGCACTTTGGTGAACGACCATCACCCGTTGGCAAAATCCGGCAAACGCAATTCCGGCGGCAACACATCCTCTGATGGCCAAAAGCCCGTGACCAAAGCCTGATCATAGCCCTGCCGCAACCCAACTTGCTCCATATCTGCAAAGGCCGCTTCGGCGTCATAAACCAAAGGCAAAATGGCCACGCCACGCTCGGACAAAACCGCAAAACGCGTGTCCCGCGTTCCGTCATGCGCTGGCATCCCAATCACGCCGGCATTGATCCACCGCACGCCTGCCACATCGCGCGCAAACGCAACGCCGCTGTGACCCGCCACAACCATATCCACCTTGCCAACCTGCGCCTGCAACGCCGCAACTTCCTCAGAAAACACCGTTTCGGCGGACACTGACCAGATAAAGCGGGCGATGTAAGTGACACCGCCGTGAATCACCGCAACCCGCCGCCCGCAATGGGTAAACACCACGACATCCGGCAGCCCCGCCATCCAGTCGCGGTCTTTTACGCCGATTTCTTTGTCCACATGGGCATACCACCCTGCCGACAACAAATCGCACGCCGTGCCATCCTCAAACCCACAGCCGCAATCCATCGCGCCCGCCGCCAGCTGGCGCTCGCAATTTCCCGCCACCACCGTTATGCCAGCATCCCGCACAAGCGCCACGGTTCGCGCCGGACTTGCGCAATAGGCAACCACATCTCCGGTGCAAATGACGTTTGTGGCCGCGATCCCGCGTGCGGCGGCCGCGTTCAAAGCCGCCCAAGTCGCCTGCTCATTGGAATACGGCCCCCCAAACAGCATTACATCGCCGATAAGTGCGCCCAAGTCTTGTATCTTCATGCCTTGGCCTACCGCGCAACGCGGCCAATTGAAATTCACAATTCCGCCAAGCCGCGCCCTACCTGCCAAAGCTCCAAACGCAAAAAGGCCGGACCCATAGCCCGGCCTTTTGTGTAAATACCGCGCGCGGCTTATTCGTACTTGGCGATGAATTCGGCCTGAGTGCCATCTGCAAGAATGGAATCGATCGCCGCATCCATTTTGGCGATGACGTCACTGTTGGTAGTCTTGGAACACGCCATGAAGAATTCGTTGCGCGACACTTCCATAGCGATTTCGATGCCGCCACCATCAATCGCCACCTGCGCCGCGCTTTCCAGTGCAACCATGTAATCCACACGGCCTGCGCGCAACTTCTTCAGCGTCATTTCCGCGTCTGGTGCAAGATCAATATCGGTCGCGCCCATCCGGTCCATCAGGGCCACGGCAAAATCACCGGTCTGGGTGCCGATCTTTTTGGTCAACGCCGCATCCACCGATGCGATGTCGGCGTTTGAGCCGGTTTGCTGGATCAGATAGATCGCCTCGGAATACATCGGGCCTGCCCAGTTGAAACGCTCTTCACGCTCCGGTGTGCGCGCAGTGGTGAACACACATGTATCTGCGTCTTTCTCGGCCTTGGAAATGGCGCGCGACCATTTGGTCACTTCCATGTCCGCAGTTACGCCGGACCGCGACAACGCTTCTTTGATGATGTCGACGCCGTGGCCGGTCAGTTCACCGTTATCAACAAAATTGTAAGGCGCGTAGTCCTCAGTGAACAGTTTCACGTCCGCAGCCTGGGCAACAGTTGCCGTCGTCAGCGCCAGTGCGCAAATTGTCAAAGTTTTCATGAGTGGATTTCCTGTGTTTATGACTGGCGGATAAGTCGCTGCTAAACCTAAACCAGACGTGAACTTGACCAACAATTCGCGTAAGCATTGGAAAACACACAGGTGTTGGCGGTCTTTTCGCCAACGCAATCGCAAGGGTCCTACTGGTGATTCCCACCGTGTGCGGCATGGCCGGCCGCCTGGAAACCTCATAGGTCAGAAACGAAACATATGGGCATCGGCCATCGCGGCGGCGGGAATTGTCAGGCCAACAAATGCCAGGGCTTTCTCCTTCGGTATCTTTGTTTTTCTGGTTTCCCTGCGCCATTTCCTGCCTGCACTACCAAAGACTTAAATGCGTCCCCCTCTTGCACGACTTACCCCTTGCGCGCATAACCAAACCTGTTGGCCACAAGAGGATACCATGGAGCCCACCGTCACTTTTGACTCTGCTTTTTTCATCACCGCGGGTGTGATTGCCGCGCTGTTGTTGTTGTCGGCGTTCTTTTCCGGCTCTGAAACCGCACTCACCGCCGCCTCACGTGGCAAGCTGCGCACGCAAGCCAACAAAGGGTCGCGTGGGGCCTCACGCGCTTTGGCAATCACCGAAGACAACGAGCGCCTCATCGGCTCTGTGCTGTTGGGCAACAATCTGGTCAACATCCTCGCGACCTCCCTGGCCACCGCGCTTTTCACCCGCGCCTTCGGCGAAAGCGGTGTTGCGCTGGCCACTTTGGTGATGACCCTTCTGGTGCTGATCTTTGCCGAAGTGCTGCCAAAAACCTATGCCATCACGCGCCCCGAAGGCGCAGCCTCCGCCGTGGCTGGCCCCATCGGCCTGATTGTCACGGTCTTTGCCCCGATCGTGTCCGCTGTGCGCTGGCTGGTGCGCCTCGTTCTGCGCATATTCGGCGTGCAGACCGACCCCGACAGCCACATCCTCGCAGTGCGCGAAGAAATCGCTGGCGCGATCCAACTTGGTCACTCCGAAGGCATCGTCGAAAAAGAAGACCGCGACCGTATTCTCGGAGCCCTTGATCTGTCTGACCGCACGGTTGAGGAAATCATGCTGCACCGATCCGGCATCCAGATGATCAATGCCGACGACACTCCGCGCGACATCTTGAACCAATGTCTGGAAAGCAATCACACCCGCCTGCCGGTGTTCAAGGATGATCCGGAAAACATCATTGGTGTGGTGCATGCCAAAGACCTGTTCCGAGCAATCACCGACCGTGTATCAGGGACAGGCGGCGACGCCGAAAGCGCCTTTACGCTCGATATCTCCGAAGTTGCCAAAGAACCCTACTTTGTCCCGGAGACCACGTCACTTGATGACCAGATGCGTCAGTTCCTGCGCCGCCGCAGCCACTTTGCACTTGTGGTCGATGAGTATGGCTCGCTTCAGGGTCTTATCACGCTCGAAGACATCCTCGAGGAAATCGTGGGCGAGATCACCGACGAGTTTGACGAGGACACTGATCATCCGATCCGCAAATCTGACGACGGCCAATTCCTGATCGAAGGTGCCATGACCATCCGCGATCTGAACCGCGCAACGGACTGGAACCTGCCAGACGAAGAGGCCAACACTGTTGCCGGTCTGGTGATACACGAGGCGCAGATGATCCCCACCGTCGGACAGGTCTTCTCCTTCCACGGCTTCCGTTTCGAGGTCATCGACCGCACTGCCAACCGGATCACAGGGCTTAAAATCCGTCCGCTGTAACATCCGCAGTGTAGGCAATAGAGGGAACCCATTGCGCGAGCACTCTTTTGGCGCAGGGCCTATACTAATTTTCCCGCGTCTAGTCTATTGGGCAGCCCTCTTGGACACCCTAAGACTGTAGGCTCCTTTCAGGCCGCCGGATTAAGGCGGCCCCCAAAAGGAGCGCCCAATGTCAGCACGTCCTACGGAAGGGTCCGAGACACGCCAGACCACGCTGCGCCGCGCGGAGGCGCTGGCAGAGCGGGTCACAGCCTCCATGCAAGCTCAAGGTTATCAGGAAATTGAATACGTGTTGACTGAGTGCCACCTCAAAATTGTTGCCAGTGCGCCGGGAACGTCTGCGCGCACTCAGTACTTGATCCTGCCCACTGCCTCGACCACTTTCGGCGGTCATGTCGCTCTGGGTCCCAATCCTAAACTATCAGGCCGCCGTTTTATATTGTAGCGCCTGTTCTGGGGCCCGCGCGTCTGTCTGTTCGCAACAGGCTGTGTAACACCAGCGTAGCGAGCCGCGCATTTTGGCGCTTGCTAAACATCTGCTTCCCTGCGACGCATGTCCGTCAATCCGAGGAAGTTCCGAAATGAACAATGTCAAAGGCAGCTTACTTGTCACCGCTGCAATGCTCGGTTTCGCCACCGCTGATATGTTCATGAAGCAGCTCACCGCGACACTGCATCCTGGTCAGGTTCTTGTGGGTCTCGGGCTTGGCTCAGCAACGATTTTTCTCACCATCATATTGGCGACCCGCACGCCGCTCTTTGCACCGCGACACTGGACCCCGCGTCTTCTGTTACGCTCCGCCACCGAGGCCATTAGCGGCACGATGTTTACCCTCGCGTTGTCTCGTATCGATCTCTCCACCGCTGCGGCCATTTTTCAGGCTATGCCCTTGATTCTCACGCTGCTTGCTGCGTTGTTTCTTGGCGAAACCGTCGGCTGGCGCCGCTGGAGCGCCTTGGGCATCGGCTTTGCAGGTGTGTTGCTGATCATACGACCCGGCCTTGACGGGTTCACCGCCGATGCTCTGCTGGTTCTCGGCGCAGCGTTAGGCATCGCCATCCGAGACATTCTTACCCGCGGCATCGACCAAAACGTGTCGTCCCACGTGGTGGCCTTTCAAGGGTTTCTTGGCTTTTTCATCTCTGGCGCATGTTTGCTGATCTTCTCCGGCTCATCACTGACGCCCGTCGCTGGCACAGACATCGCGCGCTACGCTGGTGCTGCGTTCTTTGGGGCCGCCGCGTATTGGTCCATCGTCACGGCCATGCGGGTTGGCGAAGCCTCCGCTGTCGCACCCTTCCGCTTTACACGTCTGGTGTTTGCCATGGCGCTGGGCGTGATGATCCTTGGCGAGCGTCCCGACTGGGCAACACTGGCCGGCTCCGGCCTCATCGTGCTTGCGGGTCTCTACACGTTTCTGCGGGAACGCGCGCGCGCCCGCGCCGCCACACGATGAGCCATCCTGTCACTGTTAGCCCTAACCTCACCAAAATCGCCCGTTAGCGCTATCAATTTCATTTACTTTTGGTAACCCCCTGCTATGACTGCGCCAACCATTGGCCAGATCAGGGAACCCTCATCATGAGCACCATCATTGACATTTATGCCCGCGAAATTCTCGACAGCCGCGGCAACCCCACCGTCGAAGTCGACGTCACCCTCGAAGACGGCACCATCGGCCGCGCCGCTGTGCCTTCCGGCGCCTCCACAGGCGCACATGAGGCCGTGGAAAAGCGGGACGGAGACGCATCGCGCTACATGGGCAAAGGCGTGCTCGAAGCGGTGAATGCCGTGAACGGCGAGATCGCCGAAGAGCTGGTTGGCATGGACGCCACCGAACAGGTCGCGCTGGATCAGGCGATGATCGAACTGGACGGCACCCCGAACAAAGGCCGCCTTGGCGCGAACGCCATCCTCGGCGTGTCTCTCGCCGCCGCCAAAGCCGCCGCAGATTACACTGCACAACCGTTGTTCCGCTATGTGGGCGGCACCTCGGCCCGTGTTCTGCCCGTGCCAATGATGAACATCATCAACGGAGGCGAGCACGCCGACAACCCAATCGATATTCAGGAATTCATGATCATGCCGGTCAGCGCGGCCAACATCCGCGAAGCCATCCGCATGGGCGCCGAAGTGTTCCACACCCTGAAAAAAGAACTGTCTGCCGCAGGCTACAACACCGGTATCGGTGACGAAGGCGGCTTTGCGCCAGCGCTTGAATCCACCCGCGTCGCGCTGGACTTTGTGAAAACATCGGTCGAAAAAGCCGGCTACAAACTCGGCGAAGACATCTACCTCGCACTCGATTGCGCCTCCTCTGAGTACTACAAAGACGGCAAATACGAGATGGTCGGCGAAGGCAAATCGCTGACGTCTGCGGAAAACGCCCAATATCTCGCAGACCTCTGCGCTGACTATCCGATCATCTCGATCGAGGACGGCATGGACGAAGACGACTGGGAAGGCTGGAAATTGCTGACCGACATGATCGGTGACAAGGTACAGCTGGTGGGTGACGACCTTTTCGTGACCAACCCGACCCGCCTTGCGGATGGTATCGCACAGGGCGTCGCCAACTCCATGCTGGTCAAAGTGAACCAGATCGGCTCGCTGACCGAAACGCTGCAAGCCGTCGATATGGCGCACCGCGCGCGCTACACCAACGTGATGAGCCACCGTTCCGGCGAAACCGAGGACGCCACGATTGCCGACCTCGCCGTTGCCACCAACTGCGGTCAGATCAAAACCGGCTCTCTGTCGCGCTCAGATCGTTTGGCAAAATACAACCAGCTGATCCGCATCGAAGAAGCTTTGGGTGAAACCGCGCTTTATGCAGGCCGTTCGGTTCTCAAGTGATCACATAAAAAGGCCGGGGCTTTCAAAGCCCCGGCCCCTTCATTTCTGTCGAAAAATCCTAGCCCTTGGTGCCCCTCGGCAACGGCTTAAAGGACACCACCAGGCCTTTGCCCGAGAGTGTTGAGCTATAGTTCCGCTTCAATTCCGCTTTCAGTTCCGGCTCAAGCTCTGCCAGTTTTGCTGACACCTCGGCATCCGCGCCAACTCCGCTGCGCCGCGCAAACTCCAGATCGCCCATCGTCACCGACAACACCTGATAGGCCGCGAAACCGAGGCTATCGACGTTCTTGCGCCAACCTTTGCACTTGCTCCGGAAGGCCTGACTGTCAAACAGGTTCTCTGCGTCCACCAGTGAAATCGTTGCCGACTGCACATTGGTCAGCTTGTAGCTATAATATTTCTCAAGGTTCGCGGACAAACCGACATCAACGGCTTTGGTTTTGATACCGCTCAATGCGCCGCCAGCGTCCAGCTCTTTAAGGATATCAAAGTCGGGCAACGTTTTTGTGCTCAGCCCGGCAATTTGGTCCTCAGACAATTCCAGAACGCACAGGTCCTCCAAGTCCGCAGATTGATCGAAATCGCTTCGGGGTTTCTCTCTCACGAAATACAGCGATCCAACTTCGATCCCTGTCCTTGGTGGGTCGAGCTCCCGTCCTCCCGTCGGTTCCGGTTGCGAGCATCCGGCCAATACGATTGCGCTTGTTGCAAATGCGAGTGTGACTTTTCTTATCATGTATCCCCCAAAAAGTGACTTTCTTAAAAACACAACCAAAGAAAACGGAATTGACTCACATAGCAAGCAAAAGTTGAGCCAGGGAACCTGCAAAGAAATCCAGAGACGGCTCCATCATCTAAAAATCTGTCTTGGACACCGGCCAACAGCTGCAGATGACATCACACCGTCGTCCGCTCAAACCATTGCCCACACTAAATCGGGTACCCCACCGGTTCAAAAACCGGCAGCTAAAGGCGCCCGTCGACCCGATCCCATCAAAATGTCAGGGCTGATACGGCAGCGAACTATGATGCAAAACAATGCGCAGAACACCGTCTGCATCTTTCTTGTAGGCAAAGCTCTTATTGGCCTTGGTCACATTGCCGTCTTTGTCGGTAAAAATACCCCACCCCTGCCACATGGCCACATCGCCTTCGATAAAACTTGCAACAGGTTGCAGCTCGACGTTACGCCATCCCAGCAAAGCAAAGCCGCCATCCAGCGGGTAGTCGTCATCGTGGGCCACAAAATAGCTTAGCGCGCCTTTTTTGGTTGGGCGGAACGTCTGGTCGCCGCTGGCCAGTGTGGGTTTGAAGAGAACCGGACCAAAGTCATATCCATAAGCGGCATCAATCACCTCCTCCGCCAGAGGACGCGCAGCGTCGATACCGCCATCGTCGTAAGCTTTGGAAATCGCCACAAGCCCTGCGCCCCAATTCTCGCGGGCCTGGCTCAATTCTGCCTCGGTGATTGTCATGGCGCTATCCCTCTCCTCAGAGCCAAATTTCAAGCTATGTGGACGATCGCTGCCTCCGTTTCAAGAGAAAGAGGACAGTTTGTGTCTGCAACAGACTCACAAATACCGTCGCGACGTCAACCTTGCTGTCCCAATGACAACCGCTAGCGTGCGGCCCATGCAAATGACTTGGCACAATTCCGACCTCTCCGGCGGCACCGCAACAGCTTGGTGCAGCAACACCGACGGCCCGCCGACGGTGTTTCATCATGCAACCGCGCTCGGCCCGCGTTGTTATCGGCCGTTCCTGTCAGAGATCGCGCAAACCCATAATGTGCAAGCTTTGGCGATGCGCCCCCTGTGGCCCAACGCACCGCAGCCAAACCGCAAACGCGGCTGGGATCAATTCGCGGACGACATGATCGCATGGATTGAGGCCACACAGGATGCACCGGTGCTTGCTGTCGGCCACTCTATCGGCGCCGCGACCACCGCCATGGCCGCCGTGAAACGCCCTGACTTGTTCAAAGGTCTGGTGCTGATCGAACCTTCCGGCGTGACAAGGCGCATTCATCTGATGCTGCGACTGGTCCCCTACCGTATGCGCCAGACCACCGGCCCCGCCGCCGAAGTGCTGCGCGGCCCTACGCACTGGTCAAATCAAGAAGCCGCCTATGCCGACTATCGCGCCTCCCGCGCCTACCGCCGGTTTGACGATGCAACTCTGCGCAACTTGGTCACGGCACTGACCGTTCCAGATCGCACCAAGGACGGCGTATCGCTGGAATATCCGCGCGAATGGGAGGCCCATCTTTACGCCACCCCACCACACATCCTGCCAACGCTCAAGAGCATCACGGTTCCGACCCAGATCATCACCGGCAAACCATCGTTGTTCATGGACCCCGCCATTGCCAACGCGCTACAGACCGCGCGCCCTGACATGAGCTATACGCAATTGCCCGACTTCGGCCACCTGCTGCCGCTTGAGGCCCCTGCCATAGTGGGACAAGCCACGCGCGACGCGCTTGACAAATTGACCTGAGAAACCACTTGCCCATAGGCGTCGCATTTGCCCCAATGGGTCAAACACTCAGGACGCCGCTATGACCGCAGACCAAATCATCGCCCAACTCAACCTCGCCCCGCATCCGGAGGGAGGTCACTATCGCCAGACATGGATTGCCGACGCTCCCGATGGCACCCGCCCCGCTGGCACCGCGATCTATTTCCTGCTCAAAGCTGGCGAGGCTTCGCACTGGCACCGCGTCGATGCCACCGAAATTTGGCATTTCTACGCGGGCGCTCCGCTGATCCTGTCGCTTTCTGAAACCGACGCAGGCCCCGCCAAAGACCACACGCTTGGCCCTGATCTGACCATCGGCCAACTTCCACAGCTGATTGTGCCGGAAAACCACTGGCAGGCTGCACGCACCACCGGCGATTGGACCCTCGTCGGCTGCACGGTCTCGCCCGCGTTTCAATTTGACGGCTTCACGCTTGCGGCTCCCGGTTTCGACATCCCGCGATGACCGCGCCGTTGGACCACAAACAAGCGCTGGCACAGCTTGCGCCGGACCACCGCGCCACATTGCAATTCCGCTCCGATGCCAAAGGCCTGCGCCATCTTTCGCTCTACCTCGGCGCATTGCTTTGCTGTGCGCTGTGGGTTGGTCTGCGCCTTCCCTATTGGGCACTTGTACTGCTCCCTCTCGGCATACTCTGGGCGTTTTTGTTCACCCTCAGTCATGAATGCACGCACGACACACCTTTTGCCACACGCTGGCTCAACCGCCTGATCGGCCATGCCTGCGCCCTGCCTTTGCTGCTGCCATTCACATGGTTTCGCGCCTTTCATATGGCACATCACAAATTCACCAATGACCCGGAAAACGACCCCGAACTCGCTGACGGTCCGCGCCCTGACACGTGGCGCGCCTACATCATTTATCTGTCTGGATGGGGCTATTGGCGCGGAATGGCCATGGGTCTGGTGAAAAACGCTTTCGGCCCGCTAAATGCAGCGTACGTGCCTCAGCGCCAGCACATCAAGATCCGCTCTGAGGCCCGCGTTTTACTCGCGCTCTACGCACTCGTATTGCTCAGCTTGCTTGTCTCTCCGCTAATCTTTTGGGTTTGGATCCTGCCCAGCCTCATCGGCCAGCCTTTCCTGCGCGCCTATCTGCTTGCAGAACACGGCCATTGCCCGCCGGTGGCCAATATGCTGGAAAACTCCCGCACTACTTTTACCAACCGGATGGTGCAGTTTCTGGCGTGGAACATGCCGTATCATGCGGAACACCACGCCTTCCCAAACGTGCCGTTCCATCAACTGCCAAACCTGCATCGGGCGCTCAAGCCACATCTGCAAAACACGTCAGACGGCTACAGCGATTTCCACCGCAAGTATCGCTCCGATCTCCGCTAAGGCCGACACTTCACCCTTCCGGCTCGCTCACCGTACCACCACCAACCAACGCCATGACGCCGGTTGTCGCCGAACAACTCGTCGGCAGCCCCCGCGCCACACGCACCGCTAAATAGGCAAATGCCTGCGCCTCCAGCATGTCTCCGTCCAGCCCGACGTCCTCAACCGGCACCACCGGACAATCCAATGACACCTGCAACATCTCCATCAAAACCGGGTTATGTCGCCCGCCGCCAGTCACCAACACGCGGCTCGGCGGTGTCGGACAATGCGCCATCCCCTGTGCCACACTGGCTGCGCACATCGCCGTCATCGTGGCCGCCGCATCCTCATCTGACAACTCACGCACCAAACCCATCATCTCCGGAAAGTCATTTCGATCCAAAGACTTCGGAGGCATTCTTGAAAAATAGGCCTCTTGCAAAAACAGCTCCAAGGCACCGGTCGCAACCGTACCCGCGGCCGCCACTTTGCCGCCTTCGTCAAAACTCAACCCCCGCCGCGCACGCAACAGATCGTTGATCGGCGCATTGGCTGGCCCCGTGTCAAACGCCAACAATGCCCCCTCGTCTACCGCCGCCGCCATTCGCGGATCGACCCACGTCAGGTTGCCCACCCCACCAAGGTTCAAAAACGCCACTGGCTCGGTCGCTCCAAACCATTTGGCGCAGGCAAAATGGAAAAACGGCGCCAATGGCGCGCCTTCACCCCCAAGTTCAACATCGGCCGTGCGGAAATCCCAGACCACCGGCACGCCAAGCGCCTCCGCCACCGCCTGCCCGTCGCCAACCTGACAGGTGCCGCGCCCGCGCGGCTCATGCGCCAAGGTCTGGCCATGAAACCCCACCAGATCCACGTCCTCAAATCCACCAAGTGCCTCAACGTGGGCGGTCTCTACAACATTGGCCGCAGCCTCCGCTTCAGGTCCCGACCACTGGCCCAATGCGGCCTCCAAAACCTGCTGCTCTGCGCGTGAGTATGCGCGATAGCGGCTGGCGCCAAAGCCATGAATATCAACGCCGTCGGTCTGCACAATCGCGGCATCCACCCCGTCAAGGGATGTGCCCGACATCGCCCCCAACGCCCGCAGCCCGTTTTCGCCGCCTCTGGCCTTCATCATGGCCTTTTCCTTCTGCTCATCCCCGCTTATACACAGGTCCAATGACAATACGGGATCGACACCATGACCTACCAGCCCAAATCGGAATTTCTGACCGTGATGCTCGAGCGCGGCTTTGTGGCCGATTGCACGGACTACGAAGCGCTTGATAACGCGCTTCTGAACGGTGTGGTGCCTGGCTATATCGGCTTTGACGCCACGGCCAAATCGCTGCATGTCGGCTCGCTGATTCAAATCATGATGCTGCGCTGGTTGCAGAAAACCGGCCACAAACCGATCACTCTTATGGGCGGCGGCACCACCAAAGTGGGCGATCCGTCCTTTCGCGCCGACGAACGCCCCCTGCTGACCGACGCGCAAATCGACGACAACATTGCGGGCATCAAACAAGTCTTTGCCAAATACCTCGACTACGGTGACGGCGGGTCCGACGCGCTGATGCTCAACAACGCCGAATGGCTGGACGATCTGAATTACCTGACCTTCCTGCGCGACATCGGGCGGCACTTCTCCGTGAACCGCATGCTCAGCTTTGAAAGCGTGAAATCGCGCATCGACCGCGAGCAATCTCTGTCGTTCCTCGAATTCAACTACATGATCCTGCAGGCCTACGATTTCCTTGAATTGAACCGCCGCTACGGCTGTATGGTGCAATTTGGCGGCTCCGATCAGTGGGGCAATATCGTCAACGGCATCGACTTGACCCGTCGCGTCGATGACGGCCAGGTCTTTGGCCTAACCTCGCACCTGCTGACCACATCTGACGGCAAAAAAATGGGCAAAACGGCGGACGGCGCGATCTGGCTGAACGCGGAAATGCGTTCTACCTATGAGTTCTGGCAGTTCTGGCGCAACACCACCGACGCTGACGTGGGCCGCTTCCTCAAACTTTACACCGAAATGCCGGTCGATGAATGCAACCGCCTCGGTGCGTTGGAAGGCAGCGAAATCAACGCCGCCAAAATCATTCTCGCCAATGCAATTACAACGCTGTGCCACGGTGCCGACGCGGCTGCCGCAGCCGAAGCCACCGCCCGCGAAGTCTTTGAAAAAGGCGGCATTGGCGACGATCTGCCCACAGTGACCCTGACCGCCGCCGACCTTGGCGATGGCATCTCCATCGTGCAGCTGATCGTGAAAACCGGTCTTGCCAAATCCGGCAAGGACGCCAAACGCCTGATTAAGGAAAACGGCGCCAAGCTCGATGATGCGCCGCTGACGGATGCTGGCCTGATGATTGACGGCGCCGCCTTGGCTTCGCCGATCAAGCTCAGCGCCGGCAAAAAACGCCATGCGTTGGTGCAGCTCGGCCAGTAAGCGCCAATAACACCCCAACATCACAAGGCTCGCCCAATTGGCGGGCCTTTTTTGCATTTTCCTCTTGCTCAAAATATCCCGGGGGAGTCGCAGCGCGCTGCGACGGGGGCTGGCCCCCGTATCCCCCCTAGACACACACCTCCGCTTCAGGTTATTTGAACACACGTTCATTTACCCGCCGGAGGAGCCCGCCCATGAAACTTGACCAAACCTGTGCCGTGATCACCGGCGGCGCCTCTGGCCTCGGCGAGGCCACCGCCCGCCATTTAGCCGCAAACGGCGCCAAAGTCGCGTTGTTTGACCTCAACGAGGCGCGCGGCACAGCGGTCGCTGCCGACCTCGGCGGCACCTTCCACAAAACCGACGTCACGGACGAGGCCAGCGTTGCCACCGCCATCGCGGCAGCCCGCGACGCCATGGGCTGCATCACTGCCGCCGTGAACTGCGCCGGCATCGCGCCCGCCGCCACCACCATCGGCAAAAACGGCGCTCATCCTTTGCACACGTTCCAGAAAACCATCGACATCAATCTCGTCGGGTCTTTCAACGTCGCGCGCCTCGCGGCCGAGGTGATCGCGCAAAACGATCCCGAAGCTGACGGCGCGCGTGGCGTGATCATCAACACCGCCTCGATTGCGGCAATGGACGGCCAACGTGGCCAGGCAGCCTATGCGGCCTCCAAAGGCGGCATCGTAGGCCTGTCTCTGCCCATGGCCCGCGATCTTGCCCGCTCCGGCATCCGCGTTATGGCGATCGCGCCGGGCATTTTTCTGACGCCAATGCTACAAGGTTTGCCGCAAGAGGTGCAGGATCAGTTGGCCGCCGATGTGACCAACCCCAAGCGTCTTGGCGACCCCTCTGAATATGCCAGCCTCGCCGGTTTCATCGTTGAAAACGGCTATCTCAACGGCGAAGTCATCCGCATCGATGGCGCCCTACGTATGCAATAACCTCAAAAGGTGCGCGGTCTCCGCGCGCCTTGCCCTTTTGGCGACATTCCATGCTACGCTCCCAGCCAAAGGAGACCCGGCATGCCCCGCCAAAACCGTGTTCAGCCCACCGGAGACGTGCTCGCCATTCCCACGCGCGGTGCTTTTCTGGGCAACCGTGGCGTCTTGCACGACGAAGATGCCCACGAACACGGCCAACTGACCCACCGCCGCTGGCGCCACAAGGCATGGGTCTGCTGCGTGCTGGACTTCAAGAACCGCCGCCGCACCCTGATGGCGCCCAACCGCTATACCGAACTCTTCTTCTACGACGAATCCGTTGCGCTCGCCGCCGGTCACCGCCCCTGCGCCGAATGCCGCCGCGCCGACTACACCGCCTTTCTCTCTGCCGCAGGTCACACAGGCAAAGTCGCGCAATTTGACGGTCAACTGCACGCGGCGCGCGCCATCCCCCGAACCTTCGGTCAATATCGCCAAACCGCCGACGCACACAGCTTGCCTGCCGGTGCTTTCATTCTCACGGATACCGGCCCTGCATTGATCTGGCAGGACGCACTGCACCCTTTTGCGCCAACCGGCTACGGCCCACCACGGTCAGTCCGCGCCGGTGTTGTCAAAGTCCTTACACCGGCTCCAACTCTCAAAGCGTTGCACGCAGGCTATGTTCCAACTGTGCGCCTGCGCTAAAATCGCACTGCCGCAAAACCGACGCCTTACCGACGCGATGCTGCAGTACCGCAATGCGCACAAAAAAGGCGACCCACAGGCCGCCTTCTTGTCTTGGCAATCCGTTCAGAGGTCAAACCTTGCCCAACCGCTCCAACAACGCCGAATTCACCGCAGGTGTCACGAACTTGGACACGTCGCCGTCCAATCGGGCGATCTCTTTCACCAGCTTGGACGCGATTGCCTGATGCTTCAGATCCGCCATCAAAAACACAGTCTCGATCGAACTGTCGAGCGCGCGGTTCATGCCAACCATCTGATATTCATACTCAAAATCCGTCACAGCCCGCAAGCCGCGCACGATGATCTGTGCACCAACTTCCTTGGCACAGTCAATCAACAGATTCTCAAACGGATGCGCCACGATCTCGGTGCCGGTCTCCTTTGACAGCTTGGCGCATTCACCCTCGATCATGGCCACACGCTCCTCCAGCGTGAAAAGCGGTCCCTTGTCGCGGTTGATCGCGACACCGATCACCAGCCGGTCAACCAAAACGGCCGCCCTGCGAATAATATCTACATGCCCAAGTGTGATTGGGTCAAAAGTGCCCGGATAAAGTGCCGTGCGCATGCGTGCCTCCCATTGGTCCTGCCGGCACGCAACATTATTGCGCGCCCATTTGCAAGCGCCTCAATGCCGCATAGGTATTTCTGCGGGAGTTTCGGACGCAACGGCACATCTCGGGGTCAATGCCCCATGATCATGCCTTCCAATGCATTCTTTTCCATCGCCAACTCGCTCAGGCGCGCCTTGACGGTGTCGCCCAGCGAAATCAGCCCGACCAGCTTGCCATCCGCCATCACCGGCATGTGACGAAACCGCCCCTCGGTCATCTTCTCAAGAACGCCCACCGCGTCATCGTCAGGCCCGCAGGTCACCACATCCGCCGTCATGTAGTCGTCTATGGAATGTGACAAACACCCGGCCCCGCGTTTGCCCAATTCGCGCACGATGTCACGTTCCGACAAGATACCATTGGGGGTTTCGCCATCCTGCGAGACGATCACGGTCCCGATGCGCTTTTCCGCCAACAGTTTCGCGACCTCTGACACCAGCGTCCCGGGTTTGACCGTAAAGACGCCTTCGGACCCTTTGGACTTCAAAATCTGGTGTACGAGCATGGACTTAACCTCCGGTCCTAAAAAATTCCCTTAGGTCAATCGTCGCCTCAAAGCGCACGATTTGTCAAGTTTGCGCTTCGAGTCGCGCAACTTCCTTGCGCAATCCATCGCACAAAGCCTCTGAAAATCGGTTCATCCGCTCTAACCGTCGATCATCCGCGTGCCGGATCAAGTAAAAACTACGCGTCAGAGACACCTGATCTTGCAAGATTTTGACCATGCCTTTGGCCGAGGGCAGTGCAAAGTCATGTACAATGCCAACGCCCGCGCCGCGCCGCACCCAATTGAACTGCACGCTGGCCGAATTGGACGCCAGCCGCACCCTCTCGACGCCGGTTTCGTTCAAATAGTCCAATTCTTTGTCAAAAATCATGTCCGGAATATAGCCAATCACCATGTGATGACGCAGATCTTCCGGTGTTTCGATCTCGGGATGTTGACGCAGATACCACCGCGCAGCGGCCAGATGCAGTTTATAATCCGCAATTTTTTGCACCGTCAGCCGACCGGCTGTAGGGGCGCTCACCGCCACCACCAGATCCGCTTCCCGCCGCGACAGGCTGACCACGCGCGGCAGCGCCACGATCTGAATATCCAGATCCGGATTGTCTTCGGCAATCTGGGCGCAAACCTGCGGCAGCAGATAATTCGCCGCCCCGTCCGGCGCACCGATGCGAATTTGCCCCGATATGCCAGTGGTTTGCCCAACCATGTCTTCCGCCGCCTCTTCCAGCGACTGCTCGACCCGCAAGGCATGTGCCATCAACCTTTGACCCGCGTCCGTCAACGCATACCCAATCGGAGATTTCACAAAAAGCGGCGTCTCATAAGCGGTTTCCAGTCGCGCGACGCGCCGTCCGACCGTTGCCGGATCGACATTCAACCGCCGTCCCGCCGCTGACAGGCTTTCCTCCCGCGCCACTGCGAGAAACACCCGTAAGTCATCCCATTGTGCTGCTGACTGTGTCGCCATGCGCCGACCCTCCGCATTTTTGCAAAGCTGTTTTGAATAGTTGCCGCTTTTCAAGGGATTTTTGCAAGCCTATTCTCTGCGCAAACTGAAATGGAGGATGCCATGCAAGAGTTGACTCACTACATCAACGGCGAACACGTCAAAGGCACGTCGGGCCGTTTTGCCGACGTCATGAACCCGGCAACGGGCGAAGTTCAGGCCAAAGTGCCGTTGGCCAACAAAGCCGAAATGGACATCGCTGTTGCTGCTGCTGCCAGCGCACAGCCCGCTTGGGCCGCCGTGAACCCACAACGCCGCGCCCGCGTTCTGATGAAATTCGTGGACCTGCTGAACCGCGACATGGACAAGCTGGCCGAAGCGCTGAGCCGTGAGCACGGCAAAACCTTGCCGGACGCCAAAGGCGACGTCCAGCGTGGTCTGGAAGTGGCGGAATACTGTATCGGTGCGCCACAAATGCTCAAAGGTGAATACACCGACGCTGCCGGCCCCGGTATCGACATCTACTCCATGCGCCAGGCACTTGGTGTGACCGCCGGCATCACGCCCTTCAACTTCCCGGCGATGATCCCGATGTGGATGTTTGCGCCCGCAATTGCTTGCGGCAACGCCTTTATCCTCAAGCCGTCCGAGCGTGACCCTTCTGTGCCACTGATGCTGGCCGAGTTGCTCGAAGAAGCGGGACTGCCCAAAGGCATTATTCAGGTTGTGAACGGCGACAAAGAAGCCGTCGACGCGATCTTGTATGACGACACCATCCAGTCGGTTGGTTTTGTCGGTTCCACGCCGATCGCTGAATACATCTACGGCACCGGTTGTGCCCAAGGTAAGCGTGTTCAGTGTTTTGGTGGTGCGAAAAACCACATGATCATCATGCCTGACGCCGATCTCGACCAAGCCGCTGACGCTCTGGTCGGCGCAGGCTACGGCGCTGCTGGCGAACGCTGCATGGCGATTTCTGTGGCGGTACCAGTTGGCGAAGAAACCGCGGACAAGCTGCGCGACAAGCTGATCCCACGCATCGAAAAGCTCAAGATTGCGCCTTACACCGCTGGCAACGATGTGGACTACGGCCCCGTTGTGACCTCGGCGGCCAAAGAAAACATTCTGCGTCTGGTTCAAACCGGCGTGGATCAGGGCGCCGATCTTGTCGTGGATGGCCGCGACTTCAGCTTGCAAGGCTACGAGGACGGCTTCTTTGTTGGCCCGCACCTTTTTGACAACGTCACCAAGGACATGGACATCTACAAAACCGAAATCTTCGGTCCTGTGCTGTCGGTGGTACGTGCGCAAAACTACGAAGAAGCACTTGGTCTGGCGATGGATCACGAATACGGCAACGGCACTGCGATCTTCACTCGCGACGGAGACACCGCGCGTGATTTTGCCAGCCGCATCAACGTCGGCATGGTCGGCGTGAACGTGCCAATCCCCGTGCCACTGGCCTACCACACTTTTGGCGGCTGGAAGAAATCTGTATTTGGTGATCTGAACCAACACGGCCCGGATGCCTTCAAATTTTACACCCGCACCAAAACCATCACATCTCGGTGGCCTTCGGGAATCAAAGAAGGCGGCGAGTTCCACTTCAAGCAAATGGATTGATCCAAATTAACCTTTGTGATTGTTTACAAAAAGGGGCGGCCCATCCGCCCCTTTTTCACGTTAAATAGTCAGGTTAGCCCATGCCCGCGTCCTTCCGCATCCAAAAGCCCAACGGCTTCGTCTACGTGCAATATTCCGGCTTAGTCGTGGTGCAGGACACAAAAGACATTTTTGCGCAATATCTTCAGCATCCAGACTATGCACCCGGTCAGAAACACTTGGTTGATTTTTCCAAAGTCACCGGTTGGGACGCCGACTACACGGAACTGATGGCGATGCAGGCAAAAAAGGCGGCAGCCTTTATGGGGCACGCCTCGCAGACTTTGATTGTGTATTACGCCCCCAATGACCTTAGCCGCTCTATTGCGCAGATGGCCGTGAATTCCTGGGAACCGTTTCCCGCTGTTGTGCCGGTGATTCAAGACACTCGAGAGGCCGCTCTGTCCATTCTCGGATTGGAAAACTCCGAAGTGTCGGAAATTCTGGATTAAACCGCATAAAGCTACACCGCGGACCTATGGGCATAAACCCGCCCACCCCGCACAGGCTCTGGCCCCCATTTAGGCTCTGTTAACCAATACTGTCCAAATCAGATTCTGGTCTTAAAATCCGGGGCAATAGTCCATGCTGCAACTGATGCGCAGGGTACATTTCTGGTTCGTCTTCATCATCTCGGCTGCGGTCATCGCAGCAGCGTCTGTCGCTGCGCCTGCCCAACAGCCTGAATTTGACCTCCGCCACATCGATTTTCGAACCGAAGGCCAGACAGCGCTGTCAGGAGACTGGTTTTTCTCCCACGGCTCCATCATGACACCCGTAAACGCCCACACCGCCTATCTGGAAGGCTCAATGAATACAGTCGCGGTCCCCAACAGTTGGAACGCGCATCTTCCAGTGAATGCCGACAATCCGCATCACGCCGGCTATGGCAGCTATGTCGCCCGTGTTCGCCTGCCAAAAGCGATGGGCACCAAACTAGTCCTCGACGTTCTGCGCATTTCAGACTCCTACGAAATTTACTGGATCCCGATAAACGCGCCGGAAAAGGCGTGGCGCATCGCGTCGGAAGGCACGATGACCGGTCCTTTGGTTGCCAGTCACGGGTACAAAGGTCACACGATGGCGATGGCGGACGACGGTCTGATACTGATCAATGTACGCGGGGAACAAACCAGCAAAAACGGGATCACCGAACCGCTTACCCTGTATGACGCCACAACTTTTCAGATTCTGGTCCAGATGGAGCGCTTGCTCGAAGGAATCCTTATTGGCTTTGTACTGATCGTCGGCGCTTTGAATTTCAGTCTCTTTTTCTTTCATCGCAAAGATGCTGCCACCCTTGTTCTGACACTGGCGGCCGCCGCGATCCTGTTCCGCATGATTTCGGTTGGCGGCTCCATCGAAACCGTGCTTGGTCCGGAATGGCGCGGTGTGCGCCTCAGACTTGAAACCGCCAACATCTTCTTCCTTCTGTGGACCGCTACGTTGCTCAATCAGGCGTTGTTGTGGCAACACATTCGCAATTGGCGCTTCTCACTTGGCTTCGGCCTCGTATGCGGGGTTTTAATCCTGATCTGCGCTGTCGCCCCACTGCAAGTTGTCACTGATCTGGATACTCCAATCACCATCGTCGTCCTTGTGTCCGTTGTGACGGTGCTGATTGGCTGCGGCGTGGGGATTTTGCGCCGCGTACCAAATGCCGGGTTTTTCTTCATCAGCTGGCTGGCGATGACGCTCGCAGCGATCAATGACGCCACCAATTCCCCATATTTTGTCCATACTCTCAAGACACTCGACATCGCCTTTGTCATGGGCATCATGGCCTATTCCATTCAGGTTGGCCGCCGGGTAATCAGCGCGATCAACCGCGCCGAATTCCTTGAAGAAGAGCGCACGCTCTTGCAAAAACTCCATCAGGACGCTGTTGACTCAGCCCGCCTGGATCACTTGACCGGATTGCTCAACCGCCTGGCCTTTGACACCGAATTGGCCCACGCATGGCTGCAACACGAAAAAGAAGACGAGCCGCTGTCGTTGATCCTCTTCGACATCGATCATTTCAAATCGATCAACGACTCCCACGGCCATCAGGTTGGCGACCGCGTTCTTCAATCACTGGCGAGTTTGCTCAAAGACATCCGCCTGCGAAAATCTGATCGAATTTGCCGCTATGGTGGTGAAGAGTTTGCTTTAATTCTGCCCGAGACCTCCGGCAAGGACGCGCGTAAAATTGCTGAGCGTATTCGAAAATCAATTGCAGGACACACCACCGATTGCTCCGACGATCTGACGTTGATTGTAACCTGCTCATTTGGCGTCGCGTCAGCCACAACCGACCACTCCGACGACCCGTCCCGATTGCTGGAACGGGCTGACGCTGCGCTCTACCGCGCCAAAGCCAACGGCCGCAATCGCGTCGAGTGCCACAGGATGCCGAACACCATGGTCACCCACGCCGACCCTGCACATTCTGCCTGACCATCAGCACGCAAGCGGCACTGACCCTGCAATTTTGCAACGCCATTTTGCGGATTTTACCCCAGCTTCCGCCTTTGCAACAGTTGCGCAAGAATGCTAATTTAACACACGTTCAATTCACGCGGCGCCCGACAGCGCGCGCCGCAACCGCTGGGCAGCATAGGGAGAGTGGCTAATGGATTTTGCACTGAGCGAAGAACAGACCCTGATTTTCGACATGGCAAAGGGGTTTGGTCAAGAGCATATCGCCCCCTTCGCCCAACAGTGGGAAGCCGACGGCTCCATCCCCAAAGATCTCTGGCCCCGGATTGCCGAGCTCGGCCTTGGCGGTATCTATGTCTCCGAAGAATACGGCGGCTCGGGCCTGTCGCGTCTTGACGCCACTTTGGTGTTTGAAGCGCTGGCAATGTCCTGTCCGTCTGTCGGCTCATTTCTGTCGATCCACAACATGTGCGGCGGCATGATCGACAAATTCGGCTCAGAGGAAACCAAACAAAAATGGCTGCCTGACCTGTGCAGCATGTCCAAGGTCTTCTCCTATTGCCTGACAGAACCCGGCTCAGGTTCCGACGCATCCGCGCTCAAAACCCGCGCCGAGCGCACCAATGAGGGCTACACACTCAACGGCACCAAAGCGTTCATCTCCGGCGGCTCCTACTCAGATGCCTACGTCTGCATGGTCCGCACCGGCGAGGACGGCCCCAAAGGCATCTCAACCGTTGTAGTCGAAGATGGCGCAGACGGTCTGTCGTTTGGCGCATTGGAAAAGAAAATGGGCTGGCTCAGCCAACCGACGTCGCAAGTGCAGTTTGACGATTGCAACGTGCCCGCTGACAACCTGATCGGCGACGAAGGCAAAGGCTTCAGCTATGCCATGGCCGGATTGGACGGTGGCCGCTTGAACATCTCCGCCGGTGCCCTTGGAGGCGCGCAAAAAGCGCTGGATTTGACCGTGCAATACATGTCCGAACGCAAAGCTTTCGGCAAGTCGATCAACCAGTTTCAGGCTTTGCAGTTCCGCCTCGCGGAGTATGAAACCAAACTGCAAGCTTCCCGCACCTTCTTGCGTCAAGCTGCGTGGAAACTCGACAGCGGCGCGCATGACGCGTCAAAATTCTGCGCCATGGCCAAGTTGATGGTGACCGATGTGGCTTTTGACGTCGCCAACGGCTGTCTTCAGCTGCACGGCGGCTACGGCTATCTCGCGGACTACGGCATCGAGAAAATCGTGCGCGACCTGCGTGTGCACCAGATCCTCGAAGGCACCAACGAAATCATGCGCCTGATCATCTCCCGCCAAATGATCGCAGCCTAACAGGCACGCTCCATCCCACCCATTGAAGATGGGACGGAGCGGTCTGGACTTCGCCAGACGGACAGCAAACACCGGAGCGCATTGCCGTGACAGACATCAATATTCGCAAGGTCGGTCAAACCGGTCGCATCACATTTACCCGCCCCAAGGCGCTCAACGCGATGTCCTACGAGATGTGCATCGCCATCGAGGACGCGCTGGACACATGGCGCGACGACGACACCGTCAAGATGATCGTGATCGACGCCGAAGGGGACAAAGCCTTTTGCGCAGGTGGCGACATTGCCGAACTTTATGACACCGGCACCAAAGGCGACTTTGCGTTTGGCCAGACATTCTGGGCCGATGAATACCGCATGAACGCCAAAATGTTTGAGTTCCCCAAACCAGTGGCCAGCTTCATGCAAGGCTTCACCATGGGCGGCGGTGTAGGTGTGGGCTGTCACGCATCGCACCGGATTGTGGGCGAAAGCAGCCAGATCGCCATGCCCGAATGCGGCATCGGCCTTGTGCCGGATGTGGGCGGCTCCTTGATCCTTGCGCGCGCACCGGGCCGCTTGGGCGAATACCTCGGCCTAACTGCAGCGCGCCTCAATGCTGCTGACGCCATCTATGGTGGATTTGCCGACTACCACATCCCCGAGGATCAATGGCCCACCTTGATCTCCCAACTGGAAAAAACTGGCAACTGGGATCTGATTGATGCGGCCGCGACCCAGCCCGACGAGCCCCCCCTCGCGGCCTTGCAAGCGGACATCGATGCCAGTTTCGGCGGTGAAACCCTCAACGACGTGGTCAACGCACTGACCTTTGCGAAGACCGACTTTGCCGCAGGCGCCTTGAAAAAGTTGTCGCGCAATTCGCCAATCGCCATGGGCGCAGCGCTGGAAATTATCCACCGCGTCCGCACCCGCGACGACATCCGCTACGCGCTGGATCAGGAGTACCGCTTCACATTCCGCGCCATGCAACATGGCGATTTTCTGGAAGGCATCCGCGCACAAATCATCGACAAAGACCGCAATCCACAGTGGAAATACACGCTTGAGGCCTTGCCAGCAGGCGTGGTCACCAAGATGGTACTGCCACTTGGGGCGGACAAACTGACGTTTGAAAAGGGAGAGTAGAGCCATGAAAATCGGATTTATCGGACTGGGCAACATGGGCGGCCCGATGGCTGCCAATCTGGCCAAAGCAGGCCACAACGTCACGGGCTTTGACATGGCGGACGTATCCATCGAAGGCGTCACCATGGCCGACAGCGGCGTCGCTGCCGCCACGGGAGCCGACGTGGTCATCACCATGCTGCCCAACGGCCAGATCCTGCGCGCTGTGGCGGATGAAATCATCCCAGCAATGACAGCAGGCGCCGCTCTTGTGGATTGCTCCACCGTCGATGTGGACAGTGCCCGCGCGGTGGCGGACCAAGCCACCGCAGCCGGCCTTTTGCCGGTGGACGCGCCTGTGTCTGGCGGCATCGGCGGTGCCGCTGGCGGCACTCTGACATTTATGGCGGGCGGATCAGCCGATGCCTTTGCCAAGGCCGATCCACTGTTTGATATTATGGGTCAGAAGGCCGTGCATTGCGGTGACGCGGGCGCCGGTCAGGCCGCCAAGATCTGCAACAACATGATCCTCGGCGTGACCATGATCGCCACCTGCGAGGCCTTTTCTCTGGCCGACAAACTGGGTCTGGACCGCCAGAAAATGTTTGACGTTGTGTCGACCTCCTCTGGCTACAGCTGGACCATGAACGCCTACTGCCCTGCGCCCGGCGTCGGTCCGCAAAGCCCGGCTGACAACGACTACCAACCCGGTTTCGCCTCCGAACTGATGCTCAAAGACCTGCGCCTGTCGCAGCAAGCCGCAGACAGCGCCGACGCCGACACCCCAATGGGCCAAGTCGCAACCGCACTCTATGAGCAGTTTGTCGAAAACGAAGACGGCCTTGGCACCGACTTTTCCGCCATGCTGCCGCGCTTTGAAAAACTCGGTCGTGGATAGAACGATGAGCGATGCGCCAAAGTCATGGAAGATTGTCGACGGCAAACTTCCCGACGATTTGCGCCAAGATTTGCGCGACCGACTCGACGAGCACGAAAAGTGGCGCGCCGGTCTTCCCGATACGCTTGAGCCTCCATGGAAAGTTTTTGACTATCCATTCGGCAGTATGGGTTGGCGCATGGGTGGCGGCGAAGATTACATGACTCTGTTCGTGCCTTGGTTCAAAGCTCTTCTTGATCACACAAAGCGGGACTACATCAACGCCAACCCGCCGCCTGACGACGGGTGGAGACGTTGGATAGACAATTTGATTGAACCACACACTTCTTGACCCAAATCAAATCACATTCTGAATCTAAGATGTATAATTCCCTTCATTCCATTGGAGGGAAACCATGTTCACCAGAAACGTCGGCATCGTCGACAAAATCCTGCGTATCACGATCGGCGTGGTGCTGATCCTTGGTGCCCTTTTGGGCTATGGCACTTGGATGTGGATCGGAGTGATCCCGCTGGCCACCGCCCTGCTCGGCACCTGCCCGCTTTACACGGTTCTCGGCATCGGGACCTGCCCGTTGGAACGCAAGTAGTCAGGCCATCATTTCAAGCGCCATGCGGGTCTCGTCATCCGCCGGGAACATCATCTCGATGCGCAACTCCGACAGCGCGATATCCTCGGCTGATCCAAACTGGCTGATCGTTGAAAACAGGGTCAGCCGCATCCCGCCCAGCACATAGGTTGCGGGAATAACCGCTGGCCGGATACCGTCAACTGTGGCGCCTGCGCCGCCCACAATTCCCTCAAATCCGGCAATCGCGGCTTCCAGCACGTCGTCGTGGCCAAAATGCGCGGCCTCGACCCGCAGCCGCGCCAGCATATGACGCGCCACCTCGTCGTAATTTTCCAAAGCCTGCCGCATCACTGGATTACCGATCATCATATCCAGCAAACTGTCACCCTCCTTGGCACCTAATCCCGCCAACAATGTCGTGCAACTCCGGTTAGCGGACACCAGCCGCCAATGCCGGTCAATCGCCATCGCCGGATACGGATCATGCCGCGCCAGCGTCCAGTCCACAGCCGCCCGCATCGGTGCCATGTCTTCCTCCGACAATTCGCGCTCAGCATAGGCCGGGCTCAGGCCCGCCGCGGTCAGCATCCTGTTTCGCTGTGCCATCGGCACGTCCAACTCGTCACACAACCGCAGCACCATGCCCCGGCTGGGCCGCGACCGGCCGGTTTCCAGAAACGAGATGTGGCGCGAACTGACACCCGCCGACAGCCCTAGATCAAGCTGGCTGATCCGCCGCGCACTGCGCCATTCTTTCAAAGCCGCGCCAAAATCCAATCCCATCAGAGGTCCTCCTGCAAACACACTACCCGCCCCCGTGCTGTCATGCACTTACCTGCAAGGTAATTGTTTTGCCTACTGATATTGGCGCAATTTCGGCGCATCACACCAAAAGGAGCTTTGTAATGACACATGACCGCACCACCACTTGCCTCAAGTTTGCCAGCCTTTTCTCCGCCTTCATCGGCCTTTTGATGGGTGCCGCCCTGCTTGGCGCGCAACCTCTTATGGGACTGTTCCTTGATCTGGTCCACCTGCCGCTGGACGGCAGACAAACCTTTTCCAGCGACAGCGAACTGGTGCTGGGCGCCATCAGCGGTGGCTTGTTGTTTGGCTTCGGAGTGATGGCCCATCAGGTCACAACTGGGGTTTATGCAACCAACCCCGATATCGGCGGGCGCATTCTTATGCGCGGTATTGTCAGCTGGTTCATTGTAGACAGTTTCGGGTCAATCCTCGCTGGCGCGTGGTTCAATGTGGTGCTCAACCTTGGCTTTCTCGCGCTCTTCATTGTGCCACTGTTAGCGGCCCGACCCTCTGTCCGCGCAGCCTTATAACCCTCTAACAACAAACGCTTAGACAACAATTGCACGGCCAACCGGGCCGTGCCCCTCTTTCTGCCCGCCGTCCCGAGGTCTGCAACATCCCGCCTCAAATATTGGTTAATCTTTCCTTAACCCTGCCCCGAAGCCGCCACGTTTGAGCGGCACCTGTTGTTCTCAACAAGGAAACAAAAGTTTCCACGAGCAGACAGACTAGGGGCAGGCAAAATGCCAAATGCAGTAGAACTCAATATCGATGCGGGCGCGACCGCAACCGAGATGGCCGAAGAGATCTTTGGCGATCCGGGGCGCATCGTCACATCCGACTACACAGGCGATGCTGCATCGTCCGGTGTTTACACCGGCGCCGACACCACAAGCGCCGGCGTCGCCCCTGCCGACAGTGGCGTGATCTTGTCGACCGGCCATGTCGACGATTTCACCAACAGCCACGGCGGCACAAACACCAACACCAGCGCCTCCACATCCACCAACACATCAGGCGAAAACAACAACGCGCTGTTCAACGCCGCCGCCGGCACAAACACCTACGACGCCTCCTATCTGACCATCGATTTTAACGGCACCGCTGGCGAATTGCTGACCATCGACTTTGTGCTCTCCTCCGAGGAATACCCTGAGTATCTCAGCTACAACGACACCATCGGTGTTTGGGTGAACGGGGTCGAGGCGCAAATCTCTGTGGGTGACGGCACGGCCACCGTCGGCAACATCAACGACGCCAACGCAAACATCTACAACGACAACTCCAACGACGAATACAACACCGAGATGGACGGCTTTACTGTCACCTTGACCTTTGTCGCGCCGCTGCAGGATGGCATTAACGAGCTGATCATCGGCATCGCAGATGCCTCAGACAGCAGCTATGACTCCAACCTTCTGATCGCCGGTGGCTCAGTGCAAACCACCATCGTGGCTCAGGATGACAGCGTTTCACTCAAGGTTGGCGGCAGCAAAACCTTTGACGTGCTGGGCAACGACAACTCTTCTGCAGGCCCCACCCTGACGATCACCCACATCAACGGCGTTCCTGTTGTTCCAGGAGACAGCGTGACCCTCGCCACCGGGCAAGTCGTCACGCTAAACGCGGACGGAACCCTGACAGTTGATGCCGACACTGATCTTGAAACGGTCTATTTCAACTACACAATCGAGGACGAGGACGGCAACACCGACACGGCTTTGGTCGAAATTGTGCAACACCCGCCCTGTTTTACGCGCGGCACGCTCATACGCACATCCGACGGAGACATACCGGTCGAACAGCTGCGCAAAGGCATGTTGCTGCAAACCCTCGACAATGGCCTGCAACCCATTGAATGGATTGGGAGTTCCCGCATGGAACCACAGCTTGACTCGCTGCCAATCCGCATCAAATCCGGTGTTTTGGACAACGACCGGGATCTCGTTGTGTCCCCGCAACACCGCGTTCTTTTGACCGGTGCGCGCGCTGAGCTCATGTTTGGCAGCGATGAAGTTCTGGTCAAGGCCAAGCACCTCGTGAACGAGCGCGACGTGTTGCGCTGTCCGACGGATCAAACCATCACCTATTTCCACATTCTGCTGCCTCAACACGAACTGGTGTTCTCCGAAGGTCAATGGAGCGAAAGCTTCATGCCCGGCCCGATGACGCGCCACAGCTTTGATCCGCTTGCCAACCGTGGCTTGCGCATGGTCATGTCCAAACGCGCGATCGGCACCGAAGATATCGCCGCCCGCCCCAGCCTGCGCAGCTATGAAGCCGCCGCCTTGCTGGCAGCCTAAAATAGCCAGAGGCGGCGGGTTACTCCGCCGCCACCCGGCGCGCCTTCAACATATCTTTGAGGTAATGTCCGGTGTGACTGCGCTTGACCTTGGCCACCTCTTCCGGTGTACCCAGCGCCACAATCTCGCCGCCGCCGTCGCCACCTTCTGGGCCAATATCGATGATGTGGTCGGCCGTTTTCACCACGTCCAGATTGTGCTCGATCACCACAACCGTATTGCCCTGATCAACCAGTTCGTGCAGCACCTCAAGCAACTTGCGCACATCCTCAAAATGCAGGCCCGTTGTCGGCTCATCCAGAATATAAAGCGTCCGTCCCGTGGAACGTTTTGCCAGTTCTTTGGACAGTTTCACCCGCTGCGCCTCACCACCGGACAACGTCGTCGCCTGCTGCCCAACCTTGATATAGCCAAGCCCAACCCGCATCAGCGCATCCATCTTGTCGCGGATGCTTGGCACGGCTTTAAAGAACTCTTGGCCCTCCTCAACGGTCATATCAAGAACGTCGGCTATACTTTTGCCTTTAAAGCGAATTTCCAGGGTCTCACGGTTGTATCGCGCGCCCTGACAGGTCTCACATTCCACGTAAACGTCCGGCAGAAAGTGCATCTCGATCTTGATGACACCGTCGCCCTGACACGCCTCACAGCGCCCGCCTTTGACGTTGAACGAGAACCGTCCGGGCTTGTAACCGCGCGCTTTGGATTCCGGCAGACCAGCGAACCAGTCACGGATCGGCGTGAACGCCCCCGTATAGGTCGCAGGGTTGGACCGCGGCGTGCGCCCGATGGGGCGCTGATCAATATCGATCACCTTGTCCAGATGCTCCAAACCCTTGATGGTCTCACACGGCGCAGGCGTCTGCCGCGCCCCGTTCAGGCGCATCGAGGCGGTCTTGAACAGCGTCTCGATCGTCAGCGTGGATTTGCCACCGCCCGACACGCCGGTCACGCAGACAAATTTGCCCAACGGAAACTCTGCCGACACGTTCTTTAGGTTGTTACCCGTGGCCTTGACGACTTTCACAGTCTTGCCATTGCCCTCACGCCGCTCCGCAGGAACCGCGATTTCACGCGCGCCAGACAGATATTGCCCTGTCAGAGACGCGGGATCGGCCATAATCTCCGAAGGCAGCCCCTCGGACACCACCTGGCCGCCGTGCACACCGGCACCGGGCCCAATGTCAAAGACGTAGTCCGCCTCGCGAACGGCCTCTTCGTCGTGCTCGACCACGATCACTGTATTGCCTTGATCGCGCAGGTTTTTCAGCGTTGTCAGCAACCGCCCGTTGTCGCGCTGGTGCAGGCCAATCGACGGCTCATCCAGCACATATAGAACACCGGTTAACCCCGACCCGATTTGGCTCGCCAACCGGATCCGCTGGCTTTCGCCGCCCGACAACGTTCCGCTGTTGCGGCTCAGCGTCAGATACTCCAACCCAACGTTATTCAAGAATCCAAGGCGTTCGCGAATCTCTTTCACAATCGCCCGCGCAATTTCCTGTTTCTGCGGCGTCAGGTGGTTCGGCACATCCTCAATCCAGGCCAGCGCCTCACGGATAGATTTCTGCACCACCTGCCCAACATGCACACCCGCGATTTTCACCGCCAACGCTTCGGGCCGCAGGCGATAGCCCTCACACGTCCCGCAAGGCCGGTTGTTCTGATAGCGTTCAAATTCTTCACGAATCCAGTTGCTGTCGGTCTCGCGATACCGCCGCTCCATGTTGGGGATTACGCCCTCAAACACCCGCGTCACCTGATACACCCGCCCGCCCTCGTCATAGCGGAACTCGATCTCTTCCTCGCCAGAGCCGTACAAGAACACCTGTTGCACCTTTTTGGGTAGCTGCTTCCACGGCGTGTTGCGGTCAAACTCGAAATGTTTGGCAATTGCTTCAATGGTTTGCAGGAAATACGGCGACTTGCCTTTGCGCCACGGCGCCAGCGCCCCGTCGTAAACCTTCAGCGTGACATCCGGCACCACCAGCCGTTCGTCAAAAAACAGCTCAACGCCCAAACCATCACAATCCGGACAGGCCCCAAACGGCGCGTTGAACGAAAACATCCGCGGCTCGATCTCGGGAATTGTGAACCCACTGACAGGACAGGCAAAATTCTCGGAAAACGTGATGCGCTCGGACTCGCCGTCCTTGGGCGCAGTTTCCAGCACAGAAATCCCGTCCGCCAGATCCAGCGCCGTGCGCAAACTGTCCGCCAATCGCGTCTCAACACCCTCGCGGACCACAATCCGGTCCACCACCACATCGATGTCATGGCGAAATTTCTTGTCCAGCGTCGGTGGCTCGTCCAGTTCATAGAACGCGCCGTCCACTTTCACCCGCTGAAAACCCTGCTTACGCAGCTCCAGAAACTCTTTGCGGTATTCGCCTTTGCGATCGCGCACAATCGGCGCCAGCAAAAACGCGCGTGTGCCCTCTTCCATCTCCATGATCCGGTCGACCATGTCCTGCACCTGCTGCGCCTCAATCGGCAATCCGGTCGCGGGGCTAAACGGTGTCCCGGCCCGCGCAAACAGCAAACGCATATAGTCGTAAATCTCGGTCACGGTGCCCACAGTCGAGCGCGGGTTCTTGGATGTGGTCTTCTGTTCAATCGAAATCGCCGGAGACAGCCCACTGATGTGATCCACATCAGGTTTTTCCATCATATCAAGGAATTGACGCGCATAAGCCGACAGACTTTCGACATAGCGTCGCTGCCCTTCGGCATAGATTGTGTCAAACGCCAGGCTCGACTTGCCGGACCCCGACAGGCCGGTGATCACCACAAGCTGATCGCGTGGAATATCCACGTCGATGGATTTCAGATTATGTTCGCGCGCGCCGCGCACTTCGATGTTCTTCAGCTCGGCCATTCAAACCCCCAACGGATACAGCACAAGACATAGGGCAGTCGACGGAAACTGCCAACCATATATCGCGAACATAGAGAGAACATTTTAATTCGCCAAGCCTGTAAGTTTTCTCCGGCTTGCTGTTTTTTCAATTTCCCTCATAGTCGCAAGTCATTACGTTTCGAAGGACATTTTGGATGAAGTTTTTTGCCACAGGCGCGACCGCGCTTTGCCTGCTCACATCCGCGTCATTCGCCCAAACCCACTCTTCCGCCATTCTTGTCATGGACGGCTCCGGCCCCATGTCGGGCCAGATCGACAGCACCGCCAGAATCACAATTGCAAGCGAGGGCTCGCCCGTGAGCCTGCAAGTCGCCTAAGTAGCTGAAAATTACAAAATCCGCGAACTTCTCGACATGGGCAACAAGCGGTTGATGTCGATGCCGCTGATTGTGGAATAACATCTTAGGAAACAAGGGCGATCATTGGACCGACCAACTCTGAATGGCTCGTTTGTTGCGAGACACAAAGAACGCCCGCAAACCAACCAATTCAGACCTCGGTGAAGATCAGATCCAAGTGTTTTTCCAAGGATGTATGTGCCTCTCTTGCATAATAAAGAAAAGTGGTGGCGGCCAAGGACATGTCGCCCACTTGCTTGAACGCAGCTTCAAATGTTTCCGGCGGATCAAAATCCTGCAAATCGCGAATTTCTTGCAGCAAATTTTGGCGCTTTTCCTCATATCTGCGCCAAGAAAGCCCCTTCAGTTCGACCGTCTCAGGAAGATCATGAACCGCTGCGTTCAGGAAATTGGCGCTCCGCTGGGTTTCGAAAAAAAGGCATTCAAGGGTCTGAGTTGGAAGCGTGTCATCCCTACCACGGTATTCACAGATGTCGCCAAATGTCTTGATACAGGAAATTTGAAGGGGTGACAAAAACGCCTTGGGCGCATCATTCGCCGCAATCAGGCATGCGATGTAGTTTGGGTTCTTCCATTGGCTAACACTGTCTGGAACATTATCTCCAAACGCATATTTCGGTTGGAATATCAGTGTGTTCATCAGCACAACAATCATAATCCACCCTTTAGTAGAGTCTTTTTTGCGCATTAATCCATTTTCCATAAAACCGTCTCAAAATGTTCTTTTTGAACTCAATCGTGCTTATGCGGCGCGGGTGGGTTCAACCTCACACGGAACGTCGCATCCCGTGACCCTACATGCAAATCAACCTGTTCCTGCGCGCCTGTGACCACGTCTGTCACCAGCACCGTCAAATGCCGGTCTGCGTCCACTTCAATTTCCCAAGGTGCCGCGATGATGCCAAGCGCCACCGGCATTCCGTCCTCATCGCGCAAATCCCAATGTAATGCGCCACTTTCAGGCGGTGCTTCAAACCGCATCATCACGCGAAACGGGTCCTGCGCCCACAGCGGCGCCGCCGCCATCAGCACCGACGCGATACCGATGCAAAAACGACGTGCCACCGCCCGTCTCAAATGTGGATCACCCGATCATAAGCGTCCAACACGCTTTCGTGCATCATTTCGCTCAGCGTGGGATGCGGGAACACCGTCTCCATCAGCTCCGCCTCAGTGGTCTCAAGCTGTCGACCGACAACATAGCCCTGGATCAATTCGGTCACCTCAGCTCCCACCATATGCGCGCCCAGCAATTCGCCGGTCTTGGCATCAAACACGGTTTTCACCATGCCTTCCGGCTCGCCCAAAGCAATCGCTTTGCCATTCCCAATGAACGGAAAACGCCCCACTTTGACGTCATATCCGGCCTCTTTGGCTTTGGCCTCGGTCAGGCCGACGCTGGCAACCTGCGGATGACAATAGGTGCAGCCCGCAATGCTCTCCGGCTTCACCGGATGAGGCGTCCCGCCCGCGATCAGCTCCGCCACCATCACGCCTTCATGGCTGGCTTTGTGCGCCAACCAGGGCGCACCCGCGATGTCGCCAATCGCATACAAACCATCTATGCCCGTACGGCAATACGCGTCCGTCACAACATGCGTCCGGTCGATCTTTACGCCCAACGCTTCAAGGCCAAGGTTTTCGACATTTCCAACGATGCCAACAGCCGAAATCACCGTGTCAAACACCTGTGTTTCAACCTTGCCGCCGACTTCGATATGGGCCGTCACCTTGCCTTTGGCGCGGTCCAGTTTCTTGACCATGGCTTTCTCCATGATCTTCATGCCCTGTTTGACAAATTGCTTTTTAGCAAAAGCACTTATCTCGGCATCTTCAACCGGCAGAACCCGATCCATGACCTCCACAACCGTGGTGTCCGCACCCAAAGTGTTAAAGAAACTCGCGAACTCGATGCCAATCGCGCCTGACCCAATCACCAGCAGTTTCTTGGGCATTCTGGGCGGCTGCAACGCGTGGCGATAGGTCCAGACCAAATCGCCATCGGCCTCAAGCCCCGGCAATTCCCGTGCCCGCGCGCCCGTCGCCAGAATGATGTTCTTGGCCGTGAGATCCTCGGTGCCTTTGGCGGTTTTGACCGACACTTTTCCCTTGGCCGGCAGGCTGGCGTCGCCCATCACGACCGTGACCTTGTTCTTCTTCATCAGAAAGCCAACACCGCCACTCAGCTGTTTGGCCACCCCACGCGAGCGCCCGACAACCTTGTCAAGATCATAGTCAATCTTGCCCGCGCTCAGGCCAAACTCACTGGCACGCTCCATCAGGTGATACACTTCCGCGGACCGCAGCAACGCTTTGGTCGGAATACAGCCCCAATTCAGACAGATACCGCCAAGGTTTTCGCGCTCAACGATCGCCACCTTCTGGCCCAGCTGCGCTGCTCGAATGGCCGCGACATAGCCCCCCGGACCGGATCCGATTACGATCACATCATAAGTGCTGGCAGCCATCTGCGTCTCCTCCGCCTGTTCAAACTGACCCTAGATCAACTGTCCCCCCACATCAACGCGGCCTTGCACCGGTTTTCCGGCTGGCTTTTCCGACTGGCTTTTTGGGCGTCATCCACGCATCCTGACGCCGTCAAAGAACAGAAGGACACCTGTCGTGAAAACCATCAAAGATCTGCTACTTGCGATGCTCAACGCCACGCTCATTCTCGTGGCGCTTTGCCTGTTTTTGTTGTGGCAGGTCTCGCGCAGCGGTGAACGTATTGCCGAAAGTTTTGCCAGCAATCTCAGCCTTCTAAAGCCCATGGAGCAACGCATCGACGAGACGCGCCAAGAGGTGGCCGGCTTGCGAAGCGATCTGGCGGCGCTCGCGAATGGCACCACCGAATTGTCCGATGCCGCCAAAATGCGACTGGACAACGCGGCCACACGTCTGGACCAAGCAATGCGCGGCATCGAGGCGGACGTCGCCAAACTCGCGGCCACGCCCGAAACCCTGACAGACTACGCCATTGATAAAACCGCAACCCGCGTTTCTATCGAGCTGCAAACCTTGCTACAGTGTCGCCAACCCCAAAGCTAAGATCAGCTCGCCGCCTGCAACTCGCGCACAGTGTATCCATAGCCACCCTGCGCCACATAAGCCGCCTCTACCTGAGTAGAATTCCGCGCAAGCGCATCGTTGCGATACGGGAACCGACCAAAGCGGCGAATGACTTCGCGGTGCGCCTTGGCGTGGAACAGGTTGCTTTCGCCACTCTCGGGCATACGCTCACAGAACAGACGAATACAGTGTTCCTGATCGCACAGGTTTTCCGAATGCATCAAAGGCATATAGAAAAACTGTCGCGCGGGTTCGGCGATCTTCAGATCCCATTTCTTGCCAATCGCTGATTTTGCGGCCGCAATGGCCTGCCTATCCGTGGAAAACGCCCTCCCGGCACCGCGGAACATGTTGCGTGGAAACTGATCCGTCAGGATCAGATACGCCAACGTTCCCGACGGATAGGTCATCCACTGGCCCATTCCGCCAGCCTTGGCTGCTTCCCATGTTGTTAAAAACCTGTCGCGGATGGTCTGATCCAACTCTTCAGACACCGCATACCACCCTTCTGGCCCAACCTCATCAAGCCAAAACTTAAGCACGTCTTCGGGCGTTTTCATGCCCTTCTCCTTTGCTCTGCACTCCCCCCATGGAGGCACCGTTACAAAAATGATAAACAAACGTTACGGGGAAAAAACAGTCACAAATTGCAACAAGGCGTCATGGATCGCGACCAAAGTGTCGGTTTTTGATTCCCCGGCGCTTGTTTTGGGCCTGATCTGACGGTCGCTCACCCCTTGCCGATTGCCTTCACAATCAACTGTTCACCAACAATATTCTGGCGGATCAGCTTGCTGTCAAAATGAATCATAACATCGCCATTTCCGCTGGGCCGCGTCTTGCTATAGCCAAAGGCCGCACGATCCTGCGCAGCCGCGATCGAGATCACGTCCCAGGACGCCTTGTCAAACAACGGCTCAAAAGCCCGCGCAGCGTTAGGTCGGTCGCCGCTGCGTTGGCGGATGTCTGTAATGTTGATCTTTTTGGGCAGGCCAAGCTGGCGCGACATCTTGCGCAGGCCTTCGTCCAAACGCTCATAGCGGATCACGTGATCCACAATTGGCATCCCGCGCCAATACGGCGATCCGGTGGTGTCAAAGATCGAGCCCCGCTCATCAAACAAAAACGCGCCCGACGTGACCCACTCCCGAAAACGGTCTTTCTGGTCCGCCATCGGCATCTCAGCCACCGCCCTGTTGCGGTGATAAAACATCGACACCGCCCGGTCCCACGGATTGCGACACACCGAATAGAACCGGAAATCCACCACCCGCTCACCATACTTTTTCATCACCTGTGTCACGTTGAAATGCGACGGTCCGCTGATGAACTCGCTCTCGTCCCCAACGGCGCGCAGCATCTTTAGCATCTTGATTTCAGTGCTGGTGCCGCCAACCTTCATCGGCCGGATAAAGACAAATTTAAATCGGTGGGAAATGATCATTTCAGGTCCAGTGCTGCGCCGCGCTCATCATGAAAGCGCAGCGCCAAACTTGCAACTGACCAAACATCTAGTCCTGTGCGGCTTCCGCCTCGTGCTCTTCTTCCAGAGCGACTTCAATGGCCACTTCCTGCGCAACCTCAACCGCCACAGGCGACGACGTTGGCATCACGGCCATATAACTGCCTGTGTCCTCAACCGAAGGCGCGGACCGACGGGTTGTGCGGAAACCGGCATAAATCCCCAACGCCGCCAACAAAAACGCCAGATAGATAAAGAACCCACTCGGCCCGATCGCATCCATTGCCCAACCGGTAATGATCGGTCCCGCAATCGCGCCCAGACCGTTGATGAACACCAGTCCTCCCGAGGCCGCAGCCATATCCTCATATTCAAGAAAGTCGTTGGCATGCGCGATCAGCAGCGAATACAGCGGATTTGAGAACCCTCCGATAAACAGCGCCGAAATCAACAACATCGGATAATTGTCGCCAGCCGTGAACCCAACCACCGCCGCCACACCGCCAATGGCCGCCACCACCATAATCAATACCCGCCGATCCATCCGGTCGCTGATCCAGCCCAACGGATATTGGCACAGCGTCGCACCGACATAAAAGCTCGCGATAAACAGCGACAGCTCCCCCACGCTCAACCCTGCGCGCGTGGCAAAAACCGCCGACATGCCGAACTGCGCCGAGAAAACGCCGCCCAGCAAGAACATGCCCACCACACCAAGCGGTGAATTGCCAAACAATTCGCGCATGGTCATCGGCTTGGTGGTATCAAAGGCGGGGGTTGGGGAAATCGACAGCAAAATCGGTGCAAAGCTGATCGAAACCAGAACCGACGGGATGACAAACAACAAAAACCCCGACGGATCGGGCAACGTCACAAGCCCTTGCGCCGTCACAATCCCGATCATCTGCACCATCATATAAAGCGACAACGCCTTGCCGCGTGTGTCATTGGAAGCCGCATTGTTGAGCCAGCTTTCGGCGGTTACATACACGCCGGAAAAGCAGAATCCGATCAACACACGACCCAACACCCAGGCAATTGGGTTTTGAAAGGTCGGGTACAGAATCAGCACGGCGGAAATGAACGACGCCAGCGCCGCAAAGACCCGCACATGGCCGACGCGGCGGATCATCTCGGGCGTCATGCGAGATCCGCCAAGGAACCCGACGAAATAGGCCGACATGACCATCGACATCTCAAAAGTTGAAAACCCGGCAGCTTCGCCGCGAATACCCAACAGCGTGCCGTGCATGCCGTTGCCGATCATCAACAACATCATGCCCAGCAAAAGCGCCCAGGACCCTTTGAAAAACTCAACCATGACGCAACCCTCTCACGTTTCGCGACATATGCAAAATCTGCCCCCTGCCTTTCGCTCTTAAACGCGACAGACGTGTGTCGTTTTATGGCACAACCCACAGATTGTGGTCACCGTGATCAGGGGATCAGAAGAGAGGCATCGCCATAGCTGAAAAACCGGTACTTCTCGGCCACCGCATGGGCATAAACCTCACGGATGCGATCTTGCCCCACCAATGCGCTCACCAGCATCATCAGGGTCGATTTCGGCAGGTGGAAATTGGTCATCAGCGCGTCCGCCACGTGGAACTCAAAACCGGGATAGATGAAAATATCCGTGGCGCCTTCCCATGGTGCAATCGCGCCTTGTTTGGCCGCACTTTCAATCAGCCGCAATGCTGTGGTGCCCACAGGAATGACGCGCCCGCCATTCGCCTTTGTGGCCGCGATCTCGGCAGCGGCCTCGGGCGTAACCTGCCCCCGTTCTGCGTGCATTTTATGCTCTTTAACGTTCTCGACCTTAACTGGCAAAAACGTTCCGGCCCCGACATGCAGCGTCACATAGGTGACGTCGATTCCCTTGACCTTCAACGCATCAAGCAGAGCCCTGTCAAAATGCAGCGACGCGGTCGGCGCCGCCACCGCGCCCGCGTGTTTTGCCCAAACCGTTTGATAATCCGTTTTGTCGCGCGCGTCCGCCGCGCGTTTGGCGGCGATATAAGGCGGCAAGGGCATATTTCCGGCCAGCTCCAACGCCGCGTCAAAATCCGCTCCCTGCAGATCAAACACAATCACACCCTGCCCGTCGGCTTTGCTGTCCAGCCGTCCGGTCAATCCTGCCCCGAAAACGATCTCTTCGCCTTCGCGGATTTTCTTCAACGGCTTGATAAGCGCGGCCCAAGCTCCGCCTGCACGCGGCTCAAGCAATGTCACGTCCATCTTCGCCTGCGTCTCGCCCTCGGGTCCTTGGCGCACACGATACCCCATCAACCGCGCAGGTATCACCTTGGTGTCGTTCAGCACCAGTCGGTCCCCTGGCTGCAACCAGTCAACAAGGTCAGTGACCACTCCGTCCGTGATCCCGGTGGCCTCGCTCACCAAAAGACGCGCGGATGACCGCGGCTCGGCGGGCCGGGTCGCAATCAACCCGTCAGGCAGGTCAAAATCAAAATCGGAAAGCTGCATGGTGTTCAGTTACTCAAATCTGGCGGTGCGCGCCGGAATATTCCTCGGAAAAAGCCCGGTGTCAGCGCCGAAAGCGGATTGACCGAAATCACCGGATCTTTGACCGGCCCTTTAAGTTGATAGGTGAAGCCGATCAACCCCTCTCCGCGTTTTGAGATCGGCCGCCCGATCACATTGACCGCATAAATTGGCGACAACACACCTTGAATGTCCAGCATGCCTTGTTGCGTCAGGTATCGCCCGTCCGCCGAAAGTCCCATCGATGCGCCCACAGCGCTGGCCTCACCGATGACGATCTCACCCGGCGCCAACTTAAAAACGGAATGCACGTCGTTAAACAAAAGCCCCGGCCCATTGAGTTGTTCGAGCAGCCCAACGACACTGACCGCATTCAAAAGCTCCGCAAAGGCCGGCAAACTTTGGATCTTGATGTCTTCAATGTCGACCACCCCGTCATAAACGCCCGTGGCTTGTCGCGGCTCCAACCGCAGCAGCAAATTGCCGCCGCTTGCTTGCCGCACCAGCCCCATCGCCTGTACGACGGCACCTGCATTGGACGACGTCACCTCGATAGCAGAGCCGTTGGCGTGGGGTCCCAGCTTACCGGTCAACGGTGCCGTTCCACCAAGCAACCCTGCAAATGTACCGTTGATGCCGCCGCTCGAATTCAGCGAAAACTGCGTTTGGCTCACAACGATGTTGTTAGCAATGACGACCTCATCCAGACGCCCTGTGATCGGCCCACCGCCGGTCCCAGCACCGCTGCCCCCGCCCAAATTTGGCATCGCACCCAGATCGAACCGCCCACCAAGCATCTCCACTGCTGGCATCGCTGCGCCGCGTCCGCGCAAGCGTGCAGCCCCCGATAACCAACTTCCCACCTTAAAGTTAGGAATATCAATCACATCGAGCCCGCCATCGCTCTTGAGAGCAATCGAGCCTTGGGCGGTCAATCCACTGGTTTCTACGCTGATCCGGTCTACCTTTGGGCTTTTGCCCAACGTCATCTCCACCGCCAAAGCTCCGGCTTGGCCCTTTGGCTTACGCCAACCCAACGGCGCGGCGGTGATTGCCAGATCTTTCATGTCAGACGTCAGGCTCAGGGTCGGTGCGGCGCCTTTGCTAAACCTCAACGCGAAGTCCGCCTCCGACGAGCCATTCAGCGTGCCCGGTGGTAATCCGATATTGAATTCATCCACCACGCTTTGGCTCAACTCTACCCGCCCGGAAACCGTGCTTTCTCCCGAACCGCTTTGCCCGGGTTTGCCCAGTTTTGCGTGCCAGCGCGCCACAGCTGGCACCGCTCCAATGCTCCCAGGGCCAAAGATCTCAACCTCCTGATCGTTGGCGTTGACCTCCAATGTCCCGCGCAACGTCTTGCCAGGCAAAAGCTTGGTGCTTTCCACCATCTTCAGCCGTCCCGTCACATCAAATTTGACCTCTTCAACAGGCAACTTATCCTTCATTATGAAGGCCAAATCACCCGTGGCCTCGACCCGGCCCTGGGCCACATCGACCGGCAAATTCGCGTTGTCAAAAATGTTCAAAGGCGCGCGGTTGAGCAGCGACGCCGCCGCCGTAATCGAGGCAACCGCCCGCACATCGGCCCGTGCTGGCGACTGTTTGAGACGGGTATTCAGAACCACAAAACTGGACCCCGACACATCCACCGTACCGCCCTGATCCGGAACCACATATCCGCCTTCCACGCCCACTCTGAACTGATGATCCATCAAAACGGCAAAACCGCGCCCACCCTGCACCGGTGGCATGGTTTTGACCGGCTTCACGACCGCATCACGGAACTGAAAATCCGCATAAACATCAGGTGGTTGCGCAACGCGCGACCGCAACGCGAGGTTGATATCACTCAACCGCGCAGCGTGAATATTCTCGTCAATCCAAATCCGCAATTTTGGTTTGAACCGCTCCGGCCAGATCGACAAAATCCGCTCGGGTTGAACCTCGTTCATATGCCCGTCCAGCGCAAAGGCCCACCCGTCCTCTGCGGCCTCTAACGCACCCTGCAAACTCATTTGCAAGTCGCCCTGATTGATCACCAACTGCCCCAGCTCAAGATCAAAGGGATCAAGTTGCAATCGAAAATCGGCATACGACCGATCCAACGCCACGGTTTCGTCATTTAGCTCATTTGGATTGGCCTCAAACGTGTTCAGCGTCAGCTGCGCCAAAAGCGTGTTGGGAACACCGGCCTCAAAATCCCTCAACAGCGCCTGCCCCGAGACACTGGCGCTTATCAAGTCCGCGTCCACCGACAATTCGTCAAACCCAATTCGCTGGCTTTTCGGGTCATAAGTCAAATAGCTGCGCAGGCTCTTAAACGGGATTGGGCGGACCGCATCGCGAGGCTGCAAAGACCCGGCGGAGGCGCTCAACGCGGCATCCACCGGCCCCAACACACCATCCGCGCCAATCCGGGCCCGGACCGCGCCTGAAATGGGGGCGCGCAGCACTTCCAGCCAACTCAGTGCCGCGATCTGAGTTGCCAATTCCTCAGACGGCGCGTCCTCGAATTTGAGCGCAACCTGCACGGTGCCGTCGTCAAAAGATGTGGCCAGTGAAGCTTCCAGAATGGTGGCATACCCGCGCGCGCCCAAAAGCGCAGCCTGCGCCGAAATTGAAACGTCGTCAGCCTTGCGGTTCAGGCTGATGCTGCCGCCATCAATGCTCCACCCGCGTCCGCTCAGCGCATCTTCATAGCGCAGTGCGACATCCTCTATCTCTACGTCCTGCAAATGCCTCAGGCCCGGCCGCGCAAGAAACGCCTCGATTTCCTCGCCGAGGCTGGCAAACCGCGCCTCCCCGCCAAGAACACCCCCGTCGCCCTGCCCAAGCGATACATCCACCGCGCCGTCTTTTCCTCTGAGCACCGACAGGCTCACCCCGACAATACGCAGATGACGCGGCGCAATCTGGCGCTCCGTCAGCGGCGCCATCGCAAGCTGCAAATCGACTTGATCAAACCGGATGCCGGACCCGCGCCCATCCGGCAAAAGTTCCAGACCGCTGACCCGCACACGAGGATCCCAATTGTCTTCGATCACCAGCGACACGTCATCAAGGTGCACATCTACATTTGCCAGCTGAGCGTCCAACAGACGCTCAACCCGATCGCGCGCCCATTCAGGGAACACCACCGGATTGCCGGAAAAGGCAACAAACAGAATCGCCACAACCGCCGCTGGCAACAACACCGCCACCAGCGCCACAAGGCCAAAGCCCCTTGCTCTGCGTACACCACGGCGCACAGGTTTGCTCTCGGCCGCTTTATCTTCGGGCTGTTCGGTCAGGGTTGTTGCCTCAGGTTGGTCTGTTATCGGTTGCCCGCCGTAATTGATTATATACTCTAACGACGCCCGACCCAAGAAGTGAGACCATGACAGAGCCCCTCAAAACCGCCCCCGACTTCACCCTGCCCTCAACACACGGCGCCGACGTGACCTTGTCCGGCTTACGACCCGCGCCTGTGGTGCTGTTTTTTTACCCGCGCGACAACACGTCCGGCTGCACCAAAGAATCAATCGCTTTCTCGGAATTGCTGCCTGAATTCGAAGCGGCAGGCGCGCAAGTCTTCGGAATTTCCAAAGACAGCCTGACCAGCCACGACAAATTCATTGCCAAACAAAACCTGACAGTGCCGCTCTTGTCTGACGAACACGGCACCACCTGCGAAGATTTCGGCGTGTGGGCTGAAAAAAAGATGTATGGCAAAACCTTTATGGGCATCGTGCGCTCAACCTTCCTGATTGACGGGGATGGCAACATCGCCCGCCATTGGCCCAAGGTGAAAGTCGACGGACATGCCGCTGAGGTGCTGGAAGCCCTCAAGACGCTCTGATAAGCCGCCTGCATGAGTAAAACTTTGTCCCAAATGGCCGTCGAGGTGCTGACCACCGCCGACGGCCGCGAAAAAACCGCGCTCTCGCATGCTCATGCCGCAACGTGGTTTGCCAGCCGCGACGCCGGATCACCTTTGCCTCTGGGCGATACCAAGCCACCTCTGCGCCCGTCTCGCCCTGAAAAACCAGAGCTTCTTGACCCGCGTGACGTGCCCCGCCGCCGCCCCGGCAGTGAACAAGGCCGTCTGGCTATTTTGCATGCGGTGGGCCACATCGAACTGAACGCCGTTGACCTGCATTGGGACATCATTGCGCGCTTTACCGACGTGGATATGCCGCTGGGATTTTATGACGATTGGGTCAAATCCGCAGACGAAGAATCCAAACATTTCAACCTGATATGCGACAGTCTTGAAGCCAAGGACAGCTTTTATGGGATCATGCCTGCGCACGCGGGCATGTGGCGCGCGGCCGAAGACACCGCAGACGATCTTCTGGGGCGACTGGCCGTTGTGCCCATGGTGCTTGAGGCGCGCGGACTGGATGTAACGCCGGGCATGATCAAGATCTTCCAGCAAGCCAAAGATCAGCAAACCCTGGATGCTCTTGCCATCATCTACGCCGAAGAAGTTGCCCACGTGGCTTACGGCTCCAAGTGGTTCAATTTCCTGTGCGGCCGCCACGGCTATGACCCCAAGGCGACATTCCACGATCTGGTGAAACGTTATTTCCACAGCACACTCAAGCCGCCGTTCAACGAAGAAAAACGCGCGGACGCGGGATTGCCACCGGATTTCTATTGGCCGCTTTCGGATCAGGATCCACCCGCCTACGCCCACTGAGCCGCCAAGGATCGCAGCAAATTCATCGGCGGATTTTTGCGCATTACCACGCTTCGACGCCTACTTGGCGGCAAATTGGGTCAAAATTCTTGCCCGATCCCCGCCATTTGGCTAAACCCTTTGCGCAAGCGCCGGATCAAAAGAGCGCTTAATGGGGTAGAATAAGGAAGACATTAGGTGAGAACACGACTTGCCATCCGCATGCATGCGATGATGGAGCGCCTCTTTCCGGAACGACGCCTGTTCCTGCGCTCTGACACAGACACGCGTTTCATCCGCCTAAAACCCGGAACTCAACTGTTCGCCTTTTTTGGTGGGTCGGCCATTGTTGCTTGGACAATCATCGCCACCGCGATCCTGCTGATGGACAGCATCGGGTCCGGCAATTTCCGCGAACAGGCCCGCCGGGATCAACAGACCTATGAACTGCGCCTGAATTCGCTGTCGGACGAACGCGACGCGCGCACCGACGAGGCGCTGGCCGCACAACAGCGGTTCAATGCGGCTTTAGAACAGATTTCAGAGATGCAAACACAGCTTCTTGCCTCCGAAATACGGCGCAAAGAGCTGGAAACCGGCGTCGAGGTGATTCAATCCACTCTGCGCCGCACGATGCAAGAACGTGACGTTGCCCGCGCCGAGGCCAAAGCGCTGGATCAGGCAAACACCGAAATCGCCAGCGCCGCGATTGGCGCCTCCCCCATGGGCAACGAGATGCTCGACGTGATCTCCGAGGCCCTTGCAGACACGGCTGCCGAACGTGATCAGGTGATCCGCGACGCACAGACCGCGCTGAACATGGCAGATGAAATGCGCCTCGAACTGGCCCTGATGGACGAGAAAAACGACCAGATCTTCCGCCAACTCGAAGACGCGATGACGATCTCGGTTGAACCGCTCAAGAAGATGTTCACCTCCGCAGGTCTGTCCACCGACTCCCTTATGGAAGAAGTGCGGCGCGGCTATTCCGGTCAGGGTGGCCCTTTGATGCCGCTCAGCTTTTCCACCAAAGGCGGCGAGCTGACCGCTGAAACTCTGCGTGCAAATCGCCTGATTGATCAGCTTGATCAACTCAACATGTACCGCATAGCCGCCGAAACCGCGCCGTTTGCCAACCCGCTGCAATCGTCCTTCCGCTACACCTCCGGTTTTGGCATGCGTTGGGGCCGTATGCACAAGGGCACCGACTTTGCCGCGCCTTATGGCACCCCGATCCACGTCACCGCTGACGGAGTTGTGAGCCACGCAGGCTGGCTCTCTGGATATGGCCGCCTTATCAAGGTGAAACATGCCAATGGTGTGGAAACCCGCTATGCCCACCTCGCAAGAATCCGCGTAAAAGAAGGCCAAAGGGTCTCGCGCGGCACTGTGATAGGTGATATGGGCAACTCTGGACGCTCGACCGGCACGCATCTGCACTACGAAGTGCGCGTCAATGGCCGCGCTGTAAACCCGATGACTTTTATCAAGGCTGGACAGAATGTTTTCTAAAAGCAAAATCAACGACCCCGCACCGAAATCTGACGCTGCGACAAACCCCGCAACCAAAGACACCGCTGCCGTTCCGCCCGCTCCGGCCAAAGCCAGCGAATTCAAATCCAGTTCTGCGCCCAAGGCCAAACCGCCGGCGTCGACACTGTCTTCCGATTTGCACGTATCGGGTAACATGCGCACCACCGGTGACATCGTTGTCGAAGGCACCGTCGAAGGCGACATTCGCGCGCACCTGCTGACTGTCGGCGAAAGCGCCACCGTCAAAGGCGAGGTGATCGCGGATGATGTTGTGGTCAACGGCCGCATCGTCGGTCGCGTGCGCGGCCTCAAAGTGCGCCTGACCTCGACCGCCCGCGTCGAAGGCGACATTATCCACAAGACCATCGCCATCGAAAGCGGCGCCCACTTTGAGGGCTCCGTTCAGCGTCAGGACGATCCGCTCAACGGCGGCAAAACTGCGATCCCCGCACCTGCCGCAGCGCCAGCGGCCAAGCCTGCCAAAGCAGACTGACTTCACCTCACATCCACACGTTTAAAGGCGCCCAATAGGGCGCCTTTTTTATGTCCGACCCTTCGCCTCATATGTTGTGGCATCTGGGCGGAAAACTTCCCCTTACTCGTTTTTTGATTTTGCGCCTACACTCAAGACACTTTTAAAGTGTTCGGAGGGACAACATGTTTAAGAAACTAGGCGCCGAATTTATCGGCACATTCTGGCTGGTCTTTGGCGGCTGCGGCAGCGCGGTACTTGCCGCTGGCGTAGCAGATGTCGGCATCGGTTGGCTCGGCGTTAGCCTTGCGTTTGGCCTGACAGTTTTGACAATGGCCTATGCGGTGGGCCACATTTCAGGCGGCCATTTCAATCCTGCGGTAAGCCTTGGCCTTGTGGTGGCTGGCAAATTTGAAGCCAAAGATCTGCTCCCCTATTGGGGCGCGCAGGTCACGGGCGCCATTATGGCGGCGATTGTCCTATTTGTGATTGTCTCTGGCGGCCCGGATTTCGCAGGCGTCGGTGGCTTTGCCTCCAACGGCTATGGTGCGGCCTCTCCGGGTGGCTACTCCATGACATCCGCGTTGGTGATCGAAGTCGTGCTCTCGGCAGCCTTCCTCTTCATCATTCTGGGCGCAACCTCCAAGGGTGCACCAGCGGGCTTTGCCCCGATCGCGATTGGTCTTGGCCTGACGTTGATCCACCTGATCTCGATTCCAGTGACCAACACCTCAGTCAATCCCGCCCGCTCCACTGGCGTCGCGCTCTTTGCGGACGGCCCGGCTTTGGCCCAGCTCTGGCTTTTCTGGGTTGCTCCTCTGCTTGGCGCTGCCATCGGCGGCATTTTGTGGAAGACCCTCGGGTCCGAAGACTGACACCGTGTCTTTCCAATCCATGCGCCGCCTACCGATGCGTCAGGCGGCGCATCTATAAACTGCGATCTGCGTGCATTACGCGCGTTGATCCACGCTTCATTAACCAAAAACTGCGATGTCCATCCTGACATAAAACTCAGGAGCCAGAATGGAACCGCAAGTCAGACTCGGCCTCGCCCATTTGTCAAAATTGGCCTACGCAGGTGCAGACCTGTCTGCGCTACAGCAATCCTGTCTGGATCAGATGTTGCAGGGCACCAACACCAGCGGCGCGCTCATGGACCTTTCCATCATTGCGCAAATGCAAGGCAACGCCGCCCTTGGCCGCGACTTTCAGGACAAAGCGCTGCAAAGCCACCGCAGTTTCTCCATCAACCGACAGATCGCCCCGCAAACCCGTGTTCTGGTCTTTGCCGAACCCAAGGCGTTTGGTAAGAACACGCCCATCGAATTTCTGCTCGACTCGCCTGCATTCGAGGTCATCACCTTCTATCCAGCCCCCCACAGCACCCCCGCCGATCTGCCCGATCACGACGTTGCCTTTTGCGCTGGCAGCTCTGAAAGCCTGACGACAGACGCCTTCTTTGACGCTGTGCGCACACTGACCGCAAACACCGGCAAAACCGTGCTGAACCTGCCGCCAAAACTGGTCAAACCCGCACGCGACGCTCTGCCTGTGCTGCTGGGCGACACCATCGGCCTGCGTACCGCCAAAACCGCACGGTTTACCCAGGACCAGCTGGTTGATTTGCCCACGCAAAACGCCGCCCCCATCGGCGTTTACCCCAACATCATTCGCCCGCACGGCTCCCACGCCGGTCTTGGGTTGGAAAAACTCACATCATCCGATGATCTGGTCGCTTATCTGTCACGCCATCCCGACACCCTTTTCTTTGCTTCGGAATTCTTTGACTACGCGACTCCCGCCGACGGTCTCTTTCGAAAACAACGGGTGGTTTTTATCGACGGTCACCCCTTCCCTGCGCACCTCGCCATCGCGGCCCGATGGGACGTCTGGTATATGAACGCCGACATGGATAAATCACAAGCCAAACGCGATGAAGAAGCCGCGTTCATGGACAGTTTTGAAGATGATTTCTGCACACGGCACGCCAAGGTCCTGCGCAAACTCACTGACACGTTTGGACTCGACTATTTCGGCATCGACTGCGCCGAGGACACAGACGGTAACCTTGTGGTGTTTGAGGTCGACAACGTGCTGATCGTGCACAACATGGAACCGCTGGAAATCTTTCCCTACAAAGACCGCCACATGCGCCGTCTGTTTTCCGCATTTCAGACCATGGTCTCCAACGCGGCAACCGCGGCAACACCCGCCGGTCCCCTCTAGGAAAACACCAAGGCTTTTACCGGCAACAAGACTGCCTGCGCCCGCATGATGATCGCATTGGCAATGCCCATGCCGTCGACAACGCTGGCCACGACACCACCAAAACCTTGAATGTCTCCCGCCTCAATCGCCATTCCGCGATTGCTATAGGCCACGCCAACGCATTGGCTCCCCGGCAAAACACCGTCGGTATGGCCTTTGAACACTGGCTCAAGAAACACCGTTACGGTCCCCGGCCTGCGGCGATCCAGACTGTCCACCAGCGTATCCCCCGGACGGAATTGCCCGCCTGCGATCACGCCTTGCCGCTCTGCAATCACCATTGGGATCACCTCCATCGGTTTGGAGGCACAGGCAATTTCCACCAGCATTCCCTGCACCAGAACAGGCGCAGAAATCTGCTTGAACGAGGCCACGAACCGCCCCTGGCCGGTGACGTCCGGCACAAGGATACCGGCGGGACGCAAAATCGGATTGACCAGATCTCCGGGTTTGAGAAGAAACTGTGTGACCGTCCCCGCGACCTCGGCATATACGGTCGACAGCTGGATTTCTGTCTCCGCCTCCGCAAGCTGTGCAAGCGCCCGCTGACGTTGGGCGGGTAGAACATCATTGACCCGCGTGCGCGCCGCATCCCATGTGGCCAGCGCCGCGTCCCGTGCTCCTGTGGCCTGCAAAACTGCCCGCTCAAGACGCTGCAACTCCTGTTCGCTGACAACCGTATTGTTGCGCTCGGCAATTTCTGTTCGTCGCGCCAAATCATCCTCGGCCTGCGCCAAAACCGCTCCGGCGGTGTCAAATTGCCCACGCGCGGCCGCAATCTCGGACTGCCCCAGCAACAACGCCGCATCCACTTCGGCAATACTGCGCCGCGCGGTCTCGGCGGCGGCCTCTTGTCGACTGGTGTCGAGCCGGAACAAAGCGTCACCCTCAGCCACCGCAGCGTTGTTTGTCACATAAACCTCGGCCACACGTCCGGCCCGCTCCGACAGGACACTCACGGTCCGGAACGGGGACTGCACCGTGATCGCCGTGGGATGAAAATGGAAAATCACAGTGATAAGCGCGATCGCCAGAACCCCGCATGAGGTCAGCCCCCACCGAAGCTCATACCAGACATTAAACAAGGTTATTTCATGACCCATCCGCTTGCCTTGGCGGTATCGGCGGTACAGGTAATCCGGCAGGATTGTCACAAGGGCGGAGAAGATCAGCTCAAGCATCAGCCACCTCCTCTGCGATGTTTAAACCGTCTTTACCCGCCGCATCCGGCAGGGCATCCTTGAGCCTCGCACTTGGAAAAACCTCGTGCAATGGCACTGCGGCAATCAAAATAGCCACAATCCAAAACGCATTGTTCATAGTGAAAAGCGAGATCAGCCCGAGCACGCTCACCAGTTGACCCTGGACCTTGTGCATGCCCGTGGCCATCCGATCCGGTATCGATTGAATGGTAAAGTAGAGCGCTCCAAATCCGACCAAAGCGCCGATAAGCACTAATCCCACGACCCACATAAACCCATCGGTTTGGAGCGGGCCCGTGACCCAGAACGGCATATGTGACATTGCCTCAGCAGTTAGGTGAGTGTCCATCGGACCTCCAATCAAACGGCGCGTTCGCCCCAGTTCACTTGAAAATCCCTTAAAAATCAACGTTTCAGTTGAATATCACCCAAGTCATTGCCCCAACATCCATTGCCCATCCGGCCAAAAGGCGTGAAACGCAAAGGCAAACATCACGTCATGCGGCACATCACGCCCCTGTTTGTCGCGCACCCGGATAGAGCCAACGTCGCGTCCACGGGCAATCGTGGTCGAATCCAAAGCGCTGGCCTGACCAGCCTTCCACTCGATTTCAACGTCCGCCTCGCGCACCAAACCGACATCTGCCAATCGCGTCATTGGCCAGGCCCGATCCCCTACCCGCACCACGCGCTCCAGCGCCGGGATATTGTGCGGCGGCAACTCACCATTATAAAGAAACGGCCGCGATGAGCTGTCATAACTCACATAAGGGTTCGCCCCATAGCGCCGCCCAAACGCAGGCTCAGCCATCACCAACCCGTCAGGGTGCCGGTCTTTAAACTGCGCCCAGCTTTCCATCCATGTCGGCAACGCGACCAGCTTGACGCCATTCATCTCCCCGACAATGCCTTCGCCGATGGCCTGCTGCCACCAGCTTTGGGTCTCGCGGTCATACATTATCATGTCCGAATTTCGCAGCTTGCCTGACACACCAAATGTCAGCGTTTTGCCCTTGGCGCGACGATCAAAGGTCATTGCCGAATTGCACAATGGACAGAACGTCACCGCCACCGGCACCCCGCCCACCGTATCGTTCACGATCTCATGCCATGTCAGATACCGGATCGGATACGCCCGCGGCTCAGCGCCCGCGATCTCCAGCGTGACCACAGGTTCGGTGTCTCCAATTCTGCCTTCCTGACCGACACGCATAAACTCCGGATCAGACAGCGCCGGAATGCCGTCTTTTGGCGGCCCACCAGACAAAACCTCTCCCCAATGCGGCACAGAGGTGCGGCTAAAATCCGTCTCCGGCCACTCATGTTTCCAAAAATTCGGATCCGCCAGCGCGGCCATTGGCATAGCCAAAGCCGCTATGGCCAGCACAAGCACATGGCACTTCAAAGACGTCAAACGCATGGGGTCCTCCTGTCGCTGGTCTCAGGCTGCGCCGAAACATGGTGTCCAATCCAGCCCCCACACGCGCTTGTGACAGGGTTTTTACAACAAAAAAGGCCGGAGCATTGCTCCGGCCTTTTCAATCGAACCCGCATCCAATCACTCAGATACAGTGACTTTCTTCATCACATCCGGCTGACCCGTCACCGCTCCGGTGCGCGGGTGGCCGCGTTTGATCGCGTCCACAACGTCCATGCCGTCGGTGACGCGACCAACCACAGTGTATTGACCGTTCAGGAACGCGCCTTCTTCAAACATAATGAAGAATTGCGAGTTTGCACTGTCAGGGCTTTGCGACCGCGCAATGCCAACCACGCCGCGATCAAAATTCTCATCCGAGAACTCTTGAGCCAGATCAGGATAGCTTGACCCGCCGGTGCCCGCGCGACGCATGTCCATACCCATCTTGCCAAACTGCACATCGCCAGTCTGCGCCATAAAGCCTTCAATCACGCGGTGAAACACCACGCCATCATAAGCCCCTTCATTGGCCAGCGTACTTAGACGCTCAACGTGGTTCGGCGCCACATCCTCAAGCAGATCAATGGTGATCGTGCCGTTGGAATAACCTTCGACCTCAATGGTCATCTCCGTGGCCAGCGCAGGCGCCGCCATCAGAGCAAAGGCTGCAACCAGATTACGCATCAACATCTGCAGCCACCTTGACCGACACCATACGATCCGGGTTCGCAGGTGGCTCGCCCTTCATGATCGCATCCACATGGTCCATGCCGGAAATCACGCGGCCATAAACGGTGTATTGGCCGTTCAGGAAATGGTTGTCTTTGAAGTTGATGAAAAACTGCGAATTCGCGCTGTCGGGGTTCTGGCTACGCGCCGCACCCAAAGTGCCACGATCATGCGGCAGCTTGGAAAATTCAGCGGCCAGATCCGGCAAGTCAGACCCACCCGTGCCTGCCATACGCAGGTTGAAATCTTTTTCCATGTTGCCATTGGCCACATCGCCCGTCTGCGCCATGAAACCGTCAATCACACGGTGAAACGCCACGTTGTCATACTGACCCGACCGCGCCAGCTCTTTCATGCGCGCTGCGTGACCGGGCGCCACATCCGCCATCAGTTCGATGACAACAGTGCCGTCTTTGAGTTCCATCAGGATGGTGTTTTTGGGGTCTTTGATATCGGCCATTGGGCTCTCCACTATCTAACTTTGGCCGCAAGGTAATCGCGGCTTGCCAGAAAGCCAAGAGACCGCATTGACCCCTGCCCTGATTGCGCTAGGAAAGAGCCAGATATTTTAAAGCGGAGAGACCCAATGGCCTGGAAAACCCTCGATCAGATGGAACTTGCGGGCAAGAATGTCCTCACCCGCGTTGATATCAACGTCCCCGTCGCTGACGGAGAGGTGAGCGACACCACCCGCATTGACCGCATTGTCCCCACTGTGCGCGACATTCTCAAAGCGGGCGGCAAGCCAATCCTGCTGGCGCACTTTGGCCGGCCCAAAGGCGAACGCGTCCCCGAGATGTCGCTGCAACAACTGGTCCCTGCGCTGGAAACAGCTTTTGGCACCACCGTGATGTTTGCGGCCGATTGCGTTGGCCCAGCCGCCGATGCCGCCATCAACGCCATGGCGGACGGCCAAGTGCTCTTGCTGGAAAACACTCGCTACCACGCGGGCGAAACCAAAAACGACGACGACCTGACCGCGCAAATGGCCGCGCTTGGCGATGTGTTCTGCAACGACGCCTTCTCGGCCGCCCACCGCGCCCACAGCTCCACCTGCGGTCTCGCCCATGCCCTGCCATCCTGTGCCGGTCGCTTGATGCAGGCCGAGCTCTCTGCGCTTGAAGGCGCATTAGGCACGCCCGTCCGCCCCGTGACCGCCGTGGTTGGCGGCGCCAAAGTCTCCACCAAGCTCGAACTGCTCGGCAATCTCGTGGGCAAGGTCGACAATCTTGTGATCGGTGGCGGCATGGCCAACACCTTCCTTGCGGCCCAAGGCATCAACGTCGGAAAATCGCTGGCGGAACATGACATGACCGACACCGCGTCCGAGATCATGACCAAGGCCAAGGCGGCCGGTTGCAACATCGTGCTGCCAACCGACGTGGTTGTGGCGCGCGAATTTGCCGCCAATGCCGCCAACGAAACCGTGGCTGCCGATGCCTGTCCGGCCGACGCCATGATCCTTGATGCGGGTCCGGCCACCGTAGCCGCAGTTGCCAAGGTGTTTGACGCCAGCAAAACCCTGATCTGGAACGGTCCCATGGGGGCGTTTGAAATCGAGCCTTTCAATGCCGCCACAGACGCCGCCGCAGTTCAGGCCGCAGCGCTCACCAAATCCGGCGCGCTGATCTCGGTCGCAGGTGGCGGTGACACCGTGGCTGCGCTCAACGCGTCCGGCGCGGCCGCCGACTTCACCTATATTTCCACCGCCGGTGGCGCCTTTCTGGAATGGATGGAAGGCAAAGAGTTACCCGGTGTGGCCGCTCTGAACCGCTAACACCTGCCCGAAAACTGACCATAATTGGCGCAACAATTAAGCCGAGACTCAAATTAAATCTCGCTAGCGCCACCATAATTGAAACCCTTGCCCTGCTGATCTATGACGCAGGGCAAAGGGGCTAAATGCCTTTCTTAAAAACCATTTTACGGGGTTACCCATGTCAAACGAAGCTCAAGCTCAAAAGATCTCCGCCGGACAAGGCTTCATCGCAGCACTTGACCAAAGCGGCGGGTCGACCCCCAAAGCTTTGGGTCTTTATGGCGTCACCGCCGATGCCTACAGCTCGGATGCAGAAATGTATGACCTGATCCACGGCATGCGCGCCCGCATCGCCGAGGCCCCTGCCTTTAGCGGCGACAAAGTTGTTGGCGCGATCCTGTTTGAAATGACGATGGACCGCGACATCGCAGGCAAGCCAACCCCGACCTACATGTGGGAAGAAAAAGGCGTCGTGCCTTTCCTCAAAGTCGACAAAGGTCTTGAGGCCGAAGAAAACGGCGTACAGCTGATGAAGCCGATGCCGCAACTCGACACGCTGTGCGAACGCGCCGCCGCCAAAGGCGTGTTCGGCACCAAAATGCGCTCGGTGATTTCCGCAGCCAACACCGGTGGCATCCGCGCCATCGTCGCACAGCAATTCATGATGGGTGAACAGATCATCTCCCACGGCCTGATGCCCATCATCGAGCCCGAAGTGACGATTTCCATCGCCGACAAATCCGAAGCCGAGGACATCCTTCTCGCGGAACTGACCGCCGCTCTGGACGCCCTGCCAGCTGACCAGCAAGTCATGCTGAAACTGACGCTGCCCAACACAGCCAACCAGTATAAATCGCTCGTGGACCATCCCCGCGTGATGAAAGTGGTGGCTCTGTCCGGCGGCTATTCCCGCAACGACGCCAACGCCAAACTGTCTAAGAACACCGGCATGATCGCCAGCTTCTCGCGTGCCCTGACCGAAGGTCTGAGCACGCAGCAGTCTGACGCCGAATTCAACGACACAATTGCTGGCTCCATTGACAGCATCTATCAGGCTTCGATCGCCGGTTAATCCCGACAATCTGCTGCACCTATGAAAGGCGCTCCAATTTTTGGGGCGCCTTTCCATTTGCACAAAGCGTGTTTGGAAACAGGGTTAGGAAACCGTGAACTCTCCGCGCAGGGTGTTCACGGTTCAATAATCTATCCGCACCAACGACCGCCGCCTTAACACTGTGCCAAAACAGAACCTTGAGAAACCGCACCGACGCGATGCAGCCGTGATACCGACGTATTACCGACAGGCCCAAAGCCGCGTCTCCAAAGGTTAACCGACCGCCAAACGCGCCAAAATGTCGTCCACTTGCAGCCCCGAAACCGCGCCAGAAAAACTGCCCCGATCACCAACAACACGAGACGTCACAAACCCCTCGGCCACGGCCGACGGCGCCGCTTTGATCAGGCTCGCTGCGGTCAGCAAATTGGCCAGGCTTTCTGTGAACCACCGTGCCTCAGCCTCCGCCGGAAGGCGCGGCCAGCGCGCGGTATGGGCCTGCAAAGCAGCATCGTACCGCGCGTCGGACCCGACCACGGAGTGCAGCACATTCATCAAAGCCTCACCCGCCGCAGGTTCCCGCATCAACGCTCTAAGTACATCCAAACAAATGACATTTCCGGATCCTTCCCAGATGCCATTGAGCGGCGCCTCGCGGTAAATCATCGGCATCGGCGTCTCTTCAATGTAGCCCATGCCACCCAGCACCTCCATCGCCTCAGCGATCACACCGATACACCGCTTGTTGTTAAGATACTTCGCCAATGCCACACCGATACGCGCAAAGGCGCGGCTCTCGTCATCGTCCCGATCAAAAGCCGCCGCCAGCATCATTCCGACGGACAACGCGGCCTCGGTGTCAACCGCAAGATCTGCGAGAACCGAGCGCATAAGCGGCTGATCTATCAGTCTTTTCTGGAAGACAGACCGGCCATTCACCCACCAATGCGCCTCTGCCAAAGCCGCCCGCATCAGCCCCGCAGGCGCCAGAACCGTGTCCAGCCGCGTGTGATGCACCATCTCGATAATCGTGCGCACACCCGCGCCTTCATCACCAACGCGATAGGCCAAGGCATCATGATATTCGATCTCGGAACTGGCATTTGCCTGATTGCCCAACTTGGTCTTAAGCCGTTGAAGGCGCATACTATTTCGCTCACCGTCCAGCCATCGCGGGACCAGAAAACACGTCAACCCCGCGTCTGTCTGCGCAAGGGTCAAAAACCCGTCACACATCGGCGCCGAACAGAACCATTTGTGCCCACGCAGGCGATAATGGTCCCCATCCCGATGCGCCACTGTTGTGTTGGCGCGCACGTCTGACCCGCCTTGTTTTTCCGTCATCGCCATGCCCAAAGTGGCGCCAAGCTTTGCCTCGATTGGCTTGAGAGACGGGTCATAAGCCCCTGATGTCAAACGCGGAGTCCATAACTTGTCCAACTCAGGTGCCGCCGCCAATGCCGGCACCGCTGCGTAGGTCATGGTCAAGGGGCACGCCACGCCCGGCTCCAACTGCGCTTGATAATAGACCAACGCCGCATGGGTCGCATGCCCGCCTGCCTGATCATCCCAAGCGACAGACGCATACCCCGCCTCTAGCCCCGCAGCCATCAACGCATGATAGCCAGGATGAAATTCGACCTCGTCCACACGCCGCCCCGAGCGATCAAACAGCTTCAGCCTAGGCAAATCCCTCCGCGCGTCCTCAGCCGCCTGCTGAAGCGTCTCGCCGCCCCAAGCGGCCCCAACCTGCGCGAGGTGCGATGTCCGCGCTCCTGCGGCCTCGGCATGCTCCTGAACAGCGCGATCCATCCTCCAATAATCCTTGGCCCGCTTGGGCTCTGGTTGGTTAAAAACATCATGCGTGCCAAGCCGCGAAACAGGTTCTGAATTCATTCTACACTCCTCCCGATTGGGCCAAACCTGCAGCCCCCAAATCGACCTGCCAACTCTACCGTCACGTCATTACTTATTTGACGTTTCGTGACGATAAGGGATTCACAGGGCGAATCCCTTCGGGTATAGTCCATCAAAAGCGCTCAAACAGAGGCGCATAAGAGGCAGAAATGACAGCAAAAAAATCACGTCCCGCCCTTGGTGCGCTTGTATTTTTCGGGCTGGCGTTTGCTGTCTCGACCTACTTTATTTTTGCCGCGGTGCAGGGAGACTTCGGTCTGTTTCGGCGCGTCGAAATAGCTGCAGCCAAGGGTCAACTTGAGACCGAACTGGCGGTTCTGCAGGCCGAAGTTGCGCGCATGGAAAACCTTACGCGCCGCTTGTCCGACATTTATCTTGATCTGGATTTGCTCGACCAACAGGCCCGCGACGTTCTCGGCCTTTTGCGCGCTGACGAAATCGTCATTCGCTGATTTTGCGCATCCCGCTGACCTAAAACATTTTTTCCTCTCGCCACACAAGGGGCATTCCGCTAGGCTTTTGGTCAAGCTAGTTTAAGGCTAAACTATCTGCCTGGGAGGAGTGTCATGGCTGCCAAGCGCGCAACCACCAAATCCAATGTGTCTGGTGAAGAACTGACCCGGTTCTACCGCGACATGTTGTTGATCCGTCGTTTTGAGGAAAAGGCTGGCCAACTTTACGGCATGGGCCTGATCGGCGGTTTTTGCCACCTCTACATCGGCCAAGAAGCTGTTGTTGTGGGATTGGAATCCGCCACAGAAGATGGGGACAAACGCATCACCTCCTACCGTGACCACGGCCATATGCTGGCCTGTGGCATGGATGCCAATGGCGTGATGGCCGAACTCACCGGCCGCGCGGGTGGCTACTCCAAAGGCAAGGGCGGCTCGATGCATATGTTCTCCAAGGAGAAACATTTCTACGGCGGCCACGGCATTGTGGGCGCGCAAGTGCCGCTCGGCGCCGGGTTGGCTTTTGCTGACAAATACAACGGCAATGGCCGTGTGACCTTCACCTATTTTGGCGACGGCGCCGCGAACCAGGGCCAGGTCTATGAGACCTTCAACATGGCGGCGTTGTGGGACTTGCCCTGTATCTTCGTGATTGAAAACAACCAATACGCCATGGGCACAGCGCAAGCCCGCTCCACCTCGTCACAAGACATCTACAAACGCGGCGAAGCCTTTGGAATTCCCGGCGAAATGGTCGACGGCATGGATGTTCTCGCGGTCAAGGATGCCAGTGAACGCGCCGTTAAACACTGCCGTTCTGGCAAAGGCCCCTATATCCTAGAAATCAAAACCTACCGCTACCGTGGTCACTCAATGTCGGATCCCGCCAAATACCGCACCCGCGAAGAGGTGCAGAAAATGCGCGAGGAACGTGATCCTATCGAAAACGTGCGCCAGCTTCTGTTGACCGGCAAACATGCGTCCGAGGATGACCTGAAGGCTATCGACAAGGACATCAAAGCCATCGTCAATGCCAGTGCTGAATTTGCCAAAGAAAGTCCCCTGCCTGACGAGGCAGAACTGTGGACAGACATTTACGCTTAAGGACGAGAGGACAAATTTATGGCTACTGAAATTCTTATGCCCGCCCTCTCCCCAACCATGGAAGAAGGCACTCTGGCCAAATGGTTGGTCAAAGAAGGCGACACAGTGAAATCCGGCGATATCCTTGCCGAAATCGAAACCGACAAGGCGACTATGGAATTCGAAGCCGTGGACGAAGGCGTCATCGGCAAGATACTCGTAGCTGAGGGCAGCGAGGGTGTGGCTGTAAACACCGCCATCGCCATTTTGGCCGAGGAAGGCGAAGACGTGAGTGCCTTGGAGGCTGCGCCCGCAGCCAACGCGGGTACCAAGACGGCCTCCACCGGAGGCTCCGAGGCGGCCGCTCCTGCCCGCGCAGCACCGCCCGAAGCACCAAAGCCGGATCTGTCGCCTGACTGGCCCGAAGGCACACCTATGAAAACATCGACAGTGCGGGAAGCGTTGCGCGATGCCATGGCCGAAGAAATGCGCGCCAATGAATCTGTGTACCTCATGGGTGAAGAGGTCGCCGAATATCAGGGCGCCTACAAAGTCAGTCAAGGTTTGCTGGATGAGTTTGGCGCCAAACGCATCATCGACACACCGATTACCGAACACGGGTTTGCGGGCATCGCCGTTGGCGCGGCCTTTGGCGGTCTGAACCCGATTGTCGAATTCATGACATTCAACTTCGCCATGCAAGCCATTGACCAAATTATCAATTCGGCCGCCAAAACGCTCTATATGTCCGGCGGTCAAATGGGCGCCCCGATGGTATTTCGCGGCCCCAATGGCGCCGCCGCCCGCGTTGGGGCGCAGCACAGCCACGACTTTGCCGCTTGGTATGCCCAGATCCCCGGCCTCAAGGTCGCGATGCCCTACTCGGCGGCGGATGCCAAAGGCCTGTTGAAATCGGCAATTCGCGATCCCAACCCGGTGATTTTCCTCGAAAACGAAATTCTCTATGGCCGCAGCTTTGAGGTGCCAGCCATCGACGACTTCACCATCCCCTTTGGCAAGGCTCGCATCTGGCGCGAAGGCAGCGATGTGACCATCGTCAGCTTTGGCATCGGTATGCAATATGCGCTCGAAGCCGCAGACAAACTCGCCGAGGACGGCATTTCCGCCGAAGTCATCGACCTTCGTACCCTGCGCCCGATCGACTATGACACGGTGATTGCGTCGGTGATGAAAACCAACCGCTGCGTAACCGTCGAAGAAGGCTTCCCTGTTGGCTCCATAGGCAACCATCTTTCGGCCACGATCATGCAACGCGCTTTTGATTACCTAGACGCACCGGTGATCAACTGCGCTGGCAAAGACGTGCCCATGCCCTACGCCGCCAACCTCGAAAAACTGGCGCTGGTGACCACGGATGAAGTCGTCGCGGCGGTGAAGCAAGTGACCTATCGGTAAGATCATGGCAAAAGTATGGGAAATACGCATAATGCAGAGCCTTGAGGAAATAGGCCTTTTTGAGGTTCCCTTTCACCAAATGGGTGAACAGGATGCAATTCAAGCCACCAAGTGTCTTTTGGCCAAAACGTCTTTGACAGACCAAGAGACCATTGCCTGCTATCTGAATCGACGAAAAGGCAGTTTGGTTCGTAGGAATCTTCTAGATTCACACAAAGACGCGCATACTTATTGCATTGCTGTCGGCGAAAACCCCCATGCAACCATTCGAGTGATTGAGAAGGATTGAGCACAATGCCCACAGAAATCCTCATGCCCGCCCTCTCCCCCACTATGGAAGAAGGCACCCTGGCCAAATGGCTGGTCAAAGAAGGCGACGAAATCTCCTCTGGCGACCTGATTGCCGAGATCGAAACTGACAAGGCGACCATGGAATTCGAAGCCGTGGACGAAGGCGTTATCGGTAAGATCCTCGTCGCCGAAGGCAGCGAAGGCGTTGCGGTCAACTCGCCCATCGCCGTCCTGCTGACAGACGGTGAAACGGCAGACGACATTGGCGCCACGCCGACGACGGCGCCGCAAGCGGCCCCGGCCGCTGACTCTGGCAAGGAGGCGGCTCCCGCAGGGGGCTCCGACGCGCCTGCCCCAGCTCCAAGCGCGCCTATGTCTGCGGACGGCGCGCGCATTTTTGCGTCACCCCTCGCGCGGCGCATCGCCGCCGACAAGGGCATAGACCTTGCCTTGGTCACAGGCTCCGGCCCGCGAGGTCGCATTGTCAAAGCAGATGTGGAAGGCACCACGGCCTCATCACCTGCAGTGCAAATGAAACCGGTGCCAAGCGGCGCGGCAAGCGCCCAAGCAGCAGCTTTGGCATCCGGACCAGCCACAGACACCGTGCTGCGCATGTATGAAGACCGCGAAACCGAAGAAGTCGCCCTGGACGGCATGCGAAAAACCATTGCAGCACGCCTGACCGAAGCCAAACAATCGATCCCGCATTTTTATCTGCGCCGTGATATCCAACTGGACGCCCTTTTGTCCTTCCGAGCACAGCTGAATGGTCAGTTGGAAAAGCGTGGTGTGAAACTGTCGGTGAACGACTTTATCATAAAGGCCTGCGCGCTTGCGTTGCAACAAGTGCCCGAGTCCAACGCGGTTTGGGCCAATGACCGCATCTTGCGCCTGAAACCTTCAGATGTCGCGGTCGCCGTGGCCATCGAAGGCGGATTGTTCACTCCTGTGATACGCGATTCAGATGCCAAATCTCTTTCGACGCTCTCCGCGGAGATGAAAGACCTCGCCGCCCGCGCGCGTGACCGCAAACTTGCGCCTCACGAATATCAAGGCGGCAGTTTTGCTATTTCCAACCTTGGCATGTTCGGGATCGATAATTTCGACGCCGTAATCAACCCGCCGCACGGCGCCATTCTTGCGGTTGGTGCAGGAGCCAAGAAACCCGTTGTTGGTGAAGGCGGTCAGATTGAGGTCGCGACTGTCATGTCTGTGACATTGTCGGTTGATCACCGCGTGATCGATGGTGCCTTGGGTGCACAGCTCTTGCAAGCCATTGTCGACAATTTGGAAAACCCGATGGCTATGTTGGCCTAATCAAGGTCAAAAACGCAAAAAAGGACCGGCATTGCCGGTCCTTGATCCCTGATAATCCCGCTAATTCAGGCCTTGGAACAGTCCACAAAATCCTGATCCATGCTGACGGCAGGCTGATCACACCCCGCTTCGCCGACCACTTTGGCCGGTACGCCAGCAACGGTGGTGCACGGGGGCACTTCCTGCAACACAACCGATCCGGCGGCAATCCTGCTGCAGTGGCCGACTTTGATATTGCCAAGCACTTTGGCGCCGGCACCGATCAACACACCATCTCCAATTTTTGGGTGGCGGTCTTCCTCTTCCTTGCCGGTCCCGCCAAGCGTCACCGAGTGCAACATCGACACGTTGTCGCCAACCACGGCGGTCTCACCGATGACGATGGAATGCGCATGGTCGATCATGATGCCTTTGCCAATCCGAGCGGCAGGATGAATGTCTATTCCAAAGATTTCACTGGCACGCATCTGGATGAAATAAGCCAGATCCGTACGCCCCTGCTGCCACAGCCAATGGCCGATGCGATAGGCCTGAACCGCTTGATACCCTTTGAAATAAAGGATTGGCTGCAACAACCTGTGACACGCGGGGTCACGCTCAAAGATCGCCATGAGGTCCGAACGCGCCGCTTCGGTCAATTCCGGCGACGAGGCAAAAGCCTCATCCCCGATTTCCCGCAAGATCACCATCGACATCTCATTGGATGACAGTTTCGCGGCAAAGCGATAGCTCAACGCGCGCTCCAAAGACGCATGGTGCAAGACACATGCGTGTACCAAACCACCCATAAGCGGTTCCTCGGCAACAGCCTCACGCGCCTCATCGGTGATGCGCTGCCACACCGGGTCGATTTCGGTCAGTTTAGGTCTCAACTCAGCCATGATGTCCTCATTATCTCCGCACCAATCTACTACAGATAGGTGACCACCCGCAAATTCAAAGCCGTGAAACATGCAATCACATTTCGGGATGTGTTCCTGCGGTTCACTTTCCCGCGATCCGATCAGAATCCCGGATCAAACGTTGCGGCTTTTCCCGGCCCAAACCGCGCCGAAATCTGTGCGACGTCTACGACGTCTCCGGCTGAAACCCCGTCCACCGCCATTTCGCCTGCCGCATATGTCCAAACGGGTTGACCAACCTCCGTTTCACGCAAAATCTGAACGCCACTGCGCACGCGCACCAAATAGGTCTCGTTGTCCTCCCCAATCGGAGGGTTTGCCGCCTCCCAACCGTCTCCATCAAGTCGTGTTCGTCGCACCCGGTCTAGCGTCATGCCGCCACCGATCTCACTCAGTGACCGCAAATGCACCGGTGCGTAAGGGCGCAATCCAACACCTGAAAACGACTGTACGGAGTGTGTGAAAGTCGGATCTGATAAACCACGCCCCGCCGGACCAATCCGGTAATGGCGCGCCACGTTGCGTAGGGCCGCGGTCAGATCCAACTGTGTCACCGCGTCGGAGATGCCAACGATCCAAGAACCCGCTGGCCAAACATGGTTTGTTGTAACTTCCGATCCTAACTGCCCACGCAACCGTTTGTTCAACAAATACCGATTTTCTTCCAACACGTCCGCGTACTGAAACTGCAGCAATTCCCAATTGTCCGCGGTCCCATCACCAATGGCAAACAGATTGCCACCATTTAGCAATCGCGTGTCGCTGACGCTCTACAGTTCTCCGGTCAACATTTTAACTTGTAGCGGCGCGCCACGATCAAACCGCCCCATCGGCCCCGCGCCAAGCGGGCTTTCAGTCACACCAATCACTGCAGGATATGTCACCAACCTATTGAGCGTGTAATCCTCATCCCCGTCCGCGGCGTATACCGCAACCGATCCCGGCCACGGACGGGCTGTCACTGCGACATGCGGGGCATGCGCAACCTCATCCCCCCTCAACAAAGGCAAATCCAAAAACAGGCTTTGCACAGGCACGGGCGCAACAAACGGGATTGTTCTCGGAGTCTCCTCTGATAAAGGCGATATGTCGTAGACCGAGTCTTCCTGTCGCGTGGCTTCGATCACTTGTGCGCCACTTTGCGTCGCACGGTCGATGCGATACGGACCGTCGCTTTCTGCACTTTGCAGATTGTCCTCCCGCTTCAGAAACAGCGTATCGCCAACACCCAAATGCAACAACGAAGGAGGCAGCGAAAACCGAGCGCTATCTCGTGCCACTCGCGCTTCTGCCAACCAGCGTTCCACAGTTTGACGGCCTTCAACACGCGTCATAGCCAAAGGGATTTCGCTTTGGGTTACCGCAAGGCTTTCATCCCCCGGTAAAATCGCTTCTTCAGACAAGGCTTCAAAGTCTCGCTCAGCCTCGACAAAACTCAACCTGACACGGCCTGAAATTTCCGCATCGGGCGCCCGCTGTTTTTCTATGTCCCCATCCAGATCCTCAGAAACCGCGAGTCCTTCGACCTTGAGAGGAACAGCGGTTTTGTCGCCACGCATCGCAAAGGACAATACCCCATCTCTTTCCAACGCATCAAACCCATAGCGCAGCATCAGGGGCTGCAATGCCGAGCGTGCGTCTGAAACATCCGTTTCGACAAAGCCGCGCACTATGCCCCGCAGGCCGGACACTTTGTAGTTCGTCACTCCCGCCGCAAGACAGATTTCCTCCACAACAGACGCCAGTGTCCGGTTCCCCGTGCGCCCGTTGATCCAATGCCCGCCCCCATAGTTGCGCCCATCGCTCCACAGCGTGCGGTTGTTGGGGAAAAACGGAAACGGCCGCGTGTCCCACGCCCAGACAAACATCCGCTTCGTGTCTATCATGGGCGCCGCATAAAGCGTTGAAATTGGGTTGTTCTCAGCCAACCCCCAATATGAGTGCATAGCTTGGATATAAACTTGTTGGATCGTATCGTCGCGCGCCCCGTTTGAGAAATAAGGCAACCCGGATTCCGACGACCGAATGTCGTAAAACACATTGGGCTGATTTGTGCCTTTGTCGACGGCTGCACACCCGATTTCGGTAAACCAGATCGGCTTTGACTGCGGTTCCCAATCGGTTGAGGAGGTGGACCGGACTCCACCTATCCGTTCGTGATGTGCATGCGCCCACCAGCCACGTATGTCTTTGTATCGAAAAACCCATGGCTCCGCGTGTGCGCCATCGGAAATCCCGACACGCCGTTGTGCCTTACGCGTGGCCGTAGACGGATGGAACCAAGAATAACCCTCTCCTCCCTCGATGTTTGCGCGCAGATAAGCGGGATCATGGAACGACGTCCAAGTTTGCGCATCCAGATGCTCCGGCCCGTCACGCCAATCCGAGAGTGGCATATAATTGTCGATGCCAACAAAATCGATGTCCTCATCTGACCACAGCGGATCGAGATGGAAATAAACGTCGCCAGTCCCGTCTTGCGGGTGGTATCCGAAATATTCCGACCAATCGGCCGCATAGCCGATTTTGGTGTCCTCGCCCAAAATTTCACGCACATCAGCCGCCAAGCTGCGCAGCTCTTCGACGGCTGGAAATCCACTTGGACCTCGAATTTGGGTCAGCCCACGCATCTCAGACCCAATACAAAACGCGTCAACGCCGCCCGCAGCGGCGCAAAGCGCGGCATAGTGTAGAATGAACCGACGATAGCGCCACTCCGACGGACCACTATAGACAACAGAGCCTTCGGCAATGGTGAAATCACCAACGCTTGCCGTCCCGAAAAAGGCCACGACTTCGTCTTCGGCTTGCAATGTACCGTCGGGACTTTCGTCCAATCCGACCGCAACGCTGCTGGTGATGCGCCCGCGCCATGGCAAGACCGGTTGGTCGACCGCCCCAGTCCATGGGTCCGGCAAACCATTGTCCGCCATTTGCTCCATCAAAATGAAGGGATAGAACATCACAGACTGACCAGCGTTGCGCATATGCTCGATTGCCTGAACAACAGAGGTATCCGTCGGTGTGCCGCCATAAATTGGCCGATCATCCAGTTGCGCAATGACTTGTGCGCCACTTCGAGGCAGGCCAGACACATTCCAAGGCATATCGCGCCCATCAACATCAGAGTCTTCAACCTTTGGGCGTAATTGGCATTCCGAAGCGCGCAAGTCGTCGCCAAACCAACTCACCACGAGTGACGCGGCTTTGCAGTTAGGCAATTCTTCGTCCAAAGCTTGCATCGAGCTCACAAAATCTGTTTTTCCCGCGGGACTATTAACGTTGGCGTTCCATTCCTCACCCGGGCCGCGGCGATAAAAGACCGGCGTCGTCGCAAGCGCATATTCCCCGGTCCCCGGAACCAGCGACACCGCTTGAACGGTTTGCGCATAGTCGCTTTCCGCACTCGCCTGTGCCTGTGGCGACAGACGCACCACTTCGAAAGAGAATTGCGGTACGCGATTGCCAAACGCGGACAGCTCCAAATCTTCGAAAACAACATACGCGGTGCCGCGAAATGCAGGCACAGCGCCGGCCCCTTCAATCGCTTCCATATTGGCATCCGGCAACTGGTCCGGTGTGCCATAATGGATGTGCATATTCAGATCCTCAGGCGAAATTTCCATGCCATCCGCCCAAACACGGCCTACCCGTGCAATTTCCCCTTCACACAGCGCGATTGCCAGCGACACTGTGTAGCTGTGTTCGCGCGTCTTGGGCGTCACGGGCGCGCCCTTGCCGCCACCGGTAATGGTTACATTTTCCATGAACTGCGTGGCCCAGATCACATGTCCAGAAACGCGCATCCGACCATAGACGCGCCTGACCGCTGCCCCTTCGGCTGATCCGGTCAACCGAAAGCGTTCCACTTTTCCCGCATCGACCACATCCGACCCAGCCCCCATCAGGCGTTGGTCAATCAACCGTCCAGCAGTGGCCCCCACGAGCCGCCCGATTGCCACCGATGATATTCCCGCCAGCGTGCCCCCTAGAGAACCGCCAATTGCCGCCCCTGCGGCTGCTAAAATTACCGTCGCCATCAGCCACTCTCCCTTGGAAACTCAAACCGCGCGACAACCCGTCGCCGCCACGCTGTGCCAAGCGCGCTTTCAACGACGCCGTGGCCGCTGTAGGCATGTACAAATGCCGCATCCGTGCCTGTCCGTACCAATATGCCCATATGCTTTGCGACTGCCCCAGCACGCATGCGAAACAGCAAAACGTCACCCACATCCCACGCCGCATGCTTTTCTTTTGCCGTCAAATGGCGTCGAGCCGCCCGCCACAACGCTTCAGTGCCGGCAGGTTCAGACCAATCTCGACTGTAAGCTGGCGGTGTTTCAGGTTCCTGATCATACAATGTACGCCAAACCCCGCGTATCAGCCCAAGGCAATCGGCACCTGCGCCCTTTCGGCTTGCCTGATGTAGATAGGGCGTCCCGATCCATTGGTGCGCGATTTCCGCCGCGCGCGGCCCTTGATCGCCCATCACCGCAAACTCCCGCCGCTGTTGTCAGCCTCCGAGACCGGATAGCTGGTGATCCAATCTTCGCCAGGAATGTCTGGAAACCCCTGAAAGTTCAGAAGATTACCGAACTTGAACCGACACGTGTCAAATCGCTTGTCACACCCAGCGACCAACCGCACCAAGTCTCCGGACTTTAGGTCAGCGCGCAAAGGTTCCCACAATTCAATCTCACGTAGCCCCCCCTCAAGAAAACGATCCACCTTGATCAACCCGTCAAGGTCGACCCCTGCACCGTCGCGAACAATCAAACGCCCGCGCGTGAACCAACCCGGTTCAAACCCGTTAAAACCATCCCATCGCAGGATGCGACTATCCTCAACGTCCGCCACTACGCGGTCCTCGACAAACCCCAGCGCTGTCACATCGAACTTGCATCGCCCATCCCCAAGGACCGCAGAACACGGCTTCTGATAGATGCGCCCATGCGGGATATTGAGCGTCTCGCTCACCCCCCGAAGCTCTGCCGTAAAGGCCCCACCTGTGCGCCGTATCTCACCGACTGAACCGCGAAACAGCACCTGCCTTTCGGTGACGTTTTTCCAATTCACCATCCAGGCCGTAACCTGCGCGCCGTCAAACCGACCGGCATCGATGTCCTCTTCCCGCACGGCGGCATCACTCAGCACGCCAACGGCCTCTAGATTGTCCACAGAAAGCCCGGCGCCCTGCTCGATGGCCGTCGCGCTTAACCCCGTAGCGGCGCGAAAGACCATGTTTTCAAACGCCAAATCACAATCGTGATCCGTGAATCCAAAAGTCATTCCATCCTTGCGCATGATCTGCCAGGCGCGTGCCACTGTGGTGGTGCCGTTTTGAAGATGCGCCTTCAACCCGTCATGAAATGCCATCAGACCCGCACCTCCACCACAGGAACACTTGGCACATCCCCGGCCTTAAAACTCGCCACACTGGTTTGAATGTGGGCAGTGTCAAATCGCACTGGCACGTCGAACTCAAACCCAGCGGTAACTTCCCGATCCGCATTTGGCGGGTGATCAAACGTGACAATTCCGCTGCTTTCTTCAATTTCGAAGTCCACGCCCTCGCGCAATTCATCCTCGGAGATGCCAATCTTCACCGAACCGGAAACCGGTTTTAAAATTGGACGGGCATAACTGTGGACGCCGGAACGATAGGTCTTCATCAACTGAAATTGGTCGGTGACATCGTCGCCAACCGCAATCACCTGATCGCGGTAATCAATGTCGGCAGATGAAACGCAGCTACGATGGTCTGACCAATCCTTCCAGCGAAACCCGTGCAGCTTGCCATGTCGCGCCTCGAAGAACGCAATCAACGTCTCAACGTCATCCAGCGACCGCATCCCGACACCTGCGTCATATCGACGGCGGGAATGTGCCCAGGGCGAGTTGCGCTCCTCAAAGCCGTTGACCAGCGTCACGACCTCTGTCCGCCGCTCCGGCCCGCCGACCGAGCCAAAACTCAGATTGGCCGGAAATCGTACCTCGTGAAATCCCATGGCCTTACCTCCTATCTGTTACGTTGTGCACGCCCGAGCGCGCGGCTCATCTGAGTGGCGATTTGACCCTGTGACCGTCGGAACCCGTCCACATCCGGCGTGGAGATGTTCATGACAACACTCACAGATCCTCCGCTTGAACCACTTCGCACGCCCAGCTTGCCATCGCTCCCACGCGCAAGCGGCATGATCGCCTCAGGGCCCGCCTCGCCCATCAAGCCAAGCCCACCCCGCATAGGAAAGGCGACAGGACCTGACACCACGCCACCATTGGCAAATGGTTGCACCCGTCCCTGTGAGAAACTGGCCCCATCAGCAAACGGGAAAATGCCGCCCATCAAGCCCCCTACGGCGCTAGAAATCAGCCCGCCCACTTGGTCCGTCACCGGTTTCATCGCGGCACGGTAGGTGGCGTCAATCATCGACTTTGCCAACGTTTCCAACGCGTCAGACAGGTTTTTCCCGTCAAACACCAAACCATCAAAAGCCTTACGCAACCCGCGGCTGATACCTTTGTCCAGCGCTGCCACGTCTGTGCCCGTCGCCGCCAACGACGTCCGCATTTGTTGCAGTTCGCCATCAAATCCCGAAACGACGGCGCTTGCATCACCAAGCGTCACCTCCAAGGCTTCGATTTGCATCTCAAGGCCGTCGATCTCATCCATCGCTAGTTCCTTCTATGTCTGTTTGATCCGGGAACGCCGCCATCAGCGCCTTAAATCCATCACGGCTCAGCGCTGCACCTGCCGCGTCAGTGCCCAACAAAACGCCGAACTCAACCGGTGTCAGCGCCCAGAATTCCTCGGGGCGAAGCCGACATTGCCGCATGGCGCAGCCCAACAAACTTCCCCAATCAAACCGGCTCATGTGTCCCCGTCACTGGGCAGGCTAAAGGCTCGCGCCAGCAACACCGCCGCAGCCCGCGCGGCTTCAAGTGGCCCGCCACCAATCTCCGCGTTAGACAAGTCCGTGCCAGTGCCCTGCCAGCCACCACCGCGCAGCCCCGCAAGGATCAACGCGCTCACATCGCGCGCCGAAAACCCGCGGCCCTCAAACCGCTCAACCAATGCCACCAGACTGTCGGCGCCCAAGTGCTCTTCAAGCTCTGCAAGCGCACCCAATGTCAGCTTCATCACATGTCGCGCACCGTTCAGTTCAATCGCCACTTCACCGGCCCAGGGATTGGCCATCTCAGGCCGCCACAAATGTCAGCGCGCCAGCAGACGACAACGAAAGCTCATAAGTCGCCTCACCATTGTGGCTGCCCGCATATTCGATCGCTGTGATCTGAAAAGGCCCTTCCACAGTGCCAAAATCCGGAATGATCACCTGAAACCCAGGCGTCTCGCCGTCAAAAAAGATCTGACGGGCGCGCTCATCCGTGTTGGCGTCCTTAAACACACCCGATCCGCTGATCGAGGCGGCTTTCACCCCTGCCCCGCTCAGCAGTTCACGCCACCCGCCCTGGCTTTCAAGCGAGGTCACGTCAACACTTTCAGCGTTAAAGCTGATGCGCGAAGCGCGCAGTCCTGCGACCGTTTCAAACTGGCCGTCTCCGGTTAGATCTACCTTGATCAAAAGGTCCTTGCCGTTCTGAGCACCCATTGTCCGTCTCCGTCTGTTAAGGTTGCATGTCGTCGATCCGCGCGCGAAACCGCAGATCAATCCGGCGCAAGTTTGCGCTTGTGTCTTTACGCGCCACCGCGCGATCAAAGTTGAGGTAGACGAGCCGCCCCCGCGTGAGCGTAAGATCGGCATGAACCAAGGCGTCACAAATCGCACCGGCTGCCGATTTGGCCCCCACATACCCCGCTTGATCCGCAATTACAGAGATCTCGAACCGGTGCTCCACTCCAGCGCTGTCCTTGTCTGACCGATCCAGCGCCGTCTCCCGTCCCAAACTCACATAAAGATCGGGCAAGCCGCCCTGCGGCACCGCGTCATAGACGGCCGTGCCGACTTCCGCGATCACACCAGCGTCGGTGCTCAATCTCTCAAAGACGGCCTGTTGGAGGGCCTGCGCCGCGCCATAGCTCATGTCACGACCTCCTCTACCGCGAGGCACTGGAGGTATCGCCCCAGTGCGTCGCGCTCGCTGACCGATTGGATTGTGAAAACCCGTGGACCATCCCGGAACCTTTGTCCCGGCGCGGGGCGTTTGCTCGACGCCACAGACGCACCACGCACGGTGATGCGAAATCTCGCCGTAGCCATAGACACATCGCCGCCATCGCGTTCCCGTCCACTTAACGCCGTCACCTCCGCCCAAAGCGTGCCCAGGGCCTGCCAATTTCGCGCATATCCACCGGCGCCATCAGGCGCTTGCACAGGAACCTCCAACACAAGTTGGCGCGACAATGTCACCGTCAAGGCACTCATTGACTTGCCACCGCACCAAGCCGCACCGGACGATACCGTTCGATCAGGCTTGAAACACCGAACGGCATGCAGCCTCCCTGCAACGCCGTGTCGTGGCGATACTCATAATAGTGCGCGGCCAACATCAGCACGGCTTGTTGCAAATCTACGGGAACATCCGCCCACGCCGCGCCAAATCCGGCTTCAAACCGCACTTTCGCCGTTCCCCCTTCGGGAATCTGGGGCAAGCAAGCCAACGTAGCGCGTATTTGAGGCGCCTGCGCGTCGGCCACCAACCGATAGCTTGAAGAAGCCACCGTCACTTCTTCTCCCGCGCGATTGGTCAAACTGACCTCCGTCAACGCCGTCACTGGCGCAACGGGCAAGGTCTGTGTATCCAAGCGCCGCCATGCCTCTAGGGTCCACCCGAAGGCTCGGTTCAACAGCACCTTGCCAGTACGGGCCTCCAAAGCGCTCATCGCGGCACGCAGAAAGCTCTCCAGCACAGTGTCCTGCAAACCATCCTCGGCAAATCCTGTGCCAAGCCGCAAGTGTTCGCGGAATTCCGCAATCGGAAGCGCCGCAACCGGCACCGAAGTCTCTTCGACCAACATCATGGAATCACTCCGAAAATCTCGTTACTCAACTTTGACGCGCGCCTTCACGTTGCTTGAACGGAGGGGGTTTACCAGACAACGCAAGGACGTCCCGCGCGCGCGGATCAGGCGGCATGACCCGCCCGACCCACCCGATAATCAGCTCAGCGCAAAGCGCAGGAGTTTGATCGCCGCAAAATCACTGACGTCGCCGCCAATGCGTTTGGTGGCGTAAAACATCACATGCGGCTTGGCGCTGAACGGATCACGCAGAACACGCAGATCAGGGCGCTCTGCCACCGTGTACCCAGCTGCAAAATCACCAAAGGCAATCGCATCCGCCCCGCTGGCGATGTCGGGCATGTCCTCGGCGATCAGCACCGGATAGCCAAGCAAGCGTGCCGGCTCACCGGCCGCCAAACCATCCGACCAAAGGAAGCGGCCATCTGCGTCCTTGAGCTTGCGCACCGCACCCGCGGACTTTGAGTTCATCACAAAGCTGGCGTTGGCGCGATACTGTGCGCCAAGCGCATAGACCAAATCGATGATCGCATCCCCACCGTCAAAATCGCCGTCCATACCAGTCGCCACATAGCCTAGGTTGCCCCAAGACCAACTGGCGTCATCCACCGACGGATGGGTCATGATGCCCATCGGCTTGTCCACACCGTCGCCATTGATAAAGGCCGCAGCCTCGGCGCGGGCAAACTTGTCTGCGATACGTCCCGCCAACCAGGCCTCAATGTCAAATGCGCTGTCATCCAACAGGCGTTGCGACGCTTTTGGCAAAGCGGAAAGTTCATGCAACGGAATTGAAATGCGCTCGATCGTCGGCGTGCCTGTCTCGATGGCTTTGCCTTCCAACTCCAGCCCTCGCAGGCCATCGTCTTCACCGCTGCGCAGATAGGCGTCAAAAGCTTTCTTGTGGGGCGCATCAAAAACGGTTGCTGCTGCCAGATGCGGCCGCGCCGCGTGCACTGTCTTGCGTTCAAGCATGGTCACTCGCTCTTTCTGTTTGCTCATTTCTGTCTGAATATCTTCTTGGAAAATCTTGAGTTCGCTCACAAAACCCGACACGGCGGATTTCATCTCGGCCACTGGGGACACACCTTCCCCGGTCCGAGAAAGGCTCTCGGTCTTGCTCATCAGCTTGTTCCCGTCTTTTGTTAGCGACGCCTTAGTTTGGCGTCAGTTCTCGGCGCGCGTCGTCAAAGATCGCCGCCAGTTCCCGCAGGCCGTCCGTCGGAGCTTCCTCCTTCGCCGCCACCCGCGCACTGGGCAACATCGGGAAGGTCACAAGCGACACTTCCCAGAGTTCCAGTTCCTGCAAGAGCCTTTCGCCCTTTTCGCTCTTTGTGGCGCGCACCGTACGATAGCCGATCGACAAACCGTCAATCGCGCCCGCCTCAATCAAGGCTGCCGCCTCACGCCCTTTGACTACATCGGTCAAGAGTCGCCCTTTGACCCAAAGGCCTCGCCCATCCTCGTTTACCTCATCCCAAATCCCGATAGGTTGCGCAGGGTCATGCTGCCACAGCATTTTGACGGATCTGCCCGCGAGCTTTAGCGCCTCAAGGGATGCCGCATACGCTCCTTTGCGCACCACATCTCCGCCACGGTCGGTCTTGCCAAAAAGGACTCATAGCCCTCAATCTTTGTGCCGTCCGCCACCGACAACCCATCGCCAAATCGCGCAAATTTGCGTTCCAGTTCTATTTCCACCGTCATACCACTTCCCTTCTCCGCCCTTCACGGCGTCACACCCATCACCGATTGAAACGCCTGTGCCAGGATCACGCCAACCACGCCGTAAACTGTCAACCAAAGCCGCCTTTCCAGCTTTTCAATCGCACTTTCCATCTTGTCCAACCGTCTGTTCAAGCTATCAAACTGCAATTTCGCGACCCGTTCATGCGCCTCAAGACGCAACCCCGGCGCGCAGTCAAATGCTTCAAAACCAATCCGATGTTCACTCATCCGCGTCTCCTTGCAGCGGCGGCAAGCCCAACAGCGCACGTTTCTCTGCTTCGCTAAGAAAATCAGCCGTCGCCACACGCGCCCATTGCGCATCCCGCTCCCCCGCCAGCGCTGGCACCTGATCCAGATCCGGCTTCAGCGTGACTTCTTCACCAGCACATCCCGCCAACCAGTCCCCGACGGTCGCGGCCACACGCGTTGCCAACGGCAACACCGTCAGCCGGAAAAAGGCCCGATGCGCTTCTTGATAGTTCGCATAAGTCGCATCCCCCTGAATGCCCAGCAGCATCGGCGGAACCCCAAACGCAAGGGCAATCTCCCGCGCAGCCGCCTCTTTGGTCTTTTGGAATTCCATGTCGCTTGGTGAAAACCCCATCGGTTTCCAATCCAGTCCACCTTCCAGCAACATTGGTCTGCCAGCGTTGCGCGCGCCTTGATGATGGCTCTCCATTTCGCCGATCAAGCGATCATATTGATCTGTGCTCAGGCTGCTTTGACCCTCTGCTCCGCGATACACAATTGCCCCGCTCGGTCGCGCCGCATTGTCCAGCAGCGCCTTCGACCATCGCGACGCACTGTTGTGCACGTCAATTGCCATCGCTGCGGCCTGCAACGGAGAAAACCCATAGTGATCGTCCTGCGGATGAAATGCTTTGATGTGGCAGATCGGCGACCGCTCGCCAACATCGAACCGGTGTTTGCGCGCCCCTACCGCATATTCATACCCCACAGGCCAGCCATCCGCGCCAGGCACCACGTTCATGCGGTCCGACCGTAGAACATGCAGCTCCAAAGGCAGACCGTCCTCATGACCAACGGCCTCGACATAGCCATTTCCCGACAGCAAAAGTTGACTGTACAGCGCCTCAAACAGCTCGGCGCGCCCCTGCGCCATGTTCGGCGACCGGATCAACGCCAAAACAGGGTGTGTTTCAAACCGCTCGCTTGCAGTTTGCAACACGAGCGGCAGCGCCGCAGCCGCCTCAGCAATCAGTTTGACCGAGCGAAACCCAACCGGGTTTCCTGCAAAACCCGAACGCGTCAGCGACACGGTGTCCCTCGGACTCCAAGCGACGCGCCCCGCACCGTGCCACGCCATAACCGGCCCTGTCGCGCTGGCTTTCGTTTCCGGTGTCGCCGTCGCCTCGCGCCGTAGAAAATCCAATAACATCCCGTGCCGCTCCCGCCTGATATCACCTGCAAAGCCTATCGCTCCGCCTGGTCTCAAATCCTGTGTCCGCTTTGGACAAGAACAGTTATCCACCCTTTTTCTTAAATTGTGCCCATCCCGGCGCGCGATCCCCGTTGCGCCTTGTTTGTAAGGTTCAAAGCGCGCGCATCCTCGGGCGACGCCAACTCGCGGCAGGTTCGATCACCAACTCCGTTAGGGCCCACACCAGCGCATCCACCCGATCCGGACTGCCTTTGCCGTCAAACCCATGTGTGGTCATTGCACACATTTGATCTTCCAGCGCGTCCAGGTCCTGCATGTGCGCGACACGGCCCTGTTCATAAAGTGCCGCCACAGGTTCCGCCCGCGCCACCTTTCCGCGCGTGGCCCGCACAGCTTTGAACGGCACCAACGGGTCAATTTGGTTTATAACGGATTGCACCAAATCCCCGCCTTGATTGACCTCCGCCACCAACCGCTCAGCACCCCAAGCCTCCATCGCCGCCAGCGCGACCCGTGCCCAGGCATCCGGCGTGGCCGCCCGAACGGTTGCATCATCCAGCACCACTGCGCGCCAGTTCTGCACAGGCCCCTTGGCGATCACGCCCGCCACCACAATGCCGCACGCATCCGAACCGGCGTGCCCGGTGACCGGTGGATCCACCGCCACGACGATACGGTCCAGCTCCGGGACCTCCGCCAATCGGCCTGCATCCAACGATTACCGCCGCCACAACGCGCCCTCACTGTCTTCCAGAAGATGCCCGTCGAGTTCCTGCCGCCCCAGCCGCGTGCCGTCATAACGTGCACGCACCTCTTCAAGAAAGCTCAGTGCCAGGTTGGCCCGGTTTGCCTCTGTCGACGCCGAAGACGTCACCGTGCTTGGTGCCTTTAGCAACACTTTCAACACCCCGACATTGCGCGGAGTGGTCGTCACGCATTGCTGCGGGTGCGCACCTAACCGCAGCCCAAACTGCAACTGATCCCACGTCGCTTGGCCATTGCGCCACTTTGCCAATTCATCCACCCAGGCCGCATCAAACTGCGGCCCGCGCAGCCCTTCGGGGTCATGTGCAGAAAACGCCTGCGCTACGGCTCCGTTCGGCCAAACAAGCCGCTTACGACCAGCCTCCCACACCGGACGCCGATCCGGCGGGGAACAAGCCAAAAGTCCGCTCTCGCCGAACACCATCACCTCGCGCACCTGATCAATTGTCTCCCCCACTAGGGCAACCCGTCGCGCGCGACCAGCATCCAGTGGACCCGCGCCCTCGACCTTGCTGCGCACCCATTCCGCCCCGGCACGGGTTTTCCCGGCACCACGTCCCCCAAGGATCACCCAGCTCTTCCACCCGCCCTCCGGCGGCAGTTGGTGCGGCAAGGCCCAAAAATCGAACAAAAAAGGCAGCGCCAGCAAATCTTCCTCACTCAGGTCGTCGAGGAATTCGGCCTGTATCTCGGCAGTCTCTGAGGCGATCCAAGCGGCACCGGATCGAAGATCTTGCCCGCTCGAGGTCGATGTCAGGTCCGCCACGGCTCGCACCGGTTTTGAGGTCGCGTTTTTCAATGTCACTCTCCGCTTCAATCGCCATGCGAATGCACTGGCGCACTTCGTTCAAAACTTGCCCGGCGTTGCCTGGCAAAACCGCACTGACAGCCTGAAGCTGGGTGCACATCACAATGAGATCGTCAGTTGCAGATCGCAGCGCCGCCTTGACGGCCGCAATCTCTGGGTCCAGCGCCAAACCGGTCTTTGGCGTGTATGTGGGGGTCATTTGGGCTCATACCTCTCATGCGTGGCTTCCCCTCCAAACAAGAAACACGAAAAACGGCCTCGGAAGATCCGACGCCGCTTAAGGTGGTTTCCCGCATCATGGATCAAACCATGACACATCTAATACAGTATTATTTTGAACGGGTTACCGCGTAGGTCGCACTCTATAGGCGCGAGGCAACACATTAATCGTTGGCGCGCTCTGCCTCGATTTTTCTCCATTCAGCAACGTTGGCGTTATGCTCAGAAAGGGTCTCTGCAAACGCATGCCCGCCAGTGCCATCCGCCACAAAGAAGATGTATGGCGTCTCATCAGGATTGGCAGCGGCCTCCAGACTGGCCCGTCCTGGGTTGGCAATCGGCGTGGGCGGCAGGCCCTCAATCACGTAAGTGTTCCAAGGAGTAGGTCCGCGCAGCTCACTTTGACGCAGCCCACGCCCCAACACTCCAACGCCTTTGGTGACACCATAGATCACGGTTGGGTCGGTCTGAAGCCGCATGCCACGATCCAGACGGTTGGCAAACACGCTTGCCACCTGACGCCGTTCTTCCGGCACGCCGGTCTCTTTTTCGATGATCGACGCAAGGATCAGCATTTCTTCCGGCGAATTCAGCGGAACATCGTCAGACCGCGATTCCCAAGCTGCGTTCAACAACACAGTCTGGGCTTCAGCCATGCGGACAATCACACTCTCACGGGTGTCACCTTGGCGCACTTCATAGCTGTCGGGCGCGAGGCTGCCCTCGACAGGTTGCGAAATCTCGCCGCTCAGCAAGTCGATGTTGTTGAGCGCATCCATCACCTGCCAGCTGGTCACGCCTTCGGCCACCGCGATGCGATAGCGCGTATCTGCCTGGTCACGAACCGCCGTGAACGCCTCAGGCGCCTCGTCTTCAGAAGGGCTAAACTCCGCCACTTCCACAAACCGTCCTGTCGTCGGATCCAACTCACGCACTTGCACTTGCTGACGGGTGACCCCCACGCGATAGACCACTTCGGTCCCACATGTGCTCGCCCCACCACGCGTAACAATGTCTACAATTTCTTCCATCGAGGCCTGTTCAGGCACAAGAAAGCTACCGGCCTTCAGTTTGTCCGCTTTACCTGCATAGTCAGCGCCAATCCGAAACAACGCGCCGTTGGCAATGGCTTCGTTTTTCTCAAGGTCGGCCGACACGCGGCTCATGTTTGATCCGGGCTGCACCCGCAAACACATCGCTTCAGATAGCGGGCCTTCAGCGCGATAGGTCGTCTGCGCCGCCAGGATCAGGCCACCTAAAAGGAAAAGGGCCACGACCAGCAATGTGACCGCATTAGACGCGATGTGGCGCCACATCAGTCAACCTTTCCAAAGATCACCGACGCGTTGGTTCCGCCAAAGCCAAAGCTGTTGGACAGAGCGATATTGATTTCGCGCTCCCGCTTCTGGTTGGGCGCAAGATCGATCTTTGTGTCCACGGCCTGTTCGTCCAGATTTATGGTCGGCGGTGCAACTTGATCCCGGATCGCGAGGATCGAGAAAATCGCTTCAATCGCGCCCGCAGCGCCCAACAGGTGGCCGGTCATCGATTTGGTCGACGACATGGTCACATTACCCGCATGGTCGCCCAACAGGCGTTCAACTGCGCCCAACTCGATGGTGTCGGCCATGGTCGAGGTACCGTGCGCATTGATGTAGTCGATGTCTTTGGGTTCCAGACCCGCTTTCTTCAGCGCTGCGCGCATCGACCGTTCGCCACCTTCACCGGTCTCGGCAGGTGCAGTGATGTGATAAGCGTCGCCCGACAGGCCATAGCCCAATACTTCGGCGTAAATCTTCGCGCCACGCGCTTTGGCGTGTTCGTATTCTTCCAGCACAACGATGCCGGCTCCTTCGCCCATGACAAATCCATCGCGGTCGTTGTCATATGGGCGGCTGGCTTTCTCAGGCGTATCGGCAAACTTAGTCGACAGCGCTTTACAGGCGTTAAAGCCTGCAATGCCGATCTCACAGATTGCGGCTTCGCCACCACCTGCAACCATCACGTCTGCATCGTCGCTGGCAATCAAACGCGCCGCATCACCAATGGCGTGCGCACCAGTGGAACAAGCTGTCACAACCGAGTGGTTCGGACCTTTGAAGCCATATTCAATACTGACCTGACCAGAAATCAGGTTGATCAACGCACCGGGAATAAAGAACGGGGACACGCGACGCGGGCCTTTTTCGGCCATCATCAGAGTTGTCTTTTCAATCGACTGCAAACCGCCAATACCAGAGCCAATCATGACCCCAGTGCGTTCCAGCGATTCCGTATCTTCCGGCATCCATCCAGCGTCCTGAACCGCCATTTTAGATGCGGCCAGACCATAGAGAATGAAATCGTCTACCTTACGACGCTCTTTGGGCAGCATCCAATCGTCCGGATTGAACGTACCGTCCGTGCCATCGCCATACGGCACCTCACAGGCGTATTTCGTGGTCACACGCTCGGGATCAAACCGGGTGATGGTTCCAGCTCCGGACTGACCGTCAAGAATACGGGTCCAGCTTTCTTCCACTCCGGAAGCCAAAGGAGTGACGAGCCCAAGCCCGGTGACAACAACACGACGCATAATTATGCCCTTCCTCAGAAGTCTTTTCTTGCTCTTACCGCGTTACCATCGTCTTGAGCAAGACCACGGGCCGCGAAACCTTGCGCCCATTTGGGGGTCACGCCTTCGGCTTTCAACGCTATTCGCGAATTTTCTCTGGCGCGTCTGATCCAAAAAAGGAAACGCCCGCCGCGCTTTGAGCGAGACGGCCGTTTCAAATTTTGCATCAGGAACCGGTCCAACTCAGAGCGCGTTCCCGACTTTCGGAGCTTAGGAAACTTCGGTGAAGAAGGTCACAGCCTCGCCAACGGTCTGGATGGTTTCGGCTGCGTCGCCTTTGGATCCGAATTTGGTACCTTCTTTTTGGCTTGCTCCTATTTCTTCCCGCACCGCGACTTCAGTTCCTTCGCAATTGCTTTAAGGCGACGTTCTGTTAGGCCTACATTGTCTTCGGCGACGTCAAGGTTCCGAGCAACCAGTTTGAGCTCAGTACGCTTTTCATTCATGTTTCTATTCACAGCCTTTGACGCAGTCTTCAATGACTTCTTACGCGCACGGTCGCCTTCCGCTTTCCAAGCTTTGTCTAAGTCAGCTTTTTGAGCTTCAAGTCCTCGGAATTATTTCTGGAATATTCGTTGCTTTTGCTCAAATTCATCAATGTCATCCTGACCTTCGTACAAATACCCCGTCTCGCTTTTTTTGTGTTTACGCAAACTATCGCAATTCATCCGCGTATAATTGACGCCCCCGGACGGTAATGACTCCGGTCCTTCAGCACTGCTCGGAAGAGCAGAAACCATGAACAAAGAACAGGCTAACCCAATGCTGGCTTTCAGAAGTCTGGTAAATTCGATCCTCTTCATTCTGATTTTCCTTCCCTTTTGATCTCGTGGGCCACGCGCCAACAACATAAACTAAAAGAGAGGTTTTCCAAAATTGAGGGCTGAAGGGCGCACAGAAAAGGCCCCCGCCAATGGCGAGGGCCTTAAACGGCAAAAACCGTTTCCCGAGCTTAAGAAGCTTCGGTGATGAACTTCACAGCGTCGCCGAAAGTCTGGATGGTTTCAGCTGCGTCGTCTGGGATCTCGATGCCGAACTCTTCTTCGAAGGCCATTACCAGTTCCACAGTGTCCAGGCTGTCTGCGCCCAGATCGTCGATGAAGGAAGCCGCTTCAACAACTTTGTCTTCTTCTACACCCAGGTGCTCTACAACGATCTTTTTAACGCGGTCTGCGACGTCGCTCATGTCAATTCCTCATTCGTGTCGGGCCAAGTGGCCCAGTTGCTCCCCCACCGGCGTGGCAGGATTGATAAATACCCCAAAGGGGCGGTTTTGGTCCGGCTTACCGGTAAGTCTCCGGTCGCCACGAAGGCACTCGGAGAAATTCTTTGCCGCCTATAGCACATCCGCCAAACAAGGCAAACGCTTTCCCCGACGACAACAGCGGCCCCCTCTCAGGAGCCGCCAATGCTCACAACATGGCCATGCCGCCGTTCACATGCAAGGTCGAACCGGTCACATAACCCGCTTCAGGGCTTGCAAGATAAAGAACTGCGGCTGCAATTTCTTCGGCGGCGCCCATGCGATTGGCCGGAATCTGCGTGTTGATCTTATCTTTCTGATCATCCGTCAGCTTGTCGGTCATGGCGGTAGCAATGAAACCCGGCGCGATCGCGTTCGCAGTGATTCCCCGGCTCGCCACCTCATAGGCGATGGACTTGGTCATGCCGACCATGCCCGCCTTGGAGGCCGCATAATTCACCTGTCCGGGGTTGCCGGTCGCACCGACGATTGAGCTGATGTTAATGATCCGACCCCAACGGGACTTCATCATTGGACGCATAACCCCGCGACACAGGCGCATGGCGCTGGTCAGGTTTACATCAATCACGCTCTGCCATTCATCATCGGACATACGCATGAAAATCTGGTCGCGGGTGATACCTGCGTTGTTCACCAGAATATCGACGCTGCCCATGGCTTCAATCGCCTGCTTTGGCAGGGCATCCACTGCCGCGCCGTCGCTCAGGTTACAGGGCAGCACGTGCGCACGTTCACCCAGTTCAGCGGCCAAAGCCTCAAGCGGCTCCACGCGGGTGCCCGACAGGCCTACAGTAGCGCCCGCAGCGTGCAACGCTTTTGCAATCGCGCCGCCAATGCCACCAGATGCTCCGGTGATCAAAGCGGTTTTTCCAGTCAGATCAAACATATCTTACTTCCTATCCCTTAGCCGTTCAGCGCTTCTACTGCAGCTTTTACATCGTCCGGCGTACCCACGGCACGCACAGCATTCCCTCGGTCTATTTTTCTGATCATGCCCGACAATGCCTTGCCCGCGCCAATCTCCCAGAACTCGGTGACGCCATCCGCAGCCATTGCCACCACCGATTCGCGCCAGCGCACCGATCCGGTCACCTGTGCGATCAGCAATTCGCGGATTTCGCTCGGATCGGTCACAGCCGCCGCGCATACGTTTGCGATCACTGGCACCGCAGGCGCTTTGATTTCCACCCCTGCCAAAGCTTCGGCCATCACATCTGCCGCAGGCTGCATCAACGCGCAATGAAACGGCGCGCTCACTGGCAACATCACGGCGCGACGCGCGCCTTTCTCCTTGGCAATCTCTGCTGCGCGCTCCACAGCGGCTTTGGCGCCCGAGACCACAACCTGTGTGGGATCATTGTCATTGGCCGCCTGACAAACGTCGCCCTGTGCCGCTGCTTCGGCTACTTCTTTCACAGCCGCAAAGTCCAGCCCGAGAATGGCCGCCATCGCGCCCTCACCCACCGGAACGGCGGCTTGCATGGCTTCTCCTCGGATGCGCAACAAACGCGCCGTATCGGCAATGCTCAACGCGCCTGCCGCCGCCAGTGCGGAATATTCGCCAAGCGAATGTCCAGCAACGCAGACGGACGCGTCAATGCCAACACCTTCGGCTTCCAACGCCTTCATCGCCGCCAAAGACGTGGCCATAAGAGCCGGCTGCGCGTTCTGTGTCAGCGTCAACACATCTTGCTCACCTTCCCAGATAAGCCCACTTAGGCTTTCCCCTAGCGCGTCGTCTACTTCGTCAAACACGGCTTTGGCTTGCGGATAAGCGGCGGCAAGAGCCTGCCCCATGCCAATAGTCTGAGCACCCTGCCCCGGAAATACAAATGCGCGGCTCATAGATCGCCTCCTCACGTTATCTTTCGTCGGGGAATACCGCGCCGCAACGCTTGGCGCAACGGGATTGCACCCAAAGGTCACCTGCCGCACTGATCCGTACCGGTTTGCCCGCCAAAAACAAAAACGGCGCGAGAAGCCTCACGCCGTCATTCTAATCCTCAAGGAAGTCATCTCAGCAGGGGAAAATCGCCTGACTGCGCAGCTGCGCCACTGCATCCAATCGCGCATGCTCGCCATCCAGATCCAACGCCACCAGAACACCGCCATTTTCGCCGCTCACTTCAAGCAAAGTGTCAGACACGTCCACACGGAAAATTTCTTCATAGTTGATGGTCTGAACCACTTGCATGCGTTGCCGTGGCAGGCTCTCCAGAACCAGCAGTTGACGGTTGCGCGCATCAAAATGCAGCTCTTTGCGTGGTTTGTCCGTGGCGATTTGCGTCATGCCAACACCAGCCGTTACCAACAGGATCGACAGACCCATTTTGGCCAACATCACATACGACGTCATTTCCAGCCCTGGTACCAACCAAAGCCCGACGCCAGCCCAGATAAATGCGAACCCGAAAAATACAGAGGCCGCCTTAATACCAAAGGGCTGGCCTTTGCCTTCTACCGTGGCCACACGGGATCTGGCTTCTTCCATAAAACTGGATAGCGCAATCATGTTAGAACTCCCGCTTGTTTTGGGATACCGCATTGTTAACAACGTGCTTAACAATTCGGGCAAGATTGGGGCATCTTCGCGAAATCACCGTGCCGAAGCTGAAATTCAGGCGTGCCTCGTTGCCCAAGAAAACAAGGCACATTCAGGGTTGCGCCTCCGCCAGTTTCGGCTATACAGCGCCTTCCTTCGCTAATATCTGAACCGCGCAGTCTCTCGTGGGTGGGGTGCGAAGGACTTAATTGCCCCGCTCTTTGAAATGCGCCTCTTAAATGAATGGAGAGCACATGCCGCTATATGAGCATGTTTTCATCTCGCGTCAGGACTTGTCCAACACGCAAGCAGAAAGCCTCGTCGAACACTTCAGCACTGTTCTGACAGACAACGGCGGTTCCGTTGTTGAGTCCGAGTACTGGGGCGTCAAAACGATGGCCTACAAGATCAACAAAAACCGCAAGGGCCACTATGCCTTTCTGAAAACCGACGCGCCAGCGACGGCCATTCAGGAAATGGAACGCCTGATGCGACTGCATGATGACGTAATGCGCGTTTTGACCATCAAGGTCGACGAGCATCCCGAGGGCCCTTCGGTCCAGATGCAGAAACGTGACGAACGTGGCGACCGCCGCGAACGCCGCTCCTGATCGCTTGAAGAAAGGACACTAAGTCATGGCTGCAAAACCGTTTTTCCGCCGTCGTAAGGTTTGCCCCTTCTCGGGCGACAATGCGCCGAAGATCGACTACAAAGACACAAAACTGCTGCAACGCTACATCTCTGAGCGTGGCAAGATTGTGCCTTCGCGTATCACCGCAGTATCTGCCAAAAAACAGCGTGAACTGGCTCGTGCAATCAAACGCGCGCGCTTCTTGGCCCTGTTGCCATATGCTGTGAAGTAAGGAGACCTGAACAATGCAAGTTATCCTTCTCGAACGTGTTGCAAAGCTTGGCCAGATGGGCGACGTCGTTGACGTTAAATCCGGCTACGCACGCAACTTCCTGCTGCCACAAGGCAAAGCCCTGACCGCATCGGCTGCGAACATCGCATCCTTTGAGGGTCGCAAGGCTCAGCTCGAAGCACGCAACTTGGAAACCAAAGCCGAAGCCGCTGCGCTGGCAGAGAAACTCAATGGACAGCAGTTCATCGTGATTCGCTCCGCCTCCGATGCGGGCGCGCTTTATGGCTCCGTCACGCCACGTGACGCCGCCGAAGCCGCCACCGAAGAAGGCTTCTCGGTTGACAAGAAACAGGTTGTTCTGGCGCAGCCGATCAAAGACCTGGGTCTGCACGACGTTCACGTTCTGCTGCACCCCGAAGTTGACGTGACCATTCACCTCAACGTCGCGCGCTCCGAAGAAGAAGCTGAACTGCAGGCGTCCGGCAAGTCCATTCAGGAACTGGCCGCCGAAGCAGAAGCAGAAGCAGAATTCGAAATTGCAGAACTGTTTGACGATATCGGCGCTGCCGCATCGGACGACGACGATCTGATCGAAGACGCCCCTGCAGAAGACGCACCAGCGGAAGAAGAAGAGAAGTAATCTCCTCTCTCTCTGAGCAATAAATCGCAGGCCGCGCCCGTATCTCGGGCGCGGCCTTTTCTTTTGCGCATCATCAGGCACAGTGGGCATGTACCTCCCCTTGCCTAGGATAGCTCATGCTCACCCTGCCCCGTCGCGGTTTCCTCCTGCTAACCGCCGCTTTGGCGATCGCCGCTTGTTCTGTGCCCGATCCTGCGCCGATCGATCCACCGCTTTATCCGAACGAAACACCAGAGCTCCGGGCCTTGATCAACAAATATGCTGATTTCTATGAGGTGCCACGTGATCTTGTGCATCGGGTGATCATTCGGGAAAGCACACACCGCCCCACGGCCACCAACGGCCCCAACATCGGACTGATGCAAATCCAGCTGCCCACCGCGCGCGGTATGGGGTATTCCGGCAACCGCGCAGGCTTGCTCGATGCAGAAACCAACCTGACTTACGCCGTCAAATACCTACGCGGCGCGCTTCTGGTTGCCGAAGGAAACTATGACCGCGCGGTTTTCCTTTACGCAAAAGGCTACTACCCCGAAGCCAAGCGCGCAGGTCTGCTAAAGGAAACGGGGCTTGCGCCTTAAGCGCAGAACCCGTTGATCATTCTCCGAAATTTCCGCCCAACGGGATCGGCGCCATTCGGATCAACCGGCTGTCCTCAACCGCAGCCTGCCGGTGCGGCATTGCCGCGCGGTATTCAGGATCGCTCAGCATGGCGACAAAGGCCTGCGGATTTGGGTATTCTGCAATAAAACACACATCCCAGTTTTCCTCGCTTGGCCCGATCACCACCATTTCCTGCGCACCGCGCCAAACAATTTTGCCCCCAAAACGTTGAAACACCGGCGCGCTTTGCTTTCCGTAGGCGGCATAAGCCTCCTTGCCGGTCATCACGCGCCCGTCTTCGTATTCAGCGGCACCGCGCAATTTGACGAGGTTCAACATCTGGATCGGCCCATCGCGATTCATTTTTTTGAAAGCCTCAAATGTCTCGCGGTCAAACCCGGTGTGCGCCAAGAATAATCTCCTTCGGTTTTGCATCACGGTGCCCGCCACAGTCCCACACCGTCAATCAAAACGCCTCGTCGCGACCCGACGGCACGCCAAAAACTAAAAGGCCGCTCCCGTAAAGGAGCGGCCTTTCGCTAGTCTGATGTGCAGTAGGAGACTTATTCGTCGTCCAGAGCTTCTACAGCTTTCTGCAAGGCGTCTTTGTCGACTTCTTTCTCGGTGACCTCGGCCAACTCAAGAACGTAGTCCACAACCTTGTCTTCAAAGATAGGCGCGCGCATCTGCTGCTGCATCTGAGCGTTCTGCTGCACGAATTCAAAGAACTGGCGTTCTTGACCCGGGTACTGACGCGCCTGGTTCATGATCGCTTGAGTCATTTCAGCGTCAGTCACTTCGACCTCGGCTTTCTGACCCAATTCTGCCAACAAGAGACCCAAACGCACGCGGCGCTCGGCCAGTGCATTGTGCTCATCGGTTGGCTCGATTTCCGGGTGGTCGTGACCTTCCACATCCGGGTTCTCTTCGTGCCACAGCTGGTGTGCAATCTGGCCAGCTTCGGCTTCAACCAGCGACGGTGGCAGCTCAAACGAAACCAGCTTGTCCAGCTCGTCCAGCAGACCACGTTTGGTCACCGCGCGCGCGGCACCGACGTATTCCGCTTCCAGACGCTCGGAAACCTGTTCCTTCAGACCTGCAAGGTCTTCCGCACCGAATTTGGTGGCCAGCTCATCGTTGATTTCAGCGGCAACTGGCTGCTTCACTTCTTTGATGGTGCAAGAGAACACGGCCTCTTTGCCGGCCAGGTTTTCTGCGCCGTAATCATCAGGGAAGTTTACGGTTACGTCTTTTTCTTCTTCGGCTTTCACGCCAACCAGCTGCTCTTCGAAGCCGGGGATGAACTGGTTAGATCCCAGAACCAGCGGGAAATCGTCGCCTGCGCCGCCGTCAAAAGCTTCGCCGTCGATCCGACCGACAAAGTCCATGACAACCTGATCGCCGTCTTTCGCTTTGCTGCCTTTTTTGCGGGCTTTGAAATCCTGCGCAGTCTCGGCCAGATTGGCCAGCGCTTCGTCAACTGCCGCGTCTTCAGCTTTGACAACCAGCTTCTCCAGCTTGATGCCTTTCAGCTCAACTTCTGGAATCGCTGGCAAAGCCTCATAGGACATTTCGACTTCAACGTCGGTGCCGGGCTTCCACTCTTCGCCGTTTTTCATTTCGACTTTGGGCTGCATGGCCGGGCGATCGCCGCTGTCTTCAAAGTGCTGGTTCATCGCACCGTCAACAGCATCCTGCATGGCTTCACCAAGCAGACGCTCACCGTATTGCTTGCGCAAAATCGGCATAGGCACTTTGCCTTTGCGGAAACCTTTCATTTCGATTTCCGGCCGCGCTTCAACCAGCTTTTCGTTTACTTTGTCTTCCAGCTCCGCTGCAGTCACAACGATGTTGTAGCCGCGCTTCAGACCTTCGTTCAGCGTCTCGGTGACCTGCATCAGGATACCCCATAAGTAGCGGTGCGCGGGACTCGCCCCCGCGCACAGTCAAAAAAATCTGGCCTCTTCTAGTTGCCCACGTCATCCGGCGCAAGGGCAAAGGCAGCAAAAAGCAGCCCACTTGGCGGGTTATGCACGCTGCCAGCCCCTCTGGGTTTCCTAAGGTCCCGAATTTGCCGATCAAAGCCACCTGCCCCCCAAACAATTGTAGGTGCGATAGTTCGAAGCACTCCGCGGAATTACCTTTCGCAAACGAACAAAATCACATATTCTTATTTATAAATGTGTATCCATTGGGAGGTGGACCATGACGGGTTCAACGCGTCGGAATTTCTTGAAACAGGCGGCGAGTGCCTCGGCAATCGGTGTGCTCCCGACTTTGTCGCTTTCCGAGACGTCGATAGGAAAGGGCAGCCTGATCACCGTCAGCGACGGGCATTTGATGTTGCCCACCAATATGGTCATCGACGGCGTCCCAAAATCCGAGGCAACGGATGTCCTCGAACTGCACGGCATCACGGGAAACGCGGTCACGCCCAGTTGTAACACCACTGTCTACCGCGATGGCGAAAATACCGTTCTGTTTGACGTCGGAGCCGGGCCGGACTTCATGCCAACAGCGGGACAGCTGACCGACAACTTGGCGGTTGCGGGCATTTCTCCCGAAGACGTCACTCACGTACTACTCACCCATGCCCACCCTGATCACATATGGGGGCTGTTGGACGACTTTGACGACCCAATGTTTGCAAATGCCACGCATTTCATCGGCCGCAGGGAATGGGACTATTGGTGGAACCCCGAAACGGTCAACACCATCGGCGATGCCCGTGTGACCTTCGCGGCAGGCGCCCGCCGACGCCTTCAGATGATGGAAGACCAATTCGTGCAGTTCGATAACGGCGACGAAGTTGTCAGCGGCGTCGCCGCTCTCGCCACCCACGGCCACACGCCGGGTCACATGAGCTTCGAAGTCCGCTCCGGCTCAGAGGCGACGTTGATCATTGGTGATGCCATCGTGAACCATCATCTGGCGTTCCACCATCCGGAATGGCCAACCAGCTCCGATCAAGACGCAGACATGGGTATCCAAACCCGCGTCTCCCTGTTTGACCGCATCTTGGCCGACGATCTCTCGGTTGTTGGCTTCCACTTCCCGGGATCAGGCATGGGCCGTGTCGAGAAATACGCAAACATCTACCGCTTTGTCGGAGACGCAACATGACCCGCATACGTGCCTTTGCCACCATTGCGCTGACACTTCTTCTGCCCCTGACGGCGACAGCAAGCGAAGATATCGCCGACAAATATCCGGCCTCGCCTCTCTATTCAAAACCCGTGGAAGTCATCCCGCACGTCTGGTCCGCCATCGGTGCCACCGCCCCGCCGACCTACGAAAACACCGGCCACAACAACAACCTCAGCTTCATTGTTACCGGCGACGGTGTCGTGGTGGTCAACGGCGGCGCGGCTTATGTGCTCGCCCAAGCGCTGCATCAGGAAATTCAGGCCGTGACAGATCAGCCGGTCAAACTCGTGATCAACGAAAACGGTCAAGGCCACGCGATCCTTGGCAACGCTTACTGGGCAGAACAAGGCGTCCCGATCCTTGCGCACGAAGACGCAGCGCATGAAGTTGCGGAATACGGGCCGCAAATTCTTGAGGGCATGAAACGCTACAACCGCGACAAGGCCGATGGCACAACTATCGTACTGCCGACCGAGACATTCACCGACAGAAAAATCCTTGAAATGGGCGGCTTCCGCATCGAAATTTTGCACCTCGGCCCCGCGCACAGCCCAGGCGACATTTCTGTCTGGCTGCCCGAACAAAGCCTGGTGATTGCCGGCGATATGGCTTTTCACGAACGCATGCTGCCGATCTTTGATGACACAATGACCGCTGACTGGATCGAAACTTGGGACACCGCATTTGAACCCTTGAACGCGACCTACGTTATCCCCGGTCACGGGCACCCCACCAGCATGGAACAGGTGCGGCGGTACACGCGCGATTATCTGGTCTATCTGCGTGGAAAAATTGGCGAACATCTTGATGCAGGCGGCGACCTTGCCGACGCCTACTATGTGGACCAATCGCCATACGCCCTGCTCGACACCTTCGAAGAGCTCGCGACCAAAAACGCGGGCCGCGTCTATGAACAGATGGAATTCGAATAAGGCGGCACGAGAAAGGACAGCCCATGGAAGACCTGATTGGCCGTTTTGGTGAAGGCCCCTTGATGCTGGCCATCGGCGCCATTGTCGGGCTGCTATTTGGCGCAGCTGCGTATCATTCACGGTTCTGCCTGCGCGCCGCCACCGCAGAGCTCGCCCAAGGCCGCTTTGCCGACCGTATGGCAATCTGGCTGATCACGTTTTCCTCCGCCCTCTTTCTGGTGCAAGCGGCAATCCTTTTGGACCTGCTTGATGTGTCGGAGGCCCGCCAACTTGCGGCCACCGGCAGCCTGTCCGGTGCCATCATTGGCGGCTTGCTGTTTGGCGCGGGCATGGTTCTGGCCAGAGGATGCGCGAGCCGCCTGCTGATCCTGTCAGCCTCCGGCAACCTGCGCGCCCTGACCACCGGCCTTGTCCTGACCCTGACCGCCCAAGCCGCCCTGCGCGGCGGCCTTTCGCCCTTGCGCGAAACGCTGTTTTCGCTCTGGACAGTGCCCGGCGGCCCATCACGTCATCTGCTCGACATATTTGGTTTGAACCGCGTCACAGTTGCGGTGGTCGCCGCACTGGTTCTGGGCGGCGCTTTCGTGCACGGATGGCGTCAGCACATCAAACCCTCCGAACTTGCCGCCGCCGCCCTCGTCGGACTTGCCATAAGCCTTGGCTGGATGCTGACATATTCGCTCGCATCAGCGTCGTTTGAGGTCGTCGCCATTCAATCTGTGACCTTCACGGGGCCCTCCACCGACACTCTGATGGCCTTCATCAACCAACCATTTGTCGAGCCTGACTTCGGTATTGGCCTTGTGCCCGGCGTGTTTGCCGGCGCGTTTCTCGCCGCGCTCTTTCAAGGAGAGTTGCGGATACAGCGGTTCGAAAAAGACGTTCCAATGGAACGCTACATCCTTGGCGGCATCCTGATGGGGTTTGGCAGCATGTTGGCTGGCGGCTGTGCCGTCGGCGCTGGCGTCACAGGCGGCGCCATTCTGGCCCTCACGGCGTGGATTGCGATCCTCTTCATGTGGATCGGTGCGCTCGGAACTCAGTGGAGTCTTCGCACACCATAGACAATCGAACCGAAGGATAACGACCAACAAAAAAGGCCCGGCAAAAACCGGGCCCTTTTATCAATCACCAACAGGGTTCAACCGCCATTGGCATCCGCTACAATATCGGACAACAGATCCTCGACCTTTTGCATCACCCCGTCGGGATAATCACGATGGCCAATTTTCACGCCATCGCTGTCTTCGGTCACAAAGATTCCATAAGGGCAATGCGCGATGTTCATCGGGTCGGCCTCCATGACCTCGCGCGACACCACGGCCGAGCAAAACAAGAAGATGTCCGCTGCTTTAAAAATCTCCTTGTCGCTGCCCACATCTGCACCAGTGCGATTGAGCATTTCACCAACATGGCTAACGTAATCGATTACCAGCCCCTTGCCGACAATGGCGCTTTCAACGGCAAAAGTCGCATCGTCAAAGCTGCCGTCATAAGGCACAGTGATCGCTTCATCCGCCGCAAGGGCAGACGCACAAACAAATGGCACCGCATAGATCAAAGATTTCATCATCTTCAGTTTCCTTTTCTCGTTGTCCAATGTTCGCGCGCTTTTTGCCCTGCCCGATACAAAACCGGACAGAGCGGTACTTATCTTAGCCCAGCATGTCTGCGGTGATACCGCTATACCAGCCTTCGCTTTCCATATATGTGGTCTTGCGCACATCGGCGGTCTCGCCGGTCTGCGATATAAACCCGTCCACTTTGGCGATTTTGTCGGCGGTGGCCTCGTATGTGGCCCCGACTTTCACACCGTCATCAGGTGCAATCAGCGACCAACAGGTGTTAGAAAACTTGGCAGGGAACACTTTGGATCCAGTCAACGCGCCTCGCACCGCATTGGCGCAAACCTTCGCCTGACTGTTGGCGGAAAAACCCGATTTCGGCATGTCACCCTGCGCGCTCGCATCCCCAAGCACATAGACGTCGCCGTCCGCCTTGGTCGACATGTCCGCCGCATTAACCGGCGCCCAGTTGCCATCGGTCACACCCGCCAGCTCCGCAATACGGCCCGCTTTCATGGCCGGGATCACGTTACAAACGTCAACCTTGGTCTCTTCGCCATCAATGGTCACGGTCATCGCGTTCGGATCTACCGACACGTTGCCGCCGCCAAAGTCGTCACCAATCCAGTCGACCATACCCTCATAGTGGTTGGCCCAACCTTCCTGAAACAGCGCCATTTTGGAGAACTTCGGCTTTGGATCCGCCACGATGATTTTCGCGGTTGGATTGTTCTGCTTCAGGAAGTGCGCAACCATCGATACCCGCTCATATGGCCCCGGAGGGCAACGGAAAGGGTTGGGCGGTGCCACCATGGCGAACACGCCACCTTCAGGCATCGCCTGCAATTGCGCCTTAAGCAATTCAGACTGCGACCCCGCCTTATAGGCATGTGGCATCGCGTTCTGTGCCGACAGATCCCAGCCTTCAACAGCGCCATCAACAAAATCAATGCCGGGGCTAAGGATCAGCTTGTCGTAAGGCAACGTCGCGCCACCAGCCAGCGACACGGTCTTGGCGTCGCGGTCAACGCCCACAGCCCAATCATGCACCACGTTCACACCACCGGCGGCAAGCCCGCCATATGTGTGACCGATGTCTTCGATGTCTTTGAAACCACCCAGATAGAGGTTGGAAAAGAAGCACGTGTAATACTTGCGCGTCGGCTCAATCAGCGTGACGTCAATCGCGCCTTTGCTGTCTTTGGCAATATAGCGCGCCGCTGTTGCACCGCCGGCACCACCGCCGACAACGACAACCCGCGGTTTGCCCATCGCGCGAACCATCGGCGCAGACAAAGACGCAGCCGCAGCGGCCGCCCCTAGAAAAGTCCGTCTGTTCAAAGTCATTTTGTTTCCTCCCGTTTTGGTCTTAATGTTCACTCTTCCAAGGTCGCGAAATACGCGGCCAGTGCGGCGATCTCCTCATCGCCAAGCCGTCCCGCAATCATCTGCATCACAGGGTGGATGCGGTGTTTGGATTTGTAGGCATGCATCGCCAGCACGAAGTCTTCTTCCGGCCAAAGCACAATGGACGGAATGCCGTCGTCCCCGCCCGCAGACTGGTGGCAGGTGGTGCATTCGCCGCTCAGGTATTGGCCGTATTCAGGATCGCCCTTAAGCGCCAGAATGGCCGGATCGAGGTCATGATCGACCCCTTGCGCCGTTGGGTCAGCTTCCGGAATATCCGCCGGATTGTCTGAAAACTGACGCAGGTATGCGATCAAATTTGCACGATCCTCGGCCTTTTCCAGCCCTGGAAAACTCATGCGTGTGCGACTGACCATCGCACGCGGATTTTCCAGAAACGCGTCCAGTGACTCCGCGTGCCACACAAGCCCGCCGCCCCCGATGCGCTGGAAACCTTTGGAGTAGTTGAACTCCTCATAGGTTGCGGCCTTGCGCCCGAACAAACCGTTCAAATGCGGCCCAATCCGATGCTCTGCCCCCTTGCCAACCTGATGACAGCCCTTGCATTTTTTGAACACCTTGGCACCCGCATCGACGTTGCCGCCCTGCGCAAACGCGGCACCGCCCAGCGTCGCCAAACCGGCAACGAGGGCGGCCCCGAGGATCTGTTTCACGCGGACCATATCAGTCGTCTACGCTCTTGAGGTATTCGATGATCGCGGCCACGTCGGCCTCTTTCTTGAGACCGGCAAAGCTCATCTTGGTGCCTTTCAGATAGGCCTTGGGCTTGGTCAGGAACGCGGCCATCTCGGCTTCGTCCCACATACGGCCTTCTTCCGCGGCGGCTTTGAACACCTTGGAGTATTTGAAGCCGTCAATCGACGCAAAGCCACGCCCCATGATGCCATTGAGCACCGGACCGGTCTTGTTCTTTGCCTTGGCGCCAACCTGGTGACAGGCCTTGCACTTTTTAAAGACCTTTTCGCCTTTCTTGACCAACTCGGGATCCAGCGCCGCCACGGCCTCAACAGGTGCCGCTTCTTCAGCCACCTCTTCCACTACAGCCGCAGCTTGCTCTTCGCCCTCAGCCGCGCCTTCATCCGGCGTTACATCCAGAATGGACGCACGCATGGTGATCTCCACGCTTTCCTTACAATCCGTCATGCACGGCTCAACCCGCCACATCGGATACTCCACAGCAGCGCGGTCATCCTGAATAAAACCACCCTGATTGTGCATTTCAAACTCCGCGAAATTCTCGTGGCTCAGTTCAAAATCATCGTCCACCAGATCGTTGGAATACAGGATATAGGCCACGATGGCGTATACCTCGTCCTCGGTCAGCGTCTGCGCCGCACCAAACGGCATAGAGCGGTTCACATAGTCCCACACAGTCGACAGATACGGCCAATAGCTTCCGACCGTCTTGACCGGATCTTTGTCCGCCAACGTGTCAAATCCCCCAGCCAGAACCGGCCAGTTGTCGACGCCTTCAGCAAAATCACCGTGGCAGGATGCACATTTCTCGGCAAAGACTTCCTCACCAGTGAACGCGTCCCCACGGCCTTCAGGCAAGCCCCGACCATCGGGCAGCACATCAATGTCCCACGCCGCGATCTCTTCGGGCAACGCAGGCCGTCCAAGACCCAGTGAATCGCCCGCAACAGCCGGGCTTGCCATCATCAAAGCAGCGGCAGAAACCTTAAGAAACTTCGACATTTTCCGCCTCCCCTTTGGCGTTCAGATACCAAGTCTGGATACAATTGTTGTGATAGATTGAGTTCTCGCCACGCACTTCGCGCAGCTGGTCTTTGGTCGGCTGCACATAACCGGTCTCGTCCATGGCGCGCGCCTGCAACAACCAGTCCTCGCCCTGCCAATCTGTGTCGAGATAGAACCGCGTCAGCGCTTTGCGGTCGCCTTGCGTGGTGCCCAATCGCGCACTTTCCCAAGTCTTGCCGCCATCTTTGGAGACATCCACACGGGTGATGCGACCATGACCGGACCATGCCAGACCCGAAATCACCAACGGGCCGTGGCCATGTTTGATCGGCATCTGCGGGCTTGGTGAGGTTATGACCGACTTGGCATCCATCTCCCACGTCCATTTGCGCGCGGTGCCGTTTTCCATGACATCAGTGTATTTGCTGGTCTCTTCGCGGCTTTCCACGGCGGCGTCTGTCACTTCGATGCGACGCAGCCACTTGATCCACATGTTGCCTTCCCAACCGGGAACCACAAGCCGCACCGGATACCCGTGCTCTTTACGCAAAGCCTCGCCGTTTGCCTTGAACGCCACAAGCACATCGTCCAGCGCTTTTTCCATCGGAATCGAGCGCCCGTTGGAGCTTGCATCCGCGCCCTCGACATAGACCCATTTGTCCGCAAGATCGCCGGCTGCACCCAGACCTGCTTCGTTCAGCAGCGCCCGCAACGAAATGCCGGAATATTCCATGTTGTGGATCATGCCATGCGTGAACTGCACACCATTCAGCTGCGCACCCGCCCATTCCATACCGGTGTTCGCTGCGCATTCGCAGAAATAAACGTGGTTTTCACGCGGGAACCGCTCAAGATCCTCATAGGTGAACACCAGCGGCTGATCGACCAAACCGTTGATCATCAAACGGTAGTCATCTTTCTTCAGCTCGATAGCACCCGAGTGATGGCGCTCAAACGCACAGCCCTGCGGCGTAATCGTACCATCCAGCGCGTGAATGGGCGTAAAGTTGATCGACGAAATCGGATCCGCCGTCAGCCACGGCACATTGCGCCGCACCACGTCACTCTCAAACTCAATCGGCAGGCCATAGGGCGTTTCATCGACGCCTTCGCCGGTGAACGACGCCCAATCCTGCACTTCTGTGATCAGCGGGTCCGGTGTGCCCGCACTTGCAGCTCCCGCTGCCGTTCCTACCACCGCGGCGGCGCCCCCTTTCAGGAAGGCGCGGCGCGACGTGTTATTCAACTCATCAGCCATCGTGACTTTACCCTCTTGCCTTAAACACCGACCACGTCGACGCTGTTGTTCTCCTGCACCGTGACGGTGCCCTGTTTGCGAATGTGATTTTCCACGACATCCCAGATCTGCGGACCCTCGGTGCCTTCGTTGACACTGGCCCAACCGGCCACAACGTAGGACTTCGCCGGATCAATCAACTCACCGGTTTTCAGCAAGGTCATATTGCTGATCCGCTCGCCCTGCGGCTTGTTGATGTCGATGCGGTAGCCCAGACCACCGGTGCGCACCATGTCGCCACCCTGCTGGTAATAAGGGTCCGGATTAAAGATGTTGTCAGCCACATCTTCCAGAATGACCTTGATGAATTCACCTGTCATTTCCGAGCGATAGGCCTCTCCATACGTCATCGAAGTGACGTTCCAGATGTCCTCGCGGGTGATCTCTTGGCCCGGGATCAAGCTTGGACCCCACCGCACGCCGGGGCTCATTGCGATCTCTGCGTCACGCTCCGAAATCAGCGCATCACAAATCAGATCATCCCACGACCCGTTGAAATTCCCACGACGATACAAAAGCGAGTCCGTCTTGCCGATCACCTCGGCCATCTCCGCCTCATAAGGCGCGCGCTGCACGTCAATCAGCTTGGACACCTCGGCATCCGGCGTGATCACATCCGAGAAAATCGGGATCAACTTGTGGCGATATCCCATCATCCGGCCGTCGCGCACATCCAGATCGATGCGGCTCACGAATTTGCCGTTGGATCCCGACGGCACGACAATGGTCGATCCCGCCACCACCGGTTCCGGCAGGGCATCATGGGTGTGACCCGACAGGATCACGTCGATGCCCCGAACCTTTGTGGCCATCTTCTTGTCCACGTCAAAACCGTTGTGAGACAGCACAACAACGCAATCCGCGCCCTTGGCCTTCACCTCATCAACCATCTTCTGCATATGCGCATCGCGAATGCCAAAGCTGTATTCGGGGAACATCCAGCCGGGGTTGGCAATCGGCATATACGGGAAGGCCTGCCCGATCACGGCGATCTTGGCGCCACCGCGCTCAAAGAATGTATAGGGCGGGAACAGCTCGGCAGGTTCATCCCACTCGCTGTCAAAAATGTTCTGGCCCAACGCCGCGAACGGCAAGTTTTCAACGATTTCGTTGACGCGGTCGCTGCCCAGCGTGAACTCCCAGTGGAATGTCATCGCGTCCGGCTTCAGCGCGTTCATCACGTTGACCATGTCTTGGCCCTGCGTTTGATAGCAGGTATAGCTGCCATGCCATGTGTCGCCGCCATCCAACAACAGCGCATCGGGGCGATCAGCCCGAATGGCGTTGATCACCGTCGCAACACGGTCCAGCCCGCCGACACGGCCATAACCCTGCGCAAGAGAAGAGAAATCACCAGCGCTGAGCGCGTAATGCGAGGGGGAGTTTTCCTCAATGCCATAGGCTTTGCGGAAGTCAGCGCCGGTGATGTGCGGAACCGCGCCTTTGTTGCCGCCCACCCCGATATTGACCGAAGGTTCGCGAAAATAGATCGGCTTCATCTGCGCGTGAATGTCGGTTATGTGGATCAACGAAACGTTGCCGTAGGTCTGAAACTCCAACAGCTGATCCTGCGTCAACGCCTGCTGTGCCGCCAATCGCGCCCAATTACCAAAACCGGATGCGCCGACCAAAGCCGAAGCCGCCATCCCTACTTGCAGAAAGTCACGACGCGAGATCATCAGACCGATTTTCCTTATATTCGAATATGTGAATGCGTTAGTCGTAAAAAGAGGCCCGACACTCCGGGCCTCTTAAACCTTAGTTGCGGACCGAAGGGCCCTCAACGCTCAACCCATTGCCGCGGGAGGCGACATAGAGTTCAAGCGCGATGAATTCTGGCGAACCGGGCTTGAACGTATGCGCCCGTGTGTCCCGCACGCAGCCTTTAAAGCGGGCGTGCACAGAATTCAGTTTGGTGTTTTTCAGACGATAGGTCGGAAAGCCATTGATCTGACCCTGGCTCAAGTGGTCCGCCCGGATCATGTTGCCATAGTTGTCCTCGTGGCAGTTCGCACAGGACAATTCCAACTGACCATAGCGGGTATAGTAGATCTCTTTACCCTGCTCCCATGTCTCTTGCGCCGGACCGTCGATTGCCACGCTGATCGGCATGCCCCGGCTGACCGAAGACAGCAAACCCACCATCGCGGCCATGTCGCCACCGGTGTATTTCAAAGGCTCAGCACCCATCTGGTTTTCGCGGCAGTCGTTGATTTGCATCTCCAGCGTGCGCACTTCGCCCGCGCCTTCGTTCCACTTGGGATAGACCGCGCGAACGCCCTTAAGGTTTTCCACGTCCTCATGGCAGCTCGCGCAGGCTTTGCCCTCTGTGCCTTCGGGCTTGTTCCAGTCTTCACCGGCTGTCTCGACAAAGATCATGGCCGGGTTGTCAAAGTCGTCCATCTGAAACGCTTGCGTTTCATCAGACCGGAACCGCCAGCCGGAATACACCGTGTCGACGTATTCCAGATGCTCCGGCGCCGCCGCCTCGGTTACCATCTCGATTTCACCGTTCACAACCAACTGGTCGTCATCGGCGTCCGCGAAAGCCGTTGTGGCAGCCATCGCAGCCACAACAGTCAATGTGCCGGCATATGTTTTTGCTCGCTTCACGTGATCTCCTCCCTTTTTCCCCAAGATCAGCTGACAGCGATCTGTTTGGCTGTTTCGTAGACGTCACCGTCATCGTCGTACCAAGTGAACTTGAACTCGCCGCTTTCCGGCACAGTCGCGTCAAACTGGAAATAGGGGTTTGTCGAAATCGCCGGCTCTAACGTGACGTCGATCACGTTCTGGCCATTAAAATCGACCACGAAGCGGTTGATGATCGAGCGCGGGATCAGATTGCCGTCGCCGTCCTTGCGCTGGCCGCTTTCCATTTTGTGGCTGATCAGCGTTTTGATGGTGATCTCATCGCCCGCAGCAGCTGTTTTCGGGACTTTGACGCGGGGTTTTACTCCAGATGCCATGATATCTCTCCTTCCCAAATAAGGGGTGTCTCTGGATCAGCCGCCGCAGCCGCCGATGGTCACTTTTACGTTGGCCATTGCCTTCTGGAAGGAACCGTCTTCCATTTGCGCAAGCGCCACCACATTCTGGGTCTTTGCCAACCGGATCCGCGTCGACGCCGAGCGTGTCGCATTCAACGGACCAAAATTCACAGTTGCAACGGCAGGCGTCGGGTTGCCGTCCGCAAAAATCACAACCATCGCAGCACCCGGCGCGCTGACCTCGATTGGCACCGTGTTGCCGTTTTCCGCAATTTCCGGGGCTGTCACCACCAGATCACCCGCGCCCACATCGGCGCCGGCGGTGATCTTGGCAATTTCATCATCAGTCAGGGAGGCCATTGCCGGGCTTACGCCCAGTGCAGTCAGACCCATTCCGACCGATCCCATGACAAGCAAGTCTCGCCGTGTCAGTTGCATCGTTCTCTCCTCAATTCTTTGAAATCACTCGTCTTTGAGCGTCATCAGGTATGCGACCACATCTTCGATCTGCTGCGCAGATAACAGTGGTACAACGTCTCCCTCGTGGGCTTTGCCGCTGTATGCGTTGCCCAGCCGAATAAAGCCTTCGGTCTTGTAAAAAGATGGCATCATGGTCTCGTCGAACATCATCTTGGCGTTCGCCACGATCCCGCGCAGTTCCGCCTCGGTCCAGCGATCCGCGACGCCGTCCAGCATCGGGCCAACTTCGCCATGGAACGGCAACATATTCAACGCTGTCACCTCGTGACAGGCGATGCAGTTGCCCGCGCCTTTGTTCATGATCTTTTCGCCGCTGGCCACGTCGCCAGCCACGCCAGTCAGGGATTGCGCAACCGCGCCATCCTCAAACACAACTTCTGTCGGTTTGGTCTCGCTTGCCTGCGTCATTGCCGCACAGACAGCCAATACCGCAGCTCCTCCAAATGCACGTTTCATGCGCCCTCCTCAAGACGATTCCTTCCGGTGTTACTCAGTAGACTACGGCACACAATCACGAGAACGCAACAACAAATTCAATTACATGAATTTTTGCATTCATGCGCGAGGCTTGCGCCTGACGAAACATAATTGCAGCGCTTGCAGCATAACTCAGCCGCCCTGATCCGCAAATTTGCGGGCATGGTACTTCTGAAACGGCTCCTCGCCGTCATACCCCTTTTCCAGCACCCAACTCAGCAGGTTCAACGTTGTCCACTTGCCAAAAGCCCCCGGCATATTGGCAACTGCGGCCTGCGGTGCCGTGACGTCTTCGGCCACCTCTTCGGGCAGGAAAATCATGTTCGGCGTGAACAAGGCCCCCCAGCGTTTGACCATATCCTTTTCCGGCAAGGTAACCCCGTCGAAATCGGTGACTTCAACATCGCCGAACATGTTGATCTGGATCACAAAATACCTCTCGCGCAAAAGGCTCGCGACCGCCGGCACCACAAACACTTCTTCATGCATCTTCTTGCAATAGATGCAGCCACGCTGCTCGATCACCACCAACATGCGCTTGCCCTCCGCGTTGGCCTCCTCAAGGTCTTCGCGCAGATCTTTGAACGTGTCGCGCATCCAATCTGCCTTGTGCAATCCGTCGTCACCCAGCTCGGCCGCCCATACCGGCACTGCCAGCGCCGCCACGGCCAAGGCGGCGGCAATCCGTTTCACCAAACGTTTCATCTCAAAATCTCCCTCACCCAAGTCCACCAAACCACGGAACCACTTCCAGCATCCATTGCGCAATAACGTTCACCGAATTGGTGGCGATCAACACGCCGAACAGAATCAAAAACACGCCCATAATCTTTTCAACCGTGCCCAAGTGTCGCCGGAACCGCGCCATCCAGCGCATGAACGGCCCGACAAACAGCGCGGCCACCACAAACGGCAGGGTCATGCCGACGCCATAGGCAAACAACAGACCCGCACCCTGCTCTGCACTCTCCTGCCCCGCCGCCGTGAACAGGATCGCCGCAAGCACCGGCCCCACACAGGGCGTCCAGCCAAAGGCAAAGGCCAGCCCAATCACATAGCCCCCCAGATAGCTCACGTTCGAGGTGTTGCCAGCGTCCATGCGAAACTGTCGGTACAAAAACCCGATCCGCACCACGCCAAGAAAATGCAATCCCATCACTATGATCAAAGCCGCCGCCAACCAGCGCAGCACGTCAAAATATTCGCGCACCATCTGGCCAAACACTGTCGCCGTCGCGCCCAATCCCATGAACACCGTGATCACACCCAATGCAAAACAGATCGCCGTCAGCACCGCGCGTCGCCGCACTTGCGGCGAGATTTTGGCACTGTCCGAGATCTCCGACATGCTCACGCCCGCCAGATAACTCAGGTAGAACGGCACAATTGGCAAAATGCAGGGGGACGCAAAGGACAACAGCCCCGCCGCAAGCGCTCCCAAAAACGTGACGTCGAACATCGCAGGCCCAATCTTGATAAATTCAAATATTAGATTATGATTGTTCGTGAATTCAGGTCAACAGGGAGAGTTGCGTGCTGCGTTCCATACAATCGCTTCTTATTGGCGCTTTGGTCTCACTGCCGTTTCCGGCGCTTGCAGACGCTTATCTTCTCATGGCCGAGGAGAAAGGCTGCATGTATTGCGCGCAATGGAACGCCGACATTGGGCCGATCTATCCCAAAACCACCGAAGGCCGCGCCGCGCCACTGGTGCGCTATGACTTGCACGCCGACAAGCCCGAGGTGGAGTTCGCAGGTCGTGTGCTCTATACGCCAACCTTTATTCTGGTCGTCGACGATCAGGAAGTTGGTCGCATCGAGGGCTACCCGGGCGAGGATTTCTTTTGGGGATTGCTTGCTAAATTGCTGGAACGCGCCGACATTGATCTAGATACGCAACCCCGCCACTCCGGGACATGACAGATGACTGAACCGCTACAGACCTCCACCCAAGAGCCCGCGCCCTCGCGCCTGCCGGTGTTTGATGAAAACACCTGCCCCGAGGATATGGCCAAGATGATGACCAACGCACAACTGGCGTCCAATTTCCTCAAGGCAATCAGCCACGAGGGCCGCCTGATGATCCTGTGTCAGCTGGCGTCGGGTGAAAAATCAGTCACCGAACTCGAAGATTTGCTGGCCGCACGACAAGCGGCCGTGTCCCAGCAACTTTCGCGCCTGCGTCTTGAAGGGTTGGTGAAACCCCGTCGGGACGGCAAAACCATCTACTATAGCTTGACGGATGACCGTCCTCGGCAAATCATAGAGGTTGTCTACGACCTCTTCTGCAAAGACGACTAAGGTCGGCTCCCTTTTGCATTCGGTCCTGGGGAGGAGCCCGCATGCTGGATATTTTGGGCGAGGCCAACGCGGTCGCGCTACTTGGATTGCTCGGAGGCATGCTGCTTGGATTGGCGGCCCGCATCGGACGTTTCTGCACGCTCGGCGCCATCGAAGATCTGCTGTATTCCTCAGATGACAGGCGCATGCGCATGTGGGGCGTTGCCATCGGCATCGCCATTATCGGCACCCATATCGCCATGCACACCGGCGCAATGGCTTCGGGCGAGGCCGCATATCTGGATCGTGTCTGGAATCCCATTGCCACCATCGTCGGCGGGCTGATGTTTGGCTATGGCATGGCGCTGTCCGGCAACTGCGGGTACGGCGCGCTGGCCCGTTTGGGCGGTGGCGACATTCGCGCCTTCGTTATCGTGATTGTGCTGGGCCTGTCCGCATATGTGGTGATGTCCGGCCCACTCGCCCACGCCCGCATCTGGCTTTTCCCGGTTGAGGAAGGCGCAGCCAATCCGCAAGGCTTCGCCCATCTCCTCAAAACAACACTTGGCCTCTCGCCCTTGTTCACGGGCCTTTTGGCGGGCGGTGCCATTCTTGCAGTCTCACTTGCGTCAAAACGCATGCTGACGTCGCCGATGATGATCCTATGGGGCGTCGCCGTTGGCGCCGTGATCGTGTCCGGCTGGGTCGGCACTTACTGGGTCGCCAACGTCGGTTTTGGCAACGAACCTGTGGAATCGCACTCTTTTGCCGCCCCGATTGGCGACACCATCTACTACGCGATGACCGCCTCCGGAAATATGCTCTCCTTCAGCGTCGGCTCCGTGGTTGGCGTGGTGTTTGGCGCTTTCCTTGGCTCCATCCGCAAAGGTCACTTCCGCTGGGAGGCCTGCGATGATCCGCGAGAACTCAAACGCCAAATGTTTGGTGCTGCACTTATGGGTCCGGGCGCAATTCTCACCATGGGCTGCAGTGTCGGTCAGGGCCTGTCTGCTTTTTCGGTGCTGTCCTACAGTGCCCCGGTCACGTTCATCGCCATCATGGTCGGCGCCGCACTCGGCCTGCGCCACCTGATCGCTGGCCTGCATTTCGCAGAATAGGCCGACCTGTCCGCCGAGCCGACGCGAATTCATCTTTTTCGTAGAAAAGTGGTGCGGGTGAAGGGACTCGAACCCCCACGCCTCGCGGCGCCAGAACCTAAATCTGGTGCGTCTACCAATTCCGCCACACCCGCATCTCCGCGCCTCTTAGCAAAGCTTTTTGGGGGATGCGAGAGGAAATCGCGCGACCATGTGTTTGTTGTCGACATTTTGGCAGGATCACCCCGTCGCCAAAATCGCTTCCACCTCACGTCGATACGCCAAAGGCCGCGCGGGCGCGCAGGCCGGCCCCTCTTCAAGCTCGGGAAACAACGCCCTAAGCTCCGCTTTGGAAGCCTCAGGCAAAGCACTCATCGCGACCTCTCCCGGGTTCAGGCTTTCGGTCGGCACCCCGTCTGACAGCAAAATCTCGTGCCGGTCCAATTGCAAATGCACATAGGTCACCATGCGCGCGCTATCGGCCACCCGCACCCCGTCGCCATCCACCAGATGCGCTGCTGCCGCCAGAACCTGTGGCTCACCACAGATCAACTCGGCCCGCCAGCCGCCCAGCAAAATGCGATGCTGTGGCGACACCATCATGTCGCGCTCCGGCATCATCACACCCAATGCGCCTTTGCGGATCAGGATTGGCCGAAACTCGGGGCGCGTGCGCAAAACGTCCTCAGACACCTCGACATGGCCAACCCAACGCACAGTCTGAGGCCCGCGATCCAGCGTCATGACCTCATCGCCAACAACGATGTCCTCTACCCGTTTTTCCCCGCGCTTCATTCGAATACGCGTGCCAGGCGTGAAACACGGCGGAGAGGCGATGTTGCCTTGATCCACCGCCGAACCACCACTCGGCCCTTCTTGCGCGGAAATCACTGTCAACGGCACGCCAACAGGAGGAAATTCGCCAACAAACGCCAACCCCTCAATGGTGCCGTAAGCTGGCGACGAGTTACGGAAGTTCACAGACACCACGCGATACGTCAAACCCGTCGCCGGATCTTGCAGGATAAACTCGTATTCGGCCTCAATACGTGTGTCGTCACCATAGGTTGCGCCATCAAACGTTTGCGCGCCGTCCAGTCGCTGATTGCCATCGTTGTCGTCAAAGTTGCTGTCGCTGCCCCCGTCACTCACGTGGATTTGTTCCCACGCGCTTGCGTTCAGGGTGATTGTCTCGCCAACCAGATGAGAGCCGTCCCCTTGCGAGACGCCGTCCAGCTGTTCGCCGCCCGAAACCGAGACGTGGGACTCGCCAAGAGCCCAAAAACTGTAATCTGTCATTGTGTTAGGACCCGCTCGATCCGAATGTTTTTTTGATTAACAAAACCCTAACACAATATGGCCTATCGCGGCAATCACGTCACCTCAAGGCCCCGCAAGACCTGCGGAAGAACCTCGGGTAAATCCTCGGCAATCAGCCCCGGCCCAAAGGCCCGCGCGCATTCCACATGCAACCACGCCGCCGTCTCCGCCGCCGCCATCGGCGCAAATCCCCGCGCCAAAAGCCCCGTGATGAAGCCTGCCAGCACATCACCAGACCCCGCCGTGGCCAACCAAGGCGCCGCCCGCTCATAGACAGCCGCATTCACCGAACAGCGCCCGCTTGGGTCCGCAATCACCGTATCCGCGCCTTTATAAAGCACAACACACCCCGCCCGCGCCGCCGCCTCGCGCGTCGCGTCCACCTTGGAATAGGCCGGCCCCTTTGTGGGCACCGCCGCCAGCTTCTCCGCAATATCCGGGAACAGCCGCGCAAACTCGCCCCCATGCGGCGTCAGCACGACATCTTCATGCAGCATCTCAAACAGCTCTTCAGGCCTCTCCGCAAACGCCGACAACGCATCCGCATCCAACACCGTCGCGCGTTTCGCACCCAAGGCCATCGGCACCAACGCCCGCGCCCGCTCAAGGCCCATCCCCGGCCCCAGACACAACGCATTGATCCTTTGATCTGCCAAAACCACATCCAGCGCTGTCGCATCCCCAATCCGCTGGAGCATCAGTGCCGTGATCTGGCAGGCCACTTCCTGTTGCGCCGAAGGCGGCACCCCCAACGTCACCAGCCCCGCACCAACCCGCAACGCCCCCCGCGCCGCAAGGCGCGCCGCGCCGGTTTTGCCCGCGCCACCGGAGAGGATGAGGGCGTGGCCGTGGGAGTATTTGTGCAGCCACCAATCCTCTTTGCCAACTTGCCGCACATTATCGGCGAGTTTGACAATCTTGGCAGGCGCATAACGATGAGGAAGGCCGATCCCCTTTACAACAAGTTTGCCAACCAAATCGGGACCGCCTTCGATGACATGTCCAAGTTTTGGTGAATGGAAGCTGACGGTCACGTCAGCGCGAAAATGAGCGAGGCTATCCTTCTCCGCCACAAGTAATTTGCCGCTATCTGAGCAGAGTGACGTCGGGACGTCGATCGCAACAAATCTTTCCGTTTCGCGTAAAGATCGCTCAAAAGGCCACAGTGACAATCTGATCTGAGACAAGAGCCATGCAACGTCTCCTTCAACTGCGCGGGCAAGACCAGTTCCAAAAAGTGCGTCAACATAGAGCGCTCGATGCCTCGCATGCGGCAATTCGAACGTTTCCTTGGTAAGTGGCTGAACACCTCCCAACTCCAACCACCGCTCATAATTCACCCGCGCATCCGGCGGCAGCTTCTCGGCGTCTCCATAAAGAAACACCTCCACATCCCAGCCGCGCCCCTTCAACAACCGCGCCACCACAAATCCGTCGCCGCCATTGTTGCCGGGCCCACAAAGCACAACCGCCCGCTTCCTCTTGCCAGAAATATCCCGGGGGGAGGCCGGCCCCGCCGGACGGGGGGCAGAGCCCCCTTCCCTTGCCAAACCCGGCTCGGCACTCGCCTCGCTTACCAACTCCGGCCATTCCTCAAAAATCGCCTCAACCACACCCGTTCCGGCCCGCTCCATCAGCTCCAGACCGGTCACCTCTCCCGACTCAATCGCCGCCTGCTCAATGGCGCGCATTTGCGCGGCTGTCAGAAGTTCGCTCATTTCCAATGCACCCTGCGATTCAATTCAGCGCAATTTCACGCCATACTGCCTATTTATTAATCACCACTCCAAAATCCACCCTCCGGCGCGGCCCTGCGTCACCCTATCCAATTGTGACGCGGAAATGAAAGTGATCTGTCCGTTTTCAAGCAGTCACCTGAGGAGGAGTCTCCACATGAAAAAGATCGAAGCCATCATCAAGCCGTTCAAGCTCGATGAAGTCAAAGAAGCCTTGCAGGATTTTGGCATCCAGGGTCTGAGCGTTGTCGAAGTCAAAGGCTTCGGTCGCCAGAAGGGACACACCGAACTCTACCGTGGCGCGGAATACGTCGTGGATTTCCTGCCCAAGGTCAAAATCGAGGTTGTCCTCGAAGACGATCAGGTTGACGGCGCTATTGAGGCAATCGTCGGCGCGGCAAAGACCGACAAAATCGGCGACGGCAAAATTTTTGTCTCTCCGGTTGAGCAAGCCATTCGCATTCGTACCGGTGAATCTGGCGCTGACGCGCTGTAATTCGCCTTTAAACCAACCGTTTCCAAACATATCAGAAGGAACATAGAGAATGAGCGCAGATGCAGTTCTCCAGCTGATCAAAGACGAAGACGCGGCCTATGTGGACATCCGTTTCACCGACACCCGCGGCAAGCTTCAGCACGTAACCGTAGACGTTGACCTGGTTGACGAAGACTTCCTCGAAGAAGGCTTCATGTTCGATGGCTCGTCCATCGAAGGCTGGAAGTCGATCGAAAACTCCGACATGAAACTGATCCCCGACACCACGTCGGCCTATGTTGATCCGTTCTACGCCGAGAAAACCATCTGCATCCACTGCTCCATCGTTGAGCCCGACACAGGTGAATCCTACGAGCGTGACCCACGCGGCACCGCCGAAAAAGCCGAGGCTTACCTCAAGTCTTCCGGCATCGGTGATGTGGCCTACATGGGCCCAGAAGCAGAATTCTTCCTGTTTGACGACGTTCGTTTTGAAAATAAAATCAACAAAGTATCTTACGAAGTTGATGCGATCGACGGCTCCTGGAACACAGACACCGAATACGAAATGGGCAACATGGGCCACCGCCCGGGCATCAAGGGCGGCTACTTCCCGGTCAACCCAACTGATGACAGCCACGACCTGCGCTCCGAGATGCTCTCCACCATGAAGCGTCTGGGTATGAAAACTGACAAACACCACCACGAAGTGGCGTCCTGTCAGCACGAACTGGGCCTGATCTTTGACAGCCTGACCAAACAGGCCGACGAGCTGCAGAAATACAAATACGTGATCCACAACGTGGCGCATGCTTACGGCAAATCCGCAACCTTCATGCCCAAGCCGATCTACGGCGACAACGGCACCGGCATGCACGTGAACATGTCCATCTGGAAAGACGGCAAACCGCTCTTTGCTGGCGACAAATACGCTGACCTGTCTCAGGAAGCGCTTTACTTCATTGGCGGCATCCTGAAGCACGCCAAGACCCTGAACGCCTTCACCAACCCGTCGACAAACTCCTACAAGCGTTTGATCCCTGGTTTCGAAGCCCCCGTTCTGCGCGCCTACTCGGCACGTAACCGCTCCGGCTGTGTCCGTATTCCTTGGACTGAATCGCCCAAAGCCAAGCGCGTAGAAGCCCGCTTCCCCGATCCGTCGGCGAACCCTTACCTCTGCTTCGCAGCTCTGCTGATGGCTGGCCTTGACGGCATCAAAAACAAGATCGATCCCGGCGAAGCCATGGACAAGAACTTGTATGATCTGCCTGCCGAAGAACTGGCCGGTATCCCGACAGTTTGTGGCTCCCTGCGCGAAGCGCTGGAATGCCTAGAGGCCGATCACGACTTCCTTCTGGCCGGTGACGTGTTCACCAAAGACCAGATCGAAGGCTACATCGAACTCAAGATGGGCGAAGTTGAGCACTATGAGCACACGCCTCACCCTGTTGAGTTTGGCATGTACTACAGCTGCTAATCAGCGCAGGGGCCGACACACAAACGGCCCCGCGCTCTGCCTAACCGCAGTACTGGACAGTGAAACGATTGGGCGCCTCTCGAGGCGCCCTTTTTTTGCGTCGCGATCCTCGCAAGAGGCTGCTGTTCACATCGCCATAAATCGCTCAAAACCATGGTCAACAACGACCGACGGCCGCCGGCACTGATCAAGAAGCAAGAAAACGCTGAGACCAGTGCCACAATCAGCCAGTTTTAGCGCATTCCCGTCCCGTTTCACATTCCAATTTGTGAAGACATATTTCCGCCGCTACCAAAACCACCGGAACGCGCGATATAGCAAAACTTGATTTTTGCGACCCAGCTGGTCTTGATAGACCCAGTTGATTAGGCACGGCAACGCAGCCGGGTCGCCGCTATCCTACGTTCGGCGATGCGGTGACATATTCGAAACTGCACATTTGGCTTTCCAGATTTGTGCGAAAAGGACCGTTAAATGACCGACGCAAATGACCCCGCCAAGAAGAGCGCAATGCAGCGCTTTCTTGGGATGATCGAGGCACTGGGCAACCGACTTCCACACCCCACAATTCTGTTCATCGGCCTGACTTTGTTTATTCTGGCCCTGACCGCCATCTTCTCCGCTCTTGGGATGTCGGTCGAAACGCCCACTGGCCTTTATGAAATCAACAATCTGATTGGCAACGCGCCTATCGAGTTGCAAAACCCCCGAAACGGTCAGGTCTACGCAACCTACGACTCCGGTTGGCAGTATCTCTTCAACACCCTTACACCCAACTTTGTGAACTTTGCACCCTTTGGCATGGTCGTGGTGATCATGATCGCCATCGGTGTTGCAGAACACAGCGGCCTGATCGGCGCCACCATTCGCAAACTTGTGACTTCGGTTCCCGCTTATCTGGTAACGCCCACTGTGGTTTTTGCCGGTGTGATGGCCAACATCGCAGCAGACGCGGGATACTTCGTGCTTATCCCATTGGGACCCTTGGTATTCTGGGGTCTTGGCCGCCACCCTCTGGCTGGCCTTGCAGCCGCCTTCGCGGGTGTGTCGGGTGGCTTCTCTGCCAATCTTGTCATCACCTCGCTTGACCCGCTGCTCGGCGGCTTTACACAGCCCGCTGCCGCAATTGGCGACGGTCTGCTTGGCACCGACTTTGCCGCGACCATGAACATTGCGACGATGAATTACTACTTTCTGATCGTCTCCACATTCTTTGTGGTTTTGATAGGCACGTTGGTTGTTGAGCGCATTGTCGAGCCTCACTTGGGCACCTATTCACCGCCTGAAAGCGCCGATGTTCCGGCCATGCCCGACGGCATCAGCGCCGATGAAACCCGCGCCCTGCGCAAGGCCGGCCTTGCCGCCCTCGCCTACATAGCCGTCATTGTCTGCACCGCCATTCCCGTGGACAGCAACATCCCGCTTTTGGGCGTTTTCTCCACAGCAACCCTGCCGCCTGAAACGGTAGAGGCTCTGGTGGCGCGTTACGGCTCTGTAAACCTGACCCATGCTCCGCTGTTTCACACGCAGATCATCGTCACGATGCTGTTCTTCTTCTTCCTGATCCCAGGTCTGGTCTATGGCCGTTCCATAGGTGCCTTTGCAAACGGCGCCGACTTTGTCCGCACGATGGAAAAGGCCACTGTCTCGATGGCTGGTTTCATCGTCATGGTGTTCTTCATGGCGCAGTTCATCGCCTACTTTAACGCCTCCAACATCGGCATCGTTATTGCCATGCAGGGTGCGGAACTGCTTGAGAAAATGCCAGCAGACAGCACAGGCGGACTGATCGTGTTGATCTTTGGCTTTGTGGTTCTGTCGGGCTTCATCAACCTCTTCATGGGGTCTGCCTCGGCCAAATGGGCCATTCTGGCACCGATCTTCGTACCGGTGATGATGACTGTCGGGATCACACCAGCGGCAACCCAAATGCTCTATCGCATCGGGGACAGCTCAACCAACCTGATCACACCGCTGATGACCTACTTCGCGTTTGTCATCACTGTGGGTGCGAAATACCGCCCCGGCTTTGGCATCGGATCTCTGGTATCGCTGATGCTGCCGTTCTCGATCTCCTTCATGCTGGGCTGGACGGTACTGTTCCTGCTCTGGGCTTTCGCCGGCTTGCCGCTCGGCCCAGGCGAAGCGATCTTCTTCACAGTGCCTTAAAGACAATAGGTTGGGGCAGCGTTCAGCCTTTGAACAGCTGCCCCAATTCCCCAAGCTGGATGTTTGAAAACACATCCTGCCCTTGCGCAAAATTGCGCGCGTTCATCTCATAAAATTTCGCGTTTGCAAGATTGGCCGCACCAGCATCACGCGTCGCCACAACTTTGGCCGGCACGCCGGCAATGACCGAATTTTCCGGAAGGACCGATCCTTCCGACACGATGGCATGACCGGCGACAATCGAATTCGCCCCAATCTTGGCCCCGTCCATAATGGTTGCGCCAATTCCTATCAGGCATCGGTCGCCGATTTCACAACCATGCAACGTAACACGATGGGTGATCGAGCAATCCTCGCCAACGATGGTCGGCGTGCCCATGCCCACATGGATCATCACAAAGTCCTGAATATTGCTGCGCGCACCGATTCTGATCTCAAAGACCTCAGCCCGCGTCACCACATGCGGCCAGATCGACGCGCCCTTGCCTACATGAACTTTCCCATAAAGCAGCGCGCTCTCGTGCACGAATGCTGGCGCATCCAGCGTCACATGTTTCCCAATATGTCCCATGGCGTCCTCCTTGGGGACATCCAAAGGAGGCGGGACCCGCAGGTCAACTCACGTACTAACGCGCATCGCAACGTCACCGTCGTGATGCAGACGCAATACCGACGCGATACCGAAGGCCTATCCTTCGGCCTTTTCTTCCAGCATCAGCCACTCTTCCTCGGCCTCTGCCAAGGCCGTGTGGCGCTCGACAAGCGCCTCCGTGGCCTTCTGAAACTTAACTGGTTCTTTGCTAAACAGCTCCGGATCCGCCATGAAAACTTCCAGTTTGGCAATTTCCGCTTCCAGACGTTCCATGATCGCCGGCAGCGCTTCAAGGCGGTGTTTTTCGGTAAAGTTCAGCCCCTCTTTTTGGGCCTTATCCTGCTTTACCTTCTCCGTCTTAGTCTTTGTTTTTTCTACTTTTTTATCATTCTCATCCGACTGTCTCTGGGATCGATAATCCGACCAGCCGCCCGCATATACTACCGTACGGCCATTGCCCTCCATTGCGACCGTCGTGGTCGCAACCCGATCCAGAAAATCACGGTCGTGGCTTACCAACAAAACGGTTCCGTCATAGTCGTCCAACAACTCTTGCAGCAGATCGAGCGTTTCCACATCCAGGTCGTTTGTCGGCTCATCCATGACCAAAAGATTGCTTTCCTTCGCCATCAGCTTGGCCAGCAACAACCGCGCTTTCTCACCACCTGACAAAGACCGAACAGGCGCCCGCGCCTGCCCATCGTCAAACAGAAATTCTTTAAGGTATCCAACGACATGTCGTGGTTGTCCGCGCACCATCACTTGATCCGCCTTGCCCGAAACCCGCATGTCGGGATCACCTGTCAGGCTGTCCCAAAGTGTCATGTTAGGGTCCAATTGCGCCCGCGCCTGATCGAATACTGCAGGCAAGAGATTCGTGCCCAAAACCACGGTTCCGGCATCTGGCGTCTCGTCCCCCATCAGCATCTTGATCAAGGTGGTCTTGCCAACTCCATTCGGGCCAACAAAGGCCACGCGATCGCCGCGCTGAATGGTCAGAGAGAAATTCTGCACGATCGGATTTCCGTCAAAAGCCTTGAATACCTCCTTGGCTTCAATGACTTTTTTCCCGGACTTGGGTCCAGCCTCAAGCGCCATCGCCGCTGCGCCTTGTCTGCGGATCATCGAGGCGCGTTCGCTGCGCAAGTCCTTCAGCGCACGCACCCGCCCCATATTGCGTTTGCGCCGCGCACTGATGCCTTCCACGGCCCAGCGGGCTTCGGACTTGATCTTGCGATCCATCTTGTGCCGCGCCGTGTCTTCTTCGTCCCAAATCTTGTCCCGCCAGACTTCAAAGGCTTCAAATCCTTTTTCTTGTCGACGCACCATTCCTCTATCAATCCAAAGCGTTGCGCGACTAAGCTCACGCAAAAATGCGCGGTCGTGGCTTATCAAAACAAACCCCGCGCGCGTCGCCTTTAGCTCTTCCTCAAGCCAGCCAATTGCTTCAATGTCCAAGTGATTGGTGGGCTCATCCAGCAACATCAAGTCCGGAGCCTCAGCCATAAGCCGCGCCAAGGCCGCCCGACGACGCTCCCCGCCCGAGGCGGTTTCAACCGGCCTTTCCGGATCAAACTTCAACCCTTCGCCAGCCCGCTCGACTTTATACATTTCGCCCGGCTCCAGCCCGGCCGACGCAAACTCTCCAAGCGTAGAATATCCGGACATATCAGGATCTTGATCCATATATCCGACACTGATTCCACTCGGCACGACGATGTCGCCCCGATCCGGCTCGACCAATCCAGCCATGACTTTCATCAAAGTGGATTTTCCCGATCCGTTGCGGCCCACCAGAGCCACCCTGTCACCAGGTTGAACCACCAGCCCAAGCTGGTCAAAAATCGGATCTCCGCCAAACGTCAGGGAGATGTCGCTCATCTGCAAAAGAGGTATACGTGCCATGCAGATGCGCTAGCCCGCCTCGCCGCAAGCGTCAACCAAACAGCAGGCTTCTGGTGAAATTTCCACGGCCAGGTGACCAATGTTTCAGGTACTGATTGCCCGCAAAAGACGCTTACGTCCCGGGGGAATTGCCTTTATTTCCAAACCGGTAAACACATGCAACGTGTTCATTTTTTGATCCACAACGGCGTGATCGCTGACCCATCCGCCCATCAAAAGATACGTGCGCAACAAAGGGGGCATGTGCATTTGGGCCAGCTTTAGATTCGGCTTGCGTCGCAACCGCGCGGCAAAGCGAAACACTTTGGGTGCCTTCACCCTAGGCAGCCATCGTTTTGGCGCGATATAGCGATCCCGCAACATGGCAAACGCATCCAGATACTGGCCCTCGTCCGTGCCTTCAAATGACGAACACCCAAATAGCATTTCAATGCCATTTTCATCGACATAAGCGGTCATCGCGCCCCAGGCCACACGCAAAATGTCGGGATCTGTCCAATCAGGATGGATGCAGAACCGTCCCATTTCGATCATCGGACCATCAAAATCTCGCAATGCGGCCAACTCATAGAACTGTGCCGAATAGGATTGATCGATTGCGGCGCCGTTGCTGAGATGCAGAAATCTGAAACAACACACCAACACGCCCGTGACGCGTTCTTCAACAAGGATATGGCTGCACGCTAAATCAAACACGTCCTGATCAACCGGACCGCCAACGACGCCAAAAAATGCGCGATGACGCAACCTTTGCGCAGCATCAATATCCGCTGCCGCCTCAGTTATCCTTGCCCGATAGCGTCCTTTGTTCAACGTCACCATGTTCGGCTCATTCCTGAAACTCCAACACGAGCATACCAGACGGATGTTGTATCCGAATGACAATTCGCTCAAAGCCTTAGATAAACCGCTACTGAGTGGTCAACGACGAAGGATCAAAGTTGCCGATGTTCGCCAACAGCTGCCTCAGGAAACTGCTTCTCTGAATGCCATTGTCGGTGATCCGACGTGTGAGCGGCACAGCCTGACCATCTGCCAAGGCATAATGTTCGACATTGCGGGCGATGCCGCGCTGGTCAAACCCAATTGCCACCACTTGACGCTCAACCACCTGCGGCGCACGTCCGCCGTAGTGTTTAATTCTCGTGCGAACATAAACATACGACGAATCTGACAACATCCCGGACGCTGATGGCGATCCTATCGTCTCAGAAATCGAATCTTTGGTGTCCGCGCCCAACGCAATTTCAGCAAGCTCGGCCTCGCTGGGCACATAGCCGTGATTACGAAAACGCGTCGTACACGCGACCGAGGTGGCCAATAGCACCCCTAAAACCGCGTATTTTATCGCTTTATTGCCTCGTGCCATCCCTGCCCTCTTGTCTTGGCCCTCACGGCCTTCTATCTCGCTTACAGAATGAACGCCATCGGTTCAAGAATGTAAGCAAATGCAAAACACTTCCAAATTGGGACCTGTCTTCAAGGTCCGCGCCCTGCCGCAGAATCAGCCGCAGCCGTTTGAGCTTCGCCCCACCAAGGCGGAGTTGGCGAAGATTGCTGCCGACTTTGACCTGCTTGACCTGCGTAAAACCACGTTGATCGGCACCATTCAGGCCGAGGGCAAGACTGACTGGACTCTTACTGCCCGTCTCGGCGCCACTGTGGTTCAATCCTGCGTAGTCACCCTCAATCCGGTGACCACGCGGCTGGAAACCTCCATCGAACGGCATTATCTCGCTCAAGTACCGGACCAGCCCGAAGACGAAGAAGTCGAAATGCCGGAAGACGAGAACGCCGAGCTTTTGGGCAGCGAAATAGACATCTCCGCCGTGCTTTACGAAGCATTGGCGCTGTATCTCCCGCAATTTCCCCGCGCCAATAATGCGGAAATGGAGAATGCGGTCTTTACTGAGCCTGGAAAACAGGCCATGACCGACCAAGAGGCGCGCCCCTTCGCGTCACTTGCTGCTCTTCGGGACAAACTCGGATCAGCAGAGGACGAATAGGGCTTGCGCCGCGCAGAAATAGCAGTATTTTCGCGCGCTCATTAGGAATTACATGTCGACTCGGGCACGCGGACCGCGTATTGCCCCGAGACGCTTACGGAAACGGGCTCGACGCCCCAATATATCGAAGGTTGCGACAATGGCTGTCCAGCAGAACAAAGTATCGAAATCGCGCCGCAACAACCGCCGTGCACATGACGCGCTGGTTGCCGGCAACCCTAACGAATGCCCAAACTGTGGCGAGCTTAAACGCCCTCACCATGTGTGTGCGTCCTGCGGCCACTATGACGACCGTGAAGTCGTGGCTATGGTTGACGATGTCGACCTGGACGACGACGCAGCATAAACAATTGAGATCCGCGCCCGTATGTCAGGTTTGACTCAAACTGCAAACTCCGACACCGGGCGCACGGTGATCTCCGTTGACGCCATGGGTGGCGACCGCGGGCCGGCAGCTATTGTTGCCGGCATTTCGCTTTCTGCGAAAAAAAATCCCGAGATCGCATTCATTCTGCACGGACCAGAAGAGCAGCTGCGCGCCCTGGTGGCGCGCAAACGCAATCTGGAAGGCAGGGTGGAGTTTCGCGACGCGCCCGATATTGCTTCAATGGATGCCAAACCCTCTCAGGTGATGCGCCAAGGCAAATCCACGTCAATGTGGTCTGCCATCGAATCCGTGCGCAATGGCGAAGCCGCCGCAGTCGTCAGCTGCGGCAACACAGGCGCTCTGATGATGCTTTCGGTTGTGCGTTTGCGCAAGTTGCCCGGCGTGAATCGTCCGGCGATCGCGGTGTTGTGGCCAAGCACGAACCCGCAAGGGTTCAACATTCTTCTGGATGGTGGCGCGGACATTCGCGCAGACGAAGGCGACCTGCTGCAATACGCGCTTATGGGGGCCTCATACGCCCGCAACGGCATGGAAGTGGCCACCCCCCGCGTTGGCCTCTTGAACGTCGGCACCGAAGAACACAAAGGCCGCGCCGAACTGAAAGCCGCGCATGATTTGATGGCGCGCAACGCGGATGGCTCCAATTTCGAATTTGTCGGCTTTGTCGAAGGCACCGACTTGCCCGGCGACAAAGTGGACGTGATCGTGACTGACGGTTTCACTGGCAACGTGGCGCTAAAAACCGGCGAGGGCACGGCAGCCATGATTGGCGCGCAGCTGCGCGAAGCTTTCAAGTTTTCACCTCTTTCGCGCCTCGCCGCGATTATGGCCTATACCTCCTTGAACCGCCTGAACAAACGCATCGACCCGCGGCGTGTGAACGGAGGCGTTTTCCTTGGCCTGAACGGCACGGTCGTGAAATCTCACGGGTCCTCTGATGCGACCGGTGTCAGCGCAGCCGTCAAACTCGCTTTCAAACTGGGGCAGTCCGGCTTTTCAGAAAGGCTTGCGGCGCGGGTTGCATCCGCTGTATCCCTGCCGCAAGATGACCCAACGTCGACTTCGGCCGACGAAAACGAATAACAAAAAAGCTAGGCACCGATATGACGACACGCGCCGTAGTGATTGGCGTTGGCCACTACTTGCCGGAACGGGTCGTTCCCAACTCGGAATTTGAGCAAACACTCGACACCACAGACGAATGGATTCGCTCACGCTCAGGCATTGAGCGTCGCCACTTTGCAGCCGAGGGGGAAACCACCTCTATGCTGGGCGCGCATGCGGCAACAGCTGCGCTCAAGAGCGCGGGTCTGGCGCCGGATGATATCGACGCCATTGTTGTCGCCACTTCAACTCCGGATCTGACGTTTCCGTCTGTTGCTACCATGATTCAAGAAAAAATTGGCATGACCCGCGGCTTTGGCTTTGACGTGCAAGCTGTCTGCGCCGGATTTATCTATGCGCTTACCAACGCCAACGCTCTCGTTGTCTCCGGACAGGCGAAACGCGTGATGGTAATCGGCGCAGAAACTTTTTCACGCATCATGGACTGGACAGACCGCGCAACCTGCGTGCTGTTTGGTGACGGTGCCGGTGCCCTGATCCTTGAGGCGCAAGCCGGAAGCGGAACCACTCAGGACCGCGGCGTGCTTTCCAGCGACCTTAACAGCGACGGCCGTTACCGCGACATGCTGTATGTCGACGGAGGCGTCAGCTCGACCGGCACATCCGGAAAACTGCGCATGCAAGGAAATCCCCTTTTCCGCCAAGCCGTTGAAAAGCTTGCTTCAACCGCAACAGCGGCTCTGAGCAAGGTTGACTTGGACGACAGCGCTGTTGATTGGATTGTCCCTCATCAGGCCAACATCCGAATTATTCAGGGCACCGCCAAAAAACTTGGCGTACCGATGGAGCGTGTGATTGTCACGGTTCAGGACCACGGCAACACCTCTGCGGCCTCCATCCCTTTGGCGATGTCGGTGGGCGTTGCGCAAGGCAAAATCAAAAAGGGCGACTTGCTTGTTGCGGAAGCCATTGGCGGTGGTCTGGCATGGGGTGCCGTCGCCCTACGCTGGTAAAATCATCTGCCTTTGACGCAGAAAACCCTCCTAACCCATTGTGGAAACTCGCAGATAATCGCCTGCGCATCCCTTCTGTCATTGACTCGGAATTTCCCTTTCCCCTATTCTCCCACAATACATTGAAAAAAGGGGGAGAAGATGACCGACAAGACATTGACCCGCATGGATCTCAGTGAAGCCGTTTTTCGCGAAGTGGGCCTGTCCCGCAATGACTCGGCGCAACTGGTAGAGAGCGTGCTCGACCATATGTCTGACGCGCTGGTGCGCGGCGAACAGGTCAAGATCTCCTCGTTTGGCACCTTTAGCGTGCGCGACAAGGCCGCACGCGTTGGTCGCAACCCAAAAACTGGCGAGGAGGTTCCGATCAACCCCCGCCGCGTCCTGACTTTCCGGCCTTCGCATCTGATGAAAGATCGCGTAGCGGCTGGCAATAAAAAGTAACCGTTCAACCTTGAGGCGGCAGGTATGGCCAAATCCCGCGATGCGTTTCGCACCATAAGCGAAGTCGCCGAGTGGCTCGACATTCAGGCGCATGTTTTGCGGTTCTGGGAAAGCAAGTTTTCTCAGGTCAAACCCGTAAAACGCGCCGGCGGCCGCCGCTATTACCGTCCACAGGACATGCTGCTTTTGGGCGGCATAAAAAAGTTGTTGCACGATGACGGTCTGACCATCAAAGGCGCGCAAAAACTGCTGCGAGAGGAAGGCATCAAATACGTCTCCTCGCTGTCACATTCCTTGGATGAGACGCACGGCGCAGAGATCGACAGCTCGGCCGCAAGCGTTGAACCCGCAGCCTCCGCGTCTGAAGACGCCCCGACAGAGGCCGCAGACCCATCTGCGGCACCGCTGGTTGATGCGCCGGCGACTGCTGCTGAATCCGATTCCCTCGAGGACATCGGGTCTGATGTGGCACCAGCAGAGACCGAAGCGGAAAGCGTGGTTGCCACCCAGACACCGGACGCTGCCGTAGTCGAACCGGAGGCCGGTGCCCCCGTTGAAGACACGGCCCGCGATCCTGACGAAGTGCTCGAAGACTTCCTTGAACTCCTGCGCAGAGCCACGCATATCCACCCGGCTCAGGCCAACGAGGCCAACGAACTGGTCGCCCGTTTCCAAACCCTCTTTGAGGCGCCTCAGGAAACCATACAGGCCTGAGAAAAGTTGTTATTTTTGACTTGCCCCCGCCCGCAATTTCGTTATGAACAGCCCATCGTCGGGCTATGGCGCAGCCTGGTAGCGCGTCCGTCTGGGGGACGGAAGGTCGCAGGTTCGAGTCCTGCTAGCCCGACCACTAAAAACCGTCCGTGTGCCGCAAGGCCCGGGCGTTTTTTGTATCCGGGGGGACGACGATGACTGGCGTTTTACCAAGCCAAACCATTGAGACTATGCTGACATCTGGTGAGATTTCGGTCACGCACCCTCCTGCCGAAGGTCAGGTGCAACCGGCTTCGCTGGATTTGCGGCTTGGCGCTGTCGCCTACCGCGTGCGCGCTTCATTTTTGTCGGGCCAGGATCGCTCTGTCACCGACCGGTTGTCCGAATTTGAAATGCACCGCATCGATTTGACCGACGGCGCCGTACTGGAAAAGGGCTGCGTTTACGTTGTGCCTTTGATGGAAAGCCTCGCCCTGCCTGACGATGTGCAAGCCGTTGCCAACGCCAAAAGCTCAACCGGACGGCTTGACCTTCTGACCCGCACCATCACCGATGGCGGCACCGAATTTGACCGCATCAACGCGGGCTATAGCGGCCCGCTTTATGCGGAAATCTGCCCGCGCAGCTTTTCTGTGCTTGTGCGTCCGGGCATGCGCCTGAACCAGATCCGGTTCCGCAAAGGCCAAAGCACGCTGACCGACGCCGATCTGCGCACCCTGCACGACCGAAGCCCGCTGGTGGACGGCGAGGCGGTGATTGACGACGGCCTCGGGTTCTCTGTCGATTTGCAACCGGCGACCGGCACGCTTGTGGGATACCGCGCCAAACCGCATACCGGCGTTATCGATCTGGACAACATCGGTCACTACGACCCTGCAGATTATTGGGAAGAATTGCACGCGTCTGACGGAAAAATCATCCTCGATCCCGGCGCGTTCTATATTCTGGTGAGTCGCGAAGCCGTGCACATTCCGCCTGCCTATGCGGCTGAAATGGCACCATTCTTGGCTATGGTCGGTGAGTTTCGGGTCCACTACGCAGGGTTCTTTGACCCGGGTTTTGGTCACGGCGCAGTTGGTGGCACCGGCTCCCGTGGCGTGCTCGAAGTGCGCTGCCACGAAGCCCCCTTCGTTCTGGAACATGGGCAAGTGGTTGGTCGGCTGGTTTATGAACGTATGGCCGACGTGCCCGACCAACTTTATGGTGCGGGCATCGCGTCAAACTATCAGGGCCAGGGCCTGAAACTTTCCAAACATTTCAAGAGCGCCTAGGCGCTCTTACATCTTGTTCATGCGGCGCATCATGCGCATGGCCTGCTTGGCTTGCTTGGCACCGTTCTGGCCCTGTGCAGGCCGTCCGCCACCATGTTCATTGCCATTCTGTGCCTGCTTTTGGCCTTTGCCAGACACCGCACTGATGCCTGCATTAATGCCACCATTCACCACACGGCGCATGATGGTTCGGGTAATCATCTTGATGATCTGCTCAACGTTCATTGCATAACTCCCAGTCTGCTCCTGCGCTATCTAAGCGCTAATTGTGCCCAATTTAAGGCCAACCCAGCTCCAAGAAACTGATTGTCCTCAGTCCTCGAACAATTCCGATTGACCTTCTATCACCTCATCTTCGTCCTCATCTTCATCTGACGGCTCGCCAAACGGCATGATACCGGGCGGTGGACGGTTCTCCAAAAGGCCGGCTGCACGCAGCTCTTTTAGCCCAGGCAGATCACGCGCGCTGGCAAGTCCGAAGTGATCCAGAAACTCGGACGTCACCACAAAAGTCACTGGTCTGCCCGGTGTCATTTTGCGCCGACCAAACCGGATCCATTCCATCTCAAGCAGTTGATCAACCGTGCCCCGACTGACACTCACGCCGCGGATTTCTTCAATTTCAGCCCGTGTGACCGGTTGGTGGTAGGCGATGATCGCCAAAGTCTCGATCGCAGCCCGGCTCAACTTGCGCGTCTCGACCGTTTCTTTCTGCATTAGAAATCCAAGATCAGGCGCCGTGCGCATCGCCCAGGTGTCACCAACCTTGACCACCTGCACACCGCGCCCTTCATAGCGTTTGCGCAGATGCAGCATCGCCTCCGCTGCATCGCAACCATGCGGCATGCGCGCGTTCATATCCTTGATCGTCACAGGCTCAGCCGAGGCAAACAAAATCGCCTCACACATGCGTTCTTGCTCGGCGATCGGTGGTGCTTCAAAAAGGCTTTCTTCTTGATGTTCAACCTCTTGTGCCCCGATCTTCTCGTCGTTGTCTTCAGTCATCCCTGTCTTCCCGTCGGCGCACTTGGATCGGCGCGAATGTTTCTGTCTGGCGGAGCAGAACCTTACCTTCTTTGGCCAGTTCCAGTGATGCCGCAAAGGTCGACGCTGTGGCCGAACGCCGCTTCACCGGATCGTCTTCCCACCCTTCGGGCAAATAGCTCATGATGTCGGTCCAGTTGCCGGCAAACCCGATCAAGCGCCGCATGCGTTCCAGCGCTTCTTCCATCGTGAAAACCGACTCGCGGTCCATCACAAACGGGCGGAACTCGTCGCGGGTTCGCAACCGCGCATAGCCTTGCATCAAATCAAGCAATGTCGCTGTATAGGTTACGCTCCGCACCCGCTCCACGCCCTCCGGCACACCGCGCTGAAAGAAATCACGCCCCAACCGGTCCCGCGCCATCAACTTGGCCGCCGCATCGCGCATCGCCTGCAACCGCTCCAGCTGAAACGCCAGATGCGCCGCCAGTTCTTCGCCGGACGGGCCCTCTTCCGTCGGATCAGGCGGCAGCAAGAGACGTGATTTAAGAAACGCCAACCACGCCGCCATCACCAAATAGTCCGCCGCCAACTCCAATCGCAGCGCTTTGGCCTTTTCCACAAAAGCCAAATACTGTTGTGCCAAATGCAAAATGGAGATCTTACGCAGGTCCACCTTTTGCGTTCGCGACAACGTCAGCAAAAGGTCCAATGGGCCCTCAAACCCGTCAACGTCAATGATCAACGCCTCCGCCACCAAGCGGTCGGCCACAGAGACCCCGCCCACCAGCGTTTCGGCACCATCCGGTGCATTGTCGTCAAAAAGATTTTCGGCCATGCCTCTGCCTGCTTTAGAACGCTTTAAGTTCGGCAGAGAGCGCTTCAATGTCAACAGTATCAGGCGATTTGCGCGCGGCCAACGCCGCCTCCGCCCGTGTTTGAGCGGCATCTGTCATTTCGCCCGAAGCCTGCGCCACTTCTTGCATCTCGGCAAAGTCACCGTTGCAGTGCAAAATCACATCACATCCCGCATCTAAACTGACGCGCGACAAAGCCCCCAAAGAGCCCTTGAGCGCCTTCATGTTGATGTCGTCAGTCATGATCAGACCGCCAAAGCCGATGTCGTCGCGGATCATCCGCATCATCTTGGCCGAGGTCGTGGCAGGCGCGTCGTCAATCGCCTCATAAACCAGATGCGCCGTCATCCCCATCGGCAGGTCATTGAGCGCTTTGAAAGGTGCAAAATCTGCATCCAACTCCGATATCGGTGCAGCAACTGTTGGCAAATCAAAATGACTGTCCACAACGGCACGCCCATGTCCGGGTATATGTTTGACCACCGGCAACACACCGCCGTCCGACAGCCCGTCGGCCACCGCCCGACCAATTCGGGACACATATTCAGAGTCAAACCCATAGCAGCGGTTCTTCAGAAAGGGATGAGTGCTTTCATGCGCCACGTCCACCATCGGCGCACAATTGGCGTCCACGCCCAACGACAAAAGCTCATGCGCGATAATGCGATAGCGCACATACATCGCGCGTTCGGCATTCTCGCCCGCGGCAACGACTTGTTCCAGAGGTGGCAAAAACTCAGACGCCAACGGCGCACGAAAGCGTTGAACCCGTCCGCCTTCCTGATCAATCAGAATGGGCGCGTGATGCGCCACGCAAGCGCGCAACTCTTCACACAAAGCCCGAACTTGATCCGAGCTTTCGATATTACGGGCAAAAAGGATGAACCCAAACGGACGCACATCTCGAAAAAAGGCGTGTTCGTCGTCACTTAGCCGCAATCCTTCGCAGCCAAAAATCGTCGCGCCAAACCGATCCATTAGGTCCTCATCGGGTGGTTACAGGGATGCAATCCGCGTTTTCAGCCTTCAAAGCGGAACACAAACGCCGCGCGTCTGACACATCGCCAAACCCCATCGCGCGCAAGCGATAGAACGTCCGCCCCCCGCTGCTGGCTTTCTGGATCACGCGGGTTTTGCCACTAAGATAGGCGTCAAACCGACCCAACAGCTTGTCCCATTCTCGCGAGGCAATCTCGGGGCTTGCAAACGCACCGAGCTGCACCATTCGGGTGCCTGCCGGAATGTCAGCCGCATCCATTGTTTTGGGTGCGGTGTCGCTCGCAAGCGCGGCGGATGCCGTACGCGTTGCCAAATCCGCGGGTCGCGCAACTGGGCGCAATGAACGTTTCAGACCGCCTTTGACCACCGGCTTCGCGGGGTCAACAATCTCTTTGATCAGCTCATCCACATCTGACAGCGATACTTTCACCGGCGCGCTCTCGCCCACATCGCCGGTAAGAGGTGTGACACCAGCCGCCAACTGCGCAGCCAGTTCTTCAACCCCCATGGCCTTGCTCGCGTCGATCGGCTCAGGCGCAACAATCGGAGCAACCGCGGCCACTTCTATCTCTTGCAGGTTTTCGCTTTCTACCGGCGACGCAACAGCTGTCAGCGTCCGCGGCGCCTCTCCGGAAATAGAGATTGGCGGTGGCGCAACAACAAGACGGTCCGCCGGTTTCGCTGCCGACCCTTCGGCCGCAACATTATTCACAGACAGCCCCTGATGGTCGGCTTGACTGCCGCCCGGGTCTTCGGGCTGGATGCGCATTGGCCCTTCCAGCGCGCGTACCACCGGCACGCCGCTCACGTCTCGCGACAGGATTTGAAAGCCCCACACGCACGCCCCAATCACCAAACCCACGGACACAAGTCCACCGGCTTTGTTCACAAGATTGGCCGCACCGCCACTGCTCACCGCAGCGCCGTGTCTCGCATCTACACGATGACCCACATCGCGCCTGACGACGCCATCTACGGGATAGTCTGCCATTTTTGCCTCGCTGCCCACACCGATACATTGCCGGTGGAGTCGTCTTGCCTAGTTCCTCAAAACCCGTGCGACGTGCAGCTTGACTACCGCATCTCTTGCGCAGGTGTTACGCCCAGAATACCAAGACCTGCGGAAATAACAACGGCCACGGACCGTGCCAGCGCAATTTTCGCCTGACTGGTCTCTGGGTCGTCCTCCTGAATAAAGCGCAACGAGGTGTCGTCGTTGCCTTTGTTCCACAAGGAATGTAGTTCGCTGGCCAGTTCATAGAGGTAAAACGCGACCCGGTGCGGCTCGTTGGTGCGCCCGGCGATTTCCACCAAACGCGGCCATTCCGCGATCTTCTTGGCCACGGTGATCTCTGCATCACTGCTAAGTTTGGTCAGATCGGCCGCCGCCAAAGTCGCGTCGTCCACGCCGATGCCGGCCTCGGCGGCTTTGCGCAGCACCGAACACACCCGTGCATGCGCGTATTGCACATAAAACACAGGGTTGTCCTTGGATTGCTCCAGCACCTTGTCAAAATCAAAATCCAGCGGCGCGTCGTTGCGACGTGTCAGCATGACAAAGCGGGTCACATCCGGGCCAACCTGCTCGATCACGTCGCGCAGGGTGATAAACGTCCCTGCCCGCTTGGACATCTTGAACGGCTCACCATTTTTGAACAGCTTCACCAATTGGGTCAGCTTGATATCAAAATGCACCCGTTTTTCGGTGTCCAACGCGGCGACAATCGCCTTCATGCGCTTCACATAACCACCGTGGTCTGCGCCAAACACATCGATGATCACGTCAAAGCCGCGCTTCACCTTGTCATAGTGATAGGCCAGATCCGGCGCGAAATAGGTCCATCCGCCGTCAGATTTCTGCACCGGACGGTCGACATCATCGCCATATTCGGTCGCTTTGAACAAGGTTTGCTCCCGCGGCTCCCAGCCATCAGGCTCCTTACCCTTAGGCGGCTCAAGCACGCCACGATACACGAGACCCATCTCACTCAGTTCTTCCAGAGTCTTCTCAATCTTGCCGCTGTCGTAATACGACCGCTCGGATGTCCAGACCTGCATGTTCACATTCAGCGCTTCAAGATCTTCGCGGATCTGGCGCAGCATCTCTTCCATGGTGATATCGCGAAACGTTTCCATCCATTCGGACTCGGGCTTGTCGATAAAGCTATCGCCAAACTTTTCCTTCAGCGCCTCACCAACCGGCACAAGGTAGTCGCCGGGATACAAGCCTTCCTTGACTTCAAACTCGAGCCCGTTGGCCTCGCGATACCGCTCATAGGCCGACCGCGCCAACACTTCGACTTGCCCGCCGGCGTCATTGACCCAATATTCGCGCGTCACGTCATAGCCACAGTAGGCCAGCAATCCGGCCAGAGCGTCGCCAAACACTGCACCACGACAATGGCCGACGTGCAGCGGGCCAGTCGGGTTGGCCGACACATACTCCACGTTTGCGGACTTGCCAGCGCCCATGTCGGAGCGACCGAATTCATCGCCCCCCTCAAGCGCGGCCTTCACCACGCCCTGCCACAAGTTTGCCGCCAGACGCATGTTCAAAAAGCCGGGGCCTGCCACTTCGGCCACAACAACACGATCGTCTTCAACCAGCTTCGCAGCCAAGACATCCGCAATATCACGGGGCTTCATCTTGGCGGGTTTTGCCAACACCATCGCGGCGTTTGTGGCCATATCGCCATGCAGCGCGTCTCGCGGCGGCTCGACGGCCACGTTTTTAAATTCGAGGCCCTCAGGCAGCGCGCCCTCAGCTTGCATCGCAGTCAGCGCATCAATCACCAGCGCACGCATCTCGGTAAAGAGGTTCATCAGACCCGTCCTTTGTCGGTTTGAGGTCGGTTTACCACCATAGGGCGGCGCGTCAATGTAATGTGCTCACTTGCCCAGCAAACGAGCGTGTTCCTGCAAAGCATAGCGGTCTGTCATACCTGAAATATAATCCGAAACTTTGCGCGCCACCGCCGTCTGTGACGTGTTTGTGGCCAAATCCCCTTGCCAGCGTTCCGGCAACAATGTCGGCGTTTGCAAAAACAGCGGGAACAAATCGGTGACCACCACTGTCACTTTCTCACGCATCTCGACAACAGATGGTGCGCGATACATGCGGGTGAAAAGAAATGCACGGATGACCTTCAGGTCTTGCCACAACGTGTCACTGAACCGGATCACCGGCGCACCGTACAATCGGATGTCTTCAACCGATTTCGCGCCCGACGCCTCCAAAAGCACGCTCGACGTGTCGATCACATCGCTGACCATCACGCCAAACACCCGCCGCAATGCCTCATGGCGACGCCGGATTGGTTCAAGACCTGGGTATTTCGCATCCACTTGCGCAAAGGCCGGGCCAACAATCGGTAAATCGCAAATCGCGTCTTCGTCAAAAAGCCCCGCCCGCAACCCATCGTGCAGATCGTGATTGTTATAAGCAATGTCATCAGACAACGCCGCCACCTGCGCCTCGGCACTCGCGTGGGTGTGCAATTCCAAATCATGTTCGGCGTTATAATCTGCCAGCGCATACGGCAGATCTCCAACCACCGGACCGTTATGTTTCGCAATACCTTCAAGGGCTTCCCAGGTGAGGTTCAACCCGTCAAACTCTGCATAATGCCGTTCCAAAGACGTCACGATCCGCACCGCCTGCGCGTTGTGATCAAACCCTCCATAGGGCGCCATCAGCGCATCCAGCGCGTCCTCTCCGGTGTGTCCGAACGGCGTGTGACCAAGGTCATGCGCCAACGCAACGCCTTCGGTCAGTTCCTGATTAAGCCCCAGTGCGCCCGCGATCGTGCGTGCTACTTGCGCCACCTCGATCGAATGCGTCAAACGGGTGCGGAAATAGTCGCCCTCGTGTTCGACGAACACTTGCGTCTTATGCTTCAACCGCCGAAAGGCGCTGGCATGAATAATCCGGTCCCGATCCCGCTGAAAGCTGGAGCGAAAACCACTTTCCTCTTCCGCAAACCGCCGTCCCCGGGCGGTCATTGGATCCGAGGCATAGGGCGCGCGCATGGCGATGGTCCTTGTAGCCTGTTACTGGCCTTTCTATATTGCACTCACGCGCCGGTTTGAACCGGCCATTTGACTGACAACCGCAGGTGACCCATGCAAATCCCACCCAAAGTGACCAATCGCGCCTTTGAACGCCTTGCCGAAATCGGAGCATCCGGTCAGGGTCAGGCGCTGCGCGTCGCCGTCGAAGGCGGCGGCTGCTCGGGATTTCAGTACGAAATCAAGCTCGACACCGCCAAAGACGACGATCTCGTGCTTGAAGGCGGTGGCGAAAAGGTTCTGGTGGACAGCGTGTCGCTGCCGTTCCTTGCGGACGCGGTGATCGATTTCACCGAAGAGCTGATCGGCGCGCGGTTTGTAATCAACAATCCTAACGCCACCAGCTCCTGCGGCTGCGGAACCAGTTTCTCTATGTAGGGGACTTGCTGACCGGTTCGGCACCCGGCTGCGGCATCATGCGCTGCAATACCAGCACTGCGCCCGCCGCTGTGACAACGGCCGCTCCGATATAGACGTGCATCCCCGGCACCTCGCCAAAAAACCGACCGCCCAACCAGACCATCCAGACAAACTGTAGGCTCATCAACAACGTGACCACATGAACCGGTAGCAGTCTCAGTGCGAGAACACAGAGCCACCGCGCCGCAAACAGTGCCACAGAGTAAGCCGCAACCAGCAACAGCTCCGCCGTGCCCATGGGACGCCAGACAAACGGCAAGGCCAACGCCATTACTGCGCCCATGGCGAGGTTTGGATAGAACACCTGCGCCAAACTGGCACGCTCGCGATTGGAAATGTAGCGCGCCAGGACAAGCGACAGTGAACCAGTGATTGCTGCACAAAGCGCCACTGCGTGCCCTGCACCAATGTTGTGCAAACCGTCAGGAAACAGGAAAAACACACCCAACGCTCCAAGCGCCAAGGCAAACCAGGTGCCAGGTTGCAAACGCTCTCCTAACATTGGTCCTGAAAGCGTCGCCGACATGATGGGCATCAGTCCGATAAACAGGAACACTTCCGCCATCGGCAACAACCGAAACGACAGAAAAAATGCAACCGATGCCACGATTCCCAAAGCACACCGAGCCAATGTCGGTCGCCATAGCCTTGTTCTTGGCACCGTGCCAGCGGGGCGCGTTACCAGCATACAAAGCCCCGCGACGGCGAGGCCGGAGATCGCGAATAGCTGGGGCGCTGTGTATCCACTGGCAATATGTTTGGTGATGGCGTCGGCACAGGAAATCGCGCCGGTATACAGCACCACCAAAGCCACCCCGAGCAAAGCTTCTTTGCGCGGACTCACGATGCGACCCTCAGCAAAAGACTGACTCTTGAAAAATATTCAAAGAAGGTTTCAAAGCACGCGCTTGATGCCTCGGCCCGGGCCACTTGATCGCGCGCTTCTGGCGACAGATCCGCCCAAATCGCCGGCCGCATCGTTGACCAGTCAGCCGTGCGTCGCTCGTGCATGCCATAAAGGCTTTCACTCAATTCCCGTAGCGGCGCAAATCCGGCTTGAGGGCTTTGAAAAACCGGCACAACACCCGGCGGCGGCGCTGCCGTAAACCCGTCAACGTTGCCTGCAATCATGCCGGCCCACTGACACATCAGGAATTCATGGTAATTGTCTGACGCCACAACCGACATGCCGGGATCAAAATCAAACCTGCCAGTGTGCCCATGCAGCCAAGCGAGCCAATCCTGTGGGGGCGCTTTACCACCAAATCGCATTGCCACGCATATTTCTGAGAGCAAATCCGCGTTCTGCTCAACAAATGCCCAAAGCCCGACAAATTCCAAAGACGTCATCGCCTCAGGTGTCAGTTCTGGATCTCGCGTCCCGTAATCAGACAGGTAAAACACAGTATGTGTCAGTTCATAAGCGATCTTTTTGTTGGGCAACGCAAATTGTGCTGTGCGACTCATGAACGTCCGCGCGCGCATGTCCAGTCCGTCGTCAACCTTGCTGCAGTGCACCCCACGCCGCGCCATAAGCCGACGCGCCTCCATGCGTTGCAAGTCCGACAACTCCGCAAGCGCAAGGCCCTCTGTCTGGACCCAGCGCACCAGCTTCTCACTGGTATCGCCCTGCCCTCGCAGATCCTCGATGTCCAGGCAGATCGACAACAAAAACCGATAGTACTGTGGGAAGAATTCAATCCGCGTTTCGATGGTCTCGTAAAACTGATCGTAAAGCGCCAGCGTGTCCTTCGCGTCCTGACCTGTGGACTGCAATACGTTCAGAAACTCCGCGTTTTCCTTTAGCCAAAACACATCGTTTTCGCCGCGCCGTTCACTGGCAAAAACCTGTGCCAGCCGTGCTGAGGTAGACGTCTCTAATATTTGCCGTTTTGGGACGGCCAGAGTGATGACGTTAGACATGGTCTTTCTCCCTATATCCGCAGCCACTAGGGCCGCCCCTAAAGTGTTATCTGCCGGTCAAATCAGTTTCACAGACCCGACGAGAACATCTCGACGCCATCGCCGCCTACCAGACGCAGGCCCTCTTTCTGAGGTGCTAGCCCGCTGGAGAACATTTGGACGAGACCGCTGGAGAACAGAGCCGTGCCGTCGCCAGCAAACGCGTCAGATGCGCTGGCCTCCAGACCGGAGGAAAACAGGGAAGCACCGTCCCCTGAGAACATGTCGCAGGCTACGGAGTCGGTGGTTGGCATTTCGGTAGCAATTTCAGTGGATGTGTAAGCAAGCAATGGATCTCTCCTTGATGAGTTGTAGTGGGTCAAGACTACACGCAAAGCGTGTTTCGTGAAGTCCAAGTTCCCCTTATAAGTGTTTATCAGCACTCAATTTCAGCCGCGAGTTGCGACCCAAATCTGGTAAGCAGCTGAACTTACCAAACTTTCCCTTACGTTAATTTCTCCAAATTTTTTCCACTTTCCTGCCACATATTTGCCTCATTTCAGCGAAGTGTCTCGGCAAGCACCCCGAATCAGCTTGATCCAAGGACCCCGTCATCGACCAACGTTTTGCACGCAGCAGAGCCGGTTTCATGGCTCTCTGGTCAGACTGTGCCAACCTTCTGGAACCCAGGATTTGGCGGCCACTTCGGGTTGCTCAGACCGGGTAAACCGGCCTAAAGTGACGCACCCAAAACCACAGGCAGGCCGACATGAAAATCGCGAGTTTCAACATCAATGGCGTTAAGGCGCGGATCGAAACGTTGCCGCGCTGGCTGGACGAAGCACAACCCGATGTTGCGCTGCTACAGGAAATCAAATCGGTCGATGAAAACTTCCCGCGCGAGATATTTGAAGACCGCGGCTACACCGTCGAAACCCACGGCCAGAAAAGTTTCAATGGCGTGGCGATTTTGTCCAAACTACCGCTCGAGGATGTGACTCGCGGCCTGCCAGGCGACGCAACAGATGAACAGGCCCGCTACATTGAGGCGACGGTCATGGGCGAAACGCCCATTCGGGTGTGCGGCCTCTATTTGCCAAATGGCAACCCGACACCGGGACCAAAGTACGACTACAAATTGGCGTGGATGAAACGCCTTGAGGCCCGCGCCATTGAACTTTTGACCACAGAAGAACCCTTCCTGATGGCGGGCGATTACAACGTGATTCCACAGGATGAGGACGCCAAACGCCCCGACGTCTGGCAAGAAGACGCGCTTGCTCTGCCGCATAGCCGCGCGGCGTACCGACGCCTGTTGAACCTTGGCCTGACCGAGGCCTTTCGCGCCCGTAACGCGGCCGCGGGCCAATTCACATTTTGGGATTATCAGGCTGGCGCATGGAACAAGGATGATGGCATCCGCATCGATCACTTCCTGCTCAGCCCTCAATGCGCTGATCTTTTGCAGAATGTGCAGATCGACAAAGAAGAACGTGGCCGCTCAAAACCCTCTGACCATGTCCCCATCTGGATTGATCTGGCCGCTTAGCCCTTTGATCTAGCTGTCTTTTGTCACGTCGTACCGATAGATCCAGTCAAAATGGCCCATCATCGTTTTGGGTGCCAGCGTCGACGCAATCGTCAGCCCAAGATGCGCCGCTATGCGAACTGGTGGCGCGCTCAGGTGGTAACGGCCCGCGTTTTTGGATGCAGTATCGACCACCCGCCGAACCCGCGCCTGCCGCCGTGTCTGGTATGCGGCCAGGCCGGTCTCTATGTTGTCAGCTTTGGCAAGAGCATCGCCCAAAACCCACGCGTCCTCCATCGCCATGACGGCACCTTGTGCCATAAATGGCAACGTCGGATGCGCCGCATCGCCAAGCAACGCCGTGTGCCCGTTGTGCCAGATCGGCGCCACTGGATGACGGAACAACCCCCACTTTCGAACACTCTCGACATTTGCCAGTAACGCCTTGGTTTCGCCTTCAAAATCCGAAAAGCAGCCACGCAGATTTTCCGGATCATCCGCGATATGCCAGCCTTCTTCGTGCCAGCCCGACCGCTCCTGCACCGCCACGATGTTGACCATCTCACCGCCGCGCAGGGGATAGCTCACAACGTGACGGCGCGGTCCCATATGCACTTTGGCCACCGGACCGTGCCCTACTGTGTTCGGCACCGTCGCGCGCCAGGCCACCTGCCGCGTGAAAAACGGCGCGACCGTGCCGTTCAACACAGCCCGCAGCTTGGAGTGCAGCCCGTCCGCACCAATTACCAAATCAGCAGCGATTTCCTGTCCATGCGCCAGCACAACGCGCGGCGTCTCCCCTGGCCGCACGGTTTCGACTTTCTGCAACAGCCGAACTTTCACGCCAGCTGCGCGCACAGCTTCGGCCAAAATGTCAATTAAATCAGATCGATGGATGAAATAATACGGCGCTTCATCGCCAAGCGCGCCCAGATTAAGCCGCGACACCAGCCTCCCACGGGCATAGTCGCGCAATTCTACCGCTTGCCCGCGCACCGCGCGCGTTTGCAACGCCGCCTCAAGTCCCAAAGTGCGCAGAACGGCCATGCCATTAGGCGAAACCTGCAATCCGGCACCAACCTCGGTGATCGCGTTTGCCTGCTCCAACACGGTGACATTCGCGCCGCGTTCCCGCAGCACCAACGCGGCTGTCAAACCGCCAATGCCAGCGCCAATCACGCTGATTTTGAGTCCGTTCAGATCCATGATGGTTTTTTATCCCGTCGAAATGGGGCATTGCAAAAAAAAGAACGCCGGGCCTTGTTGACCCGGCGTTCTCTATGTCAGCAAAGCGCGATCATCAATCGTCGCGGTGGACCTTTTCGCGGCGCTCGTGGCGCTCTTGAGCCTCAAGGCTCATAGTCGCAATGGGTCGTGCATCCAAACGTTTGAGTGAAATAGGCTCACCGGTCACTTCACAATAACCGTATTCGCCTTCATCGATCCGGCGCAATGCGCTGTCGATCTTCAGCACCAGCTTGCGCTGACGATCGCGTGTCCGCAACTCCAACGCCCGGTCTGTTTCTTCACTCGCACGATCCGCCACATCCGGAATGTTTCGCGTGCTATCCTGCAAACCTTCGATGGTGTCGCGGCTTTCGGCAAGAAGCTCACCGCGCCATTCGTACAATTTGCGTCGGAAGTACTCGATCTGCCGCTCATTCATGAACGGCTCATCTTCTGCGGGACGATAGTCGTCGGGCAGGAAAGTCTCGGCCTTCATTTCTGCTCCCTCATCGCGGTTCACGTCCTCAATTGTGTTCAGGTCAGACATGCAACCCCCCTTTATTCGCCTGCCAATACCGCCTTCGTGACGTAATGTCCACCTCCCCTAGCACCGCATTGCGGACAAATTATGTTCACGCTAGGGTCGCGCCCGAAACAGGACAATGCGCAGGGACTTTTGATGAAATTTGCAGGCACCAAGGAATATGTGGCCACCGACGATTTGACCATCGCGGTCAATGCTTCAGTGGCTTTGGAGCGGCCTTTGCTGGTCAAAGGTGAACCAGGCACAGGTAAAACCGAGCTGGCCTTGCAGGTGGCACAATCCCTAGGTTTGCGCATGATCGAGTGGAACATCAAATCCACCACCAAAGCCCAACAAGGTCTTTATGAATACGACGCTGTTTCTCGCTTGCGTGACAGTCAGTTAGGCGAAGAGCGCGTGCATAACATCGGAAACTACATCAAGCGCGGCAAGCTTTGGGAAGCCTTTGATTCCGACGAGCGCGTGGTGCTTTTGATTGATGAAATCGACAAGGCTGACATCGAGTTTCCAAACGACCTTTTGCAGGAACTCGATAAGATGGCGTTCCACGTCTATGAGACCGGCGAGACTGTGAGCGCGAAACACCGCCCGATCATCATCATCACGTCCAACAACGAAAAAGAACTCCCCGACGCCTTTCTGCGTCGCTGCTTTTTCCACTACATCCGCTTCCCCGAACTCGACACGCTGAAACAAATCGTCGAAGTGCACCACCCGGGAATCAAATCGTCACTTCTGACCACCGCGCTGACACAGTTTTACGAAATCCGCGACACGCCGGGTCTGAAGAAAAAGCCGTCGACCTCCGAGGTGATCGACTGGCTCAAACTGCTTCTGGCCGAAGACCTTTCACCCGAAGATCTCAAGCGCGATGGGGCCAGCGCCCTGCCCAAACTGCACGGCGCGTTGCTCAAGAATGAGCAAGACGTGCATCTGTTTGAGCGACTGGCCTTCATGGCGCGGTCGGGCCGTTGACCACCCGAATAATCGCGGCCACCCGAAAACCGACCTGATACGTTCGAATTCTTGCCCCATTTGCGGGGCAAGATGCTACGATCTGAGCACAAAATTGGCCGCGCCCGTCAGAGGCGCGTCAGGGAGGCCGCATGACCAAGATTTCACAGACCGTTTCTGTGCGCCCGCTCTCCACAGCGGACGAGGCCGACTGGCGTCGTCTTTGGACCGACTATTTGACTTTTTATGAAACCTCCGCCCCGGAAGAGGTCTACGAAACCACGTTTGCGCGCCTCTTGGGAGATGATCCGCAGGATTTCACCTGCCTGATCGCCGAGGTCGATGGCACTCCTGTTGGTCTGACCCACTACCTGTTTCATCGCCACGCGTGGAAAATTGAAAACGTCTGTTACTTGCAAGACCTCTATGCCGATCCAGCTGTGCGCGGCCAAGGCATCGGTCGCGCCTTAATCGAGGCCGTCTATGCGGCCGCTGACGCCGCCGGCACCCAGTCCGTTTATTGGCTGACCCAGGATTTTAACGCCACGGCGCGTCAGCTTTATGATCGCGTGGCTGTAAAGACCCCCTTCATAAGGTACCAGCGTCCCTAATGCTTTTCCGGTTTCTTCTTCCTCTTACTTTTGTCGCCGCCGCGTGTGCGCCAGTGCCCAATTCCGGGCAAGGCAACGGCCTAGCAACCCGTGCCGCTATCTCTGACACGACCCTGCCCCCTGTCAAAAGATTCGCCACGCCAAGACCAACACCTCCCGCACGCTCCAACCGGGACATCGGGCGTGATTTCCTTGACCTGAGCTTCGCTCTGGAAAGCGGCCGCGCGCTGCCGCATCTCACCCGATTTGAAGGGCCGATAACCGTACGTGTCACGGGCAAAGCTCCCGCAAATCTGACCGCCGATCTACAGGGCCTGCTGTCCCGTTTGCGCAACGAGGCGCAGATCAACATCCGCCTGACCAACAGTGACACCGCCAATATCACTGTCGCCGCCGTGACCCGCCGCGACATCCGCCGTACGTTGCCTCAGGCAGCCTGCTTTGTGGTCCCAAACATTTCATCGCTGTCGCAATATAAATCGGCCCGTCGCAGTGGCGCCGCAAATTGGCTCAACCTCAAAGAACGTGAGAAAATCGCAATCTTTGTGCCAAACGACACCACACCGCAAGAAACCCGCGACTGCTTGCACGAAGAACTGGCGCAAGCGCTTGGACCGCTCAACGATCTATATCGCCTGCCTGACAGCGTGTTTAACGACGACGACGTACACGCGGTGCTGACCGGTTTTGATATGACCATTCTGCGGGCCTACTATGATCCCTTATTGCAAAGCGGCATGACCCGGGACCAGGTCGCGGCCCGCCTACCCGACATCCTGACGCGCATCAATCCGCGCGGTGATCGTCTCTCTCCGCAATACCTGTCCGCGACGCCGCGCAGCTGGATTGATGCTGTGCAACTGGCGCTAGGCTCCGGCACCACCAGCGCCGAAGGCCGTCGCACGGCTGCCCGCCAAGCCCTGAAAATTGCGCAACAGGAAGGCTGGAGCGATCATCGACTCAGTTTTTCGCACGATGCACTCGGCCGCCTTCTTGTAAGCAGTGATATCAATGCCGCGCATACCCAGTTCATCTATGCAGATCAGGTACTCGCCCGCTTCCCTGAATACGGACCTCATCGTGCATTCGTCTCAACCCGCCTCGCGGCCCATGCAATCGCTGCCGGTCGCGGCCAAGAGGCGATCAACCTCACCGCGCCATATATCGCCACCGCCGGACGCCACGAAAACGCAGCTCTCCTATCCAGGCTGATGCTTTTGCAGGCCGAGGCGCTTGAACTTGAGGGCCGTCTGGACGAAGCAGGCCAGCTGCGTCTGGACAGTCTCGGTTGGGCGCGCTACGGGTTCGGACCGGACTGGGCAGTGCGCTCTAAACTGCGCGAAATCTCTGCGCTCAGCCCACTCAAAGGGAGTTAGTAAGGCACAATGATAGTCATCCTGGGGGCCCTACTGGGCGTGCTGATTGGCGGCGTCACTGCAAAAAGACGTGGCGGCAAAAAACTGGACATTCTGCGATATGCGGTGATTTACGCGATGATCTTTGGCATGCTGGGCCTGTTCATCACTCTCATAATCCATCGGTTGTCTCTCTGATCTATGTTCCTGCGATTCTTTGAAAATCTTCGTTCCGCTGGCGTGCCAGTGTCCCTGCGTGAATTCCTCGGGTTTCTTGAGGGACTCAAGGCGGGACTGGCCACCTACGACATTGACGCCTTCTACTATCTTGGGCGCACGATCATGGTCAAAGACGAGCGCAACATTGACAAGTTCGACCGCGCTTTCGCGGCGACGTTTGACGGGTTGAACGAAATTTCGGCGCAAGACGTGCTGGACGCCGTCGACATACCCGAAGAGTGGATCCGCAAGATGGCGGAAAAACATCTCAGCGCCGAAGAAATGGCCGAGATCGAGGCGCTCGGTGGCTTTGACAAACTGATGGAGACGCTCAAGGAGCGCCTCAAAGAACAAGAAGGCCGCCATCAAGGCGGCAACAAATGGATCGGCACAGCAGGCACCTCACCTTTTGGCGCTTACGGCTACAATCCCGAAGGTGTGCGCATCGGCCAAAAAGAAAGCCGTCACCAACGCGCCACCAAAGTCTGGGACAAACGCGAATTCCGCAATCTGGACGATGGCGTCGAACTGGGCACCCGCAATATCAAAGTTGCCCTCAAACGCCTGCGCCGCTGGGCCCGCGAAGGCGCCGTCGAAGAACTCGATCTTTCCGGAACAATCAAATCGACGGCAGAGAACGGCTATTTGGATGTGAAAACCCGCCCTGAACGTCACAATGCCGTGAAAGTTTTGCTATTTCTTGATGTGGGCGGCTCAATGGACCCGCACGTAAAAGTTGTAGAGGAACTTTTTTCAGCAGCACGTGCGGAATTCAAGCACCTTGAATACTATTACTTTCACAACTGCCTATACGAAGGCGTTTGGCGTGATAACAAGCGCCGTTGGAATGATCAAACTTCAACTCATGAAGTCATGCGCACTTACGGTTCGGATTATAAATGCATCTTTGTGGGCGACGCGGCGATGTCGCCTTACGAAGTTGCCTATGCCGGAGGCGCAAATGAACATTGGAACGCAGAACCCGGTCAGGTCTGGCTGGAACGCGCACGCGATCAGTGGAACTCGAACCTCTGGATCAATCCGACGCCCGAGGCCCAATGGCAATACACCCATTCGGTTCAGATGATCCGCGAGATTTTCGAGAACCGAATGGTGCCGATGACCCTTGCGGGACTGGAAAAAGGCATGCGCGAACTGGTGCGCTAAATCCCGCTGGAACTTTGACCAAAAACCGCGCGGCTGCCGGATACGTCACTGAAAAGACTGACAACTACACCGGTTGTGCCCGCCACAGTGCCAAGCGCCATGGCGACACACCACAACACAATCGTCATCTGTTGGCCTGCCGCGAGGCTCAAGTCAGACATCACCACAGCCTTGGCGGCCAGTTCTCCGGTTGAGAACCCAAGAACCACCAAAGTCAGAAAAATCATTATGCCTTGCGTCCACCCCAAAGGCCGGTCCACCCACTTGGGTCGCAGGCCCCTAAATATCAGAGCGCATCCAGACAGCGTCAGCAACAGATAAAACACAGTCGCATGCGGCAAAGCGCCTATCGACAGCTTGGACAACAGCCCCGGCATTGCGACCAAAACAATCAGGGCAGCAAACCCTCCCAAAGCACGCAACATTCCGCGATAGCTGAGGTAGATCCAAAAATTCATAGTAATACCTATCTACCCTAAATTGAATATAAGTTTGTTTATTCTATCTTGCGAAAGATTGCGACCAGACTTTGGCGGCAACTGGATAAATACCCGTCACCGTCCGCAATATTGGACCAGTCCTATCTACAAATTGCGTATTGTTCTTTTTTCAGGACCAACCATATTGATCCTATGATCAAATTTCTGCCCATCCTGCTTGCCCTAGGCTATGGCATCCTCATGGTGCGGTTCTCCGCATGGAGCACCGCCCGCAATCTGGATGCCAACGCCACCGAGATGACGGACCCCGTGCTCTCGAGCCTTATCAACAAGATGGCAAAGGCCCTCGATTTGCCGCGCATCAAAGTCCACATCTACGAGATTGAGCCGATCAATGGCCTCGCTGCTCCGGACGGGCGTATCTTTTTGACCCGCGGATTCTTTGATCGTTATGAGGCCGGTCTGGTATCCCCGTCCGAGCTGGCCTCGGTGGTTGCTCATGAATTGGGTCATGTCGCCCTCGGCCACACGCGCCGCCGAATGATCGACTTTTCCGGCCAAAACGCGGTGCGCACGGCGCTCGCGATGGTCTTGAACCGCTTTCTTCCCGGGGTTGGCGTGGTGATTGCAAACTCGGTGATGAGCTTGCTGATGGCCCGCCTGTCGCGGGTTGACGAATATGAGGCCGACGCCTACGCAGCCGCACTACTGGTGAAATCCGGCATCGGCACCAGCGCGCAGAAAAGCCTTCTGGAACGCTTGCCCCATCTGACCGGTGCACATGGCGCAACAACGCCTGCATGGCTGCTCAGCCACCCAAAAACCGAAGAACGCGTCAAGGCGATCGAAAAACTCGAACGTGACTGGGGTATTGCCTCGACCTAAATCGAGGCGCTCTGCCCAACAGCTTTCGCCAGTCGCGGCAACCGCGCTTTCTTGAGCAACGCCCGCATCTCCCAGTGCGCACCACTCAACCGATCCGCCTCACGTCGCACAGCCTCACACACCGCCCCCACAGTCTCGGGGTCTTGCAACCAAATCCCGTAAAGCAATCCGTCCGGATCAATGCGCTCCAGCCCCTCTTCCGCCAAAAGGTGTTTGGGGAAATCTTTGGCGTTCAAGGTGACAATCGCGTCCGCAGACCCAGAAATTGCAGCCGCAAGCACGTGAATGTCATTCTCGTCCGGCAAATACAGCCGATCTTCCAGCGATGGTTTCCACGTCACCTCGGCCTTGGGCCAAGCGGCCCGCACCAGCGCGATCTCACCCCGCGCCTGCGCTTCACCCGTCGGCCCGATTTTTCGCGCGGCGCGGGCCCATTCCTCGAGTATTCGCGGGGACCACTGCGGTTCAAACGCGCCGGTTTTGGCCACACCAAGCAGAACCTCCCGCATCACAGTCGGGAACAGCACACAGGTGTCCAGCAACAGCCTCACAGACGGAAAAACAGCGATTTGAGATATCCGCTTTCGGCAAGCTGCGGCATCAATGGATGGTCAGGCCCGGCAAACCCCGTGTGGATCAACTGCGCGTGACGCCCTGCCCGCCCGATACCGCGCAGGCTCGCGCCGCGAAAACGCGCCAGATCGGCGGCGTGCGAACAGGAACACAGCCCGAGATATCCACCTTCCGCCACCAAGGGCGCCGCCAGACGTGCCACCCGCTCATAGGCCCGAAGCCCCTTTTCCAACGCAGGTTTTGACGGCGCAAATGCCGGCGGATCACAGATCACCACCTCAAATTTTGCACCTTCTTCGTTCAAAGCTGTCAGCACATCAAATGCATCGCCCTTACGGGTGGAAAACTGCTCAGTCATTCCAGCAGCCGCCGCGCCGGCTTCGGCCAACTTCAGTGCTGGTGCCGACCCATCAACAGCAACGGCCTCTGCCGCCCCCCCAGCCAAAGCCGCAAGGGAAAAGCCGCCGACATGGCTGAAAACATCCAGAACCTTTGCATCTTTGCAAAGCGATGCCGCGAATCCGTGGTTGGGACGTTGATCAAAGAAAAGCCCGGTCTTCTGCCCGCCAGTCAGGTCGGCCATATAGGTCGCCCCGTTCATCACAACCGGCACCGGTGCGTCTGGTGCCACACCCACCACAACGCCGCTATCTTCCTCAAGCCCTTCCAAGCCGCGCGCGCGCCCTGATCCGTTCTTGATCACATTGGTGATGCCAGTGACCGCCACGAGGGCCGCAACCATCGGCTCAAGCAAGACGTCGGCCCAGGCTGCGTTTGGCTGTACAACTGCGGTGTCGCCAAACCGGTCCACCACCACACCGGGCAAGCCATCCGCCTCGGCATGGATCAACCGATAAAACGGCGTCGGATAAAGCCGCTGTCGCATCGCCAGCGCACGGGCAAACTTGGCTTCAAACCACGCCTGATCAATCACTGCTTCGGTGTCACGTTCCAGCATCCGGCAAAAAATCCGGCTTTGGCTGTTGGTGGCGACAATGCCCATCGGTTGGCGGTTGTCATCTTCCAGCACCGCAAGCGCACCCGGGCTCAGCCCTTTGGTGCGCCGGTCGGTGACCAGTTCATTGTCATACACCCACGGAAATCCATGACGGATCGCGCGGGCGTTGGCCTTGGGCTTTAGTCGCACAACAGGCAAAGAGGACGGCATATTCATGCCGCCCTCCTACTCAATTCTTCCGTCGCTGAAAAGGTGCGATCAGAGCGGACGCACCGAAGTCAGCGGCATCACCGATGCTGTCACGCCACCTTTAGGCGCCACAAAGCCTTTCGATTTGGTCATCTCGTCCAGAACCACACGCGCCAGATGCTGGGTAATGCGATATTTCTGGGTCAAACCACGCGCCTCGGCCTGCAACGCTTTTTCGCCACCATAGCCCACAAGGCTCGCCTTGATTTCTTTTGGCCCGCGCAGCACCACACCTGTCAGCGGATCAGTGATGGTCATGGTGAATTCAAGCGAGTGAACGCCCCCCACGCTGTAACGGGTCTTTTCGGTCAGCGCGTGAAACCGTGTCACTTCGATAAACACGTTCACAGGAATTTCACCCTCGGCCAGACCACCGCCCAACGCGATGCTGTCTTCAAAGATGGCTTTGACCTGCTCATAGCGGTTGCCATAGGCATCGCCGCGCCAAACGATGTCACCACCGGGGTAATAGCGGTTGCTCTCAGACACTTTCAAGGTTGTCGGAACAGACACGCTCATGCCGGCCAGCTGAAAAGATGGCGCTGGCGCCACGGCTTGCGTCGGAGCGTTTTCATACGGTGCATTCCGGGTCGCGGTATCCACCGAGCTGCATGCCGCCGCACTCATTCCCAGAACCATCGCTGCAATCAATCGAACATGTTTCATGTCAATCTCCTAGGGCCTTTGGCCTCTGCTATTCCCCGTCGAGACTCGCGCCGAAATAGGGCGGGAATGCGTCACAGGCCGGACGATTCAGGGGAATTTAGCCAAATTTTAGAGGAAATGAGCGGACCAGCCGCCTCAGTTACGCTGACGGCTGCGCCATCCGCCGCGTCGCTTTGGCGCGTGCATCTGCACCAAGCCTTCACGCAAAACCGGGCTCATCGGATGGTCCAGCGCAACGTCTGCATGCCGCTCCACCAGCACATCCAAGGCATCTTTTGTGTCCAAATCGTCGCCCAATGACAAAGCCCAGTCCAAAAAGATGGACCGGCATTCTTCGGAAACGATGCCTTCGATCTTATAACTTTCGGCAATCAAGCCTTTGGGATCAAACCTGTCTCTGGCCATTTCAAGTCTCCCCATCGGCCGAACCGGCCACCTGCCCCGGCGCGCGCTCCAGCGCTGCCGCGATGATTTCCGCCGCACGCGCGGTTCCCGCATCAATGTCGGCCAACAACCCGCCGATGTCTTCATTACCGGTCTCCCGCAACAAAAACGCCCGCCCACCAGCTCCAATCGCCTCAGGGTCAAGTGTCGACCCGCTCAGCAGCTTTGACGCCAGTTGCACCTGCCAACAAAGCCCGTAAGTCGCGCCCAGCTCTGCCGCCTCAGCGGCGCTCAACCAGCCAATTGCGACACCTGCCTGCGTGCCTTCGGCCACAGCCCGCCGTGCATGCCCCGCCAACAAGGCTCCGGCTTGCGAGACCAACTCGATGTCCTGCAGCCGCCCGGCCCCGATTTTGGCATCCCACGCCCCGTCCGGTTTTTTCGCATCCGAAATCCGTGCACGCATTTCAGCAACTTCCGCGCGCACCTGTGCCTGATCGCGCTCAGCCGCCAGAATTTCACAACGAAACGCCTCGACCTCATCCATCAGACCTGCCTCACCGGCAATTGGCCGCGCACGTGTCAGCGCCAGATGTTCCCAAGTCCAAGCTTCATTGGCCTGATAGTTCTTGAAGGACGCCAACGAGGTCGCAACCGGTCCCTGCGTGCCGCTGGGCCGCAAACGCATGTCGACCTCATAAAGCCGTCCCTGCGCCATCGGAGCTGACAGCGCCGTAACCAACGCCTGTGTCAGCCGCGCATAATACGCCCGCGCCGCCAAAGGCCGCCGCCCTTCTGACGCATCCACGCCCGCCGCATCATAGATCACGATCAGATCAAGATCAGAGGTGGCATTGAGCCGCCGCGCCCCAAGGCTGCCCATGCCCAAAACCATCGCGCCGCGCCCCGGCTGCTCCCCGTGTTTCTCCGCAAAATGATCCGCAACCGCAGGCCAGACACCGGCCACAACCGCTTGTGCCAGATCCGCATATTGCGCGCCGGCCTCCTGCGCATCAATCAGCCCGCGCAAATGATGCACCCCGATGCGGAATTGCCATTCCTTACCCCAGCGCCGCGCCGCGTCGAGCTTGTGCTCATAGTCCCCCTCAAGCGCCAGACGGTCGCCCAATTCGGCGCACAGCCCGTCGATCCCCGGCCACTCCGTGAAGAATGACCCGCCGATCACCGCATCAAACACCCCGGAATTTCGTGACAAATGCTGTGCCAATGCCGGCGCCGTGCCAACGATGTCCACCAACAGGTCAATCAGATGAGTGTTGGCCTCAAACAGCGAAAACAGCTGAACGCCAGCTGGCAGTCCCTTTAGAAACCCGTCGAGCGCCAACAAGGCCTCATCCGGCCGCGCGGTTTCGGCAAGTCGCCGCAAGATTTCGGGTTTCACCCGCTCAAAGATTTCAACCGCCCGCGAGCTGCGCAACGCCGGATAAGTCGCCCAGCGGTCAATCACCGCCTGATCCAACACATCATTATGCGCGGCGTCAGATTCGCCTGCATCCGGCGCAAAGAAGCCCTCGGTTACCTCATGCACCTCGGTCAGCCGCGCGCGCAGATCGGCTTTGACGTCGGCCACATCGCGCCCCATCAAGCCCGCAACCCGCCCCCAACCATCGTCTGTTTTCGGCAACAAGTGCGTCTGCGCGTCATTCACCATCTGCACCCGATGCTCGACCTCGCGATGGAACCGGTAATGTTTGGCCAAGGTCGCCGCGGCATCTTCCGGCACCCAGCCCTTTTCCGCCAAATGCCCAAGGGCCGGCACCGTTCGCCGATCGCGCAAATCACGATCGCGCCCGCCTGCAATAATTTGCCGCGTCTGTGTGAAAAACTCGATCTCCCGAATGCCCCCACGCCCGAGCTTCATATTGTGCCCATCGAGAGAAATCGGCCCACCCAGCCCTTTGTGCTCACGGATACGCAGGCGCATGTCATGCGCGTCCTGAATGGCGGCAAAGTCCAGATGCTTGCGCCACACAAACGGCTTGAGCGTGTCCAGAAACCGCTGTCCGGCTTCCAGATCCCCTGCAGACGGCCGCGCCTTAATATAGGCCGCCCGCTCCCATGTGCGACCAAGGCTCTCGTAATACCGTTCCGCCGCCTCCATCGCGAGACAGACAGGCGTCACCGCCGGATCCGGCCGCAAGCGCAAGTCCGTGCGAAATACATAGCCGTCCCCCGTCAGATCATTCAGCATCGCTGCCATCTTGCGGGTGGCGCGGATGAAACTGGCGCGGGCGTCATGATAATCGTCCGGATCAAACCGCGATTCGTCAAACAAACAGATTAGATCGATGTCCGAACTATAGTTCAGCTCATGCGCGCCCATTTTGCCCATGGCAATGCTGACCATACCGCCCGCCGTCGCAATATCGTCTTCTGTCGCCCCCGGCAGCTTGCCCCGCCGGATTTCGGCACCGATTGTGGTCTCAAGCGCCAACTGGCTGGCAAGATCGGCAAAATCGGTCAGCGTACCGGTGACCTGCTCCAGCGCCCAAACCCCGCTCAGGTCGGCCAAGGCAGTCAACAGCGCCACGCGCCGCTTGCCTTGTCGCAAAGCCACTGGCATCTGATCCGGGGCCGTTCGCCGCAGCTCCGCAAAAAGTGCCACCACCGCAGCCTCCGGATCATCAAGCGCTTCGGGTAACCACTCCGCTTCTTTGGCAATCAAGCCTTTCAGGTAGGGCGACGAGCCGCCCGTGCCATCAATCAGCTTTTGCAGATCGCCGCCAAACGCGGGCACAAACCCCGCCGCCTCCGCGCCAAGGTCGGTGTCAAAAGCAATCGGAAGGCGGGTGATACGGCTAACAAATGTCATATCGCGACAGTGCGCAGGACCAACGCCAAGGTCAATCTGCGCCTGTGTCGCGGGCAGACGGCCTATGGCACATTCGCACCGCTCAATGGTGTGTCCTGACTGAAGGTATTAATCCAAGCTCCGTCACGGCATTCCCAAAGCGAACTGACAAGCATAACCTCCCAGATTTCCCGCCCCGCCCGAAGATAATCCGCACGGTAAATCAACAACCCCGAAACGCCGCTGGTCTGGCGCAATTGCACCTCACTCAATCGATAGCCCGCCACGGTGCTGCCTCTATCAAGCTGACCGACATGCGCGTCTTTGCCGGCAAACCCATCCGGATATACACCGATAAAATCGTCGGCCAACAAAGCGTCGTCTGCGCCACTGTCACCCGACACAAGCGCCTCCCACACACGTGTTTCGAGGTCCAACAAGCGGGTTTGCATAGATACCTGATCAGTCATATTTTCAAAATGTTACACCAATCCAGCCGACGCAAGAGAGCATATTTTGGGCAGAAACTCCGGCGCCAGCGGCACAAATGGACATCCAAAGTGCTGTGACCAGCGCGCTTTCTCTGGGTTTCCGCCTCAGACAAACGTCTCATAAATAAATTTTTTCAAAGACTTAGCTCAAAAATGTAAAAAACATTCACATCGCCCCTTGCATTGCCACGGCAAAATGCCAATCTTGGATATGTAAACACGATTTACATTAACCGTCACGCCAAACACCGGAGACTCAAATGACACCTGCTGCAACCGCCCACCCAGCTAACACCCAGCACATGAGCTGGATTGGCAAGTCTGAGGCCTGGCTCGACAGCAAAGGCAAAGGCGCGTGGATCGCTGCCATGGTCCTTGGCTTTGTCTTCTTCTGGCCCGTTGGACTGGCCCTTCTGTTTTACATGATCTGGAGCAAAGATATGTTCAAGAAAAGTCGTAGCCACGGCTGTGGCCGCTCGCGCCGCATGCACATGATGTCCACCTCGGGCAACAGCGCCTTTGACAGCTACCGCGACGAAACCCTGCGTCGTCTTGAGGACGAACAGCGCAGCTTTGAGGACTTCCTCCAGCGTCTGCGCGAAGCCAAAGACAAGGCCGAGTTCGACGACTTTATGGACGAGCGTGCCAAAGCCGCCGCTGATCCAAAAGAGACCGAAGACGCCTAAGCCAGCCTTGGCTATAATCACCGGAGCGGCGGTTCTCGCCGTTCCCATTCTTTTGTTCGCAACGTCCCAAGAAAGAGACCCATGTCGCATCGCAGCTTCACCCTGCCCGATCCTGAAATTCAGTCCGAATTTTATGCCGACGTTCCGCTCAAGCGGTTCCTCGCTTGGGTCGTGGACTCCCTTCTGGTGGTTTTGCTCTGCATTTTGGTCCTGCCGCTCACAGCGTTCACCGGCATCTTCTTTTTCGGCTTCCTGCTTTTGGTTGTGGGGTTTGCCTACAGGACGATCACTTTGGCCAATGGCTCGGCAACATTGGGGATGCGGCTTGTATCCATCGAAATGCGCCGCGCCGATGGTGACCGATTTGACCTTGGCACCGCGTTTTTGCACACCCTTGGCTTTCACCTGAGCTTTGCGTTTTTTGTCGTCCAGATCGTGTCGATTGTGCTGATGTTGACCACCAACCGTGCACAGGGTCTGACCGACCATGTCCTCGGCACGGTCGCCATCAACCGCGCGGCAAGATCGTAACCGACGCCGATATACAAGCTTGCGTTAACCACTGAGGTAGAATCCGGGGCTTGGCGCGCTCACAACCTATTGCTATCGTGGAAAGTGATCTTATTTTCCGGAGCGCAATGCGCCATACATTACCCTTAACGCCCCAGTTCTATGTGACGGCCCCGCAGCCCTGCCCTTATCTGGAAGGGCGCATGGAGCGAAAGCTGTTCACAGCCCTGCAAGGCGACAGCGCCGGCGCCCTCAATGATGCGCTCAGCCACCAAGGCTTCCGTCGCTCGCAAAATGTGCTCTACCGCCCGTCCTGCGCCGATTGCGCCGCCTGCCTTTCGGCGCGCATTGATGTGTCAAAGTTTTCGCCAAACAAAAGCCAGCGCCGCACCGCTCGCCGCAATGATGGCCTACAACGTCGCGCTACCTCACCATGGGCCACGGAAGAACAATACGACCTCTTCCGCACCTATCTGGATCAGCGGCACTCCGATGGTGGCATGGCTGATATGGATGTGTTCGAATTCGCCGCCATGATCGAGGAAACGCCGATCCGCTCCCGCGTGGTCGAATACACCGATTCCGAATCCCGTGACCTGATCGGCGTGTCGCTCACCGATGTGTTGTCTGACGGTCTCAGCATGGTCTATTCGTTTTATGCGCCTGACCGAAAACAACAGTCGCTCGGCACTTACCTGATTCTGGACCACATCGAAATCGCCCGCGAGGCTGGGTTGCCCTACGTCTATCTTGGCTATTGGGTGCCAGGCAGCGACAAGATGCACTACAAGTCGCGCTTCGCCGGTCTTGAGGTCTTCTCAGAAGGCCACTGGCAACCGATTGGGGATCCGCAACGGTTTGCCGACAAACAACACCCGCTCAGCGCCGATCCAATCGCAGAACAAGTGGCCAATATCCAGCTGCCCGACATTCTCGGACACCGCAAATAACACTGCCGATCGGCCCGAAAGGACCACACAGCATGATTGCCTACGTCACCGTTGGTGCAGATGACATCGCGCTTGCGAAACGGTTTTATTCTGCGTTCCTGCCAGCGCTTGAGTACACTTTAGAAGAAGGCCCCGAAGGCCTCAGCTTTGCCCTGCCCGTGCCAAAGGGCCGGACGCCCTTTTTACCGGATTTTTACGTCAAACCGACCTTTGATGGCCATCCCGCATCGGCAGGAAACGGGTCCATGGTGGCCTTTGAAGCTCGCAACCAGAACCAGGTCCGCGACCTGCACGCAGCCGCCCTTGCCGCTGGTGGTACAAACGAAGGGCAGCCGGGGTTTCGCGACGCATACGGTCCACAGTTTTTTGTAGGATATCTTCGCGACCCTCAGGGCAACAAGATCGCCTTGTTCTCAAGTGATCCGACCGACCCTGCCCGCGACGAATAACCCGACAAGCGCTTGTTCCTGCTGCCTTTGCACCACTCACAAAATTCACTTCAAAACGAAAACGGGGGCCCGAAGGCCCCCGCTCAAATCTCTGTTACGTCGATCAGTTCCCGATCAAGGCCGGCAAAATCGTCACGATGGATGGGAAAAACCACAAGAGCCCCAACCCAGCGACCTGGATCAGCACAAAGGGAATGATGCCCTTATAGATGTGCCCGGTCGTGACCTCTTTTGGCGCCACCCCTCGCAAGTAGAAGAGCGCAAAGCCAAACGGCGGTGTCAGGAACGATGTCTGCAGGTTCACAGCGATCATGATGGTAACCCACTTCGGATCAAACGTGCCGCCATAGATCACCGGCCCGACAATTGGGATCACGATGTAGATGATCTCTAGGAAGTCGAGCACGAAGCCGAGGAAGAACAACACCAACATCACAATCAGGAAGACCGTGAACTCGTTGTCAAACGACTTCAGGAACCCCTGAATATAGTGCTCTCCGCCAAAGCTGATGACCACAAGGTTCAACAGCTGCGAGCCAATCAGAATGGTGAACACCATCGATGTGACCTTGGCCGTCTCCCGCACAATCGGCGTCAACACTTTGCCGCGCATCAAAACCCAGCAGCCGTAAAGGAAGCCGAACATCGCGAAAAGATAGGCAATCTTGGCCACACCAAAGGCAATCCAGTTCTCAACCGACACGTCTTGTTGGTTGATCCGCAGATCAAAGTTCACGCCCACAAGGATCATGACGATGATCGCAAAAGTCGACCAGATCACGATACCGCCGGATTTGCCCTGATCATGCAGCTTGCGATAAGCCGCCAACAGGATCGCGCCACCTGCCCCAAGCGCCGCTGCCGGCGTCGGGTTGGTGATGCCGCCCAGAATGGACCCAAGAACAGCGATGATCAAAACCAGCGGTGGGAAGACCACGCGCAACAGCTCGTTACGCCCCAACAAGCCCGCCGCGTACCGCACACCGTAAAGTGTCATTGCCAACGGGATCGCCAGATAGACCAGCGTAAAGCCCGGCGTTGCCACCGGCGACACCAGAACGATGTCCACAGCCATGGCCAACAGGATGCCTGCTCCACCAATCAACAACGGACGCGTATCCGCGCTTGGCGCTACCCCCCGTGCCGTGGTCAGAATCAGGGCCAGCAACAAGAACCCGATTGCAATGCCGGACCCAATCGGAGCAGCCGCTGCGATTTTCTCGACACGACGCTCGGCGCGTTCTTCATCAGACAGCGCGCGCGCTTCCGTCACGCCACCCGCCTCATTGATCGCCGTTTGTTCAGCAACCGCCGTATCCCACGCCAACTGACCATGCAGATCAATCATCGAGGCTTGGCACTCTTCACCAACGTTGGTGCGCAGGCTTGCGGTTTGACCCGCATCCGAGAAGCTGTCGACAGTCACATCCTGATCACCGATCACGTTGACTTGGCCAAGCAGGATCACACCGGCAATCAGACCAACAGGAACCGCAAGGAACCATGTCAGGCCTTCGCCGCGCGTCACAACTTCGCCTGTTGAGTCTCCAAATTCCACCGCCGGGGCTTCCTTCGGGTTCAACAGCGCATAGCCAAAGGCATAGAGACCATAGAGCACCGCCAGCATGATGCCGGGGATCAGGGCCGCCTGGAACAATGTTCCAACAGACACAACCGCCGGTTCACCCAGGAACGTCAAAGCATCCGAACACCCGGCCACCTGTGCGCGGTTCTCCTGCGCAGCGGAGTACAAGTCCCCCGCCAGCGTGCCCAAAAGAACGATCACAATTGACGGCGGAATGATCTGCCCCAACGTTCCCGAGGCCGCTATCACACCGGTTGCCAGCTTCGGGTTATACCCGTGCTTCAGCATGGTGGGCAGCGACAACAGACCCATGGTCACAACAGTTGCACCCACGATGCCGGTAGAGGCCGCAAGAAACGCGCCCACAACCACAACAGACACAGCCAGACCACCGGGAAGCGGGCCAAAGACCCGCGCCATTGTGGTCAACAGATCGTTCGCAATCTTGGAACGCTCCAGCGTGATGCCCATCAGAACAAACATCACAACCGCCAACAGCGTTTCGATCGACTGACCGGCCAGAACCCGTTCGTTCATACGGTTCACGATGAACGAAATGTTGCGGTCCATCGCGGTTTCCCAACCGCCCTTAAAGACCGGTTCTGCGATCCTCGGCAGATCCGGGTATCGGAATACCGAGATCGTGTCCGACTTGATGCCTTGGGCAATCAAATCCGCATACATGGTCGAGCTTGAATCAATCGCCTGGTGGATCAGGATGCCAGCGCTGTCCAGCGCGGCAATGATGCCAAACGAAATGACCCCGGCGCCGCCGATGGCGAACGCCACGGGAAAGCCCGACAAAATGCCTCCGAAGAGGCAGAGAAAGACGATAATCAGGCCGACTTCGACCCCATCAAGTCCAAATAGCATAGTTTCTGCCCCTTAAATTAGTGCGTGCCTTCATAGGCTTCTTCGCCTTCGCCCAACGAGTCGCGGTCAAGATATTTGCCCTCGCTTGCAGGCCCTTCTTTGCGCTCCAGATAAGAGCGATAGAAAAAGGCGATGGATTGCAGGAACACCATGCCCGCGAATGCCACCAGAAGTACTTTGAAGAGGAAATAGGCGTTAAATCCATTGGGAGAGAAACCGATGGTTTCAATGTTCCACTTCAGGATACGCGCTTTTTTCATCAACAGCTCGATCTTGTCGGATGCGGATACTTTTGGTGTCACAAGGTGACGCCACAGGAAGTACCAGCCATACATCCACGTCACCACAGCCGCCGGCATCATAAAGACCAGAGACCCGAACATGTCGACCACGCGCTTGGCGCGGAAGCTGATCGCGGAATATACAAGATCCACGCGCACGTGGCCGCCCTGTACAAACGTGTACGTCGCACACAGGCTCACGATCATCGCGTTATAAAGCTTCAGCTCTTCCGCCCACCAGCTCACGTCTTTGGTCAGCCAATCGACACCAAAGATCAGACTGATCTCAGCGACGGTGAAAATCCGCTGCATGAAGATGATCATGATCTGCTGCAACACCATGAGCAAACCTGCCCAGGCAAAGAAGCGGCCAACTGTGTTGGCAATGCCTTCCAGCACCCGCACGCAGCCCCACATAAAGGAGTTGCGCCACAGGCCCACGGCCGTAATGATCAGGAAGGTCGTAAAGACCACGAAAAAGAATTCTGTCGAGCCACCGTAGTAAACAAAGCGCATCAGCGCCTGCTTGTCTTCAGTGGTCTCAAGACCGCCAATCCAGCTCAGCCATTGGCCCGGGTGCGTGATCGCATACCCTGTGTTGATAAAAGCCTGGCCGATGTTGGAAATGAACCAGACGAGTGCGTCCAGCATTGCCCCCACATCCCCTATTTAGGTGTTTCCCGGAACCGCGTCGTTTGCCGCGCAGGTTCCCTTTTGGAAAATGGCCCCCCGGAGCATTCCGGAGGGCCAAAGTATCTTATTCGCAGTGGGCCTTAGCCCATCACGCGGTCACGCTGGGCGCGGTAAACGCCTTCGGACTTAACCAACCAGCCGGAAGAGGCGCGCATGCTTTCCTCAACGGATGCACGGATCTTCGCGAACAGTTCGTCGTCCATGTAGCTGTCCATGGTCTCTTTTGCGGCACTGCCCATCGCGTCCCAAACGGTGTCAGGGAATTCCAGAGTTTTCACGCCACCGGCCTGAAGACGCTGCAGAGCTGCACCGTTGTTGTTCAGGAACTGAGCAAGGTTCCACTGGTGCGATTCAGCAGCAGCGGTCTCAATGATCTTCTGGTGTGCAGGTGACAGGCTGTTATAGACTTCGCGGTTGGTCGCGAGCGTCAGACCGGCACCTGGCTCGTGGAAACCAGCGGTGTAGTAGAACTTGGTGATTTCCTGGAAACCAGCTTTTTCATCAGCCCAAGGACCAATCCACTCAGTGCCGTCGATCGCACCGGATGCCAGCGCCTGATACACTTCCGAACCTGGAAGGTTCTGTACCGATGCGCCCATTTTACCCAGAGCCTGGCCACCCAGACCCGGCATACGGAACTTCAGACCTTGGAAATCTTCGGGGCCATTGATCTCTTTGGAGAACCAGCCGCCCGCCTGTGCGCCGGTGTTACCCGCGAGGAAGGATTTCAGACCGAAGATTTCACCCAGCTCGTCATGCAGAGCGTGGCCTTCGCCGTGGTAGTACCAGTTCACCAGTTCCTGAGCGGTCATGCCGAAAGGAACAGCTGTGAAATAGGCGTAACCTGGGTGCTGACCAGTGAAGTAGTAGTCAGCCGCGTGGTACATGTCGGCCTGACCAGCGGTCACAGCGTCAAATACTTCGAACGCGCCAACCAGTTCGCCTGCCGCTTTGATCTCAACGGTCAGGTCGCCGCCGGACATCGCAGTGATGGTGTCTGCTGCGTGCTGCGCTGCGTCAAACACGCCAGCCAGACCGCGACCCCAAGACGTCACCATAGTCAAGGTGCGCTTGCCTTGTGCGTAAGCCGGAGCTGCCAGAGTGGTGGCCGCTGCGGCGGACCCGCCAAGTGCAGTAGTTTTCAAAAAAGAACGACGATCCATAAAAGTATTCCTCCCAGAATTGTTCAGCCCGCATCTCTCCCTCCAGAGAGTCCGAGCGGATCGTTTCAGTGCCCGAAGCCTAGCCCCCGCCCTCGCGGCATGGAATACCCACTACCGCGTAGAAAGCCCGAACCAAGGTAGAAAAACTGACCAATTGCATCAGTAAAAACGCGTAGTTAGCGCTCCCAACTCGGTCATTTGGTGATTCTGGCCTATGATTCGTCGTAAATCTTACGTAACGAATCACAATGCGGCGTTTTCTTCCTCATCTGGGCCTGTCTTATGGGCATAAGCTGTTTTTGCTGGCCACCGTCCCGCTTTTGCTTGCGGTCGCCGCTATTTCTGTGCTCGTGGCCAACCAGTCGCGCCAACTGGCAGACCGCGAGATCCGCGCACTTGAGATTCAGCTGATCGAAGCCAAAAAGGCCGAGCTGAAGAACTACATCTCGATTGCCAGAACGGCGTTTGTGAACATCTACGGCCGCGCTGCACCCGATGACGCTGACGCCCAACTCGAAGTCACACAAATCCTCAGCGCCATGCTTTACGGTCAGGACGGCTATTTCTTTGTGTTCGACTATGACGGCAACAATCTGGTGAGCCCGCGTCAGACCTATCTGATTGGCAAAAACTGGCGTGGCCTGTCTGATCTCAATGGTGTGGAAATCACCGACCCGATAATTGACGTCGCCCGCAACGGCGGCGGGTATCACAGCTTTGACTGGACCAAACCCAGCACCGGTGAAACCGCGCGTATGGTCACCTATGTGGTGGGTCTACAGGACTGGAAGTGGGCCGTCGGAACAGGTATTTTTATCGATGACGTGCTCGAAACCGTTGCGGCCGCCCGCGCCGAAGTTGAGGCCCGCGTGCAGCGCACGTCTTTTTACATTCTGATCATCACCGTGGGCGCCCTGACTCTCGTGTTCCTCTCCGGTTTCTTTATCACCGTGCGCGAACGCCGTCTTGCGGACACCAAACTCAAGGCGCTGACCCAACGGGTGTTTGACGCCCAAGAAGAAGAACGCGGTCGTGTGGCACGCGAATTGCATGACGGCATCTCACAGCTTCTCGTTGGGGTTCGCTACGCACTCGATAGCGCAAGCCGCCGTCTGAAATCCGGCGACGCACGCGGGCTCGAAAGCCTCGACAAAGGCATCGATCACCTGTCCGGCGCCATTCAGGAGGTGCGGCGCATCTCCCGCGACCTGCGTCCTGGTGTGCTGGATGACCTAGGCCTTGGCCCAGCTCTCAAGGCGCTTACGGATGATTTTGGCGCTCGTACCGGCATTACAACCAGCTTTAACACGGTGGTATTCCGCAACCGGCTTGATCAAGAAAGCAAGATTGCGCTCTACCGCATTGCCCAAGAGGCCCTGACCAACATCGAGCGTCATGCCAACGCCACGCAAGTCACCATCGACGTGCGCGGTCATAAAAAAGGCGCGACCATGCGCATTGCCGACAATGGCCAAGGCCTGCCTCAGGACACCCCCATTCAGCGGCGCAGCCCCGGTGGGCTTGGATTGCGCAACATGCAGGAACGGGTGGAACAACTTGACGGCACCCTGCGCATTTTCTCCTCTCGCAGCGGCACCGTGATCGTGGCAGAAGTGCCGCTGAGTCACATTCTCAAGCCCGAGTCCGATGGCTCAGACAAAACCAGAAAGGCCCGCGCATGACCGATGCACCCAAAGCCTCCCCCATTCGCGTGGCCATCGTTGACGACCATCCGATGGTGGCCGAAGGCATTCAGTCAATATTGGAAAGTTTTGACGACATTGCTGTGGTGGGCAACCTGACCAATGGCCGCGAGGCGGTGGACCAACTGCCTGCCCTGCGCCCTGACGTCGTGTTGATGGATTTGAACATGCCCGAGATTGGCGGATTGACCGCCACGGAAATGCTGCTCGAACTTGATCCCGATCTGCGCGTTCTAATCTTGTCGATGCACGACAGTCCCGAATACATCTCCACCGCCCTCAGCCACGGGGCAATGGGCTATATTCTAAAGGACGTGCCAACAGAAGAAATCAAGTCCGCGATCGATCAGGTGATGCTGGGCAACCGCTATCTTTGCACCGGCGCCAAGGGATCTCTGGAGCCGTCCGAAGGCTCTGAACGCGAACCGCTGACCAGTCGCGAACAAACCGTTTTGCTGCAACTGGCGCAGGGCAAATCCAACAAAGAAGTGGCACTGGAACTCAATATTTCTGTGCGCACCGTGGAAACCCACCGCAAGAACATAAAGCGCAAGCTGGGCATTTCCTCAACCGCGGGTCTCACCCGCTATGCGATGGAACATGGCGTTCTGCAGGGAACCGGAGTTGGCCTCTAAAATCGGTGTCTCTCCCGCGCATCTGAGACGCAGCTAAGCTGCGCCGATCAAAGGCTTTGGGTCGGGCCGCGCGGGGCGCGGCAAAGGTATTTAGAGGAACAAAAAAGCCAAATCAGGCCGACGTCTCACCAAAATACGCCAGCGTGCAATTTTTGTCCGCCACATGATACTCCCGCTGCCCGCAGCCTTGATTGAACGGCGCCCGCAACCATTCGGGGCCAAGCGCACAGCAACATCATCGCGACGCATGTAGGGATAATTTTCAGCCTGAAACCCAACAGCAAACCTCCAAATTTCTCGACAAAAATCCAATTGCCGCGCCAAATTGCGGCACGGCACGATCCGTGTACTCTGTTTCAGTCACATTTCGCCTCCGATTTTTCCGCAAATGTCGCAGAAACATCGCCTCGCGCAACTTTTGCAAAGATTTTACCTCCAAAACTATGATTTCGCATCTGTTTCGTGGTTGACGCCGCGCCGCAGCGCTCATAATGTCGCCTTCGAACACAGTTAAGGACCTCGACGATGGCTAGGCTAGTCGTAACTCTAGAAACATGGCGCATGGGCCGGTAACGGACACCCTATTGGTACCCCATGCGCCCTCGCCGAAAAGCGGGGGCTTTTTTTGTGGACATAATGATGACGTCGATAAGCGGAGAAAACGGATGACACGTCAAATGACCGGAGCGAAAATGGTAGTTCAAGCCCTGAAGGATCAGGGTGTGGACACAGTCTTTGGCTACCCTGGCGGCGCTGTGCTACCGATTTACGACGAGATTTTTCAGCAAAATGACATTCGTCACATCCTTGTGCGCCACGAACAAGGCGCTGTGCATGCGGCCGAAGGCTATGCTCGCTCTACTGGCAAAGTTGGCGTGGCGCTTGTGACCTCGGGCCCCGGCGCGACCAATGCTGTGACCGGCCTGACGGATGCGTTGCTGGACTCTATTCCCATCCTTGTTCTGACTGGCCAGGTGCCGACTTTCATGATCGGATCAGACGCGTTTCAAGAAGCCGACACCGTTGGCATCACACGTCCGTGCACCAAGCATAACTGGCTGGCCAAGGACACCGACACACTTGCAGAAACCCTGCACCAAGCGTTTCACGTGGCCCAATCAGGCCGCCCAGGCCCTGTGCTTGTCGACATTCCCAAAGACGTACAGTTCGCCAACGGCAACTACACCGCACCGGAAAAATCCGACACCACGATCTATCAGCCACAGACCAAAGGCGACATCGAAGCCATCAACGAACTGGTCGAGGCTATCGCCACAGCGGAACGCCCAGTTTTTTATACCGGCGGCGGCGTGATCAACTCAGGCCCGCAGGCGTCCAAATTGTTGCGCGAATTGGTCGAAGCCACCGGTTTCCCGATCACCTCAACCCTTATGGGCCTTGGCGCCTATCCTGCGTCTGGTGAAAACTGGCTGGGCATGTTGGGCATGCATGGTCTTTACGAGGCAAACATGGCGATGCACGACTGCGATCTGATGATCAACATCGGCGCGCGGTTTGATGACCGGATCACCGGTCTGATCTCGGCCTTCTCACCCGGCTCAATCAAAGCGCACGTCGACATCGACCCTTCCTCGATCAACAAAGTGATCAAGGCCGACATTCCGATTGTGGGCGATGTGGCTTCTGTGCTGACCGACCTGCTCAAAGTGTTCAAAGCCCAAGGCAAACGCACAAACAAAGGTGCCGTTGCCAAGTGGCAAGGCCAGATCGCAGAATGGCGCAAAATCAACTGCTTGGCCTTCACGCAAAAAGGCAAAACCATCAGACCGCAACACGCTTTGGCCCGCCTCGAAGCGCTGACCAAAGAACATGATCGCTACATCACAACCGAGGTCGGCCAGCACCAGATGTGGGCCGCGCAATACCTTGGTTTTGAGGACCCCAACCGCTGGATGACTTCCGGTGGTCTGGGCACCATGGGCTATGGCTTTCCGGCCTCCATCGGCGTGCAAATGGCACACCCCGACAGCCTTGTTATCAACGTCGCGGGCGAAGCCAGCTGGCTGATGAACATGCAGGAAATGGGCACTGCGGTGCAATTCCGCCTGCCTGTGAAACAGTTCATCATGAACAACGAACGTCTCGGCATGGTGCGCCAGTGGCAGGAACTGTTGCACGGCGAACGCTATAGCCACTCGTGGAGCGAAGCCCTGCCCGATTTTGTAAAGCTCGCCGAAGCCTTTGGCGCCAAAGGGATTTTGTGCTCTGACCCCGACGATCTGGACGACGCGATCATGGAAATGATCACCCACGACGGTCCGGTGATCTTCGATTGTCTGATCGAGAAACACGAGAACTGCTTCCCGATGATCCCATCAGGCAAGCCGCACAACGAAATGCTGCTGGGCGAAGCGAACACGCAAGGCGTGATCCAAGCCGGCGGCGCGGTGATGGTGTAAGGAGAACGATTATGTCTGCTCTAAAAATCAAAAAAGGCTCCACGAGCCACTCCGCCTATAACCTGCGCCCGACCTTTTCGGACGAGCCGGAAACCCACACACTTGCCGTGCTGGTGGACAACGAACCCGGCGTTCTGGCCCGCGTGATCGGCCTTTTCGCAGGCCGTGGCTACAACATCGACAGCCTGACCGTGGCCGAAGTTGACCACACTGGCCACACCTCGCGCATCACCGTGGTGACAACCGGCACGCCGCAAGTCATCGAACAAATCAAGGCGCAACTGGGTCGCATCGTGCCTGTGCACGAAGTGCATGACCTCACTGTCGACGGTGCCTCCGTGGAGCGCGAACTGGCGCTCTTCAAGGTTGCCGGATCTGGCGAAAAACGCGTCGAGGCGCTGCGATTGGCCGATATCTTCCGCGCCAATGCGGTGGACAGCACGCTGGAAAGCTTCGTGTTTGAGCTCACCGGTACACCTGGCAAGATCGATGCCTTTGCCGACCTCATGCGTCCGCTTGGCTTGGTCGAGGTCGCGCGCACCGGCGTCGCCGCCTTGTCGCGTGGCGCCCAGTAACACGCCTATCTTTTGCATTGGACATGACTAAGGGGCCGATTTGTCGGCCCCTTTTCAATTTGCGCTGAAGGACGCGTTAGTCCGCGGCCGCCGCCGTCATGGCAATTGGCCAAAGCCGCACAACGTTGCTGTCACGAGGCTTGCTTTGCAGTGCCAGCGCGGATCGCGCGCGGTTTCGCCTTGGCGTGTGTTTCTTTGGTGGGGTTTCGGCTTCCCGCAAAACTTGCGGAAGGTCAGAAAAATTGCCTTGGCCTACCGGTGTGGGATTTCTGGCAAAGCGTCTATTTCGCCCCTCACTGACGTCAAACCGCACCAAGTCACCCGCGCCAATCTGCGCAATCTCGCAATCCCGAAGCGCCTCACAGCCGTCAAAATAGGCCAGATCTCCGTGGTCTTCACACCAGATCACCGCCCTGTTGCTATTTGTATCGTGCCATAAAACCACGCCAAGCATTTGATCCGTCTCTCCTTTTCGCCCGAGTTAGAAGTCTCCCAAATGTCTGTGACGCGGAACATGGTTAATTGGAGGTTGGAGTCGACGAAATTGTGTCGATAAATCTTGGCATAGGCGCGGATTTGCGTCAGTATGACGCCAGTTAGCGTCAGACCATGCCTGCTTTCCGGACAGTTAAAACTTAGGCAGGAAAAGGTCCAAAAAAATACACGGGAGAGATGAGTGTTGGCGGAACCTCTTTTGACTCATGGCAACGGCAAATCGCCGTCCGAATTGCGCCAGATGTTTGGCCAGAATCTGCGCACTCTTGCTGCGGATTACCCCTCCGTGTCCAAGCTTTGCCGCGACCTCGGCATCAATCGCACGCAATTTAACCGCTACCTGTCGGGTGAAAGCTTTCCGCGTCCTGATGTGCTTTATCGAATTTGCGAGTTTTTTGGCACTGATGCGCGTATCCTGCTTGAACCGCTGGCCAAAATTGAACCCGACCACGGTATTCTCAACCACCCTTTTCTGGCCGATTACGTCGGCTCCGGAATGACCGATATTCCTCACGATGTGTTTCCCGACGGATTTTATCAATTCTCGCGCCGCAGCTTCATCGAAAGCGACTTGATCATCACTGGCCTGATCTATGTCTTTCGACAAGACGACCACTGCTTCATCCGTGCCTATGAGGCCAAGGGCGCCATGAAAGAACAAGGCCTGCCGACCGATTCCGAAACCCGTGAATTTCGCGGCGTGGTCCTGCCCCAGGAAGACGGCGTTGCCGCTGTGCTCAGCCACCGGCGCACCATGGCGACATCTTTCAACTACCTGTCCCGTGTTGCGAGCTTTCAGAACCACTATTGGATTGGCTACGCCACCCGCACCGTTCGCGAAACCGTCACCGGACGCCGCGCCGCGCGGCTGGTTTATGAACATCTTGGCAAGGACATTGGCGCGGCGCTCAAGGCTGCGCGCACTGTCGGTTTCCGCACCCCGGATGAAATCCCGGCTTATCACCGAAAATTGCTGCAACTGGGCCGGCCTTTCGCCTAACTCGGTCTGCTTACCGCCGTTCCGCGCCACCGCTTGTCGCACATAGACAAGCGAACCCAGCGTTCTCGCGCTTAGGCTAATCCAAGCCAAACGCGGAGAATCGCCATGACACAGCCCCCAACAGATCTCACGGCGGTCCGTCGTCCCTTGGACAGCGCCCAAGGCCTGCCCAACCCCCACTATACCGACCCGGCGGTCTTTGCCGAGGAAACTCAGGCCGTTCTCCTGTCAACATGGGCGGGCCTTGCTGTGGCCGCCGACGTTCCGGAACCCGGCGATGCCAAACCCATCACCTTCCTTGGCATGCCTCTTTTGCTGCTGCGCGACCGCGCGGGCGTTGTGCGCGTGTTCAACAACACCTGCCGCCACCGGGGCATGATCCTTGTCGAGGGGCCTCGCAAAATCGAGGGCGCGATCCGCTGCCCGTATCACAGCTGGTGCTACGCAACCGACGGCCGTTTGGTGACGACACCGCATGTCGGCGGCCCGGGCCAAAACACCCATGCCGCCATAAACCGCTCCGAACTGGGCCTGATCGAAGTCCGCAGCCACATCTGGCGCGACGTCGTCTTTGTGAACATCTCCGGCGACGCACCCGCTTTTGAAGAGGTTCACGCCGGCTTGCTCGCCCGCTGGGCTGAATTCGACCAGCCCCACCACCACGGCGGTACGGACAGCACATTTACCCTACCCGTGCGGACCAACTGGAAACTCGCCGTGGAAAACTACTGCGAAAGCTATCACCTGCCGTGGGTGCACCCCGGTTTGAACAGCTACTCACGTCTTGAAGACCACTATAATATCGCCGAGGCGGGCCTGTTTTCCGGCCAAGGCACCAGCGTTTACCGCCAACTGACGTCCGAAACGGGTGACACCTTCCCTGATTTCTCCACGCTGTCAGATTTCTGGAACGAAGGCGCCGAATATATCGCGGTCTATCCCAACGTGCTGATGGGGGCGCAACGGGACCACGCCTTTGCCATCGTGCTCGAACCGGTCGACACGCAAAACACCATCGAACACATTCACCTGTTTTATGCCACCGAAGACACTGACGCTGCTCTGCGCGCCAAAAACACGGCCCAATGGAAAGAGGTCTTTAAAGAGGACGTCTTTGTTGTTGAAGGCATGCAACGTGGGCGCCACGCTCCTGGATTTGACGGCGGGCGTTTCTCTCCCGCGATGGACGGACCAACCCACTGTTTCCACGACTGGGTTGCTCATCGCATGCAACTGCACCGCGCCGCCCAAGTAGACGCCGCTGAATGAGCGATCCGCTTGATCAACAACTGCTTGCCGCGCACGCGGCAAACGATATGCCAACGTTGATCGCGCTCTATTGCCAAGCCGCCGAAACCGCCCCAACGGATGAGGTGCGCGGTTTTTTCCTGACGCATGCCTATGTGTTTGCTTTGGAAATTGGTGATACGCGCGCATCCGACCTGCGCCAAGAGCTGTCTCAAATGGGCCGCGACTAAGCCGCGCCCGCCGCTTTGACCTGTGCATATAGGTGCCAACTGGCATGTCCCAGCACCGGCAACACAATGAATATGCCAAAGAATCCCGGTATCATTGCAACAAACGTCAACCCGGCCAACAGCGTCGCCCAGGCAATCATCACCACCAGGTTGTCCTGTACAAACTTGAAACTGGTGATCATCGCCGTCACAAAATCGATCTCCCGATCCAGTAAAAGCGGCAGCGACATCACGGTGATCATATAAAGCAGCATGGCAAACGCCGCGCCGACAACCGTGCCGACCGCCAGCATTTGAAGGCCATTGGAGGTCAGGTAAATGTCATAGCTGGACGAGACATTGGTCATCGTCGCCAGCCCGAGAAACAGCGCAAAAATCATGTGGGCAAGAAAGAACCAGAACAGGAACACGATGATGATCACCGCACAGATCGACGGCAGTTGCCTCTTGCTCTGACGCCAGACGACCCCGGTAATATCGCCCCATGTCATCGGCGTGCCATTCTCAAGACGGTGGCTCACCTCATAAAGCCCCACGGCGGCAAACGGCCCAATCAAGGGAAAGCCAATCGCGGCAAATGTCAGCCAGTAACTCTGCCCGCTGGCAAGGGTCAGCCACAGCATTGCCCAACCGCCGATCACGTAGAACAGTGAAAAAGCAAAGCCATAAAGCGGTTTCTTAATGAAATCCCGCAGTCCACGACGCAGGGCTTTACCCAACATCGAGAATTCGGCTGTGCCGAGGTTCGGCACACCCAACTCTGGCGTCTGTGGCTGTCCACCCACGGGCCCTGCCGCATCTTGCGCCATTGCTGCTCTCCCTTTGATCTCCTCGGGCTTGATCAAAGCCGCTTTGGCGCAACCGATCAAGTCCGCACAAGGAAAACCGCCTTAAATCAACAGGAAACCAGTCTCAAACCAGATGTCTGGATCTCGTCAGAATTTTGAAACTCACGCGTCAGGCCGCCTCTCCAGCCAATCCGTGGCTTTGTGATAGGCCTGCGCGATCTCCAGAACCGTCCGGTCCGCGCCTTTGGCCCCGATGATTTGCATGCCCATCGGCAGGCCGTCCGCGTTGAACCCGACTGGCACGCTGACCGCTGGCAGCCCCAAAAGGCTTGCGGGCACCATCACCTGCATCCATCGGTGATATGTGTCCATAGCAACGCCCGCGATGTCTTTGGGCCAATCCCATTCCGCCGGAAACGGCCAGCACTGCGCCACCGGCAACACCACTGCGTCAACGCGTTCAAACATCTCCGCCGCCGCCGCAAACCACTGCGAGCGCACCTTGGTGGCGCGCTGCAAATCCATCGCCTCGATCTCCATGCCCCGTTCCACTTCCCATTGGGCTTCCGGCTTCAGGCGCTCTTTCTTCGCCGCGTCCTCAAACAGCGGCGCCAACTCTCCCGCCAGCGCAAACGACCGCAAGTCCGCCCAGCTCTGAAACATTGCTTCCGCATCAAACGGAGGATCCAGATCACACACCTTTGCGCCCAGTCCTCCAAGAACCTCAAATCCGGCACGGCAAACCTCAAGAATGCCGGCATCCATCGGCATCGCACCGTCCCAGTCGCCCAACCAGCCAATCCGGCGCCCGGCCACAGCACCACCCTCAGGCAAGTCCCAATCCTGCGCGGGCATATTGAACGGCACCCGTGCCTCCGGCTGCGCCATCACCGACATCATCAGCGCCATATCGCGCGGACTGCGCGCCATTGGACCTATTGTGCTCAGCTGCTGCCAAAAACTCTCACTGCCCGCCTCACGCGGCACCACGCCCCAACTCGGTCGAAAGCCATAAACGTTGTTCCACGCTGCCGGATTGCGCAGGCTGCCCATCATGTCGGACCCATCCGCCAGCGCCACCATACCCGTCGCCAAGGCCACCGCCGCGCCGCCAGAACTGCCGCCAGCAGTAAAATCATGCCCGTAAGGGTTGCGGGTTACGCCGTGCACAGGGTTGTAGCTGTGACTGCCCAACCCGAATTCCGGTACATTGGTTTTGCCAATGAAAATAGCGCCTTCCGCCCGCATCAGCGCGACAAAACGACTGTCTTCCTCGGAAATGCGATCGGCATAAAGCGGAGATCCTTCGGTGTTTCGAACACCCTTCACATGCGCCAATGCTTTGATAGCCATCGGAACACCATGCAGCTTGCCGCGTTTGTCCAAGGGCACCGCGTCCGCCAAGCGTGCTTCGGTCAAAAGCTCTTCGTCAGCCCGCAAATCGACAATTGCATTCACCGCCGGATTACGCGCATCCACCCGCGCCAGTGTCGCCGCCATGACCTGCTCCGCCGTCAGGCTGCCGCCACGCAGCGCAGCAATCAGATCCACCGCATCCCAGTCAAGAAAATCGCTCATGTCCGCCTCCCCAAAATCAGGAGAACGCTACATCACAAAACTGCAAAGGCAAGAGACAACAGAGGGTCGCGCGGGCCCCAATGAGTACGAGACTACTCGTCGCTTTGCGCATCCGCGCGGCTTTTGCCTGCCACATTCATCGCCAGCGTCGCGGCCATGAACTCATCCAGATCGCCGTCCAGAACGCCTTTGGTGTCGGCGGTCTCGTAGTTGGTGCGCAGGTCTTTGACCATCTGATAAGGCTGCATCACATAAGAGCGGATCTGCGCGCCCCAGCCCGCGTCGCCTTTGGCTTCATGCAATGCGTTCACTTCGGCGCTGCGCAAGTCCAGTTCCATCTGATACAGACGCGATTTCAAGGCCTTCATGGCGATGTCACGGTTCTGGTGCTGCGATTTTTCAGAACTCGTCACCACAATCCCTGTGGGGTGGTGCGTGATCCGAACAGCCGAATCCGTGGTGTTCACGTGCTGACCACCCGCACCTGACGAGCGATAGGTATCAATGCGAATGTCCGCGGGGTTCACTTCGATTTCGATGTTGTCGTCAATCACCGGATAAGCGCCCACAGCTGCAAAAGACGTCTCACGCGTGCCTTTTCCAAACGGCGAAATCCGCACCAACCGGTGCGTGCCACTTTCCGATTTCAACCAGCCATAAGCGTTATGGCCTTTGATCTGATAGGTCGCGGATTTGATGCCCGCCTCAGTTCCGGCCTGCTCTTCCTGCAACTCCACCGAAAAACCACGGCTTTCGGCCCACCGCACATACATCCGCGCCAACATGCTGGCCCAGTCACACGCCTCGGTGCCACCCGCGCCAGATTTGATCTCAAGGAACGCGTCGTTGCCATCAGTCTCGCCGTTCAGCAACGCTTCCAGCTCTTTCTTTGCGGCCTTATCCCGAAGAGTGGTCAGCGCGGCCTCAGCCTCGGCAATCACCTCGTCGTCCTCTTCCATCTCGCCCAACTCGATAAGTTCGACGTTGTCGCTCATATCGGTTTCGATGGCTTTGACGGTGTCCATCGCGTCCACAAGCATCTGGCGCTCGCGCATCAACTTTTGGGCCGCCGCCGGATCGTTCCACAGGTCTGGATCTTCCACCCGCGCGTTGAATTCTTCCAACCGATACGCTGCCGTCTCCACGTTCATCCGCTGGCGCAAAAGCTCCAGTGATTTCTCGATCTCTGCAACGATGTTTTGTGCTTCGGCGCGCATGCTCGGTCCTGCTTCTATCGGGTTTAGACTTGGGTGATAAACCAGCAGACAAAGAGGGGCAAGACGAGACGCGTTGGCGTTCCATCAGAAGCATATTCAATGGCCGCAAGAAAGTCCGGAGTTTGGCGAGATCACGAAATTAGTCATCGCCTTATCGGAGCCAAACTTATTCGACGTCGACGAATGCAGAGACGCTAAATATAGGATCGGATGGCCCGCCGCTCGAAAGCCCACCCGCGAAAAACACTTTTGAAACTGTGCCAGCCACTTTTAGACCTTGGCTACGCTCATCAATTTCAACGGATTCTCCAACTCTGGGTATTTGCAGCGCTCCACTACTTTGCACACTAATAGTATCCGCTGGCTTTCCGTTCACAATCTGACGCAGCACCAAAGTTTTCAAAACGTCTTGTGGCTTTACAACAGCAGACATGGATCCCTCCCAAAACAACACGGACAAACTACCGCATCAACCAGAAGATGTCTACGATTTCAGCGTTTCCCGTTTAGTAAAGCCCGCCCGAGCTTACCGTGCCGAAGTCTGCCTTCGGACCTACAATCACCTCGCGGCCTGTTGACGTGGTCACTTCACGACCGTGATTCACCTCGTCAAACAGCGGCAAGTTTGACCCCATGCCGAAACCACCGTCATAGGTGATGCCAAACACCGGCTCTTCGCCATCGCGGAAGTATTCCGCCACCACATGTGCCCCGCTGGCGTCATTGTCCAAACGCGCACCGGTGTAACGGTCGATCTTGATGAAATGCCCACCGGGGGGAACACGGAATTTACCACCACCGTATTTCTTGATCGCTTCTTCCATGAACTCCTGAAACACCGGCCCACAGGTGGTGCCGCCATAAGTGCCACGACCCAAAGGACGGGGGCGGTCGTGACCGATATAACAGCCTGCCGCGATGTTGGACGTAAAGCCCACAAACCAAACATCCTTGGCCTCATTGGTGGTGCCGGTCTTGCCGGCCACTGGAACCGGCAGCTTGATTTGGCTGCTCGCCGTGCCGCGCGTGACAACGCCCTGCATCATCGAGGTCAGCTGGAACGCGGTCACAGGATCCATCACCCGTTCACGGTTGGTCACGATGCGCGGGCTGCGGGTTTCAGGAATGTTTGGGTCGGCGCAATCGGAACACTCACGCTGATCATGGCGGTAAATCGTTTTGCCATACCGGTCCTGCACCCTATCAACCAAGGTCGGTTCCACCCGCTCACCACCGTTGGCAAACATCGCATAGGCCGCAACCATCTGATAAAGCGTGGTTTCATCCGCGCCGAGAGAGTTCGCAAGGAACTGCCCCATGTTCTCGTAAACACCAAACCGTTCAGCATAGCGCGCCACAACGCTCATACCGACTTCCTGCGCCAAACGAATCGTCATCAGGTTCCGGCTCATCTCGATGCCGGTCCGCATCGGGGTCGGGCCATAAAACTTGTTGGTCGAGTTCTTCGGACGCCAGACACCCTGCGGCGTGTCAATTTCAATCGGCGCATCGATCACGATGGTCGCGGGGCTATAGCCACTGTCCAGCGCCGAAGCGTACACAAACGGCTTGAACGACGAGCCTGGCTGACGTTTCGCCTGCGTGGCACGGTTAAACACTGTGTCCTGATAGCTAAACCCGCCTTGCATGGCGATCACACGGCCGTTGTTGACGTCCATCGCCATAAAGCCGCCCTGCACTTCTGGTACCTGCCGCAAAGACCAGCGCACAAATTCGCCGCTGTCGTCTTTGGTAATCGCACGCACCAGAACGACGTCGCCTTTGTCCACCAAATCGCCAGCAACCTTGGCCTTACGTCCCAGCGCACCGTCTTCCAGCTGCTTGCGGGCCCATTGCGCGTCTTTGGCCGGGATCCAATGCCCGTCCTCGTCTTCGTCAATGCCTTCGATACCAACACGCGCGTCATTCTTGCCGACCGCCAAAACCACGGCCGGATGCCACTTGCCCTCAAGCTCCACATCGCGTGGAACCTCAATTTCGCTCAGCGCATCACGCCATGCAGTCTCGCTCTCAAGCGCTTCCGCAGGCAGGCTGAACTGCGTGCCACGCCACACACCGCGCGACCGGTCGTATTTCTCAAGCGCACGACGAAGCGCTTTAGCGGCCACTTGCTGCATCTCTGGGTCTGCGGTCGCCCGCACGGTCATACCACCGGAGAAAAACTCTTCCTCGCCAAAATCACGACTCAGCTGACGGCGAATTTCATCCGTGAAATAGTCGCGCGGTGGCAAGGCCACACGGTAGCTTTCAAAGTCGCCATTCTGCACGGACCGCAATGGTTCCTGCCGCTCTGCTTCCGCCACTTCGGTGGTGATATAACCATTCTGCGCCATCTCGCGCAGCACGTAGTCGCGGCGCTGGGTGACCCGTTCCTTGGCGCGCACAGGGTGATACTTGCCCGGCGCCTGCGGCATCGCCGCCAGCATCGCGGCCTCATGCGGGGCCAGCTCATCCAGATTTTTGTTGAAATAAGTCTGGGCCGCGGCCGCCACACCATAAGAGTTCTGACCAAGGAAAATCTCGTTCATGTAGAGCTCGAGAATCTGATCCTTGCTCAGGGTCTCTTCGACCCGTGTCGCCAGAATGATCTCCTTGATCTTACGCTCGACTTTACGATCACCGGACAGCAAAAAGTTCTTCATCACTTGCTGCGTAATCGTGGATGCCCCACGACACCCGCTCCCGCGAGAGAGAAAACACTCAAACGACGCCGCAGCGATACCCCGCGCGTCATACCCCGAATGCACGTAGAAATTTTTGTCCTCAGCCGAAATAAACGCCTGTTTCACCAGATCGGGGATTTCATCCGCTGGAACAAACAGGCGGCGTTCCTTGGCAAATTCATCAATGATTTCACCTTCACCCGAATAAATCCGGCTGATTGTTGGCGGTTTGTATTGCGCCAGACTTTCGTGGCTGGGCAGTTCCTGACCATAGACATAAAAAATCCCGCCGACCGACAAACCGGCGACGATAAGGGCCATAGTGACAAAAGTGAAAATCGTCCCAAAGAACGAAGTGATAAATCTCAGCACGCGCGAACCCCGATTGAGCGACTTAGCCTCTCTATATACCGCAGCTTGTCTCGGATCAAAACACGATACCGCGCGTCATATCGAGATTGCGGCCAAGCCCCCTAACGCACCTTGAAAACCCCGATCAACTTCACTTGCCGCCCGTCTTCCAATTCGAAAACCTCGCGTTGTGCCTGTGATAAACCCGGGCGGGCCATATGCTGTCGGATTTCTTCAGGGGCCGGGTCTTTCGGGGCGCGGATCTCGGCACAGGACTTCTCGTCCTGCCAAGCTGCATAGCTTATCGGACCCGCGGTAAAAGACGCGATCACGCCACCCGGACCTCCAGCTGTGTTCTTCGGCAACAGCGTCTTAATGGTCTCCGCCATCAACTCAGCACTCTGCTTGAACGACATGTTCTTCAGCTTTTCCATCTCTGGCGTCGGAATGTCGGGATTCTTCACTGTGTCCCCTTTTTTCTCTTTGTAATTCAGACACCTATGCGCCTCAAACGCCCAATCGTGGACGATATAAGCAGGCCCAAACGCCCACGCATTGAACCCCGGGACACCCTGCACCATGCGCGGAACCGACCCTCCGTCTGTGAAAAACGCAGGCGGCTCTATCACCAGCCGCTTGCCTTTGTGGTCATACTGATCGTTGCTGGTGTACCGCAGCGGGCTGGTCGGGTCCGGAAAGTACAAAAACTTACCATCGCCCACCGCAGAGCCGGTGTTGCCACCAACCCAATAAAGCTGCACCAATCCGTCGAACTCACCCTTTGTCACCGCGTCATAGTTAACCGGCGCACAGGCCCCAATGGCCAAAACGACACAAGCAAAAAATCGCCACATCCGGCTTCTCCCGAAGTTGCCTTCGGGTATTAGGCTGCGAAATTGGCTTTCGATCAACCCTTGAGTGCGTCCTGCCCGTCAAGATAATCCGCGAGCTGCACCTTCAATTGCGGCACGGCATCGCTCTGGCGCAAGAAGCGCGCGACATCAAACATCCGCCACGCCTGCCCCGCGCCTCCAAACCGCAGCCGCCCTTCATCAAGGTCCGGCAGCTCCGCCACAAAAAACCACGTCACCGGCATGCCTTGGCGCTCCGGCCCATACCGGCGTTTCCAGCTCAACTGCTCAGGTGCCAACTTCAGGGACAGTTCTTCATGCAATTTTCGCAACACACATTGCTCCGGTGACTCGCCCTCTTCGCGCGCGCCACCGGGGAAATCCCACATGTTTGGAAAGGCAATACTGGGGGCGTCATCCCGCAGGATCGTAACCACACGGCTGCCATGCAAGATCGCCACTTTGGCCCCGTCAAAATCGCTGAACTCGCGCATCGTTACCTCACTTCAAAACCCGCCGGTGGGGGAATTTACTGTCGCACCAGCGCCCGCGTCGCCTTATCTTCGATCACCCACGCCTGCAGCCCGTCCCGAATGCCCGCCGACATCGACGCCCGCCAACCTGCATCCTGCAAATTGGCCAGATCCCCTTCGGAGGACATGAACCCCAATTCGATCAGGATCGATGGCACGTCCGCCGCCTTCAACACCGAAAACGCACCCTCGCGCCGTGGTTTCTTGTTCACCGCACCTGTCGCCTCACGCAACGCGCCGACCATGATATCGGCAAGCGTTGCGGTGCGCGGTTCCGTTTCCAGCCGCGCAAGATCCAGCAAAACATCGGTAACCTCGTCATCCGCGCCCGACAGATCCACACCCGACAGGATATCGGCGCGGTCATGGCGCTCTGCCAGCAGCGCCGAAGCCGCATCCGTGGCCTCCGCACTCAGCGTATAGACCGCCGCCCCATGCGCATGCCCTTGGCTAAGGCTGTCCGCGTGCAGCGAAATGAACACATCCGCGTTCTTTTGATGCGCAAACGCAACGCGCCGCTCCAGTGACACAAACGAATCCTCATCGCGCGTCATAAACACCTCAAACCCGCCCGCGCGGCGCAGCGTGTCGCGCAATTCCCGGGCGAAACTCAGCATAAGTTCTTTTTCCTGTGTCCCGTCGCGTTCTGCGCCCGGATCAATGCCACCATGGCCCGGATCGATCACCACCACGGTTGGCGCCCAGTCCGGCTTGTCCTCGCGCGCCTGCCCGACATCCTCGGGCTGCGGCAAATCCCAACGCGGATCATGTGGCGCACCGGCGTTGGCCGCAAAATCCTCGGCCGTCGTCGGTGTCAAAGAAATCCGCAACGTGGCCGCACCCGTGCCTTCAGGCACCTCCATCTCAGCGCTGTCCAGCGACAAAGGCGCTTCCAGGTCCAGTACCATGCGGCTCCAGCCGGGCCGATAACCGCCAAACCGCACCGTGCCCACACCCTCAACACTGCCAAAATCCTCAGGCTGCGCCGCGCCCCAGTCCACCTCGCGAAAATCGACCACCAGCCGCCGTGGCCCATCAAGATGAAACACCCGCCATGGCACACCTTGGCTCAGCGACACCTCAAGCGTCACCGCGCCGCGCCATCCCGATTGCAGACTGCTCTTTTCGGCATCCAGCCGCGCAAGCGCTGAAAACTCCTGCGCCCACCCCGCACCAGACAGGAAAAGCGCTGCAACAATGGCCAAAACTCTGCTCATGACACCTCTCAACGGGTTTTGACCGGAAACCTACACGAGCCTAGCCTGCCACGCCACAGGTCAAAACCAGTCCTTGTTCAAGTCGTTACAAAGCGAAGCAAAATCCCGCCGACGTTAACCTTCACCTAAAGAGTCGGCGCTAGGCCAAAAGGTGGCGAAAGAAAAAGAGGCGCAACGTGAAATACTTTGCATACAGGTTTTGGCTTTTCAGCGTGGCGTTGCTCTGCGCAAGCATGATCTCTGCACCCGCAGCGCAAGCAGACTATGCCCGCTTCGATGGCGGGCGTGTCCTTAGCGGTGAAGTTGAGCGGTATGTCCTTGAAGGCGAATGGCTTTTTGAATGGGGTTCCTACCTGACCCCACAGGAAGCGGTTTTGGCTTTCGCGTCAGAAGGCGCGAACACACTTAAAGTACCGTCAAACTGGCATGGCAAAGTGCCCTCTCGGCCAGACAACGTGCATGATGATGGCATTGCAACCTACGTGGCCGCCTTGTCGCTTCCTGATGTCCCCCGACCGGATCTGATTTTGCATGTCGGTATGATCCACGACGCCTATCGCATTTACTGGGTGCCACGTAACAACCCCTCGCAGGCGGTGGAAATCGCGGCCAAAGGCAATCTTTCAGGCCCCGATCTTGTCGCGCATCGCAATCTTTCCCATCCGTTGCCCTTTGTCGGCGACGGTCTTTTGATGATCCATGTGCGCAAGACAATGTTTGATTGGGGTGGCGTGGCCGAGGCGCCCTATATCTCAACGGCCGAAGACGAGCGGTTTTCACAATATCTGAGCAGCCTGATCGGCGGCATCACAATTGGTGCGCTCCTGCTTATCTTGCTGCGCAATGCGGTGTTCTTCACCAGCGGTCTCCGGGACAAGTCTGCCGGATTTTTGGCGCTCATTTCTTTGGTTATCATCCTGCGCGCGATCACCGTCGAAAACATCATTGAAATGATGTTTGGCCCGCAATGGCATGCTTATCGAATGCGTCTTGAGGTTGGGCTTGTGCCACTTCTCGCCTGTTGGACCTATTTTCTACTTGAGGCGCTTTTTCCGCTTCGCTTGCCGCAGATTGTGCGGCTTCCGCTTCAAATGTCGGCTTACATTCTTGCACTGTGTGCCTTTGTGTTGCCACTGGGCTTGGTATCGACCGTGCTTACCTACGCCCAAATCTACTGCCTGATCACCTTCATCCCTGGCACGATCCTCATTGTCGATGCGATCCGAACCCACCAACCCGGGGCCAAGACCCTCGGTGTTTCGACAGGGCTCTGCCTGACCGCCGGTCTACACGACATCGTCTCGGCAAATATGGACAGCTATAACCTGTTCCTGATCCCGGTGAGCATCGTCGCGCTGATGATGATCCTCAGCCACATCGTCGGCAACCGCGCCTCCGTTGCCATTGCCCGATCCGAGTTGCTGGAGCAGGAAAAAGAACAACTCGCGCGCGCCCATGACGACGCGCTTCACATGGCACGTCACGACCATCTCACTGGGCTTTTAAACCGCCAGTCTTTTGACAACCTATGGGCCCAAAGCTGGCTAGACAGCATCGACACCAGGACGCCTCTCTCGGTGATCATGTTTGACATAGACCACTTCAAGTCAGTCAACGACACCTACGGCCACCCCACCGGCGACGCCGTCCTTCGAGAATTGGCGGCCCGTCTCTCCGCCATGGACTTGCGTAAATCCGACCGGTTGTGCCGCTACGGTGGCGAAGAATTTGTGCTGATCCTGCCCAACACAACCCAGAGCGACGCGCACAATCTTGCAAACCGCCTTCTCAAAACCGTGGCCGACGCTCGGTTTGAAACCGGTCACGGCCTCCTTGCCATCACTTGCAGCTTCGGTGTCGCAGGCACAGACGCCACCCGAAGCCCTGCCGCCAGCGATCTGTTGGAGGCTGCCGACACAGCGCTTTATCTGGCAAAATCGGACGGGCGCAACTGTGTACGCGCGCCCGCAACGCCCGACGTGACCGCTGCCGCTTAAGCGCCTCGTTTGGCCATGAACGTTTTCAACCGCGCCAGCCCCTCGGCAATGTCTTGGGTACTGCGCGCATAGGAAAACCGCAGCGTCGTTGCACCGCGCTCCGGATCAAAGTCCAGTCCCGGCGTCACCGCAACCCCGGCTTCGTCTAGGATCTCGCGGGCAAACGCGCGGCTGTCGGTGGTGTAATCCGAGACATCGACATAGACGTAAAACGCCCCATCGGGCGGTGCAAATTTGCCAAATCCGGCCTTGGGCAAACCCTCGATCATCAGCGCGCGATTGGCGCGATAAACCGCCATGTTCGCCTCCAACTCATCGTGGCACTGCATCGCGGCCAATGCGGCCACTTGGCTGGCGTGGCTGGCACAGATGAACATGTTTTGCGCCAACCGCTCGATCTTGCGCACGTGATCCTCAGGCACCACCATCCAACCGACGCGCCATCCCGTCATGCTGAAATACTTGGAAAAACTGTTGATGACATAACAGTCATCCGTCAGTTCAAGCGCGCTCACTGCTTTGGCCTCGTACTCGATACCATGATAGATTTCGTCGCTGATAAAAGCCGCGTCTTTTTCGCGGCACAGATCAATCAATGCAGCCATGGCGTCGCGGTCCAACATCGTGCCAGTCGGATTTGCAGGTGACGCCACCATCAACCCGTCAAACGCCATGTCCCGCAAATCTTGCGGCACCGGTTGCAATCTGTTTTCGGGCGCTGACGGTACATCCAACGGCTCAAGGCTGAGTGCTTTCAATATCTGGCGATAGCTCGGATAACCGGGCGCCCCGATGGCCACCTTTTCTCCGGCGTCAAACAGCGCCGTAAACGCCAACAGAAAGGCCCCGCTGCTGCCCGTTGTGACAATTACCCGACCGGGATCGAGATCAACTCCGTACCACGTGTCGTAAAGCTCAGCGATTCGCGCCCGCAACTCCGGAATGCCAAGCGCCACCGTGTATCCAAGCGCGTCTTTTGACATCGCTTCGCCCAAAGCCAACTGCGCGCCTTTTGGCGCCGCAGTGCCCGGCTGGCCCACTTCCATATGGATAATATCACGTCCACCGGCCTCCGCCTGACGCGCCGCTTCCATCACATCCATCACAATGAAGGGATCAACCGCCCCACGCCTTGAGTTCCGCATCGTTTTAATCCCTATTGGCCTCCATGAGGTTTCACCGCGAAAATCACGCGCCGTCAATGCGCGCGCCGCTGTTCTTTGTCGGCCCGTTGCTCGCGGCGCTGCTTTTGGTGTGGACCACAGCCCCCGCCCGTGCCGCCACATTGATCCGCGACAGCGACATTGAAAACGCGTTGGCCCGCATGGCCGCGCCTATCCTGAAAGCTTCGGGTCTGGGCGGCTCCATCAAAATCCTGCTGATCGACGACAACAGCCTGAACGCCTTCGTGGTGGACAACGGCCATATCTATATTCACACCGGCTTGTTGATGAAGATGAACACGCCGGAAAAGCTGCAAGCCGTAATCGCCCACGAAGCCGCCCACATCGCCAATGGCCACATCTCGCGGCGCATGGCCAATCTCGACAATGCCCGCACCGTCGCGGGCCTTGGCCTCGCGCTGGCCTTGGCCGCCGCCGCCAGCGGACGCGGCGATGTGGCCGCAGCTTTGGCGCTTGGCACCCAAAGCTCGGCACAGCGTCGGTTCCTCTCTCACACCCGCGCCGAAGAGGCCTCCGCAGACCAATCCGGCGTGCGCTATATGGCCGCCGCCGGCATCGATCCCCAAGGCATGGTACAAGTCCAGCGGCTGTTCGAAGGCCAAGAGCTGCTCAACGTGACCCGTCAAGATCCCTACATGCGCTCCCACCCGCTGACCCGTGACCGGATACGCGCAATGCAACGCTATGTTGCGGCCTACTCCGGCAAGACCAAACCGCAACCGGATCTGGACTATTGGTATGACCGTGCGCGCTCCAAAGTGACCGCCTTCAAGCGCCCTGCAAAATGGACGCTCCAACGCTATGATGAAAGCCCGGCCAAAGACGTGCAACACATGCGCCTCGCGGTGGCTTACCACCGCCAGCAAGAGCGCGGCAAAGCGCTGGCCAACATCAACAAAGCCCTCCAACTGCGCCCAAATGACGCTCAATATTACGACCTCAAGGGTCAAATCCTGCTGCAAAGCCGACAATTCCAATCCGCCGTCGCGGCCTACCGCACCGCAGCGAAACTTGCGCCGCGGGATTCTCTGATACTTGGCAACTTGGGTCGCGCCCTGCTGACTGTGGACCGCCCAAAAGAGGCGCTGACCTATCTTGAGGACTCCCGCAACCGCGACTTCCGCAATATACGCGTGTTGCGCGATCTTGGCTCGGCTTATGCGCAGGTGGGCAACAACGGCATGGCCTCACTCGCAACGGCAGAGCGGTACGCGCTTGTAGGCCGGCTTGAAGACGCCGAAATTCACGCCCAACGGGCCTTGGGGCTTTTGCCACGTGGCTCAAGCGCCTATCGCCGCGCAGATGACATTCTGGCCGCTGCCAAGCGTGCCAACCGCAAAAAACGATAACGGAGTTCTCTATATGAAACGCATTCTCGCCTCTTCTGCTCTGGCCCTCAGCCTCGCCGCTGCTCCGCTGGCCGCATTTGACATCGACAGCATGTCCGACGAAGAACGTGCCGTCTTCCGCGCCGAAATCCGCGCCTACCTTCTGGACAATCCGCAGGTCATCATGGAAGCCGTCGCCGTCCTCGAAGAGCGTCAGGCCAACGCGCAGGCCGCAGGTGACAACGCGATGATCACGGCCCATGCTGATGCAATCTTTAACGATGGCTACTCATGGGTGGGTGGCAATCCCGATGGCGACATCACCTTAGTGGAATTTGTCGACTACCGCTGCGGCTATTGCCGCAAAGCACATGACGAGGTCGCAGAATTGGTCGCATCAGACGGCAACATCAAACTGATCGTCAAAGAGTTTCCGATCCTTGGTGAAGCCTCTACCGCCTCCTCTCGCTTTGCCGTAGCGATCAAACAGTTGCACGGCAACGACGCCTATAAGGCCGCGCATGACGAATTAATTACCATGCGCAAAGATCCCTCAGACAAGGTCCTTTCCAAATTGGCAAAAAGCCTCGGATTTGATGGCGACGCCGTGGTCGCACACATGCAAAGCGAAGAGGTCACCGCAGAATTGCGCGGCACGCAGGAATTGGCCCGCGCACTGCAAATCAGCGGCACGCCAACGTTTGTCATGCAAGACGAATTGCTGCGCGGCTACCTGCCGCTCAAAGCGATGCGCGACTTGGTCGCCGATAAACGCGGGTAATGGAACACGGCGGGTTTTGAAGCAAAACCCGCCGCTGCCCGACCATTATTGACGGGTTTTCCTGACAGGCAACGTACGCGCGGTTAATACTGCGAAAGTCGCGAAATCGCACCGCCGCGATACCGACGTAATGCCGACGTAATGCCGACGTCTTACAGACCCGACTTTTTTCAAGAGAATCAGAGTGTTAACGCGGGTCTTATAAAGCGACTATTCGGCCGCTTCTTCTGTCGCCATGGCCGCCTCAATCTCCGCGGCCTTGGTTTCAACCTGCTCCACGATGTGCTCTACCATCGCCTCATTGCTCAGCTTGTGACTCTGTTTGCCCGCGAGATAAACCATGCCCGATCCCGCGCCACCACCGGTGAACCCGACGTCCGTCATCAAAGCTTCGCCCGGCCCGTTGACCACACATCCAATGATCGAAAGGCTCATCGGCGTATGGATATGCGCCAACCTTTCTTCCAATGTTTCCACAGTCTTAATCACGTCAAAGCCCTGACGTGCACAGCTTGGGCAACTGATGATATTCACTCCGCGATGGCGCAGTCCAAGGCTCTTGAGGATTTCAAATCCAACCTTCACCTCTTCCACCGGATCGGCACTCAGGCTCACGCGCACCGTGTCACCGATGCCCATCCACAGCAGCTGACCAAGACCGATCGCGGACTTGATTGTGCCGCTGACAAACCCACCTGCCTCGGTGATCCCTAGGTGGATAGGCGCGTCCGTTGCGTCTGCAAGCATCTGATAAGCAGCAGCCGACATGAACACATCGCTGGCCTTCACCGAAATCTTAAACTCGTGAAAATCGTTATCTTGCAGTATCTTAATGTGCTCAAGCCCACTCTCGACCATCGCATCAGGACAGGGCTCACCGTATTTTTCCAGCAGGTGTTTCTCAAGGCTGCCCGCATTGACACCAATGCGAATAGAGCACCCGTTGTCCCGCGCCGCTGCGATCACTTCCTTGACCCGCTTCTCATCTCCGATATTGCCCGGGTTGATCCGCAGACAGGCCGCTCCGGCCTCCGCCGCCTCAATCGCGCGCTTATAGTGGAAATGGATGTCGGCCACGATCGGAACGGGGCTCTCTTTTGTGATTTCTTTCAAGGCGTTGGACGCTGCTACATCCGGTACCGAGATGCGCACGATGTCCGCCCCCGCCTCTGCCGCCGCCATGACTTGGTCAAGTGTCGCCTTCACGTCACTGCTGTCGGTATTGGTCATGGTCTGCACTGCAATGGGCGCATCGCCCCCCACGGGCACCTTGCCCACCATGATCTGGCGCGACTTGCGTCGCTCGATGTTTCGCCAAGGTCGAATGTGATTCATGGACATGCAAAAGCCCCTCACCGCTAGGTTTGGGGCCTGTCTACTGCCTTCCGCATTAAGGAGCAATCCCGCGCGACGTCACTCTTCGTCAAGGTCGGACGAGGGCTTGGCGGAAAGCGCTGCAATCCGTGCAAGCGCCGGGTCACGGGCCATGTCGGCCAGTTCAAAATTTTCTTGGATCTCTTCGGTGCTTAGTGCCAGATCACGTACCGTTCCGGTGCCTTCACCGGCTGGCCCAAAAATCTCGCCATTCAGCTTGAAATAGACTGAACCGGACATGCCGGCGCGCAATGTTGGCGCTTCTTCCGTTGCGGGGAGGATATATTCCTCACCTGCATCCAGAATTTTCTCAAACAACACAGTGCCTTGCGCTGACCGCACCCGAACCCAGGCTGGGCGGACAGCCATGATCACCATTTCGGGCGCGCTGTCTTCAATAACTTTGGGCACGGGCAAGCCTTCAACCACTGGCGCGGCGGATGCCAAAACAGACGGCTCAGGTGTAAACAAGCCCAACACGTCCGGGCTGAGTTGTGAAATCGGCGCGTCTCGTGCCACCAAAACTGGCACATCCAGCGCCTGCGGGCGATACAAACGATCCAGCGCGTCACTCGGCGGAGTCAACACACCCGCCGTCTGTGACAAGTCCTCTGCGTCTCTCAAGTTCGTGCTAGCTGAACTGACGGGATCAAGATCGGTCAAAACCACCGGTGCTTGCTCTACTGGCGCCAGCGTAACCCTTTGAATTTCATTGAGAACGCTCCACCCACCGTAACCAATGCCGGCAATAAGCGCGACAAGGATTAGTGATGACCCAATCGCGCGTGGCTCCACCCGTGACAAAATCGAATCCTGCGCAGGTGCAAAGGGCATGTTGGGCGCGGCAAACGGATCATTGTTTGGTCCACGCGACACCACAGCCTCTTTTTTGCGAATGGTCGATGCCTCGGCGGACATGCCATGTGCCGTGCTAAATCCGCTTTCCTCGCAGAATTTACCAAACGCGTCTTCTGGATCCATATTCAGGTAACGCGCATAAGACCGCACATATCCAGCGATGAAGCCGGGAGTCTCAAAAGCTGACGGATCACAATTCTCAATGGCGGCGACATAGGCGGCACGGATTCGAAGCTCTCGCTGCACATCCAAGAGCGACTTGCCCATGGTTGCACGCTCTCCCCGCATCATATCTCCAAGACGCACGTCGAAGTCATCATAGCCCTTAGGCCGTTCTTCTACGTCTTCGGATTTGCGCTTAGCTCTGCGCCCGATCATGCCATACGCCCCATCGTAATGCCGATCCGTCATTTGTCGATTCGGATCGATCCTTTGTTAACACGATACTAGCAGAAAATACCGAAATTCACAGCTTAGGGTAAATTAGCCCGCCATATCGGCACGATTCAGCGCACAGTGGCTCCAGAGAGCATCCATACCATTGATAAGTCTATCAATTTCTCCTGGCCCATGCACCGGAGACGGGGTGAAACGCAGCCGTTCAGTGCCCCGCGGGACGGTCGGAAAGTTAATGGGTTGCACATAAATTCCATAATCCGTGAGCAAATGATCCGACAAAACCTTGGTGTGAACCGGGTCCCCAACGATCACCGGAACAATGTGACTGCCATGATCAATGATGGGCAAACCCAGACCCTTCAAGCGCAGCTTCAGGATTTTCGCCTGTGTCTGATGCTGATCGCGCAGGTCCTGATCTTTTTTCAGATGCGCGACTGACGCCGCGGCGCCTGCGGCCACTGCCGGTGGCAAAGATGTCGTAAAGATAAAGCCCGGCGCGTAAGACCGCACAGCGTCACACATTTTCTCAGACGCGGCGATATACCCGCCCATGACGCCATATGCTTTGGCCAGAGTGCCGTTGATGATGTCGATGCGATGCGCAAGATTGTCACGTTCCGTCACACCACCACCACGCGGCCCATACATGCCGACTGCATGCACTTCGTCGATATAGGTCAATGCACCAAATTCGTCCGCCAAATCACAGATTTCTGCAATGGGGCCGAAATCGCCGTCCATCGAATAGACCGATTCAAATGCAATCAATTTGGGAGCTTTGGGGTCATCCGCCTCAAGCAGTTCCCGCAGATGTTCAACGTCATTGTGACGGAAAATCCGCTTGGCGCCGCCGTTGCGACGCACACCTTCAATCATGCTCGCATGATTGAGCGCGTCAGAATAAATGATCAGCCCCGGAAACAACTTAGGCAGCGTACTTAAGGTTGCGTCGTTGGCGATATAGGCACTGGTGAACAACAGCGCGCTTTCCTTGCCGTGCAAATCAGCCAATTCGGCCTCAAGCCGTTTGTGATACACGGTTGTGCCGGAAATATTGCGCGTCCCGCCAGAACCTGCGCCCACGGCGTCAATCGCGTCGTGCATTGCGGCCATCACCGCTGGATGCTGCCCCATGCCCAGATAATCGTTGCCGCACCACACGGTGATCGGCTGTTGCGTGCCGTCAGGTTTGGTCCAGATGGCGTGCGGAAAATTGCCCTGCTGGCGCTCGATGTCGATAAACGTCCGATACCGACCTTCTTCATGAAGGTCGTTCAGAGCACGATCAAGCTGTGCCGAGAAATCTACAGTTTGCTCCACAAGGCGTCCCTTCACTGTCTTACCGGGCCGTGTCCATTAACCTGGACGCCCTTGTATTAGGTAGGCGCGGATACGTCCATTGTAACCGCGCGCTCTTCCTCCGACAACAGATTGATTAACAAGCTGCCTATCTGCCTTGATATCGATCAAATTCCATTTTTGCGAGGCTGGACAGTCCCAAAAGCAATGGTAGGCTCCCCGCAAATCGTCGCACCAAAGGCTTAAGGGTGTGTCACTAGCACTTTAAGGAGACCAAAATGTCACTCGACTCAATACTTGCCAGAATCGATCAGGATATGCCCCAAGCCATTGATCGCCTTTTTGATTTGCTGCGCATTCCTTCCGTCTCCACCGACCCGGCCTACAAAGACCACTGCGACGCGGCTGCTGACTGGTTGGTCGCAGATCTCCAAAGCATTGGTGTCAGCGCAGAGAAACGCGTCACCCCTGGCCATCCGATGGTTGTGGGTCATGTGGACGGCGACGGCCCGCACCTGCTGTTTTATGGCCACTATGACGTGCAGCCCATCGATCCAATTGAACTGTGGGACCGCGATCCGTTCGATCCAGAGCTTCAGGACACCGATTCCGGCAAAGTGATCCGCGCCCGCGGCGCATCAGATGACAAAGGCCAGTTGATGACCTTTGTCGAAGCATGCCGCGCATGGAAGGCCGAACATGGCACCCTGCCCTGCAAGATCACCTTTTTCTTTGAGGGCGAAGAAGAAAGCGGCTCGCCCTCGCTCGTGCCTTTCATGAAAGAAAACGCCGAAGAACTGACCACCGACATCGCCCTAATCTGCGACACCGGTCTGTTTGAAAGCGCAGTTCCAGCGATCACCACCATGCTGCGCGGCCTGCTTGCCGAAGACTTCACCATCATCGGCCCGTCCCGCGACCTGCACTCCGGCATGTACGGCGGCATCGCGATGAACCCGATCCGCGTTTTGTCCAAAGCGCTTGGCGATCTGCACGACGACACCGGGTCTGTCACGCTGGACGGTTTCTATGACGATGTGCCCGAACTGCCGGACGAAGTGCGGGCACAGTGGCAAGGTTTGGGCTTTGATCATGAAACCTATCTGGGCGACGTTGGGCTAACGGCTGCGGCCGGTGAGCAAGACCGAACCCCGCTTGAGCAAATCTGGTCGCGTCCGACCTGCGATGTGAATGGCATCTGGGGCGGCTACACTGGCGATGGCTTTAAAACCGTGCTGCCGTCCGAGGCCTCGGCAAAGGTTTCTTTCCGTCTTGTTGGCCAACAGGATCCCGACAAAATCCGCGCCAGCTTCCGCGCCCATTTGGAAAACTACATGCCGGAGGGTTTTTCAGTGGAATATCGCACCGAGAAAGGCTCTGCCGCTTCGCAAATGTCCATCGACGACCCGGCGTTTGAAAAGGCGCGCAAAGCTCTGTCGGATGAATGGCCCCGTCCGGCCGCTTACGTCGGCTGCGGCGGATCCATACCAATTGCAGGTTTCTTCAAAGAGCTGTTGGGTGTGGACGCCATGTTGATTGGATTTGGCAAAGACGACGACCAGATCCACTCTCCTAATGAGAAATACGACCTGGAAAGCTTCCACAAAGGCATTCGTTCCTGGGCGCGCATCTTGGACGCTCTGAGCACCTAAATCGCGCTCAAAACGCCCTTCGTTTCGAATTCTAACTTGCTCAAGAAACGGACGATCCGTTCTTTTCTTGGGCAAGGCATCCACCAAAAAGGGCGTGCATAAAACGCCCTGAAACTGTTTCCAAAAGTCACAAATTCAGCGCATTAGAGCTTTTCCGCCATGGCAGATCGCAAAAGTGTGTCGTCGACTATTTTCGCCGCAAATGCCGAGCCGCTTTTGCAGCCACCACAACCAGCGGCGCGCCATGCATTGCCAGATCGAACCAATCCATCGGACGCACCAGCGCCCCACTGCCCAGCATTTTCAGTTTTTCCCAAAGGTGCGGCTCAGGGGAAAACGGGGCCAAACCCAAAATCACTGCAACGATAAGTAAGGTCGACCAACCAATGCGATCGAGAAACATCATTTTACCAATCCATTAGGGAGGAAAGTGGCGCGGTTGACGGGGCTCGAACCCGCGACCCCCGGCGTGACAGGCCGGTACTCTAACCAGCTGAGCTACAACCGCTCGCTGCCGCATCAGGGCGTGAGCCCTTCAGCGTGAGGCGTGGTTTATGCTGAGCCACTCAGCGCGTCAAGCGCATATCCGCACCCAAATCAAAGAATTTTCACCAAGCCGCATTCCGCCCCTTCGAGGCATAGGCGGTCTCCTGCTCACCACTTTGCGTAGCATTAAGGATGTGTTTAGATGTCCTTACTGAAACGAGTCACTTTTCAAAGGAAATTTTGCCATGAAACCTCTCTATGCTGCTCTCTGCGTTGCTGGTCTCACACTTGCTGCTTGCTCGCAGCCAGAGCCAACGCCTGTATACATGCAACCCAACTTCGACAAAGCCGGCAACGCCAGCTGTGACGCGGGCTATGCGCTCGTGACCACCGAAACTGGGTCCGTGGCCTGCGCACCGGCATCCTGATCTGAGGTCACATGACTTTCTAAAAGGGCGGCTGCTTGGGCCGCCCTTTTTTGTTTTTGCCGCCCGCTAGAAAGCTCCACGCACAACGGCCAGACAATTTTGCGCCGATTGAGCTCTTCAGATTGCAGCAAAGCCCGCCTCAAGCGCACCGAGGATTGTGGCAGCGTCCGCCTCAGACAAGACCAACGGCGGCGACAGGATCAGGTTTGGTCCCGATACCCGCACCATCGCGCCGCTTTGATAAGCAACGTCTTGCACTTTGGATGCCGTTGCCGCGTCAATTGGCGTTTTGGTGGCACGGTCACTGACCATTTCAATGGCAGTCATCAAGCCATAGCCACCGCGCACATCACCGATAATATCGTATTTCTCCATCAACGCCTTACAGCCATCAAACAGCTGGGTCCCACGCGCTGCCGCATTGTCGATCACGTTCAGCCGCTTGGTTTCCGCCAAACAGGCCAATGCAGCCGCCGCCCCAACAGGATGCCCCGAATAGGTGTAGCCGTGACCGATCTTGGCCGCGGGGTTGCCTTCAAAAACCTCGATCATACGATCACCAAGCATCACAGCCCCAAAAGGGAAGTACCCGTTGGTGATTGCCTTGGCTGTTGCCATCATATCGGGTTTAACGCCCCAAAGCCGCGCGCCTGACCACGCACCCGTGCGCCCATATGCCGTGATCACCTCATCCGTGATCAACAAGATGCCGTTGCGGTTGCAGATTGCCTGCACTGCAGGGGCAAATGATGGATGCGGCGGGATAACACCACCAGCGCCCAAGATCGGCTCCATGATCATAGCGGCGATTGTGTTGGCGCCTTGAAACGCAATCTCGTCTTCCAATGCCTGAATGCACAGTTGCGCGAGTTTTTCAGGATCAGATTCGTTGAACGGATTGCGGTAGGAATAGGGTGCGGGAATGTGGAAACAGCCGGGCAGTAGCGGTTCATAGGCGTTGCGGAAATTTGCATTTCCGTTGACTGACGCCCCGCCGATATGGGTGCCATGATACCCCTTCTTGAGACTCAGGAACTTCGTCCGCCCCGCCTCCCCGCGCAATTTGTGATACTGGCGCGCAAGCCGCAGCGAAGTCTCGACGCTGTCCGACCCACCTGACGTAAAAAATGCCCGGTGCAGCCCGTCCTCGGCAAAGAATTCACCAAGCTCAAACGACAGCTCGATTGCCGCGTCATTGGATGTGCCGCGAAATGTCGAATAGTACGGCAACTTGTCGAGTTGCGCCGCAATTGCGTCCTTGACCGGTTGACACGAATAGCCAAGATTGACGTTCCACAACCCCCCGACCCCATCAACCACGCGGTGGCCATCAATGTCGGTAATCGACACGCCGTCCGCCTCGGTGATGATCGTTGGCGGCTGATCCAAACTGTCTTGGGGCGAAGTCATAGGATGCCACATCAAGCGGCCGTTGTTTTCCTTCAGGAAGTTTGAATCTTTCATTGCGTGGAATCCAATGCATTTGGCGTTGTGTCGGACTTGGCCCATACGGCCTCGATCTGGGTGGGGATTTTTCCGCCCCAATTGCGGGTGATCTCGCGTGCAGCGGTGATCAATTCGGATTTAATAGTGTGTTCCAGCTCCGCAGTATGGCGAGAGGCCACGCTGGCGACGGCCACGGCTCCAGCAAGATGACCGGTGTGATCAAAAATTGGCGCAGCAATGCCTTGGATCTCACTCTCGTAGCTTTGATTGGCGCAGGCAAACCCAGTCTCTCGTGCGGTCTCTATCAAGGCGGCCAGATCAGAGTGCGTCGTCGGCGTGCTCGCTGTGAACCCTTCAAGGTTCGCGACTGCCGCCTCCAAGAGGCTTGGATCTCCAAAGGCCACCGAACACTGACCCGACGCTGTGGCATGCAATGGGAATATGCTGATGTCGATGACTGCCCGCGTTCCGTGTCGGGGGGATTCGCAATCGCACAAGCCATAGAGAGTCGTGCCCGAAAGGACTGTGACATGGGCCGTTTCCCCCGTCGCATCCGCGAGCGCCGCCAAAGCCGACTTGGCCGAGGCCTTACGAGGAACCGTCGCTTCTCTGATCTGCGCCAACTGCATCACCGCCGGCCCCAAACGATAGTGTTTTGTCAGCGGATTCTGTTCAACAAACCCTGCAGTTTCAAGCGCCTGCAGGTGGCGGTAGGTCGTCGCCTTGTCCCGCCCTGCGATACGACACAACTGCGTCAGCCCGATTTCCGGACGCGCAGTCGAAAAGTAGGACAGCAACTTCAGAGCTTTGGTAGCTGAGGACATGTGGTTGGTCTCATTTTGGCTGGTCACAAAAAAAGTTTGACACAAGAAAATTAACAAGGCAACCTTTTATCGAAACAACGGTTCAATATATGAACCACACCAGGGAGAATGAAATGTCTAAGATTTTTAAATCTGTGACCGCGATGGCTCTGGCCATGACTGCCGTCACGGGAACAGCGCAGGCTGAATACCCGGAAAAGCCGGTTGAGTTTGTTGTGCCGTGGCCTCCCGGTGATCTCGAGGACGTGTTGACACGCATGATCGCCGAAGACTTTTCTGCCGCCTACGACGTCCCGACCGCTGTTGTGAACAAGCCCGGCGGCGGTGGCGGCCCGTTCCCCGGCGCGATCGAAGTGGCGAATGCACCGGCGGATGGTTACACGATTGGCTCTTTCATCATCGCCATTCCTGTTGTTGGCCCTCAGATCGGCATTCCTGAGTTGAAACCCGACCCTTTCGTGCCACTTGGAAATTTCCTGACTTATCCGTTTGTAATCGCCACAAGCGGAAACGCGCCTTATGGAACCATGCAAGAACTCGCCGCGCATGCCTCCGACAACGACGTTGTTCTGGGCCACTTCGGGGCCCCGCTGGTGCCCACACAAGTCACTATGGGCTTGGCAAAAAGCATGGGCTTTTCCTACTCGGCAGACGCGGCTTTTGACGCCCTGGACTGCAACACGCTGGCCTCCGGCGATGTGGATGTGATCAACACCACTCTGCAACTGATCCTGCCCTGCCTTGACGACGTGAAGGTTCTGGCCTCCATCGGCAATGAACGTATCGGCCTGACACCAGACACGCCGACGGTCTCTGAACTGGCGCCCGATTTGGACGTCGCGCTTTGGAACGGTCTGTTCGTTCACGCGGACACCCCCCAAGATGTACAGGACAAAATCATCGCCGTTGCCGAAAAGACGATGATGTCTGAGCGCGCTCAGAAACTGGCCGCCGAAACCGGCGCGCTGGTCTACTGGCAGCCCGCTTCCGAGGTGGTCACGCAAATTGAAAAAGATATCGAAACCATGGCTCGCATCGAAGGCATGCTTGCCAACTAAGATACCTCCCATTCGGCCGGACAGCCCAGCGTTGCCCGGCCGTTTGACCTTAGTGAAACGGAAAATGCCATGTCGCGCGTGAAAACACTTCAATCGCTGTTTAAACGATACCGCAGACCCGGTGACATCGTGTTTGCATGGTTCGCCTTGATTGTCTCTGTTCTGCTGCTGTCGCAGATCGCCGATCAAACCGTGTGGCGCAACGGCGGAAAACTGTTTGCCCAACCCCGTTTCTGGCCCGCAGTGTCTCTTGGTGGCATGGCGCTTTTTGCGGCCTTTCATCTGCTGGGCTCTGCTCTATCCGAACGCCTCGAAGGACGCTGGCAGGAGGTCTGGCTGTGGATCACCGCGCTGGAATACGCCGCTTGGTTCATCGCCTATGCCGCTGCCGTCCCGTATGCGGGCTACCTGCCCACGACACTGCTGTTCGCCCTCGCGCTTGCTCTGCGCGTTGGCTATCGCAAGACTTCCACGCTCCTTGCAGCTGCGGTTTCCGCCGTCATCATCGTGTTGCTTTTCAAAACCTTCTTGAAGGTCAACCTGCCCTCGGGCCTGATCTATGAAAGCCTGCCGGACGGGCTGCGCCAGATCATGCTGACCTACTTCTGATCGGAGCCTCTGTTGGAAAACCTTCTTGCCGGACTGGAAATGCTCGCCCGCTGGGATGTGGTATTTGCCCTACTTGTCGGGTCAATCGGCGGCGTCATCATTGGGGCCATCCCCGGCGTCGGGCCAGCCGTGGCCATCGCCATCCTGTTGCCCGCAACGTTCTCACTGGATCCGATTGTCGGGCTGACGATGCTGCTCGGCATCTACGGGTCGTCGATGTATGGCGGTGCCATTCCCGCAGTTCTGATCAACACGCCCGGAACAGCCGTGAATGCGCTAACGTCTTACGACGGCTACCCCATGACCCAGCGCGGCGAGGCGCACCGAGCGGTGTCGCTGTCCTATTCCGCGTCGTTCTGGGGGGGCATCTTTGGCATTCTGTGTTTGATCCTGCTGTCACCAGTTTTGGCGATGATTGCCCCGATGTTCGGATCACGCGAAATATTTCTCGCAGCCCTGCTTGGCATCATCCTCGTGATCCTCGCCCACCGAGGTCAGATATTCGCCGCCGGTCTTTTGGCGATGTTCGGTATCTTTTTGCAAACCGTCGGACTGGATGCGGTGACATACACACAACGCTTCACCTTCGGCCAATCCTTCCTATCGTCAGGCGTAAACCTGATTGTTGTCGTCTTGGGCCTCTTCGCCCTCAGCCAAGCCTTCTTCCTTCTCTCCGCCCCCGACAGCAGCCCCGATGCCAAACCCGTGACCGGTCGCATGGGCGCAGGGATCAAGGAGCTGCTGAAACACAAACGTGTCGCCACAGTTGCCTCAGGCTTTGGTGTGATCCTTGGCATGATCCCCGGCACCGGCGAGTTTACCGCCCAGTTCATGTCTTACACATACGCCCAGAAAACCTCGAAAGACCCCGACAGCTTTGGCAAGGGCTCCCCCGAAGGTCTGATTGCGTCCGAGGCCGCCAACAACGCGGTACCCGCCGCCGCGATGATCCCCCTTCTGGCGCTCGGCATTCCGGGCGAAGCGCTGACGGCCATGATGTTGTCTGTGTTCTATGTGCACAACGTCATCCCTGGCCCACAACTCTTTCAAAACAACATTGATCTGGTCTACGGTCTCTACTTTGCGCTGATTGCGCTCAACGTGATCGTTATGGTCTTTCTGTTGTTCGCCACAAATCTGCTGACCAAGATCATCCGCGTCCCCACCCGCTTTTTGGGCGTGTTGATCCTGCTGTTGTCCTTTGTTGGCGTTTATTCCCTGCGCAACTCGCTGACCGACTGTATGATTGCTGCCGGCTTCGGTGTTCTTGGCCTCATCCTGAAACGCTTGAACCTGCCAATTGTGCCGATCATTCTGGGCATGGTTCTCGGCGGCATCATGGAGGTCAAACTCCGCTCCTCGCTGCCGCGCCTCAAGACACCACTAGACATGATCGACCGGCCGATTGCCGCGATCATCTTCGGCATAATTGTTCTGGTTCTCGCACTGCACGTGCGCACTCTGATCAAGGAATGGCGCGCGCATCAGCCCGAAGAAGACCACGACTTGCACGACAGCCAAACAAGGTAATTCCCGATGGATCAGTCAAAAATCGACGCCCTGCGCGCCCTGCCCGTCCCCGCCTTTCATCATCTTATCGACGGCAAACATGTGCCTGCCTCCGGTGGTGGCACATTGGATATCATCTCGCCCATCGATGGTCAGGCGCTGACCACGACCGCTGCCGGTACCGCAGCGGATATGGAAGCCGCCATCACTTCGGCCCGCGCCGCGTTTGAGGATGGCCGCTGGTCCAACCAACCGCCCGCCGCCCGCAAGAAAGTGCTGTTGAAGTGGGCCGAATTGATTGAGGCAAACGCGCTGGAACTGGCCGTTCTGGGTGTTCGCGACAACGGTACAGAGATCGGCATGGCGCTTAAAGCTGAACCGGGATCCGCCGCCGCAACCATCCGCTACTATGCTGAAGCTCTGGATAAGATCTATGGCGAAATCGCCCCGACGGCTGGCGACATACTCGGCTTGATCCACAAAGAACCGGTGGGTGTTGTCGGCGCGATCATCCCTTGGAACTTCCCGATGATGATCGGCGCATGGAAACTGGGGCCGGCTCTGGCGGTGGGCAACTCCGTCGTTCTGAAACCTTCAGAAACCGCATCGCTCTCGCTGATGCGCATGGCCGATCTGGCGCTAGAGGCTGGCTTGCCGCCCGGCGTGCTCAACGCGGTTACCGGCGAAGGCCGTATTGTCGGCGAAACGCTTGGCTTGTCGATGGATGTGGACGTTTTGGTCTTTACCGGATCCGGCGGCACAGGGCGGCGTCTGATGGACTACGCTGCGCGTTCCAACATGAAGCGGGTTTATCTGGAACTTGGCGGCAAATCCCCCAACATCGTCTTTGCCGATGCACCCAATCTGGACGAAGCTGCCAAGGTCGCAGCCGCCGGTATTTTTCGCAATTCCGGTCAGGTCTGCGTGGCTGGCTCACGGCTTCTTATCGAGGCCCCAATACACGATGATTTTGTCGCCGCCGTGACCAAGGCGACCGAGGCAATGCGTGTCGGCGATCCGCTCAGGATCGACACCCATATTGGAGCCGTGAATTCCGAAGTCCAACTGACTGCCAACCTAGGTTTCGTGGATACAGCCACAGCCGAAAGCGGCCAAATTGTCACCGGTGGACATCGCATTTTGCAAGAAACTGGCGGCTACTACATGGCGCCCACAATTATCACAGGCGTCACCCGCGATGCCACGTTGGCGCAAAAAGAGGTGTTCGGTCCTGTCTTGGGCGTCACTCCGTTTGACACCGATGACGAAGCTATCTCTCTCGCCAACTCGACAGTTTACGGCCTCGCCGGCGCTGCTTGGACTGCAAACTTAAGCCGCGCTCATCGCATGGTCAAATCCGTGCGCACGGGCGTCATGCACATCAACACCTACGGCGGCGCGGATGGCACAGTGCCGCTCGGAGGCGTCGGTCAATCCGGAAACGGCTCTGACAAGTCGCTGCATGCGATTGAAAAATATGTGAATCTCAAAACTGCTTGGATCAAACTGTAAGGGACAGCCATGACCGACAAGACTATTCTGGTGATCGGCACCTACGACACCAAAGACGACGAACTGGGTTTCCTTGCTGATGTGATCCGTAATCAAGGTGGCAATGTCGTCACCATGGACGTCTCCGTTTTGGGCGACCCGTCCAAGCCGACGGATTATTCCAAACACGACGTCGCCACAGAAGGCGGCAGCACCATCCAAGCGGCAATTGACCGCGGCGACGAGAACCATGCGATGCAAATCATGGCCAAGGGCGCCAGCCTTCTGGCGGCACGTCTGCACTCCGAAGGTGCCTTTGACGGTATGATTGTACTTGGCGGCACGATGGGCACGGACCTCGCGCTTGATGTGGCAACAGCGCTGCCGCTTGGGGTGCCGAAATACATCGTTTCAACCGTGTCCTACTCCCCTTTGATTCCGGCAGAACGACTGGCGGCGGACACCCAGATGATCCTGTGGGCGGGGGGCCTTTACGGCCTGAATTCAGTTTGCAAAGCATCGCTGTCGCAGGCGGCGGGCGCCGTTCTGGGCGCGGCCCGGGCGGTGCAATTGCCTGACCCGGACAAACCGCTGATCGGCATGACATCGCTTGGGACTTCTGCGCTGAAATATGTCATTCCGCTCATCCCTGCGCTTGAGAAGCGCGGTTTTGAAGTCGCCGTGTTCCATGCCACCGGCATGGGAGGACGCGCCTTTGAAAGCCTTGCCGGCCAAGGCGCCTTTGCCTGCGTCTTTGACTTTTGCACCCAAGAGCTGGGCAACCATGTCAACGGTTCCAACATTTCTGCCGGTCCGGACCGACTGACCAATGCCGGCGCAACGGGCACGCCGCAAATCGTCGCCCCGGGATGCTATGATTTGGTGGACATCGTCGGCTGGCAACCCCTGCCCGAGGTTTGGGACAACCACCTGACACATGACCACAACCGCTTGCTGACGTCTGTTGTTCTAAAAGCGGAAGAAACCAGAAAAGTTGCAGACGTGCACTCCGAGCACCTCGCACAAGCCAAAGGACCAGTGGCGTTGATCCTGCCGGAACACGGCCTTGGCGAATGGGATCGCGAGGGGGCGGATTTGCACAATCCCGACGGCCTCGCGACGTTCTTGGCTGAGATTGAGGAAACCCTGCCCGAGACCGTGCAAGCCCACCGCATCCCTTGCCACATAAACGACGCCGAATTCGCCGACAAAGCGCTGGAGATTTTCGACGGCTGGTGTGCCGACGGCACCATCTCGGTTTAGGAATGGTTTCCAGGGTCGAGCATGGCCAACAGGTCAAGCAGGGTCTCATAGTTTTGCTCGCCCAGTGTCTCTTTGAAACCTGCCACAATCAGCGCGGCTTCAGGCAAACAGTCGTCGATGATTTTTTGACCGGCCGGCGTGATGTCAACAAACTGACGACGCCGGTCTTTGACGTCCCGTGTTTGCGTCACCAATCCCTTCTCACGCATGGTCGCGGCCATCCGTGTGAGACTTGGGAACAGCAAACTGGAACGATCCGCCAGGGTTTTTGTATCCATCCGCCCATACTCGGCCAAAACCCGCAGCACCCGCCATTGCTGTTCGGTGATTCCCGTCTCGGACAACATGTCTCGGATCGGCGACATCACGCCTTCGCGCGCACGAATCAACGCAATTGGCAGGGATCGCACGGTAGAAGGAAGGGGGTTCGTCATGTTTGCCTCAAGAATCTGGTGCCGCTCAAATGCAGTGCAACACAGGTGTTGACAACAGACCATAGCATTAATTAACTTCGCAGCAATTAACATGTTAAGGAAAAGCCGTGCCCCACTTTCACATCGACTATTCTGCCAACATCGAAGAGGCCGTCGACATCCAAGCGTTGTGCGAAGCCATCCGGGCGACCGCCGCTGAAATCGAAACTTTTCCAACCGCCGGAATCCGCGTCCGTGCAACATGTGCCGATCACGTCTCTATGGCCGACGGCAACCCTAAACATGGCTACATCGATCTGAGCGTGCGGTTGCGCGAAGGCCGAGCTGCTGACGTCAAACAAGACGCCATCACCCGCATCTTTGCAGCCCTCAAAGATTTTATGAGCACAGCAATGGAAACCCGCTCCATCGCGCTGTCAGCCGAAATTCGAGACATCGACGCGGCCCTATCCCCAAAATTCGGAACCGTCCGTGACCACATGGAGGACAACGCATGAGCGTTCTTGACGACAACAGCGCCAAACTGGACGGCTATCTTGGCCGCTTCCGCGACACCGGCATCCTGAACCGCATCGCCGGCCAAGATGTGGCAGGCATGGATGGCACGTTTCAAAACACCTCCCCTGTGGATAAATCTGTCATCTGCGACGTGGCGCACGGCACCGCCGCCGACATCGACAAAGCCGCCAGTGCTGCGCACGACGCGTTTGCCGCGTGGCGCGACTTGCCGGCACTTGAGCGCAAAAAGATCCTCATCCGCATCGCCGAAGGCATCGAAGCCCGTGCCGAGGAAATCGCGCTGTGTGAATGCTGGGACACCGGTCAGGCCTACAAATTCATGTCCAAAGCTGCGCTGCGTGGCGCTGAAAACTTCCGCTACTTTGCGGATCAGGTGGTTCAAGCCCGCGACGGTCAGCACCTGCAATCGCCCACGTTGATGAACATCACCACCCGCGTGCCGATTGGACCGGTGGGTGTCATAACGCCGTGGAACACGCCCTTTATGCTGTCCACATGGAAAATTGCGCCGGCTCTGGCTGCTGGCTGCACCGTGGTACACAAACCCGCCGAAGCATCGCCCTTGACGGCGCGCCTGCTGGTTGAGATCGCCGAGGACGCCGGCTTGCCGCCCGGCGTGCTCAACACCGTCAACGGATTTGGCGAAGGAGCAGGCAAAGCGCTTTGCGAGCATCCTAAAATCAAGGCTATCGCCTTTGTCGGCGAAAGCCGCACAGGCAGCCTGATCACCAAACAGGGTGCTGACACTCTCAAGCGCAACCACCTTGAACTCGGCGGCAAAAACCCGGTCATCGTGTTTGACGACGCCGATCTGGACCGCGCCCTGGATGCCGCGATCTTCATGATCTACTCGATAAATGGCGAACGCTGCACGTCGTCGTCACGCCTGTTGATTCAGGACACCGTGCGCGAGGAATTCGAGGCCAAGCTGATCGCGCGCGTCAACAACATCACAGTCGGCCACCCGCTGGATCCTGCAACAGAAATCGGCCCGCTTGTGACCGAAGAACACTTCAACAAGGTCACAAGCTATTTTGACATCGCCAAAGAGGACGGCGCGACCATAGCTGCCGGCGGCGTCACCATCGGGGATAAGGGCTACTTTGTCCGCCCGACGCTGTTTACTGCCGCCACCAACCAGATGCGCATCGCACAAGAAGAGATATTCGGCCCTGTGCTGACCTCCATTCCTTTCTCCACCGACGAAGAAGCCCTCCAGATCGCCAACGACATCCCCTACGGCCTGACCGGATATGTCTGGACCAACGACCTGACACGCGCTCTACGCTTCACCGACAAACTTGAGGCCGGCATGATCTGGGTGAACTCCGAAAACGTCCGCCACCTGCCGACCCCGTTTGGCGGTGTCAAAGCCAGCGGCATCGGCCGTGACGGCGGCGACTGGAGCTTCGATTTCTATATGGAGCAAAAGCACATCGGCTTTGCCACGGGTCAGCACAAAATCACCAAACTGGGGGCGCTCTGATGGGAGAGATCGTTCTCGCCGCGAAATGCACGCACGTTCCCACCATGCTGATGTCCGAACAGGACGGCCCGGTGAAAGGCAAACGCCAAGCCGCCATCGACGGACACTTTGATATCGCCAACCGCGCCAAGGCACTCGGGGCAGATACCGTCATCATCTGCGACACCCATTGGGTCATCAACGCAGGTTTTCACATCAACGCGAACAACCGCTTTGAGGGGATGTTCACCTCCAACGAATTTCCGCAGTTTATTCAGAATATGCCTTACGAATACCAAGGCAATCCTGAACTCGGCGACGCAATTGCCAAAGAGGCCTCTGATCGTGGGACCTATACGCTGGCGCACCATCTGGACTCGCTAGAATTGGAATATGGCACGCTGGTTCCAATGCGGTTCATGTCGCGCGCCCACGATATGAAGGTCGTATCAGTCGCCGCGTGGTGCACAGTGCATGCCCACGACGAAAGCCGCATCGTCGGCGAAGCCATCCGCGCCGCGGTTGAGGCGTCCGACAGCAAAGTGCTTTTGGTGGCCTCAGGATCGCTGTCACACAAAATCTGGCCGAACAAGGACTATGCCGCCAACAACGGCACCTTCACCATCAGTTCCGAATTCAACCGCCAGATGGATCTGCACGTGTTGGATATGTGGCAGCGCGGCGATCACGCGGCATTCCTCAAGATGTTGCCGGACTATGCCGAGTTCTGCTGCGGCGAAGGCTCTATGCACGACACCGCCATGCTTTATGGTGCCCTTGGCTGGGACAGCTATGATGCGAAATGCGAGGTCGTGACCGAGTATTTCCCGTCGTCCGGCACCGGCCAGACCAACGTCGTCTTTCCCGTTCAATAGGAGGCCCTGATGCCCGTCCCCGCACCCAACCTCTATCCCGACTTCAACACAATCCGCCTGAGTCACGTGTGCCTGAATGTCCAAGACCTCGCCGCGTCGCGCAAGTTCTACACTGAAATTCTCGGCCTTCAGGTCACAAATGAGGATGACACCCACATCTATCTGCGCGCCATGGAAGAACGCGGGCATCACTGTGTGATCCTGCAAAAATCGGACCAACCAGGCACCGTCGAAGTCATGGGGTTCAAAACCTTTGACGAGGATGATCTGGACCGTGCCGAGGCATATTTCAAAGCCAAAGGCCGCCCAACGCAGTGGGTCAAACGCGCCTTTCAAGGCAGAACGTTGCTGACCGCCGACAACATGGGCATCCCGCTGGAGTTCTATCACAAAATGGACCGGCTCCCGCCGATCCACCAGAATTACGCGCTTTATCGCGGGGTAAAACCGCTACGGATCGACCACTTCAACTGCTTCAGCCACGACGTGGATGCTTCCGTGGAGTTTTATTCCGACTTCGGCTTCCGCGTGACGGAATACACCGAAGATGAGGACAGCAAAAAACTTTGGGCTGCTTGGCTACACCGCAAAGGCGGCGTGCATGACATGGCGTTCACCAACGGCACTGGCCCGCGATTGCACCACGTGGCCTTCTGGGTACCGACACCGCTGAACATCATCGACCTGCTCGATTTGATGTCCACAACTGGCTACGTCGACAACATCGAACGCGGCCCCGGACGACACGGCATTTCAAATGCCTTCTTCCTCTATATCCTTGACCCTGATGGCCACCGCATCGAAATCTACTGTTCTGACTACCAAACCGTGGATTCCGATCACGAGCCGATCAAATGGGATCTTCAGGACCCGCAACGCCAAACCCTATGGGGGGCCGCAGCACCAGAAAGCTGGTTCAAACACGGCACAACCTTTGTCGGCGTCGACACCAAAAATTCAACAATCAAAGCAAGTCCGATCATCGCACCATGACACTCACTCTTAAAACCCCCGCCCTCCTGCGCGAAGCCGCCTTTGTTGGTGGCCGCTGGATCACCGCCGACGGAACCGGCATCGCTGTCACCAACCCCGCCACCGGCGATGTTTTGGGACATGTCCCAGACTTAGGCGCGGCAGAGACACAAGAGGCCGTAAAGGCCGCGCAGATCGCGCAATCCGCTTGGGCCAAACGCACCGCCAAAGAGCGCAGCAACGTTCTGCGCCGTTGGTTTGACCTGATGATGGACAACCAAGCCGATCTGGCCGCGATCCTGACCGCTGAACAGGGCAAACCCCTGACCGAATCCAGCGGCGAAATCGCCTATGGCGCGTCCTTTATCGAATGGTTCTCCGAGGAAGCCCGCCGCGCCTATGGCGACATCACCCCGTCCAGCGCGCCGGACAAACGTATTCTGTGCATAAAACAGCCCATCGGCGTCACCGCCGCGATCACGCCGTGGAATTTTCCAAACGCGATGATCACGCGCAAGGCCGCGCCGGCTTTTGCCGCCGGCTGTGCCATGGTGCTCAAACCTTCCGAACTCACGCCATTTTCCGCCATTGCACTGGCCGTTCTTGCGCAAGAGGCAGGCCTGCCCGACGGCCTGTTCTCGGTGATCACCGGCGATGCCGCGACTATCGGCGGTGTGCTGACAAGCAGCCCAGTCGTGCGCAAACTAACATTCACTGGCTCAACCGGCGTCGGTGCCAAGCTGTATGAACAATGCGCGCCAACCATCAAAAAGCTGGGCTTGGAGCTGGGCGGCAACGCGCCGTTCATCGTCTTTGACGACGCGGATCTGGACGCCGCCGTCGAGGGCGCGGTCCTGTCAAAATTCCGCAACAACGGCCAGACCTGCGTCTGCGCCAACCGCATCTACGTGCAGGCAGGCGTGTATGACACCTTTGCCGAAAAACTGGCCGCCAAAATCGCGACGCTTCCAGTTGGCAACGGCGCGGATGACGGCGTGATCTTTGGCCCCCTGATCAATGACGCGGCTGTAACAAAGGTCAGCAGCCACATCGCGGACGCTGTCGCCAAAGGCGCGGCCGTCACGCTTGGCGGCAACCCGCATGAACAGGGCGGCACATTTTTTGAGCCAACCATTCTTACCGGCGTAACCTCGGACATGGCCGTGGCCACCGAAGAAACCTTTGGCCCTGTGGCACCCCTCTTTAAGTTCGACACTGAAGCCGAAGCAATTGATGCCGCAAACGCCACCGAATTCGGTCTCGCATCTTACTTCTTCAGCCGCGACATCTCGCGAGTCTGGCGCGTGTCCGAAGCACTTGAATACGGCATGGTTGGCGTCAACACCGGCCACGTCTCGACCGCAGAGGCGCCATTTGGCGGCGTCAAATCCTCGGGTCTGGGGCGCGAAGGTGCGCGCCAAGGCCTCGATGACTTTATGGAACTTAAATACATCTGCATGGGTGGCATCGATGGGGCATAACACATGAACTGGGACGACTTCGCCGGATGGAGCAAACACATCGCCGACTGGGGCGCGCAGTATCACAAGACGCTGGGCGACCGGCCCGTGCGCGCTCAAACAAAACCGGGCGACATCGCAGCGCAACTGCCCGCGTCACCGCCCGATCAGCCCGAAGACATGGCCGCCATTTTGCAGGACTTTGAGACCATCGTCATGCCCGGGATGACTCATTGGCAGCACCCGCGTTTCTTTGCGTATTTTCCCGCCAATGCAGCCCCGCCCTCGATGCTGGCGGAGCAGCTGGTCAACACCGTCGCCGCGCAATGTATGTTGTGGCAAACCTCCCCGGCCGCGACCGAGGTCGAGGGGCTGATGGTGGATTGGATGCGGCAGGCTTTGGGGCTTGCGGACCACTTCACCGGCGTCATTCAGGACAGCGCGTCCTCCGCCACCCTTTCTGCCGTGCTGACCATGCGCGAACGCGCCACCGGCTTCACCGGCAACCGCGACGGCCTGTCCGGCAAAGGCCACATGCGCGTCTACTGCTCTGATCAGGTGCATTCCTCAATTGATCGCGCCTGCTGGGTTTCCGGCATTGGTCAGGAAAATCTGGTGAAAATTCCGGGTGCCGGCCCACGCCACGGCATGGACGCCAACGCGCTGGATGCTGCGATCAAGGCTGATATCGCCGCCGGCCACACACCTGCCGGGATCATCGCCATCACCGGCGGCACCGGTGTTGGCGGCTGTGACGACCTGCCATCGATTATCAAGGTCGCAAAGGCTCACGATCTTTACACACACCTTGATGCTGCATGGGCAGGCTCCGCCATGATTTGCCCCGAAATTCGCGAGGAATTCTGGCAAGACGTCGACGCCTTCGACAGCATCGTGTTCAACCCGCATAAATGGCTCGGTGCGCAGTTCGATTGCTCTATTCAGTTCTTGCGTGACGCGACACCGCAACTCAACACGCTCAAGATCGAACCGGAATACCTCAAAACCACCGGCGCCGCCGTCACCAACTATTCGGAATGGACAATCCCTCTGGGTCGCCGCTTCCGCGCTCTGAAACTGTGGTTCCTGATCCGCTCCTACGGGCTGACAGGGCTGCAATCCCGCATCCGCAACCACGTCGCATGGGCGCATGAACTTTGCGAAGAAATTCGCCAGATCGACGGATTTGAAATCACAACAGACCCGGTCCTCAGCCTGTTTTCCTTCCGCTGCCCCGGCGATGACGCGATGCAGCAGCAACTGGTGGACACGATCAACGATGATGGGCGGATCTATTTGACCCAAGGCGCCTTTCAGGGGCGCAAAATCATCCGGGTTCAGGTTGGCCAATTTGACACAACACGCGACGACGTGATGGCTGTCGCCTCCGTCACGCAAGACATTTGGGAGAGCATCAAGTGAACTTCGCAACCTACTCCAGCGCAAATGAAACCTTCTACGGAGCAGCGACTGACAATGGCATGATTGCCCTCAACGACGCCTTCCCCCAGTGGCCCACTTTGCTGGATGCCTTGCAGGCTGGCGGCCTGTCAGCACTTACCGAAGCCGCCGGAGACAAAGCCGTCACACACACCGATTTTCACTACGAAATGGTGCTGCCCAACGCGCCGCGTATCCTGTGCGTCGGTGTGAACTTTCCCGACCGCAACGCCGAATACAAAGACGGCAGCGAGCAGCCGAAATTTATGTCGCTCTTCCCGCGCTTTGCATCGGGTTTTACAGGCCACAACCGCCCGCTGATCCGCCCCCCCGAAAGCCCGCAACTGGATTACGAAGGCGAGGTCGCAGTTGTCATCGGCACGGGTGGACGCCGCATTGCACAGGCTGACGCTTATGACCACATCGCCGCGCTGACGCTTTGTAACGAAGGCACCATTCGCGACTGGGTCCGCCACGCAAAGTTCAACGTGACCCAGGGCAAGAACTGGGACAACTCGGGCTCCATCGGCCCGTGGCTTGTGCCCTTCACCGATGCCGCCCAACTTGACGACGCCCGCATCCTCACCCGCGTGAACGGAGAAGTCCGCCAAGACGATGTTCTGTCGCGCATGATGCACCCGATCCGGCGCGAGATCGAATACATCTCGACTTTCATGACGCTGCACCCCGGCGACATCATTGTCACCGGCACCCCCACAGGGTCTGGCGCGCGCCTTGACCCGCCACGGTTCCTCAAACCCGGCGATGTCGTCGAGGTTGAGGTGAACGGTATCGGCACCCTGCGCAACACGGTGGAGGACGAAGTCCAATGACCCCCGAAGATCACGCCCGCGCCGCTGATGATTTGCTTCGTGCCGAGGCGACTGCCGAACAGATCGGCCTGCTCACCAAGCGTCACCCCGACATGGGTATGGACGACGCCTACGCCATCCAGAACGCGATCTACCGCTCCAAACTGGCACAAGGACAACCTGTGGTCGGCTGGAAGATCGGCCTGACGTCCAAGGCCATGCAATACGCGCTCAACATCGACATCCCAGACAGCGGCATCCTGTTTGACGACATGGTGTTTTCCCACGGCGCAACTGTCCCCAAGGGCCGGTTCATTCAGCCCCGCATCGAGGCCGAAATCGCCTTTGTGATGAAGTCCTCCATCGGAGGTTCCGACGTCAACCGTGATGACGTTCTCGCGGCAACCGACTATGTCGCGCCCTCGATCGAAATCCTCGACACACGCATCGTGCGCATGGACGCCGAAACCGGCAAGACGCGAACTGTGTATGACACCATCAGCGACAACGCTGCCAACGCCGGTATCGTGCTTGGTGCCGAACGCCACGCGGTCGATGCCTTCGATTTACGTTGGGTTGGGGCCATCACCTCTCGCAACGGCGAAGTCGAAGAAACCGGACTGGGCGCAGGTGTGCTGAACGATCCCGTCGAAAGCGTGGTCTGGCTCGCCCGGCGCATGGCGCAATACGGCCAAACCATAGACCCCGGTCAGATCATTCTGTCCGGCAGCTTTATCCGTCCGATTGAATGCCCGTCGGGTGCCAGTATCCACGCTGATTTCGGATCGTTTGGCACCGTCGACATCGCCTTTACCTAAAGGACACCCCATGCCTGCACCGCACAATCCGTTCAAACACGCGCTTTCACAGGGTCACCTGCAACTCGGCTGTTGGCTTGGCCTTGCCGATCCATACATCGCCGAAATCAGCGCAGGTGCGGGGTTTGACTGGCTGCTGATCGACGGCGAACACGCACCCAACGATCTGCGCTCTATCACCGCGCAACTTCAAGTGATCGCAGGGCGCGACGCGCACGCCGTTGTCCGCCCGCCCATCGGCGAGGCATGGGTTATTAAACAATTGCTCGATGCCGGTGCCCAATCGCTTCTGATCCCGATGGTCGAAAGCGGTGCGCAAGCACAAGATCTGGTCGACGCGGTGACCTATCCGCCGCACGGCATTCGCGGCGTGGGATCAGCCTTGGCCCGCGCCTCCGATTTCTCCGCAATTGGCGACTACCTGACAACCGCCCGTCAGGAAATTTGCTTGCTCGCCCAAGTCGAAAATCAGAAAAGTATCAACGCGCTGGATGACATACTCGCCGTGGACGGACTTGATGGCGTGTTCATCGGCCCCTCGGATCTGGCGGCCGATATGGGTTTCATCGGGCAGCCGGGGCAAGCCGAGGTCAAGACCGCTGTTTTAGACGCCACAAAGCGCATCGTTGCCGCTGGCAAAGCTGCTGGCATCCTCACCTTGGACAAAGATTTGCAACAAGCCTGTCGCAAGCTCGGCGCAACCTTCATCGCCACAGAGATCGACGTGACGCTGTTCGCTCGCAGTATGCGCACAGCCTCCGCCGCCGCAAAATCGCTCATCTAGTTAGTCGGTGATACAGACGCAGCCCTCCAGAACCGCGAAAACTTCGCAATTCCTTTGCGAAAGGAAAATCTGTCTATTCACTTGAGAGGGAAAATGGTGGGTCGTGAGAGGCTCGAACTCCCGACATCTTCGGTGTAAACGAAGCGCTCTACCAACTGAGCTAACGACCCGGTGGAGCAGCATTTAGCCCGCCCAAAAGCCGAGCGCAAGCCCATATTTGCGAAAAAATCATTCCAGCGCAAATTTGCTTTTCAGGAACCCATGCAGACCACAGATCGCTCCAAAACGACAACGGGCGCTCGACCTTTTCAGGGAGCGCCCGTGCCAAAGATGGTGGGTGATAAGAGATTTGAACTTCTGACATCTTCGATGTGAACGAAGCGCTCTACCACTGAGCTAATCACCCGGTGTCGCGCTGCTTATCCTCAGTCAGAAGTCTCTGCGACAGTGTCCCCGCTAGTTTCCTTGGTCTCCTCTGCCTCAGACGTCTCCTTACGCCGAACGCGCGTTGTGATCACAACCCCGCCATCGATATCCTTGGATTTCTGTACCTTGACGCGACCCAATGGCGGCAATTGCAGTGCCCGTCCCTCTTCCAGCGCCTCTCCAAGAATGGCCAAGGCCGCCTCGATTGCAGGTTTTGCGAATTTTTTCCTGATACCGGACCGTTCCACAACGGCATCAAACAACTCGTTTTTGCGCAATTCTTCGGAACCGTCTTTCTCAAGTGCTGCAACCACAACTCCCTCAGGCACCTTGCTCGCGGTCGACGCAACTGTTGCCGTTACCGCGGCGGTGCTGGCTGTCGCGGCTTTGCTCGTGGCGGCTGTCGTCGCCGCCGTGGATTTACGCGCGGTTGTTGTGGACCGACTGCGTGTTGTCATGGTTTTACGTGTGCTGCTCGAAGGAGTTTTGGCCATTACTGTCTCACTCAAATAATTGTCGCCGCAAACCGACGCGGCATTGCTCATATACTCGCTTCAACCCTATCAGGCGCCCCCTTATAAAACCACCGCTATCCCAATTTGTTGTCGCTGGAGCGCCTACAAACCACAAGATAGGCCATTTTTCGTGCAAAAAACGCGCCCCTTTTCAGGGACGCGCTCTGCTTCAGTTTTGCTTAAAGTGGCGTCAGTGTGCCGTGGCCGAGGCCCCCTGCTCCGCCTTCAGAGCAGCCGCCGCAGCTTCTTCTGCCGCCTCGTCCCACTCAATGGCTTCGGGTTCGTCAACCAAGGCCAGCTTCAGCACTTCGGACACATGTTTAACCGGAATGATATCCAGACCCGCCTTCACGTTGTCCGGAATATCGGTCAGATCCTTTTCGTTTTCTTGCGGGATCAGAACCGTTTTGATGCCACCACGAAGGGCCGCAAGCAGCTTCTCTTTCAAGCCACCAATTGGCATCGCATTGCCGCGCAGGCTGACTTCGCCGGTCATTGCCATGTCTTTGCGCACCGGAATGCCGGTCAGGACCGACACAATCGACGTCACCATCGCCAAACCAGCGGACGGGCCATCTTTGGGCGTGGCGCCATCGGGCACGTGAACGTGGATGTCGATCTTGTCAAACAAGGTCGGTTTCACACCAATCTGCGGGCTGATCGAACGCACATAAGAAGACGCCGCATCAATGGACTCCTTCATCACGTCGCCGAGCTTACCGGTGGTCTTCATCCGCCCTTTACCAGGCAGTTTCAGACCTTCGATGTGCAGCAGATCACCACCAACGCTGGTCCAAGCAAGCCCCGTAACAACACCGACCTGGTTTTCATCCTCAGCCAGCCCATAACGGAACTTTTTCACGCCCAGATAATCATCAAGATTGTCGGCGGTCACCGAAACGGTTTCCTCCTCGCCTTTAACGATCTTCGTCACAGCTTTACGGGTCAGCTTGGCCAATTCACGTTCAAGGTTCCGCACGCCCGCCTCGCGGGTATAGGTGCGCACGATTTCCTGAATCGCCTCATCAGACACTTCGAACTCGCCTTTCTTGAGGCCGTGGTTCTTGATCTGCTTGTCGATCAGATGCTGACGCGCAATCTCGCGCTTTTCATCTTCTGTGTAACCCGCCAACGGGATGATCTCCATCCGGTCCAACAAAGGTCCCGGCATGTTGTAGGAGTTCGCCGTGGTCAGGAACATCACGTTGGACAGATCGTATTCCACCTCAAGGTAGTGATCGACAAACGTGCTGTTCTGCTCCGGATCAAGCACTTCGAGCATCGCGGATGCAGGATCGCCACGGAAATCCTGCCCCATCTTGTCGATTTCATCGAGCAGGATCAGCGGGTTTGTGGTCTTCGCCTTTTTCAGCGCCTGAATGATCTTACCGGGCATGGAGCCGATATAGGTCCGACGGTGACCGCGGATCTCGCTTTCATCACGCACACCACCCAGCGAAATGCGGATGAACTCACGTCCTGTGGCCTTGGCAACCGATTTGCCAAGCGAGGTTTTGCCCACACCAGGAGGGCCCACAAGACACATGATCGGGCCTTTAAGCTTGGTCGATCTCTGCTGCACGGCAAGGTATTCGACAATGCGTTCTTTGACCTTTTCCAGACCGTAGTGATCCGTATCCAGCATGGCTTGCGCCGCATTCAGATCCTTCTTCACCCGGCCCTTTTTGTTCCACGGAATGGACAGCATCCAATCCAGATAGTTGCGCACAACTGTGGCTTCGGCCGACATCGGGCTCATATTCTTGAGCTTTTTCAGCTCGGCATCAGCTTTTTCCTTGGCTTCCTTGGACAGCTTGGTCTTGCCAATCTTGTCCTCAAGCTCGGCAATCTCGCCTTCGCCTTCTTCGCCGTCGCCAAGTTCTTTCTGAATGGCCTTCATCTGCTCATTCAAATAGTACTCGCGCTGCGTCTTCTCCATCTGGGTTTTGACGCGCGTCTTGATCTTTTTCTCGACCTGCAAAACGCTCATCTCGCCCTGCATCAGGCCATAGACCTTCTCAAGCCGCTCACTGACCGACAGTGTCTCAAGCAGATCCTGTTTCTGGTCCACTTCGATGCCCAAATGACCGGCCACAAGATCGGCCAGGCGTGCAGGCTCCTCCGCGTCCTCAACGGCGCTCAGCGCTTCTTCAGGGATATTTTTCTTGACCTTGGCATACCGCTCGAACTCATCGCCAACAGAGCGCAACAGCGCTTCAATGGTGGCGAGGTCACCCGGCATTTCTTCCAGATGCTCGGCGCGGGCTTCAAAGAAATTCTCGTTTTCAATGAAATCAGCGATCGTCACGCGGCTTTGACCCTCAACCAGCACCTTTACGGTGCCATCGGGCAGTTTCAAAAGCTGCAGCACATTTGCCAGCACGCCGGTGCGATAGATGCCGTCGGGGCCCGGATCGTCCTCAGCAGGGTCGACTTGGCTCGACAACAAAATCTGTTTGTCATCGGCCATCACCTCTTCAAGCGCGCGGACCGATTTTTCCCGTCCCACAAACAGCGGCACAATCATATGTGGAAAGACCACAATGTCGCGCAGCGGCAAGACGGGATAAGATGGGTTCAGAGACTCTAACATGAGTATTCCTTGTTCTAGCAAAGCGGCCCGGGTCCCATTCTAGGCAACCACTCGTCCACTTTCCGTTTCCTCGGCTAACTGAAATGGGGGCCATCCCCTATCGATTCAACCGCTCTTTTTTGCTTGGCAGACACAATGCCTTTCCAAGTCCTAAGTCACAAGGCGCTAAAGCCCTAAATGTATGGTTTTCGCGACGTCGCGCAAATTTGACGACGCCCTCGCACCACAGAGCACAAATCTTTTTGATCGCCATTTTTTCACCGCATTTCCCCATCACATTTGTTTCCAAATTGGAACCAAAGCCACTCAAAACGCTGGATTGACACATGACAACCGACGCAAAATCCTCCGCCGCCGACCTTGATTTGCACCACTATTATTCGATGCGGGACAACAGTCACAAAGACCTGCTGGCCTATGCGGCCAAAAAATCCGGTCGCTCTGTGCTGGCCATACAGCGCGAATTTTCGCAAATGGCAAAATCCGATGCGCGACTTAACATGGTCGAATACATCCGGACCGGGCTTTACGATCTTGACCGCTTCACGCCTGAGCAACGCGCAGAATTCCTGTCCAACGACTTGCACTGGCCGATCACGCACACCTGTAACAACAAACGCTGGACCGCTGCCGCCGAAGACAAGGCGCTTGCTGGCACCTTGCTGCAGGCCGGCGGGGTCGCGGTTCCTGAAAGTCTCGCGGTCATCGACACCTCCGCCCGGCTCTACCCCGGTCTGACCAAGATCGACACTGCCGAAGGCCTCAATACCCTCCTGATGGCCAACAGCGACAAACAGCTTTTTGGCAAAGTGACCGACGGCATGGTCAGCTTTGGCGCCTTCCGCGTCGAAAAGGCTGATGACACCCACATCCACTGTTCCGGCCACGCTCCAATGACTTACGCGGATTTCCTAAACGATTTTGTCGCCGACAACGCCTATATCGTACAATCCGTGCTCAGCAACCATGACGGCTTTGCAAAATACTGCTCGGCCCTCGCCACTGTGCGCATGGTCAATTTGGTGCGGGACAACGACGTCTTTTGCCCCGTTGCAATCATCAAGATGCCGCAAGGCGACAACATCGCAGATGCTTTCTGGCGTCCGGGTAACTTGGCCTGCAGCATCGACGTGGACACCGGTGAAATCAAGACCGTCGTCCTGCGCGGCGTGGAAACTGAGTTTCTGGACGATCACCCAGAGGTTGCCGGCCTGATGGGGCTAAAGTTGCCCTGTTGGGACGAACTGCGCGACATCAACGACCGGGCGGCCCGCATCTTTGCCCCAATTCGCTATCAATCCACAGACATTGCCATCACGCCCGACGGGCCGGTGGTGGTTGAATTGAACTACGGAGGTGGTTTCGATCTGCCGCAATACGCCAGCCGCCGTGGCATGCTCACACCCGAGGTGCGCGCCTTCTTTGAGGGTTGTGGCTATGATTTTGCCGCGCGGCCGAAACGCAAAAAACTGTTTGGTCTGATTTGACGGCTCGGGAGAACGCGCGCCCGTGTGTCAGGCGCGCCATCTGCCCTGTCTCAGTCCACGGGTTGCAACAGAACCGTTTCGACCATGAACAACACGGTCTCGTCGCTGCGTAAGGTCAACTCTGAAATTTCAAGGATCCGGTCGTCGAAATACGGCACCAGCGTGATGGTCCCAAATACGCTCACACCCCCTTCAAGTGCCGGCAGTTCCACCTGCATCTGTGGCAACCGTTCCGGTCCACACAACGTGTCACTCAGAACGTCAGCGAGGTCGGCACGTTCGGTTGCTTCCAGCATGTCGTCCACACGATCCACGTCGTAAGGTTTTGGCGTGACCCATTCCAACGCCACCTCTTCGCCCATCTGGCTGTCGACAAACCCCGACTGAAACATGCCATCTGCTGAAATTCGTGTGGCAAACACCCTTGCAGGCCGCACAAAAGACGTGTCTGCGCCTTCAACAGAGGTGCTGCCTTCACGCTCCCAGCTGCCCGCCAGCCGCGCATATACGTCTGCGGGGTCCGTGACATCACAAAACCCGTCGGCAATCGCCCAACTTGGCGCCACAACCAGGGCCGCGCTTGCAATCAAACGCTTCATGGGTCTCTCCTCACACTCGCTCAATATCGCCTTGTGCCCGCTGGGCATGAAACTCCGCTTCCCAAGCCGCAAACGTTCCCGCTGCAATCGCGTCGCGCATCCCCTGCATTAGCTCTTGGAAATAATGCAGGTTGTGCCACGTCAGCAGCATACCCGAGATCATCTCATTGGACCGGAACACGTGATGCAAATAGGCCCGCGAATAGCTCGCGCAGGCCGGACAACCGCAGTGTTCATCCAAGGGTCGTGGATCATCCTGATGCCGGGCATTTTTGATGTTCACCACGCCATAGCGGGTAAACACCTGCCCCGTGCGACCTGACCGGCTGGGCAAAACGCAATCCATCATATCGATGCCGCGCTTGACCGCGCCCACGATGTCATCCGGCTTGCCCACGCCCATCAAATAGCGCGGCCTGTCCACTGGAAGCATGTCGGGCGCATAATCCAGACACGCAAACATGCCCTTCTGCCCTTCACCCACAGCCAGACCACCAACAGCGTATCCGTCAAAGCCGATCTCTTTGAGCGCTTCAGCGGATTCCTCGCGGAAATCCTGCTCAAGCCCACCTTGCATAATGCCAAAGAGCGCATGCCCGGGACGGTCGCCAAACGCCTGCTTAGAGCGCGCGGCCCACCGCATCGACAACCGCATGCTCTCGGCAATACGCGCCCGATCCGCAGGCAAGGCCGGACACTCGTCAAAACACATCACAATGTCGGACCCCAAAAGCTTTTGGATCTCCATCGACCGCTCTGGCGTCAATTCATGTTTGGACCCGTCGATGTGGCTCTTAAACGTCACACCCTTCTCAGTCAGTTTGCGCAGCTCGGCGAGGCTCATCACCTGAAAGCCACCGGAATCCGTCAAAATGGGCCGGTCCCAGTTCATGAACTTGTGCAAGCCCCCAAGCCGGTCAATCCGCTCTGCTGTCGGGCGCAGCATCAAGTGATAGGTGTTGCCCAACAAAATGTCCGCCCCCGTGGCGCGCACGCTTTCAGGCATCATCGCCTTCACGGTCGCTGCCGTGCCCACCGGCATAAACGCTGGCGTGCGGATCTCGCCTCTTGGCGTGGAAATCACGCCCGTGCGTGCTTTTCCATCAGTGGCATTCAGGGCAAAAGAAAATCTCTCGGTCATCAGAGTCACAAGCTGTTATTTCAGGTAAGATGCGCGTAAATCACCCGCAAGATAGGGGGACTTCCGGCTGGTTTTCCCCTCCTTACGCCTTTGACACGATCTTGTAAAACACTGGTCATCCACCACATTCTAAGTCATGAAAACACAAAGACAATTATAAGGGAGCAGAGGGAAACCATGGAAGATCTCGTGATCGGCCTTCTTTCGCAAAACATCGTATTGATCCTGGCGGCGATCTTCTTGATCATCGTCGTCCTAAAAGGCGTGCGCATTGTGCCGCAGTCAGAAAAACACGTGGTCGAACGCTTCGGCCGCCTGCACGCAGTCATGGGGCCAGGCATAAATTTTATTGTGCCGTTTCTGGACGTCGTGCGTCACCAGATCTCCATTCTGGAACGCCAATTGCCCAACGCATCACAGGACGCAATCACCAAAGACAACGTGCTTGTGCAAATCGACACCTCTGTTTTTTACCGCATCATCGAACCGGAAAAGACCGTTTACCGGATCCGTGATGTGGACGGTGCGATTTCCACCACAGTGGCCGGTATCGTGCGCGCCGAGATCGGCAAGATGGACCTGGATGAGGTGCAATCCAATCGTGCCAACCTGATTGGCGCAATCCAGTCCAGCGTCGAGACCGCAGTGGATGACTGGGGCATCGAAGTGACCCGCGCCGAAATTCTCGACGTAAACCTTGACCAAGCCACCCGCGACGCCATGCTGCAACAGCTCAACGCCGAACGCGCGCGCCGTGCGCAGGTGACCGAGGCTGAAGGCACCCGCCGCGCGGTTGAGCTGGCGGCAGATGCTGAACTTTACGCCGCCGAACAAACCGCCAAGGCCCGCCGCATTCAGGCCGACGCCGAAGCCTATGCAACCCAAGTGGTTGCGGTGGCGATCAAGGAAAACGGCCTCGAAGCCGCGCAATACCAAGTCGCGCTGAAACAAGTCGAAGCGCTCAATGCCTTGGGCAATGGCGAAGGCAGTCAAACCATTGTCTTGCCCGCGGCAGCACTCGAAGCATTTGGCGATGCGTTTAAACTGCTTAAGGGAGGGTCGTAATGGCTGATATCGTGACGACATGGTGGGCGTGGCTCGCCGCCGCTCTCATTCTGGCCATTCTCGAAGTGCTGGCTCCGGGCTTCGTTTTTCTGGGCTTCGCCATCGGTGCGGCGGTCATGGGGCTCATGCTTTTGGGGCCTGCCCAACTGTTGTCGATCCCGATGATTATGCTGATCTTTGCGGCCCTGTCGCTGATCGCCTGGCTCATCCTGCGCCGCGCCTTTGCGCTGCCGACCGGTCAGGTCAAAACCTTTGATCATGACATCAACGACTAATACCTAAGGGATGTCCTCCCGCCCCTTGCAGGGTTGGGCCCGGCTCAAGCCTAACGGCTTGAGCCTCACACCCACTCAGAGCGTTGTCCATTCACGCCCGAGGTTTTGCAAGATTGCTGATGGTTTTGTCATCGCGCGCCCTCTAGACCTCGCCTTCCATATTTCCTATATGAAAAACTCAGGAATATTTATGGACACACCATGACACACGCGCCAGACCAAGATCCCGTAGAAGGCACCCCGCTGATCGCGCCCTCAAGCGTCGACCACCCGTTGCATGAGCAGGCCGTTGAAGCGTGTCGCAGCGTGTATGATCCGGAAATCCCGGTGAACATCTACGACCTAGGCCTGATCTACACGATCGCGATCACCTCCGAGAACGACGTCAGTGTAAAAATGAGCCTGACCGCCCCGGGCTGTCCAGTGGCTGGCGAAATGCCCGGCTGGGTGCACGAGGCCATTTCCGGCGTCGGCGGCGTTCGTAATGTCGATGTGGCGCTGGTGTGGGAGCCCCCTTGGGGCATGGAAATGATGAGCGACGAAGCCCGACTTGAACTGGGCTTCATGTAATTCCTTTACCAAACATTTAGAAATCCGTCACCTGACCTCTATGTCAGTGTCACACATCTGCGCGATCTCCCCTGCATAAACCAACCAACGGGAGTGAACGCATGTTGCGCACGACATTTTTTGCCGCACTGGCCTTGACCCCTCTGACCGCGATCGCGGCAGAGGTCGAACTGGGCCCGCGCCCCTATTATTTGATCGATCAGATGGCAGACGGTCCTCTGAAAGAAAAATTGCAGTCATGCGAAAACATGGCGATGCAGCCGCACCCCTTTTCGATCGGACACCGCGGTGCGCCGATGATGTTCCCAGAGCACACTGTCGAATCCAATCGCGCAGCAGCGCGCATGGGCGCTTCGATCCTTGAGTGCGACGTGACCTTCACCAAGGACAAAGAGCTTGTCTGCCGCCACGCGCAGAACGACCTGCACACCACCACCGACATCCTCGCCACCGATCTGGCCGAGAAATGCACCGCTGGCTTCTCTGCTGCAGCAGGCGACGCAAAAGCCACGGCCGAATGCCGCACCTCGGACATCACTCTGGCCGAGTACCGCACATTGAATGGCAAAATGGATGCCGCCAACAGCGCCGCGACCACCGTTGCCGAATATCTGGACGGCACCGCCGGCTGGCGCACCGATCTGTATTCGACCAAAGGCACGATCATGACGCATGCCGAGTCGATCACACTTTTCAAAGATCTTGGCGCCAAGTTCACACCAGAACTCAAGTCGCCTTCTGTCGACATGCCGTTTGATGGCTTCACTCAAGCTGACTACGCGCAAAAGATGATCGACGAATACAAAGCCGCCGGTATCCCTGCGTCCGACGTATGGGCCCAGTCTTTCAATCTCGAAGACGTACTCTACTGGATTGAAAACGAACCAGAATTCGGCAAACAGGCTGTCTTCCTCGATGCGTCTTACAACATCGACGGCTTCAACCCTGACGACGCCTCGACCTTCCCGCACGATTTTGCCGAGCTGAAAGCCAGTGGCGTGAACTACATTGCACCGCCGATGTGGATGCTCGTGACCACCAAGGACGGCGAAATCGTACCCTCCGCCTATACCATCAAAGCCAAAGCAGCCGGTCTCAAGCTGATCACCTGGACGCTTGAGCGCTCCGGCCCGCTGGCCAACGGCGGCGGCTGGTACTTCCAGACGGTCAAAGACGTGACCAACAACGACGCGATGTACTTCGAACTGATGCATGTTCTGGCAAAAGACGTCGGCGTAGAAGGCATCTTCTCTGACTGGCCTGCCACCGTCACCTACTATGCAAACTGCATGATGGCCGACGCGTCCTAAGCCTCTGAGCCTGAAGACACATCGACACAATCTTGTTGGCCCGACGGAAATCCCGTCGGGCCATCTTGTTTCCCCCGCTCCCACGGCCTACTTTGGACTTCAAGCGAAGAGGAAACACCATGTTCGGCATCCCCGGAAAACAAGCGGTCACAATGACCCCCAAGGCTGCAGCCCAAATTGCCAAATTGATGGCCAGCAAAGGCCACTCCGGTCTGCGCATCGGCGTAAAGAAGGGCGGCTGCGCGGGCATGGAATACACCATGGACTACGTGGATGAGACCAACGAACATGACGAAGTGGTCAAACAAGACGACGCCGTGATCATGATCGCGCCCATGGCACAGATGTTCCTGTTCGGCACTGAAATCGACTACGAAGTGTCCCTGCTGGAAAGCGGTTTCAAGTTCAACAACCCGAACGTGGAAGATGCTTGCGGCTGCGGGGAATCGATCAAATTCAAAGACGTTGAAGAGCTAGTCACCGAGCACGAAAACGGCGCGCCCAAGCTCAATTGAGCTTAACCCGCCTGCAAATGCAGATAGGTTTCGTCAAACCGTTTCTTCAAATGGTCTCCGGCCTGCACAATCTCAGCTGACCCGATTGGGGCCACGTTGGTGTCATGGTTCGGGTTAAAAAACATCGGCACAGATATGCGTTCTTGCGACGTGCCGATCACCCGATGCGGCGTCGCCCGCACTCTGCCTGCGGTCCAGATCTCCAGCATTTCGCCAAAGTTGATGATAAACGCACCGGGCGCGGCCTGAACCGGCACCCAATCGCCCTCCCGCGTTTGCGCCTCAAGCCCCGGCACACCGTCCGTGGCCAACAACGTCAAACAGCCATAATCGGTGTGTGCGGCGATGCCAAAATCCTTGTCCGTCGCCCAAGTCGGTCGCTCCGGATAATAATTCCCCCGCAACAGCGCCATCGGCCGGCTAAACGCGGCATCAAAATAATCCTCAGGCTCTCCAATCGCTGCCGCAATGCCTTGCAGCAGGCTCAGACAGACCTCCAAAGCATCGCGATAATAAGCCTGCACGACTGACTTGAACATGTCCGGTGCCTCAGGCCACAGATTGTCCGCATAGACAGACAGCGCATCACCCCGAACAGGGTCCGTTTCCGACAGTTCAAACCCGCAGTCAAACACTTGTTTGTAATCAGGATTCGCATCTGGATCGACCTGCTCTGACCCCGACGCCCCCCACCCGCGGTTGCCACCGGTCTGCGCCATATCCACGGCTGCTTTGGCGGCCTCAGGCAAGCGAAAGAACGCCCGATAGGCCGCAATCACCTCCAGCACACGTTCCTTGGAAATCGCCGTGTTCTCAACCACCAGAAACCCATCTGCCTCAACGGCAGTGCGCAAGGCCGCAAGGGCTTCCGGATCGCGACGTTTGATCGCTGCTGCATCCAATGTGGGAACCATTTTGATCTCTCCAGAATTCGCCGCCTTTCTTGCGATGATCCATCGATCAGTGCAAGCAGGACTTGACGTCGCACAGCCAAGCTCCGACAAAAGGCGCATCATAACTCCATGAGGTGAAATATGCGTCGCAAACTGGCTGCCGGAAACTGGAAAATGAACGGGACATCTGCCGCGTTGGCCGAGCTCAAGGCGCTGAACGCCGCCCCCGCTGACGCCAACACCGACATCCTGATCTGCCCGCCTGCGACGTTGATCACCCGCGCGGCAGAAATGGCCGCCGACAGTTCGGTTCATATCGGAGGTCAAGACTGCCACGCCGCCACGTCTGGCGCCCATACCGGCGACATCGCGGCGGACATGCTGCTCGACGCAGGCGCCAGCCATGTGATCCTCGGCCATTCCGAGCGCCGGCAAGATCACGGCGAAAGCAACGAAGACGTGCGCACCAAGGCGCAAACGGCATGGGACGCCGGCCTTGTCACTGTGATCTGCGTCGGCGAGACCCTGTCCGAGCGCGAGGCTGACAACACACTCGACATTATCGGCGGTCAGCTTGCTGGCTCCATCCCCGACGCGGCCACGGGTGAAAATCTCGTTGTCGCCTACGAACCTGTCTGGGCCATCGGCACCGGCAAAGTGCCAACATTGGCGCAAATCGGCGACGTGCATGATTTTATCCGTATGCGCCTGGAACGCCGCTTTGGCGAAGGCGTCGGCCGCACCGTGCCTGTTCTCTATGGCGGCTCCGTCAAACCGACCAATGCAACCGAGATTTTCTCGGTCTCCAACGTGGACGGCGCACTGGTTGGCGGCGCCAGCCTCAAGGCGACGGATTTCCAGCCCATCATCGACGCTCTCGCCGCAAGCTGATCCCACCCCAGCGTGGGGCGTTCGGCACCGCACCAAGATGCCCACGCTCCTTACCTGAAGCTAACGCTGCCCCCACAAAGCAAAACGACGCCCCAATTGGGACGTCGCCTCGCAGTTTTCTTAAACCAGAGCGCGCGAGCGCGCTCCGCTGGATTACGCTATTTCGTGATTATTTCCGGCCCCATCACCGCATTGGGCAACACGGTGGAAATCCACGGAATATAGGTAACCATGATCAAGAAGACGAAAAGCACCGCCAGGAACGGCAACGCTGCGCGCACCACGCCCATCATCGGCATGCCTGCCACACCTGAGGTCACAAACAAGTTGAGCCCCACAGGCGGTGTGATCATCCCGATTTCCATGTTCACCACCATGATGATGCCCAAATGGATCGGATCAATGCCCAGCTGAATGGCAATCGGGAACACCAAAGGCGCCACAATCACCAGCAACCCTGACGGCTCCATGAACTGCCCGCCAATCAGCAGGATCACATTCACCACGATCAGAAACATGACAGGGCCAAAGCCCGCATCCAGCATCGCGCCCGCAATTTGCTGTGGCACCTGCTGTTCGGTCAATACGTGCTTCAGGATCAGCGCACAGGCGATCACAAAGAGCAGCGTCACCGTCAGCTTGCCCGCTTCAAACAGCGTGTGTTTGGTGTCGCCATGAAAGAACGACGTCACCAGCGCCTGCGGCTTGCGCAGCAAAGACACCTTCTGACCATCGTTGTTCTCCGCCGACAGCGGACCCATGTCCTTGTAGACAAAGCAGGCGATCAGGAAGGCATAGACCGCAGCCACCGCAGCAGCTTCCGTTGGCGTAAACACACCCCCATAGATTCCGCCCAGAATGATCACGATCAGGAACAGGCCCCAGCCCGCCTCCATGCCGCTTTCCACGATCTCGCCAAAGCCCTTCCACTCACCTTTCGGCAGGTTCTTGACCTTCGCCATCACGTAAATCGTCACCATCAACATGAAACCGGCCAACAGGCCCGGAATAACACCCGCAAGGAACATCCGGCCCACAGACACCTCAACGGCGGCCGCATAAACCACCATCACAATCGAGGGTGGGATCAGGATGCCCAATGTACCGGCGTTACAGATCACGCCTGCGGCGAATTCTTTGGTGTAGCCCACCTGCCGCATGCCCGCGATTACGATGGAACCAATCGCCACAACCGTCGCCGGAGATGACCCCGACAGAGCCGCAAACATCATACAGGCAAACACACCCGCAATCGCCAGACCGCCGGGCAAATGCCCCACGCAAGCAATCGAGAACCGGATGATCCGTCGCGCCACACCGCCTGTCGTCATGAACGAACTGGCCAGAATGAAGAACGGGATCGCCAGCAGGGTAAAGTGCCCTTCAAAGGCTTCAAACAGTGTGCCCGCCACTGACGCCAATGTGGCATCCGAGAAGAACAGCAAAAACAGAACCGAGCTCAGACCAAGGCTCACCGCAATCGGCACCCCGATCAGCAAAAGCCCGATCACCATCGCAAAGAGTAGTACCACTTCCATCAGTCATGCTCCCCCTGCAAGGCCCGAACTTCTTCGATTTCATCTTCAACTTCGTGGCTTGCCACCAACCGGTCTGTTTCACCCCGCCAGATGGCGATGGATGCCTGAATGAACCGATAAACCAACAGCGCCATCGACACCGGCAACACGATATACGGCACCACCTTGGGCAGCTTCTCGTATTCGTCGCCATAGTTGATCAGGTCTTCCAGAAAGCGGAACACACCGACCATCGGAATGTCCTGCACTTCATAAAACGACTGGCTGCGGAATTTGTCGGCAAAACCTGTCGGGAACCAGCGGCCCGACGTGGGCGGCAGATCCGCAAAAACCGCCCAGTAGTCATAAGCGCCCTTCAGCATCAGCAGCGAGAAGGCCAAGCAACAAGCCGCCGAGAAAAGACCCACCAGCCGAGCGGTCGATGGCGACAGAATGTTGATGATCGCGTCCACACCCAGATGGCTGTGTTTCTTGACCGCATAAGAGGCGCCCAAAAGCACCAGCCAGGCAAACAGGAAAACCGTCGCCTCCAGCGCCCAGAGAATATTTGAATTGAATCCGAACCGGGCAATGACGTTGGCGAATGTGATCGCTGTCATCAGCCCCAGAAGAAGCGCAATGATGGTTTCTTCGATCCGGTCCACAAAACTATGCTTGGTCTGCATGTCCCGTATCCCGTGTTTTTTGTTGCAAAACGGGCGCGCCTTCTGCGGCGCGCCCGCTCCGAATTTCAGTTAAGTATCAGGCGATTGGCCTTACATCTTCGCGTTGATTGCTTGCGCCGCGTCGATGTTTTCCTGACCCACGTCTTTGGAGAACTTGTCCCAAACCGGCATCATTGTGTCGACCCACTCCTGACGCTGTGTCGCGTCCAGAGAACGGATGGTGCCACCGGCCTCAACGATCGACGCCTTGGCGGCTTCGTTCACAGAAGTGGATTCTTTGTTCCGCATCTCGGTCACTTCGCCAAGAATGGTCAGGAACTGATCACGGGTCGCCGGATCAAGGCTGTCGAGCCAATCCACCGAGGTCACCACGAGATAGTCGATGATGCCGTGGTTGGTTTCTGTGACGCCGTCCTGAACTTCAAAGAATTTTTTGCCATAGATGTTGGACCAGGTGTTTTCCTGACCGTCCACAACGCCCTGCTGCAGCGCGCCGTAAACTTCGGAGAACGCCATTTTCTGGGGCGAGCCACCGATGGCTTCCATCTGCGCGACCAGAACGTCCGATGACTGCACGCGGAACTTCAGACCGTTGGCGTCTGTTGGCGAAACCAGCGGCACGTTTGCCGACATCTGCTTCATGCCATTGTGCCAATAGCCCAGACCCTGCAGGCCGCGACGCTGCATGCTGTCCAGCAGGCCTTGACCCGCGTCAGACGCTTGGAACGCATCCACTGCGTTCACGTCTTTGAACATGAACGGCAAATCGAAAATGCGGAACTGCTTGGTGAATTTTTCAAACTTCGACAGCGACGGCGCGGCCAGCTGAACGTCACCCTGCAGCATCGCTTCCAACACTTTGTTGTCGTTATAAAGCGTCGAGTTCGGGAACACTTCCAGGCACATGGTGCCGTTCATTTCGTCGTTGATACGCTGTTCCAAAAGCGACGCAGCAATGCCCTTAGGGTGCTTGTCGGTGTTGGTCACGTGGCTGAACTTAACGACGATTTCGCCATCGTCACAACCTGCTGCGGCAATGCCCGCACCAGTTACAGTCAGCGCCATCGCAGTGGCGGCGGTGGTCAGGAATTTCATGGATGTCTCCTCCCAGAGTGTCGGTAGTCAAAAACAGTCAGCGCCTCCCAGCGCCGTGTGTGCAAAGAGTGACAACCTCATCTGTTGCGCTCAACATTTTGTTACCTCACTCGAACAATCGAATTAAAAATATATAATTTCAAATGCTTGCCCGATAATGTGAAGGTGACTGATACACTCACGCCACCTCCATGTGCGAATTCCCGCACGGCCATTCGGTGCACTTGTGCGAAACTCCGCACAACCTGTCTGCCCCAAGAAACACGTCCAGACCGCTCAACTTCGAATCGCCGCATTGACCGCCTTCACCATGACGCTACTCTGGCGCGGTTCATCACACCTTGTTTGAAATGACCCAATGACCGCATCCCAACTCACACCCCGACCCTCTGGTATCTCCCCGCAATCCCGACGCCACAACGAGATGCGCAAAGAGGCGCTTGCGGCCCATCCGGACCTTGCCGACCTCGCAGGTCCGCAACCGCTCACGGCGCTCGCGCTGCCAATCCTGCTGGCCGTCCATTGGGGCATTGCATGGCTGGTGTCAGGCCAACCCATCTGGGTCATCGGCCTCACTGCGTTCATCCTCGGGCAACTGGTCTATCACTCGGCCAGTTCCCTGATCCACGAAACCTGCCACAAGCTGATATTCCGCGGCCCCGCCCCAAAGCTCGCCTTCGACCTCAGTCTCGAGTTCATCCTCACCAGCTACGGCAAGCAGCTCACCTATCAGCATCAGCACGTCACCAGCCACCACCCCTTTGTGGGCGACTATGACAACGACTACGAACACGAAGACATCTGCGCCCTGCAAGCCCGCCAATCGGTGTTCCGCGCGCATCCCACGTGGCAACCGCTGCTCACGGCCCTAACGCTCTTTATCCATGCTCTGCCGCTTGGCTCGGTGTTTCTCGCGGGCCAAATCATGCCGCGCCTATACCGCAAGCTGTCTGGCCGCCCCAATCGCGATCCCATGCCGCGCTTCACCGGGACAAGCCCCACCTCAGCAGAGGCCCGTCCCTACATAGTTGTCAGCCTTCTCTCAAACCTTGTGATGCTGGCCCTACTTGGCCCATGGGCGCTGCTCTACCATATCTGGTCGCTCTCACTCTTTCTCGGAAAGCTCGGCATCACAAACCTTGGCCAATCACTCTCCGAACATCCCGGCGACGATCTGGTGAACCCCACACGCTCAAGCTATGGCCCCATCAATTGGCTGTTGTTCAACACCGGTTATCACAACGAGCATCACAGCTTTCCAAATGTGGCTTGGACCCGCCTGCCCACCCTGCACCGCGTCGCGCCCGAGGTGTTTCACGCCACCGCCGAGCGCTCCTACGTCGGCGCGTGGTGGGATCATGTGCGCGGCGGCTTCACCGCAAGCAGGACTCTCGCCCTGCACCAAGTTGACCAACTTGAGCGATGCGAAGGCAAGACGCCTGCGGAATAGACCGCCCGGATCTGCTGCAAGAACAGAACGCGCGCCTCTGCGATTTACTCCGGTACTTTCAATGCGCCCGCCAACACAGTGATCATCAGAGCCATTGCAGCCAGCACCGCAAAGCTGACTGTCAACGATGTGGCCGAGGCGATGAACCCCATCACCGGCGGCCCCAACAGAATGCCGCCATAGCCCAGCGTGGCCACACCGGCCAATGCTTGGCCCTGTGGCGTGTCCGGATCGTTGGCCGCGCGGCTAAAGGCCAGCGGGAATATCAACGCAAGCCCGATGCCAAAAAGCACAAATCCCACCAGCGTGCCCCAAATGGACGGGCTTAATATCGCCAAAGCCATGCCGCCGCTGCCAATCAAACCGCATACCCGCGCCACTTGATGTGGCGGGGCCAGTCGGGTCAACCAGCCGCCGGAAAGCCGCGTCAAAACCATCGCAGCCGAGAAAATCGCGAACCCAATAGGCGCCCACTCAGGTCGCACACCAATTTCGTCACGCATGTAAATCGCGCTCCAGTCCGCCATGGCGCCTTCGCCCATCGACGCGCACATCGCCAGAAATCCAACAAGGATCAACCCGCCTTTTGGCAGCGAAAACACCGACTCTCTCGCGGCTGTGTTGACCTGCGACACCCAGCCATCCTGCGAAAACAGCAGCGCAACAAACAACAAACCGCCGCCCGCCATCAGAAAATGCATCAAAAGCCCAAACCCAAAGGTGATCGCCAGATACCCGGTGCCAGCACCGATACCGGCCCCCAAGGACCACATCGCGTGATAGGTCGACATCTGCGGGCGCTTGGCCCACCGCTCCACCTCCGCGGCCCAGCCGTTCATGGTGACATCCATCGCGCCGTGAAAGGCCCCAAAGGCCAAAAGAACCAACCCCAACGTCACCGGGCTCGGAGCCAAGGCCAACGCAAACAGCGCAAGCCCATTCAGCACGCCCAAAATCCGCGTCACCTGTGCGGCTCCGCGCCGATCGCTCAACCAACCCGCCACCGGAAACGCCACAATCGCGCCAGCGGCCAACAGCAAAAGCAAACCGCCAAGCTGCGAATGGCTCAGGGAATGCAGGTCTTTGATTGCCGGTATGCGCGAGGCCCAGACGCCGAACAACGCGCCATTTAATGCAAACATCGACGCCACCGCGCGCCAATGCTGCCCTCGGGTGCCCGAAGTGATTTGTTCGGTTGTCTCGGTCAAAAGGAATGTCCTGTTCGCTCGCCTCAGCGTCATTTTTCCCCGCAAACTGCGACAAAGTCCAGATGCAGTGCGGGCATTCTGATATCGCTAACAGGTTTACGCTTCGCCTGCCGCTTCCGCCTGTTGCCGAGATTTAAGAATGCGCACCGCGTTTTCCGCCTGCGCCGCTGGCACAAAGGCGTGGTCGTGGTGATAGGCTGCCACCATGTTGCAGGCAATGCCGTGTGCTGCCAATTCCGTGGCCACCGCCGCCGTGAGCCCGACGCCCTCAAGCGCGGAATACACGTTGAGCGTGATGCACCGCATCGGCTGATCCGTGTCAAAACCTTCCCGCGCGGCGACGGCCACCGGCAAGATCATCGACAGCCCTTCGGCCTCGCGATACAGGCACAAAGCCTCCGGCAACAACCGTTCCAATACTTCTTTTTCCCGAGTTATCGTAAAGACATAGAGGCCGTTCTTCAACTCGGGATTCATACCGGAAATCATCTCGAACGCGGTCTTTGCAGTGTCCACCATGCCTTGTCCTCACCTGAAATCTTCTGGCCGCAATCCGTATTTTTCCAGCTTATCATACAACGTCCGACGAGACAGTTTCAGCGCCTCAGCAACTGCCGCCGCGCGTCCATCATGCTTGCGCAAGGCCTCCTGCAACAAGGTCCGTTCCACCTGCGCCATCTGGTCTGCCAAGCCCAACCGCGCATCACGGCTTTCCTCACCGGACAACCCCAGCGCAAACCGCATGGCGACGCTCATCAAGGCGCGGGCATTGCCCGGCCATTCCCGCGCCATCAAACCGCTCAGCACATCTGGCGTGACCTCTGGCGCACGCACGCCAGCCTGCTCGGCGGCTTGTGCAACATAGTGCCGAAACAGGACCGGGATATCCTCAGTCCGCTCGGACAATGCTGGTATGCGCACCTGCAATCCGTCCAGCCGGTAATACAGGTCCGCGTGCAACTGACCCGCACCCACGGCGTCCTCCAACCGCGCCGTGCTGCCAAAAATCAGGCGCGGCACCCCGTCCCGATCCATCGCGCCCATCAGGGCAAATTGCGTCTCCATCGACATCGCCTGAATGTCGTCCAGAAACAAACTGCCCCCTTTGGCGTCCGCCACTGCTTGTTCAAACCGCGCCACATCCATGCCAGACGCGGTGTGTTTGCCAAACGGACCCTCGCTGTGCGGTGAACACAGGTGGATGACTTCGGCGACCTTGGAAATACCTGTACCCGGCGCGCCTGTGACCAACACTTCGGCGCCGATCCGCGCCACATGCCGCACTTGTCGGCGCAGCGCCTCTGCCCGCTCGGATGTGCCAAACAACCACCGCGCTGCCGCATCGCCGGTTTCAAGCTGTGCCTTCAAGCGCCGGTTCTCCAACGCCATGCCGCGGGCTTTTTGCGCGCGGGTTATCACCGCCACCAATTCTGACGGCGCACAAGGTTTTTCCAGAAAGCCAAACGCCCCCTGCGCCATCGCCTTGACCGCCATCGGGATGTCGCCCTCACCGGTCAACAAGATTACCGGCAGCTCGGCGTCCACTTCGCGTGCATAAGCCAAAAGGTGAAACCCGTCCCGCCCCGGCATGCGCATATCCGACAGGATCACCCCGCCAAAGCCCGGCACAATCAAATCCTTGGCCTCTACAAACGAGCCCGCCGCAACCGCCGGAATATTCTCCAACTCCAACGTCTGCCCAAGTGCTTCGCGCACATTCGGGTCATCATCCACAACCAAAACCGGCGCCGTCATGCCGCGTTCTCCTCTTTTTCGCTCCACCGGTCCAACTCGACTGTGAATACAGCCCCACCTTCAAGCCGGTTGGCACCCCTAATCTTGCCGCCAAAGCTTTGAACAAGCCCATAGCTGATCGACAGTCCAAGCCCCATGCCCTCAGAACTACCAACCTCCTTGGTCGTGTAGAACGGGTCGAAAATCCGGTCAGGCTCATCGATGCCCGGGCCGCTGTCCATCACCTGCACCATCAATCTTGGCTCGGTTTGCATAGAGATTTCGATGTGGCGGGTTGCACTGTCCGCCATGGCATCCGCCGCATTGTTGATCAGGTTTACAAACACTTGCCCGAGACGCACCTCGCCGCCCAAAGCATACACAGGCGCACCGCCGCGCCACGACAGTGTGACATCTTCCTGACGCAGACGCGCGCCAGTAAGCTCCACCGCCTGATCGATCACAGCGATCAAATCCACCCGCCCCATCGGCTCGCTTTCATTGCGGGCAAAGGCCCGCAGGTTCTTGATAATACGCGCCATTCGGGTCGCCATCTGTGCGATGCGACCAAGGTTTTCACCCGCCTTGCCTTCGTTGCCGCGCTCCAGAAACCGCTCCCCGTTTTCGGCAAATGTCTGAATCGCCATCAGCGGCTGGTTCAACTCGTGTGAAATCCCCGCGCTCATCTGTCCCAACGCGCTCAGCTTGCCAGCCTGCACCAAATCATCCTGCGCCTTCTTCAACGCCGCCTCCGCTTCCTCGCGTTCCGTCACCTCCCGGCGTAGGGCCGCGTTGGTCTGGCTCAAGGCCTGCGTGCGCGCAGCGACCCGCGCTTCAAGCTCGGCATTGGCCAGTGCCAACACCCGCCGCCGCTCCGTCGCCAACCACAACATCAACCCAAACGCCAAAGCAACCGCCGCCACAAACCCCGCCTGCAACGCTGCGAGACGACGCGCGGGCGCTGCATCGACGATCGCCTCGCCCAGCATGTCGATCACCGGCAAGTCCTGCACAATATGCAATCCCCGCGACGGCAAATACGGTCCCCAATCAAGCTGCCAAATCTCGTATGCCCCGTGCCGATAGGACAAAAACGGCGGCGCTGCCCCTTGCGGCGGCTTCAAGCCCACATCGCCCTCCGCGCGCGACCAAAACAAAAGCTCCGAGCGATTGGAAATAAACACCTCCCCCGCCGGATCGGAAAAAACCACCGCAGGGCCGTCGCCGCGCCAGTTCTCCTCAACCACGACCACATCAACCACCACCACCAACGCGCCCTGCACCTTGCGATCCGTGCCGAATGTCGGGGCCGCAAAGTAAAACGCACGTGTGTCATGGCGCGCATCCACCGCGTGATGCGTGCCCAAAGCGCCATGCAAAGCCCGTTCGAAATATGGGGTTTGCCCCACGGACCCGATACTCAAATCATCCGAGCGTGCCGACGCCAAAACCCGCCCCGATGGATCGGCATAAATCAAATCCAGCGCCGATGTCTTGTCGGCTGCTTCTAACAACAAAGCGCGCGCGGCCGCGCTATCGCCACGCCCTTCGGCCAAGGCCAAAAGCGTCGGGTGTTCAGCCATCAAAACCGCAAGCTCTTGATATCGCTGCAACTGAGCGGTCAAACGGTCCGCTGCAAGTGCCAGATCCGCCTCGCCACGCCGGTGCAACTGTTCAAGTGCCTGCCCATAGCCATACCGCCACACGCCTCCCGCCACGGCCGCAATGGCCAGCAAGGAAAACAGCAGAATCGCTGCACGGTGCCTGATCCGGTTTGTCATAACGGACAAGCTAGCGGCTTTTGGAATGGGCTGCGAGTCGGCGCAAGTGTGGTCCAAAAAATGCACGTATCTGCCCGCACCGCCCAAGGTCCGCGCCCCGCGCAACGTTGTGTCGCGGCGCCCCTCTTGCCTTTCCTGTCCATCTGGTCAAAAGCTGACGCATGAAGACTCTGACCCAATCCCCGACCGCACCGGATTTTGTTCAAAATCCCTACCCTTTTTACGACACGGCCCGCGACGCTGGTCCGTTGGTGCATTGGGATGACTACAAAATGCCCGCCGCCATGTCGCACGATCTGGTCAGCGCGCTGTTTAAGAACCGCAAATTTGGTCGTGAAGTCCCGCCGGAGTTCGCCCCGGAAATCCCGGAACATGTTGCCGACTTCTACAGGGTCGAGGCCCACTCGATGCTCGAGCTGGAACCCCCGCGTCACACCCGCCTGCGCGCTCTGGTGCTCCGCGCGTTCACCTCGCGCTCCATCGCCGCGCTTGCCGATGGTGTCGAAACACTCTGTCATGACTTGATCAATCAGTTCCCCGACACCCAATTCGACCTATTGGACACCTTCTGCACGCAGGTGCCGCTGATCACCATCGCCCGCCTGCTTGGCGTGCCGGATGACATGGCCCCGCAGTTCCTCAAGTGGTCCAATGACATGGTGAAAATGTATACCGCCGGTCGCACCCGCGCGGATGAGGACGCCGCCAACACCGCGGCCCGCGACTTCATCGCGTATCTGACTGACTACATAAACGACCGCCGCAAAACCCCGTCCGAGGATTTGATCTCACGCCTGATCGCCGCCGAGGAAGAAGGCGAGAAACTCTCAACCGATGAGCTGATCACCACATGCATTCTTTTGCTCAACGCGGGGCATGAGGCCACTGTGCATTCGATGGGCAACGGGGTGAAAACGCTTCTGGAGACCGGCATCAACCCGACGTGGCTGGCGCCTGAGGGCATTGATCGAACGGTCGAGGAAATCCTGCGATATGATCCGCCACTGCACATGTTCACCCGCTACGCTTACGAGGACATCGAGGTCGCAGGCCATACTTTCAAACGGGGGGATCAAATTGCCCTGATGCTGGGTGCTGCCAACCGCGACCCTGCAGGATGGTCCGATCCCAACACGTTTGATCCCACCCGCGCAATCCAAACCAACACAGCATTTGGCGGCGGTCTGCATTTCTGCGTCGGCGCGCCGCTGGCCCGTCTTGAATTGAAAATAGCGCTGCCGATCCTGTTTGATCGCTGCCCCAACCTCGCGCTCGCAGGCACGCCGCAATACGCCAATGCCTACCACTTCCACGGGCTGGAACGGCTGGAGGTCACGGTCTAACGCCCTACGTCGCGACCCAAAAACGCCACCGACGCGATACCGACGCAATACCACCGTGATACAGACCGGCCTTTTGGGCTCACAGCGGCAGCATTGTCGTGGACTTGATTTCTTCCATCGACAAAAGTGCTGTCACGTTGTGCACCTTTACCTCTGAAATCAGCGCCTGATAAAAACTGTCATAGGCCCGCGCGTTCTGCACCTGAACCTTGAGGATATAGTCGATATCACCGGCCAACCGATGCGCTTCCTGCACCTCGGGACGTTCGCGCAGCGCCGTCAGGAACTTTGCCTGCCAATCGGATTCATGTTCGCTGGTGCGGATCAAAACAAAGAAACACGCCTCAAAACCAAGCGCTTCGGCATCAAGCAGCACCGTCTGCTGTTTGATCACCCCCGCCTCGCGTAATTTGCGAATCCGGTTCCACACAGGTGTCTTGCTTGACCCCACCCGCTTGGCGATTTCGTCCAACGATTGCGCCGCGTCGCGCTGCAATTCGCCAAGAATTTTCCGATCCATGTCGTCGATGCGCAATGCCATCCCGTTTCCCTCGTATTTTCGGAATTCCGGCCTAACACGGACCTTAGCGAGGAACAAGCGTTTCTATTTCTCCACACATCTGGCGCTGATGCGGGAATATTTCCTATATATTACTCAAGTTCTCAAACGGGAGAGAGACAGTGCCACGCGCATTCACACCCAAAGTTGTCACCGCAAACGCCCTTATCGAGGGCGACGTGATCTATCTGACCGCCGACAACGGCTGGACTCGCGACCTGCCACTGGCCGAGTTGCTGACCGACGAAGCCCACGCCCAGTTGCGTCTGCTTGAGGCAGAGCAGCAGGTTGGCGAAATCGTTGGCGCGTATCTGGCGGACGCTGTCGCCAGCGACAACGGCCCAGAACCAACCCACTTCCGCGAGGATTTCCGCCGCACTGGCCCCTCCAACTATTTCCACGGCAAGCAGGCCGTCGGCCAGTAACAGGCACGCAGGAGCGCACCCATGTATCATTACAACGACTTCGACAAAGCTTTCTTGGCCGAGCGCAACACTCAGTTTCGCGCACAGGTCGAACGCCGCGTGGCCGGCAACCTGACCGAGGATGAATTCAAGCCGCTGCGCCTGATGAACGGCCTTTATCTGCAACTGCATGCCTACATGCTGCGCGTCGCCATTCCCTATGGCACACTGTCGTCCGCCCAAATGGACACCCTCGCACTGCTGGCAGACAAGTGGGACAAGGGCTACGGCCACTTCACCACCCGTCAGAACATCCAATACAACTGGCCCAAGCTGACCGATGTGCCTGACATGCTCGACGCTTTGGGCGAAGTTGGCATGCACGCGATCCAGACCTCGGGCAACACCATCCGCAACGTGACCGCCGATCATTTCGCCGGCGCTGCTGCGGACGAAATCGAAGACCCGCGCCCACTGGCCGAACTGATCCGCCAATGGTCAACAGATCACCCAGAATTTCAGTTCATGGGCCGCAAGTTCAAGATCGCTGTCAGCGGTGCCGCTGCGGATCGCGCCGTGCTCAAGGCGCATGACTTGGCTGTGCGCATCGTGAAAAACGACGCCGGCGTTGTGGGCTATCAAGTGCTTGTTGGTGGTGGCCTTGGCCGCACGCCAATGATTGGCAAAGTCCTGCACGACTTCTTGCCCCGAGAAGACTTGCTGCCCTTCATCGAGGCCACAGTCTCGGTCTGGAACCAGATCGGCCGTCGCGACAACAAATATAAGGCCCGTATCAAGATCACCGTGCACGAGCACGGTCTTGAAGACATCCGCGCACGCGTCGACGAACGCTTTGCGCAGATCAAACCGACATTCTCCGGCGTCGATCAGGCGCTCTTTGAGGACATCAAAGCGCACTTCGCGGCCCCTGCCTTCCGAAATGCGCCAACCGTAGATTACGACACTGCCTATGACGCCAACCCGACGTTCCGCAGCTGGGCAGACACCAATTTGGCCGCGCACCGCGTGGACGGCTATGCCGTTGTTACGGTGTCTCTCAAAAAACACGGCGACACGCCTGGCGATGCCACCTCGGCCCAGATGCGCGCGCTGGCACAGATTGCACGTGACTTTGGCCATGACGAGCTGCGCATCAGCCACGAGCAGAACGTGATCCTGCCACATGTGCACAAATCCGACTTGCCCGTCGTCTACGCCGCCCTGCGCGACGTTGACCTCCACACGGCCAACATCGGCCTGATCAGCGACATCATTGCCTGCCCCGGGATGGACTACTGCGCGCTTGCAACAGCACGCTCGATCCCGGTTGCGCAGAAGATCGCGGAACGGTTTGACGAGTTGAAGCTTGAGCACGATATCGGCCACTTGCAGGTCAAAATCTCGGGCTGCATCAACGCCTGTGGCCACCACCACGTGGGCCACATTGGCATTCTGGGTCTGGACCGCGCTGGGGTGGAAAACTACCAGATCACGCTGGGTGGCGACGCCACTTGGGATGCCGCCATTGGCGAGCGCGCAGGCCCCGGTTTTGCCTATGACGAAATCGTTCCGGCTATCGAACGGCTGGTGAACGGCTATCTGGAGCTGCGCGACAGTCCGGCGGAAACCTTCCTCGCGGCCTACCGTCGCCTTGGCTTGGCCCCGTTCAAAGCTTACCTCTATCCGGAGGCACAAGACGCTAAGGTTCGGGCCAATGCAGCATGATGGGCTGTCCCCACTCACCTCTCCGCTGACCACCGGCCTTGCGCCGGGGTCAACCCGCGTTGACCCGCTGCAAGCCAAAGTGGATGCACTAAACCTACGATACCGCCATCACTCGGCCACTTCTGTGATGCAGGCAGCGCTCAAAGATCCGCAGGCCGGAAAACTGGCGCTGGTGTCTTCCTTTGGCGCGGAATCCGTTGTGCTGCTGCACATGGCTGCTGTTGTGGATCGCACACTTCCGGTGATCTTTGTCGACACCGAGATGCTGTTTGCCGAAACGCTGGTCTATCAACAGGAACTAGCCGAACGGTTGCACCTTGAAAACGTGCAGATCATCCGCGCGTCTGACGCCACGCTGGCCGCCGAAGATGCGGACGGCACCCTGCACCAACGCGACACCGATGCCTGCTGTAGCCTGCGCAAAACGCGCCCTCTTCAAAAGGCGCTGCGCGGCTATGACGGCTGGATCACGGGACGCAAACGGTTTCAATCGGGCACCCGCGCCGCGCTGGATTTCTTCGAAGTCGAAGATTTCACCGGTCGCATCAAGGTCAACCCGTTGGCCCATTGGGCGCCGGAAAACGTGCGCGACTACATGGAAGAAAACCGCCTGCCCCGTCACCCGCTTGTGGCGCAAGGCTATCCCTCGATTGGCTGTGCACCCTGCACGTCCAAAGTGGCCAAAGGCCAAGACCCTAGGTCTGGCCGCTGGCGCGGACAGGACAAAGACGAGTGTGGCATCCATTTTGTGAATGGCAAAATGGTGCGATCAGGAGAAACAACATGACTGTGATTGTAACCGATACAGGCTTTGGCGCAGACGACTACACAGGCGCCTTTGTACCGCTGGACGAAGCCGCCAACGACGTCTCCGCCCTGGACGTGCCTTCCGACACCGACCCTGCCGAACTGGCCAAAAGTCTTGCAGGCGTTGAAATGATCCGCGTGGATTTCCCATCATTCGCCGACGGACGCGGCTTTACCATTGCACGCCATTTGCGCCTGAACGGCTACCAAGGCCGCCTGCGCGCCAAGGGCCATGTGATTTCCGACCAATACGCCATGGCCCGACGCGTCGGCTTTGACGAAGTGGAAATTTCCGACGACCTCGCCAAACGTCAGCCCGAGGCCGAATGGACCTTCCGAGCCGACTGGAAAGCCCATGACTATCAGGCCCGCATGCGCGGCTAACACATAGCAAAATCGTAATGCGACCTTGCGTTAAATCAAAGCCGCATTGCCGATATGCCTTTAAATGACACCTGAAACTGCTAGATGAGGGGCAAGGGTTACTCCTGCCCGAGATGTGATTATGAACGAGCAAACACCCGTGACAACCGCGCCCGCCGCCAAGGCCCCGAAGCTGCCAAACACCGAAACCGTGACCGAGGTAAAGCACTACACCGACCGTCTGTTTTCGTTCAAATGCACGCGCCCCGCATCGCTGCGCTTCCGCTCGGGCGAATTTGTGATGATCGGCCTGATGGGCGAAGTAAACCCCAAGACCGGCAAACAGGTGCCTCTGCTGCGCGCCTATTCCATCGCCTCTGCCAGCTGGGAAGAGGAAATGGAGTTCTACTCGATCAAGGTGCAGGACGGTCCGCTGACCTCCAAATTGCAGCACATCAAAGTGGGCGACGAAATCTTTATGAAACCCAAGCCCGTTGGCACGCTGGTGCACGACGCGCTGATCCCGGGAAAACGCATGTGGTTCTTTGCCACCGGCACCGGATTCGCGCCCTTTGCCTCCCTGCTGCGCGAGCCGCAGACCTATGAGGATTACGACGAGATCATCATCACCCACACCTGCCGTCAGGCGGATGAGCTGATCTATGGCCGCAACATCATTGACTCGCTCAAAGAAGACGAACTGCTGAATGAGGTGATTGGCGAAGGTTTCTGGAAGAAGATCAAATACTACCCCACCACCACCCGCGAAGAGAGCGCCAAGATGGGCCGGATCACCGACCTCATCAACTCCGGCGAAGCTTACAAAGACCTCGGCGTAGAGCCGCTCTGCCCGCAAAACGACCGCGCGATGATCTGTGGCAATTTGGCGTTCAACCTCGAACTCAAAGCCATGCTCGAAGCAGCTGGTCTGGAAGAAGGCGCGAACTCCAAACCTGCGCAATACGTGGTGGAAAAAGCCTTCCTAGACTGAGACTTACCAGAAACAATTAAAGCGCCTTCGGTCACGAGATCAGGGGCGCTTTTCTTTTGAATCACCCTATTTTCAGGCCGCCCAAAAACCAGCCTACGACAAGGGCGACTGCTGCAGCCCAATCAAGAGTTTCCTCAAAAGCGCCGCCAGTTGCTCCGTTTCCGCGTCTGTCAAAATCCCGCCAATCAGTGTCTGGTTTGCCGCCAAAAGTTCCTTTGAAATGCCGCGGGCTTTGCGATCTCCCGTCGGTGTCAATTTGACCAACCGACTGCGCTTGTCCTGCGGGTTTGGGACGCGATCGACGTAACCGTCCTTTTCAAGCCCGGTCAGCATCTTTGTGAGACCACCAGAACTGACTTGCACCGCGGAATACAGTTGGGTGGGTGACAAGACCAATTCGGGACCGGCAGATTGCAACGAAATCAGGGTCACAAATTGCGACCATGTCACCCCATGCGCCTCAACAATGCGATGATCATTGTCCCAGATGATGTTTCTGCTGCGAAAAAGCGCCGGAACAATCCGCGCGGCAACGGGCACATCGGGTACTCGCGTGTCATTGTCAGAAGCCGCCACACATCTCTCCGCTCTTGGTGCTCTCCTGAACCTGAAGATTCTTCTTGCCGATCACAATAGAGCAATTTATCTTTCCGGAAAGATAGATTGATAGGATTACAGACAATGACAACTTTCAAACATGCTTTATGGATCAGGATAGCCTTGGGCGCTCTCGCGACAATCATCCTGCTGTTCACTATTCCGGCCTACCTTAACCCTGCAAACAATCCGGGCTTGAAATCACTGACCGGTGAGGCTGCGTCGCTTGGCTCGGTCGCCGGGCTTTTTCTGGGCCGGCAACTGACGATCGCCTTGATTGCCCTTTATGGTGCCATTCGCGGCACAACCGAATCTTTGCTGATCGGGGCCTTTGGCATTGCCGCCATCAACTTTCACGACGCGATATTTGTGGGGGCGTTTGGCGGTGTGAAACCCGGATCCGTCATGGGATTGGTGTTTGGCCTGCTGGCGCTCGGCCTTATGTGGGCTGTTCTGCGCGGGCGTGAAAAGCCTGTCGCCGTCTAAAACCGGCGCAGACCGGCACCAATCCCGCGCATATCGCCCTGCCCAAACGAAAACGCCCCCAACCTCGCAGTTGGGGGCGTCTATACTCAACCAGCGGGGTCGTTACAGACCCAGCGCGCCTTTGATCTGATCAAGCACCTGCGTCAGCAGTTCCGGATTGTCCTTGGCGCTGTCCAGTGCGGTCTTCAGCGCGGTTTTCTTCATCAGGTCAAGCTCAGAGCCGTCGACCATTTCGACAACCTTGTCATAGTTGAACCCTTCAGGAGACAGCAGGTCCAGCATGCTGTTCGTACCTTCTGTTGCCGCTTCTGTGGCTTCTTCGGCCACAGTCTCGGTTGCAGCTTCAGTGGCCTCACTCGCAGTCTCAGTTGCGGACTCAGTCGCATCAGTTGCCGCATCAGTTGCACCTTCAACGGCATCGGTAGCGCCTTCAACAGCATCGTTCACCGCATCAGTGGCACCTTCTACAGCTTCATCAACTGCGTCGGTCACGGCCTCTGTGGCACCCTCAACCGCGTCGGTGGCCGCGTCTGTCGCGGTGCCCACTGCCTCCTCCACAACGTCCGCTGCTTCCTCGGCAATATCCGTCGCCGTTTCGGTTGCCTCCTCCACAATTTCTTCAACTTCTTCTGTCACCGCTTCGACAGCTGGCACAGTTTCGGTTTCGGTCATCGGCGCCGCTTCTTCAGCACTTTTTGGAGCCAAAACCAAATAAGCAACGGCCGCCGCAGCCACCAACACAATCACGACAATAAGATTCTTCATGAGTAAAAACTCCCTTGCTTCACACCCCGATCAAAACCGCCCGGGCCTTCAGTTTCATGAGTTGCCTGCCATTTGGTCCAGCCTCAAGGGGGAAACTGGCAGTAAATGGCTCAATCCCGCGCAATTCGGCTGTTGTAACGGCGGTAAACCGCGAATACCTTAGCGTCCCATAGGCACTCCGCTATTGAAGGAACAAAACCATAGCCCGCAGACCCCACAACGCACCGCCCCAGCGCGATACCGGCCCTCGTGTAAACGACCGTATCCGCACCCCGGAAATCCGGTTGATCGGTGCAGAAGGCGAAAACGCCGGCGTCGTAACCCCTGCTCAGGCCATGATCATGGCTGCTGAGGCGGGTCTCGACCTCGTAGAGATCTCTCCGAATGCAAATCCGCCCGTGTGTAAAATCATGGACTTCGGCAAGTTCAAATATGAACAGCAGAAGCGCGAATCCGAGGCACGCAAAAAGCAGAAGACGATCGAAGTCAAAGAGGTCAAATTCCGCCCCAACACGGACACGCACGACTACGAAGTCAAAATGCGCAACGTCTACAAGTTCTTGGAAAACGGCGACAAGGTCAAAATCACCCTTCGCTTCCGTGGCCGCGAGATGGCCCACCAGAACCTGGGTCGTGAATTGCTTGAACGCGTGGCAGTGGACATCAAGGAAATGGGCAGGGTCGAAAACATGCCCAAGATGGAAGGCCGCCAAATGATCATGATGATCGGCCCGCTTCCTAAGTAATGACAGTCAAATACGACATTATGAAACGGCTCGGATTTTCCGGGCCGTTTTTGTTTGTAACAAACGTAGCGATGAGATGACCCAGACAAATCAACCAACATCCCCCGCGATCCTGCACAAGGCGCTGATCCTTGTTGCGGCAGAGGTGGTCGTGATGGGCGCCATCCTCTTTGGCACTGCGGGCACTGTGCTCTGGCTGGCAGCGTGGGTGTTTCTCGGCCTGTTCTCTGTGGTTACCTTGCTGGCGGCCGTCGGACTGGCACGGGCCAACCCGGCCCTACTTGAGGAGCGCACCAAACCCATGGCCAAGGATCAACCGCTCTGGGACAAATTCATGATGGCCGGCATCATGGCTCTGATTGCGCTCTGGATTATCGTGCCCGGTTTTGATGCCATCCGCTTTGGTTGGTCATCTGTGCCTGTTTGGCTGCAATGGCTCGGCGCTGTTGGTATGGTTGCGTCATACTATGGTATCTATCACACGATGCTCGAGAACAGCTTCCTTGTGCCCAACGTCCGCCTTCAGGAAGAGCGCGCGCACACGGTGGTCACAACAGGCTCCTACGCCATCGTGCGCCATCCATTTTACGCGTGCCTGATTCCGTTTTTCCTCTTTGCCTCCCTGTTGCTTGGCAGTTGGCTGGCCGTCTTTGTCAGCATGGCACTGGCGTTCTTGCTCGCCATCCGTATCATTGGTGAAGAACAGCTGCTGGTCCAAGATCTCGACGGATACGCCGCCTATCAGCAACAAACGCGATTCCGGCTAATTCCAGGTATCTGGTGAAAGGATCTCCATGTGGGAAGACCGCTATTCCAGCTCTGACGACTACGTGTTTGGCACCGCCCCTACCCAATTTCTTTTGGACCACGACCAACACCTGATCACAGGTCAAAGTGCATTGGCCGTGGCCGACGGCGAAGGTCGCAACTCTGTCTTCATGGCTGAAAACGGCCTGCGCGTCACCGCGCTCGAGTTCGCCCCCACTGCTATCGCCCGCGCCCATGATTTGGCAGCGGCCAAAGGCGTCACCCTCGATATCCGCCAAACCGACGTGCTGCGCGATACATGGCCCGCCGAGACCTACGACCTTGTTGCCGGCATCTTCATTCAGTTCGTCGGCCCTGACGGCCGCCGCATCCAGTTTCAGCGCATGAAAGACGCCACAAAACCCGGCGGTCTCGTGATGCTGCACGGCTACACGCCCAAACAGCTGGAGTTTGGCACCGGCGGCCCGCCGTTTCGCGAAAACATGTACACCGACGTGATCCTGCGCGCCGCTTTCGTCGGCTGGGACATCCTCGAATGCCGTGCTTACGAACGCGAAGTCCAAGAAGGCCGCGGCCACTCCGGTATGTCTGCGCTGGTCGATTTTGTGGCGCGGAAGCCGGAGTAAATAGACTTGAGACTCAAGTTCGCAAAACCTCCGTTCGAGGCCGTCATAACGGCGATGATTTTTTCGGTTTGTCTTGTCGCTTGGTTAACTCATGCGGTGACCGCACACGTCGAAAAAGAGACGCCACCAACGACAAATCCGGTGCTGTCAGAATGCGCGCCTATCCATGACGTCCCGGAAAACGCGACAGGTTCCGAAAGGGACCGCCTGACTGTAACGAATTTCCTAGACAAGTTGGCACCCCTAGGCGGGCAAAGCGAACTAGGACATTGGGATCGCGGCCCCAAAATCGTGTTTGGCCGCTTTCAGAAAACCAAAGAGGGGCCGTGGCAGCATCTGGAAGACATCAAAGCCATTGAGGCTTCCAGAGAAAACCAAAATGCCGCAATGGTGGCACCGTTCGAACAGTCCTATAGCTATTCCAGTGCGCTTTCCTTCTCCGGCGTCGCGCTGATCGACGGTCAGGAGACCGTGCTGTCGGACCTTCACCCGCTGATCAAAATTCGTCTGGAACCAGACATGACGTCGACGGTGCTCCCGCCAACCGGTGAAACCGTCATCGGCACTCTGCACTTTGATGGGATAAAGAATTGGGAGGCTCCATCCAAACACTGCCCGTCCTTTTGGCAATTAAGCGAACCCCAATTCGAATTGCTCAAACAATGTCTGATTAACCAAGATTGTCTGCCCCCAAACGCAGACCGCTGACCTAAGCACAACAAGACAACTTGAGATTTCAAAAACTTTTTGTTGAAGCCAACGACTAAATCAGGCGGCATCGAGTTCTGATCACACCACCGCCCTCTGCCCCCTCATCCACTTCACCGCCTCAAGCCCGTCAAACGCCAGCGACACAACGTCCACGACCAGCAGCACCACAAGCAGCGTCGCGTAACTCCCCTGCACCCCGTCAAACATCGCAGGCCGCAGGATCAGCACCACAACCAACGGCAGCCAAAACACCAAATTCGGAAAGGCCAGCGCCGCCGAAAACCCCCGTGCCTGCTACAGGATTGGCATGTTGAACGCCATCCTCGCCACACTCGGCCATGCCACCCAAATCGTCGACGGATTCGCCCCAAAAAAGAACATTGGTGCGAAATTGACCGGCGCCAGAATAACCACCATCCAAATCCGCACCCAAAGCGGCAAGCGCTGGAAACTGCCCCAAATCTGGCCGACCATCTGCCGCTCCTGTTCCGACGCGATACCCGAGCTGACAATAGACTAATCCGTGCACTTCCCATACCCTTGACGCACAGACCACCTACGTCACAACCGATCACCGAGGTCGGACAAACAGGCATTTAAGGAGGGATTTCACACCAATGAATAGGTTTAACGCTTTTCATTCGCTTATCGCCGGCGCGGCCAGCATTATGCTGTGCACCGCGTCGCTCGCCCACGCGTCCGAGGACGTCTTGCCAACCAAAGGCGACGCCATCGAAACGTTTTGGAAGGCCAAGTACTGGACGATCTTCAAAAATGCCTCGCGTCAGTCCTGTTTTATTGAATGGCGCAGCGAAAACAGCGTTGTGCAGGCCGGTCTCACCATGCAACAGGACGCCGGATATATCGGTGCCTTTGTCACAGACTATGACCCGCCCGAAGGCGACCATGCCATCGGCATTTCGTTGAACGGCAACCTTTATCTCGGCACCTCCACCACAGTGTCGCGCACGCTGTCCGGCGGGCTCAAAGGCGGCTACATCGTTTTTGACAATCCGCAGTTTGTCTCTGATCTTGTGGAGGCGCGCGAGTTCATTGCATTTCAGGACACGTCCAGCACCGTCACGGTCAAACTCAAAACGCCCCAGAATGCCGTCAACAGAGCCCAAGACTGCATGGCAGAATTCTAAGCCGCGAAATAAGAAAGGGCGGCAGCTCGCGCTCCGCCCCTTCCTCTTGCCTTAAATATCCGCGAATACCCGCGCCAATTGGCCGTTAGGCGGCTCTACCGCCGTAAGGCGAGGCAGCGCCTGTTATGGCGCTCCCCTCAGCACTCAACTTGCCGCAGCCACAGCGCGCTTGGTCAGCACAGCCACCAGATGCGCACGATAAGCTGCCGTGCCATGCAGATCGGCAATCATGCCATCCGCACCGGGCGCCGCAGGCACCGCATCCGCCGAGAAGTTCGCCGACAAAGCTTCTTCTGCGGCAGTCCAGCGGTGCACACCTTCTTCAGACGCACCCGTCACCGCAACGCGCACACCGTCCGCGTATTTGGCAACAAACACACCCACCAGCGCAAAACGTGACGCAGGCTGCTCGAACTTCTGATAGTTCGATGCCTGAGGAACAGGGAAGCGCACTTCGGTGATGATCTCGCTTTCATCCAGCGCGGTGGTGAACATGCCTTGGAAATAGTCATCCGCCGCAATCTCACGCGCATTGGTCACAATTGTTGCGCCAGACGCCAAAGCACCCGCCGGATAACACGCCGCCGGATCGTTGTTGGCCAAAGAGCCCCCAACCGTCCCACGTGCCCGCACCGCCGGATCACCGATCCCGCCAGCCAAAGCCGCAAGACCCGGATAAGCCGAAGCGCCCGCCGCCACATCCGCGTGGCTGGTCGCCCCGCCGATGCACAACGCACCGTCATCTCCGGTGCAGATGCCCTGCATCTCGGAAATGCCCAGCAGGCTCACAACCTTTGTCGGACTCGCCAAACGCTGCTTCATTGTGGGCAGCAAAGTCTGCCCCCCACTCAACGCTGTGGCCTCTTCATCGCCCAGCGCGGCAACCGCATCGGCAATACTCGAGGGTTTTTCAAACTCGAAGTTATACATAGCTAATCCTCCCTCAGCCGTTCATGGCCTGCCAGACGCGCGACGGCGACACTGGCATATCGATATGATGAATGTCGTGACCACCAGAGCGTAGCGCGTTCACAACCGCATTCACAACCGCTGGCGGCGATCCAATCGCGCCGGCCTCGCCGCAGCCTTTCACACCCAACGGATTGTGTGTGCACGGCGTCTGACACGAGTGATCCACGCCATAGAATGGCAGGTCACTGGCCCGCGGCATCGCATAGTCCATATAGGACGCGCTCAGCAACTGACCGTTCTCGTCATAAGCGGCATTTTCCAACAACGCCTGACCGATGCCCTGACCGATGCCACCGTGAACTTGTCCGTCCACGATCATCGGGTTCACAACATTGCCAAAGTCATCTGCAGCATTGAATGCTTCGATGGTGACTTTGCCGGTGTCCGGATCAACTTCGACCTCACAGGCATAGGCGCCCGATGGATAAGTAAAGTTGGCGGGATCATAAAACGCAGTCTCTTCCAGACCGGGCTCAATATCCTCAAGCGGATAGTTGTGCGGCACATAAGCAGCCAGTGTCACATCGCCCCACGCCACGGACTTGTCCGTGCCCGCAACCGAGAATGTGCCGTCCTTAAGCTCAATGTCGGCCTCAGCAGCTTCCATCAGGTGCGCAGCGATCTTCTTGGTTTTGGCGATGATCTTTTCTGTGGCCCGCACCATGGCAGAGCCGCCAACAGCCAGCGAACGCGAGCCATAGGTGCCCATGCCCATTGGTGCTTTGTCAGTGTCGCCATGCTCGATCTCGACCATGCTTTCATCGATCCCGATCATTTCGGCAATCACCTGCGGAAAGGCTGTCTCATGCCCCTGCCCGTGACTGTGCGAACCGGTCATCACAACAAGACCACCTGTGGCGTTCACACGCACTGTGGCACTTTCATAAAGACCTGCACGTGCCCCCAGCTGCCCCACAAGGTTGGACGGTGCAATACCGCAAGCCTCGATGTAGCAGTTGATGCCAATGCCACGCAGCATGCCGCGCGCTTCGCTCGCCTTACGGCGTGCTTCAAAGCCGGACAGATCCGCCATCTTCTCAAGCACATCCATCGTGGCGTGATAATCACCGGTGTCATATTCCACCGCCACTGGCGTAGCATAGGGGAATTCGGTGATAAAGTTCTGACGGCGCAGCGCAATCGGGTCCAGACCCAATTCAAGTGCGGCTTTGTCAATCACACGCTCCAGCTGATAGGTCGCCTCAGGGCGCCCAGCGCCACGGTATGCGTCCACAGGCACCGTGTTGGTGAACACCGCTTTAACGTTAACATACACCAGCGGCGTTTTATAGTTGCCCGCCATCAGTGTGCCATGCAGCCACGTGGGAACGGACGGCGCAAAGGTCGACAGATACGCGCCCATGTTGGCCATCGTGTCCGTGCGCACCGCGGTAAAATTGTTGTCCGCGTCCAGCGCCAGCTGAATGGTGGTCACGTGGTCACGCCCATGCGCATCCGAGATAAACGCCTCAGACCTGGTCGAGGTCCACTTGACCGCGCGGTTCAGCGCTTTTGCTGCAAAGGTACAGAAGGCTTCTTCGGCATAGTGGAAGATTTTGGTGCCAAAGCCACCACCGACATCAGGCGCAACCACCCGCAGCTTGTGCTCGGGGATACCCAGAACAAACGCACCCATCAACAGACGGATCACATGAGGGTTCTGGCTGGTGGTGAACAGTGTTGAGTTGCCACTGGCCCGCTCAAAGTCGCCGATTGCCACGCGTGGCTCCATCGGGTTCGCAATCAAACGGTTGTTGCGCAACTCCAACGTGGTCACATGCGCCGCGTCTGCGAATGCTGCTTCCACCGCAGGCTTGTTCTCTTCGACAAAGCCCCAGTCGTAGCAGAGGTTGCTTGTCAGATCGTCATGCACCTTGGTGGATCCGTCCACCAGAGCACCGGCCATATCAACCACGGCAGGCAGCTCTTCGATGTCCACGTCAATCGCCTCAGCGGCATCACGGGCTTGCTCAAGCGTTTCAGCCACAACAGCCGCGATTTGATCGCCAACGTAGCGCACTTTGCCTTGGGCCAGCACGGGGTGCGCGGGCTCTTGCATGGCATTGCCGTGTTTGTCAGTGATTTCCCACCCACAGGGAATGCCACCCACGCCTTCAAAATCCGCGCCGGTGAAAATCTTGACCACACCGGGCATGGCAGAAGCTGCATCCAGATTGATCGATTTGATCCGACCATGTGCCACGTCAGAGCGCAAAAAATGCACATAAGCCTGACCGTTGACGTTCATATCGTCGGTATAGTTGCCGGTTCCGCTTAGAAACCGGATGTCTTCGCGCCGCTTGGGGCTGGCGCCAATGCCATGATCTTTTGGCATGTTATTCCTCCCTATGGGCCAATGCGGGCCTCAGTCGTTCTGACTGGCCTCACGCTGTTGGCCGTGATCCGAAAATCCACGTCCGCGCCTCCTCTTGCGCGGGCGCAGGTGTTATTCGGCAGCGATGCTGCTCACGTCCTGACCGCTGGCTGCCATGATCGCCTTAACGATGTTGTGGTAGCCCGTGCAGCGACAGATGTTGCCTTCAAGATGATGGCGCACTTCTGCTTCGGACGGCTTTGGGTTGGTCTTGAGCAGATCCGCCGCAGACATGATCATGCCCGGTGTGCAGAACCCGCATTGCAGACCGTGGTGGTCCTGAAACGCTTGCTGCAGTGTGTTCAGCGTACCGTCGTCAGCCGCTTGGCCTTCAATGGTCGACACGGCAGCGCCGTCCGCTTCCATCGCCAGCATGGTGCAGGATTTCACGGCCACGCCGTCTACATGCACAACACAGGCGCCACATTGGCTGGTATCACAACCGACGTGCGTGCCGGTCATTCCAAGATTTTCCCGTAGAAATTGGCTCAGCAAGGTGCGTCCTTCGGCGTCCGACGACATCTCCTTGCCATTCACAGTCATGGTGACCTGTGACATTGGCTCCTCCCGATTTTGGTTTTTCATTAAACGAGAGTAAAGCAGCCCCCTCGCTCCTTGAGAACCCGCTTTTTGTAACATTTCAAAGTATCAGCCGTAGACATTGGTCGTAGCTGCGCCCGCAGCACACGCACACTGCTCTGATCAAACGCCTTTTTCACGCGGCATTGGCCGCGTTGGAATTTCCTTGAGCAAACCGCCCACACCCATGCCTGCAATGTCATCATGGCTGACGTCCAGGCCACAGATTACCCGCTCCAGCACCCAATCCGCGCCATTGAGTGCGGGGGAGCGCGCGCACCCCGGCAAGCCAATCACGGCCTTTTCGCCTATGCTTCCGATAAACAACAGGTTCCCCGGATCCACCGGCATACCAAACCGCTCCACCTCTCCCCCCGCATCGCGCAACGCTTGCGGGGCGACATCCATAGAATCCGACGTTGCGGACGCTGTGAGGACAAACACAATGTCCCCTGGTGCGTCGGTTATCGCCCCCGCCAACGGGGTCACTTCATGGGCCACTACGGTCCGCTCGGTCAATGCCATGCCCATCCGCTCCACACGTCCCGCCATGGCACGGCGGCCTTTGTCTGAGGGTGTGTCGCCAATCGTGGTTTCGATCAGGGTGGCGGTCTGAAACACGGGCGCCACCAAGGATACGCCGCCTTCAGCGACGGAACAGGCCGCTTCCAAAGCATCCTCACGCACCGCATAAGAGATGATCTTGATCGTTGCGATCATGCCACCGTCATCGACGCGGTGATAATCCGGTACTGTGGCAATGGTGATCATCGGCTCCACCGCGTTGACGCGGTGAATCACTTCCGCATCCACGCGTATCATCCCGCAGCCTTCGGCATAAAGGTTCACGCGCCCAGCGCCCGCCCCCGCCGCGCGGATACCTACAACGTCCGACAGCACAGCCGCCGCCAGCTGCGTGGCAGCCGTGTCCTCATCCACGTCGCCCGCCTCAAGTCGCGCGACTGTGACCTCGGAAAATCCAGCCGCCGCCAGACGCGTGATATGGTCTGGGCCCAAAACAGTGCCCTTGGGAATGCGCCGGTCCGCCACCAGCGAATGCGCCAGAACCGCGCCTTCTGCCTCAGCGACAGGAACAGAGCCGAACCTCACGCGCCTTTCCTCAGCACGCGCAACATCTCACCCATGATCGACACCGCAATCTCGGAGGGGCTTGCCGCGCCGATGTCCAGACCAATCGGTCCGTGAATGCGCCCAATGTCGTTTGCCGAGAACCCTGCATCCTCCAGCCGCTCGACCCGCTTGCCATGGGTGCGCGTGCTGCCCAGCGCCCCGACATAAAACGCAGGTGACTTCAACGCGATATGCAGCGCCGGGTCATCCAACTTGGGATCATGCGTCAACAGCACCAACGCCGTGCGCGCATCCAACCCGATTTGCTGCATCGCCTCGTCCGGCCACTCATCCAGTATGGTCTCACCCGGAAACCGTGCCTCTGAGCCAAAAGCGCTGCGCGGATCGACTATGAATGGATCAAACCCGGCAATCCGCGCCATCGGCACCAAGGCTTGCGCGATATGCACCGCGCCCACAACCACCAGCCGCAACGGCGGGTTGTGAATGGCCACAAAGCGCCCGTCGTCTTCCACGCCCGAGCGGTCCATGCGAAAGCGATCCTCAAAACCTTCAGTGGTCAATCGCCCGCCGCCGGTTTCGCCATCACAGACATAAGCCACCGCCGTGCGCGCGGCCCGTGCCGCCACCAAATCCGCCAAAACGTCTTCGCTCAAAACCGCACCCACAGGCTCGACCAACACTTTGATCGTGCCGCCACAGGCCAATCCAACCGCAAACGCATCGCCATCGCTGACGCCAAACTCCAACAATTTGCCCTGACCGTCTTCTAGGCTTTCCATTGCCTCAAGCATCACTGCGCCTTCGACACAGCCACCAGACACCGAGCCTTCGAGCTGCCCGTCACCCGACACAACCATCTGCGCGCCCACGCGACGCGGCGCGCTGCCCCATGTCTGCACCACAGTGGCCAATGCCGCACCTCGACCAGCGCGATGCCACTCCAGCGCCAATTCCGGCGCGCCTTGCAGGTTGTCAGCCATGATCATTCTCCAATTCCCTCACCCCAAGATGGGCCGCGCCGGCGCAAAGCTCAAGTCGCCCTCAGCCGTCCATTCCCGCCATAAGCCGCGCTTTCTCGCCCAGATCATCAGGCCGTGAAATCGCCTCGGCCAACTCTTCCAGCGTGGCAATCGAGTGCCCAGCGCGGAAACTGTCCACATGCGGCAACATCGCCTTGATCCCCTGCGCCTTGGCAGCGAAGCCCTCCCAGCGCAACAAAGGATTGAGCCAAATCAGCCGCTTGGCCGACAATTGCAGCCGCTGCATCTCTTTGGCCAGCGCCTCGGGATCGCCTCGATCCAGCCCGTCCGAGATCAACAGCACCACAGCGCCTTGCCCCATGACACGCCGCGACCAGTCGCGGTTGAAATCATGCAGACATTCGCCAATCCGTGTGCCGCCTTCCCAGTCCTGCGCTTCTGCCCCAGCGGCGGCCAACGCAGTATCCACATCGCGCGTCGCCAGATGGCGCGAAATATTTGTGAGCCGCGTGCCAAAGGTAAACCCATGTACCTTTGCCCAACCCGCGCCTTTGGTGTTGGCCACTGCATGGAGAAAATGCAAAACCATACGGCTGTATTGGCTCATAGAGCCGGAAATATCGCAAATCACCACGAGGTTGGGCCACCGTATCCTCGGACTTTTCATCGCGGGCATCTGCAATTCGCCGCCTTGGCGCATCGAATTGCGCATCGTGGCCCGCCAATCGGGTCGATGCCCCAACATATCCGCTTTGGTGCGCCGCGATTTGATCGGCTGTACCGGCAGTTTCATCCGCGACAACATGCGTTTTGCTTGTGCGATCTCCTCGGTGCTCATCTGTTCAAAATCCAGCGAGCGCAGCTTTTCCTCGGTCGAGATCGTCAGCGACGCATCGATCTCGATCTCTGTGCCTTCTTCGCTTCCTGTCTCATCCTGCGGCATGTCGCGGTTGGCACCGTCCAGCAGGGCCTCCGCCGCGCGCTTTTCGCCCGCTTGCCCTGCGCGGTCTTCCTGAACGCCACGCACCGCCGGCAACATCATCGCCATCATGTGTTCAAGATAGCGCGGGTCGCGCCAATAGAGACGAAAGACCTGCGCAAACACCGTGCGATGCTCGGGCCGCGACACAAAACAGGCGTGCAGCGTCCAAAAGAAATCCCGTTTGGAGGTGAACCCCGCCGCCTCCACTGCGCGGATGGCATCGATCACCCGGCCAGGACCAATCGGCAGGCCCGCCTTGCGCAACGCCCGCGCAAACCAAGTGATGTTTTGCATCAGTTTTGGATCGTCCGGAATCTCTAGCGGCAGGTATTCAGGCATTATTGTCGCGGGGGCGCTGCCCCCACACCCCAGAGGTATTTCCGGAACAAAAAAACATTACACAGGTTCCAACGCCGCGCGCGCCTCATCCAGCAACCGTTTGGCCTCGCTGCCTTGCAGCTTGGCAATGTCATCCTGATATTTCAGCACCGCGCCTAACGTGTCGGCAATCACCTCAGGACTCAGTGTCAGCACATCCAGCGCCAGCAGGCATTTGGCCCAATCGATGGTTTCCGCCACACCGGGTTTCTTGAACAGGTCTTCGGTGCGGAGCGACTGCACAAAACTTACCACTTCGCGACTCAGCGCCTCTGCGGCCTCCGGCGCGCGGGACTTTAGAATTTTCAGCTCGCGGTCAAAGTCAGGGTAGTCGACCCAATGATACAAACACCGACGTTTGAGCGCGTCATGCACTTCGCGTGTGCGGTTGGATGTCACGATCACAATTGGCGGCTCGGGTGCCTTGATCGTGCCGATCTCGGGGATCGTCACCTGAAAATCACTCAGGGCTTCAAGCAAAAACGCTTCAAACGGCTCATCAGTGCGGTCCAACTCGTCAATCAACAGCACTGGCGCGCCACCCTCATGCGGCCGCATCGCCTTAAGCAGTGGCCGCTCTACCAGATAATCCGGTCCAAACAGCTCTTCTTGCAGCATCGACCGATCCGCGCCACCGCTGGCCTCTGCCGTTCGGATGGCCACCATTTGCGCGGCAAAGTTCCATTCATAGACCGCGCTTGCCGCGTCCAGACCTTCGTAACACTGCAACCGGATCAGCTCGCGCCCAAGCGCGGCAGCAATCGCTTTTGCGATCTCGGTCTTGCCAACGCCCGCTTCGCCCTCAAGGAAAATCGGACGTCCCAGGCGCAGCGACAAGAACACCACAGTCGCCAGTGGTCGGCCACACACGTATCCTTCCGCGCCCAGCATCTCCTGGACGTGTTCAATGCTCTCTACCTGCGTCATAACTGCCTCCCCGTTGCGCTCAGGCTGCACATGCGCACCTTCAAAGGTCAATACGCAGCCCCCGCGACAAAAGTTGTAGATTGTGCAGATTTCACCAAATTTTCGCCGCAAATGGGGTCTAGCCTGCAGGACATAATAAGTGACCACGCGCGGCCTTCCCCGCGACGTAAGGTGCAAGGATTGAGACAATGCAGGATTCCCCGAATGGCTTTGACGTGCCAATGCTGGGTTTGAAAAAGGCCGATTGGTTGGCCAAACTCGAAGACATTGCCGAAGACCACGGCGATTTTCAGCCACTCGGCGCGCGCCACTGCGCCACCCTGATCGAGGACAAGCCGGTTCTGCTGGTGACGTTTGAAACCATTCAGGGCATTCAGAAACGCGGCGACACCGGCCAGCCGCTTGGCTGGGAATTGGTACGCGAATTGGGCTGGTCCCACCTGTGTCTGCTGTGTGACGGCAACACCTGGTTTCGCGATCCCGAAGTCATTGCCTATTTCAACCGGCTTTCCGATGACGGCTTCTTTGACGACTTTGACCAAGTGATCTTTTACGGAGCTGGCACCTGCGGCTATGCCGCTGCGGCGTTTTCTCTGGCGGCCCCGGGCGCAACTGTCATCGCCGTGAAACCACAGGCGACTTTGGCACCCGACATGGCAGGCTGGGACCACCGTTTTCCCGCCGCGCGCCGCCAATCATTTGCAGGGCGCTACGGCTTTGCGCCGGACATGTTGGGCGGGGCTGACAAAGCCTATGTCATCTATGACCCGCTTGAACCGCTGGATGCGATGCACGCAGCACTTTTCCGCCGCCGCAATGTCGAATTGCTGCCAACCCCGCGCATGGGAAGCACGCCTGAGCCGCAACTGCTTGAGATGCAGATTTTGTTCCGCATCATTGCCAAAGCAGGGGCAGGCAAGATGAGCCGACAGGCGTTTTACAAACTCTACCGCGCACGGCGCACAAATCTGCGCTATCTCAACCGCCTTCTGGCCGACATCGAGACGCAAAAACGCCCGTTTATCAAGGCCTTGCTTTGCGCCAACGTGGCCCGACGCCTGCATGAGCAACGCTTCATGCGCAAACTGGACCTTTTGGTGCAGGCCGCAGACGAAGGCCGTCTGGCCGGCTAATCTTGACAGATTGACGGGTTTGCCGGTCTCAGGGCTGGATTGCGCGGCCGCTTTTGTGTAAGCGGCCTGCATGACCCAAAGCTTGACGATTGCCCGCCCCGACGATTGGCACCTGCATCTGCGCGATGGCGCAATGCTGGCCGCTGTTCTGCCCGAAACCGCGCGTGATTTCGGTCGCGCGATCATCATGCCCAATCTGGTGCCGCCAGTCGTCACCGGCAATCAGGCCGCTGCTTATCGCGACCGCATCCTTGCCGCCCTGCCCGAAGGCGCAGATTTCGCGCCTTTGATGACGCTTTACCTGACAGAAGATACCGATCCCGAGGACGTCGCCGCCGCGCATGCCTCCGGTCTGATCACAGCCGTGAAGCTTTACCCCGCAGGCGCCACCACCAATTCGGCCTCCGGCGTGTCCAATTTTGAAAACGTCCGCGCGGTGCTGGAAAAAATGGCTGAAATCGGCCTGCCGCTCTGCACCCACGGCGAAGTCACCGACCACGACATCGACATTTTTGACCGCGAAGCCGTGTTCATCGACCGCGTGCTGGATCCGATCCGCCGCGCCACACCTGGCTTGCGGGTTGTGATGGAACACATCACCACCGCCAACGCCGCCGATTATGTGCGTTCGCAAGATCAGAACCTTGGCGCGACGATCACCACGCACCACCTGATCATCAACCGCAACCACATCCTCGTGGGCGGGATCAAACCGCATTATTACTGCCTGCCTGTCGCCAAACGCGAAGAGCACCGTGTCGCCCTGCGCGCCGCAGCCACTTCCGGCGACGCGCGCTTCTTCCTTGGCACAGACTCGGCCCCACACCTTGATGGCGACAAGCTTGCCGCCTGTGGCTGTGCCGGCTGTTTCACCGCCACCAACACCATGCCGCTGCTGGCACACGTGTTCGAAGAAGACGGCGCGCTCGACAAACTCGAGGCCTTCGCCTCGCTCAATGGCCCAGCGTTTTATCGCCTGCCGGTGAATGCTGCCAAACTGACGCTGCAAAAATCTGATGCGGCCACGCAGTTCCCCGAAAGAATCGACACCGAAAATGGTCCCGTGACCGTCTTTGATCCCGGCTACTCCATTCACTGGTCCGTCGCCGGCTAACGCTGCCCCCTATTCTGCCTGCAGGAGCCCAACATGATCCCGACCGCTTTCCCGCCCAAAGAAGAAATCGCCCGCTTGACCGCCCGCATGTTGTTGGAAATCGGTGCTGTGAACTTCAACACCGACGAGCCTTACACGCTGGCTTCCGGCCTGCCATCGCCAAGCTACATCGATTGCCGCAAGCTGATCTCCTTCCCGCGCATCCGCGCGACGTTGATGGATTTTATGACGGTGACCGTGATGCGGGACGCGGGCTTTGAAGCCTTTGACAATATCGCCGGTGGTGAAACGGCTGGCATTCCTTTTGCGGCACTGGTCGCCGAACGCATGGCTCTGCCCATGACGTATGTGCGCAAGAAACCCAAAGGCTATGGCAAAAACGCCCGCATCGAAGGCGCCATGAGCGAAGGTGAACGCGTTTTGCTGGTCGAAGATCTGACCACCGACGGCGGCTCCAAACTCTCGTTTGTGGATGCCATCCGCGAAACCGGCGCAACTTGTGGCGACACAGCAGTGATTTTCTACTACGACATCTTCCCCGAGACCGAGAAAACCCTCGGAGACCACGGTGTCGCACTGCACTATCTCTGCACATGGTGGGATGTTCTGGCCGAGGCCAAGACGCAGGGTGTGTTCTCTGCCGAGACCCTCGCCGAGGTCGAAACGTTCCTGAAAAACCCGCGCGCGTGGCAGGACGCCCGCAAAGGCGCCTGAGGCCATTTGCCAAAAACTTGATCATCTGAGGCGCCTTTTTTTGGGCCTCAAACACAAAATGTTGACGTTTCCCAGCCCGCTCTGACAAAATAAGGGCGGGCAAACTTATCCACAGGCGTTCCACACAAACATACAATTTGCCCTCGCCGCAGCCAGTGGCGTAGAACGCTCTGCATCACTTTGCAGGCCAAAAACCGATTCATAACACGGGTGCCCGAACACCCGGCTCAGGGACAGACATGAACGAAATCGCCCCCATGAACGCCGCCCCAGCCCCCGAGGCTTCCGAGGCGGACCCGATGCCCCATTCCATCGAAGCTGAGCAACAGCTTCTGGGCGCGATCCTCACCAACAATGACATTTTTGACCGTGTCGCTTCTGTGATCACGGCCGATCATTTCTACGACCCAGTGCATGCCCGCATCTACGAGGTCGCTGCCGCCCGCATCGCCAAAAACAACCTCGCCTCACCAGTAACGCTCAAGGCCTTCCTTGAGGATGACGAAGGTCTCAAAGAACTTGGCGGTCCCGCTTATCTTGCCCGCCTTGCCGGTGCCGCGATCTCGGCTTTTGCCGCGCGCGACTATGCACAGATGATCTATGACATGGCGATCCGCCGCGAATTGATCGGTCTTGGCGACAACATCTCGACCAAGGCGCGCAAGGCCGACGTGAAACTGGAACCCAAAGAACAGATCGTTGAGGCCGAACAAGCGCTTTACAAGCTGTCCGAGCAAGGCCAAACCGAACGAGGATTTGTCAGTTTTCTCAAGGCGGTAACCGATGCTGTTAATACGGCCAATGCCGCCTATCAGCGCGACGGTGGCCTCGCGGGGATCTCCACCGGCCTGATTGATCTGGATAAAAAACTCGGCGGCCTGCATCCGTCGGATTTGCTCATTCTGGCTGGCCGTCCGTCGATGGGGAAAACTTCGCTGGCCACCAACATCGCGTTTAACGTGGCCAAAGCCTACAAGAAGGGCATCAAGCCCGACGGCACCGAGGGCACCGTCGAAGGCGGCGTTGTCGGGTTTTATTCTCTGGAAATGAGCGCAGAACAGCTCGCCGCGCGGATCTTGTCCGAAGCTGCGGAAATCCCGTCTGAACAGATCCGCAAAGGCGACATGACCGAGACCGAGTTCCGCCGCTTCGTCGAAGCTGCTAAATCGCTCGAAGCCTGCCCGCTTTATATCGACGACACCCCCGCGCTGCCGATTGCACAGCTCGCCGCCCGCGCCCGTCGTCTGAAACGCACCCACGGTCTTGATCTGCTGATCATCGACTATCTGCAGCTCTGCCGCGGTACGGCGGAAAACCGGGTACAAGAGATCGGCGAAATCTCGATGGGCATGAAAGCCATCGCCAAGGAACTCAACATCCCCGTGATCGGCCTCTCCCAGCTGAGCCGGACAGTCGAAAGCCGAGACGACAAACGCCCGCAGCTCTCGGATTTGCGGGAATCAGGCTCGATTGAGCAAGATGCCGACGTGGTGATGTTCGTGTTCCGCGAAGAATACTACGTGGAGCGTGAAAAACCCTCGGACGAAAAACTCGACGAAATGGCCGGTTGGCAAGAACGCATGGAGCGTCTGCATGGTCGCGCCGAAGTCATCCTTGGCAAACAGCGTCACGGCCCCATCGGCACTGTCGATCTCAGCTTTGAGGGTCGCTTCACCCGATTTGGCAACCTTGTGCAGCCTTGGCAACAAGACGGCAACGACGGCGATTTCTAGGGGCGCGACCCTGCGCACGTCCCGAACAAACCGATTTCCCTTGACCCTTTTGCTTTGAGCGACAAAAAACCTGCCATGGCTACTGCAACTTTAACGATTGACCTCGATGCGCTGATCACGAACTGGCGCGCCCTTGATGCTCGGACAGAAGTCCCCACCGCCGCCGTTGTCAAAGCGGACGGCTACGGCGTTGGTGCTGACCGCGCTGCCCGTGCCTTGATGCGCGCGGGCGTCGACACGTTCTTTGTCGCCGTCGCCGAGGAAGGCGCCGCACTGCGCGAGGCCGTCGGCCCGTCGCCGATCATCAACGTCTTTGGGGGCCACATGTCGGGCGACACCGACATGATGTCTGACATGATGCTCACGCCGATGCTGAACTCGATTAATCAGATTGTGCGCCATTTTGAAGCCCTGCCCGAACATCCCTTTGGCATTCAGCTTGATACCGGCATGAACCGACTTGGCCTGGAAGAGGCCGAATGGGCGGCTGTGGCCGAAACCGTTCTGTCAAGATCGCCCAAACTGGTCATGTCACATCTCGCCTGTGCTGATGAGCCCGAGCACCCGATGAACCCGCAACAGCTGGCGACGTTCAAACGGCTGACTGATGGCATCAACGTGCCCCGCAGCCTCGCCGCCACTGGCGGCATCCTGATGGGCAGCGACTATCACTTTGATCTCACCCGCCCTGGCGTGGGGCTTTACGGCGGCATGCCGTTTGTCGAAGCCACCCCCGTCACCTCCCTGTCGATTCCCGTGATTCAGATCCGCGATGTCGCCAAAGGTGAAACCGTCGGATATTCCAACACCTGGATTGCCGAACGCGACAGCCGCGTCGCCACGATCTCGGCGGGCTATGCTGACGGGTTGATCCGCGCCATGGGCGCAAACGTCGACGTTTTTGCCAACGAGATCCGCTGCCCTGTGATTGGCCGCGTGTCGATGGACCTGATCACAGTAGACGTCACCGACGCCCCCGAAGAGCCCAAAACGCTCGAATTGCTGGGCCTGCATCAATCGGTGGACACCGTGGCCGAGGCCGCAGGCACCATCGGCTACGAAATCCTGACCTCGCTTGGCGCGCGTTATTACCGCCGCTACAAAAGCGCATGAACATGTTGCTCTCGCCTTTTGCTCTGATCGGTCGGCAGACGCTGGCGCTGTTGGCGATGATTGGCCGCTTCACGATCTTTGTCGCCCAAACCCTTAGCCACATGGCCCGCCCGCCGTTTTATGGACGTGAATTCCTCACGGCGATGGTCAACATCGGCTGGCTGTCCCTGCCTGTTGTTGGCATGACTGCGATCTTCACCGGCGGCGCGCTGGCCTTGCAAATCTATGACGGCTCGTCGCGGTTTTCAGTCGAAAGCGTGGTGCCTCAGATTGTTGCTATCGGCATGGTGCGCGAACTGGGTCCCGTGCTGGTCGGCCTGATGGTCGCCGCCCGCGTGACCAGCTCGATTGCCGCCGAAATCGCCACCATGAAGGTGACCGAACAGATCGACGCGCTCACCACGCTCTCCACTGATCCGCTGAAATACCTCGTCGTGCCGCGCTTCATCGCCGCCATTCTCGTTGTGCCCGCCCTTGTTGGCGTTGGCGACATCATCGGCATCTACGGCGGCTTTGCGGTCGCCACCGGACAGCTTGGCTTTAACCCCGCCACCTACATCCGCAACACCGTGGATTTCCTGCAATTCAACGACGTTCTTTCCTCTCTGGTCAAAGGCGCCGCTTTCGGCGGCATCGCGGCGCTCATGGGCTGTTACTTTGGCATGCATTCTGGCCGCGGTGCCCAAGGCGTCGGCCAAGCCACCAAAAGCTCCGTTCAGGCCGCCGCTGTCTTGATCCTCGCCGCAAACTTCCTTCTCACATCGCTCTTCTTCAGCACATGATCAGTTTTCAAAACGTCCACAAAAGCTTCGGCCCCAAAAAGGTGCTCCAAGGCGTCACCCTCGAGATCGCCAAAGGCACCTCGATGGTGATCATCGGCGGCTCCGGCACCGGAAAATCCGTGCTGCTGAAATCCGTTCTTGGCCTTGTAACGCCGGAGACCGGCACCATACTTGTCGACGGCAAAGACGCCACCATGGGCGACCACGACGCCTTTCTGGCCCGCTTTGGCATGTTGTTTCAGGGCGGCGCTCTGTTTGATTCCATGCCTGTCTGGCAAAACGTCTCGTTCCGCCTGCTGCGCGGCAGCCTCAAGCGTCCAAAGCTCGAAGCCCGCGAGATCGCCATCGAAAAACTGCGCCGCGTGGGCCTGACGCCTGATGTGGCCGACCTTTTCCCGTCTGAACTCTCCGGTGGCATGCAAAAACGCGTCGGCCTCGCCCGCGCCATCGCGGCCGAGCCTGAGATCATCTTCTTTGACGAACCAACTACGGGTCTCGATCCGATCATGGCTGGCGTCATCAACGACCTGATCCGCGAAATCGTCACAGAAATGGGCGCCACGGCGATGACTATTACGCATGACATGACCTCGGTGCGCGCCATTGCCGACAACGTCGCCATGCTGCATGACGGTGTGATCCAATGGACCGGCCCGGTGGCACAGATGGATGCATCCGGTGATCCTTATCTCGACCAGTTTATCTCAGGCCGCGCCGAAGGGCCGATTGAGGCGGTACGGTGATGTTTCACCTGCGGTTTTCTGGGCAAACGCCAGCCAACATACGTGAAGAATTGATCCCTTATTGGAATTTGCACCATGCGCTAATGACGTGGTGTCGGCGAAATCAATATCAGCATTCTGACGGGCTATTGCGCGGCATTCAGCAGGCAATTGAAAGCAATGACCTGCCAAAAGCAAAGAACCTAGCCAAGCAACTTCCTTTGGGCGGAATGGGTTGTTTTGACGACATTTGGTTGTCTTCTGCGGGCTCGAAGGAGGTTGATCCATCGTACGACCAAACCGTCTTTGAGGCACTGCTGTTTAGTTGGACGCGTTACTTTCTGGACACTTAGACCGTTCCGTTTGGTTTGAAGAATGCCTCAGCGCGTCGAATTTTTCTTGATCAACTCACAACCCAAACGCGCATAACACGTTGACACCTTCCCCTGATCCAACCACCAATACCCCATGAAACTTTATCGCCCCACCGGCCAGAAAGAACTGGCCCTCGTCGCCCAAAACGGCTGGACGGCATGGCCGCCGCGACTGCCCGACCAGCCGATTTTCTATCCTGTGATGACCTTCGCCTATGCCGAAAAAATCGCGCGGGATTGGAACTCCGTCCTGCCCGCCCCTGACAATCTCGGATTTGTCACCAAGTTCGAAATCTCCGAAGAAACGGCCGCACGCTATCCGGTCGAACTTGCAGGCGGCAAAGACCACGCCGAACTCTGGGTGCCAGCCGAAGAGTTAGACGCCTTCAATGCAGGTATCATCGGCAAGATCGAAGTGGTCGCGCGTTACAAAGACGGCGCTTTCATCGATGAGGCATGATAGCTTCCCCTGAACGGAGGGGTTCATGTTTCTGCTACTTGCCTTTTTCACGCTCTTTGGTCCGGTCATTGCCGCTGTCGCAACTGTCACGACGGCCGCCATTCTTCTAAAAGCGCGCCCGGCGGTGGCCACGGTCATGCTTGTCCTGATCGCTGCCCTTCTCTCATTGCTGTTGTTCGAATTCCAATACGATCTTGGCCTTAAGCTGCCTGATGTGTCGTGGATGCCGTCCGGCGCAAGCTCCGAATTTGCGACCCTGAGTGTTGGCTGTCTCATGCTGGCCTTGCACATCCTCGCGTGGATCCGCTGGCCTTCCGACCTGCGCGGGAAATGGCTGACAATCACGGCCACGATTCTTTGGGCGCTCGCGGTGGTCGCCTTTTTGGGTCTGTCGCAACTGAGCTACTCAATCTGATTTCCCGCAACACCGCCCGCCCCATTAACCCAGCCGCCGCGCCATTCTCACACCGACGCAATACCGACGTGATGCAGCCGCGATACCGCATGCAAAAAACCCACATTCCCAACACATTAACCTTCATGTGGCCCTCTCGTATTGCGAAGCGGTCCAAAACTTCCTAGCTCTTTGTCCATGATGAATATCCTTCGCCTCGCGAACCTCTCGCTGCTGATCCTTTTCCCCATCGCGTGGTTCGCCCCCCTGATGCGCGCTGGCGTCCTGCCGATCTTCGGACTTTCTGAAATATCCGTCATCTCAGGCCTGCAAAGCCTTTGGGGAACCGACGTCGCGCTGGCCTTGCTGGTGACGGTCTTTGCGATCTTCGCGCCTTACATGAAGGTCATTGGCATCTCGCTTATCCAGTTTGGCTTGATGCGCCGCAAAGTCCTGCCTGCCTTTGAAATCCTTGGGAAACTGGCGATGGCCGACGTTTTCCTGATCGCGCTTTATATTGTGATCGTCAAAGGTGCAGGCTATGTCAAAGTCGAAACCGGCTGGGGTCTATACCTCTTTACCGGCTGTATTCTGGCCTCTTTCGCGATTAGCCATTTGACCCGCAAGCGGTAGTGGTCCAAAACGGGAACATGGCAAAGAGCAAAACACAGTTCACCTGTTCCGCCTGCGCGGCGACATCCAACAAATGGTCCGGTCGCTGCGAGGCTTGCGGCGAATGGAACACCATCACCGAAGAGGCCCCCTTTGGCACTGGGCCCGCTGGCTCGGCCCTTGGTACCATCAAAGGCCGCACCATCGAGCTTTCCGACCTCAGCACCGAGGAAACCCCGCCTCCCCGAACGGTCTCCGGCGTGGCCGAACTCGACCGCGTCTTGGGCGGGGGTCTTGTGCCTGCCTCCGCCGTTCTGGTGGGCGGCGATCCCGGCATCGGCAAGTCGACACTCCTGTTGCAAGCCGCTGCAAGATTTGCGCGCATGGGGTTGAAAACAATATACGTTTCCGGCGAAGAGGCCACCGCCCAAGTGCGCATGCGCGCCCAACGCCTTGGCCTCACAGAAAGCCCGGTCAAACTCGCGGCAGAAACAAACCTGCGCGATATCATGACCACGCTCGAAGCCGAACGCCCCCAACTTGCGATCATCGATTCCATTCAAACCATGTGGTCCGATACTGTCTCCTCAGCCCCCGGTTCCGTCAGCCAGGTGCGCGCCGCAGCCCATGAGTTGACCGCATTTGCCAAGCGCAAAGGCATCGCCATCATCCTTGTGGGTCACGTCACCAAAGAAGGCCAAATCGCCGGTCCTCGCGTGGTTGAGCATATGGTCGACACAGTGCTTTATTTCGAGGGCGAGCGTGGCCATCAGTTCCGCGTGCTGCGCGCGGTGAAAAACCGCTTTGGCCCGGCGGACGAAATCGGTGTCTTTGAAATGACCGGCCGCGGCCTCGCCGAAGTGGCCAACCCGTCAGCACTTTTCCTGTCCGATCGTGGCACTCCGAGCCCCGGCAGCGTCGTCTTTGCCGGCATCGAAGGCACCCGCCCCGTACTGGTCGAATTTCAGGCCCTCGTCGCGCCCAGCCCCCATAGCCAATCCCGCCGCACCGTTGTTGGCTGGGACAGCGGCCGTCTTGCGATGATCCTTGCGGTGCTCGAATCGCGCTGCGGCGTGCCTTTTGCAGGATTGGACGTGTATCTCAACGTTGCTGGCGGCATGAAGGTGTCAGAACCCGCCGCAGACCTAGCCGTGGCCACCGCTCTGGTGTCGGCCCGAGAAGACGCCGCACTGCCTGCAGACACTGTGGTTTTTGGCGAAATCAGCCTTTCCGGCGCGTTAAGGTCAGTGTCGCAAACAGAAAATAGGTTGAAAGAAGCCCAAAAACTTGGTTTCACAACGGCAATCGCCCCGAAAGGCGGCAAAGCTCCGGAGGTTGAAGGTATCGCTCTCAATCGTGTTGGAGATTTGGCCAGTTTTGTGGCAGAGGTGTTCGGAGCAACTTGACCGGGGGCGGTCGAAAGGAACTGGGAACTATGGAAGGCTTCACTATCATTGACGGCGTTGTAGCCGGCGTCATCATCATTTCGGCGCTGCTGGCCTACAGCCGCGGCGTGGTACGCGAAACCATGGCCATCGCGGGCTGGGTGGCTGCGGCCGTATTGGCCTATATGTTTGCCGCGCAAACTCAACCGCTTGTAAAAGAAGTACCCATTCTCGGAGACTATCTTGGCGACAGCTGTGACCTGTCGATGATCGCCCCCTTCATTGGCGTCTTCGCACTTTCGCTGGTGGTGGTATCACTGTTCACACCACTTTTTTCCTCAATAGTGCAGCGCTCGGCCCTTGGCGGATTGGATCAGGCGATTGGTTTCATTTTTGGCGCACTGCGTGGCATCCTGCTCGTGGCAATTGCCTTCTTTGTCTATGAAACCATGTTCACCTCGCAAAGCTTTGCGATGGTCGACGACAGCCGTTCAGCCGAAGTGTTCAGCCGCATGACCGGAAAAATCGACGACCGTGACCCTGCCGAGGCTCTGGGCTGGGTTACCCAAAAATATACCGACCTGATGAGCTCCTGCGAAGGGTGATCCCGCGACATTCAGAAGTATCTAAAGGCTCGCCAATTGGCGGGCCTTTTTGATTGCATGGGTGTTTTTCTTGTCGGAAGGCGCGCATCCCGATAGCCTCACCCTCGGGATTTGAAAAAGGCTGTTGATATGCGCTGGTGGTTGGGAACGACAACTGTCATTTTTTTGCTGACGTTGGGCGTTGTACTGGTTTTGCTACTGCCGCCAAAGTCTCTGGTGCTTGCGGCGGGCCCCGAAAACGGCGCTTATGCGCGTGTCGCACTTCAATACAAAGAGATCTTGGCCCGCGACAACATCGCGGTTCATATCAAACACACCAATGGTTCGGTGGACAACGCAGGCTTGCTTGAAAGCGGCGAGGTCGATGTCGCACTTCTTCAGGGCGGTATTCCGGTTGGGAAACACACGGCCGAAGCCATAGCCGGCCTGTTCTTTGAACCCATGCTTTTTCTGGTCCGCGCCCATTCTGATGTGCCGCGAAATCCAGCCCATTGGAACGGTTTGCGCATCACCGCAGGCCAACAAGGCTCCGGAACCGCCGCCGCCTTTCAAGACTTCATAGAGGCCGTAGAGTTGTCTCCTACCGACAACACACAGCTTTCATTTGCCTATTCCGATGCCGTAGAGGCGTTGCGCGAGGATTTAGTGGATATGGCGGTGTTTGTGACAACCGTCGACGCTCCCTATTTGGAACAAGCCTTTAACGCGCCCGATTTGGCCTTTCTGCCGCTGACATATCTCGACGCGATCTCGAGGCGCCTGGACTATACCACTATCGCGACGGTCCCGACCGGCGCAATCTCGCTTAGGCGTAGCATCCCACCAACCCCGCAAAAGGTGCTCGCTTTGGAAACCCGCCTCGCCATGGTGCCTGATCTACATCCAGCGCTGATTAACCGCCTCACAATGGCCGCCAAAGAATTGCACGCATCCCGCGACATCATCACGGGGCGTCACGCATTTCCGACCGTTCAAGGCACCGGGATGGAGATGAACTCGGTCGCGCGCGAGCTTATCCAGAACGGTCCGTCAACGTGGCACGGGCTGCTGCCCTACTGGATGGCCGCACAAGTCAATCGTCTGCTGCTATTGATCCTCCCCATCCTTTTCATTGTAGTTCCCTTGCTGCGCCTACTACCTGCGCTCTATGCCTACTTCATGGGATGGCGCGTATGGCAGCATTACCCCCTGATCCGCCAGATCGAAGACGAGCTTGCGACCCATCAAGACGCAAAAGCCCTGGCAGCTATGGATCGAAACCTGATCGAAATGGACGAGCGTATCGCAAATTTGGGCTTGCCCGCAGCCTACCGTCAAGCAGCCTACCATGCCCGTATGCACATCGACCTCGTGCGCAAACGTATCCGGGATCGTCAAAACCTTGAGACCAAACCTAGCGAATAAACAGCCCTTGCGAAGGAGTACCAATGGACACCGCAACTGATCCCGCCCTGTTTTCCAGTGTCATATCCGCCATTATTATCGGCGGCCTTGCCGGCTGGCTCGCAGGAAAGCTTATCCGCGGAGGAGGCTTCGGCCTCGTCGGAAACGTCATCCTTGGCATCGCTGGGGCCATTCTCGCAAGCTTGGTACTGCCACTTTTGGGGATCGGATTTGGGGGAGGATTCTTCGGGTCGGTGCTCTCCGCAATGCTTGGGGCCGCTGTGGTCCTGATTATTGTCCGGATGATTAAACAGGCCTGAGCAGCGCAACGCCCGCAGCCTTGCTCGGGCCTTAACGCTGCTGTGTCAAAGTTCATTTGAAGCGACGAACAGAGCTGTCGTGCAAATCGCCGCGTATTTTGATCGAAAGATCAGTTTCTGCGCGATTTTCTGCGGCGCAACAAAACTTCGCGGCGTCCTTTGTGATCCTTTCGTGACATACCGTTTCTCAACCCTTATGACGGGCGCAGCACGACTCAGGGATTCGGAGCCAACCACGTGGACAGCGGCCAACAACCTGCCCATTTTGCACCCGCCAACGGCGGCGCAACCACGCACAACCAATCCCGAGCGACCACCGTTTCACAGACTGCCTATCCGCGCCTGCCGAAACGCCACCCTTACTGCTTAGCCTGACGAAGGAGCCTGCGGATGTGCGGAATATTGGGGATCGCCAATCGCAACGAGGATGTTTTTGCCGAGATCTATGACGGATTGCTGATGCTTCAGCATCGCGGTCAGGACGCCTCTGGCGTGGTGACCTACACTGGCGATTTCTTCCGCGAGCGCAAAGCCAACGGTCTTGTCAAAGACGTCTTTCAACCCTCTGACGCAGATACCCTTACCGGCCGCGTCGGCATGGGCCACGTGCGCTATCCCACGGCAGGGTCGCTGTCCGCCGCCGAGGCGCAACCGTTTTTTGTGAACGCGCCTTACGGTATCTATCTGGTGCACAACGGCAATATCACCAACACCGAAGCACAGCGCGAAAAAATTACCGGCAAGTACAGCCGCCATCTGCGCACCACTTCTGACAGTGAGATCTTGCTTAACGTACTGGCCGACAAAGTTGCTGATGCGATCAAGGTTAACGGCAATGCCGACCCAATCCGCAACATCTTTGCCGGTGTGAAAATGACAATGGAACGCGTCCAAGGCGCCTACTCCGCGCTCTGCTTGATCGCAGGCGTTGGCATGCTCGCCTTTCGTGACCCTCACGGCATTCGACCTCTCTCCGTGGCCAAACGTGCCGCCGAAGGCGAAGGCGACGATTATGCCTTTGCGTCTGAAGACGTGGCCTTCGGCATCAACGGGTTTGAAAAAATTCGCGATCTGCGCCCCGGTGAGGCTCTGCTGGTCGATTTGGACGGTAACCTGCACGAATACCAAGCAGTGGAGGGCAAACTCACTCCTTGCATCTTTGAATATGTCTACCTCGCGCGTCCTGACAGCGTGCTCGACGGTGTCTCGGTGTATCAATCACAGATCCGCATGGGTCAGACGCTGGCCAAACAGATTTCCGCCAGTGGCCTGGACATTGACGCCATCATTCCCGTTCCGGACAGCGCCCGCCCGGTCGCGCTTGAGGTCAGCAACGTCACAGGTATCCGCTATCGCGAAGCTCTGGTGAAAAACCGCTATGTCGGGCGGACCTTCATCATGCCGGGCCAGGCCGAACGCCAAAAGTCTGTGCGCCGCAAACTCAACGCCATCCCGCGCGAGATGGAAGGCCGCAACATCCTGTTGATCGACGATTCAATCGTGCGTGGCAACACCATCAAAAAGATCGTTCAGATGTGCCGCGAAGCTGGCGCCAAGAAAGTTTACATCGCCTCCGCCTCGCCCCCTGTGGCCTATCCGAATGTCTATGGGATTGATATGCCGACAAAACACGAGCTGATCGCAAATGGTCGCTCGGTTGACGACATCCGAAAAGAACTTGGTGCGGACGCCCTGTTTTATCAGGAATTGGACGATCTTGTCTGGGCCGCAAAACAGGGCAACCCAACGATTGAACAGTTTGACTGCTCCTGCTTTGACGGCAACTATCTCACCGGCAGCGTGACACCCGAGTACCTTGCGGAACTGGAAAACAGCAACCGCGTGTCCCAGAAAATCGAAGAAGCTCCAACACCCGGCGCGAGCTGGAACGGTGCCCGTTTCGCTGAGCCAGCGACCTGAGCGGAGGCTGCGATGCTTCTGGCCCTTGATACCCGTTGGCGTCGCTTCAACGATGAGACCGCGACCTGCTCTTGTTGCGGACAGTCATTTTCAGGGGTGTTTGACGTGGGCTACGACCACCCCGATTGCTGGCCCCACAGCGGGTTGCGTGAAAGCGGAAAAGACCTCCTTCAAGTGGGTGAAGACAAATTGACGTCCGATCTGTGCCGCTGGAAGGAGCATCGCTTCATTCGCTGCATCTTGCCGCTGCCCATCAAAGGCTGCGAAGAAGTATTCAATTTTGGTGTGTGGGGCAGCGTCGCGCCCGAAAACTTCTATCGGTACATCGACGATGCAACCGGCGAAGCGGCTGATTTCGAAGGCTGTTTTTCCTGGCTAATGAATGATCTTCCACTTTTTGAAACACAAGAGCCCATCGGCTGCGATTTGACGCCAGGTCCTGACGGCCATCGGCCTAAGCTCACGGCGCAGGACAGCCCCCTTGCCGCGGCACAAACTGACGGCATTTCATTCGACCAGTTGCTGGATATCTACGCGGCCACCGGCACCGATATTCGCGCGCACTTGAACGGCTGAATGCCGCGCTCCGCGCCTCAAACAGGCGTGTTATTGCCGGATTCACCCATAGAAAACACCTGGGGTTTACCCACCGCGGCAGAGGCGTAAACGAGCGCCAATATGCATGTGTGACGAGTGAAAAATGTCGGATAAAACCCCAAAACACGTGGCGGATCAAGCCACAACCAAGGGCGCAATGCGTCAACGTAATCGCTTGACACTTATCGGTGTCATGGGCAACGAAAAAAATCCGTACGCGCTGTTGATGACCACCAACCGACGTATTTTGCGTGTCAAACTGGGCGACAACACACCTGGTGGCAGGGTCGCCGCAATTGGCAAAGACACGATCGTGCTCAATGGAGGCGGTCGCACGACCACGCTTGAGATACCCGGCTGATCCCGGCCCACATTGGCCAGGACAGCTTGTCTCTTGACCTCGCGCGTCAATTTTCGCACATGGGGCGTATGACCGATAAAATTGCCCTGATCACTGGAGCCTCCCGCGGCCTAGGAGCCGCCTTTGCCGAGGCACTTTACGACACACATCACATTGTGGCCGTGGCCCGAACCACCGGCGCGCTTGAAGAATTGGACGACCGCATTCAGGCCAAGGGTGGCGCCGCCACATTGGCCCCGATGGATATCACCAATGCCGACGCCATGGCGCAGCTTTGCCGCTCGATCCATGACCGTTGGGGCAAAGTCGACCTTTGGGTGCACGCGGCTGTGCACGGAGCTCCACTAACCCCAGCCGGTCACATCGATCAAAAAGACTGGACCAAGTCGGTCGCGATCAATCTTGACTCCGTAGGCCGCCTGATCCCGTTTTTGTCACCGCTATTGGGAGCAGACGGGCATGCCGTGTTCTTTGACGACCCGCGTGGCGGTGAAAAGTTCTTTGGCTCCTACGGCGCTACGAAGGCGGCCCAGATTGCGCTCGCGCGCAGTTGGCAGGCAGAAAGCGCCAACACCGGTCCCAAAGTGAGCATCCTGACCCCAAAAGGTATGCCAACAGGCACCCGCGCCCGTTTTTTCCCAGGTGAGCCACGCGAAGCACTGGTGCATCCCCGTGACGAAGCGAACCGATTGCTTTCAGAGCTCAATCTTTCGTCCTGACCTGAAGAGGGCAAACTGCACCCAAAAAGTCCACATTGGGGTGCTTTCATACGCGGCCATCAGCCAGCGCTTGCCCCACCCGCCTGCCTCCACTAGACAGAGGCAACAGGGCAAAAGGGCTAACTATCATGCGTATTCTGGTGACCAACGACGACGGTATCAACGCTCCGGGACTGATGGTATTGGAGCGCATCGCGCAAGACGTCGCAGGCGCGGATGGAGAAGTCTGGGTCGTGGCTCCGGCTTTTGAACAATCCGGCGTCGGCCACTGTATCAGCTACACCCACCCAACTATGATCGCCAAAATGGGAGACCGCCGCTTTGCCGCCGAAGGCAGCCCAGCCGATTGCGTGCTGGCCGGTGTGCATGACGTGATGAAGGATGCTCCGCCGGATCTTATCTTGTCCGGTGTAAACCGCGGCAACAACTCAGCCGAAAACGCGCTGTATTCCGGAACGTTAGGCGCCGCAATCGAAGGCGCGCTTCAAGGAATTCCGTCAATCGCGATGTCACAGTTCCTAGGCCCAGCGAACTACACCGCCACCGACCCCTTTGAAGCCGCCGGAGCGTTTGGCGCCGATGTCGTGCGGAAAATTCTCGATGCTGCGCCTGCCAACACAGACGCCTATCAGTTGTTTTATAACGTCAATATTCCGCCGGTTCTTGCGGCGGACGTCAAAGGTATCCGCGTCGCCACACAAGGCCTTCGTGAAGGAACACGCTTTTCAGTAGAACCGCACAATTCACCTTCGGGCCGCCGTTTTCTGTGGGCAAGAGGAGGCAATCAGCAAGTCGCCACCGCACCCGGCTCTGACGCGGCACTAAACCTTGATGGATACATCACTGTGACGCCGATGCGCGCGGATCTGACGGCGCACGACGTATTGGACGCTCTCAAGGTGATCGAATGACCGACTACGACGCCGTCGCCGAACGCAAGATGCAATTCCTCTTTGCGCTGCGCTCAAAGGGTGTGACGGATCCGGCTGTTTTGACGGCGATGGAAAAAGTCGACCGCGGACCTTTTGTGCGCGGCTTGTTTTCTGAACGCGCTTACGAGGACACGCCGCTGCCGATCGCCTGCGGTCAAACGATTTCCCAACCCTCTGTTGTGGGCCTCATGACCCAAGCGCTTGACGTGACACCACGTGACAGCGTTCTCGAAGTTGGCACCGGCTCCGGCTATCAGGCCGCAATCCTCAGCCAGCTTGCACGCCGCGTCTATACCGTTGAGCGTCACCGCAGATTGGTACGGGAAGCCAAAGGTATATTTGATGCTTTGGGCTTGGTGAATGTCACTTCCTTTTTGTCAGATGGCAGCTTCGGTCTCCCCGAGCAGGCGCCCTTTGATCGTATCATCGTAACGGCCGCTGCCGAGGACCCACCGGGCCCCCTCTTGGCGCAACTCAAGATCGGCGGTATCATGGTGGTACCGGTGGGACAGTCAGACGCGGTTCAAAGCCTGATCCGCGTGCGCCGGACAGAGACCGGGTTTGATTATGACGAATTACGGTCCGTGCGATTTGTACCCTTGGTAGAGGGTGTTGCGCGGGAAACTGAATAAATTTGCGCAGCTTTCCCCTTGGCAATTGGGTCAGCGATTGCCATGTGAAAGCAACCCTGCGAGATCGCGGGCAAGGACGACCAACGCGGCTACGGCACAAGACCGAGCAAACAGGGCCGCACGTGAGGACATCGAGATGGGCACTTTTCCTTCAGTGACGAAACGCATGATAGGCACGGGATTGACCCTTGCCTTGTTGGCGGGCTGCGAAGACGGACTAGACTTCGACCTGCGCAGCGACCTCGGAGGCGGGCTGGACACCACCAGCGCCGCCCAAACTGCCACCGCCAAACGCCCTAAACCTGATGCACGCGGCGTGATTTCCTACCCCAGCTATCAGGTTGTCGTGGCCCAGCGTGGCGACACATTGCGCGATGTTGCAGGCCGTGTGAACGTTCCGGTCGACAAGCTTGCCAGCTATAACGCCATTGCAGCAGACACCAAACTGCGTCAAGGCGAAGTACTCGCGCTTCCTTACCGGATTGACGAGGCAACCTCGACCGAGGCGTCACCAGGTGGTGTCGACATTGCATCTCTGGCAGGCGGAGCCATTGACCGGGCTCAGCCAGAGGTCGAAACCGAAACGCTTGGAAACGCCCCGACAGCTCCCATTCCCAACGTCCAGACCGGTGCAGAGCCCATCAAGCACAAGGTAAAACGCGGCGAGACCGCTTTTACCATCGCACGGCTCTACAACGTTTCAGTACGGGCTTTGGCGGAATGGAATGGTCTCGGCAGCGACTTCACCATCCGAGAGAACCAAATCCTCCTGATTCCGCCTGCTGATCCGTCCAACGCGACCAAAACACCCGCCGCTGCAACAGGCACGACGACCACCCAACCTGGTCAAGGCTCTCCAACCCCCACGCCACCCAGCAGTACCAAGCCTTTGCCCAAGGACACCTCCGCTGCAACCGCAGCAACCAAGGCCCCGAGCAATGATCTTGGCGCCACGCAATCGGCCTCCAAGGCAGCGATGGAATTTCCGATCACCGGCAAAATCATCCGCCCGTATTCCAAAGGCAAAAACAACGGAATCGACATCTCCGGCAAGTCCGGCGACCCAGTCAAGGCTGCGGCCGCAGGCACGGTTGCAGCGATCACCACTGATGGCGACAACGTGCAAATTCTCGTCGTACGCCACCCAGACAATCTGATGACGGTCTATTACAACGTGGCTGATGTGAAAGTGGCCAAGGGCGCTAAAGTCAAACGTGGACAAGCCATGGCGGCTCTGCCTGCAAAAGACACTTTTGTGCATTTCGAGGTTCGCAAAGGGTTTGAAAGCGTCGATCCGATGCCATACCTGAACTAAGTCAGGTCGGCAGGCTCACGCCATTGCGCCCGGCCAGATCGACAAAAAACTGCCACGCCACACGGCCGGATCGCGCCCCACGCGTGGCCTGCCATTCAATGGCTTCGGCCCAAAGCGTGTCTTCGTCAATCTCGACCCCGTGTGCCGCGCAATATCCACGGATCATCTCAAGATACTCATCTTGCGAACATGGATGAAAGCCTAACCAAAGGCCAAAGCGATCCGATAGCGAAACTTTTTCTTCGACAGCTTCAGAGGGGTTGATCGAGCTTGAGCGTTCATTTTCTATCATATCGCGAGGCATCAGATGGCGGCGATTGGACGTGGCATAGAACACCACGTTGTCTGGTCGGCCTTCTATGCCACCATCCAAAACAGCTTTAAGCGATTTGTAATGCTGATCGTCGTGGCTGAAACTGAGGTCGTCACAATAGAGCAAAAACCGCTCACTTCGGCCACGTAGGAGGTTCAACAACCGCGCCACCGAAGGTAAGTCTTCGCGCTGCAACTCTACAATTTTGAGCACCAATCCTTCGCTGAGCACCTGTGCGTGCACAGCCTTAACTAATGAGGATTTCCCCATCCCGCGTGCGCCCCACAAAAGCGCGTTGTTGGCAGGCAGCCCAGCAGCAAACTGACGGGTGTTCTGCAACAGCGTATCGCGCGAGCGATCCACGCCCACCAATAGATTGATGTCCACGCGGTTGATATGTGCAACCGGCTCCAGCCGGTCTGGGTCAACATGCCAAACAAACCCATCTGCATCTGCGAAATCCGGCGCGCTTTGCGGTGCCGGTGCCATCCGTTCAAGGGCGTCTGCAATACGTGTTAGGGGGACGTCAGTCATAGCTCTCTCCGATGGTGCGGCCGCAAAAAACCATGTTCCGCGACCAACGGCAAGGGCGTCTTGCACAAAGAAACGGCGCGCCGATATGGGCGCGCCGTTTTGCAAAACATTTTAGGTCAGAGGTTACTTTTCTTCGGCCTTATGTTCGGCCAGATCGTCCTCTTCTTCATCGTCGTCAAACTCTTCGTCGTCATCAAACCAAGTGCCGTCAGCTTTCATCTGCGCAATCCGCTTTTTCTCGACACGGGCCACAAGGAAGATCGACACCTCATATAGACCGTAGACCACGACAAAGAGGATCAGCTGCGTCACCACGTCTGGCGGAGTTACCAGCGCTGCCAGAATAAGGATACCGACCATCGCATATTTGCGCACGGCACCTAGTCCTTTGGCGCTCACAAGACCGGCTTTTCCCATCAAGGTCAGAAGCACGGGCAACTGGAAACAAAGACCAAAGGCCATGATGAATTTCAGCGTGATATCGAGGCTTTCGTTGACCTTACCAAAGAAGGTGATTTGCACCCCCTCCTGTGTCGAAGGCACGGTCGCGGCGACCTCTCCGGGTACATTTTCCACGGCTGGCGCCATCATATTGGCAAACACAGAAGCCACATCCGCAAAGCCCAGAAAGAACTGCATCGCCAACGGTGTCACCACCAATTGAGCAAAGGTCGCGCCCAGTAAAAACATGAACGGCGAAGCGATCATAAATGGCAGAAACGCACCCTGCTCATTCTTATAAAGCCCAGGCGCCACGAACCGCCACATCTGAAACCCGATTACAGGAAAGGCCAAAGCAAAGCCCCCGACCATGGAAATCCGAAACAGCGTGAACAGATACTCTTGGGGCGACGTGAACTGCAAAGTCGGCGAAGGGTCGCCAAGATCACGCAGCACGCTTACAATGGGCGACACAAGAAAATGCAGCACGTGCTCGGCGATGAACTGCCCGCCAATCGGGATAAAGAAAAAGCTGATCGCCACGACAAACGCGATGCCTGAACGGATCAGGCGCGTGCGCAATTCCGCCAGATGTTCAATCAGCGGTGCGGAGCTGTCTTCTATCTCTTCCGTCTGGCTCATGCCTTGTCCTTCTTCGCCGTCTCAGCTGCGGGCGTCGCTTCGGCGATCGCTTCAGCATCAGCGGCTTTGGCAGCTTCCTCGGCCCGCGCCTTGGCTTCGGCATCCAACCTGGCTTGCCCGACTTCCTCGGTGCGTTTGCGGATTTTCTCCACAGCTTCCGCCCGTTCAGCCGCCAATTTTCCCGTTTCACTCTCGGGATCAAAGCTCATCGATTTTTTGAAATCGTCAGTCGTGTCTTTGATCGCGTCGGTTGCGGCCTTCATTGGGTTGCTCACTTTGTTCAGCCCGTCCGTCGCGTTTTTCAGACCGTCCGCCACATCTTTGACGCCCGCCTGATCCGCCGCCTGATTCATGGCCGAGGAAAACTCCCGCGCCATGCCTTTGGCCTTGCCTACAAACCGGCCCACTGTCCGGAACATAACCGGCAAGTCTTTTGGCCCCACAACAATCAGCGCCACAACACCAATCACCAGAAGCTCTGGCAAACCCAAATCAAACATGATGTCTCAGCCCCGTTCAGGCTTTGTCTTTTTCGTCTTCGGGTGTCACATCTTTGGCGACGTCACCTGCTTCTTCTTCAAGCTCTTGCTGACCTTCGTTGATGCCTTTCTTGAACGATGTGATGCCCTTGCCCACTTCGCCCATCAGACCGCTGATTTTGCCGCGACCAAACAGCACCAAAACCACAACTGCAATCAGCAGAATGCCCGGCAAACCGATGTTTCCAATACCCATGTCTATTCTCCCTTCAAAGGTGCTTTGGCACCTGATGTCTTGTTCTGCCCTATTCCTAGCTTCTGGCCGAAGATCGTAAAAGCGACAATGGAGCAAAGATTGGCCAATTTTCAGGGTTTCCATGTCCGAAATTGCCACTATTCTGTCAGTTGCCCCTTTTTTGACAAGAACTGCCCATCTCATGCCCGCCGCACCCGTTTCCAAGCGTTCGTCCCGTCTCTATTCCCTTGTGGGAACCCTAAGAGATGGTCATCTTCACCGCGCAGAGGACATGGCCAGAGATCAAGGTGTGTCTGTGCGCACCATCTACCGCGACATGGACACACTTGCTGCAAGCGGCGTACCCATCGAAGGTGAGCGCGGCGTCGGCTACCGCGCCCAAGCTGACATATCCCTGCCACCTCTCAACCTGACGAAAGTCGAGCTGGAAGCGTTGCACATCGGTCTCGCAGTTGTTGGTAACGGAATGGAAGGTGACCTGAGAGAGGCTGCCGAAAGCCTTAGCGCAAAAATTGATGCCGTCTTGCCGGAAGAAGCGTCTACAGCCGGGTATGGTTTTGGCTTTGCGGTCTATCCCTTTGCAGACGCGGCACAGGGTCTTCGACACCTGGACCCACTGCGCGCAGCTGTTCGGTCCAGACAAAAGCTTGCGTTGCGTTTAAATAATGGCAACTCGGTCGACGTTCGCCCTCTTAAACTGGATTACTGGGGGCGTGTATGGTCCTTACTTGTATGGGATGAAACTACCGCTGATTTCACCCAAATCCGTGTCGATCGTATCGCCGAAGTGTCGCTTTTGCCGGGGTTGTTCGTCGAAGAACCCGGAAAACGTCTGGAAGACTATGAAAGACGCTAGACTTCAGTTCTCGGCGGGAAACACAAAACAGCGATCCCGGCGGACCGTCAGCCACAAGGCTGTTCCCGGCTTTGGCAGAAACACGTTTGGTACGGTGACTTTCAACTCGGAACCATCATGGTCCATGACAAATTCCACAAGGCTTTCATTGCCCATGAAGCGCGACCGCATGACGACGCCCCGCGCCGCGACGCCGTCGCTTTCGGTGGGCAGAGGCCCTCGACCGTCGCGGTCAAAATCCAGCTTGAAATGCTGGGGGCGGATTACAATATCCACCGGCGCGCCGTCTTCCCATCCCGGGGTCAGGAACTGACCGAAGGGCGTATCGGTCAAGGCGCCATTAGATTGAGAGTGGATGACATTCACGTCGCTGAAAAACGCCACAGCCTGTTTGTCGACGGGCGCGTTGTAGATGTTGTAGGGCGCGCCCTGTTGCACGATCCTGCCATCCCGCATCAGCGCGATCTCGTCTGCCATACGCATAGCCTCTTCGGGCTCATGGGTGACCAGCAAAACGGCAGTGTCCTCTTCTTTGAGCACGGCCAAGGTTTCATCGCGAATGCCATCGCGCAGGCGATTATCAAGGCCAGAGAACGGTTCGTCCATCAGCATGATCCGGGGTCGTGGCGCCAACGCACGCGCCAACGCGACGCGCTGTTGCTCGCCGCCAGACAACACGTGCGGGTATTTGTCGATGGCCCAGCCAAGATTGACCTTGGCCAGCAATTCTTCAACCCGGTCGCGCTTTTCTTCCCGGGCATTTTTTAGGCCAAAGGCAACATTGTCTGCCACGCTCATATGGGGAAACAGCGCAAAGTCCTGAAACATGAGACCGATCTGGCGGCGCTCAGGTGGGATGCGGAAAACGGTGTCGCAAATCAGCTGGCCGTCGACGTAGATTTCGCCGCTGTCCTGCATGTCAACGCCTGCAATCATGCGCAGAGTTGTGGACTTGCCACAGCCAGACGGGCCAAGCAGGCACGTCACGTTCCCGGGCCGCACCGACAACGACACGTCATCCACAACGTGGCGATGGCCATATCGTTTGCGTAAATTACGTATCTCAAGTCGCGGACTATCGATTTTGGATTGCAACTGCACGCAGGGCCTCTCGCGAACCCCGAAAGAAAGCCTCGGGTTTTGCGAGATGTATCAGCCGCCTACGCGTGCATCAACCCTACGCGCGCCTATCAACACCGCGGCAAATCCAACTATGAGCACCACAATACAGATCTGCAGCAACTGTTCGTATTTGTGACCGTCGACCAACACAACGGCCACCATATCGGTTGCGCGAAACATATAGGCCAAAGCCCCCAGCATCGCCGCGGCGAAACTGAGCAAGTAAGACCAAACCGGCACCATACGTTGTGTCACAAGGCCAACGACCAAAACCGGGGTCAAAAACATGGAGGCCGTGCCGGATACTGCCACCGCGTCAAAAAGAGTCTGGTTGCCCCAGAATGTCAGCGCCGCACCGCCCAAGGCAAAAACCAGCATGGCGGCACGGCCACCTGCCAGACTGCGCGGGGCCAGACGAAGTTCCACGACGGCCAGACGTGCTGCTGAGCTCAGCGCTGAGTCCAGCGTGGACAGAGCCGATATCAACAAAGACGCCATCAACGCCACGAACACCCACGACGGAAACATCGTGGCCCAGGTGCCAATGAGTTGGGTGTCATACGCCGCGCCCTCAAGCGCAGCCTGAATGCCAAAAGCGCCAAACGCCGCAATACACAAGGTTGAGATCCAAAATGCATGGAGGAAGCTTTTGCGCGTAGTGTCCGGATCCGCAATAAACCCTCGGTCCATCATCACCGGATCGTGCACCGGATAGGAAAACACCTGCAAAAACGCCACCAACAGCAAGATCCAAGCGTTGTAACCGCCAGCTGAGCCCTGCGCGGTTACGATCGCAGCCAAATCAAATCCGGGGCGCATGATCAAAGCAACAAGCGCCGCGCCAAAAACCAACAGAAAAATCAGCATCTGCATCACGTCTGTGCGCAATGCTGCCGACAGCCCGCCCCATGCGGAATAGGTCAAGGCAACAAGACCTACAACAATGATTGCGCCTTCTTTGGCAAATCCGACTTCAGGAAGAACCGCAGAAAAGATCAACCCAACGACGATCAAGTTGGCAAAGACTTCGGACAAAAGCCGCAGGGCAATCACCGAATTGTAGCATGCAGTCCCGACGGCGCCGAACCGTGCGCTTAGCCAGTCCTGAACCGACATAGCGCCACTTTCGCACAGCCGTCCAACAATGAAACCACCGGTCAAAAAAGAACCATAGTAGGCGGCGTATGCCAATACGCCCGCAAACCCATAATAAAAGCCGAGGATAGCCGCGTTCATCAACGAGCGCGCAAAAATCCACGTCGTTACTTGGCTGAAAACCAATGTCCACAGACCAGGCTGAACGCCTTTATCGCTGCGGCCGTCAAAAAAGCCATCCAACGTGGCGCGGCGTGGTGCAGCTAAAAAGCTGCCTAGCAAAATCAGCGCGAAAATCGCGACGATGGCGGTGGCTTGCATGTGAGTTTCCCAGTCAGCTGCGTTTCAAGACGGCCTAACAAACTCACTTGTCTCCCAACAGAGGAGGCACAGAAACGTGATTAGTTGTCAGAGATTTACGTCGGGTTCATCAAGTCAAACGAGATCTCTCCAAGCGTCTTTCCGTTGACTTGCACCGCGACACTGTGCGGTCCGGGATGCAGTTTAAAGGTGGTCGCATTGCCTTTGAGCGGATGGCGCTTACTCATCACAAGCCTACCACCTGCCGGCACCTTGCTCTGTTTGAGTTTAAACACCTTCTGCCCGCCGCGCCCGTTTGGGCGATGAAAGCGTATCTCGTAGTCGACCAAGACCGGCACATCCGTTTCACTGTCGGTCGTCAGCTCAATTTCTAAGGTGAGCGCCTCTCCGATAACCACACGTTTTGATGCCAAAGACAACCGCGCCAACCGTACAGGCGCATCCGCGAGAAAGCCGAGCAACGCAAGCGAGTCCACATCGCCGACCTTGACCGCTGTCCGCAACGCATGGCGGGTCATCCAATCCATCTCTTTGGTGGCCTGAAGATTGCCGTTCTGCCATTTTCGCAACCTGCGAGTCACAGCGTCTGGCGCAATTTTTGAGATATCATTCAAATGGTTGGCGACCGATCTTGTCACGTACCTCGTGGGGTCGGCGTGCAATTTGTCTAACAACTGCAACGGTACAAGCGGGTCAATATCAACCTTTTTGGCCCACGGAAGTTTTGGCCTTGTGCCTTCGCTAACAAGGCGGCGAACGTGATAGTTTTGATCACCCGCCCAGGTATCCAGTATCGCCAAAGTTTCTTCCGGCCACCGGTTCAGAAATGGCCGGATGTAGAACTCCATCGAAAACCGCCTGGTCGCCGCGTGCAAAAGGTAAAAACACCGGTTTCGATGGGTCTCCAAACCATGTCGAACCGCCAGAATTCCGGGAACGGCGTGAATGAAGCGTCCAAAATCATCGTCCGCCAACGACGGATCCAACTCCGAGGGCATCGCCGCCTCCAGCTGATCCGCCATGACGTCGAAGTCCGGCGAAAGGCGTGTCTCGACACAATCGGCAATCCAGTCCAATCGCTCCAGCAACTCGCGCCCTTCTAGACCTGCCACCACTTCGGCATGAAAGGCGTCGGCGTCAAAGCCATCAATTCCACGGCCGTACTCCTGCGCCAGATCACGCAAAGACTCCGCGTTAAACAACTGGTCTTTCAAGGAAAATCCCTGTGACACGCCAACACCTCTCGCCAAAGTTACACCCTTTACATTGTCGAGTTCACGCCACCGCCATCAAGCAGCACGTTTTGGCCAACAATAAAGCCCGCATGTTGGGAGCAAAGAAAGGCACAAGTGGCACCGAATTCTTCGGCCGTGCCATAGCGGCCTGCAGGGATAGATGCGCAACGGTTGGCTTTGGCCTCGTCCATAGAAATGCCTTGCTGCGAGGAAACGGCTGTATCCAAAGATACCGCGCGATCTGTGGCATGAATGCCGGGCAACAAGTTGTTGATGGTGACGCCTGAGCCCGCAACCTGACGCGATGTGCCCGCGACATATCCTGTCAAACCGGCCCGCGCAGAGTTGGAGAGACCAAGAACCGCAATTGGCGCCTTTACCGACTGGCTGGTGATATTCACCACACGTCCCCAGCCCCGATCCATCATGGCTGGAACCAGCGCTTTGATCAGGGTGATGGGTGTCAGCATATTGGCATCCAAAGCCGCAATGAAATCATCGCGATCCCAGTCGGTCCACATACCGGGAGGCGGTCCACCTGCGTTATTGACCAGAATATCAACGCCTTGCGCCGCTTTTATCAACGCCGCCTGCCCTTCAGGTGTGGACACGTCCTGCGCCACAGTTACCACATCCACGCCGAACTCGTCGCGAATGGCGCTTGCTGACGCTTCAAGCGCTTCAGCACCGCGTGCATTCATGATCAAATCGACACCCTCGGCGGCCAATGCGCGCGCGCAGCCAAGCCCAAGTCCCCTGGAAGACGCGCAAACCAACGCATGTTTGCCCTTTAGACCCATATCCATTTTGATTCTCCCCTTTGAATTTCGCACAGCAAATACACATTTGTGGGCATATGCCAGTATAATGCCGAGACGCGGGCGTGCTCCCGCCACAATTCTTTGTTAAGCAACTCGCAATGATGTCGCGCTAGTTTGCCGGCCGACCACCAGCCAAGGTAAAACGAATGACCCAACTGTCTCACGACACCGCTCTGCCTTCGCAGCGCCTGCCCGTCTATCGGGCACAAACGCTTGTCGTGAGCGACGGTGCCAATCTTGGCGATTCTCTGTCGTTCTCCGAGGAGTTGGTCCCCGACGACATTTACACTTTGTCCGCCCATGCGGAACAGGAAAGCTTATCGCTTCGCACGAACATTGAAGGCGAGCATTTTGTTGCCTCGGACAGCTCTCTGGGGACAATGGGCGCCCGCGTCTTTCTTGATTGTGTTGCCACGTTTATGCCACCCAGCGGTGACACCATCGAGGTGCTTGTTTTGGTCGAAGTTGACGAGGACGGGGGGGTCGTGGACATCTATGGTGCCCCGCTCGCACCACTGACGCCGAAAACGGATTACGCACTTGTTGGGTTTGACCGAGACTCCGCCGCAACAAGGTTGGCTCAACTGGCCTGTGTCAGCTTTACGGCCGGCACCCGCATAACTCTGGCGTCTGGTGAACAGCGCCTGATCCAAGAGGTTCAGGTTGGTGACCGCGTTTTGACCCGCGACGCCGGACCGCAGCCCGTGCGCTGGATTGGACATTCCGTTCAGCGTGCTTCCGGAGAATTCGCGCCGATTGTGATCACTGCGGGTACTTTGAACAATACTGATGATCTGCGGGTCAGCCCAGATCACCGACTGTTCATATATCAACGCGAAGACCGTCTTGGCGTCGGCCGGTCCGAGCTTTTGATAAAAGCGCGGCATCTGGTCAACGACACCACCGTTTATGTGCAAGAAGGCGGCTTCGTTGACTACTACCAGATCATGTTCGGCACCCACCAAATCATCTTTGCCGAAGGTATATCGGCAGAAACCATGCAAATCGACACCCGCACACAGTCCGTGCTGCCACCAGACGTCAAGGATCAAGTCAACGTCAGTGGTGGCGATGGTCGCGGCACACCGCAATCACAGTTTGAAGTGCATGAAAGCCTGCTTAAGCGGCCAGATGCGGCGGCCCTTTTGAAACGCGCCTCTTCAAAGTAGCACCGCTTTTTCTTGCGATCCGGCGCCGCGCGACCTATACGCGCGGGCATGTTGGACACGACCACAAACCGCCCCGAGCTTCCGCCCGAAATTGCCTGCCGCCGGACTTTTGCGATCATCTCGCACCCGGACGCAGGTAAAACAACGCTGACGGAAAAATTCCTCCTGTATGGCGGCGCCATTCAGATGGCCGGTCAGGTGCGTGCCAAAGGAGAAGCGCGTCGCACTCGGTCAGACTTTATGCAAATGGAGAAGGACCGCGGCATTTCGGTTTCTGCATCTGCAATGTCTTTTGATTTCAATAACTTTCGTTTTAATCTTGTGGACACGCCGGGCCACAGTGACTTCTCGGAAGACACATATCGCACGCTGACCGCAGTCGACGCCGCAGTCATGGTGATTGATGGCGCCAAAGGGGTCGAAAGCCAGACGCAAAAGCTATTTGAAGTCTGCCGCCTGCGCGACCTACCCATCCTGACTTTCTGTAACAAGATGGACCGAGAAAGCCGCGACACCTTTGATATCATCGACGAAATACAAGAAAACCTCGCCATTGACGTGTCACCTGCCAGCTGGCCGATTGGTGTAGGGCGCGAATTCATGGGCTGCTATGACATGCTCAATGATCGTCTTGAGTTGATGGACCGCGCGGACCGCAACGTCGTGGCCGAAAGCGTTCAAATCGACGGGTTGGAAGATCCGCGACTGGATGACCTGATCCCGGCGGAGCTTTTGGAAAAGCTGCGCGAAGAGGTCGAGATGGCACGAGAATTGCTGCCTAAAATTGATCCTCAATCCGTGCTCGAAGGGCACATGACGCCCATTTGGTTTGGGTCCGCGATCAATTCCTTTGGCGTCAAAGAGTTGATGGATGGCATCGGTGTGTACGGGCCGGAACCACAAATCCAAACAGCCCTGCCCCGCAAGATCGCACCCGAGGAGAAAAAAGTCACAGGCTTTGTTTTCAAAGTGCAGGCCAATATGGATCCCAAGCACCGCGACCGCGTGGCGTTTGTCCGCATGGCGTCCGGTCACTTCAAACGTGGCATGAAACTTACGCATGTGCGCACCAAAAAGCCGATGGCGATCTCTAACCCGGTGCTGTTTCTTGCATCTGACCGTGAGTTGGCGGAAGAAGCTTGGGCTGGGGACATCATCGGCATTCCGAACCATGGGCAATTGCGGATTGGCGACACGTTGACCGAAGGCGAAGCGCTACGTGTCACTGGCATTCCGAGCTTTGCACCAGAGCTGCTGCAGGGGATCCGCGCGGGTGATCCACTCAAGGCCAAGCACCTCGAAAAGGCACTGATGCAATTTGCCGAAGAAGGTGCCGCCAAGGTGTTCAAACCGATGATCGGCTCTGGCTTTATTGTGGGCGTTGTTGGGCAGTTGCAATTTGAAGTTCTCGCCAGTCGCATTGAAATGGAATACGGCCTGCCGGTGCGCTTTGAACAAAGCCAGTTCACCTCCGCCCGTTGGGTAAACGGCGAGCGCCAAGCCGTTGAAAAGTTTGCTGATACCAATAAGCAGCACATCAGCTATGACCACGACGGTGATGTTGTGTTTCTGACCCGCCTTCAATGGGATATCGACAGGGTCGCGCGCGACTATCCAGATGTAACCCTGACCGCGACTAAGGAAATGATGGTCTAGACCAATCTGTAATTGCACGGGCTGCGCTGCCCGTGCAATCTTGCCGCCATGAATGATCCGCGCCTTACGTACCCCGACGGGCTGAAAGCCATGATGGACCGCTATGAAGGGCGCCGAGATCCGTTTGATTTTGGCCCGGAAACCCTGCCCCCAATCACGACTGACCTAGATGCGTTGTGCGTCAAAACAGTTACACCCGCAGATACGTCTCGTCAGCCTGGCGAACCAAACACCTCTTGGTCTCGCAAACGCTGGCAGATTGCCGAAGAGTTTGTCGGCAACTCCCACCTCGCCTTTCTGAACGCACAGTTGATTTCCAACCTGCGTAAACGGACACAGCCGGATCAAACCGCGGCACTTTTTGTAAGGATTTGGACAGAACAGAGCGAGCATTTGATCGACGCGCTGAATTTGCGTTGGAAGGTCTCCTCGGTTCAAACCTTTGCTGATCATGGAACAACCGCTATCCAGCGTGAAGTGGGACAGGCATTGCGCATGCTGTTTGGCGTGATGAAGCTTTATGAGTTTGAACGCAGCTTCAGTGGCCTGTCACCTGACCAAGCTCATAACCTGGGTAAACGCAACAAGTCCCGCTTACCGCTCGACATGGAACCAATGTCACTGGCCACCGGTGGACTGGATATCAACTTGCTTGCCCCCGTTTGGGATTTGGCGCTGCAAGATCCCGCAATTGCCCCCTTGGCGGCGCACCTGATGGATACGCTCAACGCCGAAGACACAGGCGTGTTTCGCCGCCTCGAAAAAATGCGTCAGAAACGCCTACGCCGGATGGCCGCCAAATGAACCGATGGGGTGTGGTGTCCACCATTAAGGCACCTTCTGACGACATCCTTGCGTTTGTTGCACACTACCTCGACATCGGGGCCGCCCATCTGTGGATTTACCTTGACGACGACGCGCCAGAAGCCATGGCCGCGCTTAAGGCGCACCCACAAGTCAGCGTCACCCGCACCCGCAAGGCGTACTGGCAAAATAGGCTCGGCAAGCGCCCACCGATGCACCAGCACCGCCAGACCTTTAACGCAGAACACGCCTATGATCGTTCCAATGGCGTGGTGGACTGGCTGTTGCACTGTGATGTTGACGAATTTTTGTGGCCTCAAACTTCGGTCACGACGCTCTTGGAGGCTGCGCCTAAAACCTGTCTCGTTGCCCGCGTCCGCCCTTCAGAGGCGCTGTCATCAGAAGGCCTATCAGAAACAGACCCTACGCTGACATGGTTCAAAGCCTTCATTCCAAGCTGGAAGCAACGTCGGGAAATTGTTGCTGAGATTTACCCGACCTTTGGCGACTTCATAAAAGGCGGGTTTCTTAGCCATGTCGCGGGTAAAATCTTCATTCGTACCGGCCAACCGGACATGCGAATCCGCATCCACAACGCCGTTCAAAACGACGTAAACAACCCCGGTCAGATCGAACTCGACGGCGCAGAGCTGCTGCATGTCCACACCACCGGCTGGAGTCATTGGTCCGAAGTCTTCGCCTACCGGCACCACAAAGGGTCTTATCGCGCTGATCTGGGTGCCGCGCGGCCTAAAGATCAAGGCGGCATGAACCTTCATGAGTTGTTTGGTCATTTGGCGCAAGAGCCGGACGGGTTGCGCGCCTTCTTTGAGGAAGTTTGCCTCGCCACGCCGGAACTGCGCGCCAGACTTGAATCGCACGGCATGCTGCGCAGCTATCGCCTTGATTTGGAAGCCAAACGGCAAAAACATTTCCCGAACAATCGGTGAATTGTTGCCTATTTGGAAACACACGACACACAACAACGCCGTTTTGTTGACGCTTGCCGCCTCCTGATATACAAGGCGCCATGGATCGATACGCCAACAGTGCGCGGGGCCGTCCGGGCCTGATCCAAAACAGCCGGTACGGGCCCAAAGTGTCCGTAAATTACGGATACACATGACAAAATTTTCTGACCTAAACCTCAACCCGAAGGTGCTGAAAGCGATCAGCGACGCCGGATACGAAACGCCAACTCCGATTCAGGCAGGGGCGATTCCCCCGGCTCTTGAGGGTCGCGACGTATTGGGCATCGCCCAAACCGGCACTGGCAAAACGGCATCCTTTACCTTGCCCATGCTTTCTCTGCTGGCCCGAGGCCGCGCCCGCGCACGAATGCCGCGCAGCCTTGTGCTCTGCCCTACCCGCGAACTCGCGGCGCAGGTTGCCGAGAACTTTGATTCATATTCCAAATACCTGAAGCTTACCAAAGCGCTGTTGATCGGCGGCGTAAGTTTCAGAGAGCAAGAGGCCATCATCGACAAAGGCGTCGATGTTCTGATTGCCACGCCCGGCAGGCTTCTGGATCACTTCGAGCGCGGCAAGCTTATTTTGTCTGACGTGAAACTTATGGTCGTAGACGAAGCCGACCGCATGCTGGACATGGGCTTTATCCCCGATATTGAACGCATTTTTGGTCTGACCCCGTTTACACGTCAGACGTTGTTTTTCTCCGCCACGATGGCACCTGAAATTGAGCGTATCACCAACACCTTCCTGTCCAATCCCGACCGCATCGAAGTGGCCCGTCAGGCGACCGCGTCGGAGACTATCGAACAGGGTGTGGTAATGTTCAAAGCCAGCCGTCGCGATCGCGAAGGCAGCGAAAAACGCAAAGTTCTTCGGGCAATTCTGGACAACGAAGGCGAAACTTGCACCAACGCAATTGTCTTCTGCAATCGCAAGACAGAAGTCGATATCACTTCGAAATCGCTCAAGAAATACGGCTATGACGCGGCAGCGATTCACGGCGACCTAGACCAGTCTCAGCGCACCCGGACATTGGATTCGTTCCGTAACGGTGAACTGCGTATTCTTGTGGCCTCCGATGTGGCTGCCCGCGGTCTTGACGTGCCAAGCGTCAGCCACGTGTTCAATTTTGACGTTCCGGGACACGCCGAAGACTATGTGCACCGGATCGGTCGTACCGGTCGAGCTGGCCGCGAAGGCAAAGCCTTTACCATCTGCACACCTCGTGACGAAAAGGCTTTTGATGCCATCGAAGCGCTGATCCAGAAGCAGATCACCCGCGTTGACAACCCAATCCAATCAGAGCCGCGCAAGTCGTCCAGATCCAAGCCCAAAGAAGAGGCACAGGTTGAGGTTCAAGACATCAAGCCCGAACCTCAAGCGAAGACAGAACGCCCTGCAGCGCCTGAACGGGTAGAAAAACCTGTACGTAGCGAAGAGCCGCGCAACAAACCATCCCGGTCCCGGGGGGGGCGTGGTCGTAATGACCGTCGCGACGACAACAAAGTTGTCGGCATGGGCGACCACATGCCCAGCTTTATTGCCCTAAGCTTTGACGAGCGCCGCACGGGCTGAGGTCAAACTCATCGAAAAAAAAGGGGATCGCAAAGCGGTCCCCTTTTTTGTTTTCCGGTTCGGAAATGAATGACCGTCAGCTCAAGCGGCTGATGATCACCGTGACTTCCGGTCGTTTTCCGATTTCATCGCGGGCTGTGTTGCGTGCAATGCGGCGTAGTTCGTTTTCCAGCTTGTCATCATCACGCAGGGTCTTTGCTCCTGCGCGACCAAGGAACTGCGTTAGATCCTCTTCAAGTACATCCACCATCGGTGCTTTAGAGCGGCCCATCTCAGACACACCTTTGACTTCAACCCAAGCTTCCCCAAGCGGTTCGTCATCTTCATCCAGCAACACGTTCACCGTCACATGACCGTTCATTGCCATACGCAAACGATCCCGGACAATCCCGTCCATCGCACCGATTTGCACCGCGCCATCCAGATAGACCCGCCCAGTTTCCACATAGCCTGTGACCGAGGGCTGTTCGCCGGTCAGGTCCAGCATGGTGCCATTGACGGCCACGATCGACGCGCGACCGGCTTGGTTTGCCAGTTTGGCGTGCTCGCGCAAATGGCGGTGTTCGCCGTGGTTCGGGATAACCATCACAGGGTTTACGACGTCATGCAGCCGCAACAGGTCTGGGCGGTTCGCGTGTCCGGACACATGGTATTTGCCGGAACTGTCATCGACCACATCCACACCCATCTCAGAAAGCTGGTTGATGATGCGGATCACGCCACGTTCATTGCCGGGAATGGTTTTCGAACTGAAAAGGAAAAGATCGCCTTCTTTCAGGGTGATACCGTTGTATTTGCCTCTTGCAAGCTGAGCGCTCGCGGCGCGATGTTCACCTTGTGAGCCAGTCACCAAAAGCATCAGGTGCTCGCGCGGAATGCTGGCGGCATCCTCGGGGCTGATTACTTTGGGGAAATCGGTCAACACACCCGTTGTGATAGACGCCTCGACCATGCGGCGCATCGCGCGCCCCATCAGGCAGATCGACCGCCCTGCCCGCTGCCCTGCCTCTGCCAGAGTTTTCACGCGGGCAACGTTGGAAGCAAATGTCGTGGCCACCACCATATTTGGCGCTGCCGCCACAAGCGCTTCGATCTCGGGACCAACACTGGCCTCGGAGCGGCCTTCTTGAGGGGAAAAGACGTTGGTACTGTCACAAATCAGGGCTTTGACACCATCCTTGCAGACTTCTTTCCAAAGCTCTGGCTCAAAGGCTTCGCCGACCAACGGTGTTTCATCCAGTTTGAAATCGCCGGAGTGGATCACACGTCCGGCGGGGCTGTCGATTACCAACGCAGCGCTTTCGGGGATCGAGTGACTAATTGGCAGGAAGCCAACATTGAATGGTCCCGCCTCCGTCATCTCAGGCCAAGCCGATACTGTGCGCACAACATCTTCAGGCTGACCACGGTCAGCCATTTTGTGCCGTGCGAGATGGGCTGTAAAGGCCCGAGCGTACACAGGAACGCCCAACTTCTCCCAATAGTGCCCTATGGCGCCGATGTGGTCTTCGTGGCCGTGGGTGATAAACACAGCCTCCAGCCGGTCCTTGTTTTTCTCCAGCCAACTGATGTCAGCGAAAATCAAATCCACGCCGGGGCTGGATTCCATATCGGAAAACGCCACGCCGATGTCCACGAGGATCAGACGCTCCTTTTCCTTTGGGCCGTAACCGTAGACGTAGGCGTTCATGCCAATTTCGCCAGAGCCGCCCAAAGGCAGATAAATCAAGCGGTCGCTCATGCGCCCTGCTCCTTATTATAATCATGAATCACGGTCAGGCCGTGCATCGTCAAGTCATCTTCGATGGTGTCAAACAGGTGTTCGCCCTGTTCAAAAAGAGGCGCCAATCCGCCGGTTCCCACCACCTTCATCGGGGCGCCGAACTCTGCTTTGATACGCGAAATGATGCCCTCAATCAGTCCAGTGTACCCCCAGAACACACCGGACTGGATGCACCCTACCGTATTGGTACCAATTACTTTTTCCGGCTGAGAGATGTCAACATGCGGCAAGGCAGCCGCACCGGAATGCAGAGCTTCCAAACTGAGGTTCACACCGGGCGCGATCACACCGCCAACGTAAGCGCCGTCCTCGGCAACTACGTCAAAGTTGGTAGCCGTGCCAAAATCGACCACAACCACATTTCCGCCGTGACGGTCGAAGGCTGCGACAGCATTGGCAAGTCGGTCCGGACCGGGCTGCGTGCCTTGGTCGACGCGGGGCGTGACAGGCAGCTTGCATTCCGGTTTACCAATGACCAAAGGACGGCAATTGAAAAACCGATCCGCAAAAACACGCAGGTTGAAAACAACGCGCGGCACAGTTGACGAAATGATCACATCGGTGATGTCGGTCTTGATGCCATAGTGGTTGATAAGCGTTGAGTACCACGTGAAATAGGCGTCCGCCGTGCGGGCGTGATGAGTCGAAGTCCTTAGAGTGCAAAGGAATTTTTCACCATCCCAGACCGAAAAGACGGTGTTAGTGTTGCCGCAGTCGATGGCCAGAAGCATAGGCGGTGATCCCTCTGAGGGTGGTCAAAAAAAGATGTCGGCTGCGGGAATAGCCACGCGGCCTTTTGCGGTGTTCAACACCAGATTGCCCTGCGAGTCCACCGTCTCAAACGTTCCGGTCGTTTCGTCACGGGTGGTGCGGGCCGTGATCACCTCGCCCAAACGGGCAGCGCGGGCCAACCATGCGGTGCGAATTGGGGCAAATCCATAGGTGACAAATTGCGTTTCCCAATGGGCATAGGCCTCGGCCAGCAGATCGAGGAAGGTTTCCGGATCCACGTTGGCACCGGTTTCGGACAACAGAGACACAGGGCGCGTTGCACCTGTCTCAACACTCTCCGCGCCGGGTGCATGCTGCAAATTCACGCCTATCCCAATCGCGATGTGGCTGACACTTCCGCCAGAAAAGCCTGCGCTTTCCAACAATATACCCGCCACCTTGCCGCCATTGAGCAGCACGTCATTGGGCCATTTGAGGGTCAATCCATCAACGCGGCCGGTTGCCTGCACAAAGGCGTCAAACAACGCCAGCGAGGACACGAACGAGCGCAGTGCCACCTGATCAGGCGCCTCGATTGGGCGCATCACAAGTGTAGCGGCGAAGTTGCCAACCGGATCGTTCCACGCTCTGCCGCGGCGTCCCCGGCCAGCGGTTTGGCGCAGGCCCAAGATCCATTCAGGACCAGCGAGACCGCCTGCAATGCGCGCGGCTTCGGCGTTGGTGCTGTCCACCTCGGCCAGCACGCGGCGGCCGTATCCTTGGGGCCATGTGGTCATGGGGTAAGCTTTCTCGGGGTCACTAGCATCATCGAGCGGTTTTAGACTCCCCCGCCGACGATCGCCAGTATTTGGCCAAAAATAAGAGTCTGCAACGCGTCGGTATCCCGTCTGTATCGCGACGGTGTCATTTTTCAGGGGTCAAAAGCAAACGGCGCGCCTGAGAACAAGCGCGCCGTTTGCGATTTCGATAAGCTCAGAGCCGGTTCATTTCACCAGAGCCATGGACGCTGCTTGCGCGGCTCCTTCGATACCAAAAAGGTTCACGATCCCCAGCAGCATCATCGCGGCGGAGACCACAAGGAAGACATGCAACACAGGCGCGCGGTTTTTGTCCAGGTCGTCATTCTCTTCGCCAAAATACATGTAGTAGACGATGCGCAGGTAATAGAAGGCACCGATCACCGAAGCGATCACACCCATTACCGCCAACCACGCAAGGCCCGCATCATAGGCCGCGCGCAAAACGTAGAACTTGCCAAAGAAACCCACCAGCGGCGGAACACCGGCCAGCGAGAACATCAGCAGAAGGACTGCCAGCGCTTTGACTGGATCGCGTTTAGAGAACATGTTGAGCGAAGTGATGTCGACAACCGGCTGGCCGTCTTTTTCCATCGACAGGATAAAGGCGAATGTGCCGATGTTCATTGTGACGTAGATCGCCATGTAAACCAGCATCGCCTCGACACCAAAGGCGGTGCCTGCTGCGAGGCCCATCAGCGCGTAGCCCATATGGGCAATCGAGGAATAGGCCATCAGACGTTTGATGTTGGTTTGACCAATCGCGGCCACCGCACCAAGGAACATCGACAGCACCGACAGCAGCGCCAAAATCTGTTGCCAGTCGCCAACCACACCGCCAAAGGCATCGTGTAGAACGCGAGCAAACAGCCCCATCGCGGCAATCTTGGGCGCCGTGGCAAAGAAGGCGGTGATCGGGGTCGGTGCGCCTTCGTAGACGTCTGGTGTCCACATGTGGAACGGCACGGCGGAGACTTTGAACGCCAGACCGGCAGTTACAAATGTCAGACCAAACAGCAGGCCAAGCGGGGTCTGGCCATGGCCAGCCGCTTCGATGATGCCCGCGAACTTGGTGGTGCCGGCAAAGCCATAGACCAGCGAGGCGCCGTAAAGCAGAAGACCCGAGCTGAGCGCACCTAGCACGAAATACTTCATGCCTGCCTCAGTAGATTTGACGCTGTCGCGGCGCATGGACGCCACCACATAAAGCGCGAGGGATTGTAGCTCGAGGCCCATGTAGAGCGCCATCAGATCGCCTGCGGAGACCATCATCATCATGCCAACAACGGCAAGCGTCACCAGAATAGGGTATTCAAAGCGCAACATGCCGCGTCGTTGCATGTAGTCCTGCCCCATCACGAGAACCGCCGCTGCCGACAGCAGGATCGCCACCTTGGCGAACCGCGAGAACGCGTCGTCCATGAACATGCCGTCAAAGGCGGCATTGGACCCGTCGCCCGACATGCCGATCCACACGCCGATGAGCACAAAGGCGGCAGCCGTCAGCCAAGTCAGCATCGGGGCGATCTTGTCTTTGCCGGTGTAGACCGCAGCGACAAGCGCCACCATCGCGTATACCGACAGCAGGATCTCCGGCAGGATAGTATTCAGATCAGCCTGGATCATGTCTCAAGCTCTCCTTAATGCGAGACCGTCTGGCCGGCGGCAGAAGCGCCGTGGTCCAGTGCGGTTTGATAATTGGATACGAGGTTTTCTACCGAAGGTCCGATGATGTCGAGCACCAGCCAGGGCGCGACGCCGAGGATCAAGGTCATGGCCACGAGCGGTGCAAAGATCCACTTTTCGCGGGCGGTCATGTCGCTGATGGTTTTGAGGCTTTCCTTGATCAGGTCGCCCAGCACCACGCGGCGATAGAGCCACAGGGCATACGCCGCCGAAAGGATCACACCAGAAGTTGCGACCAGCGCCACCCAGGTGTTGACCTTGAAGATGCCGACAAGGGTCAGGAATTCGCCAACAAAGCCAGAGGTGCCCGGCAGACCGACGTTGGCCATGGTGAAGAACATAAAGATCAGCGCATAGGCTGGCATGCGGTTCACGAGACCACCGTAGGCATCAATCTCGCGGGTGTGCATGCGGTCATAGATCACGCCGACGCAAAGGAAGAGCGCGCCGGAGATAAAGCCGTGGCTGATCATCTGGAAGATCGCACCGTCGATGCCTTGTTGATTGGCTGCAAAGATACCCATGGTCACGTAGCCCATGTGGGCGACCGAACTGTAGGCGATCAGTTTCTTCATGTCTTCCTGAACCAGCGCCACCAGCGAGGTGTAGACAATCGCGATGGCACTCATCCACAGGATAAGCGGTGTCACGACGTCCGCCCCAATTGGGAACATCGGCAAGCTGAAGCGCAGGAAGCCGTAGCCGCCCATCTTGAGCAGGATCGCTGCCAGAACGACAGAACCGGCCGTCGGTGCCTGAACGTGCGCGTCGGGCAACCAGGTGTGCACGGGCCACATCGGCATTTTCACCGCGAAAGAGGCAAAGAAGGCGAGGAACATCAGCGTTTGCATGCCACCGACTACGGTGATGCCAAGCACCGACATGGTTTCGGAACCAAAGTTGAATTCCGATAGTGCAACGATGTCTGTGGTGCCCGCTTGGCTGTACATCGCCACCATCGCCACCAGCATCAGCACGGAGCCGAGCAACGTGTAGAGGAAGAACTTGAAGCTGGCGTAGATGCGGTTTTTGCCGCCCCAGATGCCAATGATCAGGAACATCGGGATCAGGCCTGCTTCAAAGAACATGTAAAACAGGATTAGATCCAGCGCCATGAACACGCCAAGCATCAGCGTTTCCAAAAGCAGGAAGGCGATCATGTATTCCTTGACGCGATGGGTGACGTCCCAGCTGGACCAGATCACCAAAGGCATCATGAAAGTTGTGAGCATGACAAACAGGATGGAAATGCCGTCGACACCCATCTTGTATTTCAGACCCATCAGCCACGTGGTGTCTTCGACAAACTGCATGCCCGTGTCTGATGGATCAAATCCGGCCAACACAAAGAGAGACACCAAGAAGGTGATGCTGGTTGTCGACAGTGCAACCCATTTTGCGTTGCGGTTCGCTGCTGCGTCATCGCCGCGCAAGAAGACCGCGAGGATCACTGCCGCCCCTGTCGGGATGAAAGTCAGGAGTGTAAGGAGAAGTCCGTTCATCAGTGCGCTCCTCCGCTGAGCGTCATCCAAGTGATCAGGGCCACGATGCCGAGCACCATGGCGAGTGCGTATGTGAAGATGTAACCGGACTGCGCCTTGCCTGCGAGGCGGGTTGCCCAAGGGATGAAGCCCATGGCGATGCCGTTGAGAGTCCCGTCAATTACGTTGCCGTCGCCGCGCTTCCAAAGGAAACGGCCGATGGCGCTGGCTGGACGCACAAAGACCACGTCGTAGAGTTCGTCAAAGTACCACTTGTTGAGCAGGAACAGGTAGAGCGGACGCTGGCTTGCAGCCAGTTTGGCGGGCATCGACGGGTTCCAGATGTAGAACCAAAGCGCCGTCAGAAGACCGATAACCATCGCAACAAAGGGGCTGACCTTGACCCATGTCGGGGCATGGTGCGCGTCGTCCATGACGTGGTTGTCCGGATGCATGAAGATCGCGCCTTTAGGAGCCTCGCCATGATGGGCAGCAGCGATGACCGCGTGGGCCGGATCGTCGTGCATCGCAGTATGGTCGTCGCCGTGATCATCCGCTTTTGCGTTGTCATCTGCGTGGCTGTCATCAGCGTGATCGTCACTGTGATCATCGCCGTGACCTTCGCTGGCCTCAGCGTGATGATCAGGGATGCCGAAGAACTTGTTCACGCTGGCATGGTCACCAAAGAAGCCGTTGTACCAGATCATACCCGCAAAGATCGCGCCAAGCGCCAGTGCGCCCAGTGGCACCAGCATAATGGTCGGGCTCTCGTGCGCGTGGTCGTGCGTGTGCTTGTTGCCGCGCGGGGTGCCGTAGAACGTCAGGAAGATCAGGCGCCAGCTGTAGAAGCTAGTGAACAAGGCAGCCACAACCAACATCCAGAAGCCATAGCCGCCCATGGTGCCAGCCCAAGCGCTTTCGATGATGGCGTCCTTAGAGAGGAAGCCTGCGAAACCGATGTGCGTGAGCGGGATGCCAACGCCAGTGATGGCCAAGGTGCCGATCATCATGGCGCCAAAGGTATACGGGATCTTCTTACGCAGACCGCCGTAGTTCCGCATGTCTTGTTCGTGGTGCATCGCGTGGATCACCGAGCCTGCGCCAAGGAAGAGCATCGCTTTGAAGAAGGCGTGCGTGAAGAGGTGGAACATGGCGGCCGAGTAGACACCAACGCCAGCGGCCACGAACATGTAGCCAAGCTGGGACATGGTTGAGTAGGCAATCACGCGTTTGATGTCGTTTTGCACAAGACCGATGGTCGCCGCCACAAAGGCGGTCGAGGCCCCGATGAAGACCACAAACGACATGGCTTCGGGAGCATATTCCATCAGCGGCGACATGCGGCAAACAAGGAACACACCTGCGGTCACCATGGTCGCGGCGTGGATCAGCGCCGACACAGGAGTCGGGCCTTCCATCGCGTCGGGAAGCCATGTGTGCAGAAAGAGCTGCGCCGATTTGCCCATCGCGCCGACAAACAGCAGGAAGGCAATTAGGTTGGCCGCGTTCCAGTCGCGCCACAAGAAGGTTATGTTGGTTTCTGCAATCGCCGGCGCTGCTGCAAAGATCGTGTCAAACTGAATGCTGTCGGTCAGCATAAAGAGTGCGAAGATACCCAGAGCAAAGCCGAAGTCGCCCACACGGTTGACCACAAACGCCTTGATCGCGGCGGCGTTGGCGGAGGGTTTCTTGTAGTAAAAACCGATCAGAAGATAAGAGGCGACGCCCACGCCTTCCCAGCCAAAGAACATCTGCACAAGGTTGTCAGATGTCACCAGCATTAGCATGGCGAAGGTGAAGAAAGACAGATAGGCAAAGAAGCGCGCTTTGTAGTGCTCGCCCTCGCCCCAATGTTCGTCATGCGCCATGTAGCCAAAGCTGTAGAGGTGAACGAGGGCGGAGACCGACGTCACAACGATCAACATCGTGGTGGTCAAGCGATCGACACGGATCGACCAGGACGTGTCCAAGTGACCCGATTGGATAAAGGTCATGATGTGCACAGCCTCGTCCAGCTGCGCGCCGCGCAGGAACACGATCCAGCTGAGCAAACAGGCGAGGAACAGAAGCGAGGTGGTCACAACCTGCGCCGCCTTCTCGCCGATCATGCGCCAGCCGAAGCCAGCGATGAGGGCGCCGATCAGAGGCGCAAACAGGATAGTCTTGAAGATCATCTGATCAGCCTTTCATCACATTGACATCTTCGACCGCGATCGAGCCACGGTTGCGGAAGAAGGACACAAGGATCGCAAGGCCGATGGCGGCCTCGGCTGCGGCCACTGTCAGCACGAAGAGCGTGAAGACCTGCCCGACGAGATCGCCCAGAAAGCTTGAGAAAGCCACCAGATTGATGTTGACCGAAAGCAGGATGAGTTCGATCGACATCAACAGGATGATGATGTTCTTCCGGTTCAGGAAGAGGCCGAAGATGCCGATGACGAACAACGTCGCCGCCACGCCCAGGTAATGTTCAAGTCCAATCATAACGTCCCTCAGGGTTGCCCCATTCGTCTTTCATTTGTCGTGCCCCGATTTTGGTGGGGCTTTCTTGGTTCGTGTCCCGCGGATCATGTCCGGGGCGGAGAGAGGTTTAGAGCCCCTGCCCCGGTTTTACATCTTTAAGTTCCATGGCGTCTTTTGGATCACGCCACATCTGGTGCAGCACGTTCTGGCGCTTGACGTCTTTGCGGTGGCGCAGGGTCAGCACAATCGCCCCGATCATCGCAACCAGCAGGATCAGACCGGCCAGTTGGAAGAGCAGGAAGTATTGATCATACAGGATCAGACCCAGCGCCGCCGTGTTGTGGGTGTCGGTTGGCGTGACAGCCGCGCGGGCCGCTTCGGCGCCGTCGGCGAATTGCCACACACCAAGGGCCATGCCCAGTTGCATCAACAGCACCACGCCGATCAGCAACGCCAGCGGCAGGTATTGCGCCATGCCGGCCTTAAGCTCGGCAAAGTCCACATCCAGCATCATCACCACAAAGAGGAACAGCACCGCGACCGCGCCGACGTAGACGATAATCAGAAGCATCGCGACAAATTCCGCGCCCAAAAGCACAAACAGCCCTGCTGAGCTGAGGAAGGCCAGAATAAGCCAGAGCACCGAGTGCACCGGATTGCGGCTAACGACGGTGAAAAACCCGCCTGCGATCACGCAGATCGAAAACAACCAAAATGCCAAAGCTGCGATGGTCATGTTTCATTTCCCTCTTGTTCCGCAAGCACCTCTTGCACCAATTCCATGGCGCGGGTGGTGGCGGGAATACCGGCGAACATCGACATCTGGCCGATGGTCTCCACAATTTCCTGTTTCGTGGCCCCTGTTTCCGTCAGGTGACGGACGGTGAGCCGGATTTGCGCATCTGCCTGCGCGCCCAGCATGGTGAGCGCCCCAAGGGTCAGCAGCAGGCGGGTCTTGGCATCAAGGCCGCCGGGGTTCATCGTGTTGCCGAAGAACATTTCCATGATGTCCTTGGGCATGGTTGGCCAAAGCGCCTCAAACCCTTTGGGCGTGAAGGATTCCAGCGCAGGGTTGAAGGCTTTGGCCATGTCCTGATACTGGGCGAACATCGCCTGATATGGGTTTTTGGGATCGGTCATCGGTACGGCGCATCCAGTTCTAGGTTCTTGGCAATTTCCGCTTCCCAGCGTTCGCCATTCTCAAGCAGTTTTGCCTTGTCATAGAACAGCTCTTCGCGGGTTTCGGTGGCGAACTCGAAATTCGGGCCTTCGACAATGGCGTCCACCGGGCAGGCTTCTTCGCAGAAGCCGCAGTAGATGCATTTGGTCATGTCGATGTCATAGCGCGTGGTGCGGCGCGAGCCGTCTTCGCGGGGTTCCGCGTCGATGGTGATCGCCTGTGCAGGGCAGATCGCTTCGCAGAGTTTGCAAGCAATGCAGCGTTCTTCGCCGTTGGGATAGCGGCGCAGTGCATGCTCGCCGCGAAAACGCGGGCTGAGCGGGCCTTTTTCATGCGGATAGTTCAACGTAACTTTGGGTTTGAAGAAATACTTCATGCCCAATCTAAAGCCGCCAAAGAAATCCTTTAGCAGGAAGTAGCCGGCGGCGCGTTTGTAGTCGATTGCCGTCATATCAGCCTCCTATGGCCCAGCGGGCATAAGCGCCGCCAAGAATTTCGAATTTTGCGAGGAACGCCACCAAAACAACCCAGAACAGCGACATGGGCAGGAAGACTTTCCAACCGATGCGCATCAACTGATCGTAGCGGAAGCGCGGGGTGATCGCCTTGACCATCGAGAAGATGAAGAAGACGAAGCAGATTTTCAGAAGCATCCAGCCGATGCCGTCTGGCAGACCCGGAATGGGCGACAGCCAGCCACCAAGGAACAGCAGCGACACCAGCGCACACATCAGCACGATGGCAACATATTCGCCGATCATAAACAGCAGGAACGGTGTCGAGCTGTACTCCACCTGATAGCCCGCCACCAGTTCGCTTTCCGCTTCTGGAAGATCAAACGGTGGGCGGTTGGTTTCGGCCATGGCCGAGATCAGGAACAGGAACAGCATCGGGAAGTGCGGCAGCCAATACCAGCTGAAGATGCCATAACGGCCATCTTGGGCAGCAACGATGTCGCCAAAGTTCATAGACCCGGTCGAGATGATGATGCCGATGATGATCAGGCCCAGCGAGACCTCGTATGAGATCATCTGCGCGGCGGAGCGCAGCGAGCCAAGGAAGGGGTATTTGGAGTTGGACGCCCAGCCCCCCATGATCACGCCGTAAACCTCAAGCGAGCTGACGGCCATCACGTAAAGGATCGCCACGTTGATATCAGACACCACCCAACCGTCGTTGAACGGGATCACCGCCCAAGCGATCAGCGCCATACAGAGCGTGATCATCGGCGCCAGCAGGAAGACCACTTTGTCTGCGCCCGCCGGATAGACGATTTCCTTCACCGCGTATTTGATGAAATCCGCGAAGCTTTGCAGCAGGCCAAAAACGCCCACGACATTGGGGCCGCGCCGCAGCTGCACGGCTGCCCAGATCTTGCGGTCGGCGTAAAGCAGGAACGCCAGCGCCACCAGCAAGGGAACAACGACCAGCAGGACCTGACCAAGCACGATCAGCAATGTCCCGAGGTTTGTGTCAAAGAAATTCGTCATGAGTCCTCACACCGTCGGTATGCTATTGTCTTCGCAGTCGGCCACGATGACCTCTGCGTCAATTGTCTTGAGCCCTTTGGGAAGGGCAGCCGAGATCACGTAGACGGCGTCACCGTTCCAGACCTCGCTTGATTTGTTGGTTGTCGTGCGGACATGGCGGGCAAAGCCAAAACCACGGATCAGCGTATATTGTGCAGCGGCGCATTCCGCATAGCGGTGCACGTCCTTTTCGCTGCGCGCGCCCCGCATGGCAACGTGAAAGTTCACCAGATCACCCTCAAGCAGACGGGTGTCCACGCCCTGATAGTCGGGCGAAAACACCACATCCCGCGCCACAGACTCGGGGGTCTGCGGATCACAGGCCGCCAGCCCGAAGGCCGCGACGCTGAGAGCGAGGATATGAGGGCGAAACGTCACTCTGGTCTACTCCGCCGCGATCTTTTTGCTGTTGCGCGTTTTGGCATTGGCAGAAAGTTCCGCCATCACGGCACTCGCACGTGCAATTGGATTGGTCAGATAAAAGTCGCCAACCGCGTTGGCAAAGGCGCCTTTGCCAAGCTCTTTGGCGTCCAATAGTTGCCAGCCGTTGTCGATCACCTGATCGACTTTGGCGAGATGCGGCACCTCGGCCACCAGCGCCTGACGCAATTGCGCGAGGCTGTCATAGGCCAGCGTAGCGCCAAGTTCGGCGCTCAAAGCACGCAGAATGGCCCAGTTTTCCTTGGCTTCCCCAGGTGCAAAGCCCGCGCGCATCGCCAGTTGCGGACGCCCTTCGGTATTTACAAACAGGCCGTTTTCCTCAGTGTAGGCCGCCGCTGGCAGGATCACGTCCGCACGGTGCGCACCGCGGTCGCCGTGGCTGCCTTGATAAATCACAAAAGGACCCTCAGCGATGTCGACCTCATCCGCGCCAAGGTTGAAGACCACTTCGGCCCCCTCAAGTGCGCTGTCCATGCCGCCTTCGGTCACGGCGCCAACATCCATCGCACCGACGCGGCTGGCTGCTGTGTGCAGCACCATCATCTTGCCGCCAAGCTTTTCAGCCAACGCCATCGCCTTGCCCAAAACAGCCACGCCGTCACCTTCCGTAAGCGCACCCTGCCCCACGATCACGAGCGCGTTCTCGGTGGGCTGCGCTTCGTCAACGGCTTTGTTGAGCATCAGACGCCCCGGACCCATGAAGGTAAAATCATAGGTCAGGTCCATGAACTTCGGACCCACGGCCACAACGTCTGCACCTTTGGTCCAAGCCTTGCGGATACGGGCGTTCAACACCGGTGCCTCAAGGCGTGGATTGGAGCCGATCAAGTAGATTTTCTTAGCGGTATCAATGTCTTCGATCGCGGCATTGCCGACGTAGGCCGAGCGGTTGTCGGCAGGCAGCACCGCGCCGTTGGTGCGGCATTCAATTGTGCCTTCGAGGCCGTCCACGATCTGTTTGAGAGCAAAGGTGGCCTCGGTCGGGACCAGATCGCCCACAAGTGCGGCAAGCTTTTTGCCTTTCATCGCACCGGCGGCGGCGGCAAGTGCCTCGCCCCATGTGGCGGGTTTGAGCTTGCCATCAACACGTACATATGGCGTGTCCAGTCGTTGCCGACGCAGGCCGTCCCAAACAAAACGGGTCTTGTCGGAAATCCATTCTTCGTTCACGCCGTCATGGTTGCGCGGCAGGATGCGCATCACTTCGCGCCCCTTGGTATCCACGCGGATGTTGGCGCCAAGCCCGTCCATAACGTCGATGGTTTCGGTCTTGGTCAGCTCCCACGGACGCGCGGTGAAGCTGTAAGGCTTGGAGGTCAGCGCACCGACGGGGCACAGATCAATGATGTTGCCTTGCAGGTTGGTGTCGAGCGTTTCGTTCAGATAGCTGGTGATTTCCGCATCTTCGCCGCGACCTGTTTGGCCCATCTGGGTGATGCCAGCAACCTCGGAGGTAAAGCGCACGCAACGGGTGCAGCTGATACAGCGAGTCATCGCCGTGCCAACAAGCGGGCCGAGGTCGAGATCATCAACCGCGCGCTTGGGTTCACGGAAGCGGGAGAAATCCACGCCGTATGCCACAGCCTGATCCTGAAGATCGCATTCGCCACCCTGATCGCAGATCGGGCAATCCAGCGGGTGGTTGATCAGCATGAACTCCATCACGCCTTCGCGGGCCTTTTTGACCATAGGAGAGTTGGTTTTCACCACAGGAGGCTGGCCTTCGGGGCCGGGGCGCAAATCGCGCACCTGCATCGCGCAGGAGGCGGCGGGTTTCGGCGGTCCACCGACAACCTCAACCAGACACATGCGGCAGTTGCCAGCAATGGACAGTCGTTCGTGATAGCAGAAGCGTGGAATTTCCACGCCCGCCTCTTCGCAGGCCTGAATGAGGGTCATAGCGCCCTCTACTTCGACCTCGGTCTCGTCGATGATGATCTTGCGTAGGTCAGACATCGCCTATTTCGCCCTCAAATACGCGCCGATCGCGCTGTTTCGTTCGATTTCCGCGTGCCCGAAGGTGCAGAAGGTTTCAGGGGCATCATAAGTGACCCCCTTGCTCGCCAGAAAAGCCTCGCCGCGCTTGCGCATGCGGGCCTTTTCCTCATCGGAGCGGATGTAGGTTTTGATTTCGTCGCGGCTGTAGCCCAGCGAACGGGCTTGGTTGGCCAGCGACCAAAGATCGCCAACGGCTTTCATGGTGCGGGCGTTAATGCTGTCGCACTGCTCGGAAATCTCATATGCTAGCACGCCCCAAAAGATCTGGTCGTCGATCTCGGAGACCTCGCGCAGTGGCGGGTTCGCCCAAGCGGTTGCGGCGGAAAGTGACAAACCCAGCGTCATGGATGTCAGGCGTTTCATGCAGGTTCTCCTTTTGCGCACGCGGGAGACTTACCCGCACAGCTTGGGGAGACCTGATGGCCACCTGATAGGCAATAACAGCCGGGATATGCAGCGGACATGATCATGTCGGGCGACAAATCCCTTCGAGACGCAAAGTGTCGTCAACTGGCACCACGGCCTCGTTGTCGGGCCCAACGATCCATTCGATGCGAGAAGTGCCATATTCGGCGATGCAATAGCGGGTTCCGGCGTAGCGACCCGCTTCGCGCGCTGCTGCGAGATCTTGGTTCGCCCGTTTCACGATCGATTCAAAGCGGTCGCGCTGCTCTTTGGAGACTTTGTCAGCTTTGGATTGGAAGTATATTCCATTGAAGGCGAACTGGTCGTCTTTGTTGCGGTTGATGCAGGCGGTAAGCGCCAGAGCCGCACAGGTAAGAAGGATTAGTGGTCGGGCCATCATTTTGCGGCATCCTCCGTGCTTGATTGCGTCCGCCAGAGCGGCGCGTCTTTCAGGTCTTTCCAGCCAAACGCCCGCTCGGACGGGCCATTGCCGCGCAGGTCGTCAAGCCGTGCAAGCGCCTCATCCAAAGTGGGCTCATGGCCCTCAGGCACCCACCACATCACCAGATGCATCTCCCCCAGAACTTCAAACCACTCCGCGCGGCGGTCAAAGAACTGTTTGTGCACGGTGTTGAAGACAAAGGTATCAAGGCTTTGCACATCTTCCCAGACGGTCAGATTGGAGATGTATTGTGGATCATTTGCAATGGCGCTTTCGGTGTTGCCGGTACCCGGCTCTCCGGAGCCTTCCATCATCCACACAAAGCCCGGCATGCGTTTGCCAAGCCCGTTGATGCGGTCGAGGTTGTCCATGAACTCAGCCACGCGCGGATCATCTGTCGGCGCGATGAGGCGCGCGACGTTGAGTTCTGCGAGGTGGTAACGATCAGTCATGACTCGCCACCTTTTTGGAAACAGACTTTGTAAGGGCAAAAAGAACGAGCATCACCACAACGAAAAGGGCGCTGCTCAACACTTCAGAATTTCCAACAAATGCCGGTTGCAAATAGATCCACGCAGTCGCCAGAGGCGCGATACATATTGCGACTACCAAGATGGCTGCTTTTTTTACGGACCATCCATTTGCCCGCGCAAGAACAAACACTGATGCAAAGAAAAGCACCAGTGCTGCAAATGAGAGGTATGAGGCGAGTCCTTGCATAAGCTCAGTCTTACTCCGCAGCCATGGCGCCCATGCGCCCGGTTTTGTTTGCCTTGATGCGATCTTCGATTTCCTCACGGAAGTTCTTGATCAAACCCTGAATAGGCCAAGCGGCCGCGTCGCCGAGCGCGCAGATGGTGTGGCCCTCGACCTGTTTGGTCACGTCAAACAGCATGTCGATCTCTTCAATCTCGGCCTCGCCGCGCACCAGTCGGTCCATGACGCGCATCATCCAGCCGGTGCCTTCGCGACATGGCGTACACTGGCCACAGCTTTCGTGTTTGTAGAATTTCGACAACCGCCAGATCGCTTTGATGATGTCGGTCTGTTTGTCCATCACGATGACCGCCGCGGTACCAAGCGAGCTGCCGACCTCGCGCAGGGCGTCAAAATCCATAACCGCGTCGCGCATATTTTCGCCACGCACACATGGCACCGAAGACCCACCGGGGATCACGGCCAAAAGATTGTCCCAGCCGCCGCGAATGCCGCCACAATGTTTCTCGATCAACTCTTCAAAAGAGATCGACATTTCTTCTTCGACAACGCACGGCGTATTCACGTGACCTGAGATGCCAAAAATCTTGGTGCCGGCGTTGTTAGGGCGGCCAAAGCCTGCGAACCATTCCGGCCCACGGCGCAAGATGGTGGGCACAACGGCGATCGATTCCACGTTGTTCACCGTGGTCGGGCAGCCATAGAGACCCGCGCCCGCCGGAAACGGCGGCTTCATGCGCGGCATACCTTTTTTGCCCTCAAGGCTTTCGATCAGCGCGGTTTCTTCGCCGCAGATATAAGCCCCTGCCCCATGGTTCAGGAACAGATCGAAATCCCAGCCGGAGCCAGCCGCGTTTTTGCCCAAAAGACCGGCGTCATAACATTCGTCAATCGCGGCCTGCAGCGCTTCGCGCTCGCGGATATATTCACCGCGAATGTAGATATAGGACGTGTGCGCGTTCATCGCGAAGGACGCAATCAAGGCCCCTTCGATCAGCGTGTGCGGATCGTGGCGCATGATTTCGCGGTCTTTACAGGTGCCCGGCTCGGATTCATCGGCGTTGATGACCAGATAGGCCGGACGCCCGTCGCTTTCCTTGGGCATAAAGGACCATTTCAACCCTGTCGGGAAGCCCGCGCCGCCGCGGCCACGCAAACCGGAGGCCTTCATCCGTTCGATGATGGTCTCCCGCCCCGCCTGGATAAGCTTGGCGGTGCCGTCCCAGTGGCCACGTGCCTTTGCCCCTGCCAGCGTGCGGTCATGCATGCCGTAGAGGTTGGTAAAGATACGGTCCTGATCTTTGAGCATCCCGCTACCCTTCGTCTGCCTGACGCGCACGCCAGATCTGATAGATATTCACCAACGCCCAAATCAGCGCGGCCAAAGCGGCAAGATCAAACAGAAGCGCAAAACGCCCCGGCAACCCTGCCGCCTTTCCAATTACATTGAGAGCCATCCAGATCAGAACGGAGCCAGCGATCACCAGCGCCACAACACGGCCCTTGCGGGCCAGTTCCTGATCCTTTGTCTCTCCACTCATACCTCAGCCCTCAGCGAGCGTCTTGGCTTGTGCCACCCAACCGTCACGTTCGATCCGGCCTTTGAATGACAGTTTGTCGTCCATGTCTGCGATGTCTGCGGCGCCCCACGCAGCGATCTGCGCAAAGGTTGTGACGCCGTTGGCGTGCAGTTTCTTCTCCAGCGCCGGACCAACACCCTTAAGCAGCTTGAGATCGTCGGCACCAGATGTCGCCGCCACTTTGGCCTTGGGCGCGGCTTTGGCGGCTTTCGGAGCCGCCTCATCCGCAGGCTTTTCGTAGGTCCACTCACCCTTGCGATCGGCCAGTTCTTTCTGACCGGGCAGCTCTGTGCTTGGCTTGATCACCGATGCGGCGCTGTCTTCGACAGGAGCGTCAGCGGCCATGGCATCGCTGGCATTGGCCGCCGCTTCGTCGGCGGCGACTTCGGCTTCGGCGGCGTCAGTGTCGTCGACGGCGGGCGCTTCTGGTGCAGCCGCCGCTGGCGCTTGCGTGCTCGCCGGGATCGACGCGGGTGCCTCTGCCGTCACACAGAAAGTTTTGATCAGCCACAAGCCAAGTACCACGGCCACGACAACACCAAATATCAACGCAAGCAGGCCCCACAGGATGCCTTTTAGCACCATGAATGCGATCAAGCCGACAATCGCGGCGATCACCCAGCACGCGATTGTGCAGGTCATATTTTTGTTTTCAGTGGCCATTTTGCGTTTTTCCCTATGTTGGTCTTACTCTTTTATTCTGCGTCCTTTGCGCGTCTGGAGAATTCTGTGTCTCCACCTTCGGCCAACAGTTTTGCCTGTTGGACCCAGTTGTCTCGTTCGATGCGGCCCTTGAACGACAGTTTGTCATCCATGTCCGTGATATCTTCTGCACCCCACGCCGCGATTTGGGCAAAGGTTTTAACGCCATTCGCGTGCAGCTTTTTCTCAAGCGCCGGGCCAACGCCCTTGAGCAACTTGAGGTCATCCGCTTTACCGGTTTTGGCAGCCGCCTTTTTCGGTGCGGCCTTATTGGAAGCTGGTTTTGCTTTGGCTGGTTTCGCAGCTTTGGTTTCGGCCTTTTTCTCCGCCTTCTTGGCAGCCTTTTTGGGCTTGTCTTTCGCTGCCGGTTTGGCCTCGGCAGCCTTGGCTTTCTTGGCGTCTTCGGCCTGTTTCACAGCCGGTTTTGGCGTTTCGGGCGGCGCAGGCGGTGCGTTTTCGGCTTCGCGACCCGCGACCTTGCCATCTTTGTCGATCCAAGGCGTCAAAAGCGGCACTTCGGTGCCGTCGATGCGTTTGATGCTGTCGCCCAGATCCGATGCCAATTGCACTGACGCATTAAATTGCGTGTGACCGCTGTCAAATTCCTTGAGCGTGGTGAGACCCGACAGAGGCTCCGACGCATAGCGCCCGTTCTGCGGACCCGGCAGCGGCACATTCCCAGCCGCCAGCGCATCCAACATTTCGGCAAAGCCATCTGCCGTCAGATCCTCAAAGTAGTCTTTGCCGATTTGCGCCATTGGTGCGTTGGTGCAAGCACCCAGACATTCGACCTCTTCCCAGCTGAACTTGCCGTCTGCCGACAGCGCGTGTGGCTTGTCAGCAATCTTTTCACGACACACAGCAATCAGGTCTTCCGCGCCGCAAATCAGGCAGGACGTGGTTCCGCAAATTTGAATATGCGCAACGGACCCAACGGGTTGCAGCTGAAACATGAAGTAAAAAGAGGCCACTTCGAGCACGCGAATATAGGCCATGCCCAACAAGTCGGCGACATATTCGATGGCCGGCTTGGACAGCCAGCTCTCTTGCTCCTGTGCGCGCCACAGCAGCGGGATCACCGCCGATGCCTGACGGCCCTCGGGGTATTTGGTGATCTGCCCTTCCGCCCAAGCTTGGTTGGCGGCGGTGAAAGCAAAGCTTTCTGGCTGTTCATGATACAGACGACGTAGCATCTCAGGCGGCTCCGTTACTTAGGGCTGTCCACGCTGCAACGGCGGCCACGAGAGCGGCGGCCACACCGGCAGCGGTGTGTTTGATGTGAGGATGACCGGCACGGGCGTAAATCACCCCATCGGCAAATCCCATAAAGGCAAAGGCTACGAACAGAACCGCAATCACGCAGGGATCGCCGTGCCATGCGGCAGCAAGCGCCAGAAAGGTGAAGGCAAAATAGCGATCCGTCATCACCTTCGGAAGCTGTTCGTGACGGTGGGTGGCGGACGCCATACCTGCAACAGGGTCACGCCAGAACGTAACGGCAAGAATACCGGTCACGATCGCGCCCCCAAGGCAAAGCAAAATTGTCAGCAGTCCCAAGCTCATCAGCGGTCAATCTCCCCGAACACGATATCCATCGTGCCGATGATAGCGGCGACGTCGGCCAATTGGTGGCCAGTAGTAATGTGGTCCATCGCTTGCAAGTGCAGATAGCCCGGTGCGCGCAATTTGGCGCGGTAAGGTTTGTTGGTGCCGTCCGCGACCATGTAGACGCCGAATTCGCCTTTGGGCGCCTCAACAGCGGCGTAGACTTCGCCGGCAGGCACGTGAAAGCCTTCGGTGTAGAGCTTGAAGTGGTGGATCAGGCTTTCCATCGAGGTTTTCATGTCGCCACGTTTGGGCGGGGTGAGCTTGCCACGAGACAGCACGTCGCCGGTGGCTTCGCGCAGTTTGTGGATCGCCTGACGCATGATCGAGAGCGACTGGCGCATCTCTTCCATCCGCATCAGATAGCGGTCGTAGCAGTCGCCGTTTTTGCCGACAGGGATCTGGAATTCAAACTCGTCATAGCATTCATAAGGCTGCGCGCGACGCAGATCCCATGCCATGCCGGCAGAGCGGGCCATGACGCCGGACATGGCAAAGTCCAGCACGTCCTGCTCTGTCACGACGCCGATGTCGACGTTGCGCTGTTTAAAGATGCGGTTTTCGGTCAACAGCGCGTCAATGTCGGCGAGCATTTCCGGAAAGCCGATGGCCCATTCTTCGATGTCATCAATCAGCTCATCTGGCAGATCCTGATGCACGCCGCCGGGCCGAAAGTAGTTGGCGTGCAGGCGTGCGCCGCAGGCACGCTCATAAAACACCATCAGCTTTTCACGCTCTTCAAAGCCCCAGAGCGGCGGGGTCAGCGCGCCTACGTCCATCGCCTGAGTTGTGACGTTCATCAGGTGGTTCAGAATGCGGCCGATCTCGCAGTACAGCACGCGGATCAACTGCGCACGACGCGGCACTTCTGTGCCGGTCAGCTTTTCAATCGCCAGACACCAAGCGTGTTCCTGATTCATCGGCGCAACATAATCCAGCCGATCCAAATAAGGCAGGTTTTGCAGATAGGTGCGGCTTTCCATCAGCTTTTCGGTGCCACGATGCAGCAGGCCGACGTGCGGGTCGCAGCGTTCGACGATCTCGCCGTCCAGTTCAAGCACCAGACGCAACACACCGTGGGCCGCCGGGTGTTGCGGGCCGAAATTGATGTTGAAATTGCGGATCTTTTGCTCGCCGCTCAGCGCGTCCACGCTGCCGTCGTCAAATTTGGAGCCATCCATCATTTTGCGTTCTCCCTCAAGGCGGCCGCTGGTGCCGCCCGTGGTGTCCATTGCTCTGGCAAACGGCCCAATCGCCGCTCAAGCCGTAGATATTCATCGTCAAGGTATGCCCGCAAACGCCCGGCCACCGTTGCGTCCATCTTTGATTGCACGCCCTTGCGCACAACTTTATCGAAGTTCGCCTTGTGCGGCGACACGCCAAAAAAGTCGGTCAGTTTTTGGACGGTCTCGTCGCGGAACATCTCTTCGTAAATGACATATAGCCGCTGGTCAGCCGGAATAACGGCTTCCATCGCGTCCATTGTCGCGGAATAGGCGCTTCGCAGATGGACGTGTTTCTGACGTCCCTTCAAAAACAGGTCCACCTTCTCGGCCAAGGCCGCCGGCAACTCGTCCTTGGAAACATTCGAATTCTGAAGAACCATGCGCAGAGCTGACCAAACGCGGCTCACCGGATCGCGCAAAATGTAAAGAAAGTGCGCACCAGGGGAGAACGCTAGCATTTCGCGAAAGCCGTCCTCACCGATCAGGGCATAAGACGGTGTGACATCGGCGACGCAAGTCGCAGGCCCTGCCCCGTTTGTCAGCAAATTCGCGTACCCTTGATGCGGGAAATTTGCCTCGTCGTGCATTTCGACCATCGCCTTTAGGTAAGCTGTCGAGGGATAGGCCAGATTACCATTGCGGAGTTTGGCAGCGATGCGCTCAGCCATGGGGAGCTTTTTGTAGTTTTCCCGCCGCCGTTTCGGAACTCCGCCGGCCTTTTCGGGACCAAAGAAACCGTCGAAGTAATGCATTTCCTTCACAGCAGGCACGTGGACTTCGGGATGCTCGGACAAATAGTCGTGCAGCCAGCTGGTTCCGGCTTTTTGTGCCCCTACACAAAACAGCACATTGCGGCCACCAAGATCTGGCGTCGCGGGCGTCTGTGATGTTTTTTGAAGATCTGCTGGCATAATCAGGCTTTGGTTTCCTTTTCGTCACCCGGCAGGATGTAGTTGGCACCCTCCCAAGGCGACATGAAATCAAACTGACGATAATCCTGTGTCAGCTGCACGGGTTCATAGACCACGCGTTTCTGCACCTCGTCATAGCGCACTTCGGTGTAGCCGGTTGTCGGAAAGTCCTTGCGCAGCGGGTGGCCACGGAACCCATAATCCGTCAGCAGGCGACGCAGGTCCGGATGGTCGGAAAAGATGATACCAAACATGTCAAAGACTTCACGCTCAAACCAGTTGGCGGACGGGTGCACGTCTGTGATGGATGGCATCATTTCATCTTCGCGAACTTTAATTCGCAGGCGGACACGCTGGTTCCGGAACATGCTCAGCAGGTGGTACACCACGTCAAATCGCTTGGCGCGCTCCGGATAATCGACTGCTGTCAAATCCACCAGCGTTGAAAACCGGCAATTGGCGTCAGTTTTCAGGAACTCGATGAAGGCCGTGATGTTGGCGGGCGTCACATCGATGTTCAACTCGCCAAAGGTTACGTCCCAGCCAAGCACACAGTCGGGCCGTTTCAGCTCGATATGGGCGCCGAGTTCATTCAGTGCGTCACTCATGTCTGATCGCCCCTATCAACGTTCGATGGTGCCGGTGCGGCGGATTTTGCGTTGCAGCTGCAGCAGACCGTAAAGCAACGCTTCAGCGGTTGGCGGGCAGCCCGGCACGTAGATGTCGACCGGCACGATGCGGTCACAGCCGCGCACCACAGAATAGCTGTAGTGGTAGTAACCGCCGCCGTTGGCGCAGGACCCCATTGAGATCACGTAACGCGGCTCGGGCATCTGGTCGTAAACCTTGCGCAACGCTGGCGCCATTTTGTTGGTCAGTGTGCCGGCCACGATCATCACATCCGATTGACGCGGGGAGGCGCGCGGCGCGATGCCGAAACGTTCCGCATCATAGCGTGGCATGGAGGTGTGCATCATCTCTACCGCGCAGCAAGCGAGGCCAAAGGTCATCCAGTGCAACGAGCCGGTGCGGCCCCAGTTGATCAGATCTTCTGCGTTGGTCAGCAGAAACCCCTTGTCCTGAAGCTCTGTATTGATGGCCTGAGTGACCACTTCACGATCAACACCTGCGGTGTTCGCGCCTGTCATCACTCCCATTCCAGAGCTCCCTTTTTCCATTCATAAGCAAAGCCGATGGTCAGAACACCGAGGAACACCATCATAGACCAGAACCCGACCATCGACACATCCTTGAAGGCCACGGCCCAAGGGAAAAGGAAGGCGATTTCGAGGTCGAAAATGATGAACAGGATGGAGACGAGGTAAAACCTAACGTCAAATTTCATCCGCGCGTCGTCAAAGGCATTGAAACCGCACTCGTACGCACTCACCTTTTCAGGATCAGGATTGCGAACGGCCAAAACAACAGCGGCGAGAATGAAAACAAGGCCAAGTGCGATTGCGACGGCCAAGAAGATGATAATGGGAAAATATTCCCTGAGCATCTCTTCCAATGGTAGCTCCTTTCATGCACCCGCAGTCCGGTGCAGTCAGCTGGCTGTAGTAAGTCTCTGTGGGGTTTACCCTTGGCCCTTGACGGGGTCAATAAGAACGGCACAGCTCGCGACTTGTCCAAAATGCGCATTTACGCATATTTTTAAGGGTTTTAGGCAAAGTCTACTAAGACCTGCGGCATTAGGCCTGACAAGTTTTTTATAGATCGCCTCTTGAAGTTAACCTAACGAGCACTTTGATTCCCAAGTTACTTTATTCCGATTGTTTTCATCGGAAAATAGGAGCGCCGCCTATGCCGCGCTCATTTTGTCAGACAGATATACAGCAAGCGCCAAGCGCGCCTTTTGCATTCTTCACGATATCCAGCAGCCGGGCAGACCATTGCGCGCCTGCCATTCTGTGGTCGATTTCGCCACTTTGGCAGACGAACGCGGATATGTGACTCGTTTAAGGCCGAAACGTCGGTTGTGGTCTTAAGCGGCGGCAAGCTGCGCGCTCAATATCGGTGTAAATTACCGTCAGCCGTTGATCCAGGGAGCTTTTTCTTTGGCAAAGAAGGCGTTGATGCCATCCTTGGCCTCCTGTCCTTCCCAGCAAGCCACCAATTCGTTGATAGTGTGATCGATCGACGCATCGTCGATCACAGGTCCCAGCTTGCGGGTCAAAGCCTTGGCGCGGGCAACGGCCTGCGGGGCGCAAGCAAGGTAAGGCGTTACTTCGGCCTCGACAGCGGCATCGAGACCTTCCGCAGGCACCGCCTTGGCGAGCAGACCAAGCGTCACGGCCTCGGCTGCTTTGAACAGACGGGCGGACATGAACACGCGGCGCGCCATAGCTTCGCCCATGCGAGACAGCACATAAGGGCCGATGGTGGCAGGGATCAGGCCAAGTTTGGTTTCCGTGAGGCCCATGGTGAGGGTGTCCACACCTATGGCCACATCGCAGACCGACGCCATACCGACGCCGCCGCCAAAGGCGTTGCCCTGCAGCTTGCCGATCAGCGGCTTGGGCATGGTGTTGAGCGCCTGAAGCGCCTCCGCCAGCTTGCGGGCCTCGACAAAGCGGGTTGCGCTGTCTGCGGCCATCTGCGCCTGCATCCAGCCAAGATCACCGCCCGCGCAGAAGCTTTTGCCGGCGCCAGTCAGGACAACCACGCGCACAGCATCATCAGCGCCCAGCCGTTCGGCGGCCTGCCGCAGTTCGGCAATCATCGCACCGGACATGGCGTTGTGTTTCTCCGGACGGTTCAGCGTCAGCGTGGCCACACCGCGCGCGTCTGTGTCGATGGTCAGGGTTTCAAACATTGCCTTATCCTTCTTCGCGCATGGCCCGCGCCATATTGGCCGCTTGGATCAAAACGTCTGTGTTCAATTTGGTGTCGTAGCCCAACTCTTTGAGCCGTGCGTCGACAGCCTCGGTCGCAACGTTGCCTTTCGCGCCCGGCGCATAGGGACAGCCGCCCAATCCTCCAACAGCGGCATCAAACACGCGCAGCCCCAGATCCAACGATGCCTCGATGTTGGCCAGCGCGCGGCCAGCGGTGTCGTGATAGTGGCCTGCGAGTTTCGCGGCTGGAACCACCTCAAGCACCGCTTTCAACATTGCAGCGATGCTTTCAGGCGTCCCCTGCCCGATGGTGTCGCCCAGGCTGATCTCATAGCAACCCGCGTCAAGCAGATGCTTGGCGACCTCCGCCACCTTTTCCGGCGGCGTGGGGCCGTCAAAGGGACAATCCGTCACGCAGCTCACATAGCCGCGCACCGGCAGGTTGACGGCCTTGGCCGCAACAACAACAGGCGCAAAGCGCTCAAGGCTTTCGGCAATGGTGGCGTTGATGTTGGCTTTGGAAAACCCTTCCGAGGCAGAGCCGAAAATCGCAATTTCGTCGGCCTTGGCGGCGACCGCGCCCTCAAAGCCGCGCATATTCGGGGTCAGGGCCGCATACCTTACGCCACTTGCCCGCGTGATACCTGCCAGCACATCGGCACTGTCGGCCATCTGTGGCACCCATTTGGGACTGACAAAGCTCGCCACTTCGATGCGTCTGAAACCCGCGCGGCTCAGGCAATCCACCAGCGCGATTTTCTCGGCCGTTGGGATCTGGCGTTTTTCGTTTTGCAGCCCGTCGCGCGGGCCCATCTCGAAGATTTCGACGGTGTCAGCCATGCTCAGCCCTCCGGCAGGTCGTAGAAGTCTTGGGTGTAAAATTGTTGCGGGCCTTCGGCGGCTTCTGCCGCCTGATAGGCCTCTCGCGATTTCAGCCTCTCCAGATAGGCTGCGGTCTGCGGGTAGCTGTCAAAGCGCACATAACGACGGGCGCTGTCCAGCGTGAAACCCATCATCACATCCGCCGCGGAAAACCCGCTGGCAAGCAGATAGTCGCGCCCATCGGTCAGGGCCGCTTCAATCGCCTTCAAAGCGATCGCCAGTCGTTTGGTTTCAATCCCCATCACGGTCGGCGATTTCATCCAATCCTTAAACAGAAACAAATGCTGCATATTCAGGTTCTGAACACCCGCGCCCAATGTCTCGGCATAGTGCAACCATTGCAGCCAGTCGGCCCGTTCCTGGCTGTCGACGGCAGGCATAAGGGAATGCCCGCCTCGGGCCTCGCACAGATACTGAACAATCGCGCCGCTTTCGTACATCACCCGCCCGTCGATTTCGAGTGCAGGCACCCGGCGGGCGGGGCTTTTGGACTTGAAGTCAGGCTGTTGCAACGAGCCGTCCATGATCGCATAGGCCACGATCTCGGCGGGCTCGCCCAGCTCGTGCAGCAACCAGTTCACTCGAAAGGAGCGGCTGCCTGCAATTGAGTGTAGGATCGCAGCCATCAGTCCTCTTCCTCGTCTTCCAGACGGATCAGCGCAGCGCCGTCCTCGACCTGTGCCGCCTCTGAGGTCAGCACTTCGGCCACCACACCGTCACGCGGTGCCAAAAGGGAGTGCTCCATCTTCATGGCTTCCAGAATGGCAAGGCGGTCGCCCTTGCTAACGGTCTGGCCGACTTCGGCAAACACAGCCTTCACCAATCCGGGCATCGGCGCGACAACCACGTTGCCCCCTGCCCCTTCGGCGTCTTCGCGCACGAGCGGGTCAACCACGTGAAAGCGATAGCCGTTGCCCCAGAAAACGGTCAACTCATCGCCATGACGTGCGGTGCGGGCCAGCACCTTGGTTGCATCCACCCACCATGCGCCGCCTTTGTAGGTCACATGATGCTGCGCTTGCCCCAGATCGACGGTGAAATCGGCGGTGTCATGCACAGTCACGCGGGCGGTGATGGCCTCATCGTTGTGGGTCAGGTCAATCACATAGGTCATTGGCGACCAAAGCACCAGAATGGGCTTGGGGGCGCCGTTGACCATCTCCATCAGGCCCATCGCGGTCAGCGCAGCGACAGAGCGCGCTTTGGTGCACGCCACGGGTTGCGCCGCCAGCGTGTCGATGTGGCGCTCGATCAGGCCGGTGTCAACATCGCCTGCGACAAAGTCAGGCTGCGCGGCCAACAGCGCGAGAAAGCTCACGTTTGTGACGGTGCCGCCGATGTCGGTGAACCGCAGAGCACGCTCAAGCTGTTTGAGTGCGACATCGCGGGTGGGTCCATGCACGATCAGCTTGGCAATCATGGGATCATACCACGGGCTGATCGTGTCCCCGGCGCGGACACCGCTGTCGATGCGGGCCTCGGTGGGGAATTCGAGATGCGAAAGCGTACCGGTGGCGGGCAGGAAGCCTTTGGGCACGTCTTCGGCATAGATACGCGCCTCAAAGGCGTGGCCGGAGATGGTCAGCTCGTCCTGCTGTTTTGGCAGGGGTTCGCCTGCGGCGACGCGCAGCTGCCATTCCACCAGATCAACGCCGGTGATCAGTTCAGTGACGGGGTGTTCCACTTGCAGACGTGTGTTCATTTCCATGAACCAAAACCCGTCAGCGCGTAGACCGTTTGAGCCATCCACGATGAATTCGATGGTGCCGGCGCCTTTGTAGTTGATCGCCTCGGCGGCCCGCACCGCAGCCACGCCCATGGCGCTGCGCATCTCTTCGGTCATGCCGGGCGCCGGGGCCTCTTCGATAACCTTCTGGTGGCGGCGCTGTAGCGAGCAGTCGCGTTCAAACAGATGCACGGCGCTGGTGCCGTCACCAAAAACCTGCACCTCGATGTGGCGCGGACTGGTAACGTATTTTTCAATCAGCACATCCGGGTTGCCGAATGAGGTGGTCGCTTCACCTTGGGCGCTGGCCAGCGCGTCGGCAAAATCGGCAGTTTTCTCAACAAGACGCATGCCTTTGCCACCACCGCCTGCGACCGCTTTGATCAACACCGGATAGCCGATTTCCGTGGCCCGCTCTGCCAAAAACGCCCCGTCCTGATTGGTGCCGTGGTAGCCCGGCACAACCGGCACGTTGGCCTTCTCCATCAGCACTTTGGCCGCGTCTTTCAGGCCCATGGCGCGGATGGCAGCCGCTGACGGGCCGATGAAGGTCAGGCCTGCGGCCTCGACCGCCTCAACAAACTCGGGGTTTTCCGACAAAAAGCCATAACCCGGATGGATGCCTTGCGCGCCTGTTTCCAGTGCTGCAGCAATGATCACATCACCTTTGAGATAGCTGTCGGCAGGCGCTGGTCCGCCGATGTGCACGGCCTGATCGGCCAGCGCCACGTGTTTGGCGGTAGCATCAGCGTCGGAGTAGACGGCGACGGTTTTCACACCCATGCCGCGGGCGCTCTCGATAACACGACAAGCGATTTCGCCTCGGTTGGCTATCAGGATTTTTTCAAACATTCTGTGCTCCTAGTCACACCAACTCATTCGTTGGCCACCTTTGTAATCGCGCGCAAGACCTGCCGTGACCATTATCTCCCCGGCGTTCTCACCGTCCAAATTCAGTTCCGTCAGGTATCGCCCATAACGGTCCTTCCCGTATGGTACAGCCGAAATCCGTGAAGCAGTCCACAGTTCCCAGCGAAGATAAAAAGTGGCAGCGAATGCCTTAACCCGCTCGCTAAAACATCCGGCACTTCCAAATTCAGGCGCATCAAATCCCAAAAATCGGGCCGTCATCCAACCTTTTTCTGGACAGACTAATTTGGCTGTGTCGCCGTCTATAAGAGACAGAATTTTGCACCCGTCGTTCGGTTTAACCATCCCATTTATCGCGTCACCACTGATAGGAATGATTATTAGAATTACAAACGGCAGAACGAGGAAAATGGGAAAGACCGCTCCTCCAAATGACCTATGCCTTGGTCGAATGGCCACAGGTGGCGCGCCCATGTCCCATTTTGGGTGTTTGCGCGCTCCTCGATAAAATCTAATGACTTTTCCCCGATGTCGCACAGGCCTACATCCGGAACACGCCGAAACGTGTTTCTTCAATAGGTGCGTTCAGCGAGGCGGTAAGGCTCAGGTGCAGCACGTCGCGGGTTTTGCGCGGGTCGACGATGCCGTCATCCCACAGGCGGGCGGAGGCGTAGAGCGGGTGGCTTTGCTCTTCAAACATATCCAGTGTCGGCTGTTTGAAGGCCGCTTCTTCTTCCGCCGACCATTCGCCACCTTGGCGTTCGATGGAATCGCGTTTCACGGTGGCCAGCACGCCTGCGGCTTGTTCGCCGCCCATCACGGAAATGCGCGAGTTCGGCCATGACCACAGGAACCGTGGGGAATAAGCGCGACCGGCCATGCCGTAGTTGCCTGCACCAAAGGAGCCGCCAACCAACATGGTGATTTTGGGCACTTTGGTGGTGGCCACAGCCGTCACCATTTTGGCGCCATGGCGGGCGATGCCTTCGGCCTCGTATTTCTGCCCCACCATAAAGCCGGTGATGTTTTGCAGGAACACCAGAGGAATGCCGCGTTGGGAGCAGAGTTCCACAAAGTGCGCGCCTTTGGCGGCGCTTTCGGAATAAAGCACGCCGTTGTTGGCGATTATGCCGACGGGGCAGCCTTTGACGTGGGCAAAGCCACACACCAGCGTTTCGCCGAAGCGTTTTTTGAATTCGTCAAAGCGGGAGCCGTCCACAACCCGCGCGATGACCTCGCGGATGTCGTAAGGTGTGCGCAAGCCACCCGGCACCACACCAAGGATTTCCTCGGGGTCGTAAGCAGGCTCTTCCGGCGTTTGCCAGTCGACCGTTGTGGGCTTGGTTCGGTTCAAGTGGCGCAGGGCGTCGCGCGCCAAGGCCAGTGCATGGGCATCATCGTCCGCCAGATAATCGGCCACCCCGGAAAGACGTGTGTGCACATCGCCACCGCCAAGGTCTTCGGCGCTTACGACCTCACCTGTCGCGGCCTTCACCAGAGGCGGGCCAGCAAGGAAGATGGTGCCCTGCTCTTTGACGATGATGGTCACGTCGCTCATTGCGGGAACATAGGCGCCACCGGCGGTACAGGACCCCATGACCACAGCGATCTGCGGGATGCCTTTGGCGGACATGTTGGCTTGATTATAAAAGATGCGACCAAAGTGGTCGCGGTCCGGGAAAACCTCGTCCTGCTGCGGCAGGTTGGCGCCGCCAGAATCAACCAGATAAACACACGGCAGGTTGTTTTCTTCGGCTATCTCCTGCGCGCGCAGGTGTTTTTTAACCGTCATCGGATAGTAGGTGCCGCCTTTCACGGTGGCGTCATTGCAGACCACCATGACCTCTTGGCCGTGCACCTGACCGATACCAGCCACGGCGCCAGCACAGGGCGCGGCCCCGTCATACATGCCATGCGCTGCCGTGGCGCCGACCTCAAGGAAGGGCGATCCCGGATCGAGCAGACCAGCCACACGGTCACGCGGCAGCATTTTGCCACGGCTGAGGTGACGGGCGCGAGATTTCTCGCCGCCGCCCTGTGCCGCCGCCTGCGCGGCATCGCGCACGGTGCCGAGCATCTCCAGATGCGCTGCGCGGTTGGCGGCGAAATCATCAGTGCCCGTGATGACCTTGGACTGGACTTTGCTCATCGTTACTTTCCGTTTCTCATTCAATCGAAGCCACAGCTTCGAGGTAAAAGACCTGCTCCGCGGTCAGATAGAGGTGACAGGCCCGCACTTCTGGCGCGTCGGCCAGACCGGAGCCCCACAGCGTTTGCTCAAAGGCACAGGTGTTGGTGCGGTATTGGTGCCAGCTGTCTTGGGCTGCCATAAGCGCACCAGTCTGATCGCGGGGTTTAATATTTAGGTGCACGGCATCGTCGTCCTTGCCCTTGGCGCGATCCAGCACCAGCGCATAGGCCACATCAAGGCGTATGTCCCAATACGCGATTTCGGACGCCATGCAGGCGGCTTCGTCGTTGGTCTCGCCGCACTGACGGGCCGAAGCACCGACACAGACGCGCTTGTCGGTTTTGCGGTCCAGACCGGCCAAACAGGCTTCGGTCGCAGCCGGTGTAAACGCATCCTGTGCGAAAGCGGCGGAACCGAGAAGAAGGGCGGTGAAAAGGGCTAAAAAACGCATCAGATCACTCCACAATTGCATCGGCTTCGAGGAAAAGGGCCTGCTCGGCCGTCATGTACATATGGCAGCTTACCGTTGCCGGACCGCCGCCTGATCCGCCGCCCCAATGCGAGCGTTCATAGTCACAAGTGGCGTCTCGATAGGCAATCCAGGCGCGTTGCATCGCTAGCAGAGCCTCGGCCTGTGACGGTGCAGATGAACCGATGTCAGACATTTCCTTGTCCGTTGCCTTACGCATTGTGCGGACTTTGCCATAGGCCGCGTTCAGACGCGCGTCCCAGTATTGCAGTTCCTGATCAAGACATTTGCTCATGCCGCGCGTGGACCAGCCGCCTTCGGTGGTTTCCATGCAGTGTTCCGCACTTGCCCCAATACAGCTGCGCGGGCTTTGATCCTCGCTCATCGCGGCCAAACAGCGTCCGGTGATGACGGGGTCAAACCCGACGACCTCCGAACCCGAAGAACCGGTTGCCACACCTGCCGAAAACGCCAAAATCATCCACATATCAAACTCTCCAAATCAATTTTGAGGGCAGCTTAGCCGCATGAAGCGCATCGCCCCACCCTCAAAACCAATTCACGTTCAGCTTTGCGCCGTCATCAGTTCACGACCGATGAGCATACGTCGAATTTCGGAAGTGCCAGCGCCGATTTCCATCAGCTTGGCATCGCGGAACAACCGACCGACCGGATTGTCGCTCAGATAGCCTGCGCCCCCAAAAGCCTGAACGGCCTGGTGTGCCTGCGTCATCGCAACCTCAGATGCATAAAGACAGCACGCCGCCGCATCCTGACGCGTGATACGCCCCTGATCGCAAGCCCGTGCGCATTCATAGACATACGCCCGTGCCGAGTTCATCGCCGTGTACATGTCGGCAATCTTGGCCTGCATCAGTTGGAAGTTGCCGATCGGCTGGCCAAATTGTTTGCGCTCGACCATGTAGGGCATCACCTCATCCAGACAGGCGGCCATGATACCGGTGCCAAGCCCAGACAAAACAACACGCTCATAGTCCAGACCGGACATCAGTACAGCAACGCCCTGCCCTTCTTCTCCCAGCACTTTGTCAAACGGGACTTCGACATCTTCAAAGACCAGCTCGGCTGTATTGGACCCGCGCATACCAAGTTTGTCGAAATGCGGGGACGTCGAGAAACCCGCCATGTCTTTCTCGATGATAAAGGCTGTGATGCCGCGTGGGCCCGCATCCATATCGGTCTTGGCATAGACAACCAAAGTGTCGGCATCGGGACCGTTGGTGATCCAGTATTTGTTACCGTTCAGCACAAAGCGATCGTTTTTCTTTTCGGCCCGCAGCTTCATCGACACCACGTCAGAGCCGGCAGAAGGCTCAGACATTGCCAGCGCACCGACGTGCTCACCGGAAATGAGGCGAGGAAGGTATTTCTCTTTTTGGGCCTGATTGCCGTTCAGCTTGATTTGATTGACGCACAGGTTGGAGTGTGCCCCGTAGCTCAGAGCCACCGACGCGCTCGCCCGGGCGATCTCTTCTCCGACAATCACATGTGCCAGATAAGACATGCCCGCGCCGCCGAATTCTTCGGGGACAGTCACGCCCAAAAGGCCAAGGTCGCCAAATTCTTTCCAAAGCTCGTTGGGGAATTCGTTTTTCTGATCGATCTCAGCAGCCATCGGCTTGATGCGCTCCTGCGCAAAGCGATGCACCATGTCGCGCAGTGCATTGATATCTTCACCAAGATCGAAAGTCATCGAGTGCATGAACATCTGCCCGCATCTCCCATTATTGAACAGCTGTTCAATTACTAGACCGAGTCGGATTTTCAATCAAGATGCTTTGTGGATGCCGTGCCATCCGGCTGGCCCAACACCAAGAAAACGCACAGATTTCCCTGTGCGTCTTCCCTGAGAAAATTGACCGGATTGAAGGTGTCAGCCGTCCTGCATCACTCTTTGGCGCTGTTTGCCAAGGCCCTTGATGCCCAATTCCATCACATCGCCCGCTTGCAAGAACCGCTGAGGCGTCATCCCCATTCCGACGCCCGGAGGTGTGCCTGTCACAATCACATCGCCCGAATGCAAGGTCATCATGTGGCTGAGATAGCTGATCACTTGTGCCACGCCAAATATCATCGAAGCGGTGGTGCCGGTCTGCATCCGGTCGCCATTGACATCGAGATACAGATCCAGCGTTTGCGGGTCTGCAATTTCATCCGGCGTCACCAGCCAGGGCCCCAAAGGCCCAAAGGTGTCGCAGCTTTTGCCTTTGGTCCACTGACCACCGCGTTCAAGCTGATAAGCGCGCTCTGACACATCATTGGCCACGCAGTATCCGGCCACGTGGGACAGCGCATCCTCCTCGGAAACATATTTCGCAGGTTTGCCGATCACAACGCCAAGCTCGACCTCCCAATCGCCTTTTTCAGAGCCACGCGGCAGGATCACCGGATCGTCAGGGCCGACAATCGCGCTGGTGGCTTTCATAAACAGGATCGGTTCATCGGGAATGGGCATACCCGCCTCTTCGGCGTGGTCACGATAATTCAGGCCAATGCACAGCAACTTGCCCACATGCCCCACCGGCGCGCCGATGCGCGGATGATCCTCTACCAGTGGCAGGCTTTCGGGAGATACCGCTGGCAAATCCATCAGTACATCGCCGGAGAGATCCGCGATTACCCCGCTGAGATCCCGAATGCGGCCATCGCCGTCCAACACACCAGGTTTTTCGTGCCCAACATCGCCAAATCTCAGATACCGCATTTTCCGTCTCCTATGCTTGGCGACATGCTACCGCTCCGGTGACAATCCGCAACCGCCTCTTGAAGGTCCCTGCCCTCTCTGCCTATCTGTTGGCAAACAAATTGCCTTTCAAAGGATGCCCGATGTTCAACCTGCCCTTCCCCGTTTTTGATGCCAATGCCAGTGCCGGTTCCGGTGGTTTCGGCGATCTACCCGAATGGGACCTGTCCGATCTTTATACCGGCGACGATGCGCCCGAACTGACGACCGATCTGGAATGGCTTGAAGGCGAATGCGCTGCATTCGCCGCAGACTACGAAGGCAAACTGGGGGAATTGAGCGCCGCGGACTTCTTGCAAAGCGTTCTGCGCAATGAGAAAATCTCGCAAATCTCCGGCCGCATCATGTCCTATGCGGGTCTGCGGTATTATCAGCTGACCACGGATGCGGAACGCGCACAGTTCATGGCCAACATGCAGGAAAAGCTGACGGAATTCACCACACCGCTGGTGTTTTTCACGCTGGAACTGAACCGTTTGGATGATGACGTCATCGCGGCGCATTTTGCAGAAAACCAAGAGCTGGCGCGCTATGAGCCTGTCTTCCGCCGCATTCGTGCAATGAAGCCGCACCAGTTGTCTGATGAGTTGGAAAAATTCTTGCATGACATGGGTGTCGTTGGGGATGCGTGGGAGCGTCTGTTTGACGAAACCATCGCGGGTCTGACGTTTGATGTGAACGGTGAAGAATTCAACATCGAAGGCACTCTGAACTTTATGACCGACCCGGATCGCAGCAAGCGGGAAGCGGCGGCACATGAGTTGGCGCGGGTGTTTGGCGAGAACATCAAGATTTTCTCACGCGTGCACAACACCGCCGCCAAGGAAAAAGAGGTTATCGACCGCTGGCGCAATATGCCGTCCGCCCAAGCCGGTCGTCACCTGTCAAACGATGTCGAACCCGAAGTGGTTGAGGCGCTGCGCGACGCTGTGGTTGCCGCTTATCCCAAGCTGAGCCACCGCTATTATGAGCTGAAACGCAAATGGCTGGGTCTGGATGTGATGCAGGTCTGGGACCGCAACGCGCCCCTGCCGATGGAAGATCCGTCAACAGTGGATTGGGCCACAGCGCAACAAACCGTGATGGACGCCTACAACGCATTTGACCCACGCATGGGGGAAATTGCCGAGCCGTTCTTTACCAAAGGCTGGATTGATGCGGGTGTGAAACCGGGCAAAGCGCCGGGTGCGTTTGCGCATCCCACCGTCACCAACGTGCACCCCTATGTGATGCTGAACTATCTTGGCAAACCGCGCGACGTGATGACCTTGGCGCACGAATTAGGCCACGGCGTGCATCAGGTGCTGGCCGCCGAGCAAGGCGAAATGTTGTCTTCTACCCCGCTGACATTGGCAGAGACCGCGTCTGTGTTTGGCGAAATGCTGACCTTCCGCACGATGCTGGACAAGGCCGAAACCCAAGAACAGCGCAAGATCCTGCTGGCAGGCAAGGTCGAGGACATGATCAACACGGTTGTGCGCCAGATCGCGTTTTATGACTTTGAATGCAAACTGCACGCCGCCCGTCGCGAAAGTGAACTGACACCAGAGGACATCAACCTGTTGTGGATGTCGGTGCAAGCCGAAAGCCTTGGCGAAGCGTTTGAGTACATGGAAGGCTATGAAACCTTCTGGGCCTATATCCCCCACTTCGTACACTCGCCGTTCTACGTCTATGCCTACGCATTCGGAGACGGCTTGGTGAACGCGCTTTATGCGGTTTACGCCGAAGGCGGCGAGGGTTTTGAGGACAAATACTTCGACATGCTCAAGGCAGGTGGATCGAAGCATCACTCTGAATTGTTGGCACCATTTGGTCTGGACGCGTCTGATCCGAAGTTCTGGGACAAGGGCCTGTCGATGATCTCGTCGATGATTGATGAACTCGAAGCGATGGAGTGATTTGTTGTCGGCGCACCGACCAAAGACGCCAATACACAGAGAACCGGAGCTTTGGCTTCGGTTCTTTGCGTTCAAAACACTCCCATCGCCAACCCAGCCCCCAGCGCCGCGCCAACTTCGGCGCATCGGGCCAAATCGGTGTCTTTGATCTCCTTCTCCGCCAAAATCGCTTCGGGTGTTTGCGCGGATGTGTTCACAATCAGCGGCGGTTGCACGTCCTTGAGGCGCCAGCCGGTTGCGATCCGCGCAAGCTGCCGCGCGGCGTTCTCGCCATCGGATCCGGCGCAGATCATCTGCGCATAAGGCCGACCGTTAAGTTGCCCCAGCACAGGATAATAACACCGATCAAAGAACTCCTTCATCACGCCCGACAGCGCCGCGAGATTTTCCGGTGCGCAGAAAATATACCCCTCGGCCGCCAGCAAATCTTTGGGGTTAGCCTTGGCGGCAGGCAGCAGGATCGCGCGCCCTTCGGCTGCTGCCGCAGCGTGTGCCGCCTCTGCCATCTGGCGGCTGCCGCCAGTACGCGAATGGTAGATGATCAATAAACTCAAGCCGTTGCCCCTGCCCTGTCACATCAATTGCGCTCCGCCACACGTTAGGGCCTTACGTTATGCTTGCCAAACCTACAGGAGCAATTACCGTCACAAAAAACAAAATCGGGGACATGTGATGCGCATATTTGGAAAATGGCTGGGGCGGCTGTTGTTGCTTGTTGGTCTGGCCGTGGCGGCTTTTTTGGTCTTTGCCCCGGGGTATGTCGAGAAATCACGCAACACCGTTGCTCCGCACGATCCGTTTGATGTCAGCGCCGAGGCGCAGGCCTTGCATGACACGCTGATCGTTGGAGACTGGCACGCAGATACATTGCTTTGGAAACGCAATCCTCTGAAACGCGCAAGCCGCGGTCAGGTCGACCTTCCGCGCCTGATTGAGGGAAATGTGGCTTTGCAGGTCTTTACCGCCGTGACCAAATCGCCGGCGGGTCAGAACTATGACGAAAACTCCGCTGACGCACAGGACAACATCACCCTTTTGGCCATTGGACAGCTTTGGCCCGTTGCCACGTGGGATTCGCTTTACGAACGCGCCTTGTTTCAGGCCGCGCGATTGCACAAGGCAGCGGCGGACTCTGACGGGCAATTGCGTGTGATCACCACGCGTGCCGAAATGGAGCAGCTGTTGGCGGATCGCGCTGCAGGGCAAAAAGTCACCGGCGGCATGCTGGGGCTTGAGGGCGCCCACCCGCTGGAGGGTGATTTTGCCAACCTTCAAGGCCTGCAGGACGCAGGCTATCGCGTGATTGGCTTGCAGCACTTCTTTGACAACGAACTTGGCGGCTCGTTGCATGGCACCGGCAACAAAGGTCTGACCGATTTTGGCCGTCAGGTTGTTGCAGCCATTGAAGAGCGCAATCTGGTGCTCGATCTAGCCCACAGCAGTCCTCAGGTGGCGCTGGATGTGCTGGCATTGACCGACATGCCGCTCATCGTCAGCCACACAGGCATCCATTCCAACTGTCCGGTAAAGCGCAACTTTGAAGATGCCCTGATGCGCGATATCGTGGCCACCGGCGGCGTGGTTGGGATCGGTTATTGGGCCGATGTGACCTGCGACGACAGCCCGTTGGGTGTGGCCAAAACCATCCGCGCGGCCGTGGATGTGGTGGGCGAAGACCACGTGTCGCTGGGTTCCGATTTTGACGGGTCCGTGCCGACGGCCTTTGACACCGCCGAAGTGGCGGCGATCACACAGGCGCTAATGGTTCAGGGCCTGAATGAGCCGCAAATCCGCAAGGTCATGGGCGAAAACATGCTGCGCGTATTGCGGGAGCGTTTGAAATAAAACGGTTTTTGCGGTGGCTCAGACCGCCGCAAACACCTGATCCATCATCGCCTGCGTGCCGCGTGCGTCCTCAAGCGTCCACGCGTAAGGCGCGCCATCGCGCAATGCGTGCCCGAAGGCTTCGACCTGTTCTACATAGTGGTTCACCCGTGGAAACCGCTCGATCAAAACGCTCATATCAGGGCGGCTGATGCGGATTTCTGCTTGATCAAACACGCCGGCATTAAACGGACAGGTCAGGCTCATGACCGCCTGATCGCCATGAAAATGCACCTCTTGGCGGGGCGCCATCCGGATCGAGGTGAAGGCCTGATAGGTGAAGTCCGGAAAGGAAAATCCCATGTCGGCAAACAGATCGACACCGTTGTCCATTTCGGCGCGGGCATAGTCGAGCTGCGTCGGCTCCTGCCCCGTGGCATAGCGCACGCTGCCCATCACGTAGACACCAATGTCGCGCAATCCACCGCCGCCTGCCGCCGCCTGATTGCGGATGTTGCCCGCGTCATCATTAAAGAATGAAAACGCGGCGTTCACATGCCGCAGATTGCCAACCGCGCCCTCTGCCAGCAGGGATTTGGCGCGCTGCCACTGCGGGTGGTGCACAATCATGAAGGCTTCGGCGCACAAGAGCCCGGCCGCGTCACGCGCGGCGATCAAGCGGTCAATCTCGGCGACGTCCATGCCGATCGGCTTTTCGCACAGAACCGCTTTGCCGGCGTCCAGCGCTTTGATCGACCAATCGACGTGTAAGTGGTTGGGCAATGGAATGTAGACCGCGTCGATGTCCGGATCTGCCAGCAATGCCTCGTAACTGGCGTGCACCTTTAAATCTGGCGCAAACGCCGCAAAGGGTACAGCTTTGTCCGGATTGGAGGTCGCCAGCGCCACCAACTTGGCATCTTTTGCGGCGTGAATGGCTGGTCCCATTTTGTCCAAAGCAAAATTGGAGGCGCCAAGAATACCCCATCTGATAACTGCCATTGTCGTTAGATCCTTATTCCGCCGCCAGCTTCTTGGCGCTTGCTTTGATATCGTATCCCTGTGCTGCCATTCGGCGCACAACTTGTCGCGCAATAACCTTGTCGCGGCGACTTGCATCCAAACATTGCAGCCCGAAATACCAATAGAGGTATTTGGCATAGACCCGACCGCGCGGTTCCTGCTCAAGTAACACTTGAAGCTTTTCCGGTGTGCGGGCCACATCCGCGAGGTGGTGAAAATCTGCCTGACCACACAAAATTACCGGTTTGCGGTGCATGTATGCCTCAATCCCCACCGCCGAGTTTATCGTTACAACCCGTTGGCATTGCGCCAGAATGTCGTGAATGTTTCCTGTCACCACGTGCAGGTCGGAATAGACTTTTTGCATCGCTTCAAGGCGCTCTCCCAGCATTGGATCACGGTCTTTGGGGTGGGGTTTCACGACCACGGAACCGTCCCAACTCTTGAGCACAGTTTCCAACATGGTCCAGCGGTCCATGTAAAAGGTTTCTTCCACGTTGCGGTCATCTTCACTTTGGAAAAACACCGCCACGGAATCGTCTGGTATCGTCACCGACTCTTCGGGTTGCGGATAGCGTGAGCTGCGTTTGTCCATCCACCGCCGCCGTAGCCGACCAAAAAATTTGCGTGCTTTGTCTTCGTCTACTTTGCCCGAAACGAATTTGGTATCCGCAATGGATGAAAAGGCGCGAATGCCCAAAGGATCCATGTTCCAGTATGGATACACATACGCCACGCCTGCGTTTAAGACGCGTTCATGCTGTATCCGGCTGTGGTTAAAAATGTGAAACCAGTCGTCCCGCTCGACCCGCGCCAACGCGTTCTCGCGGTCAATCGCCTCGGCGCGCCACGGCACTCCGATTTCATCGAATCCCGCCTGTAGCTTTCGGTAAAATGGCAGCATATCCATGCTGTTCGGTGCCAGCCAGCTTTCTGGCAAATGCAGCACCACACCCCGATCAGCCATTGATTCTGCTCATAAAAATGCCTCTCCCGTTCGCACGGAAGAGGCTAAACTGTTTCCTGACATACGCCAAGAGCGTGTCTTAATGATTTGCGAGCATTCCTTTGGTCGCCGCCAATTCGCGCATACGCTTTTGCAGCTTTTCAAAGGCACGCACCTCGATCTGGCGAATACGCTCACGGCTCACGCCGTACTGTCCGCTCAGGTCTTCTAGCGTGACGACTTTCTCCGCCAAACGGCGTTGAGTCAGGATGTCTTTTTCGCGATCATTCAGAACTGCCATCGCTTCCGCCAATAGCTCGCGACGCGCGTTAAGCTCGTTTTTGGCCTCATAATCTCCCGCCTGATCGGCGTCTTCATCCTCAAGCCAGTCCTGCCATTGCATGGTGCCTTCGCCGTCGGAGCCGACCTGCGCATTCAGGGACGCGTCGCCGCCCGACATGCGTCGGTTCATCGAAATCACCTCGGTTTCGGTCACGCCCAAGTCATTGGCAATGCGGGCCACGTTTTCGGGGCGCAAATCGCCCTCTTCCAACGCACCAATACGGGCTTTGGCCTTACGCAGGTTGAAAAACAGCTTCTTTTGCGCAGATGTCGTGCCCAGTTTCACCATCGACCACGACCGCAGGACGTATTCCTGAATGCTGGCGCGAATCCACCACATGGCGTAGGTCGCCAGACGGAAGCCTTTTTCCGGGTCAAAGCGTTTGACGGCCTGCATCAGGCCGACGTTGGCCTCAGAAATCACTTCGGCTTGCGGCAAGCCATAGCCGCGATAACCCATCGCGATCTTGGCTGCGAGACGCAGGTGAGATGTCACCATTTTGTGAGCGGATTCAGCGTCTTGCTCTTCCACCCAGCGTTTGGCGAGCATGTATTCTTCTTCCGGCTCAAGAAGGGGAAATTTGCGGATTTCCTGCAGATAACGGTTCAGACCGCCTTCTGGTGTTGGGGCCGGCAGGTTTGCATAGTTTGCCATCTGTGTCCTCCCTCCGAGTAACAAGTGCCATAATGTTTATATCGTTAACATCTATTTAGTCAGCGCTAACAGGCTTTCAATGGCACGGGCGGATTTTCTCTTCAAAAGGTTAAGATTTTTTCTGCACCTGCACCACAGGCATTTCTGTGCTTTTGCGCGCATGTGCAGTTTATTGCCGATGACACCAAAACTGCGCCCTGATCCTTGCGCACCCGAAAGACGGTTTAACCCGCGCCTGCGCTCAGCGCCGTGATAAGCGTGGTCATATCCTCAGGCATCTCTGCCTCAAACCGCAGATCTTCTCCTGTTACCGGATGCACAAATCCCAACACAGCGGCGTGCAGCGCCTGTCGCGAAAATGTCTTTGCTGCTTCAAGCCCTGCCGCGCCGATGGCTTTTTCGGCCAGCTTGCGTCGCCCGCCATACACCGGATCGCCAATCAAGCCGTGTCCGGCGTGGGTCAAATGTACGCGAATCTGATGCGTGCGACCGGTTTCAAGCCAACACTCCACCAATGCGGCCACTGCTGGCGCGCCGAACGGCTCAACAATGCGCACCCGTGTCACCGCATGTCGGCCGCCTTCAAACAGCACCGCCTGACGCTGACGGTCGGTCTTGTGGCGGGCCAGATGGGTGGTGATTTTCATGATATTGCCGGGCTCAAAATTCACCCCGCGCACGCCGCGTAAGCGCGGATCGTTGGCATCAGGCACCCCGTAGCAGACCGCGCGGTAGTAACGTTCGACCGCGTGGGCGGCGAATTGATCGGCCAACCCCTGATGCGCGGCATCAGATTTGGCTACGACCAGCAACCCACTGGTTTCCTTGTCAATTCTATGAACTATTCCGGGACGCTTCATGCCTCCGACACCAGACAAGCTGTCACCACAGTGATGCAGCAGCGCGTTGACCAACGTGCCATTTGGCGTACCGGGCGCGGGGTGAACCACCATGCCTGTGGGCTTGTTGATCACAATGAGATCATCGTCTTCCCAAATCACATCCAGAGGGATGTCTTCAGGGCCGATGTGGCTTTCTTCGGCCTGCGGCACCGCGATCTCGACGGCTTCGCCACCCGCAACCTTGGCTTTGGGATCGCGCACCACAATGCCGTCCACTTTGACGGCACCTTCAACCAGCAATTTCGCCAGCCGTGTGCGCGACAGAGTCGCCTCCACTGGCACATTCAGCGAAAGCGCCTTATCAAGACGCTTGGGCGGGTTTTCCGCGATCACGAAAGTAACAAAGGCTTCAGCCATGACAGATGCTCCGGACCCGATCGAGCCAGCCAACCTGCGGTTTTTGCGGTTGCTGGTCACAGGCTTGACGACGGTGATGATTGTCGGGCTTGTAACCGTGGTCGCGCTGATTGTCATGCGCTTCCGTGACGACGGGCCAATCCTTCCGGAAGAGATCACTTTGCCCGACGGCGTGGCGGTGCAGGCTGTGACCACCGGTGACGGCTGGTACGCACTGGTGACGGATGACGACCGCATCCTGATTTACGACCGCATCACCGGCGCGTTGCGTCAGGAAGTGGTGCTGGACTAAGGCGCGCCTGACCTTAGACAGCAAGTGTTTCTTCTTCGCTGAATGACGCGCGATAGACTGGCACCGGATCGGCGTATCCTTTGAGGTCAACCGCCGGACGCGCGTCCAATGCGACGCCTTCGTCCACCAAATCCGTTGTCGCACGATCCACAAGCACCTCCCATGGGCCTGCTTTGGAACACAGGCGTGCAGCGAGATTCACGGTGGAGCCCAGCACGGTATAATCCATCCGTTCCCTTGCGCCCATTGCGCCAATCACCACCGCGCCGGACGCAATGCCGATGCCCACGGCCAATTCGCGCCCCGTTTGGGCGCCAAAGCTCTCGGCCAGCGCTTCCTTGATTTCGACACCACAGCGCACGGCGCGGTCTTCTTTGTCCTCGCCCACAAACATCGCCATCAATTCATCGCCGACAAATTTGTCGATGTCTCCGCCGTGGCGCACGACAATGGCTGACTGGATCTCGAAATAGCGGTTCAGCACCTCGATCACTTCTTCCGGCGTCACAGTCTCCGAAAACGCGGTATAACCGCGAATATCGGAGAACAGCATTGTCACCTCGCGCCGCTCCCCGCCGCGCTTGATGCCTGCGCCGTCACGGGCCTGAATGGCGGACACAGTTTCGTGGCTGACAAACTTCATCAACTCCATACGTTCGCTAAGCTGGCCAGCCATGGTGTTCACCCGCGCTGCCAGATCGCCAATTTCGTCGCGGCTTTTGACCCGATCCACGCGCGCGCTGTAATCCCCTTCGCCAATTGCGTCCGCCACGCGCCCGATTTTCAGGATTGGACCGGTCAGGCCTTTGGAGAAAATCAGCGCAGCTGCCGACGCCGCCGCAAAGCCCAGCGCGCCGACCATCACGATGCGACGCATCATTTCCGCGATCACCGCATAGGCGCTTTCTTCACTAAGTTCGGTTATAACCGCCCAGGGAAACCATTCGGGAAAGGCATAAGCCCCAAGCATGTCCGTGCCGTCGGGCCGCCTGTAGGTCTGAAGCGCGTCGGCCCGTGCTCCCGCCACAATCAGTGGCATGGCAGACGCGACAATTGCGCGTTGGTTCATAACTTCGGGATCATCTACCAACGCGGTGCGGCCCGCGTGATCCACGATGGTGATTTCGCCACGCTGGTTGAACGGATGGCGCGACACCGTGCGCCGCAACGCGCCAAGATTGATACGGGCTGCCAGAGTTAATTCTCGTCCCGCAATTTTGCTTTCCATTGGCAGAGCCAGCGTCGCGACCCAATCACCGGTTTCCCGGATTTGGCTGATCAGCGGTCGGCCAAATTGGCCTGTGCCTTTGATGTTGGCGATCAGTTCCGGGCTTGCAGCCAGTGTGGTGACCGGATCAAGCCCTTCTGCGGCAAGCGCTTCGCCAAAAGTCTGATCGCTTACCACCATGGGAATATCAGAACCTTCAACGCTTAACTGCAGCGCCACGACCCCTTCCAATTGCTCCATGCCCTGCGTCAGCAGCGAGACCTTTTGCGCCACGTCCAGATCCGGATTGTCCACGCCGGAACGGATCACCATCAAAGGCGCAAGCCAACGCCCTTGATACATACTGTCGAACTCGCTGCGCACCTGTGCGGCGACGCCTGTCAGGTCTTCGTTCACGGCGCTTTTGAGTTCATCGCGTGCGATGCGCACAAGGTTTTCCCCCACCAACGCCAGCGGCACAACGGCCACAAGTGCTGCAAACAGGAAGAACTTGAGCGGTAGCGGGAAACGCATCAATTGCTGCCTTCACGCGCTGTGGCTTTGATCAGCGCGGTGTCTGTGCTGACACCACAGCTAAGCCCGCTGCTGTCTCGTGCCGTCACCGTGACCGTATAGTCACCCGCACTGGCATACCGGTGCCGCGCCACAGCTCCAGACAGGCTGGTGCCATCGCCAAAGTCCCAATCGATCAGCAGCCCCTGCCCGTCCGGATCACGCGCAGCGCTGGCGTCAAACCGCAACACATCATGCGCGGCGCCCACTGGCGTGGATTGGTTCGCCCCGGCGTCCACCACTGGCGCACTGTTGACCAGAACCCGCGCCATGTCCTGACCCGTGTTGCAGGTTGCGCCACTGTCATCGACAACGCTCAGGGTCACATCAACCGGGCCTGTGGCGCCAAAGCTGCGTGTGACTTCGGCGCCGCGCAGTTCCACGCCGTCCGAAAATGTCCAGATGTGGTTGGTGATCTTGCCATCCGCATCATACCCACCGGCGCTGAAAACCACGTCTTCATCGGCACAGACGACACGATCCGGCCCCGCATCAGCCTCCGGCACCGCATTAACACGTGCGTATACCTCCTCGCGGTAAACCGAATTCGCCAACCCGCGCCCGTCATCTGTGGTCACCGCCACCGGATAAAGCCCCGGCTTGGCAAAGACATGCTCCACCGCGACCCCGGTGTCGGTCTGCCCGTCGCCAAACGCCCAGTTGACCGCGACACCCTCCGCAGCGGTCACTTGCCAGCTGCGTGGTGTGTTCGCACAAAGCGCGGGCGGCGTATCCAACCCGGCAATCGGCACCGGATTGACCGTGACTTGCCGCGCCGCCACCGCGACCGAATTGGCCACGCCCGCATCGTCCATAACCTCAAGGGTCAACGCATAGGTGCCGGCCTTTTCATAGCGGTGGTGTCCCGCAACCCCAGTCGACGTGCTGCCGTCGCCAAAGTCCCACAGGTAGCGCGTGATCACCCCGTCCTGATCGAGCGACCCGCCAGCGTCAAACGACACCAAAGCGCCCACTGCGACGCTTTCGGGTCCATCAATCGCGGGCTGGGGCGCTGCGTTAACCACAATCTTGTGGCGGCTGACCAATTGCCCGCAGTCCTGCGTGCCGCCCTCAAGTTTGGTGGTCAATGTCACCAGATATTCACCCGGTGCATCAAACACATGGTTGGCGTTTTGTCCTGACGCGTTTGCACCGTCGGAAAACTGCCAGTCAAACGCCACTGGATCGCCGGTTCCTGCGGCCTCACCCAGCTTGGCGAAAAACGCCACTGCCTCGCCGACCGGCGCGCGTTCGACGGCCACAATCGTTTGGCTGCGCGCAGGCAGCACCTCGACCGTCACGGTGTCTGTGTCCAGCGGGCTGCATTGACCAACCGCGTCGCCCGTTATGGTCAGTGTCACGGAATAGGTGCCTGCGCGTTCAAAGCTTTTGACCGGCGACGCGCCACTGGCGCGGCTGCCATCACCAAAGGTCCACTCAAATCCATTCACCGATCCATCCGCATCGGTGGAGCCGCTGCCATCCATGCGCACTTCTTGATTGACGCACACCCGCATATCCGGCCCCGCGTTGGCAATCGGCCCCTCTTGCACGATGACCGCAATCCGGTCGCGATCGCTGCCACGGCTTGAGCCGCTTTCATCCGCCACCGACAATGTCACCGGATATGTGCCCGGCATTTCATAGGTCTTGGTCGGGTTGATGATGTCAGACCCCGTGCCATCGCCAAAGTTCCAGTTGTACTGCAGCAGATCGCCATCCGCGTCCGCACTTTGAGAACCATCAAACAGGATCGACTCGCCTGAACACACATCACGGTTGCCACCGGCATGTGCCACAGGTGCTGCGTTGATGATCACTGTGGTTGCGTCAATGTCGCTGGCATTGCTAAGACCAGATCCGTCGTCCACCCGCAACGTCACAGGAAAGCGCCCCGCCCTTGGGAACACATGCGCCACTTCACGACCAAACATCTGCTGCGATCCATCGCCAAAGTCCCACTGATAGACAAGGTTGTCCCCATCCGCGTCGCTTGAGCCGCCCGCATCCAGCGTCACAAGCATTTGGTCGGTATCGATTACAGGACCTGCTTCGGCTTCGGGGCGATGGTTGACCTGAATGACAACACTGTCTTGGGCTGTCGCATTGGCCACGCCGCTGTCGTCGCGTACAATCAGGCGGGCGTTAAAAACGCCAGCCGAGGGCCACGCGCGTTCAACTACGCTGGCTTCAAGCGGGGATTGCAGATCGTCAAATTCCCAACTGTATCCCGCCAGTTGACCGTCGCGATCAAACGACCCGGTGGCGTCAAAAGACACGCTTTCATCCGGGGCAACGCGAATATTGGGACCGGCGACTGCCACAGGCTGATCGTTGACCGTGATCAACACTTCGCTTTCGTCACCCGCGCCGCCGCCCACAAAATCATCGGTCACGGCAAGCATCACACGATGCAGTCCCGGTTGATCAAAACTGTGCGCCGCACGCACGCCGGTCTTGGAGCTGCCATCCGTGAACGACCAGACGTAATCTACCACCCGACCGTCGGGATCAAGTGACGCCCCCGCATCCAGCACAAACTCTTCGCCCGGCGCCACCGTCAATGCAGGGCCCGCATCCGAAATCGGCGCGGCGTTCACCACCACTTTCATCGTGTCGCGATGGGTGCTTTGTGGCGCACCGCTGTCATCTTGCACGGTCAAAGCCACATCATAAGTGCCGGGCCGTGCAAAGCTGTGCACAGGACGTGGTCCCTGTCCCGTGCGTCCATCGCCAAAGTCCCAAAGGTATTGCGCGATCTGCCCGTCGATGTCGCGTGAGGCGCCACCGTCAAACTGCACATCAGAGGTTGTCACAAACTGATCCACTCCAGCGTCCGCCACGGGCCTTGTATTGACGATCACCTCGTAGGCCACTTGTTGAGTGGCCGAAGTGGTACCGGAATTGTCGGTCACTGCCAGTACCACGCGATAAACACCGGGTTTGGCCCACGCGTATTCGGCCATCTCACCTTCGCCGATCGAACCGTCACCGAAATCCCACAGATGGCTCAGGATCACACCATCCGCGTCACGCGACCCGCTGCCGTCAAGCAAAACGGCCTCGCCCACAGCAACCGGTTCCGACGGGCCTTCGATCACCGGCACCGGTGGTGCGTTCACCCGAATGGTCAAACGATCCATAGCCGTTGCGTTGGCAACGCCGCTGTCGTCGGTCACGGCAAGCGCCACAGTGTATACCCCGGGCTCGGTATAGACATGCGTCACCCGCGATCCGTCGAGCGTTGTCCCGTCGCCCATCTCCCAGACGTGCGCGCCAATGGTGCCGTCCACATCATAGCTGGCCGCGCCATCCAGCGTCACCGCGCGCCCCACGATAGTGCTTTGATCCGTGCCCGCCTCGGCAACGGGTGCTGCGTTCACCGTTACCAAGCGCGTTGCTACACCGAAGTTACAGGGATGACTGCTGCCATCTGAAACCCGCAACACCGACCGATATGCCCCCGCCTGACCGTAGACGTGTTCGGTAGCCGCGCCTTCGACCGCTGCGCCATCGCCGAAGGTCCAAACATAGCGGGTGATCGGGCTGTCACTGGGCACAGAGGCGCCCCCGTCAAAAGCCACCACATCGCCCGGTGCCACCGTGATGTCCTGACCTGCCATTGCAACCGGTGCTTTGCGTATATGCACGGGTGCCGTGGCCTCGGCCCCGCGCGCCGCGCGCGTACCGGGCAACAGCACGCGCAACCGCGCGTCATACTTGCCGGTGGTGTTGTAACCATAGGCGCTGACCGGCTCCGCGCCGGTTGCTCCATCGCCGTAGTCCCACATATAGGCCAGCAACGGATCTGCACCGTCATGGCTGCCATCAAAGGCCACCGACCTGCAGTCCGCCAATTCCCGCGCGCGCGGCAAAGCTTCGGGGCGTTCCGGCACCGGGGCCTGTCGTGGTGGCATCAGGATAGGCAAAGCAGTGCCTGTTTGATCAAACACCGACAGTGTCACATCATTGGGGGTTTCAAAACCGCCACGCAAGGTGATGGCAAGCAAATCCTCGCCGGGCGACACCTCTTCCGAGCTCCAGAGGTTCTGGCCCGACGCCCGCAAACGCATGTCGGAATACATCCGGTTCAAACGCAGATCCCCCGCCGCGCCGTCAAAATTCTGCACCGTTAAAGGCCCAACCGCCGCGTTCATCAACTCGACCCGTGTGCCGGCATCACCGCCGGGCCAGCGAATGGTTGGCTGATAGGCCTCCATGACCAGCCCGACTGGTCGGCGATGCACATCGCGGGCAAGGCTCACATCTACGTTAAACCCGTTGCCGTCGTCGCCGTCGGCGCCAATGACTTCGAGGCGGAACCAAGCGCGATCGCCAATGACCTCACCTTGCCGCGCCCGCATCGATCCAAGCGACACCCATTGCCCGTCTGTCTTCGGGTCAGCGACAAACGTTGCCTCCCGCAGCACGTCCCCGGACCGGGGTGCCATGAGCGCCGCGCGTTTTATCTTTTGCGGTCGCGCTCCATCTGCAACCGACACCGGCATCTCGATGCCTGTGCGCGCACCTTCGCCGCCAAACACCCGATAGATTGTCTCGGTGTTGCCATAGCGGCCATAGCGAAAATCATGTTCACCGCTCATCTCAGGATCAAATATCCGCACATAAATTCGGTCGCGCAAATTATTGGGAACGCTAATCAAAATCGTTTCGCGGTGATCAATGTCGCCTTCACGGGTTGGCGCAAGTACGCCATAAACGACCAAGAGACCCTGATCCACGGGTGGCGCCATATCTTGCGCTCTGACGGCCTCGCCGCTCAGCGTCAAAATCACCGCCGCCCAAATACGCATTATGCGTCGCATCATCCCAATCATCCCCACTTCAGCCTTCTCATCGGAAAGCCTCATTGCCCGCGTAATCCTGCACAATCACCTCGATCAAACTCATCTCACCTTGCGAAGCCGGCAGACTTGCACGGCAGACACCCGCGCGGCTGTCGCAGCGCAAATATCCCTCAAATTCCGCATCCCCAACTTCCACCAAATAAGGCGCCGCCTGACGCAGTCCGCCCTCATCTGTTGCCGTCACCACAATTTCAATCGGCCCCGCATCCCCGTTTGGTCTCAGCATTTCGGCAGAGGCGATTTCCGGCGGCTCCAGATCCAAAAGCGTTTCGATGGCCAGAACACCTACGTTTCCTGCGGCGTCTTCGGCCCGCAATTCAAACGTGTTGCGCCCGGGCGCCAAGGCAATCTGCGTGGCAAAGAAATCATCAAACATCTCAAGCTCTTCGCCATCGAGCTTCAAGCTCACTGCGTCGCCAAAAACACCGGTCAGATCAAGTGTTTGCTCAGACGTGGCCCGTGGCGGTGGCACGTCCAGAACGATCTCAGGGGCTTGCGTGTCCAATTGCACAGAAAATTCCAAGTCACCGACCAAACGCCCTGCCAACGACACCACCTCGAGCCGATAATCTTGTACCTGTGGGCCGACGGGCACTGTCATTGCCAGCCGCCCGCCAGTACCGATGCGCGTGCGCCCGACCTCAGCGCCAACGGCATCGCGCAGCAGCGCGTCCAACCCTGACGGCGCCGAAGTTGCGGCCAAAACCGTCATCTCCGGCGTGCGACTGACCAGGAAATCCCCCTGCCGCGCAAGCCCCGCGTCCAGATCAATCCGCACCGCTTCTTGCCGCACGTAAGTCACGTTTCTACGTTTTTCAGACTTGTTCCCCGCAGCGTCCAACGCCACCAGAACCAATTGGTTTTCCCCAACCTTCAAAGGCGCTTGCACGACAAAGCTTCCGTCTTTGGAGATCGTAACCGGTGTGCCGTTAAGCGTTAGAACTGCGCCCGCCTCCGCTGCTCCCAGCACTTCGATTGCGCCATTTTCCACGAGCGTCGCGTCTTGCGGGGCCAACACGGTCAGAAATGGCGGTGTCTCGTCAATGCGCAGCTCAAAGGCGCGGGTTTCGGACCACTTCCCGGGCAAGCCCAACTTGTCCAATGCCGCGACACGCCAAAAATGCACACCAGGGGTTAATGCCTCGACCCGAAATCCGGTGTCCTTAACGCCCCATTCGGTCATGATCATCCGATTGAAGCCAGGATCTCGCGCGACCTCAAACCAATAACCGCTGGCCTCTGGAAACACCTGCCAACTAAGATCGACAGCGCGTCCAAAGACCTCCGATTTGTCGGCTGGCTGCGACAGCAACGTGCGCTCCAGAACCTCTGCGCGGGCTGTGACGCCGGCATCGGTAATCACGACCCCTTCGTCCTGCCCCAAAGACACCTTTGCCGAACCACTTTCAATGTCCAATGCGGCGGTGTCGTAGTTCACAAATAGGGCGCTGTCGTCTTGTTTCTTGATCCAGAAATCATCGCTTTCGGTGGTCGTCTGAATGCCCGGCACGTCGATCTCAAAACTGTCCTGATCGGACAGTTGATTGAGCAAAGCGTAAAAATCGCCGCTTTGCAGGCTGACTTTGGTGACCTCCTTGCCGGTCAGAGGGTCCGACCGCATCCGTTGGATCGTGGCATTGGAGTTCGGGTTGAGACGCAACCGGCTGAGGTCGCGAAAGGTCACCTGCGTTGTGGAATTTGTCAGCGTGCGAACCCTTTCAAATTCCACCAGAACATCATCAAGCGCCCTGTTAGACCAAACTGCCTCTGCCGGATCCCGGCCTTCCACACGTCCGTGAATGTCAGTGATCAGCGCTTCCGCCGCACGGTCACGTTGGGCCACGGCTATTTCAAACGCCTCTACTGCGTGATCCGTGCTGGACCCCGCATAATCCACGACCTGCCGCCATTCGCCCTCGCCGCGCCGTGTCACCGCCGTGTCCCGATCCGAGATCGCATCACCAATTTGTAGCGGTGCAAACAGCCGCGCGCCTTCGGCCGTCGCTTTCTGAATTGCCGTCAGAGACATGGCCAAAGCTTCGTCCGCCAAAGCCACCTGCACCACCGGCAACTGCAGAACCGTGCCGGGCGACAAATCCGCGACCGACGTCAAATCATTGATCCGCAGAATGGTCGGCCAAAGGTCCGGATCGTTCAAATGTTGGGCTGTAAAATCACGCAATGTGGAGTCGCCAGAGAACGGCACCAACTCGTAGGGTGCGTTCAGTGGATCAACATCGGCAGAGACACGAAAAGCACCGCTGTTGCCGCCAATGGCCAGCAACAGGCACAACGCCCCCAATAGTCCGGCACGCGTATTTCGAATTGTCGCCGGGCGGAACATGGCAGCCCCCATTGATCGAAATGCGTAATGCTAAAATTAGTTAACGCGACAAATGTCCTTGTTTTTAAGGCTTTGCGCAAGCTTTTTGGCTAATAAGGCAATTATTAACCACAAATCTGGAAACAGTGCCGGAAAATACTGCTGTGAAACGCCCAACCGGAAACAAAGCTGCCGACCAAACGCCGACAGTCAGCTCAATGGCAATCGCACACAGGCCACATCGCACGACAGATGCGCGATGGCACAAGCGTAGGACAGGCAATTCTGAGATTGAGGGGGGATAATGGTACCGCCTCCCCGGCTTGAACGGGGGACCCCTGGTTCCACAAACCAGTGCTCTAACCAACTGAGCTAAGGCGGCACGTTCAGGCGATTTAGCGTCCTATGTCGACGATTGCAAGCGCCTAAAAAGAAATTTTCCAAGTTTGTTCGACAAGGTCGACACCGAAATTCCGCACCGGTCGGGCATCGGTCAATTCAAAGCCATAGGCCGCATATAGAGCGCAAGCAGCGGCGTGACTTTCATGAGTCCAAAGCTGCATACCCGCATAGCCGCGGTCGCGTGCAAATCCCATACAGGTCTCAAGCAAACGCCGACCAAGCCCAAGCCCCTGCGCCTCTGGTTGCACTAGAAACAGGCGCAGTTTGGCCTGCAACGGATCCTTGGATTTCACACAGAAAATGCTGCCCAATCGCCACCCGTTTCGTTCGGCAACCCAACCGCGTTCCCAAATGGCGTCGTTGTGGTCCACAAAATCCGTCAGGATCGCGGAAACCAAAACCGCGAAACTGTCATCAAATCCTTCTGTTCTGGCATAAAGCTCTGCGTGTGCTTCCACCAACCAATCCAGATCGCGCGCCTCAAATTGGCGCAAAGTGACTTCATCAATCTCACGCACTGCACTCTCCTGTCCCCGCGTGCCTTGCCTTCACCTTGCATTCACGCTACCCGATTTGCCAGCACAGGAGAACCGTCATGGGCATCAACACCGAACGCGACATCGAAGCCAACATGCAAATCGGCCCGACCGATCAAGGATTCGTGCGGATTTTTATCGAAGCTGATGGTCTGGAAATCCCGATGGATTTTTCTCCGGAGGAAGCCGAAGAAATCGCGGACGAAATTCGCGCTGCCGCCGCCACTGCGCGGTATGTTGACTGACCACCCGTTCAGGTCAAAATTTCACCGGGACCTTTGAGTTCAAAGCCAGTGATTTCAAATTCGTAGTACCCGTTGCGGTCGCCACGCTCTGCGCGGGCAATCAACTTGCCGTCTTTGTGAAAAACCGCGTGCACTGTTTGCAGACCGCGGTAACACCAATCGCCGTCGGGATAATAAAATTTCACCATCATCGTGTGGTCTCCTCATCGGGCATTGGCGCCAGTTTGGGGTCGCGAAACCGGTGCAATCGCCGTGCCGCATCTGTGGCGAACTTCTGGATCATCTTCTTGCGCCGCGCGGGCGCCAATTTGTCTTCGGGTCCCATTCGAATGATTTCCGCATCGTAAGCGTCCGCCATGATCAACCCCGTGCCATACGGCAGCAGTTCCGTCGGAAATTCCGTATCCACCGCCCAAAAATACCGGTCACACCACTCCAGATAGCCCTGCCATTTATTGTCTGACTGGAAATCGGCGCGGCTGGATTTGCATTCCACCACCCAAAGCTCTCCTTTGGGGCCAAGCGCCATCACGTCCACGCGCAAACCACGCGCCGGCACAAATTCTTCGATCGATACATAGCCATGGCTGCGCAAGTGACGGCTGACGCCACGGGCCAAAAGCTGACCGGGTTGCATGGTGTGAGGAGCACTGTCATTCATACCGACAACGTGAACAATTCATGAACAAATTACAAGACCAACTGTGTCACTGCCCCCTTGCGCTGAGGCGGTTGGACGCATAGATAAAGCAGTGGCGGGTTCTGCCCTTCTCGTAATACGGTTGCATTCCGGTGGCCTTAAGCAATTCCGAGGGAGCTGGCTCTGTTCTGGTCCTGGCCTGATTACCTGGCGCCCACCTGTACATACAGGTCCTCGGGAATGAGATAACCCTACGGCTGCGTTTGCGGGCCCGCCACTTTTCTTTCTAATTGGGCTGCGACTTCAAGACGTTGTCCGCATAGAGGGACGATGACGCGGTTGTGTTTTGGTCAGTCATCAGTTCACGGAATAAACGACACGAAGAAATTTCTCACCTTCTTGTTCGTATTTAACTTTTGCCCAAAGTCCAATCAACATCTCTTCATCAGACACTTGCCTCAGGAAGTCTTGGGATTTTCTCACCCAGCCACTTTCAAGATATTCATCGGCATTTGTGCGCTTTGGCGTGAAATCAGAGAACCTGAGATACAGATACACAAATGCCATTAGTTGGCGCTTACCGATCGAAATCAGGTAATTTTCGATATCCAGTGCGGCTGACTGAACCGGATCAAAACGGTTATCCCGAGCCGCCCGCTCAAGTTTGACAAACAAAGCAAACAGCTTCTGATCATTCAACGTCAACTGGCCATCAACGGTTCTTTCAACCCCGTGAGCCATGAGTTTGTCTTTTACGAATTGATATATTGGAACCGTAGCCATACGTGTGCCTTTTGCATTGTGACCTGAAAACTTGCAAAGCCCTAAAGTGTTTTTTTGGCCCACAAATTCTCAAGCTTGCGCCCGTCCACCCACAGTTCCGGTGCATACACACCCGGAGAATACACCACGACACAGTCGTCCCTTTGGGCAACTGTCAACGTGCGTTCCGGGACGGTTTGGTCATTCATATGAAGGAAATAGACATCGCAGACCTCTCCTGGCGACAATTCATAGATTTCCAGATGAGGTTCAATCAAAATGTCCAACACGTCATCATCGGTTTCATTCGCTATTTGAAGAATTGGCACGTCAAACTTCGCAGTGCCCTCAACACTCGGTTTTTGTCTACTGCGAAAGACATACAAAGCTGCAAAGGCCGCAACCAGCACCAAAATCCACATACTGCCCATCAATCAACGGCTCCGATTCCCTTGCCCATTCTTTCGGTTAGAGCTTATTGAATTTTCGCTCCCTTAAAAGTGTCACCCACGCCGAAACTTTCACTCATACGCACTCAAATCCTCCGGCGCATGCAGAAGCGTTGAGTCATACTTCGTCAGATCATCTTCCATCACCAACCATGGCAACTTGTCCTTCCAGTTCACATGAAAGGTCGGATTGAACTTGGTCGGGTCCTCTAACGACGCGGCGTAGAGATGCATCCCACCCGCATAGTGATCCGCTTCAAATCCCATGGGCGCGCCGCAATCAGAGCAAAAGTGGCGATAGACCCCCTTTGAGCTTTCCAGCGTTTTGGGCGCCTGCCCCGTCCAGCGAAAGTTTCTAAGCGGCACGCCAAGCCACGCCACCACGGGCGCGGAACAATTGCGTCGGCAGTCGTCGCAGTGGCAATAACACTCCCACGTGCTCGCGGCCTCATATTCCCAAGTGGTTTTCCTGCAAAAACAAAATCCGCGCGTTGTCATGACATCCCCCAATGTTTTCAAAAGGCTAGGACGCCGAAATTGGGCGTTGCCCGTCAAAAGCGACATCCCAAACTCGCAGAGCGTAGCGCCTACCATTGACATGATACTTTTAGGTATCATATAAAAGATACCAAATGGTATCACTTCAGGAGATCAGAATGCCGCTCAAAACCCAGAGTACCGACGCAAACTACTGTGCCACGATTTCGGTTCCGACCGACGTCGCAACCGCACGCGCCGCGATATTTGACGACATGCACATCTGGTGGACCAATCGCGCCGAGCGCACGCCATCTGGCGTGACGGTTCGGTTCAACAACAGCCATGCCAGCTTTGCTTTTGACGCTGAAAATCCCCTGACATGGCTGTGCACCGACGCGCATATGATCATCAACGATTATGATCCGGCCGAATGGATTGGCACGCGCTTGCGATGGGGCATCACCCAAACACAAACCGGGTGCGACATCACGCTGGAACATGTGGGGCTGAACGCCAATCTCGCCTGCCTCGATGTCTGCACCCGCGGCTGGGAAAGCTTCTTTGAAGCCAGCCTCAAAGCACATTTGTCCGGCGGCACCCCTGCCCCCGAAACCAAGTAACCGGAGCCCAAAATGCCGCCAAACCTACAACCCGTGTTCCGCGCCCTAGGCGACCCAACCCGCCGCGATATCCTGCGCATGTTGGGACAGGAACCAATGACCATTGCCGAAGTATCAGAGCACTTCGACATGACCCGCGCCGCCGTCAAAAAGCATCTGGTGATGCTGTCTGATGGCGGGTTGATCGACGTGAAACCCCGCGGACGGGAAAAAGTGAATTCCCTCAACGCGGCCGCGCTGAAACCGGTTTTTGACTGGCTCAGCTGGTTCGACAAATTCTGGGACGACCGCCTCGACGCTTTGAAAACTGCCATTGAAAAGGATCAATCACATGACACTGGACGCCACAATGACTGAACTATCGCTCGACACCACCATTCGCAAATCCGTCTTTCTGGCCGCGCCCAAAGCCCGGGTGTGGGACTTTCTGACCAAGGCCGATCTGCTCGGAAACTGGTTTCACCCTGCTGATGCCGACTTGACCGAGGGCGAGGGCTACATGCTGCGCTCGCAAAAAGACGGCGACAAGATGTGTTGGGGCAAAGTCGAAGAGGCCAAGCCGCACGACTATATGAAATGGACATTTACCGTCGGTCCGATGGAGGGCGCGATGACAACCGTGGAATGGCATCTGCACGAGGCACCAGGCGGCACGCGCTTGTCGCTGGTGCACAGCGGGCTGCCAAAAAATGTGGACGCATTCGGACTTGTGATGGCACTCGACAAGGGTTGGCACGGGTTCCTGTCAAATCTGCACGGCATGGAATGACCGGTTTGCGTCAGCGGTGGACATCCCGCTGGCGCACGTGGCGCTCTGGTGTGATTTTCACCGGCACAGCCTCTGTGAGTTCAACCGACAGCGCATCGCGATTGCCGCCACCCGGCCTGTCGTCATCACGCGCCAAGCGCATGATCGAGATGCCAAACTGCACGCCGGCAAAAACAATCCCATTGAGAAACCACAACATCAAGAGCGCGACATAGCCGCCGGATGTGTTGGTAATCAAATGGGCGAGATTGGCCACATTGGCCCACAAAAGCAGCGCGACAAACCCAGCAGAGAGTGCAAAACCAATCAAGACTTGAGTGATATAAAGTCGAATGAGCTTTGGCACGACGGCCCCCTTTCCCTCAGGAAAGTCTACGCCCTAATCGAAACTGAACAAAATCACTTCGCCGCGACAAAGCCGCGCGGCGACATGTTCAGAACGCTTCGGGTCTGGCCTCACGCGCCATATGATCCAGCACAGCATTCACGAACTTAGGTTCTTTGCCTTCGGGAAAGAATGCAGTCGCGATGGCCACATATTCCGAAATCACCACTTTGGGCGGCGTGGTGCTTTGCACCAATTCGGCGCCTGAGGCGCGGAACAAGGCACGCAAAGTTGGATCAATGCGATCAATCGGCCAAGCTGTCGCCAACGCGCGGTCGGTCATCTGATCAATTTGCGCCTGATAGTTAACCGCATCGCCAAGGGTTTTTACAAACAGATCGTGGTCGCCCTCGATCATGTCAGAAGCATCGTCAACCGCGGCGCCAAACCGGTGATCCAGAAACTCGACACGCACCTGCTCCACGGTCTGGCTGGAGGCTTCCATCTGAAACAGCGCCTGCACCGCATAAAGGCGGGAAGCGGATTTCATTTTGCGTTTCTGGTTGCCGGAAAGGGTCATGCGGTTGGATTGTCCTTGAGTTCACCAGCGAGCTTGTATTCCTCAGAATCCGGCAGAAACCCGACTCCTTTTCGCTGAGCGCCCCACTTACGGCCCAACGCAATAAGATGCAAGGCCGCAGCCGCCGCGCCGCCACCTTTGTTCTGGTCCGCCGGATCTGCGCGCACTTCGGCCTGTTTGCGGTTTTCCACAGTCAGGATTCCGTTGCCAATGCACAGTCCTTGAAGACCAAGCAACTGGATAGCTCGACTGCTGTCGTTGCAGACGGTTTCATAATGCGTGGTTTCACCGCGAATGACGCAGCCAAGCGCAACGTAGCCGTCAAAATTGGACATGCGTTCCGCAATACCAATGGCGGTCGGGATTTCCAACGCACCGGGAACTTGAACAACCTCATAGGAACCGCCAGCAGCTTCGATTTCAGCCACGGCTCCGGCCAGCATATTGTCGGCGATGTCTTTGTAGTAAGGCGACATAACGATGGCGAGCTTGACCGGCTTGTCAAATTCCGCACGCGGCATGATGTAGTGTTTTTCGGCACCGGCCATGACTTATCCTTCCGACAAAATCGGGCGTGTGCCCACAATAGAAAGCCCGTAAGCGTCCAACCCGAGATACTTTGTCTGCGGGCTGTCCGTCAGCAAAATCAGCTCTGTTGCGCCGAGGTTGGACAAAATTTGTGCGCCCAAACCGGTGCGCTTGACCGTGCGGGGGCCTTCATCCTCGTCGGCATAGAGGCTGTGGCGCGGCTCACGGAACAGGCAAATCGCGCCCCGGCCCTCGGCCGCGATCTTTTCCATCGCAGCGGGCAATTCGCGGGTTGATTTTGGGCCCAACCCCAAAATGTCGCTGGCTTCGTGCATGGCGTGCGTACGCACCAAAACCGGCGCGTCTGTTGTGATGTCACCTTTGATCATCACCACATGTTCTACGCCGTGAATCTGGTCCGTGAAAATCCGCATATCCCAATCACCGCCGTACTCGGAGGCCACGGTTTCGCGTTTGGTTTCGACCACTTCGTTGTCGTTGCGGGATCGATACGTGATCAGGTCACTGATCGTGCCGATCTTGAGGTCGTGCTTTTTGGCAAACGCCACCAGTTCCGGCAGACGCGACATGGTACCGTCCTCGTTCATGATCTCGCAGATCACAGCGCTCGGGTGGCAGCCCGCCAGTCGGGAAATATCGACAGAGGCTTCGGTATGGCCTGCACGCACCAACACGCCGCCCCGTTTGGCACGCAGCGGAAAGACATGGCCCGGTGTGGCAAGACTGGCCATTGTGTTTTGTTCGTTGATCGCAGTCGCGATGGTCAGCGCACGATCGCCCGCCGAGATCCCAGTGCTGACGCCTTCCCGCGCTTCAATCGAAACAGTGAAGGCCGTTTCATGGCGAGACGAGTTGTTCACCGCCATCATCGGCAATCCGAGACGGTCAATACGCTCGGCAGTCATCGGCAGGCATATCAATCCGCGACCATAGAGGGCCATAAAGTTAACCGCATCCGCATCGGCAAATTCGGCCGGAATGATCAGGTCACCTTCGTTCTCGCGATCTTCGTGATCCACAAGAATATACATTTTGCCAGCGCGCGCGTCGGCAATGATGTCTTCAATGGGGCTGATGGCGTCGCGCAGGCTTTGCTCAACGGGGCCAGGATTTTCAAAGGACATGGGCAGTCTCCGTCTGTTGCCGCTCAGATAGACCATGCCCGCCACGATTGCCAGTGCGCGCGCGACGGGATTTTGTTCAAAAACGCAAAGACTCTGCGCGATTGTGCGGCTCTGCGCGGAGATCCTCCCACCATCTTTGGCCTTCCTTCAGAAGGGCCGCAGATGTTGGGCCCGGCTCAGCTGTCGCTGAGCCTAGCCGCCCATTTCCGCCAGACGCGCCACATAGCGGGCCAGCGTATCAATCTCCAGGTTGATGCCGTCACCAACCTTGGCCTGCCCCCATGTGGTGACTTCTTTGGTGTGTGGAATGATGTTGATGCCAAAGTCACAACCATCGACCTCGTTCACCGTAAGCGACGTGCCGTTCAGCGCCACAGACCCCTTGGGGGCGATAAACTTGGCCAGTGTCTCAGGCGCACGGAATGTAAACCGCGTGCTGTCACCTTCGTCTCGCATCGCAACCAGTTGCGCCACGCCATCCACGTGACCGGACACGATGTGGCCGCCCAACTCGTCTCCCACCTTGAGCGCGCGTTCAAGATTGACGGCTTTGCCTTCAACCCAGCTCCCGAGATTGGTCTTGGAAACTGTTTCAGCGCTGATTTCGACGTCGTACCAATCAGGGCCCAACTCCACGACTGTCAGGCACACGCCGTCGCTGGCAATCGACGCACCCAGATCGATACCTGCGGTGTCGTAACCTGTGCCAATGCGCGCCCGCAGGTCTCCGCGTTTCTCCAGCGCACGTATCTCGCCGATGTCAGTGATGATTCCCGTGAACATAGGGGCTCCTCGGATTAACTTTTTTGTCCCGAACAGACCTACGCGCGCCGCCCCAAGGACACAACCCATCCCCAGATCACGGCACACCGCGTGAAATGCCCTAATTTTGCCGCACCGGATGACTAACGTATGCTTTCAAATTGATCTATAACAGCAGCCTAATGACCTCAGAACACGACACAAAACGCGTATTTCTGTTCCTGCAAGGACCGCATGGCCCGTTTTTCCGCAGGCTCGCCCGGATGCTGCAACGCTCCGGCGCGGACGTGTGGCGCGTTGGCTTTAACGCCGGCGACAGCGTCTTTTGGCCCAACCGCGCGACCTTCCTGCCATACCGTGGCACGCTTGAAGCATGGCAGGCACATTTCCGCGAACTGGCCGCTGACAAAGGCATCACAGATATTGTGCTTTACGGAGACGTGCGCCCGATACACGCCCAAGCGATTGCTGCCGCCAAGGACATGGGGCTTGGCATCCACGTCTTTGAAGAAGGGTACTTGCGCCCATACTGGGTGACCTATGAGCGTGGCGGATCCAACGGCCATTCTCGCCTGATGTCGATGTCGATCCCGCAGATGCAAGACGCGCTGGACGGCGCCGATCTTGAAACGCCAATGCCACCTGGTCATTGGGGCGACATGCGCCAGCACGTGTTTTACGGCGCGCTCTACCATTTCTTTGTGATGTTCGCGAACCGGCGGTATCGCAACTTTCGCCCACACCGCGCGCTCAGCGTGGCTCAGGAATTCCAGCTTTATATAAAACGTCTGGTCCTGATGCCGTTTCTGGCCATCGATCGACGGATCTCGACGTTGCGAATCCGGTTTGGCGGGTTTCCGTACCATCTTGCTTTGCTGCAACTGGAACACGACAGCAGCTTTCAGCAGCACTCGCCTTTTGACAGCATGACCGATTTTCTTGCCCTTGTGATCGAAAACTTCGCGCAAGGCGCACCCAAGCACCATCATTTGGTGTTCAAAGCCCACCCGCTTGAGGACGGGCGGGCGCCGCTGCGGCGCGAAATCAAGAAACTGGCACGTGAACATGGCGTCACCGGTCGCGTCCATTGGGTGCGCGGCGGCAAGCTGGCGCAGCTTTTGAACGACGCGCGCACGGCTGTAACAGTGAACTCTACGGCCGCGCAACAGGTGCTTTGGCGCGGTATTCCGCTCAAAGTGTTTGGCGATGCGGTCTACAATCAGCCCGAGTTTGTCAGCACCCAGCCTCTTTCGGATTTCTTTGCAGGTGCGGGGCGTCCAGACAATCAGGCATACAAGGTCTTTCGCCGCTATTTGCTGGAAACCAGCCAAGTTGCCGGCGGATTTTACTCCTCGGGTGGGCGACGTCAGCTGCTTCGACAAGTTGTCGACATGATGCTCTCCCCCCATGATCCATACGAAGCCCTTGACGCGGGAACAGCGGCACCAAGGCAACAGTTGCGGCTTGTGAAGTAGAGCCCACAAGGTCTAGCGCTGGATTTTTGGTTTGGATTCCGCTAAGTTGCAGTCAAAACCTGAGGCAGAATAAAAACAGGTCGAGGAGACCGAGCAGTGAAATCCTTAGAAACACGATGGGCGAAGTCCGTCGCGGTCCTTGCGGTTACAGCAATGATCGCGTCCTGCTCTATCATTCCGCGTCCCGGTCCCAACAAGCGCGAAATCTACGCGGGATCTGTGCAAAAAGAAGGCGACGCATTTGTTGTGGCCGTAAATGATCGCGTCACGCGGGCCACCGCGGTGGTGCCGGCACTTGGGTTTGACGACAAATTCAAGAACGCCGGACAGCTTGGATCCGACACCATTCGTCCCGGCGATATCCTTTCGCTCACCATTTGGGAAAACGTGGACAAGCCCCTGCTTGGTCCCGAAGGTCAGGTCGCTGCGATTCTCGAAGAAGTGCAAGTTGACGGCGCAGGGTTCATCTTTGTGCCTTATGCGGGCCGCATCCGCGCAGCTGGCAACACGCCCGAAGGCATCCGCCGCATCATTTCCGCCAAGCTCGAAGAACAGACACCTGATCCGCAGGTCGAAGTGCGCCGCGCTGCTGGCGATGGCGCCACAGTTTCGCTGGTCGGCACCGTCGGTGCCCAAGGCGTCTATCCGATCGAACGTCCCACCCGCACGTTGTCGACCATGCTGGCCCATGCCGGTGGTGTGACCATCGTGCCGGAAATTGCCCAGATCACGGTGCTGCGCAGCGGTACATCGGGCAAAATCTGGTTTCAGGATCTTTATGAGCACCCCGAACTCGACATCGCCCTGCGTGGTGGTGACCGCATTCTTGTCGAAGAAGACACCCGCGCCTTTACCGCACTTGGCGCGACCGGCACCCAAAGCCGGGTGAGTTTCTTCACCAAAGACCTTTCTGCCATCGAGGCAATCGCACAAGTCGGCGGTTTGCTGGCCACCACCAGCGACCCCACCGGCGTTTTTGTCTTCCGCAACGAGGCCGAGCCTGTGACCAATCAAGTGTTGGGACGCAGCGATCTGAGCGGCGCGCAGCGTATGGTCTATGTGCTCGATCTGACCAAGCCCAACGGCATGTTCATGGCGCGCGACTTTGTGATCCGCGACGGCGACACGCTTTATGTCACTGAAGCACCGATCACCACGTGGAACAAAACCATTGCCGCCATCACCGGCACGGCCACTTCGGCTGACACGCTCAGCTCGCTTGGCAGCCTCTAAGAGGCCCGCCTTGACGTGAGTGACGAAACCAAAATCAAAGCCGCCGGCGACACCCCTCCCCGGCGGCTTTTTGCATTCAACGGCGGCTTTTTCCAGCAAAAGCGGCTGCGCCGGATGATTGCGCTGGCAGGCTATGACCTGCGCTTTGGCAAACCCTCCGCCGATGACCTGATCGCCATCTGGGGCCAAAGCCCAACCAGCCATCGCGGCGCAACTGTCGCTGAGCACACCGGTGCTGAGCGTGTGTTTTTTGAAGACGCGCTGCTGCGCTCCCTGCATCCGGGTCGCGTCGCCAAAGAGCCGCCCATCGGCTTGATGATCGACACCAAAGCCCCGCACTTTGACCCTGCCACACCGTCTGATCTGGAAACACTACTGGCCACACATCCGCTGGACGACACAGCACTTCTCAATCGCGCGCGCGGCGCGGCGGCGCGCATCAAAGAAGCACATTTGACCAAATACGCGGCGGTGGAGACTAATCTCCCACTGCCGGAACCGGGTTATGTTTTGGTGATTGACCAGACCTTTGGCGACGCCTCTGTCACGGCCTCCGCCCCAGGTGACAACATCGCGCAAAGCCGCTTTCGCGAAATGCTGATCATGGCGCAGGAAGAGCATCCCGGATGCCGCGTTCTGATCAAGACCCACCCCGAAACCCAACATGGCACACGCCAAGGCTACTTTGGGCCAGATGACGAAACCGCGCGCGTTTCACTCTACTGCGAGCCCATCAGCCCATGGCATTTGTTCGAAGGTGCGGTGGGCGTTTATACGTTTTCCTCTCAACTCGGGTTTGAAGCGATTTATGCCGGCCACAAACCGCGCGTCTTTGGGCAGCCTTTCTATGCCGGTTGGGGTCTGACGTCCGATGAATACCCCGTGCCGCGTCGTCAGCGGCAATTGACCCGCACGCAGCTTTTTGCCGCCGCCATGATCTTATATCCCACCTGGTATGATCCCTGCCGTGATCAGCTTTGCGAGTTGGAAGACGCACTCGAACAACTCGCCGCACAAACCCGCACTTGGCGGGAAGACCGTCACGGCTGGACCGCCCACAGCATGCGTCTTTGGAAACGCAAACCTTTGCAGGGTTTCTTTGGCGCGCATAAACCTCTGATATTTGACCGTACCCGCGACGACCGCCCCGCGATGGTCTGGGCCAGCAAGGCGGGCCCAGACGGCGCGACGCGCGTCGAAGACGGCTTTCTGCGCTCGCGTGGGCTTGGCGCAGAACTTGTGCCGCCGCTGTCGTTGGTCTGTGACAATCTCGGGATCTATTACGACCCGACGCAAGAAAGCCGGCTGGAGCGTTTGATCACGCATCGCACCGACCTGCGCACCGATCAGACCTTGCGCGCGGACACTCTCATGGCTGCTCTGCGCAGGCTTGGCATTAGCAAATACAATCTGGGGGGCGACATGCCCGCCTTGCCAAAGGGTCACCGCATTCTTGTGCCCGGACAAGTCGAAGACGACGCGTCTATTCTTACCGGCACCACGGATGTGCGCACCAACGGTGATCTCTTAGCGGCCACCCGCGCCGCCAATCCCGACGCCGTGATCCTCTATAAACCGCACCCTGACATTGCAGCCGGTCTGAGAAATGGTGCCATCCCTCGCGACGCGACCAGCGCCGCCGACCTGGTGCTGTCCGACGTGGATATGGCCGCCCTTCTTGAACAAGTTGACGCGGTCTGGACCATGACGTCGCTCACCGGATTTGAGGCGTTGTTGCGCGGCAAGTCTGTCACCACATATGGCGCACCGTTTTACGCTGGCTGGGGCCTGACGGATGATCGCGGCGCAGTGCCGCCCCGCCGACAAGCCAGACCAAGCCTGCAAGGCTTGGTGCACGCCACATTGATTGATTATCCGCGCTACTTTGATCCGGTGACCGGCCTGCCCTGCCCCGTTGAAGTTAGTGTGGATCGCCTTGCAACAGGAGACATCCCGCATCCCGGCTGGTCCAACCGGACCCTCTCAAAGCTACAGGGCGCATTGGCCAGTTACAGCTGGATCTGGCGACGCTGAGCGACAGCGTTTAGTGCGGCTCCATCCGATGCCACACCGACATCACGTCTTGTCCCACAGGCCTTTGCGACACAAGATCAAATCGCGGCGCTTCGGCCAACCGTTCAATCCCCATCGCGCCGATTGCAGGGTGGCCTTCGGCGCCCATCACCATACCCGCGTTAAACGTGATCAGCTCATCCACCAAATCCGCTGCGAGCAATGACGCCGCCAGCGAGCCACCGCCTTCACAGAACACGCGCGTTAGCCCCTTGGCAGCCAAAGCCGTCAATACCGAGGCTGGAGAAAGCTGCGCGCGCTCCAGATCACAGGACAATAGCTCCGCCCCCAAATCCTGCCACGTCTTTTGCAGGGTCGGGTCGGCATCTGCGCCATGCGCAATCCAAAGCGGCACATCCTTGGCGGTGCGCGCCAGTGTGCTCATCAAAGGCAGATCCAACCGCCGAGACACAACCACGCGCACGGGCTGACGGTGCACGCCCATGTCGCGCACGGTCAAGGACGGGTCATCAACGCGCGCTGTGCCGCCGCCCACCATGACCGCGTCATGACGCATACGCATCGCATGCACTTCACGCCGCGCAGGCGCGCCCGTAATCCACCGGCTTTCGCCTGTGGCGGTGGCAATGCGGCCATCCAGAGTACTGGCAAGCTTTAGCGTCAGGAAAGGACGCCCCAAATCTGTTTTCAGGAAAAATCCCTGTAAATCGCGGGCGGCTTCGTCTGCCAAAACGCCGGTCTCAACCGCGATCCCCGCGTCGCGCAGCATCGTCAAGCCGCGCCCTGAAACCCGTGCGTCACTGTCCTCAACGGCCACGACCACCCGCGCCACTTTTGCGGCAATCAACGCGTCTGCACAGGGAGGCGTCTGGCCGTGATGGGCGCAAGGCTCCAACGTCACATAGGCTGTCGCGCCGCGTGCGGCCTCACCGGCTTGCGCAAGGGCTACCGGTTCCGCGTGTGGCCGTCCGCCGGGCTGGGTCCATCCTCGGCCCACGACGCGACCATCCTTCACGATGACACAGCCCACTGCGGGGTTTGGCCAGCATTGGCCTTGCCCGCGCCGCCCCAAGGACAGCGCAAGCGCCATGTACCGATTGTCGGACAAGTTCACTCCTCAGGTGTTGTGTTCGGACGCAACTCTGAGACAAATTTATCAAAATCGTCGGCCGCCTGAAAGTTTTTATAGACGCTAGCGAACCGGACATAAGACACGGTGTCGATCCGCGCGAGCGCTTCCATGACGATCTCGCCGATCGTATGGCTGTGAATGTCGGTTTCGCCCATACTTTCCAGCCGTCGCACGATGCCACTGATCATCTGGTCAATGCGCTCTGGCTCCACGGGCCGTTTCTGCATGGAAATCCGAATTGACCGCTCCAGCTTGTCACGGTCAAAATCTTCGCGCCGGCCGTTTGATTTGACAACAACCAGATCGCGCAGCTGCACACGTTCATAGGTGGTAAACCGCCCACCGCACGCCGGGCAAAACCTGCGGCGTCTGATCGAAACATGATCCTCCGCCGGACGGGAGTCTTTCACCTGTGTATCAATATTTCCGCAAAACGGACAGCGCATGGGCCTTCCCTTCGTTCGTCTGCTCTTAGTTTACCGCCTGTGTTGGGGTTTGCCCCCAGTTATCCACAGCTACTATAGGGCAGCTACAATTCTTTGTGTAGTGACAATCGCGCACCTCAAGATAAGCCGCATTTTTGACTAGGGGGAAAAATTCTTGGCCATTCCCCTGTTACAAATTTGCGCGCCGCACCTATATAGAATTCAAAGGCGCTTCCCCGCCTTCAATTCATGAAAAAACGCCGTCATATTTGCGATATGACGGCGTTTTCTTTTGTGTCATTGGACATTTGGACCTGCGGACCGGTCCTGACATTTGACAAGAGGTCCCTTTTTCCATGCAACCGACTTTGTCAGACTATCAAAACAACGCGTTGCCCATCTGGTCGATCAATTGCTTGGCTTTGCGCACGGACATGTCCGTGGCTTCATCTAAATCGCGGATCACATCGGCGCGGATCAATTCGTGACGTTTTTCCTCGCCGTCGATCAACGCTTCGATACGCGCCGACACGCGAAACTGCCCGCCCTCGGCAATAGGCGTCGGCGTAATGGTGAAGCCCGCATATTCTTGACTTTCAGCCTTGGGTGACGGCGCCTCACCGCCTCCCCCGAACAGACGTTTAAACAAGCTCATTCTCGTCTCCCAGCCCCCCCGTCAACGCGGCAACCACATGCCGCACGTGCGGTGCGTTTCTATGTTCAAAAAGGTAAATTCCCTGCCATGTGCCTAACATCATGCGTCCCGCGTGAACAGGCACGCTTAGGCTCACAGGCATCATCGCCGCCTTGATATGCGCGGGCATATCATCTGGACCTTCATAGGTGTGCTTCAGATATGACATTGCCGGATCGGTCGTGGGCGGCACCAGGCGGTGAAAGAACGCCTGCAGATCACGTTGCACATCAGGATCAGCGTTTTCCTGTATCAGAAGGCTGCAACTGGTGTGCTGCACAAACAGCGTTAAAACGCCGTCTTGTACGCGAGACAGCGCCAACCAGCGTGCAATGTCTGCGGTGAATTCATAAAGCCCCGCCCCGCGTGTCGTTAAGTCAAAAACAGTGTGCATTGACGCAGCTTATTGCGGTGATTGAATTCTTCAACCGCTTCTTTACACTGACTAGCCGTCAATCTCTTTTATACATCGCCGTTTGCCTTGACTCACCGACATATTGCTGCCGATTTGGGCCAAATCCGTGCTGGAAAGAGCACGGGAGACAAGGGCCGGATCTGGCCGGTATGTGAAAGCGACCGCCCGCTCTCCGGCCTCGGTTCTGCTTGGCCCCATGGCAGCGCTTACATACAGCCGATCTCTATGGCTCGCGCCTCTTTTGAGCGCTTCACGAGCGGCGGAACACCAAAAATAGTCCGCCTTAGGTGACCATTTGTTCACCACCTCAAAGCTGCCTGCTTCGGGCAAGGCATTCACTGGATTTTTGAGGGCATTGGTGTTGGCCGTCGCAGGCAAACTGCCCGCGACAACCGCTGCGAACGCAACCAGAACTGTCTTCATAACGCTCTCCTCTTTGGGGTGATTACGTTGAACAACCCTGTTTGGATGACCCCAAATCCTTGCTGATAAACTACAAGAAGTCTGGCTCGCGTGTGCAACGACGATTTGCGGACGAAAGAGTCAAACTGTTTCCCACACCGCGCACGCTGCTGCGACCGGTCCGTGGCTGCGCAAGCTGTTCCTGCGTTGGACGGAAAGTAAAAGTGATGGTTTCTGGTGCCCCAGACACGCCCACAACATACAATCTATCCTTCCAGCCTGCACCGCGCGACAAGGCGCCTTTTGCGGCGGCACACCACAGATCATCGTCACGTGACGACCATTTGTTGATCACGGCAATGCTACCTGGCCCTGCATCGACCACCGGAATGGGTTGGTCTGTCCGTTGTTGGGCAGCGGCCGGCAGCGTCAACAAGGCCACCGCGGCAAATGTAAAAATACTCTTGTTCATATTGTATACTCCGTTGCCGGGCTTTGCCCGGATCATTTGTTGATCAGAAGAAATCCAATTCCCGCTGACACCGCCGGTTCGCCGAATTAAGTGTCAGGCTGTTGCCGACTCCCCGCACGCTGCTGCGACCGGTTGACCCTTGCGCAAGCAGCTCTTGCGTCGGGCGCAAGGTAAAGGTGATGGTTTCGGAGCCATATTGAGACTGAGCCGCGCTGGTCACTCCCGTAACATAAAGCCGATCCTTCCAGGCTGCACCACGCTCGCGCGCGGCACGGGCGGCGGCGCACCAAATGTCATCATCGCGTGAGGCCCACTTGTTAACGACAGCAAAGCTGCCGGAACCTGCATCGGCCACCGGATTTCTGTATTGAGACTTTTGAGCCAGCGCAGGTGTTGCCACCGTGGCGGCCACGACAAAAGCAATAAGTTTTTGAGCAGTCATTTAATTCCTCCTAATCATACTTACGAGGTCTGCGTCCAAATGGATGACGCGCCCACAAAATCGTGAATACACTCAAACTAAACGCGCAGATGACAAAGCGCCATGAAAGCTCGGTCAGATTTCCGTGACTTGCGTCGGGATGCGGCCTGCCGCGCGTCTCGGGCCCACAAAAAACGGGCGCTGATCACATCAGCGCCCGTCCTTTTCAGCACAAGAAGCCGAAACTATAACGTTTATCAGTAGTCGATGAAGTCGCTGAATTCGTCCAGCGCGCTGGTCCAGTCGTACAATACGTCCGAGAAATGTTCATGGGACACGCCCTGATCAATGGCCACATAGAGATCCAGGAACGGGTCTTCTTCGCTGTCCAGATAACCGCGCCCAACCAGTTTCCGGCGATTCCAGTCATTCATTTCAGAATAGGACGACCCGTCGGAAAGATCGAACCCGGCACTGAAGTTCAGAGAGGTGCAATTTTCCTTGTCTCCGTCACAACCATAAAACCAAATTGTGAAATTTACCTCGCCATAAGACGATCTGATTCTGGTACGGCCGCTCGAAGATGTGTCCATCTGAGCGTCAAAACCTTCCTCGTTAAGCGCATCAACCACGGTACCCGGCGAAGATGCTCTCACCATGTGCGCATTGGCGACGTCTGCACTGCTGACAACCAGTCCAAGGCTCAGAACACATCCAAGTACGAAAGGCGTAAGTTTTTGAAATGTCATGTTGTTTCCCTCAATTTACGTCGCAGAAGTTAGGATGCAAACCCTAGCCTGTAAAGAAGCCAAATTGCGAGTGATTTGCCGCAGACAACAAAAAAGGCACGCGCCATTTCCTGCGCGTGCCTTGATGTAACTTTCGACAGTCTTACTGATCCAAGAACGACCGCAGCTTGCGGCTCCGGCTTGGATGTTTGAGCTTGCGCAGCGCCTTCGCTTCGATCTGACGAATACGTTCACGCGTTACGCTGAACTGCTGTCCAACCTCTTCGAGCGTGTGGTCTGTGTTCATGCCGATGCCAAAACGCATCCGCAGCACACGCTCTTCGCGTGGTGTAAGCGACGCCAGAACGCGAGTCGTGGTTTCCTTGAGGTTTTCCTGAATGGCGCTGTCCAGCGGCAGCACGGCATTCTTGTCCTCGATGAAATCGCCCAACTGGCTGTCTTCCTCGTCGCCGATCGGCGTCTCGAGCGAGATCGGCTCCTTGGCGATTTTCATCACCTTGCGGACTTTCTCCAGCGGCATCTGCAGCTTTTCAGCCAGCTCTTCCGGGGTCGGTTCGCGGCCAATTTCATGCAGCATCTGACGGCCGGTCCGCACCAGCTTGTTGATCGTTTCGATCATGTGCACCGGAATACGGATGGTACGGGCTTGGTCTGCAATCGAGCGGGTGATCGCCTGACGGATCCACCATGTCGCATAGGTCGAGAATTTGTAGCCGCGACGGTATTCAAATTTGTCCACCGCCTTCATAAGGCCAATGTTGCCCTCTTGAATGAGATCAAGGAATTGCAGGCCACGGTTGGTGTATTTTTTGGCGATCGAGATCACGAGGCGCAGGTTGGCTTCGACCATCTCTTTCTTGGCCTGACGGGCTTCTTTTTCGCCCTTCTGAACCTGCTGCACGATGCGGCGGAATTCAGGGATGTCCAGACCAACATACTGACCAACTTGCGCCATGTCCGCGCGCAGCTCTTCGACTTTCTCGACCGAGCGTTCCATGAACATCTGCCAGCCACGACCGGCCTTCTGGCTCATGTCTTCAAGCCAAGTCGGGTCAAGTTCGCGACCGCGATACGCTTCGATGAACTCGCGGCGGTTAATGCGGGCTTGGTCCGCAAGCTTCACCATCGCGCTGTCAATCTGCATCACGCGGCGGTTGATGCCATAAAGCTGGTCAATCAACGCTTCGATACGATTGTTGTGCAGGTGCAGTTCGTTGACCAACTCGACAATCTCAGACCGCAGCTTCTGGTACTTCGCTTCAGCCTTGTCCGAGAAACTGTCGTCCTCGTTCAGCGTGGCGGAAATCCGCGCGTCCTGCATTTCGCTAAGCAAGGCAAAGTCGCGGGCAATGATGTCGAGGGTTTCCAGAACCCGCGGTTTAAGCGCAGCTTCCATTGCAGCCAACGACATGTTGGCCTGCTCGTCTTCGTCATCGTCGTCGTCTTTGGCAATCGGGTTGCCGTCCGCGTCGAGTTCCTGGGCTTCTTCTTTTTTCGGAGCCGAAGTCTCATTGGCCGCTTCTACAACCGGCGTCTGCACTTCCTCTTCTTCACCCATCTGGTCGCCGAACGTGGTCTCAAGATCGATCACGTCGCGCAGAAGAATGTCTTCGGAGAGAAGTTCGTCACGCCAGATTGTGATCGCCTGAAAGGTCAGCGGGCTTTCACACAGACCGGCGATCATTGTATTGCGGCCAGCTTCGATGCGTTTCGCAATCGCGATCTCGCCCTCGCGGCTCAACAGCTCAACGCTGCCCATCTCGCGCAGATACATCCGGACAGGGTCGTCCGTGCGGTCGAGCTTCTCGGAACCGCCCGCAGACAAAGCCACACCACGGTTCGCAGATGACGCGTCCACAACCGCTGTCGATTTGGCTTCTTCTTCTTCTTCTTCGTCTTCAATGATGTTGATGCCCATTTCGGACAGCATCGACATCACGTCCTCGATTTGCTCAGAACTCACTTGATCGGGCGGCAGAACCTGGTTCAGCTGATCGTAAGTGATATAGCCCTTCTCCCGGGCCTCGGCGATCATCTTCTTGACGGCGGTCTGGCTCATATCGAGCGAATGTTCGGCGTCCTGATCGGCGGGCTTCTGGTCGTCGGTGTCCTTGGCGGCCATGTAGTACTCCTACGAGTTCGGGCTAGATGATTCGTTTGAACCGAATCAACCTTGGTGTGAGGTGATTCGCAACCCCGATAACACTGAGTCGCTTACGTGTTTCTCAACAGTGCGTCCTAATTGCGTCGCGGCCGACCGCCTCTGGTGAAATCAATCGTGTCTCTCAGTGCATCAAGTGCTGCGCGTTCATCCTTGTCTATCGAGGCGCCATTGTCCCCTACGGCGTAGTCCGCGTTGTCCTCCTGACGGCTGAGCAACGCGTTATTTCTGGCTTCCGCGGCCTGCCCCAACCGCCAGGTCACAGCCTCATCAGCCACGCCTTGAAGGTCTTCTTCGGCTTCCGCGATTTCCGCAGTCAGCCCCCGTTCGGTCTTAAGCTTCGCCAACTCTTCGGTCAGCGTCAAACGCGCAAGCTCCATATCTCCGGGATTTCGCACCGCGGGGGTGATGGCCACATAGGGTTGGCGCAGCAGGTTTTCAACTGCCTCATGCCCCAAAGCGGCTTCAACAGCCGCCCTTGGGTCAGGAGAGTTGGCATTGCGCATCAAAACGTCACGTATCCGCGCAGTGTCATCGCTCAGGCAATCCATCGTTTCTATGGCGTAATCAAAATCATCCAGCACCTCCGGCGTGACTAGGGCCACTGCCAAAACAACCGCCTCTCGCACGCGGTGCTCCACTGCGCCCTGCCCACCTGCAAGCATCGACGCTTTGGTGTGCTCCTGCACAATCGGTCCGGTTTTCCAGCGACCGCCATCACGCTTGAACGTGCGCCCACCGCCACCGCTGTTGTTGCGCTGCCCGCGAAACAACTGCCAGCGCAGGTCTTTAATGGCATCACCATAATGTTGCCGGATCGACGGATCTTTGATCAGCTTGATCTTTTCGCGCAGCGTCTTGTCCAGCGCGGCTTTGCGCTCGGGACTGTCAAACACCTTGCCTTCGATCTCGCGCCGCCACAGCAGGCTCACCATCGGTACGGCCTGATCCAGGACTTTCTGCACCGCACTTGGGCCTTTCGCGCGAATAAGATCATCAGGGTCTTGCCCTTCAGGCATAACCGCAAAGCGCAGCGATTTCCCTGCCTCCAGCAGCGGCAAGGCAAGGTCAACAACCCGCATCGCCGCGCGAATACCCGCCTTGTCGCCATCAAGCGCAATGATCGGCTCATCGGAAATGCGCCACAAAAGCTGCAACTGGTTGTCCGTCACCGCCGTGCCCAGCGGCGCAACCGATGCGCCAAAACCGGCTTCGGCCAAGGCAATCACATCCATGTAGCCTTCTGCCACGACCAACGGCTGGCCCTTGCCCGCCGCTTCGCGCGCGGGTCCGTGGTGATAAAGGTTGCGCCCCTTGTCAAACAATTCGGTTTCCGGCGAGTTCAGGTATTTCGCGTTGTCATTGGGATCCATCGCCCGGCCCCCAAAGGCCACGCAGCGTCCGCGCGCGTCGCGGATCGGAAACATAATGCGATTGCGAAAAACATCATACGGCTTGCCACCCTTGCTGGACGGTTTGCCCAACCCTGCGCCGATGATCAGCTCCGGTTCCACGCCTTTGCCCGTCAGGTGATCCCAAAGGCCTTGCCAGCCGTCCGGCGCAAAACCGATCTCAAACCGGTCCCGCGTCTGTTGCGTCAGCTTGCGTCGATCGAGATAATCCCGCGCCGCGCCGCCTGCCCCGGTGTTCAACATCAGGCGATAGTGCTGAACCGCAATCTCCATGACCTCGGCCAACTGCGTGCGTTTGTCGGCCTTTTGTTGCGCTTGCGGGTCACGTTCGGGCATCGGCATCCCGGCCTCATCCGCCAGAATACGGATCGCTTCCATAAACCCGACGTTCTCGGTTTCCTGCACAAACCCGATCGCATCACCCTTGGCGTGACAGCCAAAGCAGTAATAAAATCCTTTGCGGTCATCTACATGAAATGACGCGGTTTTTTCGTGGTGAAACGGACACGGCGCCCACATGTCGCCCTTGCCCTGATTGGACTTGCGCTGATCCCACATCACCTTGCGCCCCACCACCTGTGTCAGGCTGGTGCGGCTGCGCAGTTCGTCAAGAAATCCGGGAGGCAAGCTCATAGCAGTCATCATAAAGTGCCGACGCGGCCAAAGTCCATAGAACCCGGCCGCGCCTCATATCAGAAACTTGTGGATAACCGCCCCGCGATCAGCCCTTTTGAATGGCCTGAATGCGGTCCCAGCTTTCAAGGCATTGCGCCTCGGCTGTTTCGCCAAGATCGACCTTTTTCAGGTCGCGCTTTTTCTGGCTGTAAACAAAATCCACCACCTGTGGCATGGCCTCGGCCAAACCTTCCGGCCAATCCGGATTGGCTCCCATAACGGTCTCGACCGCTTCGTCTTGCTTGACCTTGTCCAGCCGTGCCTGCTGCACCGCACCCATGACCTCACCTTGTAGCTTGCACGAGTCCTCTTTCTCACCGGCCATCACTGGCCCCGCCAAAGAAACGCCCAGCGCCAAAGCCGCCGCACCGCGTAGAAAAACAGAAACAGTCATGGGTCGTCCTTCACCTATTACACGCGCAAAAATGTCAGCCCGCGCCCCGCGCTGCAACCCCTTTCATCGCAGTCTCGAGTTCGTGAACCAATGTCACCGCCATCGACCGGAACGCCATGATCTGAAACGTGTTGTCGCCAACGCGCGTGATCGACACCATCAGATGCTGCATCATCGTGCGCGCGGTATGGCCGCGCCTGAACGTACTTGCCCGCAAATCCACTGGCACCAATCGCGCGAGCACATCCTCGGCGCCGACGCCTTCCAGTCGAACCACTGCCCAAGCATCGCTCTGGTCTGTGATCGCCGCAAATGTGCCCAGCGCCATATCGCTGTCCGGACCAATTAACATCGCTTGCCCTTGGCCAAACCAGACCGCCCGCGCGCCCTCTTTGCCGGTCGCGCGGTTGGCAGCCGGAAACGTCACGCCATGCGCCGCCTTTAACGCATCAGACAAGGCTTTCTCCTGTCCTTTAAAGGGCGCCAGCGACGTCATCGCGCCCGCATCCACTTCGCTTAGCGTTACACCGCCGGCCTTCACCGGCAACAGTCCCGCACAGGGCGTCTTTGCACTCAACTCAGCCACGTACGCGCCCTCCTTCAGGATCAAAGAACACCGGATCGCAAACTTCACATCGGGTCGTTACGCCGCGCAGATGGTCCACCATCATCACCTCATCGCCATGCCGCGCCCGCCCGTTGCGCAAGAAGGCAAACCCAAGAAAACTCTGCATCGTCGGTGAGAACCCGACCGAGGTCGTATAGCCCAGCTCGTTTTCACGCGTTGGTTCTGCACCGACGTCAAACAGATGCGCGCCAGCTGTGAGTTGCTTGACCGGTCCAACCGGTTTCAACCCCACCAGCTGTTCTCGCTCATCGCCGTGCAATCCGGGCCGCTCGCTCATGGTCTTGCCGACACAGTCTTTTTTGGCGCTGACCATACGTCCCATGCCCACATCAAACGCCGTCGTCCGCCCGTGAATTTCCGCGTGGGTGATAAAGCCCTTCTCGATGCGCAACACATTGAGCGCTTCCATCCCGTACGCCCCACCGCCCATAGTCGCGGCCTTGGTAACCATCTTGCGATATAGGCTTTCACCATACCGCGCAGGCACCGCGATCTCATAGGCATGCTCGCCTGAGAACGAAATCCGAAACAGCCGGCCTTTGATGCCCTGCACGGTGATCTCGCCACATCCCATGAACGGGAAGCTGTCGTTGTCGATGTCTTCATTTACCAGCGTATTCAACAGCTCACGCGACTTCGGTCCCGCAACCGCAAACTGTGCCCATTGCTCGGTCGTGGAAATCATCGCCACGTCCAGTTCAGGCCGCAGGCATTGATGCACATATTCAAGATGCCGCATTACCGGCCCAGCCGCCGCCGTGGTGGTGGTCATCACAAAATGGCTCTCGCCCCACCGTGCTGTGGTGCCGTCATCCATCACGGTGCCATCTTCGCGCAGCATCAAACCATATCGCACCCGCCCAACTTTGAGCGTGCTGAACATGTTGCAATAAACAAAATCAAGGAACTCTGCCGCATCAGCCCCCTGAATGTCGATCTTGCCCAATGTGGACACGTCACAAATCCCGACAGCTTCGCGCACCATGGTCACTTCGCGATCACAGCTCTGCCGCCACGTGGTTTCGCCAGCCGCCGGATAGTAGCTCGGCCGATACCACAACCCAGCCTCGATCATGGGCGCACCGGCGTCGACGCTGGCCTTGTGGCTGGTGGTGAACCGCTGCGGCGCAAACCCGTCGCCCTGCGCACCCGCGCCCAGCGCAGCAATGCTCACCGGCACAAAAGGAGGACGGAACGTTGTGGTGCCCGTCTCGGGAATGCCGCGGCCGGTTGCATCCGCCAACACCGCAAGTGCGCCGACGTTGGAGTTCTTGCCCTGATCAGGCGACATGCCCTGCGTGGTGTAGCGCTTCATATGCTCGACCGAGCGAAAGTTTTCTTTCGCGGCCTGCTTCACATCTTTGACGGTCACGTCGTTCTGAAAATCCAGCCACGCACGCCCCTTGCCGCCGACCGCCCACAAAGGTGTCACATTATACGGCGCGTCTTCGGCCGCTGGCACCTCAATCGCACCCACAGTCATGCCCAGCGCCTCAAGCGCGGCGCCTGCAGCCGCCGCGCCTTCGCGCAACGCTGCATGGGTTGAAAAGCTGCCCTGACAGGCTCCCGCAGTGGTCATGCCGGGGATCATGCCGTCTGTCGACACAAAGCTCTGAATGTCCTCGCGCCACACAGGCCGCCCGTTCATGTGGCACGTCAGATGCACACTCGGGTTCCAACCGCCTGACACGGCCAGACAATCTGTCGCCACCTTCTCCTCGCCGCTCATCGTGCGATAGGTCACGCTCTCAAGCGCCTTGCGCCCACCGGCGTTACAGACCTCGGCACCTTTGACCATCGGATAATCGCCACTGTCGGGCGCATCGCGTCGGCTGTCGATCACCATCGCCACATGCACTCCGGCAGCGATCAGATCGCGTGCGGTTTTGTGACCGCTGTCGTTGTTGGAGAACACCGTCACCGCCTTACCCGGCGCCACGCCATAGCGGTTTACGTAGGTCCGCACCGCACTCGCCGTCATGATGCCCGGCCGGTCGTTGTTTTCAAAGGCAATCGGGCGCTCAATCGCTCCCGCGCAAAGGACCGAGCGTTTCGCAACAATGCGCCAAAAGCATTCCTTTGGCCGCCCGCCCGCATTGGCAAGGTGATGGCTCACCCTCTCAATCGCGCCGAATGTGCCCTGATCATAGGCCCCTGTGACCGTGGTGCGGGTCATCAGACGTACATTTGGCATCGCCTCCAATTCGTCGACAGCCTGCGCCGCCCAGACCGCGCCACCCATGCCGCCAACGTCACCCGCATCCCCGTTCAAACGCCCGCCCATAAGGCTGTCTTCGTCGGCCAAGATCACCTCGGCGCCCGCGCGCGCCGCTGTCAAAGCCGCCATAAGGCCGGATGGCCCTGCCCCGATCACCAAAAGGTCGCAGAAAGCAAATGCCTTTTCATAACTGTCGGGATTGTGCTGTTTGCTCAGCGCGCCCAAACCGGCAGCGCGCCGGATGATGGGCTCATAAAACTTCTCCCAGAACGCCTTGGGCCACATGAACGTCTTGTAGTAAAACCCGGCCCCCAGAAACGGCGCCGCAAAATCATTCGCCGCCAACAGATCGACATCCAGAGTGGGCCAGCGGTTCTGGCTGCGCGTTTCAAGTCCTGCAAAAATTTCCTGCTGTGTGGCACGGATATTCGGGTCCTGCTGCGCGCCACTGCCCACCGTGATCAGCGCATTGGCCTCTTCCGAACCTGCCCCCATCACACCACGCGGTCGATGATACTTAAAAGACCGCGCGACCAATTTCACATCATTGGCCAAAAGGGCGGACGCGACGGTATCGCCCGCATACCCATGCACCGGCTGTCCATCAAAGGCAAACGTCACCCGCTGGCTGCGATCCACCAAACCTTTTCCGTCAATCCTCATGCGCTTGCCTCTTTCACTTTGGAGGCCAATTCGCATCCCAAAACCTCGTGCGTCACTGTGTTACGTGTGACAACAATCCACGCGCCACAGCCGCCTTCGTGATACCAAAGGTCCCGCGTAACACCCGCTGGGTTGTCGCGGTTGTGCACATAGTCGTCCCAGACAACATCGCTTGCTTCCGGATCAGGGCGCTGCAATGCCACCGCATCCCCGACATAGTAAAATTCGCGCCGGTCGCGCTCTCCGCAATTTGGACAGGTCAATCTCATTGCGCGTCCCCCTAGTGCAAGTTGTGTTGAGAGCCGGTGCCCTCTTCGTCCATGATGCCAACGCCGGTGCGAAAGCGATCAAGACGGAATTTCTCGGCCACATCGTGGTGCTGATCGGTCGCCATCAAATGCGCCATGCACCAACCAGACGCAGGCACAGCTTTAAAGCCCCCGTAATTCCAGCCACAGTCGATAAACAGCCCCTCGACGCCGTCCATCTTGTCGATGATCGGGCTGCCGTCCGGCGTCATATCCATGATCCCGCCCCAACTGCGCAGCACTTTGGCTTTGCCAATCATCGGCATCAGCGTCATGCCCGCTTCCATGACGTGCTCCTTCATCGGCAGGTTGCCGCGTTGCGCATAAGAGGAATAGAAATCCAGATCCCCGCCGAATACCAAACCGCCTTTGTCGGATTGGCTGATATAAAAATGCCCCATGCCAAAGCTGATCACGTGATCAATCACCGGCTTCAACCCTTCGGTCACAAAGGCCTGCAACACATGGCTCTCGATCGGCAATCGCTGCCCCGCCATGCCTGCCACAAGACCCGACCGCCCCGCTGTGATGATGGCCACTTTCTTGGCCCGAATTGGCCCGCGTGAGGTCTGCACGCCTTTGACAACGCCACTCTCAATATCAATGCCAGTAACTTCGCAGTTTTGCACCAGATCGACCCCGCGATCGGACGCGCCGCGCGCATAGCCCCACGCCACTGCATCGTGGCGCGCGGTGCCGCCACGCGGATGGTAAAGCCCGCCATAAATCGGAAACCGCGTCTGGTCGAAATCAAGATACGGCAAATGTTTGCGCACACCCTCTCGGTCCAGCAACACCGCATCATCGCCCTGGTTGATCATCATATTACCGCGTCGCGCAAACGCATCGCGTTGCCCGTCGCTGTGAAACAGATTGATCAACCCGCGCTGTGAATGCATCACGTTATAATTCAGGTCTTCCTCCAGACCTTCCCACAGCTTCAGCGAATGGGAATAGAATTCGGAATTGCCCTGCAGGAAATAGTTCGCGCGCACAATCGTGGTGTTTCGCCCGACATTGCCGCCACCAAGATAGCCTTTTTCCAGCACCGCGATATTGGTCATGCCGTGGTTTTTGGCAAGGTAGTAGGCCGTCGACAACCCATGCCCGCCGCCGCCAATGATCACCATATCGTATTCGGGCTTGGGTTGGGCATCGCGCCAATGCGCAGTCCATCCCTTGTTGCCGCTCAACCCCTCCGCCAGAACCTTCAGGCCGGAAAACCGCATCTGCTATCCTTTGCACCTCGCAGGGCCCAAGACCCGCTTTTCAAAAGCTAGGACCATACCCCCACGCACTTATGCGGTTTTTCGACAAAGAATGGCCCCTTCGCGACAGACTGCGTCGCAAAGAACAGATTTGCAATCGCTTGCAGCGGGACAACGAGAAAAGCACCTAAAACGAGAATGTCAGCCCTAGCCCGGCCAAAGGCGCGACCTGATGAACGGCCCCTCCGGCATTTTTGGACCCGCCAGTATTGAGCGACACGCCTGTATCGACCTCTGCACCGGCAAAGACCGAAATACGGGTCCCCGGTCGCGGATCATAACTCAGACCAAGCACCACCGGAATATTGCCATCCCAACTGTATGTGCCAAGAGCATCCCCACTGCCGGTGTAATACGCAGATAAGGTCAGCCCCAAGTCACGGCCCGCATCATAACGCACAGTCAGGCGCGAATTCTGATCGCTTGAAACCGGCGCCTCAACGCTCAAATGCATGCGGTCCGAAATCTGCCACCGCGACATACTTTCACTGGCCGGTAACGGCAAAAGAGCAAGTGGACGGCTTTTCGGTGACTCAGATGCGCTTTGCACCGGTCCTGCGGCCATGCGCGCAGCCGGCGCGAATGATTGCGCCGACGTCTGCGAGGTCAACGCGGCAAGTGTGACAATTGCGGCAAGCAATATCAGGGACATTCTGTCCACAGAGAATCTCCTTTTGAGCCGGTTCCCCAACCCATAGCAAGCGCAGCTTAACAAAGGATCAAAACGCCAACGGCGCCCTTCCAAGGACCGCCTTCTCGTGCATGAAAGGAGTTCTAAAACGACCGCGAAAACGCCAGCCCGGCCAGCGAAAACCGGGTTTCTTCCCTCCGCGTCGCCAACCCCGCCCCCAATCGTCGGCCCCAATTGCCGGGCCGGTCCTCCACCGCCACGGCTCGGCGATTTGCCAATCCAGTAACAATGCAGGGAACATAGCCAAAGTGTCGGCTTCCAAGCCGGCGAAAGCGTTTCTTTGGCGTTCTGCCACTTTTACGCAGCTGCCTTGAGGCAAGATCAAACCAGCGCCCGTTTTCAGGTTACGAAGTCGCCGCTTTGCGTTCCTCTTTGCTCAAAACGCGTGGCGTCACCACCGGTGCGCCTTCGGCGTCAAAAAACGGTCCCTTTTTGGCATCGCCCCGCAACACCGCCGCAAAGTGGCGCGCCAGAACGTTGAACCCCGCCTTGTTGAATCCATAATTCTTGATCGGCGGACCGGGCTCGGCACTTTCAGCGGAATTCACCGCAACCACCTTGCCCACGGCCTTCTGAACCGCATCCCCCTGCATCGTGTTCACAAACAGCCCCACAAACGAAAGCTTTGTGCTGCCAAGGGTGTTAAAAACCGGCGTGTCACAACAGGACGCATACCACCGGATCAGCCCACGAGGCGACAAACGCATTGCCGCCAGATGATCCGCCCCTTTGGTAATTTCGACGCCTGACGGGGTGGTCTGAAAAATATCCGTGCCACCGCGTGGCAACAATGTGTCGCCAACACCCAACGCATGCGCGCCCGCCTGACAATCCTTGCAGTAACACTGCACATGCGAGCCCGTTTTCGGGCTCGCATCTTTCAGAACTGCGCTGAACTCACCGCAACGGCAAGCAATCGCAATATCTGTCTTGGCCATATCTCAAAGCCCTTTCGCCCTGTAGCTCGCAGCAACCTTTTCAATCGACACCAGATAGGCCGCCGTGCGCAGATCTTCGACATCGGCCCGATCATGCCAGACGTCCCGCATCGATTGATAGGCAATACGCATCGTGTCGTCGAGACCCGAGCGTACAAGCTCCAACTCATCCGCGCCGCGCAGGTATTTCTGCTTGAAACGGTCAGTCAGACTGTACTGCGGCCCCATAGCTTCGCTGATCTTTTCAAGCTCATCCACGACCAACTGGTGACGCGCCTCTTCCTGACGGCGCTGCATCCGGCCAAACCGGATGTGGCTCAGGTTTTTGACCCACTCAAAGTAGGAAACCGTCACCCCGCCTGCGTTGGCATACATGTCGGGGATGATCACTGTGCCTTTCTTGCGCAGGATCTCATCGGCCCCAGCTGTCACTGGCCCATTGGCCGCCTCAATGATCAAAGGCGCTTTTATGCGGGCCGCGTTAGACATGTTGATAACGCCCTCAAGCGCGGCCGGAATCAGAATATCGCAGTCTTCCTCCAGACCCGCAGCGCCTTCGGCATGATGCGTCGCATCCGGATAATCCGCGATGCCACCATGTTTTGCCAACCATTGCTGTACCGCGTCCACATCCAAGCCCGACGGGTTCATCAAGGCCCCGTCCCGCTCGATGATGCCAACGATAATCGCGCCATCTTCATCGCTCAGGAACTTGGCGGCGTGATATCCCACGTTGCCAAGCCCCTGCACGATGACGCGCTTGCCATCAAGCCCGCCACTCAGACCGGCTATCTCGTAATCCCGTGGATCACGGAAAAACTCACGCAGCGCATATTGCACCCCGCGCCCTGTGGCTTCGACCCGACCCGAAATGCCGCCAGCGTTCAGCGGCTTACCTGTCACACAGGCCCGCGCGTTGATATCCGTGGTGTTCATCCGTGCGTATTGGTCTGCAATCCACGCCATCTCGCGCTCGCCCGTGCCCATATCGGGCGCCGGTACGTTTTGCGACGGATGGATAAGATCGCGTTTCGCCAACTCATAGGCAAACCGGCGGGTCACGCGTTCCAGTTCGTGTTCGTCATATTCACGCGGATCAATGCACAATCCCCCCTTAGAGCCACCAAACGGCGCTTCCACGAGGGCGCATTTATACGTCATTAGCGCCGCCAACGCCTCGACTTCGTCCTGATTGACCGAGGTCGCAAACCGAATGCCGCCTTTTACAGGTTCCATATGTTCGGAATGCACAGACCGATATCCGGTGAAGGTTTTGATCTCTCCTCGCAGGCGCACGCCAAAACGCACCGTATAGGTCGCATTGCATACCCGTATCTTCTCCTCAAGTCCGGGCGGCAAGTCCATCAGCGCCACAGCGCGATTGAACATCAGATCGACACTTTCACGAAAACTCGGCTCTTTGATTGCGCTCATAATTCACTCCCCGCACATTCACAGACTGCGACTCACTGCCGCAGTCTGACCTAAAGTCACACTAGGACCATTTTGTACCCAGATACGAGAGCGATCTTAATATTCTGATTCCAAGATGAGAAAACCGTCGAAGCATGAACTTTGGAAACAGAAAGGTCCATCAGGGCCGTATTGTCCACAACTGATTGACAATAAAGGGAAAAATCTAAAATTCAGTCATACTTAACGCTTTATTGCGCCCCAATTCCGCCGTATTCAACCCCGATAACGGTGGGGACGCATTCTGCCCTTTCATGTGGGCAAAAGTATTAACAAGCGTCGAGGCGAGGTACGTTAAGATGAAACAGTTCGAGGCCCCCCGGCCGACGAACGCATCCCCCTCCGTTCTGGTACGAGCCCAGAACATGTCCCGGGCATTTGCCCGCGACGAAGAAGGTGTGATCGTTGGTTTCGGTATATTTTTATTCCTGCTGATTTTGATGGTTGGCGGCATCGGCGTTGATGTTATGCACTCAGAAATGAAGCGTACGCGCCTTCAGCACACGCTGGACCGCGCCGTGCTGGCTGCGGCTGACCTGGAACAGACCCGCGACGCAACCGAAGTTGTCGCGGACTATTTCGACAAATCCGGCATGTCGGACTACGCGCCTGACGTTACGCCCTCGTCTGACAATCTGACCTACCGCACCGTGGCCGCCACAGCGGCTCAGCCGCATCAAACCCGCTTCATGAAGTTGGTGGGGGTTGATCAACTGGATGTAAACGCTGCCAGCACCGCCGAAGAGCGGATCGGCAACGTAGAGATCTCCATGGTGCTCGACGTCTCCGGTTCGATGGGCAACAACAGCAAGATTTCTAACCTGCGCACTGCGGCGAAGGAATTCGTGCAGACAATGGACGACAATACCGAAGACGACACACTGACCATCTCGATCGTGCCCTATGCCTCGCAGGTCTCGGTCCCGGACGGCGTGTTTGAACATATGACCGTGCACGGTGAAAACACTGTGTCCAACTGCCTGAACTTCGAAGACGACGATTTCGACGAGTCAGGCATGCTGGCCACCACGGCCTATGACCGCACGATGCACTTCACCTATTCCGACAACACCTATGAATACCGTGACAACAATACCGTGCTGACCTCCAGCATCGATTGTAAAAACATGTCATCGCGCGATATTGCGATCCTGCAGAATGACACCACAGTTTTGAAAAACTACATCGATGGCCTGACTGCCGCCGGTAACACCTCTGTCGAGATTGGCATGAAATGGGGTGCCGCGCTTGTTGATCCGGACTTCCGCACAGTGACCGAAAGCCTTGTGGATCAAAGCGAGGAAACCGACGACGGCATGGTCAAAAAAGCATTCGGCGACCGCCCCTATAACTATGGCACCAACCAGTCGCTCAAGGTTGTGATTGTAATGTCGGATGGGGTCAACACCAGACACCACCGTATCACCGACGGCAACCGTGAAGGCGACTCGCCGGTCTGGTACAACGCACAGGAAGAGTTCTACTCGATCTATCTGGGCCAAGACACCGCAGACGACGATAACGACAACATCACCGAAGAGCCGATCTATTACTGGCCAAGTGAAACCAAGTTTGTCGATCACGCCTATGGTGAAGGCACGTACGAGCACACCGAAACCACGTATGACTACGAATGTAGTTCCTACCGAAGAAACGGGTCTTGTAAGCGCTACAAAAAGGTCGCCACCGGCACGACTACAACTGTTATCGACGAGCCAGGCTCTGCCGAGGTCGTGACGTATCCCGATCTTTGGGCCTACTCGTCTCCTAAATTTGTGGCCGACGACATTTTTGCGCCGCTACTGGGTCAAACCGCCGCCCGCGAAGCATGGTGGTATAGCGTGGTCGAGGAATACAGCAGCACCGCAAAAGATGCCCACACAAAGCAGATTTGCGACGCTGCTAAGGAACGCGGCATTGTGGTGTTCTCAATCGGCTTTGAAGCGCCAGATCACGCACGCGATGTTTTGAAAGATTGCGCCAGCTCTGATGCGCATTACTTCGACGCCTCCGGTGTGGAGATCAAAGACTCCTTTGCGGCCATCGCCACATCCATCCGCCAACTGAGGTTGACACAATGATCACGCGTATGACGTCTCTATTCCGCCGGTTCCGAGGGCGCGAAGAAGGTCACGTAACGACCGAATTCGCGATCATGGTGCCCCTGCTTTTGGTCACAATGCTGTCTGCGGTTGAGCTGGGTGTAATGACATTGCGTTATTCGATGCTGGAACGGGCGTTGGACATCGTGGTGCGCGATATCCGTCTAACGACGGGCTACACACCCGATCACGACGAGATCGTGACGCGCGTGTGTGACACAGCGACGATCCTGCCGGATTGCGAAAACAATCTAAAGCTTGAGATGGTCACGCTTGACCCGCGCAGCTGGACCGGCATTCCACAGAACACGGTTTGCACCGACAACTCCGAAGAAACCCAGCCTGTGACCACGTTCACACCCGGTGTTGAAAACGAGCTAATGGTGCTGCGCGCCTGTGCAAAACTGGAACCGTTGTTCCCGACAACCGGGCTTGGGTCACATTTTGAAACCGATGCTGCGGGCGACTATGCGCTTGTTGTGATCAGTGCATTTGTGCAGGAGCCGAAGTGATGCAGACAATGTTGCGCAAGATCCACTCCGCGACCAAAGCCTTCCGTGACGACACGCGGGGCACGGTTGCAATCGAAGCGGTCATCATGATGCCCGTCCTGTTCTGGGCTTTCATGTCGATGGCGATTTTCTTTGATATGTACCGCGCCAAGTCCACGACAGAAAAGGCGGCGTTTACCGTCTCCGACATTCTCTCGCGTGAGACCTCTGCCATTGACGAAACCTATATGAACAGCGTCAAAGACCTGTACAACGCCATGTCCACTCTGGACAACGGTGGCGAACTTCGGGTTTCGGTGCTCGCGTTTAACGAAGACACAAACCAGTACTTTCTGGATTGGTCTTACATGACCGGGCTTCTGAACCATGCCCTTACCGACGACAACCTGCTTCTTATGGAAGACAAGCTGCCGATTTTGGTTTCTGGTGAGCGTCTGATCCTGGTGGAAACTTTCGGCACCTATGTTCCGGCAGCCAACATCGGTACCGGCGATGTGCCAATGAACACTTTTGTTTTCACACGCCCCCGCTTTGCACCACAATTGGTCTGGGACGGCGCATAAGGCACACAACGCCAATACTCACGGCAAACGGGGCGCGTCTTTTCGCGCCCCGTTTTTGTTTCAGTTGGCCGCGTTTTGCACCAACAAGGCCTCAAGCATCTGCGCCATTGTCTTGGAATGCGACCCCGGCGTCACACCGCCAATGCCAACCCGACGACCAAAGGCCCACCACAGTCCCGGCTGCCATCTGCGCGTCCGGGGCGTTTTCAGCTTTAGGGCAAATCCATTGGACGGCTTCATGTCAAACATACCGCGCCGCACCAGTTCGATCTGATCGAGTGCTGCAATCACCTCACCGGTGGACAACTGCAGTCCCTCGGGCGTCAACTGGATCACATTCTCTGTCGCCCGCCGTGTGGCGTCCGCCAACACCAGCGCGCCAGCCCCGATCACAATCAAAAACAGTTGCCAGCCAAAGGCCGGCGCTGTTGTGAACGCGAAATAGATCAAAATCGCCCCAAGTGTACCCATCGCACCCACGCCCATCCAGCGCCGCGGCCCGCTTGCCGCGACAATCGCCAGAACCTCACCGGGTTTTAACTCGTCCGTCATATCATCTGTTCCAATTCAATAAGGCATCGGATGCGCGCGATGCGCATCGTTGATTTCGCCAAGCACCTCGTCGCTCAGGCGCAGATCACGCCCCGCAAGGATGTGGTCCAGCTGCGCCACCGTCGTGGCCCCGAAAATAGAGCTACAGCCAAACGGGCGCTGCACGGTAAAGGCCATCGCCATATGCACCGGATCAAGCCCGTGTTTCTGAGCGATCTGCAAATAAGCGTCCACCGCATCAAACACCCGCTCGGACACCCGCCCGCCAAGGTTGGCGCTGCCCACGGACTTGCGCGAGCCTTCTGGCACCGCGCCATTCTGGTATTTGCCGGTTAAAAGCCCCGTGGCCAGCGGCGAAAACGCCAGCAAGGCCACGTCCTCATTCACGCTCAGCTCGGCCAGATCGGTGTCAAACATCCGGCACAACAGCGAATATTCGTTCTGAATGGATGCGACCCGTGGTCCGCCCACCTCATCCGCGATGCGCAACCACTGGCTCGTGCCCCAAGCGCTTTCGTTGGACAGACCAAAGGCCCGGATGGTGCCTTTCTCGACCTCACGTTGAAGCGCCTCCAGCACCTCTGCCATATTGGCCAGCGTATCAGCCTTGTTTTGCCCCGACGGGTCGTAGGTCCAGTTTTGGCGGAACATATAGCTGCCCCGATTGGGCCAATGCAGCTGATAGAGGTCAATCACATCGGTTTGCAGCCGCTTAAGCGATCCGGCAATCACCTCCGGCACGCTGGCCGCCGTGATCGGCGCACCATCGCGAATATGCTTGAGCCCGGCACCGGAATGTTTGGTCGCCACGATCAGATCCTCGCGGCGGTTTTTTGCGATCCAGCTGCCGATGATCTCTTCCGAGCGACCTTGGGTTTCGGCGCTGATCGGGTTCACCGGATACATCTCGGCAACGTCCACAAAATTCACTCCCGCAGCGATGCTCATATCGATCTGGGTGTGGGCATCAGCTTCGCTGGTCTGGGTGCCAAAGGTCATGCTGCCAAGGCAGAATTCCGGCACCATAATGCCGCTTTGCCCGAGGGGAATGGTTTTCATCGTCGCGCTCCTGTTGTCGCGCGCGACTTTACGCACTGCGGCCTCAGGCGCAAGCCAAAGCCCTCACCGAAAGCCCCGCGCATGGAAAATGAATCCGATAAAGTTCATCAAAACCTGCGCCGCCAGAATGGCCGTAGACCCCGTCTGATCATAATCTGGTGCCACTTCGACCAAATCAATCCCGACAACATCGTTGCGCTTGGCCAAAGCCTGCAACATCTCCAGCACGTCGTAATACAGGAACCCTCCGTGACTTGGCGTGCCAGTCCCTGGCGCAATCGACGGGCAAAACGCGTCAATGTCGATCGTCACATAGACCCGCGCGCCCTTGGGAATGCGATCACTCACCGCCTCGGGCCCCAACGCCCGCGCCTGTCGCACACTCAGGATTTCACTGCCCATGTTGCGCGCGTCGGCATAGCCTTCTTTGGCCGTGGAACTCACATTGCGAATGCCCACCTGCGTCAACCCTGTGACATAGTCCTTCTCGGCCGCGCGCCGCATCGGGTTGCCATGACCAAACCGCACACCGTGGCGCTCGTCGACAAAATCCAGATGCGCGTCGATCTGCAGGATGTGGATATCCCCCTGCCCTTCAAAGGCATTGATCGCCGGAATGTTGATCGAATGATCGCCGCCAATCGTCACCGGCATCGCCCTCGCCGCCAAAGCCGCACGCACGCCCGCCTCGATATTGGCGTGGCTCTTGAGGGTGTCGGTGTGCACAATGTCCGCGTCGCCCATATCCACGATCCGCACCGATCCCGGCAAATAGGTCGCGTCATCCTCGTGGTCATAGGCACCGGCGTGGCCGAAACTAAAGAGCGTGCTGGCCTCCCGCACGCCACGCGGCCCAAACCGCGCCCCGCTGCGCCATTGCGTGCCAAAATCAAACGGTGCGCCCAACACGGCCACGTCGGCGTCTATCGCGCTCCAATCCTGCACATAGGGCTTTTTTGCAAAGGTCGATATTCCGACAAACGGCAGATCCAACCGCCCGCCCTCATAGCCATGTGTGCTCATTTTTATCTCCGTGTGTTTCGCTCAAGCGTGGCGGAAAACCCGACTTCGGTAAAGCCATGAAACCAGTCACCGCACATTGAGAACAAAAAGAGAACGTGCTAGCGTATCTCATGTCGACTCATCTCCTCTCTCGCCGCTCCGAACGCCCTCGCCCCGCGCTTGCCCCCGTGCCCGAGGTGTCGCTGACCCTCACGCGCCTGCACGAGGCCTGCGGCAATGCGCGCCATACCTTCGCGCTTTGGCTGGCGCGTCACACCCAAGGGCCGGTTTTTTGGATCGCACCCGATTGGGGCACTGCACCACTCAATCCTGACGGCATGCTGCGCTTTATCCACCCCGGGCGCGTCACCTTTATCGCCCCCCGCCGCCCCGACGAACTTTTGTGGTGCATGGAGGAAATTCTGCGCGCGGGCATCGTGCCTTTGGTGGTGGCCGATCTGCCCGGCCCGCCCGGTCTGACGCCTGTGCGCCGCCTGCATCTGGCCGCCGAAACCGGCGCGGCGGAAACCGGGCAAAAACCGCTCGGCCTGATCCTGACCCCCGCCGAAGGTGGCGCGCAAGGCATCGAAAGCCGCTGGCACATGGCCCCCGCTCACAGCCTTGAGGGCGACGCCTGGCGCCTCACCCGCCTGCGCGCCCGCGACGCAGCACCGGCCAGCTGGCAGGTCACCGGCTTAACGGATACGCCGCAACTGACGTCAGAAACCCTGCACGAGACCGCGTAGCGGCACCCAATTCCAATCCTCTTCAAAAACGACACCACCCGTCGTTTCCTCTCTGGAACATGCTGCAAATGCTGTCATGCTGGCCTCATGCGCATGATCATCTCCTTCTCGGCCCTGTTCCTCTCGGTCATTCTGCTGCAACTCAGCTCCGGTGGTTTGGGTCCGATGGATGCACTGTCCGGTCTGACTCTCGGCTTCTCCACTGCCCAAATTGGTCTTTTAGGCTCGGCCCACTTCCTTGGCTTCTTTGTTGGCTGCTGGTGGGCCCCCCGCCTTATGGGCTCCGTCGGCCACTCCCGTGCATTCGCCACCTTCACCGCGACAGGTGCCATCGGCATTCTTGGCCACTTCATCATTGTTGATCCGACCGCTTGGGCCGTGATGCGCATCGCGTCGGGACTGTGCGTCGCGGGCTGTTTCACCGTGGTCGAGGCATGGCTGCAATCCAAAGTCACCAACGAAACCCGTGGCCGCGCCATGGGCACCTACCGCGTGGTCGATATGGGGGCATCGCTCGCCGCCCAACTGGTGATCAGCGTGCTCGCGCCCGCTGAATATGTCTCCTACAACATTCTCGCGCTGATCTGCTGCGCCGCGATCTTGCCGATCACCCTGACTACATCGCAGCAACCTAAAACCCCCGATGCGCCGCGCTTGCGCCCCAAACTCGCATGGGCGCGCTCCCCCCTCGCGGTGGCTGGCGTGATCGTCGCCGCGCTCAGCTCGGCCAGTTTCCGCATGGTAGGCCCGGTTTATGGCTCCGAAGTCGGGCTGGCCACCAACCAGATCGCCTGGTTTCTGGCCGCTTTTGTGTTTGGCGGTGCAATTGCGCAATATCCGGTCGGCTGGCTTGCTGACAAATTTGACCGCCGCTGGGTTCTGATCTGGCTTTCGGCCGCCGCGGTGATTTCCTGCGGCACCACAGTGATGATCGGCGGAGGCTCCACCACCGCCGTGATGCTCAACGCCAGTTTCTTTGGCTTCACCGCCTTCCCGATCTATTCGGTTGCAGCGGCCCACGCGAACGACTTTGCCACGTCTGAGGAACGCGTCGAACTTTCAGCCGCGCTCATGTTTTTCTTCGCAGTTGGCGCGATTGGCGCGCCCGTATTCGCCTCCCGCCTGATCGAGCAATTCGGCCCCGGCGCGCTCTTTATTATGATCTCCGTTGGGCATGTGCTTTTGATCATCTTTGGCCTGTCGCGCATGCTGGCGCGCCCGACCGTCGAAAACCGAACACGCTACGTCTATGCACCGCGCACATCCTTCACCATCGGGCGCATCACCCGCCGCCAACGGGAAAAGCCAACGCGCACCCAGGAAAGCAAAAACGACGTGCCACCAGAGGACGAAAACGACACCGACGCGAAACCGACGTGATACAGACGCGATACAGAGGGCGATTTCTGCCCCTAGAACCGCTCCGCAGATTGGGCTAGATGAAAGCCAACACATAGTTTGGAAACAACATCATGGCGCGTCATCTGATCACCTCGGCCTTGCCGTATATCAACGGCATCAAACACCTCGGCAACCTCGTCGGCAGCCAGCTTCCGGCAGATCTGTTTGCCCGCTACATGCGCGCACGCGGTCACGAGGTTCTGTTCCTTTGCGCCACAGATGAACACGGCACACCGGCTGAGTTGGCCGCTGCAAAAGCCGGCAAGGATGTCGCCGACTACTGTGCCGAAATGCACGAGGTTCAGGCGAAAATCGCCGACGGATTTCGCCTGAGTTTTGACCACTACGGCCGCAGTTCAAGCCCGCAGAACCACGCGTTGACCCAACACTTCGCGGGCCGCCTTGCCGATATGGGTTTGATCCGAGAAGTCACTGAAAAGATGGTCTATTCCAACGCCGACGGACGCTTTTTGCCGGATCGTTACATCGAGGGCACCTGCCCCAATTGCGGCTTTGAAAGCGCGCGCGGAGACCAATGCGACAACTGCACCAAACAGCTTGATCCGACCGACCTGATCAACCCCTATTCCACCATCTCCGGCTCCACCGATCTGGAAGAGCGTGAGACCAAACACCTGTTCCTTTGCCAGTCGCAAATGCGGGAAAAACTGCAGGCGTGGATCGACACCAAAACCGACTGGCCTGTGCTGACGACCTCGATCGCCAACAAGTGGCTAAACGACGGAGACGGCCTGCAAGACCGTGGAATCACACGGGATTTGGACTGGGGTGTTGCAGTGAAAAAAGGCGGCCAAGACTGGCCCGGCATGGAAGGCAAAGTCTTCTACGTCTGGTTTGACGCCCCTATCGAATACATTGCCTGCGCCCAGGAATGGGTCGATGCCGGAAAAGGCGACGACTGGGAACGCTGGTGGCGCACCGACAAAGGTGCGGACGACGTGACCTACACCCAGTTCATGGGCAAGGACAACGTCCCCTTCCACACCCTGTCATTCCCCGCGACCATTTTGGGTTCTGAGGAACCGTGGAAGGCCGTAGATTACATTAAATCTTTCAACTACTTGAACTACGACGGTGGTCAGTTCTCAACATCGCGTGGGCGTGGTGTCTTCATGGACCAAGCGCTGGAATTGCTGCCGTCTGATTACTGGCGCTGGTGGCTGCTCAGCCATGCTCCGGAAAGCTCCGACAGCGAGTTCACTTGGGAAAACTTCCAACAGTCCGCGAACAAAGACCTGGCCGACGTGCTTGGCAATTTTGTCAGCCGCGTCACCAAGTTCTGCCGCTCCAAATTCGGCGAAGAGGTGCCGACTGGTGGAGAATTTGGTGAGACAGAACAGGCGCTTATTGCAGACCTTTCAACTCGTATGCGCGCCTATGAACAGCACATGAAGGACATGGAAGTTCGCAAATCTTCGCAAGAACTGCGTGCGATCTGGGTGGCTGGCAACGAATATTTGCAAAACGCCGCTCCTTGGTCGACCTTCAAAGAAGACCCGGACAAAGCAGCCGCGCAGATCCGTTTGGCGCTGAACCTGATCCGCTTTTACGCCGTAATCTCCGCGCCCTTCATTCCGGACGCCTCCGCGACCTTGCTCGCTGCGATGAAAACCGAAGACACAAATTGGCCGGATGACGTCGCCGCATCGTTGGAAACACTTGCACCGGGCCACGCCTTCACGGTGCCGGATGTAACCTTCCGCAAAATCTCGGACGACGAGCGCGAAGAGTGGCAGGGGAAATTCGCAGGCAAACGCGACAGCTAAGCGCCTACTTCAAAACAACAATCACGCGGATTCGGCTCACGCCGGGTCCGTTTTTTTACTGATCACATGCAGCCCGGCGATGTGCCTCTGATAGAGCCGTTCAAGCGTCCAGAGCGCGGGATCGCGGCACACGTCATCATAGTTTTCGCAATTCTCAACATCCGGCCCGCCCTTGCGAAACTGGGAAACGACCCCATCCGGCAGGCGCTGCCCAGCCTCCAGAAACCGCGACATTGCCTCCTCATAGGGCCCAATCCGAACCGAGCGCCCAAAAAGGTCTTCCGCGATCACCGCTTCAAGCCGCTTCTGGCCAAAAATGTTGCGTACGGTCCGTGAAATCTCCCACCGCCTTCGCAAAATCGAATAGGCCTTACGCCGCACCGCCTGAATGTCTTTTTTCCCGAACTGCACACGCACCTGCGCCTGATCGGCTACATAGGCCTGAAACGCCTCATCACTCATCTTTTCACGGCTGACCTGAAACTGCATATGCGTGTTGCCATAGTGTTGTTGCGACAACACCATTTTTGTCGCATGGGCGATCACAGAGCGGCGCAAAATTGTGACTGGCTTGACTTTGTGCGCCCTAAGGACCCGCGCCAGATGTGCGCGGCCGCCAAATCCACGCGGCGGGCCGCGCCATTTGAAAAACACATGCGCAGCTTGCTCCTCAGACAAAAGCCTGCCCCGCGCACCATCGGTATCACGCGCAACGTCCGCAAGATAAGGATGATCCCGCCGCGCGAAGACACAGTCAAATACCTCGGCCAGTGTCTCACAATAAACCGCATCGCTGGGGGCAAAGTTGACAAACCTATGCCGCTCAAAATCCTCCAGTACCGGCACACAGACCGACGGCAGATGGGTTGCATAGTCAACCACCGGCGTTGAACAAACGTTGCCGCTATAAAGCAAAATGGCGTTTGTCATGCGGATTTTTTCCAATGCAGCAGTCAGTTCAGCAAACGCGACGCTAGTGTGAATGTGTTCAAAGTCAAGGGCCTGGCCGACCGACATGTCCATCGTCAAGAGTGATCGGAAACCCCAAATTGATCTACCTCAGTGACAGCACGGCAAGGGCTGACTAAAGTCATCCAAAGCCCCTTGGGCTGGAAATTCGTGAACCAGAAGGATCGCACGCAATGGAAACTATTCTTAACTTCTTTTGGGCGCTCATCGACGCTTTACCGCCGCTGTTGACCGCGTCGATCTTGATGATCGGTATCAGCGCTTTTGCCGCATTTATCCTGCTAATTGTGGTCGGCTTGATCACCATGCGCAAAGAAAGTCACTAATTCTTGGTGGCATCCGCGGTCAGAGCATGAGGCCGCAATGGCGGCCTCTGGTTAGACTGGTCTGCGCTTAGTGATCTTAAAAAGCTAAGGCGCCAACGCCGAGGTGTTGCGCTTGTTGGCGACGGGTGATCTCCTCTACCCACCCCACCAGTCACGATCGTACATTCCAAGAGGATTTGAATACATCGAAAACCCGCTTTGATTTTCTGCAGCCGTTTTTGCGAAAGACGTTATGTGTTCCTTGGCGGCAGCATACCAACGGTCTTCCCAAGCGGGGATTGTCTCTCCGGTCTTGTATTCCGGCATGCTCTTGAACTTCACCTGGAGGCGGTCACCGACCCACTCTGGTTGGTACCAAAAAGATGGTGTCGACTGAGCGCGTGACAAGCGCGGCGTTAGTCGAGACATTTTGCAGTCGTATCCTGCAAATGTCATCTTCCGAAAGGCTCCGGAGTTGGTCGCATCGTTCGAAATGGCCAAAACGCCGTTGTGTTTGAGATGCCGGATCATTTGAGTGACACCTCCATGCTGGCCGCTGTCACTGAGCAGAATTTGCTTTGCTTTGGTCGACGCTGCATTCCCACCGGCGCCCAGAAAGGCAAATCGGGACCCAAATTGTTCCTCAAGAGCAAAAAAAGCCGCTGCAACAGGCCCCATGTGGGTCCCAAAGAGGATCACCCCGCGTCCCAGAGACAGAGCTTCTTGGAGTGGAGAGTAATCGATCGGATCGACGAGATCCAAAAGCTCCTGACCGCGATCCAAGCCCGCAAAATGGCCCCAGCGTGCCAGTAAGCTAACGGCTTGTTTTCCCCAGAGAGCCCGTGAACTCCAGTCCGACCACTCGTGTTCCGGGCGCTCCGAAAGCTTCCAAGGAATGACCAAAGGCTTGGGTGCTTTCTGCAGGTCAGGCCCATTGATCCGAGCGATTGACGCAAGCCCGCTAGCCAAATCCGATGGCAGCGATGCCACATGCGTTCGCCGGACCTCGTCTTTCACTGCATCAACTTGTTCGCGACTACCGTCTGTGCGCAGCACCATCAAAAGCCCTCGGGCAACGGCCAAATTTCCAGTGCGTGCCCAGATGTCATCCAACAAACCAGTCGCTTCTCCAAAGCGTTTGTTGATCGCCAAACATCTGGCAAGAACCAACCCGGCTTTCGCTTCAATGTCTGGTTCCAACTCGTCAATGGCAAGAATTTTTCGAGCATTGGAGGCGGCTGACTCTGTGGCCCCGACACGCAGTTGAATCGTCGCAAGCGCCACCAAATCAGAGACACTCATGTCTGAAGTCGGAATGCTCTCCAGCAAGTCTCGCGCCTGATCTTTGCGGGACATAAATGAGAGAACTTTCGCGAGTATTAGGCGCGCCCGAAGGCCACCTTCGTGATCATTCACATAGCGTTCAAATTCTGAGACGAGCCCAATCAAGGCAGCTGGATGATCGTGTCGGCAAACAATCGCGCTAAGAACGTTCAAGGCGCGCAACATCAAGGTCGAATTTGTTTCGGGCAATGCGACAACCACATGCATTGCTTCTATGGGGCCTTCAAAATTTCCATTGTCGAGGAAGCGTTGCGCCAAAGTCAGCCAAAGCTTGGCCAGCTTTGCCGGGTTGCCCGCACCGCCTGCCAAGAGCAAAGCGGCTTTGGCGTCCTCAATGTGGTCGGTATCGATCAGCAGTTTAGCACGACGCAGATACAACGCCGATGGATCTGGCAGATGCGCTTGCTCGATTTCGGCATTGGTTGGCAATACAGAATGAGCCTCCTCGGCACGGCAGTCTTGAAACATCAGTTCAGCGCGCGTGAGCCGAACGTGAACGGGGGCATCCGGAACATCAAGCAACGAAATTGCCGCGTCACGCTTGCCCGCAGCTTCGAGCGCCTTGGACAAAAGCAGGCAACGACTCCAACGCTTATCGACTTTGCCGAAAGACAAAAAGCCACTGGCAAGAGCGACGGCTTCCGTCGCCCGATCCTCGCGGATGAGCTGTAGAACCTCGGTTTTTGTGGCCTTGAAGTCGCTCTGTCGTTGAGAGGCTGGCTTGCCAGATCGCCTGGGCGTCACTTCTTTGGTGCTTCTAGCGGCGTTTTCTGAATTATCCGAGATCATGACAAACCCTCTTCTTCGTCTTATCAGGGTTTAACCAGGCTAAGCAGCAAATAATGCTCAAGGAGCTTGATCCAGGTCCGTCCAGCCCGCTCAAAGCCCGACTCACAGAGCAGATCAAGATAGGGAGCGCCCGTATCCTCCGTGATGTCGAGGTTGGTTTCAATTTCCCAACCGATGTCCCGAATTTGGTCTATGAATTCTTCAAGAGACAGACCGGTGTTTTCTTTTGGAATTCCATAAATGCTGCGGGTGTAAAGCACGTCGCTAAAGATCAGGCGGCCCCCACTTTTCACAATCCTGAAAGCCTCACGCAGAAAATCCATCCGGGTGTTGAAGTGAAACGCAGCTTCAACGCAAAAAATCCGCTCCACACTGTCAGAGGGCAAATCCAGCCGTGATGCATCTTTCTGGATAAAGTTGAGGTCGGGATATTGTTCAGATGCGAATGCCACTTGCTCTGCGGAAAAATTCACGCCGGTTACGCGCGCGTTGGGGTAGGCATCTGCGAACATTTTGCTCGTAACGCCCAAACCGCAGCCTATATCGAGGATCCCGCCGCTCACATCTTGACGTGCGACGTCGAGGTCAATGTGCGCCGTGACCAAGGCCTCACAGGCCGCATTCAGGTTAGGAATTGAAACGGGTTGAACGTCTTTCCAATACCCTACGTTAAAGAAGTTGCTGCCCTCGTAGAGCTTGCGCATGGCTTCGTCAAAAATGATGTGATTGTAGTGCTTTGAGTATTTTTCAGAGCTTTGGCGCATGTGTACCTCAGGTTGTTTCTGCCCGCTTGCGGGCGCGCGCGGTCAATGGAACACCATCCCACGCATGAAGAGTAAAAGAGTAAATAGGTTTAGGGGCATCTTTGCCGGGCGAGAACTCGAAGCGGGTCAGCATCTCCGACAATATGACAACGGATTCCAGTTCTGCGAACTTTGTTCCCAGGCAAACATGAGCGCCAGCGCTGAAGGGGCGGTATGCGCCAGTGATTATCTCTTCAGACTGCGGGACCAGAAAGCGTGAAGGGCGAAAGATGTCCGGATCCGACCAAAGCTTCTGGTGCCTGTGCATGGCGTAAAAGTTCACAATAACTGGCGTGCCGCGCGCAACGTCTAGCGCGCCCAATGTCGTGTGTTGGCGGGCTTGGCGCACTGTCATGACTGCAGGTGGCAGGAGGCGCATGGCCTCGCGCAGGGCAGCCATGGTGTAATCAAGACGCACAAAAGACTTTGGATCGCTCAGGTCCGTGGTTGCGATTTCGGACCGTGCTTTTCCGGTGGCTTCCGGCTCCCTCGACAAAAGCCACAATGTCCATGCGACAGCCGACGCACTTGTCTTGTGGCCTGCGCTTAGCATCAGACGGATGTTGTCCAGCAGCACATCAGGACTGAGCGTCTCATTGCCTCGTGCAATGAATTCCGAGCGCATGTGCGGGCAATTCTTTGTCAATTCAAGCGACCGCACAGCCGTGTCTGAAATCAGAGCTGTCACCCGTAGATGGTCGGCGGCCATACGCGCTTGAAAAATCTCGGCAATGTTAGACCGCACGAAATCCGGCAGCGGAGCTTCGGTTGACTCAGGATCAAACATGACCCGCCAAATGATCTCGAATGTGATCGCTGAAAGCAGTGCGGATATGTTCGTTTCCCCGGCACCACCTTCGGCAAGTTCACGTGACAATCGCCTCGTAACGTCTTGGATCATCGGCACATGCTTAAAAGATTGCCGTTGCGCCAGAAGGGCGCCAAATGTCGTCTTGGCCGCCCAAGCCTGCTTGCCTTCAAGAGCAATCATGCTTTGCGGACCTGATTCACCACCTGCGATCTTGCGATAGAGACCGTGTTTAGCAAACATCCCGCTGTCATCCGCCAAGATACCCGTTGCCAAATCAGGTTGCATCACGTGCACGACTTTTTTCCCGCGCGCATGAACTTGGACGATGTCGTCTGAAAGGATACGCGCGGGCCAATACTGATCTGGTTGCAAAATAGCCTTTAGTGCGGGCGGCGCAGTCGGGATTTCATGTGATGCAAGAAGGAGGCCCGGAACCGGCTTCATGGACAGGTTGGTCATTCTGCATCTGACCCGAGTGTCTGGTAAATATCGGGCAGCGGATAAATGAAAACCCTGCCCAACATTTCCATCATGTCCAACCATTGTTCGAACATCTCTGCGGATTGCAGAAACTGTGCGCTAGGGATGAATTGAGAAGACCACGCACCGCTGTAAAGGCGGCACTCTTTGCAATCCACGTTGGGCGTACAACACTTCACGTTTTCCGCCTGCAAATTGGTGGAGAAATATTTCAGCGCGCCTTGGATGCGCGAGCCGCAATCGCGCGCAATGTTTGTCTCCGGATCAATGTCAAACATTGGGCCGAGTTGGGTGATCAAATCACGAAATGCGGGCGTACAAAGTGTCATGTCGGGGAAATCTTCCATCGCCGAGGTCATGACGTCCGAAGCGCGGGCAAGCTCATCCGTTGTGAAAGACGGCGCACCTTTTTCCGGCGCAATGCGAAAGAACTTCTCGTCGCTCGATAGACCCTGTGCGATTTTTTCCAAATATGTTTGCGTCGGAGAAAACAGATTGAACGTCACGGCTAGGCCGTGATCTTGGCTCGCTTTCATGACGTCCGGAACGGTGTGAAGGTTCCAAGGAGAGAGCGTAAACAGCATGACCGCACGGTCGTCGCCGGCATAGTTGCGCATTGCTTTGCCCAGCACTGAACCACCACGCAAGTCGGTATCGGTTTCGTCGTCCCCCCAAACCGATATTCCGATCCGAAAGGCGATGTCCGGATCAATTCGGATCGTCCCGTTGGTGCCAATTTTCCCGTGTTTAAGATGCTTGGTCGCGGCCAATAGGCGCTGTTGTTCAAGCGCGGGCTCGGCGCCAACGAAGTAGGCCATGCTCACGCCACGGGCTTTTTCGGCCTCAAAAAAATCTTGCCAGTCAGGCTGTGGTCGCTCAACCGCGACCTTCAAGCGATCCTCATTTTCAAAGTAATAACAGCCTTCGCACCAAAGATTGCACCGCTGGCTCATTTCATAAAATGCGGGCCGGCGGAAAATACGAATGACATGTTTCGCCAACTCATAGCGCGGCCGAAAGCTCGGCACCTCGGACAACAACGCATTACAACGTCGCAACATTTCACGGGGAATAGAAGTCGAGGGGATATTTTCAGTCTGGTCGTACAAACGCCTCACAAGTCCTTCTTGAAAGCTGTGGAATTGGGCGCTGAAACACCAAATGCTCGGTCGTTGCGGTTTCCAACATTTCTTCTGAAACTTCGTAGTTGGTTTCTGATGCCAAACAAGCCCTTATGTTGCGCAATTCACTTATCAAGCAAGAAATCTCTTCTCGCGGCCGGTTGCGCCGTTTTTTTGGGCCGTCTGTTCGACCTATCTTGCAGACTTTTCTTTCCCGCTAGCTGACGGGCTCGGTTCCAAAATGCAAAAAAATCACGGCAATCAGGCGCACACTTTGCGGCCCACCCAAAACGGAAATGCATTCAAAGAGGCGCCAGAAGCCTGAGCAATTACGATGCGTACCTTGAATTCTTGGTACCCGCGGCCGGATTCGAACCGGCACGGCCTGTTCGGCCTAGAGATTTTAAGTCTCCTGTGTCTACCATTCCACCACGCGGGCTCCGGCGGGCAAGGCCCACCAACCGCGCGACCATAGCGTTTCGCGCAAAGGAGTAAAGTCTGGAAATCAGAGTTCCTGATCGGGTTCCGGGGTTTGCAGCAAACTGCGCTCCGGCAGCCAAGGATTGAGCGCCAGCGCCTCGGCTAATGCCTCCTGCGCCTCGTCTTTCCGCCCCAGACCAATCAAAGTCAGCGCGCGACCAGACATGGCTGCAACATGTTGAGGGGACAACACAATTGCCCTTTCCAGATCAGGAAGCGCCGACTGAAAATCGCTGCGCAAAAAGTTCACAAACGCCCGTTGATTGTAGCCCTCTGCGTAGTCCGGGCAATACTCAACCAAAGCGTCAAAATCCTCTCGTGCGCCCAGCAAATCCCAGGCTGCCCGCTTGCGCATGCCACGGTCCAGGATTTCCTGCGCAGCCGCATCGGGCGCATCCGCGTAAAACTCCCATAACTCATTGGAAATAATCTTGGCGCTGGTTTCATCTTTGGCCTTTTGAACCCGCAACAAAAGCTCAGCCACCGACCCAGTGTGATCCGGCGCAACGGGACAGCCTTGTGTTTCCGCCCAGACAGGCGGCGCGAGAAAGAGGAACAGAACCAAGTGTTTCATTCCGATAGGCTGCCACGAACTTGGTAACTGACAAAGTCACATCTCTGCGAGCCCGGTTTCCTTCACCGCCTGCATTGCAACGTATGTCGAGGTGCTCGCGACAAAAGGTAAGGTCGAGATTTTCTCTCCTAAAACAGTGCGATACGCGTTCATCGAAGTGGTGCGCACCTTTAAAAGATAGTCGAAATGACTGGCTATCATATGGGCCTGTTCAATCTCGGGCACCTCTCGAACGGCGGCATTAAAAGCCTGAAGCGCTTTTTCGCGTGTTTCTGTCAGCTTGACCTCAACAAAGGCGACGTGATCCAGCCCCAGCCGGATCGGGTCAAGCAAAGCATGGTAGCCCTTGATGACACCAGACGCCTCCAAACGCCGCAGGCGGGACTGTGTCGGACTTTTTGACAACCCGATTTCCTGTGCCAGATCGGTTATCGAAATGCGCCCATCCCGCGCCAACACACTCAGAATCGCGCGGTCGAGACGGTCCAACTCTTTCTGTTCACTTTGCACTGCACTTCCCCGAATTTCTTATCAATAATTCTGTCATACCTTGAAACTTCGGAGAAATCGACTGCTCATGTCGCGTTATACTGCCCAAAAATAGGGAGCACACAATGTCTCAGTCACGTCACTTGATCGACACAACAACGTATACCGACGAGCAGCAGGTTATTGAGACATTGTTGCAAACCGCCATGCTTTCACCCGCCGATCGACAAGCCATCTCAGAGCGAGGCGCGGACCTTGTGCGCAAAATCCGTGCGACGACCAATCCCGGCATGATGGAAGTCTTTCTTGCGGAGTACGGCCTCTCCACAGACGAAGGCGTCGCCCTTATGTGCCTCGCAGAGGCGCTGCTGCGCGTGCCGGACGCAGACACCATTGACGCCTTGATTGAAGACAAGATTGCCCCTTCCGACTGGGGCCGCCACTTGGGCCAGTCCACATCATCTTTGGTGAACGCCTCTACGTGGGCCCTGATGCTGACGGGACGGGTCATGGATGAAGGTGACGGGGGCCTGATTGGCACCTTGCGCGGCGCGGTGAAACGTTTGGGGGAGCCTGTCATTCGTACCGCTGTTGCCCGCGCGATGAAGGAAATGGGACGCCAGTTTGTACTTGGGGAAAACATCAACTCGGCGATGAAGCGCGCTGAAGACATGGAGAACAAAGGATACAGCTATTCCTATGACATGCTTGGCGAAGCAGCCAAAACGGACGCCGACGCCATGCAATATCACCTCGCCTATTCGCGTGCGATTTCAGCCATCGCCACCGCCTGCACCCGCGCCGATATTCGTGACAACCCCGGGATCTCGGTCAAACTCTCTGCTCTACATCCGCGTTATGAAATCGCTCAAAAAGACCGTGTGATGAGCGAACTGGTGCCGCGCTTGCGGTCTCTTGCATTGTTGGCGAAATCTGCCGGCATGGGTCTCAATATCGACGCAGAAGAGGCCGACCGGCTCTCACTCTCGATCGATGTGATCGAGGAGGTACTAGCGGAGCCAGCGTTGGCGGGATGGGACGGATTTGGAATTGTTGTACAAGCCTACGGAAAACGCGCTGGCGCGACACTAGACTACCTTTACGAACTCGCGACCCGTTTGGACCGTCGCATCATGGTGCGACTGGTGAAAGGCGCCTATTGGGACACGGAAATCAAACGCGCACAGGTCGAAGGGCTAGAAAGTTTTCCGGTTTTCACCACCAAGCCCACAACAGATGTCTCCTATATCGCAAACGCCCGCAAACTGTTGGCGATGACGGACCGGATCTATCCGCAATTTGCCACCCATAACGCGCACACCGTGGCGGCGATATTGCATATGACCGAAGACAACTCGGCGTTCGAGTTCCAACGCCTGCACGGAATGGGCGAGGCCCTGCATGACATCGTCTTGACGCAAGAATCCACCCGATGCCGCATCTATGCGCCAGTTGGTGCCCACCGCGATCTGTTGGCTTATCTGGTACGACGTCTGTTGGAAAACGGCGCCAACAGCTCTTTTGTGAACCAAATTGTCGACGAGGACGTGCCGGAGACCACGATTGCCAGGGACCCATTCGAAGCACTGTCAGACGCGGCCCCAAAATTGGATCGTGGCCCTGACCTCTTTTTACCGGAGCGCCCGAATTCCAAGGGTTTCGACCTGACCGACATTCCAACGCTACACAACCTCGACGCAGCACGCGCGCCACATCGCGCCGCGCAACACCGCGCTGCCCCGCTATTGGTCACCCCCGCCAATCCCGACGCTCCAATCGCTGTGGACAACCCGTTTGACCGGGCGGACTCACCCGGTTCTGTGGCTCAGGCCAGCCCTGAGGACATCGAAGCCGCCTTGAACGGTGCCACACCGTGGCAGGCCACCGCCAAGAAACGCGCGGCCGTTCTGAACCGCGCCGCGGATCTCTACGAGGCGAACTATGGCGCGCTGTTCGGTTTGCTCGCGCGCGAGGCAGGGAAAACCCCGATGGATGCCGTCGCCGAACTGCGTGAAGCCGTTGACTTCTTACGCTACTACGCCGCCCGCAACTCTGGCGCGGCCCCTGTTGGCACGTTCACCTGCATATCGCCCTGGAACTTTCCGCTGGCAATTTTCACCGGCCAAATCGCAGCGGCCTTGGCCGCCGGTAATGCTGTTCTGGCGAAACCCGCCGACCAAACGCCCCTGATTGCACATCTCGCCATATCGTTGCTGCACGAAGCTGGCGTGCCGCGGGCTGCATTGCAATTGCTGCCCGGAGATGGCGCCACCGTTGGCGCAGCCCTGACCTCAGACGCACGGGTCGACGGGGTCGCCTTCACTGGCTCCACAGCCACAGCACACCGCATCCGCCGTGCAATGGCGCAAAACCTTGCCCCTGGCGCGCCGTTGATCGCGGAAACAGGCGGGCTGAACGCTATGATCGTGGACTCAACCGCCCTGCCCGAACAGGCCGTCACAGCCATCATCGAGAGCGCCTTTCAATCCGCTGGGCAACGCTGCTCCGCGCTTCGCTGCCTCTATGTGCAAGAAGACATCGCCGAAACGCTGCTGGATATGTTGTGTGGCGCCATGAAAGAATTGCGCCTTGGTGATCCATGGGATCTGTCGACAGACAGCGGTCCGGTGATTGACACCACCGCGCAGCAACGCATTGCGACCCACATAGCGCAGGCCAAGGCTGAGGGCCGCCTGTTGTACCAATTGCCTATTCCGCAAAACGGAACCTTTGTTGCGCCGACATTAATCACAATCGACAGCATCGCGGATCTGAAAGAAGAGATTTTTGGCCCCGTTTTACACGTTGCGACTTTCAAGTCTCAGGAACTGGACTTGGTGATCGACGCCATCAACGCGACGGGATACGGCCTCACCTTTGGTCTCCAGACCCGAATTGACGATAGGGTCCAATACGTCTCCGAGCGGCTCAGCGCGGGCAATATCTATGTGAACCGTAACCAGATCGGCGCCATTGTCGGCAGCCAACCTTTTGGCGGCGAAGGTCTTTCCGGCACCGGCCCCAAAGCCGGCGGTCCGCATTATTTGACCCGCTTTACCACTCCCGAGGCCGCACCAATCCTCTCCGCGACGGTCTGGCCATCCTCTGCCCCGCAAACCGATTTGCAAAACCGCATCACGGCTGCCATCCGATCCAAAGCACACGACAGCACCGTCTTGCCCGGGCCAACCGGTGAGTCAAACCGTCACACAACAGAAGCCCGTCCGCCTTTGTTGTGCCTTGGCCCCGGCGAAGAGGCAACACAGGCGCAATCCCGTATCGTGGAAGCGCTCGGCGGCGTCGCCGTCGCCGCGACGGGCGTCACTGACGCCCAAACGTTGACCGCGTTGACCGACATCGGCGGCGTGGTCTTTTGGGGGGATCAATCCACCGCGCGCCATTACGACATCGCGCTGGCGGCCCGTGATGGTGCGCTGGTCCCACTCATTACCAGCCTGCCGGATGCGACACGTGTGTTGTCTGAACGGCACATCTGCGTGGACACCACCGCCGCGGGCGGAAACGCGGCACTTCTTGGCGGCGCGGGTTGACCTCGCGCCTGCCACGTCGCAGCTTAAAGCCATGTTTCCAATTCGCGATCACAACCCGTCCGGCCGCACACCATTTGTTGTCTACGCTCTCATGGTGCTCAACATCGTTATTTTCCTGTCCTATCAGCCGATTATGGGTGACCCGCGGCTGTTAAGTGCGTTCTTTAACGACTGGGCCCTGATCCCAAAAGACGTCATGCAGGGCAACGAGTTGCACGGTGTTGTCACTTCGATGTTCCTTCACGGCGGGTGGCTGCATCTGGCGGGCAACATGTTATTTCTGTGGATCTTCGGCGACAACCTAGAAGACGAAATGGGCCATGTCGGTTTCCTCGGTTTCTACCTTTTGTCCGGCGTTGGTGCCGCGGTCGCGCAGATCGCGGCCAACCCCGCCAGTCCCATCCCCATGGTGGGAGCGTCCGGTGCCATAGCGGGCGTGATGGGTGGCTATTTGCTGTTGTTCCCCAAAGCACGGGTGGACATTTTGCTGATCATTATCATCTTTTTCCGCATTTTTACCGTACCGGCTTGGGTCATGCTGGGCCTGTGGTTTGGCCTGCAATTGCTGAACGGAATTACCTCTGATGCCACCGGTGGCGGGGTCGCGCACTGGGCGCATGCGGGCGGTTTCGTCGTTGGGGCTATTTTGTGCCTGCCGCTCTGGCTGCGCCGTGGTGCCAGCGGCTTCTGGCAGCGCACAGAAGGCCACCCGCCGCATCCCGAGGCCAAATACCGCCTAAGCCGGTCCACTGTGCCCACAGTCAGGAGGAAGAGATGAGCCACAAATTGACCTGCCATTGCGGCGCCGTTGAATTGCACGTGACGCTGAGCCAAGAATTGGAAACGGCGCGTCGCTGCGACTGTTCCTTTTGCCGCCGCCGTGGGGCCGCCGCCGTAAGCGCGCCGTTGGATGGCCTAAAGATTGTGAAAGGCGCGGACAATCTGACGCTGTATCAGTTCAACACCAACACGGCACAGCACTACTTTTGTAAAACCTGCGGCATCTACACCCACCATAAACGGCGATCAAATCCCAATGAATATGGCGTCAATTTGGGCGCGCTCGAGGGCGTGAACCCCCGCGACCTCGGGCAAATAGGCTGGGTCGACGGTGTAAACCACCCGTCAGACCGCAGCACTTGAGTTTGAATTAGAAAGTGCGACTTGCCGAGGCGCCGCGACAGCGCCTCCTTTACATCACCCTTTGCGGATGACCTTCTCAAACTGGCTGAACACCTGCTCGTTGGCACAAAGGATCTCGCCGTCTTCCAGAATATCTGCACCCGGATTGATCGGTTCCACCAGACCACCGGCCTCTTTCACGATCAGCATGCCTGCGGCCAGATCCCAGGAATTCAACCCGCGCTCCCAATAGCCCTCAAAGCGTCCGGCGGCCACATATGCCAAGTCCAGAGCAGCGGAGCCAAAACGGCGCACGCCAGCGGTCGCAGGCAATACGCGCGCCAGATCCTGAAGCGTTTCCGGCAGACCCGGGCGCGTGCCAAACGGAAGACCGGTCGCAAACACCGACTCAATCATCTTATGACGGCCCGACACACGCAGGCGCTGACTGTCGTTCAGCCAGGCACCTTCGCCTTTTTCGGCATAAAACATCTCGTCTTTGGCAGCGTCAAAAACCACGCCAGCCACGATCTGGCCTTTATGCTCCAGAGCGATCGAAATAGCCCAGTGCGGCATACCGTGAAGAAAATTCGTGGTGCCATCCAGCGGATCAATGATCCAACGGCGTGTCGGGTCCTTGCCCGGCAGCTCGCCGCCTTCTTCCCCAAGCCAGCCATAGGTTGGCCGCGCGCCCAACAGGTCTTCTTTTAGGATCTCCTCGGCCGCGATATCGGCGCGGCTGACAAAATCGCCCGCACCTTTCATCGACACCTGCAGGTTTTCCACCTCGCGGAAGTCTTTGACCAGCGAACGGCCCGCTTTGCGGGCGGCCTTCATCATGATGTTGAGATTTGCGCTGCCCGGCATGGCACGGCTCCTTGTGGCTAAGAGCGCGCGTATACGCCCCCATTGCCTTTTTGCCAAGGCCATTTCGGCACTGGCAATCACCAATCGAAACGCCGCGTCACCAAACCGCGCGATTTCATGCCCACCCTTGCGACACAGCCCGACGGGTCGCAAGATTTCGACAGATAACAAAACGGAGCAACCCATGTCTGAACAAATGCAGCGGATCGTCTTGGCAAGCCGCCCAGTTGGCGAACCAACCGACGAGAACTTCACCCTAGAAACTCTGGACATCCCCGAAATTGGCGACGGCGAAGTTTTGGTGCGCAACCATTACATGTCGCTGGACCCATATATGCGCGGCCGGATGGATGATGCCAAATCCTACGCGGCTCCCGTGCCAATTGGCGGCACCATGGAAGGCGGCACAGTTGGCGAAGTCATCGCGTCCAAGCATCCGGGCTTTGCGCCCGGTGACTTTGTGTTTGGAATGCTGGGATGGGCGACGCATGGCGTGGGCAAAGGCGCCGAGATGCGCAAACTCGACCCCAAACTTGCACCAATCACAACCGCGCTTGGCGTTCTCGGCATGCCCGGATTCACTGGCTGGTTCGGCCTGATGGAATACGGCAAACCCAAAGAAGGTGAAACGCTGGTGGTGGCGGCTGCAACCGGACCAGTCGGGTCAATGGTTGGTCAGGTAGCCAAAGCGCGCGGGTTGCGCGTTGTCGGCATCGCAGGTGGTCCCGAGAAATGCAAAATGGCCGTTGAGACCTTAGGGTTTGACGCCTGTATTGACCATTATGCCTTTGAAACCGCCAGCGATTTGCGCAGGGCACTTAAGGCTGAATGTCCAAAGGGCATCGACATCTATTTTGAGAACGTTGGCGGCAAAATTCTGGATGCGGTTTTGCCCATGATGAACCCGCATGGCCGGATTCCGCTCTGTGGCATGATCGCGTGGTACAATGCTGGCGCTCTTGGCGCCGAAGCGTCCGCCGAAGCGCTCACAGGACCCCGCATGTGGCGATCCATTCTTGTGAATTTCCTGTCCGTGAACGGCTTCATCATCTCAAACCACTTCGACAGCTATCCAGATTTCCTGCGCGATGTCGGGCCAATGTTGGCGCAAGGAAAACTTGCCTTCGTCGAAGACATTGCGGACGGGCTGGAAAACGCGCCCGAAGCATTCCGTGGTTTGCTTAATGGACGCAACAAAGGCAAACAGCTCGTGAAACTGATCTAGATTTACGAGTTGCGACTAAAAACGGCACCGCATGGCTTGCGGTGCCGGTTGGTCCACTGACGCTTCGATTTTGCGAAAACGCGCTTTCAATCGCAAAAAACGCCCACACCCCTTCAAAGATTTAGAGGCTCAAAAGCGCCCCTTCGCCTGTCCGCAGGCTTGGACGGGCATCACTGCCATAGGCGGCCACACCCTCATCCTTTAGCTCGGGGAAAATGGCAAAGATCTCGTCCCGCACATTTTGGCCCAACGCGGTGAGGCCGATTTCACCGGGCATAAAGCTTTCGCTGGGAACGCCTGCGCCATAGATAATCTCATGGCTGTCAAACATCACGTGTACATAGGTCACGTGCGTGCCTTCGACCTGACGAATTGTGTCGCCGTTGATCATGCCTATGGCTGGAACAAGCACTTCGCGCTCTCCGAAATTCATTTCAGCACGCCATCCGGTCACCAGCATGCGATGCTGGGGGGACACGCGCAGGCTCTCATCGTTGCCAATCGACCCCACATCGAATTGCACTGGCGCCAGTGCCCCGCGCGCGACGACCCGACGCAGCCCAACCCACCGCAAGACTTGATAGCCGTGGTCCATAGTCAGCACGCGATCTCCGGGCTTTAGGTCTTCGACCTTGCACAGCCCTTTTTGAGTGACAATGTCTGTGCCTGCCGTGAAGCAAGGCACAAAATCCCATTCCTCGCGGTTGGCCGTTGTGCCGCTGTACCGGTTGCCCAGCAAACTGTCGAAACTGATGGACCGAATTGCCTCGGCTTCAAGCATAGCCTGATCCGCGTTGTTGGAAAATTCGGGCGCGATATAGGTGTTTCCATTCACGTCCTGCATCACTACAGCCGTAAAAGTCGCCGTGCTGCCATCGATGTAGGTAATGGTTGCGTTGTATACCGACGTCGCATCAAACGTTTGCGCAGGCCCGCCATCAATGCTGAATTGTTCGCTTGGCGAATTGTCCATGTTGTAGGCCGAACCGGGATCACCAACCGGACTGAGTTCCACAAAATCATTGACCAACGCGTCACCTTCGCTGCCAAATGTCAGGCCCACAAGGGCATTGGCATTTTCAGCAGTGTTGTTGCCTTCGATGGTGTCGATATCAGCCAGCTGGCCAATGGAAATAACATTAAAGGTTGTTGGCATATTACCCAAACAAAGGCACGGACATGCAGACCGGTGACAGCCGGTCAAATGTCAGTCCACCCCTTGCCCCCATAGCTAGAACAGAACAGGCCCCTTTTGCCTTAGAGGCAGAGCCATCGTCAGGGGGAGATTTACCATTTAGGCGTCAAAAAAGAGTTAAGCGTTCTGCAGGCGTCGGGCTTCGGCGCCGGCCAGTCGAATCAAATCCTGCATGTACGGTTTGGCCAAATCATCATCGCGGGTCGCGGCATAAAGCTGTCGGGTAAGCCCCTGTTTTGTAAGTGGTCTGGTCACGTAATCTGATGAGTATTTCACTTCACGAACAACCCAGTCCGGCAACACCGAAACCCCACGATTTGACGCCACAAGTAACAAGATCACAGCTGTCAATTCGGCCTGACGTACCGCCGCCGGTTCCACCTTCGCCGGAGACAAAAGTTGGGAGAAAACGTCCAAACGTGCACGTTCCACAGGATACGTGATCAACGTTTCGCCACGAAAGTCCTCGGCATCAATCCACTTTTTCTGCGCCAAAGGATGCTGAGCTGCGGCCACAAACACCGGGGCATAGTCAAACAGGTGCGAAAAAGAGATCCCCGCAAGGTTCTCAGGGTCCGAACTTACGACAAGATCGACCTCTTCCTTTTGCAAAGCAGGCATCGCATCAAAAGCAAGCCCAGGACGAATATCCACATCAACATCCGGCCAATCCTTGCGGAACTGCTCCAACACCGGGAACAACCACTCAAAGCAAGCATGGCATTCAATTGCGATATGCAACCGCCCTGAACGGCCATCCCGTAGTCCGTTAAATTCCGCCTCCAGCTTTTCAACTTCGGGCAAAACCTGATTGGCCAGACGCAACAACCGCAACCCCGCCGCCGACAATGTCATCGGCTTTGAGCGACGCACAAACAATTCCAGCCCCGCCTGCTCTTCGAGCCCTTTGACCTGATGGGACAAAGCCGACTGCGTGATGTTGAGCCGCTCAGCTGCCCGCGCCAACCCGCCACATTCATGAATGGCACGCACTGTGCGTAAATGACGAAACTCAATGTGCATCTTCATATAAAGCTCATGACTTTCTTGAGGATTATGAATTTGCATATCATTGCCACGTATGAGACTTGAGGACAACCGCAAGTTAAGGACCGAAAACCATGACCACGCCTCAAGTTTCATTTGAATTCTTTCCGCCGCAGTCTCTGGAAGCGTCCTTTCGGCTTTGGGACACCGTGCAGGCACTGGCCCCACTTGATCCACGGTTTGTCTCCGTCACTTATGGCGCTGGCGGCACGACCCGCGATTTGACCCGCGATGCGGTGGCGACGTTGCACAAATCGTCCGGCCTGAACGTCGCGGCGCATTTGACCTGCGTGAACGCATCCAAAGCCGAGACGTTACAGATCGCGCGTGATTTTGCCGATGCTGGCGTGAACGAGATTGTCGCTTTGCGGGGTGATCCTCCAAAAGGCAGCGACGGATTTCAGCCACACCCCGAGGGATTTGCCAACTCCGTTGAATTGATTGAAGCCCTGTCCGGGACTGGCGATTTCACGATCCGCGTCGGCGCTTACCCCGAAAAACACCCCGAGGCGACGGACATGCAGGCCGACATCGACTGGCTGAAACGCAAACTTGACGCTGGCGCAGACGAAGCGCTAACCCAGTTCTTCTTTGAGGCCGAAGGGTTTCTGCGGTTCCGCGATGCCTGTGCCAAAGCGGGCATCACGGCGCCAATCGTCCCCGGCATTTTACCGATCGAAAACTGGAAAGGCGTACGCAATTTCGCGCGCCGCTGCGGCACCACGGTGCCAACTTGGTTAGAAGACGCGTTTGAAAAAGCAACCCGCGACGACCGTGAGGACTTGCTAGCAACGGCAGTTTGCACCGAACTTTGCTCGGACCTTCTGGATGAGGGCGTCGACGCGCTGCACTTTTACACACTCAACCGGCCCGAATTGACGCGGGATGTCTGTCACGCACTTGGTGTTACACCGCAAGTGCGATTGGAAAACGTGGCGTAACGCGCGCATCTGCGCCTTGCGGGCCCTGAAAAAATCCGGCCTCCTGCAAAAAACGCGGGAGGTCTTTTCATGTCACGACACCACTATGCTCAAGGTCCGCAAGATCTTGCGACTTTGGACAGTGTTTTGTCCAAGTCAGGTCTAGAATTCATGCGTGACATCATTGACGGCCACATTGCTGGCCCGCCCATTGGGCAAGCTCTTGGGTTCCGGCCCATCGTGGCCGAGGAAGGCACCGTCACCTTCGAAGGCACACCGGAATTTCGCACCATGAACCCGCTCGGCACCGTTCATGGCGGCTGGTACGGCACGATCCTGGACAGCTGTATGGCCTGTGCGGTGCAAACCACTCTGAAGGCCGGGCAAATCTATACCACGCTAGAATACAAGGTGAATATCATTCGCTCCATCCCTGTGGGCACTACAGTGCACGCGGTCGGCACAGTGCAACACAGCGGTCGATCGACGGGCGTTGCAATCGGAGAAATCCGCGGGAGCGATGATGGACGCCTTTACGCAACCGGATCCACCACGTGCATTGTGATGGATGGCCCCAAACGCGGCTAACGCGGATTTTTGCCAGACGATGTGCTCCCGCGCGCTAAGCGCTTGGGCCCGGCGCGCCTTTGGCGCGCAAAAGGGGTGGTCACTGCCACGGTCACAGCGCTATTCTACCGTGGCTGATGGACACTCAAAAAAGCTGCGTCCATCAACCACGAATTGAGGCCGCGGTCTGATATCTGAGATATCCGCATCGGACATACCACAGGAGCGACGCCGAATGTTTCAGGACTTTAAAGTCACCGCCAGGCCCGAGCAGGGACCGGCGCGTTTGGCAAAGCTGCGGACTGCAATGGCAGATGCCAAGATCGACGGCTTCCTGATCCCGCGCGCGGATGCACATCAAGGCGAATACGTCGCGGCCTGCGACGAGCGTCTGGCCTGGCTCACGGGCTTTACCGGCTCTGCTGGCTTTTGTGTGGTTCTGCCCGACGTTGCGGGTGTTTTTGTTGACGGACGGTACCGCACGCAAGTCAAAGAGCAAGTCGCGGAGTGTTTCATTCCGGTCGACTGGCCCGAGGTTTTGCCAGGGCCTTGGATTGCGCAACACCTCACAAATGGCCACGTCGGGTTTGATGCGCGTCTCTACACTGCCGGCCAGATCAGCGCTCTCAAGACGGCTCTTAAAGACACCAATGTTACGCTGGAGCCCTGCAACAATCTGGTAGATCAGATTTGGGAGAACCGCCCGGACGCGCCCTCCAATCCTGTTGTGGCGCAGCCTTTGGACTTTGCCGGGGAAAGCAGTGCCGACAAACGTGCACGCCTTGGCAATGCGTTGGCCGACGCAGGACACAGCGCCGCCGTGATCACCCTTCCCGACGAAATCTGCTGGTTATTGAACATTCGCGGATCCGACATTGCACGCAACCCGCTTGCACAGGGCTTTGCCGCGCTTCACGCCGATGGGAAGGTTGATCTCTGGATGGGACCGGGCAAGGTCCAGCACCTGACCTCCCATTTGGGGCCTGACGTGACGCTTCATGCCCAAGAGAGCTTTTGGACCACATTGACCACGGCCCTAAGCGACGCCACCGCCCCAGTCCGCCTGGACAAAGACAGCGTGCCCTTTGCGGTGCAAGAAAGTTTGGCCAACGCCAACATCGCAACCGTATTTGATGTCGCGCCCTGTGCATTGCCAAAGGCACGTAAAAATATCACTGAAATCAAAGGAATGCAGGACGCTCACCTCCGAGATGGCGCAGCCGTTGTAAATTTTCTGAGCTGGTTTGACGGACAAGACAAAACGGCATTAACCGAAATCGACCTGGTAACAAAACTCGAAGAAAGCCGCCGCGCAACCAACGCCCTTCTGGAGATCAGCTTTGACACCATAGCGGGCGCGGGCCCAAACGGGGCGATCATGCACTACCGCGTCACCGAAGACAGCAATCGTCAACTGCAAAACGGTGATCTCATCGTTTTAGACAGCGGTGGGCAGTATCGCGACGGCACCACCGACATCACACGCACTCTTGCAGTCGGCGACATCGCACAAGATGCGCGCGAAGCCTTTACCCGCGTTCTGCAAGGCATGATCGCGGTGTCCGCTTTGCGATGGCCTGCCGGACTCGCCGGATCACACATCGAGGCCATGGGGCGCGCGCCTTTGTGGCAAGCGGGTCAGGATTTTGATCACGGCCTCGGCCATGGCGTCGGTGCTTATCTTTGTGTGCATGAAGGGCCGCAACGCCTGTCGCGCGCCGGAGACATCCCGCTCGAACCCGGGATGATCTTGTCCAACGAGCCGGGATACTACCGTCCGGGTGCTTTTGGAATTCGCATTGAAAACCTCTTGGTGGTCGAGAAAGCCTCGCCTCTCGCCGGGTCAGACGCGCATCGGACAATGCTACAGTTCCAGACTTTGACCTTTGTCCCGATTGACCGGACGCTGATTGTGCAACACATGCTCACCAGAGCCGAAGTTGACTGGATCGACAGATATCACGCGACGTGCCGCGACGTTTTGCGCGACAAGGTCACAAAGGACACCCTGCAATGGTTGGAGCGTGCCACAGAACCACTGTAACTGCGCCTACAATTACACTTGATTTTCACCAAACTGTTATGTTGTAACGATATAGCGGCGCGACACATCAAAGGAACGACCATGGGAACTCTAATTACCATTCGCAAAGCGCCGGGAAACTGGACAGTCCGCGCCGGTGGCGCCGTTATCGGCGAAAGCAGCAATGCATTGGAACTCAGTGAGGGCGACTATGACCCAGTGATCTATTTTCCGCGCAGCGACATCGCGATGGCCTTTTTGGATGACAGCGATCACACCTCGCACTGCCCACACAAGGGAGACGCGACCTATTTTTCGATCGTGACCAAAAGCCAAACCATCCAGAACGCCGGATGGAGCTACGAGACGCCATTCCAGGACGTTGAGCGCATCAAGGACCATATTGCTTTTTACACCAACGAGCTGGTCGCCGTGGAGCGTGTCTGAAGCAAAATCATCAAGGCCCGCCTCCCTGCGAGGCAGAAAGAGACTTTAATGACCCTGATTTTGCGCGACCTGCGCTACCAATGGCCAGATGCCGCAGAACCGGTCTTAAATATTCCTGAATTCACCTTGGCTGCCGGGGAACGGCTTTTGTTGCGCGGCCCCAGCGGGTGCGGAAAATCAACTCTGTTAGCAGCATTGTCTGGCGTGATTGATGTGGCCACCGGTGCAGTAGATGTAGCGGGAACAGACGTCGGAGCCCTGCCCCCAAGCCGTCGCGACGCGTTTCGCGTGGACCACATCGGCATTGTTTTTCAAGCCTTCAACCTGATCCCTTGGCTCAGCGCACGCGACAATATCACGTTGCCTTGCACGTTCTCCGCGCGGCGGCGCGGCCAACTGGTTATGTCTCCCAAAGAAGACGCAGACGCACTCTTGGCGGCCCTTAACTTGGCCTCTCTGGCCGACACTGTCGCCGGTGCCCTCAGCCATGGCCAGCAACAGCGCGTCGCAGCAGCTCGGGCATTGATCGGTGGGCCCGACTTGATTGTCGCAGATGAACCCACTTCCGCGCTGGATCCCGATGCCAAAGAAAACTTCATGCACCTTCTGAGTGGTGAGGCCGCCCGTACTGGCGCGGCATTGCTAGTGGTCAGCCACGATCCGGGGCTTGAGAGCCACTTTGACCGCGTCATCAACATGTCAGACATCAATTTCCCGAAGGGTGCACCATGTTAAATCTCGCGCTGCATAGCCTCTGGAACCGCCGCTTTGTTGCCAGCCTGACAATCCTGTCAATTGCGCTGGCTGTCGCACTCATTCTTGGTGTGGAACGTCTCCGCGACAGCGCACGTGCCTCATTTGCCAACTCGGCCTCCGGCATTGACCTGATTGTTGCGCCACGTGGCAACGACGTACAAATTCTTATGGCTACGGTATTTGGCGTTGGCTCTACAGGCACCGGCATGACCTGGCAGAGTTTTGAACAGGTCGAGAACTTTCCAGCCGTGGACTGGGCCGTGCCTTTGATGATGGGGGACAACCACCGCGGATATCCCGTCATGGGTACTACAGGCGCCTATTTTGACCATTTCCGCCACAGCGGAGGGAAAGACTTGGACTTTGCCCAAGGCGGGGGCTTTGAGGCCGCTGACAGTGCCGTCATCGGGGCAGAGGTCGCCGCCCGTTTCGGCTATAATGTGGGCACAGTCATTGTGAACGCCCACGGCGCGGGTGACGTTTCTTTTGACGTACATGACGACGCGCCCTTCACAGTGACCGGAACACTGGCGGCAACCGGCACCGCTGTTGATCGAATGGTGTTTGTCTCTACCGAAGGGTTTGACGCTCTGCACGCGGCGTATGACACACCCGCAGCGGACCCGCTTGCGGACCCTATGGGGGGTGACGTCCCTGCCTCAGGCGGGGAAAACGACGCCGAAAATGACGATCACGCGCACAATGAACATAATGGCCACGATGGTCACAACGACCATGAAGCACCTGAAGATGATCACGCTGAAGACGGTCATGATGATCATGATGACGCACACCATGAAGACGAAGAGAGCCACAAGGGACATGCCCATGAGGAAACTTCGCACGCGACGCCTCTGCATTCAGAGCATGAAGATCATGACGACGATGGCCACGCAGAGGAACATGAAGCCCACGAGGCGGATCACAATGATCACGCACAGGATGGCCACGACGAAAACGAGCACGAAGCGTATGGTCATGATGATCATGAGGGCCACGGCCATGAGCCCGACCAGATCAACGCAATCTTTGTTGGCCTCAGCGACCGCAGCGCGATCCTAGGCATTCAGCGCGCGCTGCAAACCAACCCCACCGAAGCGCTCAGCGCGGTCATGCCCAACGTTGCACTGTTGCAGCTCTGGTCTATTACCGGAACCGCGGAAAATGCCCTGCGTCTGATGTCGGTCGCTGTGGCTGCGGCCAGCCTGATTGGTATGGTGGTGATGTTGTCCGCCACACTAGACGCGCGCAGACGCGAATTCTCGATCTTGCGTTCTGTGGGCGCCTCACCTCGCAGCATTTTTGGTCTGATCGTCACCGAAGCGCTTGTGACGGCCGGTGTTGGCATTCTCGTGGGAGTTGCATTGCTCGCAGCGACGACAGCATTGACCAACCCGATCTTGTCCGCCGATTATGGCTTCCGCATCAGCCACGCTTTGCCCAACATCACCGAATTGACGCTGTTGCTCGCGGTATTTTGTGTTGCTGCACTGGCCAGCCTTCTGCCAGCATGGCGGGTATATCGCATCACCCTATCTGACGGGCTGGCGGCCAAACTCTAGGCCGGCAATCCGCGTTTTTCGAACCAAGGGAATACCATGAAAATCCACGCGCTCGCTGCCGCTCTGTTGTTTTCTGCCACGTTGGCGCAGGCGTCCGATCCTGAGAGCATTGACTGGGTCGATCTGACGCCACCTTTTACGTCGTATGAAAACCCGTTCGCTGCACTTTCAAGTGCGCAGATGAACCGCCTGGCGCATCTGTTGCAGCTTGAAACGCTGGCGGACACCGGCACCGACGCAACCGCGGCCGAAGACGCTGCCAGCCTCCGCGAGGAGCTGATTGCCGACGGCTTGGATGTAGAGTTTCTGTTTGCCGAACGTCTGCGCATCATGGAACTGCGCACCCGCGAGGCAACCGACCCTAACGCCGAAATCGTGGGGCGAAACATCCGCATCCCCGGCTATCTGCTGCCCTTGGACATCAAAGATGGCAGAGCAGTCGAGTTCCTGCTGGTGCCAACGGTTGGCGCCTGTATCCACACACCTCCGCCCCCCGCAAACCAGATCGTGCATGTGTCCTACCCGCAAGGGTTTGAAGCATCAGGGCTCTATGCGCCGATCTGGATTTCAGGCCAAATCAAAAGCGATCCGCAAGAAAAATCGCTGTGGATGGTGGATGGCAACGCCAGCGTCAACATCACGTACACAATGGACGCCGCAGTGGTCGAACCCTACTCGGAGTAAGCCAGCGGCGTCTCCACACGCTTTGCGCCCGTCAAGAATGCTCTTCAGCGGCCTTGGCCGCCAAGGCCTTGTTGAACGCCCGCAGCGCATCAACATGAAACACCGCACCCAAAAGCTCCGGTGGTTCATCCTCGCGCCCGAGGCTGATCACGGGCACAAAGGCCACCCCTGAGGCCTCAAACATCGGCATCACGCTCTCCAACGTCGCACGGCCATCGACATAGCTGCCCTCCGACATCATTTCCCAACAGCGCTCTTCGGGTGCGGCCTTTGGGTCATCCTTTGAACGCATCACGCCAGCCACACGGCACATCGACAGAAGATAGGCTTGTGGACCGGCTGCGATATGTACCCCGCGACGCTCAAGCTGCGACAAAAAGAATGACTGATCCACCAGTCGTGAACTCAGCGCTGTTGAAACCGAAACAGCCACCATAACCGCAAGACCAGTTTGCCAGTCTCCGGTCATTTCAAACACGATCAACGTGGTGGAAATCGGCGCACCCAGCACGGCAGCGGCCACAGCCCCCAGACCGGCCAAAGCATAAAGCGTTGTGGTGCCTGACACATTCGGGAAAATCGCGGTCGCGATCAAGCCAAACGCCAATCCGGTCAACGCCCCCACCATCAGCGCAGGAGAAAAGACACCGCCCCCCATGCGGCCCGCCATGGTGATCGAGACAGCAATCACTTTGAGCACCGCAAAAACCACCGCCTCATGCAGCACCAACTGTCCGGTCAGCGCAGCCGAGGTAGTCTCATACCCGACTCCAATAATGTGCGGGAAAAAGATCGCGATCCCTCCCAGCAAGACACCAGAAATCGCCGGCCGCAACCAGCGTGGAATTCTCATGTCTTGTTGCAGGTGATTGGCCATGTCCTCGGACCAGAAAATGGTCCACATGAGCGCAACCGCCACCAGCCCACAAAGCCCGCCCAGCATCAAGAACGCTGGCAGCTCCTGATAGAATTGCAGAGCCGTCGCCGTCGGCAATGAAAACTCGGTCACGTCACCAAATTCCAGCCGGTTGATCACCGTGCCCGCCACCGAAGCGATGACAATTGGAGCAAACGCGTGCACGGCAAAATGGCGCAACACAACTTCGAGTGCAAACAATGCCCCTGCAATTGGCGCGTTGAAAGAGGCAGAAACGGCCGCCGCCACTGCGCAGCCCAGCAGATCGCGCCCCGTGATGCCATTTGCCTTGATCCGGTCGCTGACCCAACTGGCAACCACGCCAGCCATATGTACGACAGGTCCCTCGCGCCCGGTTGATCCACCAGAGCTGAGTGTGATCAGCGAAGCCAGCGCCGAGGCGATACCCGCTTTGCGCTCCACCCGTCCCTCATAAAGCGCGGCACCCTGAATGACATCTGCAACCGACCGCACCCGCCCGTCTGGCGTGAAGTGGTGCAAGATCAACCCAACAGCCAATCCGCCCACAGTCGGGATCACCAGCAACCAAAACCACGGTAACGTGTCGGCAAAACTGTGCAAGTGGCTCAAATCTTCTGTGCCATAAAGTGTTGATTGCAAGAACTGAATGGCCTTGCGAAACGCCAGCGCAGCAAAGCCCGCGCCAATCCCGATCCCCAGCGCGATCAGCCAGAATTGAAACTGGCTCGGACCTTTGTCCACCAGAACACGCCAACCGCCGCGGCAGGTCTCTGCCGCCTCTCGGGCGCTCTCCCTAAGGAAGGATCCAACGGACTTCGCCATAGTGCCTCGGCGTTTTTGGAATTCTCTTCTGATGTAATCCGAATTTCGCGCTGGCGCAAAGAGGAAAGCCCTTGTGAGGCCTCACCTTTTTGGCACTACACCAGCAATGCCTGTGCGGCCGCGCGCGCCTCGTCAGTGATCGTGTCACCGGACAACATGCGTGCAACCTCATCAACGCGGCCCACGGCATCCAGCGGCACCACCTGGCTCAATGTGGCGTTGTCTACGACTTGCTTTTGCACCCGCCAATGATGCGCGCCCAAAGCGGCCACTTGCGGAGAATGCGTCACAACAAGAACCTGACCGTCACTCGCCAGCGCCTTCAGCCTGCGACCGACCGCATCAGCTGTAGCGCCACCAACACCACGGTCAATTTCGTCAAAGATCATTGTCATATCTTGATCTTCCGAACTCAGACAAACCTTGAGCGCCAACAGGAACCGGCTTAGCTCGCCTCCCGATGCAATCTTGCCCAACGGCCCGGCAGGTGCGCCGGGGTTTGTGGCAACCACAAATTCCACCTGATCGGTTCCATCCGGTCCGGCAACCGTTGCGGTAATGCGGGTTTCAAACACCGCCCGCTCCATCTTCAGCGGGGCAAGCTCGGACATCACTGCTTTGTCCAGCGCGCCAGCGGCCCCTTTGCGCGCTTGGCTTAGCTTGCCCGCCGCTGCATCATACCCATTTTGCGCCTGCGCAAGCTCACTCTGCAACGTCGCAATATTTCCGGCCCCGGCATCCAGCGCAGCAAGGCGTCCTCGTAATTCCTGTGCGAAATTGCCCAATTCGTCCGGTGCCACGTCATGCTTACGTGCCAAGGCCCGGATCGCAAACAAACGCTCCTCGACTTGCTCAAGCTCGTGCGGGTTAAAGTCCAATGCGTCCAAAGTGCGTTGAACGCCATCTGCAGCCTCTCCCAGCTCGTTTAACGCACGCTCAAGCGCGGCAACCGGCGCCGTCAGGTGGTCACCTGTTTCCACAAGCGCGCTTTCCAGCCACCGCAACGCATCATTTATCGTGCCTTCTGCGCCGCCCGTGCCCAGCATATCATGCGCTCTCACCACGCTCTCGCGCACCTTTTCCGCGCCCTGCATCATGCGCCGCCGGGTATCGAGTTCAGCCTCTTCACCGGGTTCCGGATCCAACTGATCCAGTTCCGCGACGGCGTGCCTCAGGAAGTCTTCCTCGTCCTGCACCGCTTTAAGCTCTGCTTCGGCGGTCACCAGCGTCTTGCGTGCTGCAGCCACGCTTGACCAAACCTGGCGCACATCCCGACGCAACATATCCGTTTCCGCGTAGCTATCCAGCAAGGCGCGGTGCCCCTTTGGGTCCAGCAGCCCGCGATCGTCGTGTTGTCCGTGTAGCTCGATCAAAGTCTCAGAAAGCCGCCTCAGAACCTCGCCTGAACACCGCCGGTCGTTAACCCAAGCGGTCTTGCGCCCATCAGACCGGTTCACACGCCGCAGGATCAATTCATCACCGCCCGGCAACCCTGCATCTTCCAAAATGACATGCGCGGGATGTCCTTCGGGCAGGTCAAATTCCGCGACAACTTCGCCCTGCTCCGCCCCTACCCGCACAAGTTCAGCGCGGCCGCGCCATCCAAGCACAAACCCCAAACTGTCAAGCAAGATGGATTTGCCTGCGCCGGTCTCTCCGGTCAGCACATTCAAGCCCGGCTGGAACGCAAGCTCCAACCGATCAATGATCAGCATGTTCCGAATATCAAGTGCGCGCAGCATTGTCCGTCACCCGGCAGGGCACAGCCCCGCCGCCCCTTACAGCCACTTACCTTGCATCGTTTGGCGATAGACCCGTTTCAGCCAGCCATCGCTCGCGGCCTCAAGTTCCAAACCACGACCTTTTAGCAGCTTGTAACTGTCCTCATACCATTGCGTGCCTTGGAAGTTGTGCCCCAAAATCGCCCCCGCTGTTTGCGCTTCGGCGTTCAAACCAAGCGACAGGTAGGCCTCAACCAAACGGTGCAATGCTTCGGCAGTGTGTGTGGTGGTCTGAAAGTCTTCTACGACCACGCGAAAGCGGGTAATCGCGGCGCCAAAGTGATCACGACGCAGATAGTACCGACCGATCTCCATCTCCTTGGACGCCAAGTGATCAAACGCCAAATCGAATTTCAGGATCGATGAGCGCGCATATTCGGTATCAGGATAGAGTTCGATCACCTTCCGCAGTTCCTGCAACGCCTGGAACGTCAGTCCCTGGTCACGACCAACTTCATCGATCTGGTCGTAATAGCTCAGAGCCAACAAATACTGTGCGTAGGCTGCATCCTCGGACGCCGGATAGAAATCGATGTATCGTTGCGCTGCCGCACGGCTTTCAGGATAAAGCTGTTCCTGATGATAGCTGAAAGCCTGCATAATGATCGCGCGCTCGGTCAGCTCGGAATAGGGATATTGGCGTTCCACTTCGGCAAAATAGAATGCCGCATCTTCACCGCGTCCACGGCCCAGCTCCCATTCGGCACGGCCATAGATTTGCTCAGCTGTAAACCCATCAAGAGAGAAGTCGCCGCGCTTGACCTTATCGGTCGTCGTGTCACCACAAGACGCCGCCACCAAAACCGCAAGAATAGACCCGACAATGCGACTCCGTGTCTTGATGCCTGCCATAGTGCTCAACCTCTTGATCTTCCTCACGGCAATTCGCCGTCCTTAGACAAGCTGTTAGCACAGAAAATTGCGGTGCAAAATGGGTTTGGTACTTTTTGAGGGCCTATGCTCAGGCTACAGCCGGAATTTCACCGATATGCACACCCGCGCCGGGCAATCGCGCCGCCAGATCGTCCGTGCAATCCGCAAAACACCAGGCCTCAGGATCGGCAAAAAGTGCGCGCAAAAGCTCGTTGGTGAGCGAATGCCCTGCTCTAATCCCGCGATATCGCCCTAGAATCGGCGCACCTGCCAGATAGAGATCTCCCACCGCATCCAACATTTTGTGCCGCACGGGCTCGTCCATGTGGCGCAGGCCGCCGGGGCTCAAAATTTTGTCGCCGTCAAACACCACAGCATTTTCTTCGGGATTGCCGCCAAGCGCGAGACCGTTGGCCTGCATCGCTTCGACATCCGATTGCCGACAGAAAGTACGGCTGTCGCTCAGCTCACGCACAAAGCTGCCATTAGCCAGCGTCATGCCTTTGGTCTGTTGACCAATGGCTGCGTCTTCAAAATCGATGTGGAATTCCATCCGCATGTCGCGATCCGGCAGCAGCTCCGCCCGCGCATCGCCACGCTCGACAGAGACAGGCTTCAGAATGCGAATGGCGCGCACCGGCGCGTCTTGCTTAACCAATCCTGCGCGCAAAAAGCCCCGCACGAAATCCGCTGAACTGCCATCCATGATCGGCACTTCGGCTGCATCGATTTCAATGAGAGCATTGTGAATGCCACACCCAGCCAATGCGGCCATCAGGTGTTCAATTGTGCCGACCGATACGCCGGCGTCATTCACAATACGGGTGCACAAGGCGGTTTGCTCAACCACGTCCCAACGGGCGGCAACCATCGCATCTTTGCCAATCACATCACTGCGGCGAAACCAAACACCGTAATCCGCAGAGGCCGGCTGCACAGTCATGCGCACGGTCTTGCCGGAATGTAGTCCGGTTCCAGTAAATGTGACGTTTGATTTTAGCGTGGTTTGCACTGTAGTCCCCGAGTAGCGCGGCACACCCCATTGGCCGCAACTGTGAACTAAGTGGTTAACGTCGTCATCACAATTCAATCTTTGCAACGGTCTGAAACATGCCTGAAACAAATAGGCGAAACGTCGCGCAAACCCGCGTAAACTTCTGTTTTGAAATAAAAAACCGCCCCCTTTTGGGGGCGGTCATTTGACGATTTTTTTCTAAATTAGTTTGCTTGACGACGCAGGAAGGCCGGGATTTCAATCCGTTCTTGCTCCGGGTCCGCCTGAGCAGCCGGTTCAGCTGCCTGAGTGACAGGCTGTACCGACGGCTGAACGCGCGCCTGTTGCGCCTGACGTGCCGGCTGACCTTCCGCCTGCTGGCCGCCAGCCATACGGTTAAACAGGTTGTTGATGCCAAAACGTGGCCGGTCTTCGTGCGCCGGCTCGGCGTTTGCTTCCGGAACCACAGGGCGAACCGGAGCTGACGGCGCTTTTTCCACGGCAGCCTGCAAACGGGCCATCAATTGCGGTGTTGGTGTACCTGGTGCCGGACGCTGAGGCGCCACAAACTCGTCGGTCTCCTCAGTTTGAACAACGGCTTGCTCAACCCGAGCAGGTTGATATGCCGGAGCCGGAAGTTCGTCTGCAATTGCAGCAGGCGCGTCAAACACAGGAGCCGCAGGCGCAGTTGGTGCTGCGTCTTCAAAAATGTGCTCCATCTGGTCCTCGGCCGCGGCCGACTGTGGATCCAGCGTGTCAAAAAGGCCTGGTTCGCCTGCCGCCGGAGCCGCAGCCACTTCAACATTGACCGGCGACGCAGTCATGGTTGGTGCCTCAAAACCGCTTGCTTCAGGAGCCGCTACTTCTGCACCTGGCAACGGTTGCGCCATTGAACGACGCGGCAAAGGCATCGGGCTGGTGCTTTCCAGCGCGTCGATACCGGTGGCCACAACCGACACACGCATGCCACCCTCGAGGGCCGCATCCATAGTCGAGCCAACAATGATGTTTGCGTCTTCGTCCACTTCCTGACGGATGCGGTTGGCGGCTTCGTCCAGTTCGAACAATGTCAGGTCGTGACCGCCTGTGATGTTGATCAGAACACCCTTCGCGCCACGCAGCGAAATTTCGTCCAGAAGCGGGTTCGCAATGGCTTTCTCGGCAGCCTGAATGGCGCGATTGTCGCCATCGGCCTCGCCGGTGCCCATCATCGCTTTGCCCATCTCGTCCATCACGGCGCGGACGTCGGCAAAGTCGAGGTTGATCAGACCAGGACGCACCATCAGGTCCGTCACACCTTTGACGCCTTGATACAGAACATCGTCTGCCATCGAAAACGCTTCGGTAAAGGTGGTTTTTTCGTTCGCAAGACGGAACAGGTTCTGGTTCGGAATGATGATCAGCGTGTCGACCATTTTCTGAAGCTGCTCAACACCCTCTTCCGCCTGACGCATACGCTTGGCGCCTTCGAACTGGAACGGCTTGGTGACAACACCCACGGTCAAGACACCCAATTCACGCGCTGCCTGTGCGATGATTGGCGCAGCACCTGTACCCGTGCCACCGCCCATACCAGCGGTGATGAAACACATGTGAGCACCAGCAAGGTGATCCACGATCTCTTCGATACTCTCTTCCGCAGCAGCCGCCCCAACGGTTGCGCGGGCGCCAGCACCCAGACCTTCGGTAACCTTAACACCAAGCTGTACGCGTTTCTCCGCGTCGCTTTGCTGCAAAGCCTGTGCATCTGTGTTCGCAACAACGAACTCAACGCCCTCTAGCTCTTTTTCGATCATGTTGTTGACCGCGTTGCCACCAGCACCGCCAACACCGAATACGGTGATGCGGGGTTTCAGATCACCCTCATCGGGCATCGTCAGATTCAAAGCCATAGAACTGTCCGCCTGTTTGTTTGCCCCCGCATTCGCAGGGAATTATTCTGCCGTCTCAAAGGATATTATTACCCACGCTTTCAGGAATCGTCATCCCCAAAAGCGCAATTCAACACAAAATATGGCCCAAAAAACCGCAAAATTAGCGGTATTTCGCTAGTTTGGATAGATTTAGGGGAACACAGGGCCCAACACACAAGACGCAGAAAACCGTCCGCGAAAAAATCATTCGCAGAGGGGGGATACCAGTCACGTTCAAAGACCACTGCTCGGCCTGCTTGCCCACGCTTTTTGCGCAGTTATCCACAGAATAACCCACAGGCGAGTCCGCGTCACCCCCGAAAATGATCCCTCACCAATTGTCCTTAAACCATTTCACCGCCCGCTTGAGCGACCGCACAGGATAGCGTTCGACGGGCAGGTCGAAATCCCACCATTCATCCTGCGGATGGGTTGCGAACAGGCACATACCTACGGCACTCGCAAACGCCGGCCCAGTTGCGGCTTGCGGCAAACCATGCACCCGCATCGGACGGCCCAAGCGCACTTGCTGTCCGAGAATTTTGGTCGCCAGTCCATCCAGTCCGGGGATCTGGCTTCCGCCACCAGTCAGGACAATCTGTTGGCTTGGCAGGTGCTCAAACCCCGCGATGTCCAACCGTGCCCGCACTTCTTCGAGGATTTCTTCCACACGTGGGCGCATGATGCCAATCAACTCTGCCCGGCTTACCGATCGACGGTCGTGCTCCCAGTCTCCTGTATCGCCTTCAAGGTCGATCATCTCGCGATCATCCATGCCGGTGGCATGCACCCCGCCGTAAAACGTCTTGATACGCTCAGCCGTCGCCGTTGGCACCTGAAGCCCCATCGAAATGTCGCTGGTGACATGCTCGCCACCCATGCGCACCGTGTCCGCGTAAATCATGTGTTTCTTCATGAAAATCGACAGGCTTGTCGCCCCGCCGCCCATGTCGATACAGGCCGCGCCAAGTTCCTGCTCGTCTTCGACCAGCCCAGACATGCCCGACACATAGGCCGAACTGGCAATTCCCGCGAGTTCAAGATCACAGCGCTTCACGCAATAGGCCAGATTGTCGATGGCGGCTTCGTCCACAGTCAACATGTGCATGTCGGCAGTCAACGTCTGCCCCACTTGCCCGCGCGGATCGCCCAGACCCGAGCGATGATCCAAGGTGAAATTCACCGGCTGCGCGTGCAACACATCGCGACCGGCCCCATAGTCCGGAACATCACAGGCGGCCAACACCCGGGCCACATCCTGCTCAGACACAACCTCTGCTTCGACTTCAACACTGCCGTCCAGCCCATAAGACCGCGGCTCCGCGCCGGAAAAGCAGGCGATCACATGATCAACCCGAATTTTCGCCATCTTCTGCGCCGCCTGAACAGCTGTGCGAATGGCGCGTTCCGTTTCCTGCATCGCGCTGATCTCACCAAAGCGCACGCCGCGGGACCGCGTGGTCGCCGCGCCAATCACCCGAAATCCGCTTTGACCGGCCATCGATCCAATGCCATCAGCACTCGCTGCTCGATCGGTGCCATCAAACCGTAAAACCAAACAGGCGATCTTAGAGCTGCCCACATCCAGCACCGCCACCACACCGCGTTGCATCGCCGCTTTGCGCATGTTGCGCATCGCACGCTGCGATTCATATAGCTCTGTCATCTCAATTGTTCCCCACAGAGATGCGGCTGATCCGCCACCATTCTTCTATCGCGTTGTGCGTCAGCCGGATCGTCGGCCGCGCAGCAAGCCGCATATCCACGACCATCAGGTCGCGATCAAACATGTCGTGTGCGCCATTCAATGCAATCACCCGCTCCAACGCCTGTACCGCGCCATTTTCCGGCAGCTGGATGCGTTGCTGGCGGTCCAGCACGAGATCCCAGCGGCGCTCGCCCACACGGACCAAACCAATCACCCGCTCGCTCAAAGGTTTTGCAGCCGCAAACAACTTCATCGCCTCGGCGACATGCCCATCACCGCCTTTGCCAGCAATCAACGGTTTTGTCGGATGATCCAACATGGCCACCATCGGGGCGGTCACATGGCCATCAATGTCGACAAGGGCCAGCCCATGATGTGTGCGCCACAATGCAATCGGGGTACGCTCCACAACATTGAACTGCAAAATCCCACCCGGACGGACCCGCACGGCGACCTTAGCAACCGCAGGCAACTCTTCCGCGCGCTCTTGGATTTGCGGCAACTCCAAATCAAAACTGGAGACAGGGAAATCCAGCGAAAGGATTTCGCGGATGTCCTCGGCGGTCCCTTCGGAGGCACCGTCAATCGCCATTGCCTTGACCATGAACTCAGGCCGCGTCGCCAATTCGCGGCGAAACTCGACCACTGCCAAGTTCAACTGCTCTCGCCGCCCCTCGTCGGACAACCACCAAAGCGTCGCCCCAGATACCAGCGCAAACGGCAACACCGTCCGCAATGCAAGCCGGAACAACGGCGTCAGGAACAACCGCTCCATGCGGTATTTCCATCGCGATGGCGCGGGATCTGCACGGCCAGTTACCTGTCGCATGACGCATCCTCCACGATCCAGCCGCAAAACTCCGGAAAGCTGATGCCGGCGTGTTCAGCCTGCTCAGGCGACAACGACGTCGGCGTCATGCCCGGCTGCGTGTTGGTCTCAAGAATAATCAGGCCATCCAGCCCACGTGCTTCGTCCCAGCGGAAATCGGTACGCGAGACACCGCGGCACCCAAGCGCCGAGTGCGCCTTAAGTGCGTATTCCATGCAGGCGTCATATATGTCTTGCGGAATATTGGCCGGAATTTCATGGCGCGACCCGCCCGCGGCGTATTTTGCGTCATAGTCATACCAGCCGTCCGTGATGATATCGGTCACGCCTAGCGCGCGATCCCCCATCACGGTTGTCGTCAACTCCCGCCCCGGCGCGTAGGTTTCGACCATAACCTCATCGGGCATGTCGTCCGCCAGCTGTGGCGGCGTATTGGCTCCGTCGTTGACAATATATATGCCAACCGAACTGCCTTCGTTGTTGGGCTTAACCACATAAGGCGGCTTCATCACGTGGCGCGCGGACACATCGGCTTTCGCCGCAATCACGCTTTCGACCACCGGCAGTCCGGCCTGCTTGAACACATCTTTGGAGCGTTGCTTGTCCATCGCCACGGCGGATGCCAGCACACCGGAATGAGAATAAGGAATTTTCTGCCATTCTAGCAGACCTTGCACGCAACCGTCTTCACCCCAACGGCCATGCAAGGCATTAAACACAACATCCGGAGAAACTTCGCCAAGGCGCACTACTAGATCGGGGCCTGCATCGACCTCGACCACTTCATAGCCTGCTTCCCGTAGTGCGGCCGCGCATTCACGCCCAGTGGACAACGACACTTCGCGTTCAGCCGAAGGTCCGCCCATCAATACCGCAACTTTGGGGCTTGTCCTGCTCGACATAACCCTATGTGCCTCAATGTCCCGAGCCGATTTTTGTCTGGCTCTTGTTGTTTTGGGGCGTTTTGCCCATTACCTGCGTTCACTGCCCTGCTGTATTTTTGCCTGTCGCCGGGTCAGTTTGGCTATTACGACGTCGACTTTTCGCCTACGCGCATAATTTCCCACTGTAGCTCTATTCCGCTGTTTTGGAAAACCCTTTTTCGCACCTCTTCCCCCAGATTTTCCAAATCGGCGGCAGTTGCATCGTTTGCATTTATCATAAAATTGGAATGCATCTCACTCATCTGCGCGCCTCCGACTCTGGCGCCGCGCATTCCTGCGTCATCAATAACCTTCCACGCCTTCAAGTCGTGTACATCATCGGCCTTACCGGTCGAGCTGAACCCAGCCGGGTTGCGAAATGTACTGCCGGCGCTGCGCTCTTTTGTCGGCTGGCTCGCATCCCGTTTGGCCAATTGATCCGCCATACGCGCCTCAAGCTCCGCCGCATCGCCCGCTGGTCCCTCAAACACCGCCTCAACCAATACCCATCCTTCGGGCAATTCAGTCTGGCGATACTGAAACCTCAAATCCTCAGCCGTCAGCGTGACGACCTCACCTTGTCGCGTCACAGCCGTCGCCTCAACAAATACGTCTGCGGTATAGGCGCCGTAACATCCCGCGTTCATCCGGACGGCCCCGCCCACTGCGCCGGGAATGGTGCGCAGGAACGTCAAATCCACGCCCGCCGTCGCCGCCTTGCGCGCAACATGCGCATCCAGTGCTGCCGCGCCTGCACGGACGCGGTTGCCCTTTATGTCGATGCCATTAAATCCGCGCCCCAGACGGATTACCACGGCCCGCAAACCGCCATCGCGCACGATCAGGTTGCTGCCCACCCCCATCGGAAACACAGCCACATCTTCCGGCAAGGCCCTCAAGAACGCCGCCAGATCTTCAATGTCCACCGGCTGAAAAAGATAATCCGCCGGCCCGCCCACGCGCAGCCACGTCAAATCCGACAACGCGCGGTTCTCGGTCAGCTTTCCACGTGTCTGAGGCATGGATGTCATGGCAAAATCCTTCAAATCTGATGTGCAGCGATACCGAAGCGCGTACGCGTGGGCAAGCAATCGATTGCTTAGGTCGACCGCGTCTTTTGGGCCAGTTTGAACAAGATCCAAGCGCACCCCAAAGACACGGCCACCGCGCCCAGCATCCACCAGCGATAACTGCGCAACCGCATCAACTCTACCATCTCGGACTTGCTCACCATGACGCCCAGCGTCAGGTCAAACAACACCAGCAATGCCACAAGGCTTAGCAATATCCCTTGCGCGCGCTTCAGATGCTCTTGCCTGTCCCGACGTCCGGCCACAAAGCCGTACACCGGAAACAAGAACACACAAAACCAGATCAGCGCACTTAACGCCAAAGCCAGATCCAGCATCAGGTCACCTTTTTCTTAAGCCAGAGCCAAAGATAATAAACCGGCCAACGCATAATCCAGCCGCCCATCACCAACACGATCAAGGCAATCCACGGCCCGTTCTGCAGATAGACTCCGATCAGAATGGGCACCGCAACTGCAATCATGACGTAAGCGAACCGCCACAAATGATCCTTGCTCGGAAACATCGCTCGAAAATTGGCCACCACCAACCAGACGAAAGCTAGTCCCAGCGACAGCGTCATTTCGGAATCTCTTCGGTTGGCAAACCCAAGGCCTTGCGACCAAAAAACATCAAAGGTCGGCGGAACATCGACACAAAGCCGAACAAAGTCGCGCCCCCGATCCACATGCCGTGCTCATACCAGATCACGCCAATCAACACTGGCCCTGCCAAAAGCAGAGCAACGCCGGGCACATACTGCCGTCGCATTGGCAACATCGCCACACCTGTGGCGGCCAGCACCCAGAAACATGCAAAAACCAGCGATAAGCTCATCCCAATACCCCCAAATACAACCCCAACGCTCCCAAAGCGAGCAACATCCCCGACACAGGCACCGCCATATGTACACGGAAAGGCGCCTCTGGGCTGCGTAGCTTCAGCACAATCAATGCCGCGTTCATCACCACAAATGCCGATAACAAAATCAGCGACGTGATCTGCGCAAGCGCGGATACATTTGCGCTCATCGCGGCCACTATAACAAGCCCGCCAATCACCAAGGTCGCAACGTACGGTGTGCCACGTCGCGGGTGCACTTGATGAAACATCGCCAGAAACTTGGTCCGTCGCCCGAGGCCAAACAACACGCGGCTGGCCATCACAATTTGCGCAAGTACGCCGTTGAGCGCGGCAAAAACCGCAATCGCTGCCAAAATCCTTCCGCTGCTCGCACCGTCTTGCGATTGCAAAACCAACACCAAAGGCCGCTCACTTTCGGCCAGATCTCCAATCGGCACGACTCGTACGGTTACCCAGGTCACCAAGGCATACACGACCGTCGTGATACCCAGAGAAAGGATGATCGCCCAAGGCACATTGCGCTCAGGGCGTTGGGTTTCCTCCGCCATGTTCACAATGTCTTCAAATCCGATGAAGGCAAAAAACGCCAGAACTGCCGCGGCGCCAATCGCGCCCCACGGCAAATCCACAAAAGACGTGCTCTCGGCCATGGCCCAATCCGCCGTCACCGGCGCCTGACTTCCAGCCCAGACAACCAAACCAAGGCCCGCCAATTCGATCACAGTGAAAACCGCCGCCAGCGCCAGGCTTTCCATCACGCCATAAAGTGCAACCCCGACCAAAAGGACCGCCAAACCGACAATCGCCACGACCTGCGGCAATGATACAAGCGTCAAAAGATACCCCGCCCCGCCGCGCAACACCGCCGCCGCAGACACCACCCCGGTTGCGACGATCGCCAACCCAACAAGGACCGCCAATACCTGCGAGCCAAAGGCTTTCTCGACAAAAGCGGCCTCTCCTGCAGCTTCGGGAATTCGCGCCGACAACTCGCCGTAGCTCAGCGCCGTTGGGGCTGCCACCAATCCGGCCAGCAAAAAGGCCAGCGGCGCGTAAATCCCCGCCTCTCCCGCGACAGCGCCGACAAGCACGTAAATGCCCGCGCCCACCATGACTCCGACGCCATAAGCGGTCAGCAGGCCCAAACCCACGCTTCGTTTAAGATGTTCTGACACGTCTGCCCTCTGGTCTTTTCCCTAACAGAGTCCAGACGGGGGGAAATATCCAGTGTTTTTTGAAACGCAGCTCTCAGGCAAGCCGCTCAGGCAACGTATTGGCCCAGCCACTTATTGAACCGGCGCCAAGGCAGACGACTATGTCGCCCGGCTTTGCGACGTCTTTCACCATCGCAGCAAGCTCTTCTTCGCTGCTGATCGCAACGGTGTGCCGATGACCATGCGACACCAGACCCGCAATCAAATCATCCCGGCCCGCGCCTTCAATCGGCGCCTCACCAGCGGCAAAGACATCTGTTATTCCAACCACGTCGGCCTCATTGAAGCAGGTGCAGAAATCCTCAAACAACGACTGTAACCGCGAAAATCTGTGTGGTTGATGCACCGCAATCACGCGTCCGCCGCCATCCCCCAGTGACTGACGTGCCGCTTTCAGAACGGCGGTGATTTCCACCGGATGATGCCCATAATCGTCAATTACAGTCACGCCACCCAGCACCTCACCAACTCTGGTGAACCGGCGGTTCACGCCACCAAAAGCGGCCAGCGCCTCACGGATTTCATCCAACTTCATACCCAAATGGCGGGCAATCGCCACAGCAGAAAGCGCGTTGGACACGTTGTGATCACCCGGCATTGGCAGGCTGCACCCTTCGATGACCTTGCCCTCGTTCTGCAACTGAATGTCAAAATGCGCAATACCTGCCTTGTACGTCAGGTTCATCGCCCGCACATCGGCCTGCGCGTTGAAGCCGAATGTGACCACGCGCCTGTCGGTGATTTTGCCAACCAGTGTCTGCACGTCAGGATCATCGGTACAGCACACCGCCAGCCCGTAAAACGGGATGTTGGACACAAAATCATAAAAGCCCTGATGCAAGGCTTCTTCGGTGCCCCAATGCTCCATGTGTTCCGGGTCAATATTGGTCACAATAGCAATTGTCGCGGGCAAGCGATTGAACGTTCCATCGCTCTCGTCCGCTTCAACAACCATCCATTCGCCATCGCCAACACGCGCGTTGGACCCATAAGCATGGATGATGCCGCCGTTTATCACGGTGGGGTCAAAATTACCGTGATCCAGCAAGGCCGCGACCATCGTGGTCGTGGTTGTTTTGCCATGGGTACCCGCCACGGCGATGTTGGATTTTAACCGCATCAACTCTGCCAGCATCTCAGCCCGACGCACCACCGGGAGGCCCCGCGCACGCGCCTCGTCAAGCTCCGGATTGCCCGGTTTGATCGCTGATGAAATCACCACAACTTCTGCGTTCTCAAGATTTTCGCTGCGCTGACCTTCAAATACGGTCGCGCCCAATCTTACGAGACGCTCCGTAATTTTGGTCGTCTTCAAATCCGACCCCTGCACCTGATAGCCGTGGTTGATAAGCACTTCAGCAATGCCGCTCATGCCGATACCGCCAATCCCCACAAAATGGATGGACCCAACGTCTCCGGGAAGTTTTGTTGCCGCACTCATAGTCTTATTCCTTGTTCGCAAGCGCTTCGACCTGCGCTGCCAGCGTCTCAGCCGCATCCGGCATGCCCGCACTCAAAGCCGCCCTCGCCATCTGGCTTGCCCCCTCGGGGTTGCCCAAAATAAGCGCCATTTGTTCGGTCATGCTCTCGGCTGTCAAAAGGCTCTCGGGGATGACTATCGCCCCACCTGCCTCTGAAAGCCCCTTGGCATTGGCTGTCTGGTGATCACCTGCAGCCGCCGCAAAAGGGATCAGGATCGAAGGGCGCCCAATCACGCTGATATCCGCGACACTTGACGCGCCGGACCGCGACACCACAAGCTGCGCTTCGCTCATCCGGGCTGGCACATCGGTGAAAAATGGCTGCACATCGGCGGAAATTCCATGCTCAACATAAAAGGCCGTCACACGATCAAAATCTTCATCCCGCGCTTGATGACTTATCCGCAAGTTTTGCAAAATCGGGTCAGGCAATCCCGCTATCGCCGTTGGAACCACGTCGCTCAATATGCGCGCACCTTGGCTGCCGCCAATCACAAGCACCGACATCGGATAATCGCCGGGGGTGATATAGCCCGCCCCTGCCCGGTCCATCACGGTTTTGCGCACCGGATTGCCCACATGCAGCCCTTGAACGCCGTCTGGCAATGTCGTCGGCCATGTGCCGCATGCCACCACGCTTACGCGTTTGGCGAAGATTTTGTTGACCCGTCCCAAAATGCCATTCTGCTCGTGGATCATGCGCGGCAGCTTCATCAGCCAAGCCGCGCCCATGGCCGGAATCGCCGGATACCCGCCAAAACCAACAACCACATCAGGGCGATCTTTGCGCATCTTGCGCATTGCTCCCAAGACGCCACCCAAAATGCGAAATGGCACCGCCAGCTTGGCAAGTACACCACCCCGCGCAAAGGTCGCGCTGCTCATTTCTTCGATCTCGACCGTATGGGGAAATCCACCAGTATAGCGGGCGCCACGCACATCCGTTGACAGTTTGACCCGCCACCCTTTGCGCAACATGACTTCCGCCAACGCTTGCGCCGGAAACATGTGCCCGCCTGTACCACCTGCTGCAATCACCAGAAGGGGCTGTTTACTCATCTCACGCGTCCCCGCAAAATATCACCGATCTCGCCCTGAGGCCGGCTGCGGGTAAACGCCAAAATCATGCCAACTGCAATCCCCCCTGCGATCAGGGAAGAGCCGCCATAGCTCACAAACGGCAAAGTCATGCCTTTGGACGGCAAAAGTCGCACAGCAACGCCCATGTTCACCATCGCCTGTACACCAAAAATGCTCACCAATCCGGTGCCAGCCAAGCGGATGAACGGATCACGCTCGCGCATCAGCCGGAAATAGGAGCGCAAAACAATCGTCGCATAAAGCGCAATGATCACCATCACGAGGATCAAGCCATATTCCTCAGCCGCCACCGAAATGATGAAATCCGTGTGTGCATCCGGCAGGGACCTTTTCACCGTGCCTTCGCCGACACCGACGCCAAACAACCCGCCTTCGCGGATCGCATTGGTGGCATGGCCAATCTGGGTTGTCGGATCAAGCGAGCGATCCAGAAAACCGTCAATCCGCCGCGCAAAGTGCTCAGACCCATTGTAAGCCAGTTGCGCCGTAGGAATGAGCGCCAACAGAATGCCGCCAATCAGAACCATCGGCGCGCCTGACACAAAATACATCACGCTCCAGCCAAACAGGATCAGGCACGCCTGACCGAAATCCGGCTGCAGTGCCAAAACCACAACAATTGAGACCATCAACAAAAAGGACCACATGCGCCCGGGCGGGCCATTGATTTCTTCGTTGGCCGCCATCAACCAGGCACAAACCACAACAAAGCCGGGCTTCAGGAATTCCGAGGGCTGGATCGAAGCAAACCCCAGCGAATACCAACGCGTCGCGCCTTTGCCAAAATCAGTGCCAAACACCGGAAGCAACAGCAGCGCCACCATCGTCACCCCAAAGCCAAGCACAGCCAAACGGCGCACCAACTTGGGTGACATCATCGACGTCAACATCATCGCGATCATCGCCGCGCCGCCAAAGATCGCTTGCTTCTTCACATAATGAAAAGGTTCAAACCCGTTTTTTTCCGCCAAGGGAGGGCTCGCCGCCATGCCCAGCATAATGCCGATCACGAACAGCAAAAGAATGGACGTCATTGTCCATTTGTCCAGCGTTTGCCACCACTTAGGCAACACAGGCTCACGCTCGCGCGCCGGAAGCGCGCCATACACCATTTCTGTCATCGGATAACCGCCGATCTCTGCCTCTGATTGCCCACACGCCAATGCGCCGGGCTGCCCGTTTGCCGGGTCTGCGGGCACTTTAACACTCAAAACCCTGCATGGAAAGTAAAGAGAACCAAACAAAGACACCCTTTCGCTTGACGCCTTGGGCGGCATCGGGCACCCCGCAATCATGACTTGGGACACAATCATCCTTGGGGCCGGTGCAGCAGGCATGATGTGCGCCACGCAATGCGGTGGCCGCACACTGGTGATCGATCACGCCAAAGCGGCTGGCGAGAAGATCCGCATCTCCGGTGGCGGGCGATGCAACTTCACCAATATGTACGGCGGTCCTGAAAACTTCCTGAGCGGCAATCCGCATTTCTGCAAATCCGCGCTCAGCCGCTACACCCAGTGGGATTTCATCGAACTGGTGGCGGCCCATGGCATTGCCTATCACGAGAAAACCCTTGGTCAGCTGTTTTGCGACACGTCGGCCAAGGAAATCATCGCTATGCTGCGTGACGAGATGGCCAAAGCTGGCGCCGAGCTATGGCTAGAAACCTCGATCATCAACGTCGGCCACGACGGAACAGCCTACAGCGTGACCGTCGAGGCCTCGGGCAAACGCCAAATCCTGACGTGCACCAATCTCGTGCTTGCCACGGGCGGCAAGTCTATCCCCAAAATGGGCGCAACCGGTCTTGCCTACGACATCGCCCGCAAGTTTGGCCTCAACGTGACCGACACCCGCGCGGGCCTTGTTCCATTCACGTTTTCCGATGGCCGTTTCAAAGACATTTCAGGCGTAGCGCACCCGGTGCGCGCCACTGCAAATGGCACACAATTTGACGAGGCGATGCTATTCACCCACCGCGGCCTCTCCGGCCCCGCGATGCTGCAAATCAGCTCCTACTGGCAAGAGGGCGACCCGATCAGAGTCAACCTCTTCCCAAACAGCGATCCATTTGATGAACTGCGCACTCGTCGCCAAGACTATGGCCGCCGCAATCTGACAACCGAACTTGCCACGTTGTTGCCCACCCGATTGGTTGATCATTTAAGTAAGCACATGGATCTTTCCGGCAACCTTGCTGATCAGTCCGACACACGGCTGCGCGCTCTGTGTGATGACCTCAAAAGCTGGGAAATGATCCCTTCTGGCACCGAAGGCTACCGCACCGCCGAAGTCACCCTTGGCGGCATCGACACCGACTGTCTTTCGTCAAAAACCATGGAAGCAAAAACCCAAAGCGGCCTCTTCGTGATCGGAGAGGCCGTCGACGTCACTGGCTGGCTCGGTGGCTTCAATTTTCAATGGGCCTGGAGCTCAGGCTGGGCCGCAGGCCAAGCCATCTCCGAACGCTCCTGACGCCTTCAACGGTGCGCAGACGCCTTCTCAAACACGCTAGACAAACGGGTCCGCAACTTCTTGGCAGAACCCTTCAAAGCCGCTTGAATATCCGCCGCCCCATGATGGGCTGACATTGGATCCATACCGCGCGGGCGCGCTTCTATTGTGCACAGAATATGATCCGGCCCGTGCTTCTCAGCGTTCTGATCCTTCAAATGCACTTCGATACGGGTCAAACGCTCGTCCATATGTCCCAAGTCGTTCAGAACGGCCGCTTTAGCCACCTCAATCACCCGTTCATCACCATGAATGAAATTGTCGGTGTTCACCTGGATTTGCATCGTTGGATCCTTTCCTTGTTGCCTTAAAAAGGTAGGCATTGGATCCATGCAAAACAAGAATTAGACCGATGAAATCAAACTAAAATTCACCCGAAACAATCTCAAAGCGGCCAGTTATTGCCTACGTGGTCGCGGCGGTCACCAGTGTCGCAAAATCATCGCCGCGCTTCTCGAAACTGTCGTACTGATCAAAGCTTGCGGCGGCCGGTGCAAGCAAGACGACATCGCCTTCCTGCGCGTCCTCAATTGCCCGCGCGACCGCCTTTTGCATCGTGCCACAAACCTCGGCGTCAACGCCCTTAAGCTGCATCGCGAACCCCGCGGCCTCCCGCCCAATCACATAGGCTTTGACCACCTCGCCCGCACTTTCTGCCAGATTGCCCAGACCGCCTTCTTTCTCCAAGCCGCCGCAAATCCAGCGGATGCGCTTGAATGCCGACAACGCCATCTTTGCCGCATCCACATTGGTCGCCTTGCTGTCGTTCACAAAAGTCACGCCATTGGCTTCGGCAATGATCTGGCTGCGATGTGGCAAGCCGCCAAAGCTCGCGAATGCCGCCTCAATAACCTTGGGCGCCAACCCAAGCGCGCGACACACTGCATAGGCCGCACTGGCGTTCTGATGATTATGTGCTCCGGGCAGGCCTTTGATCGGCCGCAAATCGATCGATCCGGCTTGCCGTCCTTTGCGGTATTCGCTCAAGAACCCTTTGCGGGCAAAAACGTTCCACCCAGCGTCAGTTAGCTTGCGCTCAACAGAGACGCGGATCACCCGATCATCTGCCGCGCCTTCACTCAGCTGCCCCGCCAGATAAAGCCCTTCATCCTCGTCCACGCCCACCACGGCGCGGTCCGGCCCGCCTTCGGCAAACAGACGCCGCTTGGCCGCAAAATAGCCGCCCATGCCCGCGTGACGGTCCAAATGATCCGGCCCCAAATTGGTGAAAACACAAATGTCGGGCGTCAGGCTGCGCGCCAAGTCCGTCTGATAGCTCGACAGCTCAAGCACAACGACCTCGCCATCCTCCGCAGGCTCCAGATCGAGAACGCCACGCCCGATATTGCCCGCCAACTGCGTCCGCCGCCCTGCCTCGCTCAGCACATGATGGATAAGGGCTGACGTGGTGGACTTGCCGTTTGATCCTGTCACCGCCACCACGCGTGGCGAAGTCTCAAACATGTCCCATTCACGCGTCGCAAACGACCGGAAGAACAATCCAATGTCGTTGTCCACGGGCACCCCCGCCAACAGCGCGGCCCGCACAACCGGGTTCGGCTCGGGATAAAGATGCGGAATGCCCGGGCTGACAATCAGCGCGGCCACGCCCTCAAACGCCCCCTGCTTCAGCAGATCCCGACAGGCAAATCCTTCAGCCTCCGCCTTTTCCCGCGCAACAGGGTTGTCGTCCCAACAGATGGCTTCCGCGCCGCCTTCGCGCAACGCCCGCGCCGTCGCAAAACCGGAACGCCCCAGCCCCAGCACAGCCACCTGTGCACCTTCATACCCCTGAACCGGAATCATCGCTCGTCCCCCGCTTGGCTTTTGATCATGCAAGTTGCCCGTCCCACTCCGCCGACGCAAGGGGGAGTATTTTCGGTCCGGAATAAGCCGTTTGTCAGAGACAAAAAACAGGGGTATTTCTCAGAATGGACTCCACTTTAACGAAAGAAGATCAATTGCAAATCCATAGTCTCAGCCGTCGTATTTTCGTTATCACAGTTGGCTTGACGCTTTCGAGCAGTGCCGCGCTTGCAGCTCCAGGCGCTACAAAAACATGCCAAAAAATGATCTCGGAAGATCGGGCCGATGGCCAAACACAGGCTCAATGCGAATGCACCTACCAATTGGTAGAAGAAATTTTTGACGAAGACCTAAAAACACTGACTTTCGACTCTTGGTACAATGGCACCAACAATATGGCGGCTCTTGAAGCCCTGCCAAATCGTAACAAAGTCCTGCGACAAATGAAGAAACTATATCGCCAATCGCAAAAGAAGTGCGGCTGAAAGTGAAACAAAAAAAGGGGCGCCTGCGCCCCTTTTTCTTTCTCACCGCAGCTTCAGCGTCGCCAAACCAACCATCGCCAAGATGACCGCAATGATCCAGAAACGGATCACGATCTGTGGCTCTGACCAGCCTTTTTTCTCGTAGTGGTGATGGATCGGCGCCATCAGAAACACGCGCTTGCCAGTGCGTTTGAAATAAAGCACCTGAATGATCACACTCAGCGCCTCCACCACAAACAGACCCCCGATGATGCCCAGCACCAATTCGTGCTTCGTCGCCACCGCGATGGCCCCCAAAGCCCCGCCCAATGCCAGCGATCCGGTGTCGCCCATGAACACAGCGGCTGGCGGCGCATTATACCACAAAAAGCCCAAACCGCCGCCAATCAACCCGGCCACAAAGATCAGGATTTCGCCAGTGCCCGGCACATAATGCACGTCCAGATATTCGGTAAAGTCGACGCGGCCCACCGCATAGGCAATCACGCCCAAAGCACCCGCAGCTATCATCACCGGCATGATCGCCAGCCCATCCAGCCCGTCTGTCAGGTTCACGGCATTGGCCGCGCCCACGATCACAAACATTGCAAACGGGATGTAAAAGATACCCATGTGGAACAGAACTTCTTTGAACACTGGCACGGCCAGTCTTTGCTGCAACAACTCAGGCTGCAAGAAAGTGGCCCAAACACCGGCAATCGCGGCAATTATGAATCCCAGCAACAGACGCACCTTACTCGACACGCCTTTGGTGTTTTGCTTGCTGACTTTGGCGTAATCATCGGCAAAGCCAATCAAACCATAGGCCAGCGTCACAAACAGGATCATCCAGACAAAGCCGTTGTCCCAGCGCGCCCATAGCAACGTCGATGTCACCAGTGCGCCCACAATCAACAGACCGCCCATAGTCGGCGTGCCTGCTTTGACAAAGTGCCCCTCCGGCCCGTCATCGCGGATCGGCTGGCCTTTGCCTTGTTTGCGGCGCAACACATCGATCAGGGGCCGCCCGAAAAGAAAGCCAAAAATCAAGGCCGTCATGAACGCGCCACCCGCCCGAAAGGTGATGTAGCGGAACAGGTTGAAGAAATCCCCGCCTTCTGAAAGTTGGGTCAACCAATACAGCATTCAATCGTCCTCATTTGCAGTCTTCGGGGCGGGATGGCCCAGTTTGCGGATTGCGTCAACCACCTTGGCCAAGCCCATCGACAAAGACCCTTTCGCCAAAACGGCGTCACCGGCGTCGACAAACCGGCGCACATCCGCCGCCATTTCGTCGCTGGATTCGGTCCATTTGCCGCGTTTTTGTTCCGGCAACGCCTCATACAGATGCCGCATTAGTGGTCCTACACAATGCACAGTGTCGATCTTCTCAATCGCGGGATGGTCGGCCAATGCGGCGTGCATGGCATTTTCTTGCGACCCCAGCTCTTTCATATCTCCGACAAAGGCAATCCGACGGCCCGCGCCAACGCGTCCAACACCGTTTTGCACTTCCGCCGCTGCCAGAACCTCCAGCGCGGCACCCAGCGATGTGGGATTGGCATTATAAGCGTCGTCAATCAGGTCAATCACCCGATCGGTTTCCACCGGATCAAGCACAATGGTTTCGCGCGCGCCGCGTCCGACAAATGGCACCCAACTGCCCAATGCCGCCGCCGACAGAGCCAGATCCGCACCCAACGCGTCTGCTGCCGCTAACGCACCAAGCGCGTTCATCGCAAAATGCCGACCCGCGCTTTGCACTTTAAACACCAATGCCCCGTCATGGACCGTTGCCCGCGCCACGGTCACATTGCCGCTCAACAAAACCTCAGCCAAATGCCAGTCGTTGCTGGCTTCGCCAAATTCCACCCGTTGACAGCCAAGCGTCTCGGCATGAGCACGCAACACATCTGCGGTTTCGATATCGGCGTTGATCACCGCGACGCCCTCTGGCTCTAACCCGTCAAAGATCGCCGCCTTCTCGGCCGCAATATCCGTCACGTCGTCAAACGCTTCCAGATGCACTGCCGCTACCGTGGTCACCAACCCCACATGTGGTCGCGCCATCTTTGCCAAAGGCGCAATCTCTCCGGGGTGGTTCATTCCGATCTCGATAACGGCAAACTCGGTGTCCTTCGGCATCCGCGCCAAAGTCAGCGGCACGCCCCAATGGTTGTTGTAGCTCGCGACACTTGCGTGCGTGCGGCCCTGCGTCGACAGCATCGCCCGAAGCATTTCTTTGGTCGAGGTTTTCCCGACCGATCCAGTGACCGCCAAAACCCGCGCCTTGGTGCGCGCACGTCCCGCACGACCCAAAGCTTCGAGTCCCGCCAGCACATCGTCCACCACCAACAGCGGCGCGTCGTCTGTCAGCCCGTCCGGCACGCGGCTGACCAAGGCTGCCGCCGCGCCCTTTTCCAGCGCTTGCGCGACAAACTCGTGTCCGTCCCGCGCCGCCGTCAAAGCCACAAATAGATCGCCGGCTTCTATGGTGCGCGTATCAATCGAGACGCCGTTGATCTGCCAATTTCCAACCGCGCGACCACCGGTGGCCGCTGCGGCCTCATCCGCAGTCCACAAACTCATGCGAAACCTCCATCCAACGCCGCCACAGCCACGCTGGCTTGTTCGGCATCATCAAACGGTAGAATGTCATCGCCAACAATTTGACCGGTCTCGTGCCCTTTGCCGGCAATCAAAAGCGTATCTCCGGGTTGCAACGCATCCACGCCCCGCAGGATCGCCTCGGCGCGGTCGCCAACTTCGGTTGCCTCCGGTGCGCCTTGCATGACCGCTGCCCGAATATCTGCTGGCACTTCGCTGCGCGGGTTGTCATCCGTCACAAAAACCACATCAGCGTTTTCTGCTGCCGCTTGCCCCATCAAAGGACGCTTGCCTTTGTCGCGATCACCGCCCGCTCCAACGATCACGATCAAACGCCCCATCACATGTGGCCGCAATGCCTTTAACGCTGTCGCCACGCTGTCCGGCGTGTGCGAATAATCCACAAACACCGCAGCCCCGTTTTCACGTGTCGCCGCCAACTGCATTCGCCCCCGCACCGTCGTCAGCGCACCTAACACTTCAAAAACCCGCTCTGGTTCGGCCCCGCAAGCTATCGCCAATCCCGCCGCCAAAAGGACGTTTTCCGCCTGGAAACCACCCAAAAGGTTCAGCCGCGTTATGTACGTACGGCCGCGGAAGCCAAACCGGATTTCCTGACCGGTTGAATCAAACCTCTGGCCAAGCAGTTCCAGCTCCGCGCCTTCGCGCCCCACAGTGATCACCTTTTGGCCTCGCCCTTTGGCGATCAAAACCATATCGGGGCCGCGTGGGTCTTCGATATTGATCACGGCCGTGCCGTCGTCCGCCAGAACGCGATCAAACAACCCTGCCTTGGCGTTGAAATAGTCCTCAAAAGTCTCGTGATAATCGAGGTGGTCCTGCGTGAAGTTGGTAAATCCGGCCGCCCGCAAGTGCACGCCATCCAACCGCCGCTGCGCCAGCCCATGCGATGATGCCTCCATGGCACCAAAAGCAATCCCGGCCCCGGCCGCCGCCGCCAAAGTACGGTGTAACGTGATCGGCTCGGGCGTCGTATGTTTCAGCGGCGCGGTAAAATCGCCCTCAACGCCGGTGGTGCCAAGGTTCACCGCTTCCAGTCCCATTTCCTGCCAGATCATGCGCAGAAACGTTGCCACCGACGTCTTACCGTTTGTGCCCGTCACGGCGGCCATCACACCGGGCTGCGCTCCGAACCAAAGCGCAGCGGTATAGGCCAACGCCATGCGGGGGTCTTCGGTTACAACCAAGGCGGCGCCACTTGCAGCCACAACGTCGCTCGCGATCCGGGCGCCTTCAACATCGGTCAACACCGCCACCGCGCCCTGCCGCAAAGCGTATTGAATGAACTCTGCACCATGCACGCGCGTGCCGGGCAAAGCGGCAAACAAAAAGCCGTCCCGCACCTCGCGGCTGTCCACCGCCAGCCCCGTTATAAGTGGATTCGCGCCGCTTGCGGCCGCAAGTCCCAGTTCTGAAAGTTGTTTTCCGCCCGCTGTCATCTGCTCTGCCTTTTCGGCTTAATTCGATGTCAGCGTTATATCAGCAAGCTCCGCAGGTTCAACTTGTGGCCGCAATCCCAACAGGGGCGCCACCCGCGAAATCATTTCCGCAGCCACCGGGACCGCTGTCCACCCTGCGGTGCGACGCGGCTCGGTGCCTGAGGTCTCCACGGGCTCATCCAAAGACAGGATCAGCACGTATTTCGGATCATGTGCGGGGAAGATCGCAGCGAAGGTCGCGATCACTTTGTCTTCATGATATCCGCGCCCGTTTTCCTTCGGCTTATCCGCCGTACCAGTCTTGCCACCTACCGCATAGCCCGGCACTTCGCCAAAGGATGCGGTGCCTTCGCTGACCACTTTTCGCAGCATTCTTCGTGCAGCGGCCGCACTGGCCTCGCTCATTACGCGCGGGCCTTCTTGAACCGTATCATTTTTCAGAATGGTTGGTTTCACCTGTGTGCCGCCATTGGCGATGGCCGCATAACCAGCCGCCAGATGCAGCGGGCTCGCCGACATGCCGTGACCGTAAGAGATCGTCATAGTCGAGAGTTCCGACCAATTCTTTGGCAACAGCGGCTGCGCACCTTTCGCTTCCACCAGTTCCACCGGTGTAGGCTCAAAAAAGCCAAGAGCCCTGAGGAAAGACTGCTGTCGCGCGCCACCAATCACCTGCGCCATGCGCGCAGTGCCGATGTTGGACGACTTGACGATCACCTTAGTGACCGACAATTCGCTGCCGTAGTTGCGGAAATCGCGGATCTTGAATTTGCCCCAGCGCAACGGACCTGCCGTGTTGATCAGGGTTGAGGGATTGCTCAACCCCAACTCCATCGACTGCGCCGCGGTGAAAATCTTGAACGTTGATCCTAATTCATAAAGCCCTTGCACCGCGCGGTTGAACAACGGGCTGTCTGCTGCCTGACCCTGTGTCAGAGGAACTGGGCGATCATTGGGGTCAAAATCCGGCAGGCTGACCATCGAGATCACCTCACCGGTGTGCACATCCATCAGAACCGAAGACGCTCCCTTGGCGTTCATCAACTTCATACCGCCATAAAGCACGCGCTCAGAGGCATCCTGAACCGTCAGATCAAGCGACAGTGTCAGCGCCCGCCCCCCGTTTGCCGGATCACGCAGCACTTTATCGAAGTACATCTCGACACCAGCAACACCCAACAATTCGGCTGCGTGCACGTCCTCATCGCCAAAAGTCGCGCCACCCAAGACATGGCCCGCCAACTGACCGTTGGGATAAAGCCGCATCTCGCGGCGGCCAAAATTCAGACCTGGATCGCCAATATCATGTACGGCTTGTTTCTGCTCGGGGCTCAGCTTTTTCTTGACCCAGATAAACTTACGAGAGCCGGTGAACTGTTTGGTCAGCCGTGCTTCATCCAGATCCGGAAAGATCGCAGCGAGTTCGCGCGCGACACGTTCTTTGTCAATCATAAGCGGCGGCTGCGCATAAATCGCGTGTGTTTCAAGGTTGGTCGCCAAAATCCGGCCTTTGCGGTCGACAATGTCGGCGCGCTCCGCCTGAATGTGGCTCGCACTATAGATGCGGCGCGGCTCGGTCGCGTCGGTCATCCCGACGACCCCCATGCGCATGCCAACCGTTGCGAAGGCCGCCATGAACAAGACCGACATCACCAAAAGCCGCCCCTCTGCACGGGCACGGCCTTTGTTTTGCATCTCTTCGTGGCGCTCTCGCAGATTGGCGCGTTCAATCGCTTCGGCGCTTTCTCCATCTTGGCGCGCCTTAAGGATCGACGCCAATGGACGCAGCGGTTTACGGATCATGGCCGCACCTCTTCCGCGAAAACTTCCGTTGCGTTTTCAATGTCTTCAATGACATCGTCTTCTGGATAGCCCACTTGCTCGACGATCCCGAACTGGTCCGGACGCAGCGGCAATAATTGCAAATCGTCGTAGTTGATCTCGGCAAGATCCCGCAGCCGGTCCGGGCGGTTTAGATACGCCCATTCAGCCCGCAATATCGCCAACCGCGCTTGCGCGTCGCCGATCTGACGCTCGAGCTTTTCCGTCTCAGAGATCATACCCTGCGTGCGATAGTTTTCCTGATAGGCCCAAACCGACACAGCAATCACCCCGATCACAGTCACGATAAACATGATGGTGCGCATTATTTCTTGCTCCCAACCGTCGGCATTCCGATGGTTCTGCCGCTCACATCGCCCGACGGCGCATCAGTGCGCCGCGCCACACGCAGCTTGGCTGACCGCGCCCTCGGGTTGTCGTGCAATTCGTCAGGATCAGGGCCGACAGCCTTGCGCGTCACCAGCGTGAACGCAGGCGTCTCTTTTTCTGTTTCCGGCGCATAACGGTTAACGTTGCCCTGCTTACCGGCACGTGTCTGCAAAAAGCGCTTCACCATCCGATCTTCAACCGAATGAAACGTCACAACAGCCAGCAATCCGCCTGGTTTCAAGGCACGTTCCGCCGCCATCATCCCGCGAAACAACTCACCATACTCATCGTTTACCGCAATTCGCAGTCCCTGAAAGGACCGCGTCGCAGGGTGGCTTTGCCCGGGCTTGGCCCGCGGCAAACAGCTTTCGACAATCTCGGTCAATCGCAAAGTATTGGTGATCGGCTCCTGCGCCCGCTCGCGCACAATCGCCTTGGCGATCCGACGGCTCGCCCGCTCTTCGCCGAAGTGATACAGAATGTCCGCGATCTCGGCTTCGGTTGCCTCATTCACAATGTCAGCCGCAGACAACCCGTCCTGGCTCATACGCATATCAAGCGGTCCGTCGCGCATGAAAGAAAATCCGCGCTCCGCCAGATCGAGCTGCATCGAACTCACGCCCAGATCCAGCACAACGCCATCAAGATCCTGAGCGTATTCATCCATTTTGGAGAACACACCCTCAACCATTTCAATTTTACCGTCGAAATCGCCAATCCAGGGCGCGGCCATTTCAAATGCCAGCGGATCCCGATCCACGCCGATGACTTTCTCGGCCCCGGCCTCGATCAATCCACGGCTATAGCCGCCGGCACCAAACGTGCCATCCAGCCAAACACCACTAACAGGGGAAACTTCACGTAACAGCGGGGCCAGAAGAACCGGAATGTGAGGACGCGATGAACTCTCTTGCGTGCTCATCGTCAGATTTCCTCATCCCCGTCCAGATAAATGGACGGATCAGCATCCGGATCGAAATCGTCATCCGCCTCAAGCGCCTCGGCCTCAGCGGCGTCATAGCTTTCGGGATCCCAGATCTCGAACGTGTCGCCTTTGCCTGCGAAGAACGCCATGTCATCAAGGCCAATCTTGTCACGTTGCTCTTTTGGCAGGACCAAACGGCCGGTCTCGTCCACCGAAACCTCGATCGACTGCGTCAAATAAAGCTTACTGAGCGCCAGACGTTTCTTGGAACCGCGTGGCATCTTCATGATGCGGCTCACAACGTCGTCCATCGCCTCGACAGTAAAGCACTCAAGGAAATTCCGAGTACGGCCACCGTAGACGATCATAATGCTTGGATTGTCACCGCTTTTCCAGTCAGGGTCACCAGCTTCGAGCACACGGCGAAACTTAGCCGGAATGGACATCCGACCTTTTGTATCAACCTTGTTGCGGCTCTCGCCTCTGAACATAAGCGCCACGATGAATGGCCCTTCTCATTGCCTAACTTGGTGCGGAAACGAAACGGCGGATTGATCTGCTGCCACTGATCAATCCGCCATCCTCGTCCCGCTCTTGCGGGTGTCCAGCTGCGCGCGCCACCTGGGGGGATGTTCTGCTCGCCCGCGCGCCGGATCTCTAATTTCGATAAAGGCGGGGCCTGTATGAAACCTGCTCTTGGGATTTTTTGTTCGGGGTCGTTTGGCGCCCCTTAACTCCCGTCTTCATCGTGCTTATAGGGATGCCATGGGAATTTATGGAAATCAATAGGAATTTTCACCACGCACCACAAAATCTTGCTTCTGAAGCACTCACAATACAAGATGATGTGTCGAAAATCCAAAATTGGACACCGTATATGGTCTATCCGCACTAAATACACACATCATATTGATATTTTTGGCACTCACTTGGCTGGCGCCCAAAATCCCATAAAAATCTACCAGTTCTCAGGATTGCCGGCCTTCTAAAACGATTCTGATCACAAACACCAGCCATTTCCCAAATTTTTCGCAATTCGTGAAGCTTCTCCCATGCTTTCCCACAAAACACTCCCGCAACCCGCATTTGGCTCTTGCAAACGTTGCGGGTCACCGCGCCCTTTCGCTTGCACGGACCGCGCGGCTGATTAAACTATCCTCTAAGAATCTTGAGGCGCGATAAGCAAAGACATGGGCCAAAACGATCCCAAAGCCGTCGCAACCATGTTGCGCAAGGCCACCAAGGCCGGATCCCGCATTCAATTTGCGGCGCTGCCCTATCGGATGCGCAAAGGCAAACCGCAAATCATGGTGATCACCTCGCGCGGCACCAAACAGTGGTTGCTTCCCAAAGGCTGGCCAATGGCCAACCTCAAGCCTCATAAAGTGGCTGCTCAGGAAGCTTGGGAAGAGGCCGGCGTAATCGGTACTGCCCACAAGCGATGCATCGGCGTCTATACCTATCGCAAAACCCGTGGGGTACATCGGGGCAAAAAATTCACTGTGCTCGTCTACGCGCTCGAAGTGACAAAAAGCGTCAATGCCTTTCCAGAACGCGGCCAACGCCAACGCAAATGGCTGCCCCCAAAAAAAGCCGCCAAACGCATCCTGAATCCGGATCTCGCAAAAGTCGTGCGCAGATTTGATTACAAAAGCGACGACTGATCTGCTTGATCCTGTCCCTCCGCAGTCATATGTTCGCTTAACACAACGACACGGCACACTCTGTGATGCAGGCATGATCAACTACACTCTAAAATGCGCCAATGACCACCGGTTCGACAGCTGGTTCCAATCCGCCGACGCCTTTGACAAGCTCAAAGCGGCGGGCATGGTTACCTGCGCGGCCTGTGGTGACGCCAGCGTCGAGAAAGCAATGATGTCGCCACGGGTGCGCCCTGCCCGTACAGCCGCCGCTGCCACGGGGCCACAGGAGACTGCACCGGCAGAATCAGCGACCGCGTCTCTGTCACAACCCGCCACCGAGGCCCAAGCCGCCTTGAAGAAGTTGCGCAAACAGGTCGAAGAAAACTCCGACTATGTCGGCAAGGATTTTGCCGCCCAAGCCCGCGCAATGCACGAAGGCAACACTCCGGAACGCGCCATCTATGGAGAGGCCAAACTGGAAGACGCCAAAGCACTCGTCGAAGACGGCGTACCCGTAGCGCCCTTGCCATTCAATATCGGACGCAAAACCAACTGATTTTTCCAAAACCAAATTCGGAGACCCCCCATGCATGTTGTCATCACAGGCGCCAATCGCGGCATAGGACAGGCGCTCGACCACCGTTTTCGCGACTTGGGCCACGAGGTCACCGGCACCGCCCGCTCTGAGGATGAATTCCTGCAACTGGATGTCACCTCACCCAACAGCCAAGCCGCGATGGCCCGCACTTTGGATTCAAAACCGGTGGACCTGCTGATCTGCAACGCTGGCGTCTACTTGGACAAAGGCCAGAATCTGGCGAACGGCTTCCCGCCGCAGATGTGGGCTGACAGCTTTGCCGCCAATGTCACCGGCGTATTCCTCACAGTGCAATCGCTTCTGCCAAACCTTCAGCTGTCCGAGACCCCGAAGATCGCGATAATCTCCTCGCAAATGGGATCGGACACCCGCGCACCGGGCGGCTCTTATATCTATCGCGCCTCCAAAGCGGCCGCGCTCAATCTGGGGCGCAATCTGGCAACGGACCTCAAGCACATCGGAATTGCCGTGGGCATTTATCACCCCGGCTGGGTCAAAACCGATATGGGCGGGGACGCCGCCGACATCACGGTGACAGACTCCGCGCATGGATTGGCAGACCGCTGTCTCGCGCTCTCACTGGACACAACAGGCTGTTTTGAAACCTGGGATGGGCGCCAACACCCTTACTAAGCCAACAACGCACTCCCGCCCCTTCGGGTTGGGCCCGGCTCAGCTGCGCTGAGCCTATTGCGCCGCTCATTTCCCGCCCGGACATCTCTCTTAGGGGCCTCTACGCACACCGCGTAAACCCAAGAGTGAGAGCCGCGCGCCATCTCCCTTTGCCAAATGCGACCCGCTGCCCTATATCGCGGCCATGAGCCAGTCTTCCAGCAATCCGCCCGAACTTCGCCCCGACCTCGCCCGTGCAACGCTCGCGGGTGACTCTCCCACGGCCACACGGCCCGGACAGCCAACCATCGGCATGGTCAGCCTCGGTTGCCCCAAAGCACTGGTCGACAGCGAACGCATTCTCACGCGACTACGCGCCGAAGGCTACGGCATCTCGCCCGACTATGCCGGCGCGGATGCAGTGATCGTAAACACATGCGGATTTCTTGACAGCGCCAAAGCCGAAAGCCTTGAGGCCATTGGCGAGGCCATTCAGGCCAACGGCAAGGTCATCGTCACCGGCTGCCTTGGGGCCGAGCCGGAGTATATCACCGGCACCCACCCCAAAGTGCTCGCAGTCACCGGACCGCACCAATACGAGCAAGTGCTCGACGCGGTGCATGGCGCAGTGCCACCCGCGCCCGATCCTTTTGTCGACCTGCTGCCCGCCTCCGGTGTGCGCCTAACGCCACGCCACTTCAGCTATCTCAAGATTTCCGAGGGCTGTAACCACAAGTGCAAGTTCTGCGTTATTCCCGATATGCGCGGCAAACTCGCCTCCCGCCCCGTGCACGCCATCCTGCGCGAAGCGGAAAAACTCGTTGAAAGCGGCGTCAAAGAATTGCTGGTGATCTCGCAAGACACCTCGGCTTATGGTTTGGATCGCAAATATTCCACGCACCCGTGGAAAGACCGCGAGGTGCGCAGCCACATCACCGATTTGGCACGTGAGTTGGGCCAATTCGACGCGTGGGTGCGGCTGCACTACGTCTACCCCTATCCACATGTGCGTGACTTGATCCCGCTGATGGCGGACGGGTTGATCCTGCCGTATCTGGACATTCCGTTTCAACACAGCCACCCCGACACGCTCAAACGCATGGCGCGCCCCGCCCATACCTCCAAAACGCTGACCGAGATCGCCGCATGGCGAAACGCCTGCCCCGACATCACCCTGCGCTCGACATTCATTGTCGGCTATCCGGGTGAAACCGAGGCGGAGTTCCAACACCTGCTGGATTGGATGGACGAAGCCCAACTCGACCGCGTGGGGTGCTTTCAATATGAAAACGTCGCCGGCGCGCGCTCAAACGCGCTGCCCGATCACGTGCCGGCCGAGGTAAAACAGGACCGCTGGAACCGTTTCATGGAAAAAGCGCAGGCAACCTCCGAAGCCAAGCTGGCGCAAAAAGTCGGTCAGATCATGGATGTGATCATCGACGACATAGATGAAGACGGCATCGCCACCTGCCGCACCAAAGCCGACGCACCGGAAATTGACGGCAACCTGTTCATTGACGAAGACACCGCCGGCCTAAACGTCGGCGATATCGTTGCCGTCGAAGTGGACGAAGCGGGAGAGTATGATCTGTGGGGGCGTCACCTGCGTAACAACTGACAGAAGCCGCAAACACAAATCAACTGAGCGCTGACATTATGACAAGCCAAACCCGAGTGCTTTTCAATGCAGATTGCCCAATCTGCAATGCGGAAATCTGCCATTATAAGGCGTACTCAGATGGCAAAGGTTTGGAAATTGGGTTTGATGACCTGAACTCTAGCGCTCTTGCCGATTGGGACATCGACGCAGACACTGCGGCACGGCGCCTGCACGTCATCCACGAAGGTCAGGTTTTCGCCGGCATTCCGGCATTTCTTGTGCTTTGGAAAGAAATGCCCCGATACAGAACGCTTGCGAAACTCGTGAGCCTTCCTGGCATCCGCCAAGTTGCGTCAATCGGATACGACTACATTTTAGCGCCGCTGATCTACCGTCGCCACCTTTGGCGTCAGAAATCCGGCAACTCCGCACTGTAAAGCCGACGCCGGATCAAACTATTTTTGCCAAAGCCTGCAACACATCCGCGTGGCAACAAAACCCGGGCGCTTGGGCACCTTGCGTGCAGCCTTCACTCAGCCACTTCTGGCAGTCCGCAACGCACGGACACTTCCGGCACCGCGTTACCATCTGCGCATAGTCTGTCGCACTCAATGCGTCGCAAGCCATCGCCTCAGACAGGCTCACACCCAGCGTTCGCGCCATCGAGCGGGTCAGCCAAAAATGCGTCGCCGGATCTCCGAGAAAGGCAATCTGCGCAGTCATGAGTCTTCTCCCGTCGCTGCTGCCAACTCTGCCAAACGTACGCGGTTTAAACAGCCCTCGGGAATATCAACAGGCACTTCACGGCACTCACGGGCCAGAAATCGTGAACACCCTTCGTCCCAATCACAGCTCCGGCACCTTGTGACAAGGCCTGCCCATTCTTCTTGGGTCAACTCGCCGGTTTTTGCAGCGCCTACCAAGTCCGCTCCAGCAGCCTTCGCCATGCCATGCACCTTCATAAGGTGCTCATTCACATCACCCAGTGGCTTCATATCAACGTCTCGCTAATGCGGTTAAACAGGTCTCTGTTTTGGCAAAATGGTGGAACCCTCTGTTCGGAATTCTCCGCAGGAGCACGCCATGTCTCGCAAACGTCCGGCAAAGGACACCGCGTGCATCGCTCAACCGCCTGCTGGATCTCACCCACTGCCAACGCGCCGCGAATGGCCGCTTCCTGAAGGTCCATGCCAATTCGCTTGGCAGCCTCGTCCATCAAGGCCACGTGGCGTCTCAGTTTGGGGATATTGGGCATCGCGCTCTCCTACAAAGACAGGAGAGGGTTTAACATGATGAAATTTTGAAACCCTTGATGTGGGTCAATTCAATTCCGCGAAATAGGCCGCCACACAGTCTTGCACACGGCGAAACCTGTCCCCACCCAACTTCACGCCACCATACCAGCGCGTCACCACCACAAGATGCCCCGTCAACTCCTGACGCTCCAACATGCGCACAATCACCAGACCCGCGCCGCTTTCCCCGTCGTCGCCCTTAAGCGGTGTGCCGTCCTCAAACAGGACGCCCCAAGTGTTGTGCGTCGCCTTGGCGAATTTCTTGTTTTTCTTTAGTGATTTCAGAAAAGCATCGACGTCGGCGCGTCCACTCACCGGCCCACCCGACACCGCGTATTTTGAGCCACGGTCGCTGACCACATTCAACAGTTGCAACATGCTCAGAGCTTGGCCGCCGTCTCTCTGACAATTTTCATGCGCGACGCGTTGGGCGGATGTGTGCCGAGAAACTGATCACCTGGGTCAGGTATGCGCGCGAAAAACTCCGCGCCGCGCACCGGATTGAACCCTGATTTATGCGCAATCACGGTGCCCAGCGCATCCGCCTCAAGCTCAAAGTTCTTGGAGTAGGCCCGTGAGCCCACCTGCGCACCGGTGTTCACAGCCATGTCCAGCAAACTGCCTTCCGCGCCCGCCGCAGCAGCAGCAACCCCAATCAGGATCGCGCCGAGCGCTGCGTTGTTCTGGGTCTTGCCGATGTGGCCAGCGATATGGTGCGCCGCCTCGTGGCCCATCACAAAGGCCAGCTCATCCTGATTGCGCGTCTGCGCGATCAACGCAGGCGTAAAGATAATCAGCGGACGCCCTGTCTTGTCGAGCGTTTGATAGGCATTGGCGGGCAGATTAGGCCGCTCATCCACCGAAATCTTGTAATCGCAATTTGTGCCTTGTGACGTTCGCGCGCGGCATTCGCGTTCTGCCACACTCTCCATTCGGGCCGAAATCGGCGCCAGCTTGGACTTGGCTTGTGACAGCGATATCGACTGAACTGATGTTTTTGCCGGGGTCTGGGATTTTGGGGCCGGTTGCGTGTCCGTTGTCGTGCTGACGCAACTCGCCAGCGCCATCGCGCCACAAATAACCAACGGTTTCAAACCATTCTGAGCAAAAGCCATACGTTCCTCCCCGAATACTACAAACCCCAAACTATGCCCACACTTGCCAAGGTTCCAGTGGGAAAACCTTGCGCTTTGCAGCATCGACGCTAGGCTATCTATATGTTCAGCATCGAGCACGAATTTGATTCAACCGTCGTGACCCTCGTGGATGAGGGCGCCCAACCGCTTGCTGAAGACGTGGTTATCAACATGTTTGAGGATTGCGTCACCATCGAACAGTTCGACGCCCGCACCGACACCATGCAAAAAATCACTCTGTCGATACATCAAGCTCGGGATCTCGCAGCCGCTCTGGACCTTCCCGAAGGTGTTTACACGATCAAACGTGACGAGCCCTAGCGCGACACAACCCGAAACACCTTGTCTCGCGCAGTGTCGCCCCGGATCAGCTTCAAGCGCGATTTCGCGATGCCGATTTCTTTTGCCAACAGCTTTATCACCGCCGCATTGGCCTTGCCCCCCTCCGGCACCACGGTCACGTAAACGCGTATGCCGTCGTCTTGCACGACCACCGCATTACGCGACGCTTTGGGGGTCACACGCACCGCAATCTCGCCGCCTTCCGCAGCCAAAGCCGCCAACTCTCCCGCCATCTGCCATCCATCAATTTACAAAGCCCGCACCACGGGCAACAGTGTCGCCAAATCATCTGCTTGCGAAGACACTATGGCCACCGGTTTCTTTTTTGACGAACGTTGTTTCTGGCACAGCGGCGGCAACTACGCACTGACCCTACCCGTTGGTGATCTGGTACAGCCCTTGGCCGCCGGAGGTCTTCCTGAAAGCCCCGAAACCAAACGTCGCCTCAAAAACCTGTTGGACGTCAGCGGCTTGTCCGCTGACCTTGACCTACGCAGCGCCACCTCTGCGGATCGCACGGCACTGGAACGGGTTCACCCGGCGTCCCTGCTGGACCGTTTCCAAGAAATGTCTGACGCAGGTGGCGGCGAAATTGGTCTGCGCACCCCGTTTGGCAAAGGGGGTTATGAAATTGCCGCCCTCTCGGCTGGCCTTGCTACCGAAGCCGTCCGCGCTGTCGCCACAGGTGACTTGCAAAACGCCTACGCGCTGTCCCGCCCACCCGGCCACCATTGCCTGCCCGATTGGCCCAACGGCTTTTGCCTGCTGGCCAACATCGCCATCGCCATCGAAGCCGCCAAGGCCGAAGGTCTAGCGCATCGTGTTGCCGTGCTCGATTGGGACGTGCACCACGGCAACGGCACCGAGGCGATCTTTTACGACCGCGACGACGTGCTGACGCTATCGTTGCACCAAGAAAGAAATTACCCGCTCGACACCGGCGATCTCGAACATCGCGGCACGGACGTGGGTCTGGGCTATAACATCAACGTGCCCCTGCCCCCCGGCGCCGGCCACAACAGCTACCTGCACGCGATAGAGAAAATTGTCCTGCCCGCGCTTGCCGACTTCAAGCCTGACATGATCATCGTCGCCTGCGGGTTTGACGCCTCCGCCTTTGATCCGCTCTCGCGTATGCTGGCCACCGCTGACACCTTCCGCCAGATGACCAAACAGGTCATGGCCGCCGCTGAAGACCTCTGTGACGGCAAGTTGGTTCTGGTGCACGAAGGCGGCTACTCCGAAGCCTACGTGCCGTTCTGCGGTCATGCTGTGATTGAAGAGCTTGCAGGGTCCTCTATCACGGCCCCCGACCCTATGGCGGCCTCTCTCGCCATCCGCCAGCCCAACCCGCGTGTCGAGGCTTTCTATGCCACTTTGATCGATGAAATGGCTGATTTCTTTGCAAAACCACCGCAGAGCGGTTGAAAAACCGCGGGAAAACACAGACCTAACCCGCAATGATCTTGAGGGAGACATATATGCCATTCGCCAATCCAGCCGCGCTGGAATTTCTGCAAACCCGCCGCTCACGACCGGCCAAGACGCTCGTCGCGCCTGCCCCCACCCGCGCAGAGCTTGAACCGCTTTTGCAGGCCGCCCTGCGCAGCCCCGACCACGGCAAGCTGGAACCTTGGCGGCTGATTGTCTTGAGCGGTGATGCGCTTGATCGTCTGGCCAAACTGACGCAGACACGAGGCACAGCGCTTGGTATGGACGACGACAAAATCATCAAAGCACACGCCCAATTTGCCAACGCAGATTTGGCCGTTGCCGTGATTGAGGCGCCGGTGATCTCCGAAAAAGTACCCGCCATTGAACAGACCTATTCCGCCGGAGCCGTCTGTCTGCAACTGCTGAACGCCGCGCTTGCCGCAGGTTGGGGCGCAAACTGGCTGTCGGGCTGGGCCAGCCATGACCGTGCCTTTGTCGAAGAAGGTCTCGACCTTACTCCGCGCGAGAAAGTCGCCGGTTTCATCCACATCGGCACCGAGCGCGCCGCACCGCCTGAACGCCCACGCCCAGACATGGAGACCAAGGTCACATGGCAATCTCAGTAATTCTCGGCTCATTCACCGCGGCTCTTGGCCAATTGGGTGACCCACGCTTTCGCCGGGTGCTGGTGCGCGGTATCGGCCTGACCCTCGCGCTGTTGATTGCGTCCTATGTTGCCTTTCTTATGTTCCTGAATTGGATCGGCGCCGCGCAATGGGTGCAGGAGCTCTTAGGAAACATCAGCTGGGTTGGCGACCTTGTGACGTGGACATCGTTTTTCCTGATGGTGCTTTTGTCGGTCTTTCTGATGGTGCCGGTTGCCTCTGCCATCACCTCAATGTTTTTGGACGAAGTTGCCGAAGCCGTCGAGGATCGCCACTACCCAAACGTGCCCAAGGCGCTCCCTGTACCTTTTGGCGAAGCTCTCAAAGACACTGTGAACTTCCTCGGCGTGTTGATCTTCGCCAACATCGTCGCGCTGGTGATCTACGCCTTCTTTGCGCCATTTGCGCTGTTCATCTTCTGGGGCCTGAACGGGTTTCTGCTGGGACGAGAATATTTCACCCTCGCCGCCATGCGCCATTTGGGCCGCGATGGCGCCAAGAAACTGCGCAAAAAACACGGCGGCACGATCTGGATCGCGGGCACGCTGATGGCGATGCCTCTGTCGATCCCACTGATCAACCTTGTAATACCGATCTTAGGCGCGGCGACCTTTACCCATCTGTTCCACCGGCTGGAGTCTCAATCGTCGACATCCGGTTGAACCAGTCCAGATCCCGCACCGAGATCACACCGGATGTGATGATGAACACAAGTATGGCCGTCATCACCGCCGCCGCCAGCGTGGTGATCTTGGCTTTGGTCTTCAGGTAATGATGCTCCGGTGCACCTGCTTGTGTGCCGGGCACCACTTTGCCCAGATCACCTTGGGTTTGCAGCCGGATCGGGATTACAATCAAAAAGATCATGAACCAGCAGACCGCAAACAACACCATCACAGATGTAATACTCATATCATTCCCTTCTGATCACCCCACGCGGATACGCAGGGCGCAGCAATTTGGTTCTTATACCTGTTCCAGCTCGACCAGACAGCCGTTGAAATCTTTGGGATGCAGGAACAACACCGGTTTGCCGTGTGCGCCGATCTTGGGCTCGCCATTGCCCAGCACCCGCGCGCCGGTCTCTTTCAGATGATCCCGCGCCGCGATGATGTCATCCACTTCATAACAGACGTGGTGCATGCCACCGGCCGGGTTCTTTTCCAGAAAGCTGTTGATCGGGCTGTCATCGCCAAGCGGATACAGCAATTCGATTTTGGTGTTGGGCAGCTCGATAAACACCACGGTCACGCCATGATCCGGCTCATCCTGCGGCGCGCCAACCTTGGCGCCAAGCGCGTTGCTGTATTGCGCTGACGCGGCCTCAAGATCGGGCACGGCAATCGCAACGTGGTTCAAACGTCCAATCATGGTTTCCTCCAAAAAATACGGGTCTTGTGTTGGCACTTCTTATGCGGTGCAGCACGTCTTGGCGCAAGCGGCACAGGGTCGCGCCCGCATTAACGTCCCGTTAGGTACGAATCTCTAATCTCTATCGCGAATCCATTTGTCTGTCAGAACGTCAGGAACCCAATATGAACGACCCGCTGCCGCTGTCGCCCTTGTTTACTCCTACGTCGCAACGCCCTTTGCTGGGCATTGCTGTACTTGTCGTTGAGGACAGTCGCTTTGCCTCCGACGCTCTGCGCATGATGTGTGTACGCTCCGGCGCTCGCATCCGTCGCGCTGACAGCCTTTCGGCCGCGCGCCGCCATCTTAAAACCTATTTGCCCTCGGTGGTGATCATGGATCTTGGCCTGCCAGACGGCTCCGGCACCGATCTGATCGAAGAGCTTGCACAAGCCAGCCCACGGGTCGATGTGCTTCTGGCCACCTCTGGGGATGATTTTTCTGAAGACGCCGCAATGGCCGCCGGTGCCGATGGTTTTCTGACCAAACCGCTCACTGGCTTGGCGCAATTTCAGTCCGAAATTCTGTCGCGCTTGCCTCAGGAACGTCAGCTCAAAGGTCCACGTCCCCTGCCGACTGACGTTGTGGATCCCGATCCCGTCGCCCTGCGTGACGACTTTCTGCACGCCTCAGACACGTTGTCGACCTATCCTGACGACAAGGCAGTTGTTGCATATGTGGCGCAATTTTTGTCCAGCATCGCCCGAAGCGCGCGCGACGAGGATCTGCTGGGCGCGGTGAAGTCGGTCGGCACCGCACACCAGACCAATGCTCAGCTTTCACAGGATGTGGCCTCGCTTAGCGATCTGCTGAAATCCCGTCTGAATGAACCTTTAGTGATCTAAGTCCGCTCAAAGCGACGGATCATCTGCGGCGCGCACCAGCCCCGTCAGATCCGACAACCGCTCACGCTGCTGTCCAGTGGCGTCAAAGTTGCCAGCGGACAACCACAATTCGAAAGCCTCTCGCAGCGCAGCCCACTCCTTGTCAATTGCTGCAAACCAGGCCGTGTCGCGGTTGCGGTTCTTATAGACAAGCGCCTGACGAAAAATGCCTTCGTACGACAGCCCCAGCCGTTGTGCCGCCCGGCGAGACGGTGTGTTGAGCGCGTCGCATTTCCATTCATAGCGCCGATATCCCGCCTCAAAAGCCCACTTCATCATCAGGAACATGGTCTCGGTTGCCGCCACTGTGCCTTGCAGACGCGGCGCAAAATTGATGTTGCCAACTTCGATCGATCCGGCCTCGGGCTTGATCCGCAAATAAGACGCCACGCCGCCATATGCGCCGGCCTGTTTGTCATAGATCGCATAGAAAAACGGATCTTGCGCCGAAACCGCTTCGCGCATCCACCGATGATACTGCGCAGCGGAATTGAACGGCCCATAAGGCAGGTAATCCCAAACCGCGTCGTCTCCCTGATAGGCCCGAAACAAAAGCGCCGCGTGTTTTTCCGCATCCAACGGTTCCAAACGGGCGTACCGACCTTCCAACACCTCGCCTTTTGGTGCGGAGGGCGGGGTCCAGTTTGGCACCGCGAAGCCCACAGGTCTCGGGGCGTCACTGCGGTGGTCTGTCATGCGAACTGCTCCTTTGTTTTCAACAATATGTCGCACATAGGTCTGCCCCTGCCAAGATGTCAGCCCAAAACCTGCTCAGGCCAGCAAGCGCGGATCGTCGCCCAAATCGATGCCCGGAAACACCTCGGTTTCCAACACGCTCCGCTCCAGTCCAAAACTTGACCGCAACGCCCAGCCCATCCAGCGCCGCACATCATCTGTTGGCATCAGATCGCGACGTTCATAAAGCGCGGCCTCATCCATGCCCGGCCATTGGCCAAGCACGCCGGATTTGCGCAGTGCGCCGCCCGCCAACACCATCGCGCCGCCGGTGCCATGGTCCGTGCCCTTCGTGCCGTTTTCGGCCGCCGTGCGGCCAAATTCAGTCACTGCAACCACGGTCGTGCGTTGCCACGCCGCCGCGCCCATGCGGTTGTGCAGCGTCAACAGCGTGTCCACCAATCGGCGAAGCGGCGCCCGCAAGGTGTTGCTCTGCCGAAAATGTGTGTCCCATCCGCCAAGCGAGAAGCAGGCGATCCGCGCATCCTCGCGCAGCCTGTCCGCCGCAAATTCTGCCACCCTGACGTGTGCCCTGCGCGCGCTTTTGCCTGTCGGGTTCATCATCATGTCCATGGCCTCTTCCAGATCGGCCGAGTCCAGCGCCCCGCCACCGCTCTGACTTGCCAATCCCATCGCCGTCGCCATCGCAGCGGACATCTCCGGATCCCCGCGCAACGTGTTCTGCATCAAGGAAACCCCTTGCTGGGACAGGATAAAATCAACATCCGGCGACCAGCTTGTGATTTCCGCATCGCCGCGGCTCAACAACATCGGTTCAGCGCCAATCGCGTATGCCGTGCGCACATCTACGCCTTTCATGCCCCCTATGGCCCGATTGAGCCAGCCATCCCGCACCCCGTCGCCTTCGATCGACGCAATTCCCGCTTCCAGCAGGTCCTGCCCGTCAAAATGACTGCGTTTGTCGCGATAAGGCGTGGACACGGCGTTCACAAAGGCCAACTGCCCCGCTTGCCACAAAGGATACAGCGGCGCGCACTCAGGATGCAGTCCAAAGCCGCCTTCCAGAGGGATTTCTCCCTTGTTGCCCGCAGACAGAGAGGGGCGCAAAACCGGCAAAAGCGCCTCCTGTCTTGGCCGCAACAAATCCAACCCGTCCAAGCCGCCACGCAGCACGATCACCACCAGCCGATTGTCGGTTGGCGCGGCGGCAAAACTCACCGGTGTCAACAAAGGCGACGCTGCCACGGAACAACCAATAGCCGCCCCCTGCGTCAGGAAATTTCGTCTTGTCAGTCTCTTAGACATTTCGCGCCCTCTCCGAAATCGCCTTACATCCGTTGAAACGCCGGGGACATCAGCACAAGCGCCACGCCCTCTCTCCGGCTTTCTGCTGCCTTGGCGGCAAACAATACTTCCTTCGGCACGTCCTCGCCCAACACATCCAGCACAAACCGGCGTGGGTCCGGCAAAGGCCGCGCCAGATCCACCGGCGCCGACAGGCTCCACTGCAACCGCGCCGCCAAACCTTGCGGGCTCAACCAATGTCCGTCGGCCTCCGAAAACCCATCCGGCCCCAACGGTTTGCCCAAAGGCTGCCCCATCGCACGCAGCGGCGCGCCGACGTAGCGTTGCAACCCAGCGCCCTGCAATGCGTTCATACGGGCAACGGGCACCGCCAGCCCACGCAGGGCCGAGCACAGAAAGGTCATCGGCTGCTTGAAATTGCGCCGCGCGGCTTGCCACGCGGCCGGATGGCGCAACATCGCCTCGGTCATCGCGGACAGATCCCCGTCTGTGTTCACAAACGCGGCCTTCATCGACGCCACCATTTCCGCGTCCGGCGCGTCTGCTACAAAATGCACGGCCATTTTTCGCGCCAGATGTCCGGCTGTGTCCGGATGCACTGCCAGATCCCGCAACACCGCCTGCACATCTTCCAGTTCTGCCCGTTCCGTACCGCCGTAACTGCGCCCCAACACGGTTTCCGCTCCCGGCTCCGCACGTCGCGGTTCAAACCTCAACTCAATGTCGTGTTCGGCGCGCACCCCGGTCAGCAATTTGGCCAACTGGCGCACATCTTTCTGCTCATAAGCCCCGCCAACACCCAACGTGTGCAGCTCAAGAATTTCGCGCGCCAGATTTTCATTCAACCCACGGCTCTGCTTGGGCCGGCGCCGCGCAAAAAGGCTGTCGGGGCCCACCGACGCATTCTGATCCAGAAAGTGCAGCATCATTGGATGCAGCACCGCCGCCTCCAGCAAGTCCGCGAATTTTCCGCTTACATAAGGCCGGATCGCCGTTTCCGCGTAATGTGCCTCATTTGTGCGAAAATCGTAATTCTTGCCCCTTGCGGCAAAATGGTCGGTCCAAAAATCTACCAACCGCTCCCGCAACCCGTCCTCCGACCAGACGCGCCGCAAAACGCCCTGCACCGTCCAGAGTGAAATCTCCGGTCTGCTGGTTTTTTTGAATGCATCAAACGCGGCTTGCTCCGGCCCGTCGTCCCGCCCCGCTCTTAACGCCTTGCGCCGCACCTTCTGCAACCGGCGAAACTCGGCGGTAAGCGCGTGAACGTCAGACACAGGCGGCAAAGCAAATTGCGTCGCCGCACGATCCCGCCCTCGAAGCGCGCGCAACATCGCATTCACCGACTTCGGGGAAGCAATCTCCGGCGACAGCCCGTACCCGAACCGATGGGCCGCCAACGTGGAAGAAAAAGACATGCGCGCACTCTTTGATGACCTACCCACTCAGTGTACGCGATAATACCGGATCACAAAGGCCGGATTGACCAATTCTTTGTGACGGCGAACTCTTGCCGCTGCCCAACAGCGCTCGGCCTTACCGCGCCGCTTTCCTAAGCACGCCGCTTAATTGCTTGTGGGAAGACGGATCAAGAAAATAGCGATGCTTGGAAAAGCCGGAATTGAACTTGGTTTGCAAGGTACCAGTCGCATCCAAAACCATCGAGCGTGGAATATACGCGCCATCAGGTGCATACCGCGCCGCCGCGTTTGGCTCTCGGTCCTGATCCACCAACACAAACACAAAATTGCGGCTCTGCGCCACGATCTTGCTATGAAAAAAAACGTTTCGGTATTCATGACAGACCGGACACCACGTGGCGTGCACAACCAGAAAGATCGGCTTGCCCGTGGCCTGCGCAGCGTCCAAACCGGAGTCCAGATCATGCCAGTCTATATCTTGGTCATTGAACCCTGCAGGGATCGCGTCAGCCGTAGCCGCCGCGCCAGTCAAAACCAGCGCAGCGATCATTACCCATGCACGCACCTTTTGGATCATGCTCAGTCCTGAGCAATGACCCGCAAGCTCAGCTCCATCAACTGATCTGGCGCCGGCTCACTTGGGGCGTTCATCATCAGGTCTTCGGCGCGCTGGTTCATTGGGAACAGCATCACTTCGCGGATGTTGAGCTGATCAGCCAGCAGCATCACGATGCGGTCCACACCAGCAGCACACCCGCCGTGGGGCGGTGCGCCGTAAGAGAAGGCTTTGTAAAGCGCGCCGAACCGGCTCTTCACTTCGGCCTCATCATAGCCTGCGATCTCAAACGCTTTCAGCATCACGTCCGGCTTGTGGTTCCGGATCGCACCCGACACCAACTCATAGCCGTTACATGCCAGATCATACTGATAGCCCAAGACCTTCAGCGGATCACCGTTCAACGCATCCAAACCGCCCTGCGGCATCGAGAACGGGTTGTGCTCAAAGTCGACCTTGCCGGTCTCCTCATCTGCTTCATAAATCGGGAAGTCCACGATCCATGCAAAGGCAAACCGGTTGGTGTCGGTCAGACCAAGCTCATCGCCAATCACGTTGCGCGCACGCCCCGCAACCGGTTCAAAGGCTTTGGGTTTGCCGCCCAGGAAGAAGGCCGCATCACCGACTTTCAGACCCAGCTGCTGACGGATCGCCTCTGTGCGCTCGGGACCGATATTCTTCGCGAGCGGTCCGGCGGCCTCTTCGCCCAGCACGATCTCGCCCGCTTTGATCTTGGCGTTCACGTCCTTGACGGAAATGCCCTGCTCTTGCGCAATGCTATCGGCCGACTGTTTGCGCCAGAAGATATAGCCCATGCCCGGCAAGCCTTCTTGCTGCGCGAATTTGTTCATGCGGTCACAGAATTTGCGCGACCCACCTGTGGGCGCTGGAATGGCGCGCACTTCGGTGCCTTCTTGTTCCAACAGCTTGGCAAAGATCGCAAAACCGGAGCCTGCAAAATGCTCAGACACAACTTGCATCTCAATCGGGTTGCGCAGGTCGGGCTTGTCGGAGCCATATTTCAGCGCTGCTTCGGCATAGGGAATCTGCGGCCATTCGTTCGGCGCATCCACCTTGCGACCACCGCCGAACTCTTCAAACACACCCGCCAGAACCGGCGCGATGGTGTCAAAGACGTCTTGCTGCTCGACAAACGACATTTCCATATCGAGTTGATAGAAATCTGTGGGTGAGCGATCCGCACGCGGGTCTTCGTCACGGAAACACGGTGCGATCTGGAAATATTTGTCAAAGCCCGCAACCATCATCAGCTGTTTGAACTGCTGTGGCGCTTGCGGCAGCGCATAAAATTTGCCGGGGTGAATACGCGACGGCACAAGGAAATCGCGCGCACCTTCAGGGCTGGATGCGGTGATGATCGGCGTCTGATACTCGCGGAAGCCATTGCCCCACATACGCTTGCGCATGCTGGTCACAACGTCGGACCGCATAGTCATATTCTGCTGCATCTGCTCACGACGCAAATCAAGGAAGCGATACTTCAGGCGGGTCTCTTCAGGGTATTCCTGATCGCCAAACACCAGCAGCGGCAGCTCGTCAGCCGCGCCCAGTACTTCGAGATCACGCACAAAGACTTCAACCTCACCGGTCGGAATTTTGTCGTTCACCAGATCGGCGTCACGGGCTTTGACGTTGCCGTCGATGCGGATACACCACTCGCTGCGCACCTTTTCCATGTCGGCAAACACCGGGCTGTCGGGATCGCACAAAACCTGCGTGATGCCATAGTGGTCGCGCAGATCGACAAACAGGATGCCGCCGTGATCGCGGATGCGATGCACCCAGCCGGACAGGCGGACGGTCTCGCCCACGTTGGATTTATTCAGGTCGGCGCAGGTATGGCTGCGAAAGGCGTGCATGTGCGGGCCCTCTTTCAGGGTGAATTACTACAGTCGCGCCGATACACCTGTTTGAGCGGCCAAAGTCAAGCCAACAGCCCGCCAAAGTGGCTCAAAACGGCCTGACCACCTTGCCTGATCGGAAAAACATGCCCAGCCCAGCACAAAAGGCGATTGCGATCGTGTGCAATGAAATTCCAAAGCCTCCGTCTTAGCCTCATTTTGTGCGTCAGTGATCTGGACATTTTCTTCCGGTCAGCCGAATCTGCGGGCTACCACCCCGTCCATTGAATGGTCTGATTTCGGCACGCCGACGCGCCTCGACGCCCAAAAAACAATGAAATCACCCAAAATCCCGCTCCTAGAGCGATCCCCCTTGCGCCTTTCTTTGTGATCCGTATAACCCACGACAATTTGCGCATACGGCGACAGCTGCCCGTCGCCTCCAAGCCCGAGGTCCACCATGCCAAAAAGAACAGACATCTCCTCGATCATGATCATCGGGGCTGGCCCCATTGTGATTGGCCAAGCCTGCGAGTTTGACTACTCCGGCGCTCAGGCATGTAAGGCCCTGCGTGAAGAAGGCTATCGCGTCATTCTGGTGAACTCCAACCCAGCCACAATTATGACCGATCCCGATATGGCGGACGCGACCTACATCGAACCGATCACCCCCGAGTTTGTCGCCAAGATCATCGAAAAAGAACGTCCCGACGCGTTGCTGCCGACTATGGGCGGCCAGACCGGCCTTAACACTGCTCTCGCGGTTGAGGAAATGGGCGTGCTCGAAAAATTCGGCGTTGAAATGATCGGCGCGGATCGCGACGCCATCGAAATGGCCGAAGACCGCAAACTTTTCCGCGAAGCCATGGACCGGCTTGGCATCGAAAACCCGCGCGCCTCAATCGTGACCGCTCCGAAACGTGACGACGGCTCGACCGACCTTGACGAAGGCGTGCGTCTGGCGCTGGCAGAACTCGATGACATCGGTCTTCCGGCGATCATCCGCCCGGCCTTTACCATGGGCGGCACCGGTGGTGGCGTGGCTTATAACCGCGAAGATTACCTCCACTTCTGTCGCACCGGCATGGATGCCTCTCCCGTCAACCAGATCCTTGTCGATGAATCGTTGCTGGGTTGGAAAGAATTCGAAATGGAGGTCGTGCGCGACCGCGCCGACAACGCCATCATCGTCTGCGCCATTGAAAACATCGACCCGATGGGCGTGCACACGGGTGACTCCATCACCGTGGCCCCAGCGCTGACGCTGACCGACAAAGAGTATCAGGTCATGCGCAACCACTCGATCGCAGTTCTGCGCGAAATCGGCGTGGAAACAGGTGGCTCCAATGTGCAATGGGCGGTGAACCCTGCTGACGGCCGCATGGTTGTGATCGAAATGAACCCGCGTGTGTCCCGCTCATCCGCTTTGGCGTCCAAGGCCACTGGCTTCCCGATTGCCAAGATCGCTGCGAAACTGGCCGTCGGCTTCACGCTGGACGAACTCGACAACGACATCACCAAAGTAACCCCTGCGTCTTTTGAGCCGACAATCGACTATGTCGTCACCAAAATCCCGAAATTTGCTTTCGAAAAATTCCCCGGCGCCGAGCCATATCTGACCACCGCGATGAAATCCGTGGGCGAGACAATGGCCATCGGCCGCACCATCCACGAGTCCTTGCAAAAAGCTCTGGCCTCGATGGAGAGCGGGCTAACCGGATTTGACGAAGTGGAAATCGAAGGCGCCGACGACACCTCGCTGGGCCGCGCTATGGTCATCAAAGCCATCAGCGTCGCCACCCCGGACCGCATGCGCACCATCGCGCAGGCCATGCGCCACGGCCTGACCAACGAAGAAATCCACGACGTCACCATGTTTGACCCGTGGTTCCTTGACCGTATCCGCGAAATCGTCGACGCCGAGGCGGACGTGCGCGCTTCTGGTTTGCCCCTGACCGAGGACGGCCTGCGCCGCCTCAAAATGCTCGGTTTTACCGACGCCCGCCTCGCCACTCTGTCCGGCCGCGACGAAGACAATGTGCGCCGCGCCCGCCAGAACCTTGGCGTAACCGCCGTCTTCAAACGCATCGATACCTGCGCCGCCGAGTTTGAGGCGCAAACACCTTATATGTACTCCACCTACGAGGCCCCGATGATGGGCGACGTAGAATGCGAAGCGCGGCCATCGGACCGCAAAAAAGTTGTGATCCTTGGGGGCGGCCCCAACCGCATCGGTCAGGGTATCGAGTTTGATTACTGCTGCTGTCACGCTTGCTATGCGCTGACCGAGCAGGGCTATGAAACCATCATGATCAACTGCAACCCCGAAACCGTGTCGACAGACTATGACACTTCGGATCGCTTGTATTTTGAACCACTGACGTTTGAACACGTCATGGAAATCCTGCGTGTCGAACAGGACAACGGCACGCTTCATGGCGTGATCGTGCAATTCGGCGGCCAAACACCGCTGAAACTGGCAAACGCGCTGCAAAACGAAGGCATCCCGATCCTCGGCACCACGCCTGACGCCATTGATCTCGCCGAAGATCGTGAGCGTTTTCAAGCGCTTGTGAATGAACTCAATCTCAAGCAGCCTAACAATGGCATCGCCTCCACTGACGCCGAAGCGATCGTGATTGCCGGCAAGATTGGCTTCCCGCTGGTGATCCGCCCGTCCTATGTGCTGGGTGGCCGCGCGATGGAAATCGTGCGCGACATGGCGCAACTGGAACGCTATATCGCCGAGGCCGTGGTTGTGTCCGGCGACAGTCCGGTTCTGCTGGACAGCTATCTTGATGGCGCGGTCGAACTCGACGTGGATGCGCTCTGTGATGGCAAGGATGTGCACATCACCGGCATCATGCAGCACATCGAAGAGGCAGGCGTGCACTCCGGCGACAGCGCTTGCTCGCTGCCACCTTACTCGCTGGACGAAGACATTATTGCCGAGATCGAACGTCAGACCCACGCGCTCGCAATTGCGCTGAATGTTGTGGGTTTGATGAACGTGCAGTTCGCCGTGAAAAGCGGTGAAATCTACCTCATCGAGGTCAACCCGCGCGCCTCGCGTACGGTGCCGTTTGTGGCAAAATCCACCGACAGCGCCATCGCCTCGATTGCAGCGCGCATCATGGCTGGCGAAAAACTCGCCGACTTCCCCAAGCGCCCCCCCTACAAAGAGGGTGACACGACCAAGGATCAACCAATCGCTGACCAGATGACGTTGGCCGACCCGAACATGCCGTGGTTCTCCGTCAAAGAGGCCGTGCTGCCTTTTGCCCGCTTCCCCGGCGTTGACACCATATTGGGCCCAGAAATGCGCTCAACCGGCGAAGTCATGGGCTGGGACCGCAGTTTCCCGCGTGCCTTTCTAAAGGCTCAGATGGGCGCAGGCATGCACCTGCCTGAATCGGGCAAGGTCTTCTTCTCGATCAAAGATGCCGACAAAACGCCAGACCTGGTGGAAACCGCGCAAACCCTGATCGATCTGGGCTTTGGCATTGTCGCCACGCGCGGCACTGCGGGTTTCCTGAACGGCGAAAACATCGCCTGCGATGTGGTCAACAAAGTTTATGAGGGCCGCCCCAACGTGGTCGACATGCTCAAGGACGGCCAAATCTCGCTGGTGATGAACACCACCGAAGACACCCAAGCCGTTGAAGACAGTCGCGAAATCCGCGCCGTCGCGCTCTACGACAGGATTCCCTACTTCACCACCGCAGCCGCCAGCCATGCCGCCGCTCAGGCCATGCAAGCGATGCGCGAAGAGGATCTGGAAGTGCGCAGCCTGCAAGGTTAAGGCGCACACGCACTTCAAAACCAGTCAAAAAGCCGGGCGCCTCACGTCCGGCTTTTTAACGCGGCGGCTTCAAGACAGCGTCCTGCGCAAAGACGAAATGTTCAAACGCAACGCCACCCAAAACGCCGGTGCCACGCTTGCCACGCTGCAAGGTATTGTCCTTTTGGGGGCTGCGACCCCACCCAAAAAGCTGCACCCCGATCCGCAATACAATCGACACCCATGTTGCCCAATTCGACAAAACACAGGACAGCCTCCTATGGCTGTTCCTTTTCATTCCCAAGCCTGCTTGACAGACGGTGGCGACGGTCGTAGGTCTCGCCGCCTTCAAAACCGCAAAAGGCAAGGCCATGACACGCGCGTTGGGCATCGACTTCGGCACCTCAAACTCCGCTGCCGGCTTTATGCAGGACGGCCACCCGAGGCTGATCACATTTGACGGCGGCAACACCACTCTGCCCACCACGTTTTTTTTCGACTTTGAGACGCGCAAAACCCTCTTGGGAGAGCCCGCCAATCAGGCGCTGCTCGAAGGGCTGGAAGGCCGCTTTATGCGCGCCCTTAAACGTGTGCTGGGCACCGGCCTGATGCATGAAAAGCGCCAGATTCTGAACACGCGCGTGACGTTTGTCGACATTATCGCCCGCTTCCTGCGCCACATCAAAACCCAGGCCGAAATCCAAACCGGCCTGACGTTTGAACACGCCGTTTCCGGCCGCCCTGTTGTCTTTCACGGCACAGGCGATGCACGCGAACAACAGGCCGAAGACGACCTGCGCGACTGTTATCTCGCGGCAGGGTTTACTGACGTAACCTTTTTGGCCGAACCCGAAGCCGCCGCCATCGCAGATGGCGCTTTGGTGGATGGCAAGGGCATCGGCCTGATTGTGGATATTGGCGGCGGCACCTCGGACTTTTCGCTGTTCCGCACTCACGACGGCACCGTCGACATTCTTGCCAATCATGGCGTGCGCATTGGCGGTACCGACTTTGACCGCGCACTGAGCTTTGCCGAGGTTATGCCCTACTTTGGCAAAGGCAGCCTGCTGCGCGATCACTTCGGCCCCGGCCGCTTCCCGACGCCAAATGCGATCTTCAATGATCTGGCAACATGGGAAAAAATCCCATTCCTTTACACCGCACAAACCCAGCGCAAGGTCGCGGAGATGTCAAAACAGGCAGAGGAGCCGGCAAAACTCTCTCGTCTGGCAGATGTGCTGCGCGATGAACTCGCGCACGATATCGCCTTTGCTACCGAGACCGGAAAAATTGCCGCCAACCGGAACGCCGACGCCTCAGCGATCGACCTTTCGCAAATCGAGCGCAACCTGACCGTCCCGCTGCCGCCAAGCAAACTCACCGAGATCCTCTCCCCCTATGGCGCCGACATGCGCAAGGGCGTGAATGACACGCTGGACATGGCCGGACTTCAGGCAGATCAAATCGACCGTGTGATCTATGTCGGCGGATCAAGTTTGCTGAACGTGGTGTCTGACGCGGTCAAGTCCGTGACGCCCAACGCAGACCACAGTCTCTCCGAGGTGTTCACAGCAGTGACCGACGGGTTGGCGCGCGCAACGAACCGGCCAATTTAGGCCCGAACACCATTCCTACGACGGCGCTGGCAAAAGCCTCAACTCCGCCGCCCGCGCATGACCTTCCATGCCTTCAATGCGGCTGATCTTTGCCGTGCGCATGGCCAGATCATGCGACGCCTGTGGTGTGCACCGCTGCCACGTAACGGTCTTGGTGAACTTGTGAACCGACAGCCCCCCAGTGTATCTGGCCGCGCCATCGGTCGGTAACACATGGTTGGGACCAGAGGTCTTATCGCCAAAGGACACCGTGGTTTCCGCGCCCAAAAACAGCGATCCATAGGCCGACAACCGATCCAACCACCAATCAAGATCATCCGCCTGAACCTGAAGATGTTCCGGCGCGTATCGGTCCGACACCTGCGCCGCTTCTTCTCTCGTGTCGCACACAATAACTTCGGCGCGCTCCGCCCACGCGGTGCGGGCAGCCGTCGCATTCGGCTCCGGCAAACTGTCAATGAGGGGATGCACACGCGCCATGACATCATTGGCCAGCGCCGCGTCTGTGCTCACCAGCCAGACCGGACTGTCGACGCCATGTTCGGCTTGACTGACCAGATCCCAAGCGACGGTTTCTGCCGATGCCGTGTGATCCGCAATCACCAGTGAATCCGTCGGACCTGCGAACATATCAATGCCCACCTTGCCAAACAGCAGCCGTTTTGCCTCCGCCACGTAAGAATTTCCAGGCCCCACCAGAATGTCTGCAGGTTGGGCATCAAACAGCCCCTGTGCCATCGCCGCAATGCCCTGAACACCACCCAAATTCAAGATCACATCAGCCCCGCTCAGATCCATCGCATACACAATTGCGTCGGGAATTCCTGTCTCAGGTCGGGTCGGTGACACTGCGGTGATGTTCGGAACACCAGCGACTTTTGCCGTGGTGATCGTCATCAGAGCGCTGGCAATATGGCTGTATCGCCCACCGGGAACGTAACACCCTGCACTCGACACCGGGATCTGCTTTTGCCCGGCGATCAGCCCCGGCATCACCTCGATTTCAAATTCCCCCACTGTGGCAAGTTGCGCTTCTGCAAACCGGCGAATGTTGGCATGGGCAAACCCGATGTCTTCCTTCAAGTCCTGCGGCACCCGCGCGCAAGCGGCTTTGCGGTCGACGTCCGACAACACAATGTCGCCGGTCCACCCATCCAATTGCTTTGCATACCGCCGAACCGCGTCTTCACCTTCGCGTTCAATGTTGGTCAGCATGATTTGCACCAAGTCGCGGATGTCGCTGCCTTCCGACACAGGACGCGGACCAGCTTTTTTCAGATAGATAATCGCCATCTCGTCAACTCACTTTGTTCGCGTGTCGCCACGCTCCTATTCGGGCCGCGCCCTCAATTCTGTTCGGGGTCTCCCCCTACCCTCTGATCCGGGAAAACTCCGGATCATACGGCGACGGCGCAATGACCGTGGCCTCAACAAGTGTCCCGCAAAGATCCAATTGCGCCGAATTTCCATCGACTGCCATTTCGGGATCAACAAACGCATAGGCCAGGTTCAGACCCGTCCGATGCCCCCAGTCACCTGAAGTCACCGTGCCCACCACCGCGTCATCTCGCATCAACGAAGCACCGCCGTGCGCAGGCGCATGGGTGGCATCAACCTTGAGCGTCACCAGTTTCTTACGCGGCCCCGCCACCTGCCGTTCCAGCAACGCGGCTTTGCCAATGAAATCAGCTTTCTCGAGCTTCACAAACCGCTCAAGCCCTGTCTCAAACGGGTCAAACTCGGTCAACAGATCGGCTTTCCAGTGCAAAAACCCTTTCTCCATGCGCATCGCATCCACCGCGCGGGCGCCAAACAGCGTCATCCCGTGGGCTACACCGGCTTCCCGCAAGGCCAGATACGCTGCATAAAGCGAGGCATTGGGAACATGGATTTCATATGCCAGCTCACCGGAAAAGCTGACGCCCAACACGGTGGCCGGTGCATATCCAATGAAACACTCGCGCACCGACAGCCAAGGAAACGCCTCCTTGGACCAATCGCCGCGCGCGGAGGCGGACAGCACATCCCGCGCCTTGGGCCCAGCCAACACAAGGATCGTGAAATCATTGGTCAAACTGCGGATTTGAACGTCCTCATCCGCGCCCAAATGGCTTTGCAGCCAATCCATGTCGTGCAATTCACTGGCCGCCGCCGATCCATACCAAACCCGACCCGGGCCGCGCTCGCTGGCGGCGATATTGGCAATCGTCGCCTCGCCCTTGATCATGCCGTGAGCGTTCAACAAATACCCAAGCCCGACGCGCCCGTCCCGCTTGGTGACCGTGCCACAGAACATCCGATCCAAGAACGCATGCCGGTCTGCGCCGGTGATCTCAAACCGGTTAAACCCGTTGACCTCACACAGACCAACGTTGTCTTGCACGTTCTTCACCTCGGCTGCGACGACGTCAAAAGCTTCGTCAAACCCGAACCCAAGCGTCGGATGAAAATCTGGTGTCGGCTTGATGTACTCAACCCGCTCCCAACCATTCACCACGGTGAATTCCGCACCTTCGGCTGCGAAAACCGGCGTCAAAGGTGTGGTGCGCGCGTTGCGCCCCGCTGGGCGGTGCTCATGCGGAAAATGAAACCGGAATTCGTTTTGGTAATCTTCGATCGCTTTCAACGCGGTCAACTCGACATTGGTGTGGCCCGCAAAGCGGCGCGGATCAATGCACCACGTGTCATACTGCGCTTCACCATGGACGATCTGTTGCGCCAAAAGCCAGCCATGACCACCCCCCTCGCCCAATCCAGCGCGCAGCCCGATGATGCAAAACGCGTTGCGCTTGCCCGGGATCGGCCCAACCAGCGGCGCGCCGTCGATTGTGTATGTGATCGGCCCATTCACCACCGTATGGATACCGACGTCCGCCAGCGCGGGCATTCGCTCAAACGCCCCCTCAAGCACATCCATGACCCTTTCAAGATCATCCGGACACAGCGCGTTGACAAAATTCGGGTCAATCCCGTCCATGCCCCACGTCTTGCAGTCCTGTTCATAAAACCCGACCAAAAGGCCGTTCTTTTCCTGTCGGCAATAATAGTCGCTGATCGGGCAGCGGATCAGCGGCATTCGATGCCCCGCGTCTTTGATCGCAGGGATGTCTTCCGTCAGAAAATACTGATGCTCCATCGACGCCACCGGATGATGCACACCCATCATCGCGCCGACCTCGTTCACCCGATACCCGCCCGCATTGACAACGATATCGCAATCAATATCGCCATGTTCTGTGTGCACCGTCCATGTATCGTCTTTGTGTTGGGTCAGGCCTGTAACGGGCGTGTTGCGATAGACCTCAGCACCGGCCTTGCGCGCGCGCCGCGCCAGCGCCTGACACAACTGTGCGGGATCAATGTCGCCATCCAGCGGATCCCAAAGACCGCCGATCATATTCTCGGTCGAGATCAGCGGATGCCGCCGCGCGCATTCTTCGGCATTGAGCACCTCAAAATGCACGTCCATCCCGCGGGCCATTGACGCAAAATGCCGATACCCCTGCATCTGCGCCTCTGTGTTGGCCAAACGCATGCCCCCATCCCCATGATGGTAATTGATCGGATACTCCGGATCTTCAGCCAGCTCTTTGTAGAGGTTGATCGAATGAGTTTTCAGCCCCACCATGGTCTGGTTCATGCCAAAATTTGTCACCTGAGCCGCAGAATGCCACGTTGTGCCACTGGTCAACTCATTGCGCTCAACCAACACCACATCGCTCCACCCCTCCTGAGTGAGGTGATACAGCGTTGAGCAGCCTGCAATGCCGCCGCCAATGACGACCACTTTGGTGCGCGATTTCATATGACATGCCTCCAGCTAAGCGTTCCGCTGAAAGAGGCGCAAATATTTGCACACTGCAATGCTCAGGCCGACAATTCAAAAACACCAAATATTGTTTTCGGCTTTTCCAAAGCAAAGCTCAGGTAAGCGCAAAGCTAAAATCGCAACGGAGCGTCCATGAAACGCAAAAAAGGGGCCCCGAAAGGCCCCAATTTTCGCACTGTCGCGATACCACCGTAATACCGACGCGATACCGACGGCGGTATTTACACTTTTTGTTGGGTATATTTGCGAAGCTCCGCCCGTGCCACCTGACGGCGGTGCACGGCGTCCGGACCATCTGCCAGACGCAACGTCCGGATGCCGGTCCAGGCCGCTGCCAGTGGCGTATCCTGGCTCACACCAGTGCCACCATGCATCTGCACAGCTTCGTCGATAACCTTGAGCGCTACGTTCGGAGCGACAACCTTGATCTGGCTGATCCAAGGCGCTGCCGCGCGGGCATCGCCTTGATCCATCATCCAGGCCGCTTTCAGACACAGCAAACGCGCCTGTTCGATCTCCATCCGGCAGGTGGCAATGATGTCATAGTTCGCGCCCAAATGCGCCAGCTGTTTGCCGAACGCCTCACGATCCAACGAGCGTCGGATCATCTGCGCCAGCGCCGATTCAGCCTGACCGATGGCACGCATGCAGTGGTGGATGCGGCCTGGGCCAAGCCGGCCTTGCGCGATCTCAAATCCACGCCCTTCGCCCAGCAGAATGGCATCTACTGGCACGCGAACGTTGGTGAACTTGATGTGCATGTGACCGTGTGGCGCATCGTCCTGACCATAAACCATCATCGGGCGCAGGATCTCGATACCTTCGGCATCTGACGGCACCACAATCATCGATTGGCGTTTGTGAACTGGAAGGTCATCTCCGCCGGTTTTCACCATGGCAATATAGACCTTACAGCGTGGATCGCCTGCACCAGAAGACCAATACTTCTCGCCATTTAGCACATATTCATCACCGTCACGAACGCATTCCATGGAGACATTGGTGGCGTCTGACGAGGCCACATCGGGCTCGGTCATAAGGTAAGCAGACCGGATTTTGCCTTCCAGCAGAGGCGTCAGCCACTCTTGCTTCATGGCCTCGGTGCCATAACGCTCAAAAACCTCCATATTGCCGGTGTCAGGCGCCGCGCAGTTGAACACTTCCGCGCCCAATGGCGTCTTGCCCATCTCTTCTGCAAAGAAAGCATATTCCACGGTCGTCAGACCAAAGCCGCGCTCGCTGTCTGTCAGCCAGAAGTTCCACAGACCACGTTCTTTCGCCTTGGATTTCAGCCCTTCCAGGATTTCTGTCTGCCGTTCCGTGAACGTCCAGCGATCCCCAGTGCCGATCTCCTTGTGATACTCTGCTTCCAGCGGCATGATCTCGTTTTGGATCATATCCCGCACCTGCTCGAGCAGGCTTTCCATCTCTGGACGTATTCCCAGGAACATCGTCTCTCTCCTCAATTTACCTGTCGCAACTCTGCCGTGCGGCACTTGTCTTTGTCCATCGGTGCTCCGCGAAAATGACGCGGGGTACCTTTGAGAAGTTCCTGAAGAATACCTGAACAGAAAACAGAAAATTTCCGCAACAAAACTCGATTCGGGTCTTGCACCCGCCTTCATCGGCCAGTAAATACCCGCTCACGTTGGGATGTAGCCAAGTGGTAAGGCAACTGTTTTTGGTACAGTGTACCGTAGGTTCGAATCCTACCATCCCAGCCACTTTTCTCTGGATCGTTAAATTTAGCAGTCAGGCACCCCAAGGGTCCCGATAATGCCCCTGTTTATGCCCCATCGGTCTGGTCCCCTGTGAGGGTTCTGTGGGACAGGGTATCTCTGCCGACACCCAATCTCTTTGGTGTCGGGTTCGAACCATCAAGCACTTTTACGCGTGCCTTCACTGAGCCCAGCAAGCCGTTGAAACCAATACGTGTCCCGGCGGTCTTGATGCGACCAACCGCGGGCGAGCGAGCCTGCTCACCTGAACAAAAGGGGAACTGTTAACGCTTCATTATCACAGTTGCCGCACCATGGCCGCAAATTGATTGTTTCAAAAGGTATTGGTTATGGTAGAAAACAGCCCTGACGCCGGTGTGAATTCCGTAACGGGAACGACCGGCGACGACACGATCTTGTCGCCAGACGGGATCGTCGATTCCATCAACGGCAACTCCGGCAGCGATACCATCGAAACTGACGGCGGCAATGACCTCGCCGCAGGAGATATGGTCGGTGATGAATGGGCATTTGTCGACGGGCAATGGGTTTTCAACCCCGATGCCATCAACACCACTAGCACGCCGGTGACGCGCGACTACAATGACGTGATCACCACCGGCGATGGGGACGACGTTTTGCTCGGGAACGGTGGAAATGACGATCTAAGCGCGGGGGCTGGCGCGGATCGCATTAATGCTGGCACAGGGCGCGACCGCGCGGACGGTGGTGCTGGCGATGATATCGTCAACCTTGAAAGCGGAGACGACACCGGTCAGGGCGGCATTGGCGCCGATACGATCAATGCAGGTTCCGGCAACGACCTGGTGCATGGCGACTTGGCAGATGGCAATCTGTTGACCGGGGGCGTGGAGGGCAGCGGCGGCACCTTCGCACAAATTGCCGGAGGCGGAAGCTGGCGCGTCGATGATAGCGGCGAAACACCCGAAATTTCACAAACAATTCAGACTGTTGAGGGCGAAACTTACAGTTTGTCTTTTGACATGGCCGCGAACATGTCCGGCGGATCTTCTTCCTGCGTGATGGAGGTTCTTTGGGACGATGAGGTGGTGTGTGTGATGGACGCGCACTCCGGAGGTTACAAGACGGTCACTTTGGACGTGGTCGGCAAAGATGGTGAAGGGACGCTGACCTTCCGCGAACTTCCGCCCCCCGACACTGGCCCAAAATACGATACCAGTGGACCAATCTGCACCTACCCCAAAGAAGTGAGGGTTGGCGGCGAAGACATCGAGGTTGCGGCCTTCGCGCCAGGTCAGTCCAAGCTCTATCAAATGATCGACGGACAGTTGAACGTGTTTGACACGCAAACCGAGCAATACGAGGTCGCTGGCGACCCCACGGGTCTGCGCATTAATGCCATTGGTTTCAACACGGAAGACGACCTAATCTATGGCATCGCCAAGGCCGACGGCGTCGATGCACAGGGCAATCCTGTGTCGGTGCGGGATCTGGTCATGGTCGATGCAAATGGCGAAGCCCATAGGGTTGGGGCGACACCCGTTGGCGACTATGTCGGCGATTTTGACAACGAGGGTAATCTTTGGACATTTCAGTCCAGCCTCAACCGCGTGACCCGGATTGACGTCAACGAACTGGATGAAAACGGCAATCCACAAGCGACAAATTTCGACCTGCCCAATGGCCTGTTTCAAGGGCGCACTTACGACATCGCCTACAACGCGGAAGAAGACGTGTTTTACGCCGTCGAAAGTCCCGGGGCCAATGGCGGCAGCGGCACCGTACATCGGATAGACCTGAGCGGTCTTGACGATGGCGACACCCCGGTTATCACCTCGGTGCCCATCACTGCGACGCTCTATGACGACGGGATGACGGCCGGCATGCCCAAAGGGGCCTATGGCGCGGTTTTCCTGGACGGCGATGGCAACCTCTACTTCGGGCTCAATCGGGGCGATCATGATCTTGATGGTTCCACGGATGCGGTCGGCGGGATCTACAAGGTGAACATCGATTGGACCGAGGGTGCTGCTTTTAGCGAATACATGGCCGAAGCCCAATCCACCGGCAGCAATGACGGCGCAGTCGATCCCCGTGCGCCGGACCCGTTTGCCGAAGTCGACCCCACTGGCTCTGTGCTGGTACGTAACCCGTCTATCGGGCCGACCTCCGGCGGCAATGACAAATTGCGCGGCGGTCAGGGAGAGGACACCATGTTTGGTGGCGGCGGCGATGACACGCTGCATGGCGGGGCTGATGACGATGTTTTGTCAGGCGACTCCGGGTCTGATCGCGCCTTCGGTGGCGTTGGAAACGACAACGTCCAAGGCGGTGCTGGCAACGACAAGCTCTTTGGCAACGCCGGTGAGGACAGTTTGTCCGGCGGCACCGGGCGAGATTACTTGAACGGCGGCACCGGCAATGACCAGCTAGAGGGCGGCGCGGGCACAGACAAACTTGTGGGCGGCGCCGGTTCCGACACCCTGAGCGGCGGTGAAGGCAACGACCACTTGTGGGGTGGCAATTGGTATCAGGACGGAAGCGCCGACACCTTTGTATCCGCGGCCGGTGGTGGCAGCGACATGATTCACGACTTTGAAACCGAACAGGATGTGATTGACCTGACCGCCTACGGCATCGATTATTCCGATCTTCAATCGCATATTCAAGATCAAGGCTGGGCAACCGTGATTGATCTGAGTGCGCTTACCGGCGGCGAAGTCAACGACCGGCTGATCCTGAAATCCGTGTCGCCCGACGATTTGGACGAAAGCAACTTTTTGCTCTGAGGAGGCCGCCTTTGTCGAGCCCGAACATTGGCCAGCTCAAGCGTCTCTCCGTGCCGCTTGTCGCGCTGAGCCTGATCACCAACTTGGCCATTCTGGTAAACCCAATCTTCATGATGCAGGTACTCGATCGAGTGGTGCCAACCGGAAACATGCACACGCTCGCGATGCTGTTGGGGGTCGCGTTAGGCGCGTTGGCATTACAAGCCATGGTGGAGTATCTGCGTGATGTGAGCTTTCATCGCGCGGCCCACTGGCTGGAGCGCGCAAGTTTGCCAGCGGTTCTTGCCAGCCCAAGGGATGTGCGCGACGCCCTGATGACGGACCGAAACCAGCTTTCGGGCGCGTTGTCCGGCGGCGCGGCGGTCACTGCCTTGATGTTGCCATGGATACCCCTGTTTCTTCTGGTTCTTTGGGTCATTCACCCTTGGTTTCTGGCTATGGCGATATGCCTCACGGGCCTGTCTGCGACGGTGCGACTGGCTGGCGACAGCCTCCTTGGAGCGGGGCGCTCGCAGCATGCAAAGCTGTCGCAGCAAGAGGCCACCACTCTGCGCGATGCCGAAGTGGTCATTGCCGGATCAGGCATGCCCGGCATGTTCCGCAACTTGCTTGATCGGTTTTCTGCGACGATGTCACGCCGCCTTTCAGTTGCGGATCAAATGACCCGTCCCACTGTGGCAACCGCGAGTTTGTCCAGCTTCCTGAGAGCCGCGACGCAACTCTTGGGGCTTAGCCTTGGCGCGGCACTTGTTGTTACCGGCGATCTGAGCGCTGGCGGCATGATCGCCGCCAGCCTGATCCTTGCCCGCAGCGTCGCAAATATTGAACAGATATTGATCCAATGGCCGCAAATGACAGCTGCCCGCAGCGCGTTTCACCGCCTCGGCGCCATTCCGGATGTTGCTGAACCCTCTGCAACCGAGATCCCCAAATTGTCCGGGGCTCTTAGCTGCAAAAGTCTGATTTTTCCACGTGGGGGTGGGGCGCCGCCACGCCTCGAAAAGATTAGCTTTGCGTTGCCTCCTGGAAGCTGCCTCGCCGTTGTCGGCTCTTCAGGCGGAGGGAAAACCACACTCTTGGAGGCTCTGAGCGGTGTTGCCCCTGCCCTATTGGTTCAGTGTTGCTGGAAGAAACCGACATAAAAACCTTACCTGTTCCCAGCTTGGCCGCTCACGTCGGCTACCTCCCTCAACAGGCGCATTTGTTTCACGGCACTTTGGCTGAAAATATCAGCGGTTTCGCCGCTGACTCAAATGGCACGCGCATTGTGGCAGCTGCCAAAACCGCTGGCGTGCACGGGTTGATCAGCGCGTTACCGAAAAGTTACGATACCGACATAGGATCACATGCGCACCTCCTGTCCGCCGGCCAGAAGCAACGGGTTGCATTGGCTCGCGCCATTTATCACACACCTCGATACCTCTTTCTGGACGAGCCAAACGCACTGTTGGATGCGGCCGGCGAGCGGCAGCTTTGTGCGGCCCTGGCACGCCTGAAAAAGATGGACACAACCATCGTAATGGTGATCCACAGATCCGGCCTTATGGGTTTGGCGGACTATGTACTCGCCCTTGAACAAGGGCGCATGGTCGATTTTGGACCACGAACAGAGGTTCTCGGCCGTATGCACGTGGGGCGGCGGCGAATTGAACTCCCATTGATGGAAACGTCCCTAAAAGATTTAACGGATTGGATTGGCACTCAATTCACCCGCAGCGGCGATGCTGATCTATCCAAAAAAACCGAGCTTTTGGCGACCGAAATTTTTAATCTTGCTTTGGCCGACGGCCCGAACGATGAACTGCGCGCCGCCAGCTTTCATTTTTGTTTTCTCAACGAGCACAGCTGCGAAATTTCGATGACCGAGGATCGACCTTCCTCCGCCGGCCCCAAAGTACACAAAGTGACTTCGTTGCTCAAAAACCCTGACATCAACCCCACCGGCCTGCCTCCAGATGAGGCCGCAATCGCAGTGATATCGCGCATTAGTGATGCCTTTGATATCCGCTCAGCGGACGGCCAGACCGTCTTTCGCGCCGCCGCCTCTACTCCTGCCGGACCTCTCAATGGAAGGGCCGCACATTGAACACACGCGCCCTACCAGAAAGCCCAGATGACCAAAACAGCGAACTACCTTACCACGTGCTTCGTCCGCTGCGCGCAGGATTTATTTCTGTGCAGTTGTTTGTGCTGATATTTGCTTGCTGGGCCACGCTTGCGAAGCTTGCGACGTCAATCCACGCCACAGGTCACCTCAATGGGCCGCAACCAAATTTCGACATTCAACACCCGTTTGGCGGCGACATTAAAGCGGTTTTGGTGAAAGAACATCAGTCCGTAAACGCCGGACAGATCCTCATACGAATGGACGTTTCCAACGAAATCGCGCAACAGGTGCAGTTGCAAAACAGTCTCCAATTACTGCTAGATCAACAGAACGCCCTTGCCTGGGCGCTGAACACCCAGACGGATGACTTAACAACCGCCACACACCTTGGCGTAACCAAACATGCAACAAATCAAGCGACCGATTCAATGCCGGGAGCCGGTTCAATTTCCGCTCGTGTCCACACGACAGAACGCAATCCGCAGGCCGCTACCCAATCAGAGATGCGCATCCGCAATATGGTTGAGGTCCTGCATGTCCGACGCGATGCGACCACGCAATCAGCAGAAGCAATGCGAAACCGGGCCGCCGGGCTGGAAAACAGTCTGTTGGCCCGGACACAACAGCGGGCCTCAATGCAAGCCAGATTCGACCGGTACAGCAAACTGGTCCAAACCGGCGCGCTGCGCGCCTCAGACAACGATACATTACTCGAAGCCATGCTGGATCTGGATGCCAGCATGCGAGCTGAACGGGCGGAGGTGAATGCGCTGCACGTACAAACCGCGCAAGTCGCATTGCAAGTCAAAGCCGAAGAATTGGACTTGCGGCAGAAACTTCTCGATCGTCAGGGTCAAGTGGCGGAAGCCATTCCGCGCATTCGCATGCAAATCCTGCGACTGGACGCACAAGTGCGCAGCGCGGAACTGCGTGCGCCGACCGACGGCACCATTGCGCGCCTGCACTATGATACCGACCAAATGTTTGTGCCACGCGGCGAAACCGTGCTGACCTTGACGCGGCCCACCCAATCCCATCGCGTCTCCTTTGTAGTGCCGCCTCATGCCATCGATCAAACCCGCATCGGCATGCAAGGTCATCTAACTGTTTCAAGTCTGCCACAACGCAATCATCCAAAAGTGCGGGTTCAAATTCAGTCCCTCTCGCCCGAAGCACGACGCAACAGCGACGGTGCACTTCTTGGCTATGATGGGGTCGCCACTATCGACGCTCAGGACATGAAAGAGCTGCGCGCGCAAATGGGTGAGGGTCTGACGCTGTCAATTGATATGCCCGTGTCTCTGGTTTTCGCAGGGCGCGATACAACTTTCTCCGACTATTTGATCGGGCCATTTTTGGACTTCGTGACCAAAGCCCTGCAAGATTGATCACTCATCCACGGTGCGCCAACAAAGATTTCACTTTGAAAGCGTGCACTATGCGCGCAGGGTGTTTCGCATAAATGCAAGGATCCCTCGCAATGTGCCTCCGCTGTGCCCTGACCCGCTATCCCTTTAAGGCGCGCAAAAACCGTGGCACGCGGTCTGCGAAACAACGGAACGCCCATTGCAAAGCGATGCATTACCAACCGCCTCCGGTTTGACGTGACACTCTCGCCATCACGTACATTTTTTTGACCGGAGCCTCTTATGACAGACCGTCCAAACATCGTGGTCATCATGGCCGACCAACTTGCACCCCATTTTACAGGTGCCTATGGCCATCGATCCGCAAAAACCCCCCACCTTGACGCATTGGCCACCCGCGGAATGCGATTTGACGCCGCCTATTGCAACTCACCGCTGTGCGCACCGTCCAGATTTTCATTTATGTCAGGCCAGCTGATCAGCCGGATCGCTGCCTACGACAATGCCTCGGAATTCCGCGCCTCGGTGCCCACATTTGCACATTATCTCAAGGCTCTCGGCTACCGTACGTGCCTGTCGGGGAAAATGCACTTCGTTGGCCCCGACCAGAAACACGGGTTTGAGGATCGTGTGACGACCGATATCTATCCATCCGATTTTGCCTGGACCCCGGATTGGGAAGCCCACGATGAACGCATCGACAAGTGGTATCACAATATGCAGACCGTCAAAGAAAGCGGCGTCGCGCAGGCTACGTATCAGATCGACTATGACGATGAGGTCGGCTTTGCCGCGAAGCGCTGGCTGATTGATGTCGCCCGTGGGCGTGGTCAAGGAAAGGACGCGCCATTTGCATTGGTCGCCAGTTTTATTCACCCGCATGACCCATACGTTGCCCGGCCGGAATGGTGGAATTTGTATTCGGACGACGACGTCGACATGCCCGCGTTTGTGCCCCCAATGGAAGAGCAAGATGCCTTTTCAAAACGCCTGCTGGACGGGATTGAGGCCAGTTATAAGCCCTTGACTGACGAAGAGGTTTTGCGGGCCCGGCGCGCCTATTTGGCCAACATCAGCTATTTTGACAGCAAAATTGGTGAGCTAACGCAAACCCTCCAAGAGATGGGGGAACTGGACAACACCATTGTGATTGTCACTGCTGACCACGGCGACATGCTGGGCGAGCGGGATTTGTGGTACAAAATGAACTTCTTTGAACATTCCGCGCGGGTGCCTTTGGTGATGGCCGGCCCCGGGATCGCACAAGGCAGCGCGCCCAACGCGTGCTCACTGGTCGACATGCTGCCAACCATGCTCGACATCGCAGGCGGCACACCCGACATCGTCGGAGAACCTATCGACGGTCGGTCATTGATGCCCTTGGCGCGCGGCGAAAATGACCCCAAAGACGAGGCCATCGGCGAATATTGCGCCGAAATGACGCCGTACCCGGTGTTCATGATCCGGCGCGGACCTTTGAAGTACGTGCATTGCGACATTGATCCACCGCAAATGTATGACGTGGTCGCCGACCCAGAGGAACGCGTGAACCTTGCAGCCCTGCCTGACCATGCCGAGGCGGCGGCAACCTTTGCCAAAGAAGTCGCGGACCGGTGGGACGGAGAGGCCCTGCGTAAAAAGGTCATCGCAACGCAAAAATCACGGCGCGCCCTGCATGCCGCGATGGAAGCAGGCGCAGGCGAGCATTGGGACTACAATCCGCCGTCCGATGCATCCCAACAATATGTGCGCAATCACATGGATTGGGCCGAGGCGAACAACTTTTATCGCTTCCCGCCTCTCAAAGACGACGGATAGGTACAAAAAAACTCGGCCGGCCACGCGCAAACAGCGTGTGGCCCTCTCCAAATCCGGTCAAAGCCAATGGACTGAGCGCTAAGGCGCGCCGGACGCCGGCTTTATCCCTTTTGTGCCGCCACGCCCTGCGCGCGCACATCCGACAGCGATTGCGCTGGGGTCAACGCTTCCGGATCGACCCGCAGCTCAATCAAATATCCCGCGTCAGACGCCTGTGCGCGCTGCAAGGCGGCTGGGAAATCCTCGGTGCGCGACACCACTTCGCCCGGAATGCCAAAGGAGTTGGCATAGGTCACAAATTCCGGGTTCACCAAATCGGTGGAGATAACTCTCCCCGGATGGTGGCGTTCCTGATGCATCCGGATTGTGCCGTACATGCCGTTGTTCACCACCAGATAGATGACCCCCGCCCCGTATTTTTTGGCGGTCGCCATTTCCTGTGCGGTCATCAGAAAACAACCGTCTCCCGCGACGCTGACCACCGTGCGGTCGGGGATTTCAATCTTAGCGGCCACCGCGGCCGGAACCGAGTATCCCATCGACCCGCTGGTCGGCGCCAACTGCGTGCGATAGGCGCGATGGGCGTGAAACCGGTGCAGCCAGACTGCGTAATTTCCGGCCCCGTTTGTGAAAACTGTGTCCGCGGGCAAAGTGTCAGACACATGCCGGATCACATGCCCCATGTTCAATTCCCCCGGCACCTCTGTGGGAATACGATACGCCTGATATCTGTGGTGAAATTTCGGGGTCCAATCTGACCGGTCCATGTCCGGCGCGTCCATGCCCAGCATTGCGCTCAGAAAATTCTCGGCAGACGACACAATCGACAAATCAGGTGCATAGACATGACCCAGCTGTTCGGGGCCGGGATGCACATGCACGAAGGGCATCTGTGGCACTGGGCTGTCGATCAATTCATAGCCCTGCGTCGTCATCTCGCCAAACCGACTGCCGATGGTGATCAACAGATCCGCCTCCTCCCGCACATTTTGCAAAAGAGACGGCAATGCAGCGATGCCAATCACGCCGGCATAGTTCGGGTGGCCGTTGTCAAAGTAATCCTGACAGCGGAAGGTCGTGGCCACGGGCAGATCGAATTTTTCCGCCACCTGACGGGTCAAATCAGCGGCTTTAGCGCTCCATCCCGGCCCGCCAACCACAAGCATAGGCTTACGCGCAGCCGCCAACATGTCGGCCAATTGAACCATGTTTTGCGGCGCAGGAGCGCCAAAGCCGACATTTGCAGGCCGCGTGTCTTTTACCGTCGCCACGGCCGACAACGTGTCCTCCGGCAATGCCAAAACCACAGGCCCGGGCCGCCCGGAAATGGCCACATGCCAAGCGCGGGAGATGTACTCGGGTATGCGGTTGACGTCATCAATTTGCGCCACCCATTTCGCCATTTCTCCGAACATTCGGCGATAATCAATTTCCTGAAACGCCTCGCGATCCATCATCGACGTCGCCACCTGACCGATCAGCACAACCATCGGCGTGCTGTCCTGAAAGGCGGTGTGCACCCCGTTGGATGCATTGGTCGCCCCGGGGCCACGTGTCACCGCACAAATTGCGGGTTTGCCAGTCAATTTGCCATAGGCGTCCGCCATATTGGCCGCGCCACCTTCGTGACGACAGGTGATAACGTCGATCTGATCCGCGTGATCATAAAGGCCGTCCAGCAAACCAAGATAGCTCTCTCCCGGCACGCAGAAAACCTTTTCAGCGCCCAAAATGGCCAGTTGGTCCGCCAGAATGCGCCCGCCATGGCGCGGTGCAGCAGCTGTGTCAGGGGTCGAATTGGGCATAGGGCGCTCCGGTTTGCTTTTGGGCCATCATTTGCAGCCATCTGATCAGCGCGGCTCATGGGCAGCAACCGGAAAATCACCAGAGCCTGGAGAGAATTCCTCCCCAGCTTCCGAGCAGCCCGCTGCTTCAATTCACGCCGACGTGCCTAACCGCATTCCGCACGTCTCCAACAAGCAAAGTTGCCTCGCTCTCGGGAAATATCAGGCCAAGCAAATCCGGCACCGCGCCTTCTGGGATTTCGCACCCCTTACAAACTTCGGCGATCCTTGCGGCCGAGGGATCTTGCACCGGACGCCCCGCGGCGACCTCTCTGCAAACCCACGCGACCCAAGCCGAAAGGCCCTTGCTCAACAGTAACATACCTCTGCCATGGCGTGGCAGGTTTCCCCACCGGATCGGTATCTTGAGACTGCCATCCTGTGCAATTTGTGCCAATTCATGCTTAAGACCGGGGTTTTCGAACCGTTCCACAAGCGCCCGACCATAGGCATCCGCATCCCTTGCGGACGTCACCGGCAATGTCGCCTGCACCACTGAAAACAAATTCCGCACATCTGCGCGCAATTCCGGATCCGCAATCGCTTCATGAACATAGGTATGGCCCGCCATTTGACCGGTATAAGCGAGATAAGAATGTGCCCCGTTCAACATTCGCAGCTTGCGCATCTCAAAGGGTGCCACGTCTTCTACAAAAACCGCGCCCGAACGCTCCCAGTCCGGTCGTGGGCCTGCAAAGTCGTCCTCAATCACCCATTCGGCAAAGGCTTCTGTCTCCACTGGGGCGGCGTCTGCCCAACCGGTTTGATCCGCCACTTCTTGGCGCAATGCGTCGGTGGTGGCTGGCGTGATCCTATCCACCATGGCGTTGGGAAACCTTACAAAATCAGGCGCAGTCACATCTGCATCCAATCCGGCCGCTTTGGCAAAAGCCTTCACCGCCGCGCCCAGCTTTCGACCGTTTTCCGCAAGATTGTCACAAGACATCACCGTGATCGGGCCCGCCTTCGCCTTCCGGCGACGTGCAAGTCCGCGCGCCAAGAGCGCGGGCAATGTGACCGCAGCGCCGGTGTCCAAATCTAACGCCACACCCTCGTTGCTCAGATCAAGCGTTCCGTCCGGCGCAAGGCAATAACCGTTTTCTGTGACGGTGATTGTCACAATGACCGTCGCAGGGTCCGCAATCCTTTGCAGCGCCGCGTCGGGATCGCGTGGCGCCACCAAAACGTCCTTCAGCACGTCGATCTTTTGAAACTGCGTCCCTGAGCGATCCTTGACGGCCAGCGTATAGGCGCCGCCCTGTGCCGCCAAGGCCTCCGCCATATGCGGCGAGCGCAACGATGCACCGACTATTTCCCAGCCAGCCAAACCTTGAGTAAAAACGGCCTGATGTGCACGAAAGAAATTGCCGACGCCGATGTGAAAAATCCGTTTCATATTTGCTCTCACAGTCTATAGGCGTCCACCGCAAGATCGCGGCTCAGAAGGCGGGCAATCTCTTCGGCATCGCTGCGGTCAAACAAGCGCTTCTCCATCTGCGTGGCCAGATGCCGGCACACACCGCGTCGCCAAAGATCATGCCGCACAGGGATCGACATAAAGGCACGGGTGTCGTCGTTGAAACCGGCAAGGTTCCAATATCCGGCGGTTTCAACGACGTGATCGAGATAGCGTTCAATGCCATTGGCGCTGTCGTGAAACCACCACGGCGGGCCAAGGCGCAGCGCCGGCCAGTGACCGGCCATAGGGGCCAACTCACGAGCATAGCTGCTTTCATCCAACGTAAATGCCAACAGGCGCATATTCGGTGAATTGCCAACACGATTAAGCAGCGCCTCAAGACCCGCAACCCAGTTGGTGCGTGTCGGGATGTCGGCTCCCATATCCGGCCCAAAGGCTGTGTTAAGCGCATGATTGGTGCCGCGGCGCGATCCCGCGTGCAACTGCATCACCATACCGTCGTCAGCCGACATTTGGGCCATCTCGGTCAGCATATGACCGTGCAAACGGTTGGCTTGCGCGGCGTCCAACTGACCCAAGCGAGCCTTGGTGAAAAGCGCGCTGGCATCGTTGCGGTCCAACCAGCAGGTTATCAAATCCTGCACGGCATGGTCCGTCGCAGTTGCCCCCAAATCACGGAAATACGCACGTCGAATTTCCAGTGCCCGCAAATAACCTGCAAAATCACCCGTGTCCTCGCCCGTTATCTCGCCCAATGTGACAAGGTCGCGGTGATAGTCCGGGTGTTCAGGATTGATCACGCTGTCGGGTCTAAACGTGGGAATGACACGTGTGGCAAGGTCGTTTGCCTGCGCGGCCTTGTGGTGGCCAAGATCATCAAGCGCACCATCGGTGGTGGCGAGGACCTCAATATTAAAACTCCTTAGCAACGCGTTTGGCAGCATATCGGCGCCACGCAAACGCGCGTCGATTGCGTCATAAATCCGGTCCGCACTCTCCGCATTCAGGCGTTCGGTGATACCAAACAGTTGCCGCAAGGTTCCGTTCATCCAGAGCCAGCTTGGTGTGCCGCGAAACTTGTGCCAATGGCTGGCGAACAGCCGGAAAATGGCGCGCCCGTCGCGCTGCTCCTCCGGCACGCCTACGCCCAAATCGCGCAAATCGACGCCTTGACTGTAAAGCATGCGAAACAGGTAGTGATCCGGCACAATCAACAGCGACGCGGGGTCGGGAAACGGTTGATTTGTCGCAAACCACTTCGGGTCGCAATGTCCGTGCGGCGAGACAATTGGCAGATCGCGCACGGTTTCATAAAGCGCGCGCGCCGTGTCAGGCAGGTGCAATGCTGTGCCAATCGGCGCTTGGTCGGTCTCAGAGGTCATTCAAAATAGTCCTGATGCTGCAGTGACAATGTTTCCAGAACGTTCAAAACGGTCCGGCAATGCGCTTGCATTTTAGTCACTGCCGCCGCCTCGTCGCCGCTTGTGATGGCGTCCAAAATCGCCTGATGCTCAGCCAGCAACGATTGCAATTGGCCATCCACTTTCAGTGACAGACAGCGCAGCCTGTCCAGCTGTATCTTTTCTCGTTCCAAAACCACTGCGGTGCGCGGCAGGCCAGTGGCCGATGCCAACAGGCTGTGAAACTGGTCATCCAGCGCGTGATATCGGGGGAAATCCTCAGCTTTCGCCGCGCGCGACTGCGCCTTAAGATTGCCCTCTAACGCGTCCAGATCAAACGGTTTCAACCCCTCACCCATCACGCGCCGGACGACGGCCAATTCAATCGCCTCGCGTAAAAACTGAGCCCCCAAAATCCGTTCTCGGCTCAGCGTGGCGACAAAACTGCCGCGGCTTGGATAGGTGTTGATCAACCCCTCTTCACGCAGCCGCAACAAGGCTTCTCGCACCGGTGTACGACTGACCCCAAGCCTGTTGCCAAGTTCGGCTTCCGACACAGGACATCCCGGCGGCATTTGCATTTCAAGAATGGGGGTCCGCAACAGTTGATAGACCTGATCGCCGGCAGGTGCCGCCAGATCGATTTGCGCAGTATCCAAAACCGCCAAAGAGCCCTCCTCCAAGCCCTCACTTCTGCCTCGCCCGGATTGTCGCATACTCCGCCTGCCTCTCTTGGCCATCTGAGGTACGCCCTACCGGACACGCTAGGGACAGCGCGATGGAAAGTGACGCAGCGCCAGTATACCGGTATCCATTTTGTTTACAACCGGTATACCGGTATGGTAATCCGGTCAAACCTGCGCAGAACGGCAGGTAGAAATGGGAATAATTGCCAATGAATATTGCGCTTGTCGGCCTTGGTATGGTGGCCGCAACACACGCCAAAGCGATTCGCGCACTGCCAGATGCACGCCTAACGGGCGTAATGTCACGCGCACCCGAAAAAGCCCGGCAGTTTGCAATCGACCACTGCGATCCTGACGATCAACCAAAGGTCTTCACAAGCGTGGCCGACCTCGCGGCCGCCTCCGACGTCGACATCGTTGCAATCTGCACCCCGCCGGACGCCCGCGCCGATCTGGTCTCGAAACTCGCCACAAATGGTAAACACATTTTGATGGAAAAGCCGATCGAACGCAGTTTTCGCGCGGCCCGAGACATCGTAAACACCTGCGAGGCCGCCAAGATCTCTCTCGGCGTGTTCCTGCAACACCGCATGCGCGAATCCGCCTTGGCGCTAAAAGCCCTGCTTGATGCCGGCAGCCTAGGCAAGATCGCTTTGGTAGAAGTGTCCGTGCCTTGGTGGCGCCCGCAAGCGTACTACAACGAACCCGGACGCGGCACCTACGGTCGCGACGGCGGCGGTGTGCTGATTTCTCAGTCCATTCACACCCTGGACCTGATGCTCGCTCTATTGGGGCCGGTCACCCGCGTTCAGGCCATGGCCCGCACTACAGATCTGCACCACATGGAAGCCGAAGATTTTGTATCTGCCGGTCTGGAATTCGCAAGCGGCGCGGTTGGGTCATTGACAGCCAGCACCGCCAGTTTCCCGGGGGGCGCCGAAACCATCACAGTGCACGGCACGCTGGGTTCTGCTGTGCTTAGCCCGGGTGCGCTCGACATCTCGTATCAGGACGGTCGCCGCGAAACCATCGGCCAACCCGTCACCTCCGGCGGTGGCGCCGATCCGATGGCCTTCACCCACGCATGGCACCAGGGCATCTATCAGGATTTCATCGACGCCCTGGCCGAAGGCCGCGCGCCCGCCGTCACAGGCCGTGATGCGCTTGCCGTGCAACTTCTTATCGACACGCTTGTGGCCTCTTCCCGACAAGGCCGCGCCCTCGACCTTCCCTTATCGGAGCACCCATGACCGCCCCCCTCAAATTCGCAGCCATCGGCCTTGAACATTTCCACATCTTTGGCATGGCCCAAAACCTGATCGACGCCGGTGCCGAGTTTGTCGGCGTCTGGACCGAGCACCCCACCCGGGTGTCCGAAAAATTCGGCGAAAAATTCCCGGATGTACCACATGCTGACGCGATGCAGGCGCTGTTGGACGATCCCACCATCGACCTTATCCTCACGGCAGACATTCCTGCGCTGCGGGCGGATCGCGCGATTGCAGCGATGCGCGCGGGCAAAGACGTCATGGCCGACAAACCCGGCTGCACCACGCTTGAACAACTTGAGGCGATCAAGGCGACCGTTGCCGAAACCGGCCGCATCTGGACAGTGGATTTTTCCGAACGCTTTGAGGTCGCCTCAGTGACCAAGGCCGCCGAACTGGTGGCTGAAGGCGTCATCGGCAAAGTGGTACAAACCATCGGCATGGGACCGCACCGCCTCAACAAACCCACACGCCCTGACTGGTTTTTTGAACGTGAGGCTTATGGCGGCATCATCACCGACATCGCCAGCCATCAGATCGACCAGTTCCTCTATTTCACCGGCTCGACCGACGCCGAAATCACCATGGCAAATGTTGCCAATTACGCCAATCCACAGACGCCGGGCCTTCAGGATTTTGGCGAAATGAGCCTCAAGAGCGATCAGGGCCACGGATATGTACGCGTGGATTGGTACACGCCTGACGCTCTGCCCACATGGGGTGATGGCCGCCTGACCATTCTCGGGACCGAAGGCTATATCGAGTTGCGGAAATACGTGGACGTGGCCCGTGATGATGGCATCGATCACCTCTATCTGGTCAACGGCGACCGCTGCGAGAAAATCGACTGCTCTGACACAGGCCTTCCCTATTTCTCTCGCCTTATCAACGATATCCGCAACCGCACTGAAACAGCCGCCCCCCAAGCGCACGTGTTCAAGGTCATGGAACTTGGCATCACCGCACAGATGATGGCCGAGCGGAGCCTCAGCGCATGATCACAGTTGCCATCATCGGCGCAGGTATAGGCCGCGAGCACCTTAACGGCTATCTCGCGTTGCCCGATCTTTATCGCGTAAAAACTCTCTGTGATCTGGACGAGGCCCGCGCCCGCTCTGTCTTGGATGAGATTGACGGCGACACGCGTTCTATAACCGTTAGCTCTGACATGCAGTCTGTGCTGACCGACGCGGACGTCGATCTGATCGACGTCTGCCTGCCGCCACACCTGCACTTTCCGGTCTCCCGGGATGCAATGCTGGCGGGCAAACACGTTGTCTGTGAAAAACCGCTTGTGCCGTCTCTGGCCGACGCAGACGCGCTGATCGATATCGCCACAGACACCAATCGTATCCTGTCACCGGTTTTTCAGTATCGCTTTGGCCCGGCCATGAGCCAACTGCAAGCGCTGCAAGACGCAGGGCTTACCGGTGCGGCCTATGCCGCCAGCCTCGAAACCCACTGGAACCGCGATGCGGCCTATTACGCCGTGCCGTGGCGCGGCACATGGGAAGGGGAAAATGGCGGTGCGGTTTTGGGCCACGCCATTCACAACCACGACCTGCTAACCACGATCATGGGCCCCATCGAGAGCCTGTCGGCCACCACCAACACCTTGGTAAATGCCATCGAAGTCGAGGACTGCGCTGCCATTTCATTTCGCATGCAAAGCGGCGGGGTTGCCACGAGCTCAATCACTTTGGGCGCCGCGACAGACACCAGTCGCCTGCGCATTGTCTTTGAAAAACTGACCGCCGAAAGCGGTTCCGCCCCCTATGCGCCTGCCACCGAAACATGGACGTTCACCGCCCGCGATCCGGCGGATCAGGCACAGGTTGACGCCATCGTTGCCTCGGTCGGCGCCGTGCGCGCGGGCTTTGCCGGCTATTTTGCGGAACTCGCCAATCACATCAACGGCGCGCCACACCGTGCGGTGACCTTGGAGGATGGTCGCCGTTCGATCGAATTGGTGGCCGCAATCTATCAATCGGCACGCGAGGGGCGCGCCATCACATTACCGCTGGGTCGATCCACCCCGCTGTATCAAAGTTGGGCACCCGCCTGACACCCATAATTAGGATCACTTTCTGGGAGGAAAATTAAATGAAACCAACGATTTCCAAAATGAAGGGCGCATTGGCCCTTGGCGCGCTGGCCGTGTCATTTGGGGCCGTCTCAACCGGAGCCTCGGCGCAAGAAGTGCGCTTTATGTGCTCCTCGGACGGCAACGAATGTGACACCTACCGCGAGATTTTTGACAAATTTGAAGCTGCCAACGACGACATCACCGTTTTGATCGAGGACGTGCCTTACAAAGCCATCCTCGAGAACCTGCCGATTCAGTTGGCCGCGGGCACCGGCCCCGACATCGCCAAAGTCACCGACCTCGGCGGCCTGAGTCAGTACTACCTCGACCTGTCACCTTACGTGGACGGCGCTTATTGGGACGCCAACTTCGGCGCGACCCAGCCGTGGTACCGCAAATCCGCAGACGACGCCGGCATCTATGGCATGCACAGCCAGCTGACAGTCACCGGTCCTTTTGTGAACCTGACCTTGTTTGAACAAGCAGGCGTAGAGGTCCCCGGCAACGACGCCGATTGGGACACATGGGCGGCCGCCGCAAATCAGGTCGCCAAGGCCACAGGCGTAACCTACCCGATGGCGATGGACCGCTCCGGCCACCGCATTGCCGGCCCCGCGATTTCCTATGGCGCGCAACTGTTTGACGACAACGGCGACGCGATGTTGGTGGACGACGCCTTTACCGCTTATGTCGAGAAATTTGTCAGCTGGCACAACGACGGCACCATGGCGCGCGACGTCTGGGGCGGCTCGGGTGGCTCATCTTATCAGGACGCAAAGGCTGAATTCATCTCCGGCGATCTGGTCTATTACTTCTCCGGCTCCTGGCAGATCCAGAAAATGAGCGAAAGCATCGGCGACGATTTTGACTGGAAAGTTGTCGGCTCCCCCTGCGGTACAGGCGGCTGTACCGGCATGCCCGGCGGCGCTGGCGTGGTTGGCTTTGAACAGACCGAGCACCCCGAAGCGGTGGCCAAGGTCCTCGACTTCCTCGCACAGCAGGACAACTACAACTACCTGACAGCCAAGACGCTTAACATCCCGGCGCACGCCGGTGTTGCTTCTGCTCCTGTGGACTACATAGACGCGTCCCCGGCCGCGTCGCAGGCTCTGAACGCGTTTGCCGCACAGGTTGCGGGCATTTCGCCAATTGCGATCAAATACCAAGGCTACAAGCACAACCGCGCGATGTTCAACATCACGCTGCAGCGCGTGAGTCAGGCGATCGTAGGCGAACTGACCGTCGAAGAAGCCATGGAACGCGCCAAGTCTGATCTGGCCGAAGCCATGGCCGCAACAGAGTAAACTCAAAAACCAAGCGCGCGTCCGCGACTCCCTGCGCGGGCGCGCACTCTGCCCTTTTGACAACAGGTCACTCAGATGCTCGGACTGCTGACATCCATCATGCGCGTGTTTGAAATTCCGATGGCGTTCTTGCAACGCATCCTCGGCATCAAACACCTCGCTTGGGTCTTTTTGGCCCCAAACTTGATCTTGTTCTTTCTGTTCGCCTTTCTACCGGTGTTTTTGAACGTGGTTTACGCCCTGACCGGCGGCGATCAGATCCTGCTGCGCGACCGCGCCTTTGTGGGGGCGGACAACTTCGCCGTGCTGGCGAGCTGTGACAACTACCTTGATCCCAACACCTGCCAAAAGGATCTCTTTTGGCGCGCCGTGCACAACACCGGCTGGTTTATCGTGTTGCAAATTGGCTTTATGATCGGCTTTTCGCTGCTCACTGCACTGGTGCTGAACCGCGACATTCGCGCACGTGGTTTCTTCCGCTCTGTCTTCTTCTTTCCCGTTCTGCTGTCGCCTGTTGTGGTGGCCCTAATCTGGAAATGGATCTTGCAACGCCACGGGCTGATGAACGCCGGTTTGGACGCGATGGGACTTGAACCCGTTCTCTGGATGCTCGAGCGGGAATGGACATTCTTCTGGTCGGTCTTCCTGTCGATCTGGGCGCATATGGGGTTTTACACCCTGATCCTTCTGGCTGGCTTGCAAGCCATCCCCCGCGATGTCTATGAGGCCGCCTTAATGGACGCCGCCACGCCCTTCCGCACCTTTTCCCGCATCACCTTGCCGCTGCTGATGCCCACCATGCTCGTGGTTATGGTACTGGCCCTGATCAAAGGCGTGCAGACCTTTGACGAAGTCTATGCTTTCTCCGGCGGCGGCCCCGGCTCGGCCACGACGCTGCTCATTCAATATGTCTATGAAACCGGATTTGCCGGAGCGCCTCGTCTGTTTGGTTTGGCCTCTGCCGCCTCGATCATGCTGGCGCTGGTGCTTGTGGTGCTGACCGGCCTGCAACTTTGGGCCACAAGGAAAAACGCCGATGGGTAAGATCAACACCTTCCTCACCCGCACCCGCGGCCGCAACGGCCCCGACATCATGGATTGGCTGACCTACGGCTATCTCTTTCTTGGCGTCGCGCTGATGTTCGGCCCTGTGCTTTGGCTCTTGGCCAGCTCGTTCAAAACCGAAGCCGAACTCAACTCTTTCCCCCCGCGTCTGTTGCCCTACAAACAGGAAATGATCACCGTCACCGGCTATGACGACCCGCTGCCGCTTTACATCGTGACCGAGGGCGAGCACGCAGGCCGCACCGTGGCACAGGTCAAACGCATCGGGCTGTCGGCCAAGGTGCTGGACCCTGAAAACCCGACCGAGACGTTCAAAATCAAAACCTCGGAACGCGAGGCGGTAGAACGCGTCGCGCTGGCCACCGAAAACTACACCGAGCTGTTCGAAAAATTCGACTTCCTGCGCTACTTCTGGAACTCGACCTTCATCACCCTGACCGCCACGATCATCATGTTGATCTTTAACTCGATGGCCGCCTTTGCCCTGTCAAAATACGAATTCCGCGGCCGCACAATTGTGCTGGCATTGGTGATCGGCGTTCTGATGGTGCCGCAAACTGTGGTGCTGGTGCCGCTCTTTATGATCGCCAAGGAACTCTACCTGATCGACACGCTTTGGGGGGTCATCCTGCCCGGCGCAGCCACACCCACGGGCGTCTTTCTACTGCGCCAATACATGCTGACCATTCCCGACGAAATTCTCGACGCGGCCCGCATGGACAAAGCAAGCGAATGGAAAATCTACTGGCGCATTATCCTGCCGCTCTCTGCCCCCGCGATTGCCGTCCTCGCGATCCTCGCCATCATGTGGCGCTGGAACGACTTCCTCTGGCCGCTGATCGCGCTCAGCCGCAATGAAAACTACACCCTGCAGCTGGCGCTCAACTCCTTCCAAGGCGAGCTGGACACCGAATGGTCCAACCTGCTGGCAATGACAATCCTGACGCTCACGCCCATCGCCTTGGTCTTTGCCTTTCTGCAAAAATACATCGCCACCGGCATCGCCTCCACCGGCGGCAAATAGAAAAGAGACCCGACATGGCCGACCTCACACTCAACAACGTGAAAAAATCCTACGGCGCCGCCGAGGTGATCAAAGGCGTCAGCATGCAGATCAAGCACGGCGAATTTTGCGTCTTTGTCGGGCCATCGGGCTGCGGCAAGTCCACGCTTTTGCGTATGATCTCCGGCCTTGAAACCATAACCGAGGGCACCTGCGAAATCGACGGCGAGGTTGTGAATGACCGTGGCGCGGCGGATCGCGGCCTCGCGATGGTGTTCCAGTCTTATGCGCTCTATCCGCATATGTCGGTGCGCCAGAACCTGACCTTCGGCCTTGAGAACCTCAAAACCCCCAAAGCTGCGATCACGACCAAGACCAACGAGGTCGCCAAAATGTTGCAGATTGACGAACTGCTCGACCGCCGCCCAAAGGATTTATCTGGCGGTCAGCGCCAGCGCGTCGCTATTGGCCGCGCGGTGGTGCGTGAACCACGGGTGTTCCTGTTTGACGAACCGCTCTCAAATCTTGATGCCGAGCTGCGGGTGGAAATGCGTGGCGAAATTTCACGCCTGCATGGCCGCTTGGGCAACACCATGATCTACGTGACCCACGATCAGGTCGAAGCCATGACTATGGCCGACAAAATCGCCGTGTTGCGCGCAGGCGAGGTCGAACAATTTGGTCGGCCGCTCGATCTTTACAACACACCCGCCAATATGTTTGTCGCTGGCTTCATCGGCTCCCCACGCATGAACTTCTTTGCCGGCACAGTTTCCGGCGCCGACTTGATATTGCCCAAGGGTGATCGCCTCGCTCTGCCCACTTCCGGCTTTGACATCACCGAAGGTGCCGCCGTGACACTGGGCGTGCGTCCCGATGGGCTGAAAGTTGTGAGCGGCGACGCCACAGGCCCGCATGACATCCACGCCGAAGTGGTCACCGTCGAAAAACTTGGCGGCGAAAGTTACTTGTATGCTCTCACGGCAGAGGGTGAGAAGATCACGGTGCACTCACAGGGCCAGACCAGGATCCGAGAAGGCGACAAAATTGCCTTGGCAGTGGCCACCGATGCGTTGCATCTTTTTGACAGCGCGAGCGGAAAATCGCACCGCCGCGATACCGACGGGATACCGACATGAAACAGACATGGCGCTGGTTTGGTCCGGCGGACACAATCAACGTCAAAGACCTGCCTCAAATCGAGGTCGAAGGCATCGTCACCTCTTTGCATCACATCCCGCCTGGCGCGGTTTGGACAGTGCCTGAAATCCGCAAACGGCAGGCCGAAATTGCCACACCGAACGGTCAGGAAACGGGTCTTTCATGGGAGGTTGTCGAAAGCCTTCCAGTATCAGAGACCCTCAAAACTCAAGGCGCGGATTACGCCGACCACATCGCGTGCTACAAAGAAAGCCTGCGCAATCTGGCCGCCAGTGGCTTGCGGACTGTGTGCTACAATTTCATGCCGGTGCTGGATTGGACCCGCACCAATCTGGCCGCAAAAATGGCGCATGGCGGCACCGCGATGTCCTTTGACGTGATCGATTTCGCGATCTTCGATCTGTTTTTGCTCAAACGGGCTGCGGCGCGAGACGAATATGCAGCTGTCACCCTGTCCATCGCCGAAACCCGCTTTGCCGCCATGGACGATGCGGCAAAAAAATCCTTACAAAACAACATTGTTGCGGGCCTTCCCGGCGCCAACGACAATTGGACAGTGACCGAGGTCGCGGCCCTTTTGGACACGTATCGCGACATCGACTCCACCAAACTGCGCCGCAATCTGATCGACTTCTTATCCCAAGTTGTTCCCCTCGCCGAAGAGCTAGGCATGCGCATGTGCTGCCACCCCGACGACCCACCCTTCCCCCTGTTGGGAATGCCCCGCGTGATGTCATCCGTGAAGGACTATGAGACCGTGATTGGGTCCATCGACAGCATCGCCAATGGAGCCACCCTCTGCACTGGCTCTCTCGGAGTAGACCCCAACTTCGACGGCCCCGACTTCGTGCGCCGTCTCGGCCATCGGATCCATTTTGCCCACTTGCGCAACACCACCCGCCTCGCCCCCACCGACGGCGACAAGACCAGCTTTTATGAGGCCATGCACCTTGAAGGCGACACCGACATGGTTGGCACAATCCGCGCATTGCTGGCCGAGGAAACTCGTCGCAAATCAGAAGGTCGCACCGACTGCCAAATCCCGATGCGCCCCGATCACGGTCAGGATATTCTGCACGATCTCAACACCGACAGTATGCCAGGGTACCCCCTTATTGGCCGCGCAAAGGGACTTGCGGAACTGCGAGGAATTATCGCGACGTTATCGCATCTCCAACAAACCTAAACAGCCGCGCGCGCTTCATTTCTCGCCGAATGCGAAAAAAATGCCCGCATGTGGACATCCGCGAAGCCAGTTGGTCAGGTCGCTTTGCACTCAGCCAACCAAGGCTTTTTGCCCACCGCGGCCATAGCCTATCCACAGGTCGGCCGGATAGTGGACGCGCGCGGCGGCGCATTAATGTAGCGGGCACAATCGACAAGCCGCGTTTCAAATTGACGAGTCAGATCGGTTCCAAACAGGCACGCCGATCTCATTCATCTTGCACAATTGCGTTCTCCCATTCGCGGACGAACGCTTCGCGCTTCATCTGATCCAAGTAAGTCATCAAAGCTGGATCCAGATTTATATTCCGTTGCGCCTCATTGTCATAGTCTCCCACCAATGGCGGCAAAGGGAATACCTTTGGATCACCTGCAGCTTGAACAGTCAGAAGATGTCGAACAAAGCTTTCTGCGCGTCGCGGGTTAGCAGCATTCTCGGAGACTAAGACGGTACGCATCATCGTTATCGGAAAGTCCGACGGCAAGATCACCAACAAGTCACCCGAAGTTTCTGCCTGCTTGCGTGCATAGCTGCCCAACACGTTGTAGGCCACCACCAACTTGCCCTGCCGCAAGTCATCGATCATTTGCCCCGAGCAGCAGTATAACTTTGCGCCCACCCGCCCCATGACCTCCATCAGACGCCAATAAGTCTCAGAGGCGCGGGCATCTTGGGTGGCAAACAGATAGCCCAGCCCAGATTGCCGCACATCATACGTGCCAACCCTTCCCTGAAACCGATCCGGATGCCCTCGCAAAAGCTCAATTAGATCCTGCCGGCTTTGGGGGATAGGCAGATCGCCAAGTGTCCGGCGATTGATGACAATAGCGGCAGGTTCGGAGGTAAAGGCAAATAATCTGTCGTGCCATTGCGCCCACTCTGGATGATCCTCAGCCAAAATTGGCGCTGCGAAGCCGTCGTTGGTCAGCTTTAGCTGCAAGTCCATTGCGCTTGAAATCACCACGTCGAACCGGTCAGGCGCGGCTCGGAACGTGCGTTCAAGGTCTGCGGTCCCCGTGACAAGATACTCAACCGACGTGTTTGGGTTTGATGCGATGAAATCGTCGATAATGGGCGCGAAAAAAGACGTATCCGTGCTGGACAGGATCGTCAGCGAAATCTGATCCGATGCTCCAAAGAGCCGCCGGTCCTCCCATTCCTGTGCCGATCCGGAAATGGGCGTCAACAGCGCGATCAGAAGGACAATGTAACGCATGCACCGCCCTCCTTCCGGTTAGACAGGGTCATTTTGCCACCATGTGCGATTGCCACCTCTTGTGCGATGGTTAAACCTAAACCGGATCCAACTTTGTTGCCCATGTTTTTGCCACGAACAAAACGGCCGGGCAGGGTTTCAATTTCATCAACGGCAAATCCCTGCCCACCATCGGAAATGCTGACCGACAACGACGGAGATTTGGAAACCCTCACTATGACATCCGTTTCTGCTGGGGCATATTTGAGGGCATTATCGATCAGATTGCGGAGCGCATTTTGAAGTAAAATCGCATCCCCTTGCAGCGTGGCGGGGCGGTCGAGCGTCATTGTGATCGTAATGTCTTTCATCTCCGCCACAGGCGTCATGCTCAAAACCAATTCATCCAGCAAATCCGCCAAATCTACCTCTGACACCTCAAGGTTTTCTGCGCGAAAAGTGACCATTGCATGATCCAACAACTGCCCCGCCGCGCGGCTGCTTTCATCAATCGCCCGCACCATGGCTTGAAGCGATTTGCGATTTTCCGTGCGGTCCACACGTTGCAACGTCGCCTCTGCATGGGACCGCACGGTCGCCAGAGGGGTGCGGATGCGATGCGCGGCCTCCGCGATAAAGTCTTCCGATTGACTCAGCGTATGGTCCAGCCGCGACATAAAAGTATTCAAAGACCCAACCAAGGGCGCCATCTCCGACGGTACGGGTTTGGTAACGGGGCTCAGGTCCTGAGGACCGCGGCGGGTCACAGAAGTTGCCAGTCGGCGCATTTGGCCGCTGGTTGTGGACGCAGCCCAAAGCGCGAGCGCCGATGACATCAGAAAGAAACCAAGCCCGAGAAATGCAACGCTGCGGGAACTTGAATAAAGCGTGTCCGACAGCGCATCTTGTGTTTGGGCAATTGACACGGACACGGTTCGCGGGCCGTCGGATCCAATCAGCACCCGCGACCCAGTGGCGACGCGCAATGGATCGCCCCGAAACGTCGTGGTTCCAAAATGCGTTCTTTCGCTAAGCACATCACGCGGCAAAATCAGCCAGTCGTAACCCGATAACAAATTCTCCCCTTCGTAGATGGCATAGAACACGCGGTCATCCGCTGCGGTGTTGAGCATCGACAAAGAAGAATATGGAAAATCCACGGTCACGCGCCCATCCCGGATCAGGGCCGTGTCCAGGACGGACGACATTGATGCATTCAGTATGTTGTCCTGGCCTTGCTGCGCCACTTGCGCCGCCAGAAGACGAACAGCCACATACAAGATCACCGCCAGCAAAGCGGCCCCTCCCGTCAGGATAAAGGCCAACCGGTTTCGCAGCGATCCTGAGACGATGACGTCAGCCGTCATGATCCAACCTGTACCCCAATCCGCGCAGTGTTACGATCCGCACTTCTGACCCTTCAAGATGCTTGCGCAAACGCCCGATGTAAACCTCGATAGCGTTCTCAGACACGTCGTCATCATATGAGAAAAGGCGATCAACCAGCTTCTGCTTTGAGAAAACCTGTCCCTTGTTGCCAATCAGAAGTTCGAGCAACCGCAACTCGCGATTGCGAAGATCAATGATGGTGCCGTTGACCCGCAGATGGCCGGAAACTGCGTCGAATTCAACGTCTCCGATGGTCTGAACAGATTGGGCAGACCCCGCGTTTCGGCGCAAAACAGCGCGACACCGCGCCTGTAACTCGGCATGATCAAACGGTTTGGTCAGATAATCATCCGCCCCCAAATCCAGCAAACCGATTCTATCTGACACCTGACTTCGGGCCGTCAAAACGATCACCGGAGTGAGGTTTTTTCGATCCCGGTGCTGCTTTAGGAAGGTTCGCCCGTCCCCGTCCGGCAGCATGATATCCAGCAGGATCAAGTCATATTCCCCCGTATCTACGAACGCGGTTGCGTCGGCAATTTTTGCCGCGTGATCAACGGCATGCCCATCCAAACGGATGCGCGACGAGACCGCTTCCGCTAGCTCCAGATTGTCTTCAACAAGAAGGTATTTCATCGCTGGCATCTCACCTTTCTGGGCGCGTGACAGGTTTATGTCAGGTTGCCGTGATTGTGTCTGCACTTAGGGCCGTGAGGAGAACGGCTACCAAATGGGAGAGTAAAATGACAATGTTGAAAGTGGGCCGCCGTGCCCTGATTGCATCCGCCGTTGCAACACTCGGACTCGGAACTTCGGCTTTTGCCGACGGGCATAAAGTGCTCGATGACATTCACTTTGTGATCCCCGGCGGTGCCGGTGGTGGCTGGGACGGAACCGCACGTGGTGTGGGCGAAGCCCTGACAGGATCCGGCCTGGTTGGGTCCGCCTCTTACGAAAACATGTCAGGTGGCGGCGGCGGTGTGGCGATTGGCTACATGATCGAAAACGCCGATAGCCTCGAAGGCACCTTGATGGTCAATTCGACGCCGATTGTAATCCGGTCGCTGACTGGCGTGTTCCCGCATAACTTCCGCGATCTAACGCTTGTGGCGGGCACCATCGGCGACTACGCCGCGATTGTTGTTCCAGCTAACAGCGATGTTTCCACAATGGAAGATTTCCTCGCTGTGTATGACGCCGACCCGTCTGGAACGCCAATCGGTGGTGGATCTGTGCCAGGCGGTATGGACCACTTGGTCGCCGCTATGGTGATGGAAGCTTCCGGCCGTGATGCACTTGGTGTCAACTATATCGCTTATGACGCGGGCGGCACTGCCATGGCGGCGCTGCTGTCGGGCGAGATTAAGGCGCTGTCTACCGGGTTCTCCGAAGCGGTTGATTTGGCCAACCAGGGCGAAGTCAAAATCATCGGCGTCACAGCTGATGGTCGCGTCGACGCCGCCCCGGATGCTATGACCATGAAAGAACAGGACATCGACACAACGTTCGTCAACTGGCGCGGCTTCTTCGGTGCGCCGGGAATGTCTGATGAAAAACTGGCCCAGTATCAGGCAGCGATTGCCGCAATGTATGACACGGAAGAATGGGAAACTGTTCGGGCCCGCAACGGCTGGGTCAACATCCACAATCCCGGTGACGACTTCCGCACCTTCCTTGAGGAGCAGGAAACAGTCATTGGCGATCTGATGAAAAAACTGGGCTTCCTCTAAGAGCGCAGACCAAATCCTGACATTGGGCGGAGCAGGAGACTGCTCCGCCATTCAGTGAAACTCGTATTGCGGAGGTATCGATGGCTTTGGATCGTTGGATCGCTCTTGTTCTGTTGGGTATCTGTATCATTTATGGATACACGGCTTGGTTCACCATGGATGCGAGTCTTGCGCCGTTCATGCGCCGCAACCCCATCTGGCCCAGCACGTTTCCCAAAGTTCTGTCCGTTCTGGGCGTTACCGCCTCGTTTGTCATTCTCCTCGGGCTAGAAAAAAGCGAAGAGTGGGTTGGTGATATCGATCACCGCCGCTTGGGAGACTACTTCATCGGGCAAGCCCTGCTGCTGCTCGGCCTTATGGTTGTATACGCGCTCTGCCTGCGTCCCCTCGGCTTTTTGTTTTCAACGGTGGCCTTCCTGATTATCGGGTCGGTCATCTTGGGTGAACGTAAATGGCATTTGATGATCCCCGTTGCTCTGATCGCCACAGGGTCCGTCTGGTATTTGGTCCAAGAAGTGCTCGGCATTTTCTTGCGCCCCCTGCCCTATTTCTTGGGAGTCTAACGTGCTCGAAGGTATTCTGATTGGCCTGCAAACGGCCCTGTCGATGCAAAACTTGCTGGTCGTCATTGGCGGCTGCTTGATTGGCACATTCATCGGTATGTTGCCCGGCCTTGGCCCAATGTCGATCATAGCAATCATGATCCCGGTGGCGATCACAATGGGCGATCCGTCGGCCGCTTTGATCCTGTTGGCTGGGGTGTACTATGGCGCAATTTTTGGCGGATCTACGTCCTCGATCCTGCTCAATGCGCCAGGTGTCGCTGGCACTGTAGCCTCCGCGTTTGACGGCTACCCCATGGCGCGTCAGGGCAAAGCTGGCAAGGCGCTCACCATTGCCGCAATTGCCAGTTTCGCCGGCGGCACAATTGGTGCAATCCTGTTGATGATCTTCGCGCCGATGCTGTCCACGGTGGCGCTGTTATTCCACTCGCCAGAATACTTCGCGCTTATGGTTGTTGGCTTGTCTGCCATCGCCGCCTTTGCCGGCCCCGGGCAAGTGACAAAGGCTCTGTTGATGACGGTCGTTGGCCTGATTATGGCGACCGTTGGCGAAGGCGCATTGTTCAATTTGCCACGCTTCACAGCGGGCATCATGGACCTGCAATCCGGCTTTGGTTTCATCACTTTGGCGATGGCAATGTTCGCTCTGCCCGAGGCAATCTTCCTAGTTTTAAAGCCAAAGAACCTTGGCGATAACGGGGGCGAAATCAAAGATTTGCGCATCACCCGCGCCGAAGCCCGCGCAATTGCTCCTGTAATTGGTCGCCAGTCGGTTCAGGGCTTCTTTATCGGTGTCTTGCCAGGCGCAGGCGCAACGATCGCGTCTTTCCTTGGGTATGCCGTGGAGCGCAACATCGCGCCGAAACACGAGCAAGACGAATTCGGACGGGGATCTATCAAAGGTCTCGCAGCACCGGAATCCGCCAATAACGCGGCCTGCACAGGGTCCTTCGTCCCGCTTCTCACCTTGGGCATTCCCGGATCAGGCACAACTGCCATTTTGCTCGGAGCTTTGATCGCGCTGAACGTGACACCAGGTCCTCGCCTGATGATCGATGAGCCGCAAATTTTCTGGGCCGTGATAATGTCCATGTTCATCGGCAACCTGGTGTTGCTGATATTGAACCTGCCCTTGATCCCCTACATCGCCAAACTTTTGGCCATTCCACGCAACTTTCTAATTCCCTTCATCCTCTTCTTTACGTTGATGGGGGCTTACATTGGTCAAAACAACGCGACAGAATTGCTAATGCTGGTCGGTTTCGGCGTTTGCGGCATTGCTCTGAAATTTGCCAACTATCCACTGCCGCCACTCCTGATCGGTTTTATTCTGGGTGGCATGATGGAGGACAACTTCTCGCGTTCAATGCAACTCTATGGGGGTGTTTCATTTGTCTTAGAACGCCCTATGACGCTTGCTCTTTTGATTATTGCTGCAAGCTTGATCATTGTCCCGATTGTTCGGGCGCGCCGCGCCAGATGACTTTGGTTCTTAAGGCCGCCCATTGGGTCACGTGTTTGAACAACACTTTTTGGAAAATTCGGGTACTCATTTTCCACCCTTTGGCGCACAAATGCCCGGCCTTGATCCCGTTCTGAAGATCAGAGATCAACTCACGGGCTCGACGCGCAATTCGAGGTTGGATCAACCTGAAGTGCTCTAGATTTGTAGATAGTTTTTTTGGTGATTGTGGAACCAAGAAGAGACGGACATGAGCAAGGCGGGCGTCTAGGAAACTAAGGGCACCTCAATGCACTGAGGGACGTTGCGCCTCAATCGAGGACCACCCATAGGAATGGAAACCGCTTTCTTGCGTCAAACTCCAAGAACGGTGCCATCTGGGGCAGCACATCCCCGTTTGTCGGTTTTGGGTGTCTATGGGCAGCGCGAAATGGGCAGAAATTCTGCGGAACCCCGCAAAACCCTGTGCTACGTTCAAAGCTGCGGCATTCCGAGAGATGCGCGCTTCATTGTAGGCCGTGCAAGAAACAACAGAAGATGAGCACGCCGATAATACTGCGGCGTCACACGTTTGGTTAGTAAGATGTTGGTCCCACGCCACCTGGGCCACCAGGAGTGTCAGGATCTCCAACCGGCGGATCCGTCACAACCGCCACAGGTACCGGACCCAGCAGCCCAACAATCAGCGGAATGCATTGATCGTCCGGATCTGTTTCCAACAGACTCTCTAGTTCTCGCTGCAGTTCTTCTTTGGAACCGAGGTCTCGGTAGTACGCGCAGCGCAATTCAAGATCTCCCGCCTCTTGAGCCAAAGCCGATGGATCAAGACCCGCTTGAATAAAAATCATTGAAAGCGCAGAGACTACACCAACACTTTTCCGCTTCATAATTTCACCCCACCCAGCCGTTAAGTCTTTGCATCACAATAATAATAACACAATCAATATACGGAATGTTTTGATCTGTGTCAAAATTCCGCCATTCACTTGCCCTTTTTTGGACACAATGTTTGAACCACCACCGTCAGTCAGGAGGCGGGTTTAGGCGCCTGCTTCCGACGAAAGACTCTCCTTCCGCGCGTGGACGATGGGACAGAGGAATTCTATTGTTGCCGCGATTTCGCGGCCGCGCTGCAAGCGACACGCCAGTTTGAGAGCACGCTATGCCGATCTGGCCTGAAAAATTGGCAATCTTCTCGAGCCACACGAATTGCTCCAAGTACAACACCCAAACGCAATACCTAGTGCATCGTTCCATACCTATGATCCGGGGCCGCCGGACAGCGACCCATTTCGAGTCGAATTTTATAAAACGTGCGTAGCAACGCGCCTCCAAGATCCTGTGGACCACAAAAAACAACCCTGAAGTGACTTCTACAATTTGCAAATTGCCACTGGTTTACCCAACGCTGCAATGCCAACTCGCGCCTCAAGGACCCCACAATTTTTCTTCGAAAGCTCCAGCACGAAGTGTTAAATTTCCAAGCAAAGATGCTCCAACCCATCATACCTAAAGGCATATTTTGAATGGAAAGCCGCCGATTCGCTGAGACCGTACCCGCGAGACATTTGATCTCTTTGGATCACACACACCGCATCGAGACAGATTGTTGGCGCAGATACCTTTGGTTCTGACAAGCGGCGCTCGTGAACCCGCGCAAGCCAAAGCAATCATCACATCGTGCACGCCGAAGGTTTGCTCGCCCACCAATGGGCTCGCAACACGCGAGGCAGTAACTACGTTAGGGGGCCAGAGCCCTGCCTATCGCTTCGGGATATCGCCTTTGGGCGAAACCGCTGCAAGAAGACGCGGCTTTAGAACCTCTCGCTGGGAACAGGTCGGAAGGTACTGCGATGCATATTCATATTTCATGTGAATTAGATTTTTCCCCAATCCACCATTTCGAGCGATCCAGTGCGCAACCCACGCCGGATAGGACTTCAGCATGTAATCGGTCCCCCAAGCGTTCATCTCTTGGCTGGCGCCATAAGCTCGGTGGAATGAGAAAGATGCGCCGCGCGCGATACACGTCTGCCCCGCAGGCAGGCCCAAAAACAGTGTGCAAGCTGACTGGCATTTGCCCTGGAACTTCACTTTCGAGTTTGCGTGTTTTACGCGCGATACCCTCTGCGCGTACTTCACCACGTCTCCGCCACGATCGTGGGAAATCACAATGACATTGGAACGCTTAGGTTCCGCAGCATCGGTGGTGGAGGCCCAAGCACAACCAACGAGTGCGACCGCAAAGATCGCGACATTCAAGTTGCCTGTGCGCCCCCAAGATACCTTGGGAAACTTCATTTCTTCTGCTCGCTTTCTTGCCCCTATACGCTCTCTTCGTGCGCTTGGATGTTTTTAAGGCGACACTAGCAGTTCCAAGCTAAGAAGAGGTTTCTTTTTTGCTCATTCTTTCTGGCAAAAATTGGACCCCCACTTGGCGGAAACAGTTTGTTCGCAAAGCCTGAACAATAAGGTTACCAAAACTGGATTTTGGAACAAGGCGTCACTTGCGCCAAGTTCCGCAAACGGTTTTCACGCCTCAAATTAGGAAAAAGATTCTTCCCTCTCGGCTGAACACGAAACAATTGCCCAGGTATCCCGGTGTTCAGCACGCTTCAACAACATCCCCAAACCGCGCCAGACCTTGTTGGGATTGACCATCAACCGAAGAACCGGTGTTGATGTTCAGAACTGCTTTCCGGTTACGGACACCATGTCTTGATAGAATGCCATTGACACGGTGCGCCAAAAATCTGCTCCAGCTCCTGCGTGGAAGGCATTCGGCGCGCGCGCGGATCAAACTGGACGCCCTTAGTCGCTGTGTCTACGCACAGCGCCGTCACCTGCTCAACGTCAAGGCCAGACAACCCATCGATTTCAAATCGCGTCAGATAGGGATCGCAAAGCACAACCGACTCCGCTTCAGCTTTTTCAAAAGCGCTTACGAGCTCAATTTTAAAGGTGTCGACCAGATCTTCGATGATCGGATGCATGCCACGATCCAATTCCCTCTCGAAATCCGGCCAATCCATAATCCCGACGCCTTTTCCGCTTCGTACAGCGGCGTTCACAACTTCCACCACCTCTTCTATTTGCGGCGCATTGGCTGAAAAGTCGGCGACAAATATCGAACGGTAAGCAACGCGCGGCGCGCGGATTGGCAGCATAATTCTCGGCGCCGGAAACACGCGCTTTCTAGAGGTTGTGAAGTTTGGAGCTTCGGATTGGCTCAGTTTCGACCGCCAGCGAAGATAATTCCTTCGATAATCCAGCCGAACACCGTGATAGATCGTCTTCACATGTGTTGTCTGTGCACGCGTTAAGGCCTCCGGGCGCTCCAGACTCAATGACAGAGGCACTTTCGAAAATATCGTGGTGATCTTGTCTTTTCCAAACAGAGTTTCGAACCGGCGCAGCAATTCCATGTCAGCCCCGATCCTGACACGGTCCCAATGTCCAATTTGATCGAATGCCTCGCGACGCAACATCAACGAAGAATGGTTGGTGGTAAACAGCGTTGACATCGGCCGCCAGTTACTTAGCGCATAGAGATCCGGATCCACTCTCCCCCAAACAGTCACAGCGCCCGCAGAATTGCTGCGCACAAGTAAGTGCCGCATCTGGAGTTCTATTTTTTCAGGATGGGACCAATCGTCTGAATCGTGGACCGTTATGAACGCACCTGTTGCACGCCGGAGGCCGGCATTTCTCGCAACATAAGCTCCCCTGTTGTTCTTTCCACGTAGCAATTTTATTCGCCGGTCGGTGCGCGCGATCTCCTTCACAATCTCGCAAGTCTGGTCGGTGCTGGCATCGTCGGAGACAATGATTTCCAGGTTCTTCCAAGTCTGACCCTGTAGGCTGCGCAACGCCACTGGAAGGGTTTCTTCACCGTTGTAGACCGGAATAATAACCGAGACCTTGGGTTGAACCTCTGGATCGATCGCCGCGCCTTTTGACTGCGATCCTTGAATATTGAAGAACGACAACGGCTTCTTCGGATCGAGGAGTTTCAGCGTTTCAAGCCCATTGTCAGAATAGACTTTGTTGATCCACGATAAACGTTCTCCGTCCGCCCGCCGCCGTGTCATTCCCTTTTGCCCGAAAAAGCTATTTGCCACGACAAACGTCAGGCTCGGATCACCCATTCTCTCTGACAAACTGTTTAAAGCTATCTCCCTTGCCTCTTCATTCCGGCCCGCGCGTATCAGGCAATCGGCCTCCAGAAGAGCATAGTCCTTTCTCTTGGCACGTCGCTCAGGACTGATCTGCTCCAAAGCCTCCAGAGCGTCATCTGAGCGCCCTAGGCCGCTAAACCATCTTGCCTGCTTCCAACATGCGCTCTCACGGTCTCGATCGCGCGCGTCAGGGTCATTTGCCAGCTTTTTAAGCTTCGCAAGTGCAAGAGACGAATAACCGCCCCACAACCGATTTTCCAATTCGCTCGGAGTCCAGTCTTGCCGCGTGTCTTCAACCGCGGCATTTGCAATTGCGTTTGCCTCTTTTCGCACACGCGTCACAACATTGTTGGGTGCACTTACGCTGACTTCCCGAAGTCCCAGCGACAACATCCAGAACGGTGGCACAACGTCTTCAGGATGGAACATCGGCTTGCGCAAGCATTTCATCGCAAGTCCCACACTATCGGTACCTCCGAAACGCGCATTGGCCCCTAGGGTCAACGGCAACATTCTGTCCAGATGGAACTTCCTGTCCTGCCTATAAGGCCAAGTGCCGCCGTCAAATCTCGAAAGCATCCAATTGGAGGCCATAGCCAAGCCAACTCCGTCCTCCGTCTGATACCCCCAAAGATCATCGCCGACAGAAAGAGCCAGATTTGCCAGATGCATCCATGTTTGCAAATTCATGGCGCAGAAATTGGCGCTCTGGACTTTCTTCATCTCCCGCAGCTGTTGGCCATGCACACCGAATTGAGACCCAATTCTGTATCGGCAGCGCAACAGGACGTCCGCAAGCCTCTTTGCGTCATCGACGTAAAGAGCAATGGCGGCAACCTGAAGATCGTAGCTGGTGCCTTGATAGTCACCCAATCGACTCGCCTTGCGGCCTTGCTCGCTGTCAACCAGCCAATCCAGATACGCGGTAAGCCACTCCCGGAGAACAGCACCTTCTGCCTTTGTCAGCGCTCCCGACCGCCGAAGCAATCGAACCGCATCAAGAAAGAAGTAGAAATCTCTTGTGTCGATCAAGCCGCGAGCAGATCCATTCTCAGGATCGTTGTTCGGGTTAAACTGTGCGAATTCCAAATGTGGTGACATAGCCGTTTCGGGATTGAGGAACCACCGGCGTACCAATTTTGCAGCTTGAGTATCATAACGTTTTTGTCCGCTAGCGCATCCGGCAAGCGCCAAGACCGTTGTGTCATCAAATACGCGCTGCAACCTGGTGCGATCGTATTGCGCGCTTTCGTCGGAGTATAGCTCGGAGCCAGGTGAACGATGCCCTTCCCGCCACTCTCCGGGCAACCCGTTTTGAGTGCGTTTGTCGGGCCACCAAAAGGCAGCCGGGTTGAAATAATCTTGCTTGTCTCCGGACGGTGGTTCTGTGGCTTTGTCCAATACCGAATACGTTCCACGTTCTAGCGCCAACTCCGCTTCTTGCAGCAATCGGTCATAAACCAGCGCCATATTTGACTCGGCTGGCGCTCTGGACAAAGCACCCAAGCTTTCCAACGCATAGACCGTCAAATGATCTGGTTGCATCGCGCTGGCCAACGCCTGTTGATCTAAGCCATCCAACAGATCGATTAGACCTTCCGAGCGCGCTATGGCCCGATTGACACTTTTGGTAAGCGGCGCCTCTTCGCCTTCTTCCTGCCCCGACGCCAGCCTCGCGACTCGACCAGCCTCGCCAAATGCCCCTGCATCCTCGCTGCGCTTTGATCTGGGGAGGTCCCAGACATCGTCAGCCCAACTGTCCCAAACCCCGGGAACCCCCAATCGCCACAACAGATCAACCTTGGGTCGGCGGCCATAAGGCAACTTTTCGTCAAACAAAACGCTGGAATCACTTCGAAAAATGATTTGAGGCTCTTCTTCCGGTTCAGGAATCTCTCCCCCCTCAATAAGAGGCTGATTGTCCGACACTCGCACCATCGGAACGACGAAATACTTCATATAGGGCGTTTCTTGGATGGCCGATCGAACTTCGTCCCATGCTTGCTGTGTGAGAAAACAGTTTCCGTCCCATGGCAAAACCCATTTTGCCTCGTCGCGCCCCATGTCCAGCGCAACATTTCGCGCCCCGTTGTTGTTCACCGCATAGAGTATTTTTTCGGTTCTGATATGAGCTTGGGCACGCAGTTGGTCATAATGCGTCATCTCGTCAAACTGGTCGCGGAGCATGAAATCAGGGCGCGGAAAACCGCTCAGCTTCCACCCTGCGCGGCGGTACTCGTCCAACTCAAAAGGGATAACCACATAGGATTGCCCGTGCTCATCCAAAAGATCGGTGATTGCTCGTTGTTGCGCTGGGTCGACAACACGGTTTACGATCCAGCTTTTCTTGCAGTCCTCAAAAATCGGTTCATTTTCTAGGAGGAACCGTAGGTTTCGCACCGACTGCCCGGATTTGTGCCGAGGCGGCAAGTCGTTCCCAATGATCCGGCAAAGCGCAAACGTGTCAGGTTTCTCTTGTAGACCTTTGCTATAGTATTCAGCTCTTAGAGCTGCAAAATCTGTCACAGCTTGAGGCTTCGGTTTCGGCTTGGGCAATCTCGGGCTGTAGACGCGGGACGCGCCCGGCTGGATCCGGAGCAACTCGTCATAAACGTCTTCAAGCCTGCCTCTCAGGAAAGACGGCACTCCCAAGTCCAGAAAGCTCGCCGCGTGCCACTTGCTTCGTAACAGGTGAAACCTTTCAACAAACAACGACACTTGATCGTCGCCGCAATAAATTTCGGGCGGGAAATACTCGAAGTTGTAACCTGAGTGCCGAAACGCCGTATGCTGTCCACAATCTGTTAGAAAAACGGGCCGGTAGCGTGGTTCGGTTTCCTGCCAATCCCTAATCTGGTCAACGATTTTCTCCAACCGGTCTTCGGAAACTCCAAAAGCCGCCACCATCAGAGTTACGCCTTTCGGCCCCGTGGACAGCCCCTGAAAATAGCCAGAGCCAGGCAGCATGCCGACCCCCGGCATGCTCGCAACCGGCCAACTGCTCTTCTGCGCTTCAGTCAGTCTGCGCAGGTGAAGATCGTCTGCCGGCCGCCGCTCAGCTTTCCAAAACCCGCCGATGATATCTTTCTTGTGCGACAAACCAATAAGCCGCTCATAGACACGAACGGAATTTGCGCGAAGCTTAGAAGCGGCAAGAGCGGCGCCATCGTTTCGCAGCACTCCCGAAAATTTCGACTTTTTGCCCTTCGTCATGAAACCCTCATCAACTGAGAAATAGCTTTTGCCGCAGCGGCGGCCCCGTTTTCATCAATTAAATCAAGACAATTTTTCCTGATAACTCGCCGAACAGCTTCATTCGTCAGGGCTTCGCACAAGGCAGGAAGCTGGAACAGTTCGTCCTCGGCAAGATTGAACCCTGCTTGTTTGTCCTGTGCAAACTCTGCGCGGGACCATTGATCGTCCATCTGCGGGTTACGGTTGGCGAGGAAAATTGTGGGAAGGGCAAACCTCAGTACCTCATGGTACGTGTTATATCCGGCCGCCGAGACCGAGAAGTCGAAAGCATTCAAAAAGCGGCTGATCGGAAACCCTCGAAGAACCCGTGCGCCTGGCCAGACCGGCATCCTGACCAACCCGTTTTCCCATTCGGCTACAACAATCTGTAAAGCCTCGAGTTTAGACAACTCCTTGACGACTTTATCCGCCAGTCCAAGGACATCCCTATTTGCACCAGCGCCAAGCTGGACAAGCACGGCTGCCTTTTCTTGGTTTAATCCCAACTCATCCCGCGCCTCGTGCCTTGGCAAAGCTTCGGAGCTGTCCAGCAAAGTGATCGGCGGCACCTCCAAAACTTCTGCGCGCCGAGATGCCAGAACCCCATTCTGCCGTTCCCGAGCGGCTTCGCTTGGTTCGATAATGAGATTCATGAAGCGCGTGTTGTCGATAAAAGGTGTAACCTTCTTCCCAAGCATGCCGCGCCGCACCCATACGAGTTTGCACCCGACCCTGGCACCGACCGCCTGAATTAACCCGTCGCTCGGATGGTTGCCATCAAACACCACGGCGCTTACCTGGTAGCGTTCAACAAGCTCTCTCAGTTGATACCCGAACCATTTGTCCCAGGTCTGGTAGGCTTCGCCGGTATCTGACTGGGATGGGATATACTCGGCAGCATACCCGCTCGCCTCAATGATCGGGGCGGCCTGCGCAAGGGTCGCAAAGACGGGCTCCACCTTCGCATCCATTCGACGCGCAATCGCCAACAACCGAGTGACATGTCCCAATCCCACTCCATTGGACGGTACAAACAACACCCGCGGTTTTTTGGGATGGCGGGTACGCGCTCTGCTCACCACCTTGGAAGGCGGCCCGGCAAGCCTCTGAATCCTGCCGCTCAAGACTTCTTTCGAAAACTGGAAACCGGCCTGCCGTTTCGCCTCCTGGCAAAAAGCTTTCAAAGCGTCGGTATCTGCAAACCAATTCCGAATTTCCGCTTTCAAAACATCAGCAGAGCAATAAATGGCACCAGGTCCGAAATGCGGCTTAAACCGTGGTGGCAAAAAAACCGGCTTGCCCGACGCCATCGCCGCGGCAATCACCGCCTCGGGCAGTTCAGGCGCCCGCGCGCTTGGGAAATACGCAATTGCGTCGACCAAATCGACGAAACGTTCACCTGAGATCGTGTCAAACTTTAGGCCGGTCCAACTTTTTCTCTGTGACACGGCGGCCCGTAAGTGATCGGGAGGATAGCCAACAAAAAGGAACTCCACTTCGTTTCGGAACCCGTAGGTCTCAAAAAGCTTCTTCTTGGTCGGCCATTGGCTTTCTCCAGGCGCACTAAACCGACCGACAACCAATCGCCGATCTGGCAACTCGCGCTTGCCCAGTGGGTCAACAGCGCTGGCGACCGAACGCCAATCCTCTGCCTCCATGCGCAGTGGGAGATTTTGCTTTACGACTGCTTCTCGCACCCATCTGTTGGTAGGTGCCAATACAATCTCATCAATGCCTTTTTCGTGAAGACTCCATGTGCTCAGATCAGCGTAATCAGGAAGGCTATCCACAATCAGAATAACCCGCCGCGCTGTGAGATTTTCAAAACCGGCAAACTGCCGGTCAATTTGCGTTGGAGAAAAAACCAGCACAACATTCGCATCAACCGCAGCATCACTTACTACGATTTCTGCAAGCCCCAGATTAACACAATGTTGAATATCCGGAGACGCCGCTCCCAGCGACTTGCCATTTTTAACGTGGCGGATAGCCACCCGATAGCCCATCTCATGATAGCATTCGATCTCGCGCCGGATTCTCAATCCTGTGTCGCTCTTTCGAGCCACATCGGCAACGACGAGAATGTCACAAGAGATTTGCAGTGCCCCTGACAGTTCAAAAGTCGTTTTCGTCATTCGAATAAGGCGCTTCGCATTCACAACCGCCCGTTTTTGTTGTTTCACTTCAAAGTGAACCACAGTTTCGGCTATCCGCAAAGAACCTTTTTCCAAAGCTACCAATGGCGCCTTAGCCAAAGACACAGAACTCATTGTAGACTGACGTTACACACCCGCGCGCCGACTTCTGCTCAATTCTTGAAACCCCGCTTCAGGAACCTATTGCTTCAACCGTGACACGCGCGCTCCAGTGAAATGCACACGATCTGTCGGCAGAGGCAGCCCGGTTCTTCCAGGTCTTAACAACCCGAACTTCGGAAAAACATTCGCTCTCTCCCGAACCAACACGCCGGTCGTCAACTCATGTTTTCCACCAACATAGATAGACACCGATTGTTTTGCAGACGTGTCGAGATCAACCGCAACTTCGACCCATTTGGTCTCAAAGTCCTTGCGGCCCCAAGTGCCAAGCCGAAAAGCCTCCGGCTTGGAGGGTCGCTTTAAGACCAATGCGTACAAGTCACCAAGTTCGTCCAAAACAAGCCGCACAAAGGGAGCGCACCGGCATGTCTTAGAGTCCCATTGGTGGATCGTAAAAAAGGTAGTCTGATCCGCCGACGCGAACTTTGGGTCAAAATGGACAAACGTAGAAAAGAGATAGCGTCCTCCAAGTTGCTGGCTAAAGCCTGAGACTTCGACCCGTTCCAAATAGGGCGCAGGTGGAGAATAGGACGACTTCGGTTTGTCATCACCGCCGCATTTTCCGATGTCGGCATCTTTGAGAGTAAACGTGCGTCGTCCGAAAAAGTTCCGAACTGAATTGTGCGCAGGCGGCCAGCAGCCCCCCTTTGCAAATACGATCTTCGCCGCCCCTTTCACTTGTACCGAAGCGGTTTCAACGCGTGGCATCTCTGCTAGGCCAACGCTGGCAAAGCAGAGATATAACAATGTTGCCAGAATGTATTTCATTCTAACCTCCGCCTAACATTAATGGGGCGAAATTCGGCTCGGTCAACCCACTATGCTGCCGAGACCACAGGCTGTGCACCATCCCTGTATTCCTGTTGGCGACCTTCGCTTATGCAGCATCTGAAAGGCGTGCGGGAAACGGACCATCGCTGGTGTTGCGAAACCATCGATTGAAGGCGACAAAAGCTGCCATTCATCCACCTCAGTTTCTGCTTTCGATGATGCCACCCGCGAAAAACTCAGTTATTTGCAGAAAGCAGGCAAGGAAACCCGGAGGGCCGCGTTCAATTCGCTTTCTTCTGAACTTCAGAGCCGACCACTTCTTGGGTCGCGGTCCACTGAATCTCTTTGGGACAAAAGCCAGTGCATGCATGTGGCCGAGGTCTCAATAGGGTCGAGAACGGGAATTTTCAGGCTCGATCGGACCGATTGTGTGACATGAACCATCCCGGCGCAGCCGAGAATTACAGCGTCTATTCCGTCGTCTTCTTCCGCTTTCTGAGCGGTTTTCAAGATTTGTTTTGTTGCGGGTATCGTGTCTGCTTCAAGAGCTAAGACCGGTACGCCTGACGCATGCAGCGACACGAGGTGTTGCGCCAGGCCTGCGTCCAAAATGTTCTGCTTCAACACCGGCAGAGACACGTCCAGCGTTGTGACCACGCTAAAGCGCCAATTCATGAGCGCCGCCCGATGATAGCAACTTTGGCCGATGCCGATGACAGGACAGGTTGCAAGTGCGGCTGCCTGTGTCAAAGCCGTGTCGTCGAAACACCCAATAATAATGCCGTCAACACCAGCCGCACCAGCTTTCCGGATTTCCTCAAGAAGTGGTGGCGTGGCTTCCAACCCATCCGCAGGTCCCTGAATGCTCGATGGTCCATTTATCGAGGTCCAGCCTTCAAATGTCAGGCCGGGCACAGTGGCCTGTGCCGTGCGCAGCATCGCTTCAGTCATCGCCTCAGTGCTGTTGGGATTGATGATCGCAACGCGCATTACAAATCTCCCTTGCCAGCGTCGGATCCGCGTCGAGAGCGTCTTTTGTTCATTGCCCAAGCGATGAGCAGGAACACAGCGACAATGAACAGGGAAAACACCGTTGTCAGCGTGCCCAAGGCAAAGAGAACGGGGCTTGTGACGTTTGTGGTCATCCCGAAGATTTCCAAAGGCAAGGTGTTGTAGCTGCCTGACGTAAGCAACGTACGCGCGAATTCATCGTAACTTAGCGTGAACCCGAACAGCGCAATCCCGATAAGCGACGGCGCGATAATCGGCAAAACAACATGCCGGACCACTTGCCATGGGGTGGCGCCAAGATCACGGGCAGCTTCCTCAAAGCTCGCGTCAAAGCGGTTGAACACAGCGAACATGATGAGCAGGCCAAATGGCAAAGTCCAGGTGAGCTGCGCCCCAAATCCGGAGGTAGACCAATGCACCGGCAAACCAGATTGTGACCAGATGAGCCCTACACCAAGAGAGACCAAGATCGATGGGATCACCAATGAGGTGATGGTGAGATAGAACAGCGCGGTTGACCCCGCGAAGCGCTTGCGGAATGCCAATCCGCCCATCACCGAAACAATAACCGTGGTTGTCATGACCGTAAGTCCGAGCACCAAAGAACGGCGGAACGCCCCCCAGATATCGCCGACCGCCTGTTGTTCAAAAAGGTCGCGGAACCAATGCAAGGATACCCCGCGCATTGGAAACGTCAGTCCGCCTCCCGGACCCTGAAATGACAGGACAGCTATGGTGAATGTGGGTCCGTAAAGGAAAATTAGAAACAAAGCAAAGAAAGCTGAGAGGACGTAGAAGGATCGCGAACGTGGTTCCATGTCAAAGCTCCTTCCGGATATCGACGAAGCGCAGCAATGCGCCGATGATCATCAAGACGGTCGCCAACAGCACAACCGCAGTGGCCGCAGCAGAGGGATAGGCCAGAAGCGCGATATCGTTCTGGATCATTCGCCCGACGTTGGCCGATTGGCTGCCCGACATGAACCGCACAGTGATAAAATCCCCCATAACAAGCGCCACAACGAAAATGGTGCCAATCATGATGCCCGGTTTCGTCAAAGGGATGATCACATAGCGTAGAACCTGCCTGCCTTTGGCGCCCGCGTCGACAGCGGCCTCAATCAAGGATTTGTCGATCCGCATCATGGTGTTGAAGATCGGCACAACCATGAACAAAGTGTACAGATGCACAAAAGCCAGAATGACGCTGAAGTCGCTGAACAACAGCCATTCCAGCGGCGCGTCGATGACGCCTGCCGAAATCAAGGCCGCGTTTGCAAGCCCGTTGCGCCCTAAAAACGGAATCCATGAAATCATTCGAATGATGTTGCTGGTCCAAAATGGAATGGTGCACAGCAGAAAGAGCGCGATTTGCCATGTCTGGCTGCGCACGTGAAACGCCAGAAAATACGCAACCGTAAAGCCGATCCCCAACGTAAAGACCCACGTAATGAAGGCGTATTTGATCGTGTTGAAAAACACTCGCCACGTCACCTCCGATGTCAAAAGAAACGCATAGTTGTCGAACTGAAACGCAGGGTAGATCGACCACTCGGTCGCCCCCCAAAAGCTGACGGCAACAATCATCACAATTGGCGCAACAAGGAACAGAGCGAGGACGATCGCCATCGGCGCAGCCAAGAGCCACGCGGTAACGCTTTCGGGCAGTTTTCTCATATGATTGGAAGCCGATTCAGAGGTCAAATTTCGTCAAGATCGCCCGGCTCCAAGGGCTGAAAATAGCCATCGGAGCCGGGCGTGTTCATATCAAGCGGCGATAAACTCGTTCCACTTGCGCACCATGTACTGGTTTTCATCCATCACAGCGTTCCAGCAGGCCACCGCGCCCATACGGTCATAGAAAGACCCGCCATCACGCACTTCGCCGGCTTTGGCGAGAGGAGCGTCAAACGGAGAGGTGATCACGTCGGTCGCTTCTTTGCCTTCGAACCAGAAACCCCATTCGTTTTCAGACATGAAGGCTTTGGAGGTTTCCGGCACGGCCGAGTAGTAGCCTTGACGCATCAGCAGTCCCCCCACCCATCCGCTTAGATACCAGTTAATGTACTCATAGGCAGCCTCCAGCTCCATGCCGGACAGAGAGGCCGAAAGACCAAGGCCGCCCCCCCAAGAACGATAGCCCTCTTCAAGTGGCTGATAGACACAAGGAATGCCTCGGGATTTTACCGCCGTGATGGCCGGAGACCACATGGACTGGATCACAACTTCACCAGATGCCATTAGGTTCACGGATTCATCAAATGACTTCCAGAAGGCGCGGAACTGACCGTTTTTCTTGGCTTCGGTAAAGATCCCGAGTGTCATGTCGATTTCTTCTTTGGTCATATTGCCCTTGTCTGGATAGGTGTACTCACCCATCGACTCCACAACCATCGCCATGTCCATGATCCCGATCGAGGAGATGTCCAGAATGGAGGCTTTGCCTTTGAACTCCGGGTTCAGCAGTTCAGACCAGTTCTTGATCGGGCGACCAATCAGGTCCGGGCGAATGCCCAACGTGTCCGCATTGTAGATCGTCGGGATCAGGGTCATCCAACCGGATTCTTCCTGAACAAACCCGGTTCCGTTGGCGCCAGTAGTGAAGCCGACCGTGTGCGGGGCGGTGCCCTGTGCAATCACACTATCGGGGGTCAGCTTGCCAGAGCGGAAAGTGCCCACGATCTTGTCGTAGTTTGCAATCTTGGAGGTGTCCATCGCCTGAAGGTTGCCGGTCGGCCAGATCTTTTTGCAGATCCAGTACTCGATGTCGGCAATGTCAAAACTGTCCGGCTGCGTGGCCGCGCGCTGCGTCACACTGTCAGAATCCAGTGCGGTCATTTCCAGCGTAAAGCCCAAGTCTTCTTTGACTTTTGTCGCAACTTCGTTGAGGTTGGACACCCCGGTGCCAAATTGGCGCAAGGTGATGTTTTTCGTCTCTTGTCCCCATACCATTGGAGCCGGAAGCGCGGCGGCCGCCACCGCCGCGCCACCTGCCTTCAAAAGGCTCCGGCGCGAATAGCGTACTTTTGAAATCGTAGTCATGTTCGTCTCCCTGTTCGTTTCGACGTTGTTGTTAGGCGGAAAGCGCATGCGCCGCTCTGCCATCCCAATTGAGGCCGATGGCCTCGCCCACATTCTTCGGCGCGCCGAAGAAATCCTTGTCCGACAAAATCGCTGTCACTTCCTGATCTCCAGGAACGACAGCGGTCAGCGCGACGTGCGTACCTTGATATTCAATGTTGATTATCCGGCCTTGCAATTTGGCATTTTCCGCCGGCCCAAGCGCCATCGCGTCTGAGCGCACGGCCAGCTTTCCCTCCGGCAATGCGAGTACGTTGTAAGAGCCCAGAAACTTCGCAACAAATGCGGTTCTGGGGGCGTCGAACACATCGCGGGTCTTGCCCGCCTGTTCAATTTTGGCGTGGTTCATAACCACGATTTCGTCAGCGAGCGCTAAGGCTTCGTCTTGGCCGTGGGTGACGTGAATGAACGTTATGCCAAGCTCTCGTTGCAAGCGCTTCAGCTCAGCGCGCATTCGAATGCGAAGAAACGGATCAAGCGCGGAAAGCGGCTCATCCAACAACAGGACCTGCGGTTTGGTGATCAAGGCACGTGCGAGGGCAACACGTTGTTGCTGGCCGCCGGATAGTTGGTCGGGCAGACGGTCTTGCAACGTCGTCAAATCCACCAACTCGAGCATCTCGCCTGCGCGAGCTCGGCGTTCTGCAGCATCGACGGCCTTCATCTTCAGGCTGAAGGCCACGTTTTCCAACACGCTCATATGTGGAAAGAGGGCATAGTTTTGAAACATCATCGCCGTGCCGCGCTTCGCCGGAGGCAAATAGGAAATATCGCGCCCACCCAACAGGATAGCGCCATCCGATACACTCTCGTGACCTGCTATCATGCGCAGTGTTGACGACTTCCCGCATCCTGACGGCCCCAAAAGACAGGCATAAGTCCCCGCCTCGAAGTGGTATCCGATTTCGTCCACGGCCACGGTGTTCCCGTAACGTTTTGTCAGTGCAACAAATTCGAGATCTTTGGGTTGTTTCATTTTGGCGCCTCTTTGAATTGGGATCAATGTGCGAAGTCTGAGAACAATTCCGAAGAGAATTTTGGATTTTGAAATGGGATCTAGGGGTCGGAGCCTGCGGAAGAAGCGCCCGAATAGCCAATTGTTCAATTTTCGAGCAAAAATTGTATACAATTTGCCTTGGAGTTGTTCACGTCTTGTTGTTCGACGGCCAATCTGCAAAAACCGAGGCAGGAGGTTCCATAGATGCAAATTTTTGCCTCACCGCAGACATCAACAGCTGAGGACATCGTTGCCGAGCTAACCGAGGCTGTGCATGAGCACCGCCTTCAGCCCGGCATGAAGCTACGCGAAGACGAAGTGGCGGAAATCTTTGGTGTCAGCAGAACAGTTGTACGACAGGCTCTGCGCGCGATGTCCCACGAAGGTCTGGTTGCAATCGAGCGCAATCGCGGCGCGTTTGTTGCCAAGCCGACAATCAAAGAAGCGCGCGAAGTCTTTGAAGCTCGCACATTATTAGAACCACAGACCGCGCGCGCCGCCGCCGAACGCGCCACCTCCGAAGACATCGCAGCACTAGAACGCCATATCGAAAATGAACATGCTGCGATTGACATGGGCAATGCCGGACTGGCGCTAAAGCTGTCAGGACTGTTCCACCTCGAAATTGCACGGATCGCAAATCAACGGACCATTGAGGCATTCGCTCAGCAACTTGTGTCCCGTTCGTCTTTAGTCATCGCTCTTTACTGGCAACGCAGAGGTGCGCTGTGCGAGAGCCACGCACACCACGCTCTAATGAACGCGTTCAGGCGCCAAGATCCAGACAGTGCAGAAGAGTTGATGAAGGGCCACCTGCTTGATCTCATTTCTCAACTGGATCTTCGAGACAAACCGTCTGAAAGCGCCTCTCTAAAGGATGCCCTAAAAAAATGACCGTGTTTCGCAATGCAACTTTCGAAGAGCTTTCGAGCCTTTTGAACTGGGCAGCGGATGAGGGGTGGAACCCCGGGTTGGAAGATGTGACGCCATTCTGGCAGGCTGATCCCCACGGTTTTTTTGTTGCAGAAGTTGAGGGCGAACTTGCGGCTACAATCTCTGTGGTCAATCACACGGACGACTTTGCTTTTCTGGGGCTGTATATTGCGAAGCCGGAGTATCGCGGTCAGGGTGTTGGATATGGCCTCTGGCAACATGCCCTGCGTCACGCCCATGATCGCGTGGTAGGGCTGGACGGTGTACCCGACCAACAAAAAAACTATGCGTCTTCGGGTTTTGTGTTTGTCAGCCAAACGACGCGTTTTTCTGGCGAGGTGCCCGCAAAAACGTCCGGACGGGTTTGCGTAGCATCGTCTGCAGATACAAACACAATGGTCGATTTGGAGAGCGCCGTATCCGGCGTTCGCAAGCCAACTTACATGCAAGCGTGGCTTCAGGAGGCGGAAACGCGAAAAACCCTTATCATCAGAGATGGGGATGAAATTGCGGGGTTTTGCACAGTAAGAGCTTGCCAAAGCGGTGCAAAAATCGGCCCGCTTGTCGCGACGAACTATGCCGATGCGCAGGCTTTGATGTCTCATGCTGCCGCCGTGATGGGCACCTCACTAACAGTCGATGTCCCTCAAAATTCGCCTGCGCTTAAGCTGCTTTGCGAGAACATTGACCTTGAGCCGGGATTTGCGACCGCACGAATGTATCGTGGATCACCAGTACAACTGGCTGATGAGGCCCCTGCTTATTTCGCGGTCACAAGCTTGGAGCTTGGCTAGTTTTGTCGAAGCGCCGCTCTGCTATCTCATGTACCAGCGCGGCGAAAGGGGCCATTTCCCTGCCCAATTCGGGAATGCGCCCACACGGGGTTTCGGGGTATGTCGGGCGAACAACAGATATCCTCGGCTAACAGGTATCTTCGGATTTCGTTTTTGGCGTTTCGGGTTTCCGGGCAAATACTGCCTTTGGACAACATATGACGGGCCTCTCCAACACATTCCGTGTAGGCCAATGGTGTGGGATCGCCTTCCTCTTATTAGAGGAAGGTTCTGAGAGATGGCTTTACTATTCACCGATACGGGCCAGATGCTCAAACAGCCGGGCGACGGCCTCGGCGCCGGGATCGACGTGCCCTTCAAGCTGCTCTGCGTTTATATAACTGGCGCGCCCAGCCTTCGCAGAGGTCAACGTTGCTGTATAGTTTGCGCCTTTGCGCGCGGCGGCTGCAGCTGACGACATATCGGTGTTCAAGGCCTCCAACGCGGGCAATAACGCGTCTACCATCGTGCGATCGCCGGGGTTTGCGCCGCCAACTTTTCGCATCCGGTCAAGGCCTGTTCGCAAGGCATCCTTCATTGGCTGACCGGACGATGAGGCATCACCAGCTGCCGCAAAGAAAATTGCCAAAAGCACACCAGATGACCCGCCCATAGTCTGGCTCAGCTCCAGACCAATTGCACGATAGAGCTGTGTATGATCCGCCAAGGGCAGGCTATCCATTGCATCGATCAGCGCCCGCGACGCCGTTGCCAAGGTGGATCCCGTGTCCCCGTCCCCTGATTTGGCATCCAGCGCATTCAGATCCGTTTCAGACTCGATCAGGATTTGGCAACACGCCGTTAGAAAGGCCTTGGTTTCATCATGTACGGACGCAGGTGCGCGGATCGGCGACAACCCATCGGGTAGCGGCAAAACAGCCGATTGTGTCACCGCATTGATACCTGGCCACGCAGGCACATCGACGGCCTGCGCCAAAAGCTCTTCGTCGCCATTGGTCAATTCCAAAAGCGAGATTGAAAAGCCGTGCATATCAAGTGCCGTCATCATCGCGTCAGGCCCCACCACATGTCGAACATGCTGGCCAACGTCAGAGTTCAGCAGTGAGTTCGTCAAAATCGCCATTTCAAGACATGATGCGCCACCAAGGTTATTGATCAAAGCAGCATGAGGTGTTTTTGGCATGCCGTCCGCCAGTTTCTCCGACATCTTGGCAATCGCATCCTTAGCTCCACTGGACGCAACTTGCTCCACGCCGGCTTCGCCGTGTATGCCAAGACCCAATTCTGCCATGCCGCGGGGAATACGGTTTTCTTTCAAGGATCCGGGAACTGTGCAGGTGTCCAAAGACATGCCGATGGAGCGTGTAGATGAGACCACCCGCTCTGCGGCCAACGTGCACGCTTCCAAGTTGGCGCCGTTTTCGGCCATGGCCCCGGCAATTTTGTGGACAAACAGCGTGCCCGCCACACCCCGTGCTTGAGGAAGATCTGGCAAAGCCACATCATCATCTACAATGACCATACTGACCTTATGACCAAAGGCCCGTGCCCGTTCCGCAGCGAGGCCGAAGTTTAGCCGGTCACCTGTGTAATTTTTGACAATCAACAAGCAACCGGCAGGGCCGGCAACGGCGAGGATGCCGGCCAAAACTGCGTCTACAGACGGAGACGCGAACACATCGCCACACACCGCCGCCGTTAACATTCCTTTGCCGACGAACCCGGCATGTGCGGGCTCGTGGCCCGACCCTCCACCGGACACCAAGGCAACTTTGGACTTGTCCCAGTCGGAGCGAACCACCACACGGATATGCGGATAGCCATCCAATCGTGTCAGTTTGCCGCCGGAGACCGAAATCGCGCCGTCTATGGCGTCGGTGACCATGTTTTCTTTTTCATTGGTAAAATGTTGCACGTCTCTCTCCCCTTAGGCGACACGAGCGCCAGTGGCGTCGAAATAGTATGGATTGTTTGGGCGGATTTTGACGATGTCGCCGCCGTTCAGTTCGGTATGAGCATGTGTTACCGTCGTGATCTCATGATCTTTAAAAACAAGGTGCAATCGGGTCTGATCACCAAGGTGCTCGACACGAGTCACAAGGCTGTCTTGCCCCTCGCCTTGCACGATGTGCTCGGGGCGCAGTCCAATAGTCTGCGCGGCTGAGGGCGCCGGACCAAAAAGATCTGCAGGCAAAATATTCACGCGCGGTTGTCCAAGACGGCTGGCCGCGTAAACGCTGACCGGGTTCTCATAGATTTCACGTGGTGTGCCAAATTGGACCAGCTTGCCATTGTCCAAGACCCCAACATGGGTGGCCATTGTCATTGCTTCGATCTGGTCGTGGGTCACATAAAGCAGGGTTGCGCCAGAATTGGCTTGAATGCTTTTAAGTTCGACCCGCAAATCGGACCGCAATTTTGCATCAAGCGAACTGAGCGGTTCGTCCATCAGATAGACAGATGGTTGCCGCACAAGCGCGCGTCCAATGGACACCCGTTGCATCTCGCCGCCCGACAAGGCCGTGGCCTTATTGTCGAGTTTGTGACTGATCTGAAGGACTTCGGCCACTTCGCCAACTTTTCGATTGATTTCATCCGGCGGCGTTTTCAAGATCGGCGACTTCAAAGGGAATTCAAGGTTCTGCCGGACCGTCAAATGCGGATACAGGGAGTATTGCTGGAACACCATCGTGACGTCCCGCTGGGCCGGTGTCTGTCCTGCCATATCCACGCCACCAATGGACACGCTGCCCGTATCGGGCGTATCCAAACCGGACACCATCCTCAAAGTGGTTGTCTTGCCTGCGCCAGTTGGGCCAAGCAGAACAACAAAAGAGCCATCGGGAACCGTCATAGTAATGTTGTCCAGGGCGGTTTCGTCCCCAAAGGATTTGGTCAGACCTTTCAAAGAAACTTCAGCCATAGGTCAAAACCCCCTCGTTGGCTTCGCTTTTGAGCGCTTGGCCTGTGTCTGCATTGAACATTGATATGGTTCTGGCGTCGAAGTGCAGGCCGGTTCTTTCGCCAACTTTCACCACATCCGAAGACGGCACACGCGCCTTGATGGTGCCGTTAGATGTTTTCATGGTGATGATCTGTGTGGTGCCAAGATATTCGACCGCCGCGACTTCGCCTCGATACGGCGCCGCGTCGTCCAATTTGATATGCTCGGGGCGGACGCCAAAGGTCAGATCGCCATTTGCGCCATCCAACATGCGTGGAATTTCAAACGCCACATCGCCAAAACGCACTTTGCTTTCGCCATTCCCCACCATGCCGCGAAACTCAAGGAAGTTCATTGGAGGCGAGCCGATAAACTGCGCGACAAATTTGGTTGCGGGCCAGTCATAAATATCCTGCGGCACGCCAAATTGCTCAACAACGCCATGGTTCATCACCACAATCTTGTCGCCCATCTGCATGGCCTCCAACTGATCATGCGTCACATAGACTGTTGTTGCATTCATCCGATCGTGCAGCGCCCGAAGCTCTTCAGACATGTGCTCACGAAACTCAGCATCCAGCGCGCCCAACGGTTCATCCATAAAGAACGCCTTGGGATCGCGGACAATGGCCCGGCCAAGGGCCACACGCTGTCGATCGCCACCGGACAGGCCACCAACTGGCTTCTTAAGAATATCGGTGATGCCCAGGATCTCTGCGATTTCGTGCACTTTCTTGGTCGCTTGGGCCTTTGGCATACCCTGACTGATCAGCGGGTAGCTGATGTTTTTGCCAACGTTTAGATGCGGATAAAGCGCGAACATCTGAAAGACGAAGGCGATGTCACGTTGGCTCGCAGGCTTCATGCCGACCTCTTCGCCGTCGATGAAAATCTCGCCTGACGTCGGCAGTTCGAGGCCAGCCATCATGCGCAAGGTTGTTGTTTTGCCGCAGCCCGATGGACCCAGCAGCATAAAGAATTCTCCGTCTTCGATGGTAAATGTGGATGACTTGACCGCGTTGAACGCCCCGAAGTCCTTGCGCACGTTTTCTATTCTTATCTGTGCCATGTGTTACTCCGGAAAATGGCTGACGATGACAAACATCACCGTGCCAACAAGTGTGACGATAAAGGAGTAGCTGTAGAGCCCGAGTGCGAAGGGCTGCATCAGCATGATCACCCCTAGCGCAATCAGAAGCGACGCCAGCATTTCCCATGGACCGCGACGTAGCCGCATCAGGCCATTGATAAACTTGGTCATTTGCGTACCGCTCCAAAGGTAATGCCGCGCAGCAGGTGTTTGCGCAGAAGCACCGTGAACACCATCACGGGAACAAGGAAGATCGTGGCGCCTGCGGCCACAGCCGGCCAATCTTTGCCGTTAACGCCAATGATATTGGGGATGAAGGGCGGCGCTGTTTGGGCTGTCCCCGATGTCAGAAGCACCGCGAAAGCATACTCGTTCCAAGCAAAGATCAGACAGAAGATTGCGGTGGAGGCGATGCCTGTTGCGGCCTGTGGCAGCACCACCTTGTAGAAAGCTTGAAACCGGGTGTAGCCATCAATCAGAGCGGCCTCTTCATACTCGATCGGGATCTCGTCAATGAAGCCTTTCAAGAGCCAGACCGAGAGCGACAAGTTGACCGCCGTATAGAGCAGGATCATCCCGAGATGCGTGTCGTTCAGGCCAAGGTTGCGGAACATCAGGAAAATCGGGATCGCGACCGCAATCGGCGGCATCATCCGGGTTGAGAGGATGAAAAACAGCAGATCATCTTTGAGAGGCACGCGGAAGCGACTGAAGGCATAGGCCGCAGCTGTCCCCAAAACCATGCACAAAAAAGTTGAACCGAAACCGATGATAACGGAGTTCAGAAACCGCTCGCCATAGCGTGACGGGCCAGAAATAATCGTGCCGCGTTTGCGTGCAATTTCATCATACCACGTCTGCGGTGGTCCCGCCGCTTCCAGCATATCGTCGGTGGCGCGCGTGCGATCCGTGAACAGGTTCACATATCCTTCCAAGGTCGGCTCAAACACCACGACGGGCGGGTAGGAAATTGAGTCCGCAGGTGACTTGAACCCTGTCGCGATAATCCACAGCAAAGGAATAATCGTGACGACGGCATAGGTGACCACCAAAAGCCCAGCAAACCACTTGGTGCTCTTGTTTGGTTCTGTGACTGAGAAACTCATCGTTCTTTCACCTTATTGAGCGCTTTCACGTAGATCGAAGCGAGCCCGAAGACCGTGACAAACAGGATGACCGCATAGGCCGACGAATACCCTGTGCGCCACTTTTCAAAAGCTTCGCGCTTTAGATCGATGGATGTGAGCGTTGTGGTGTTGCCGGGCCCGCCGCCCGTAAGCTGAACCACAAGGTCGAACATTTTGAAGTTCTCGATCCCACGGAACAACACAGCCAGCATCAAAAACGGCAGCGCCATCGGAATTGTAATTGTCCAAAACTGACGCCACTTGCTGGCGCGGTCGCATTCGGCGGCTTCATAAATGCTGTCAGGGATGGAGCGCAAACCAGCCAAACAAATCAGCATCACAAAGGGCGTCCACATCCACGTATCCGCGATGATGATCGCCCAAGGGGCCAAATGCACATCCCCAATCATCGAGAAACTCGCAGGATCTGCGCCGGTAAAAAAGGCGACAACGTAGTTAAACAAGCCGATCTGCGGCTGATACAGGAAGGTCCAGAAGTTCCCGACCACCGCGGGGGACAGCATCATCGGGAAAACGATGATCGTCGTCCACAAATCGTTGCCCTTGAATTTCTTGTTGATCAGGAAGGCCAGAAAAAAACCGATGAGCACTTGCAGCGCAATCGTCCAAAGCAGGAAATGCGCTGTCGCCTGCATTGTGTTCCAAATATCCGGATCGCTCAGTATGCGTTTGTAATTTCGCAATCCGACCCATTCGACGTCGTTGTTCGGACGGTTCACCCGAAAGTTTGTGAAGCTAAGCCGGATCGTCCAGATAAGTGGGAAGATATTCACCGCCAGCAGCAAGAAGATGGTCGGGGCAACAAAGATCCATGCAATTGCGCGATCTGACAGGCCCCTGATCTTTCTGGCTACTCCGTCGGGCGTACTTTGCGCCGCCCTGTGAATGGGAGAGGTGGTCATGGTTTTATTTCCTTCAAGTCGGATCCAACAGACCCGGCTGAACACAGTAGCTATGTGAGAACTCCAGCCGGAAGAGCACCGGCTGGAGACATGTCGGACCCTCAAAAAGGACGGCCGACAGGGAGGAGTGCTTAGAGTTTGCCTTCGTCTTCGAACACTTCGGTCCAATCCCGAACCAAACCATCAAGAGCGTCTTGTGCGCTCCCTTCGCCAGCGATGGCAAAGCCATGCAGACGCTCCTGTGCAGCGATCAAAAGGTCCGCATAGGCCGGCTCGGCCCAGAAATCTTTCACGATCGCCATGGAGTCCAAAAACGCCTGAGCATAGGGCTGACTTCCGACAAAGGACGGGTCATCGACAACCGCATTCAATGCGGAATAGCCGCCCATTTCCCACCAACGCGCCTGAACTTTCGGCTGTGCGAACCATTGGATGTACTCAAGCGCGGCCTCTTGATTTTCAGAGTATGATACAACGGAAATGCCTTGGCCGCCGAGCTGCGCAAATTGTCCTGCCGGACCCGGAGGGTTCGCAAAATAGCCCGATTTGTCGCCGCCAACATTGGTGTCCGCATGGACCCCAGGCCAGACAAAGGCAAAGCCCATGGACATCGCCACCTGACCGGAGCGATAGGCGTCAATGTTTTCGCCCATGTACCAGTTTGATGAGCCCGGAGGCGCCCCAACGTCGTAAAGCTCCTTGTAGTATTCCAGCCCCGCGACGGCCCCTGGAGAATTCACAAACCCTTCAAGGTCGTAGGGCTGCGCTGGGTTCTCATATTCGAAACCAAAGTTATACAGGGCATTTGTGGCGCCCATTGTGATTCCTTCAGACCCACGCTCGGTGTAAAGCGACACGCCATATACGGTTGTGCCGTCAATTTCACGTCCCTGAAAGAACGTGGCGATGTCCTTCAGCTGATCAAGGGAGGCCGGAACATCCAATGCATAGCCATAGGTGTCCATAAATTCGGCCTGCAACTCTGGACGTTCAAACCAATCACGGCGGTAAGACCAGCCGACAACATCGCCAAATGCGGGCAACGCATAGTAGTTTGGAGTGCCTTTGGGCCATTCGGAATAGCCGGTAACGGTGGCAGGAATGAAGTCATCCATTGAAATGCCGTTGGCGTCAAAGAAATCATTCAGCTTGATGTAATGGCCGTTCTCCGCACCGCCACCGATCCATTGGCTGTCACCAATCATCAGATCGCATAGCTGACCGCCGGAGTTCAATTCGTTCAACATGCGGTCGGCAAAGCTGGGCCAGGGTACAAACTCAAAACTCATGTTGTGACCGGATTGCGCCTCAAAGTCTTTGCTGAGCTCAACCAGAGCATTTGCGGGGTCCCATGCCGCCCAACAGAGTGTCAGGTCTTCCGCGGCGGCTGCTGTTGCTAAGCCAGACGCAAGAATTGCCCCGACTGCAACAGACGTCATCATCTTCGGTTTCATTTGGTATACTCCTCCCATTCCAGTTTTCGCCGGGCCCCCTCGCCAAGACTCAGCCTGCACCATTGCTAACTGAGGCACGTGCATCATTTCAAGTTTTTTCTGAGACACGTGCCTCAAAAGAATGATACGAGAGGTGAAACCGCGCGGAAAACGACGTTGCCAATCCTAACTTTGCGAAACAACAAATGTTTGATAAGATGAGAAAATCTGAAAACTCCATACTTGAGCATTCAATGCTTCGACCCACCACAAAAGATCTGGCAAAAGAAGCAGGCGTGAGTCGTGCCACCGTGGATCGGGTCCTAAATGGGCGCGAAGGCGTGAAGCAAAAAACCGTCGATCGGGTCAATGAAGCGATCAAAAAGCTCGGATTTGTCCGAAACATTCAAGCCGCCAACCTCGCCAAATCCCAGAAGTACCGATTTGTCTTTGCACTCCCCAAATCCGGTGATCAATTCTTGGATGCCATTATTCACCACATTGATGAGGCTGGCTCGATTTTCGCAGAGGATCTTGTTTGGTGCGAAGTTCATCAAATTGACGAAAATGACCCGCACAACGTTTCTGCCTTCCTGGGCACCTTGGACGCCGCCACCACAAGCGGCGTTGCGATCATGGCGCCGGAATCTCCGCAAGTAAGGGACGCGATCTATCGCCTAAAAGAACGCGGGGTCGCCGCACTGCCATTCATTTCTGATCAAACAAGCATGGATGATCATGGGGTCGGCATGAACAACAATTCGGCAGGCGCCACTGCTGCGAACCTGATCGGTCGATTCAACAGATCTGAAACGGGTTCAGTTATGGTTATCGCCGAAAGCATGCAATCGCGTGACAGCTTGGAGCGCCGACTTGGATTTGATTCCGAATTGAGACAGCACTTCCCAAGCATGCGTGTTTTGCCGTCCCTAGAGACCTACGGCAACTATGAGAGGGCTCATGACATCATTGCAAATACTGTTCAGAACAATCCGGACCTTGCTGGTCTTTATGTGATGTCGTCGGAAGCGCGCACGCCATTGACGATTGTAAACGAGCTCTGCGGCACTGCCAGTTTTATTAAGATCGCTCATGAGCGCACACCATTCACCGAGGCTGAGCTCCGGGCTGGCAGGCTCGATAGCATCATCGCGCAGGACCCGGGGCATTTGGTACGCAGCGCGGTTCGAAAGCTAAAAGCTACCGTCGACGGACGGCAGCCAAAGAGCTCTCAAGAGCGCATACGCGTGGAAGTGATCTTACGCACCAACTTGTAGCGGCGAGACCGTCGTTGGGTGATACTCCATGATGCGGGTTTCAGCTGTCTGGTAAAAGCACACGCTGAAAAAATCCCGCTTTGGAGGCCCATCGGCGGCCAGACATGCAAGATTACCGCGTCTGATACCCGGCGAACAAAACTTCTTTTCGTGTCAGGGGCTGGGTTCAGATAGATAAAAAAGATCGACTGAATTTGCGACGCCGCGCACAACATACGACACGCATGCCGAATATAGCTCAGGGGTTTTGACCGCTCATTGACATGTTTGGCCGCTGTGGCGAAATTGACTTGTTTTCTTTTCCCAAACTGGATGCTCTTGTCATGTTGGAAACCGCAAAATTGCTCAGCGTTAATCCGATTGTGGGATTCATAGAGTCATTCGTTGATGCGGAGACGATAAGTCGACTTGAGGCAGATCTTTCAAAAATGGACCTCGGCCCTGCGGAAGTGGCAAGCGCCACTGGACCAGTGCAGGATAGCAAGAGGATTGCCCTAACCCGCAAAATCCTGCCATCGCAAAGCGAACAGATCGACAAACTTCTAGATCGGGTGGCCGCTGTTTTTCAGATGAAGTCCGAACTCTGTGAACATCCTGAATTTATCAGTTATCAAGCTGGCGGAGAATTCAAACGTCACTTTGATGCCGGTCTGGGTGGCGTTATGCCAAATCCAAATCCGGATCAGTTTGAGCCGAGTCAAAGGGTTTTTACTGCTGTATTGTATCTCAACGATGATTTCACGGCGGGTGAAACCGTGTTCCCGCGTTTGGATGTCACGATTAAGCCAAAGAGTGGCCGATTGGTGTTTTGGCAAAATACCAATATCGGGTCTTTGAAAGTACACCCGATGAGTATGCATCAGGGCGCACCGGTCGAGGACGGCAACAAGCGTATCGTCAGCTTTTGGTTCAGGAACCGTCCTTGGAGGCCGGCGCTTTCTTGAAGTGCACGTGGCTGCTTTAGGTATTAAAACGAACCTGGCGGACACCCTGGGCGCCCGCCAACCGATACCTGAACTCACAATGCCGACCTGACCAAGCTATTCGCCCACTCAGCCGAAGCATTGGTCGTCTAAAACGAATTTACTTTTGAACTGGTGGTTCGGGTGGGTCTCCGACCTTGGCCGTTTGGGCAGCCACTGAGCCTTGAAGGCGCAATAGTTTGGACTTGTCTAGCTTCATTCTTCCCTCCATTAGTAGTTTAAATTGCTTTCGCGCCCCTAGGTTATGAGCGGGACATTGTGATGTCGACAAAAAGGGTGCTGGAAACCCAAGAAAAGTTGATGGCCAACTGGCCTGGGACTCCGCTGGATCGAGCGGGCATTGTCCGCATATTGAATACTGAGGGAACGAAGCCGCCTCTGTTTTGGGTTTTTAATTCAGCAAAAGAGCCACAATCACTTGCGGATGCCCTTGGCCCTGATCAGCCGCTGATTTTCTCGCGCTCCGCGCATCTCCTTGTGTCTTCTGAAGATGACAGGCTGCTTATCCGGAAAATTTTGGGCGACTATTTGCTTGATGAAATTTCCAGATCCTTCGCCGGGCAAAAGTTTGACGCAGGAACAAGCTGCCAAGGCGCGTCGCTGGTCATGTACCTTGCCGCGAAGTCGGATCGTGGGACCTTTGAGATTGGCAGTATGTGCCTGATCAACAGCCGGCTTCCCGAGATCGCAACAGGGTGTCCTGCGTTGCTCATTTACGGCAGCGGCGATCCTGGGCACGATCCCTTTCGGCAAAACATTGAAGAGGCGGCGTCAAAAGCCTCAGTCTGTTATTCTGAGTACGAACGGATCCTTCTCGATGCGCAGCACGGAGGCTACTACTCAGAGGAAATCCTTGCGAATATACTCAGTCAGTTTCAGAGTTTTCGGTCGGAGAGGTCTGCGAGATGGTGGGCAGGGCGTTGGCTAGCTCTGCGACAGTGGGTTGGTACATCAAGATCGAAGGGGGCAGCGTGAAGCCAACAAGCTCTTCGATGTATGCGCACATGCTGACGACCGTGAGCGAGTCCCCCCCCAATTCAAAAAAGTCGCTGTCCTCACTAATAATTTCGTCGGGAAAAGCGCGGCGGTAAGCGGCCGTTACAATCGCTTGATAGTCAACGGAACTCATCGAAGGCGCTCTCTTTCTGTAAAGCGGTGGTCTGCAGCTGCCCTAAGGCGATTTTGTTTGAGGCGTTTCGGGGCAGCATCTCTTTCACCATGATTTTATCCGGGCGACGGTAAGACGCAACAGACTTTCGGATCGCTTGGGACAGTTCCGACAGGTTCAGCGCGGTTTCAACAGCCAGAAACACAACGTCATCGGCGCTTTTGGGGTCAGCGGTTGTAAAGGCAATGCAATCGCGCACGCCACCAATAGCCTTCACGTCATTTTCGAGCTCCGGAAGGTTAATGTTGACGGATTGACGGCTCGCGACCTGCTGTGATCGCCCCGCGATAAAGAGATAGCCGTCTTCGTCAAGCCAACCGATATCACCCGTTTCCAAAGGAGCCGGTTTGTCCTTCCACAAAGGCGTGACAACAATATTTCCGATGTTTCCCGGCTTGCACTGCTGACCACCCGAAGTCCGGATATCCACCTGAATATTGGTCAACGGTTTGCCAACTGAATTGGGCTTGTGCAGGATTTCGCCGCGCGCCAAACGAGATACAGGGCCGACGCCGGCCAACGAATAAAGGTTGGAAAAACCCGGAGTGAGCGTCTTATAAGCTTTGACCAAATCACTTGATGGGATGGGCCCACCTACAGATGCCATGCGTTCTATGTGGGGATATGCCGGACCTCGCTTTTGCACGTCGCGCCCCTCGTGAAGCAGCAGCAGATCGCGTATCAAAACCGGCGGCAACCCCGCAGCGGCAATATCAGTGCGCGACAGAGCTTCGTGCAGTTCATTGGTGCGGAAAAAAAGCGGCAAAGCCAAAATGAATTTGCCGTGGATCATCATCCTTATCCAATGCATCAGAACGGCGCCAAAGGCGAGGCTCCCGACGATCACCGCAGGAAGTGGCGCCGGCTGGTTCAAAATTTGTTCTGAGCTGGCCACACCTTCTAGAAAGGCTTTGTGGGTGACGCGTCTAAACCGAGGCAGATTTGTCGTTCCGGATGTCGACAGAACCAGCGCGTCGCCGTCGCTCGGAACCTTTGAGAAATCCAGCGGCTTTGTCGCTGCAGAGCGAGAATTTCGGTCAGGTAGGGCGTGAATTAACTCTGATCTCGTCAGGCTCTTGATGTCGCTAAAGGCAATGTCTATCTCAGCGCGCTCTAGAGAACCACATATGTCTTTCAGAGGTTGGCGGGGGTCCAGAAACAACGTCGGCGACCCTTGGGACCACAAAGCCATCATGGCCTCTATACCGCGCAATGGATTTGCAGAGATCACAGCCACGGCCTGATTGGGGTTAATGTCTGCTTGTTGGAAAAAGACACCCAGATTAGCAGCAGCGGCCAAAACGTCTGATCGCGTATAGGTTTGGCCTTCCCACTCCACTGCTACGGCGTCAGGTTGGGTCCTCGCCACATCCAGTATCTTTTGACCGATGTTGGGACCGCTAAAGTTCATTCACGACCGCTCGGGCATCAGTGAACAGCTTGGTGCCGAATTCGCTTAGTAATGCGTGATCGGCTACCGTTTCCGCGCAATCGCGAAAGCTGGTGATCGCGGTGTCTTTGAGTTGAGACAGGGAAAGCATCGTATTCTCTGAAGGGGCAGAAACCATTATGTCGTTTGCAGCTTGCGCCATCCTGCCGGAAACCCACATCGCGTGAAATATGCCTTCCATTGGTCTGGACTGCTTTCTCAAAGGCGATTGATAGACGGCTTGTTCATCGTTCAGAATAACGGGATCGTCTAAGTGAAACAAAAACATCTGTTGATGCGAAGTTTCGTGGACCAACGAGAGTGCGGTTGATGGCGTGTCGTGCAGCATTCTCGGATTCATCAAGACCGACCCAAAGGCATCAAAAACTGCAGCGCCACCAAAAGATGAGCGCGCATTGGGACCCGGAACCGCAAGCACCACCTCATTGGCAAGCAAGATCAGTTCTTCCCCCCACGGGGCGCGTGTGGACGACAGCAGCTCGACCGCCTGCTCAATCATCTGAACTGCGGCTTTCGTCTCCTGCAAGGAGGGAGGCTGTAAGTCGGCAGTCAAACCAACGTCATCGGAGTACGCGTCGGAGAGCAGCCTCAAATCATCCTTGTGAAAGGGAGGGGCGGACAGCGGGGTGACGCAAATATCCCGTCGGGAAAACGCCCCCCGGTCAACCATCTCGGCCAAGGTGCGGTATAGCGCTGGGATTTTCGACTGGTCGTCTTCAAGCGCTGTTTTCACCAAAGCGCCATGCAAGGCAAAAACCGCAGGTGAGGGGAATTTTTCATCACTCGAAATAAGACCGACAAGGGCGTCTTTTGACACCGGCGGTCGATAATGCTCGGAAAAGAATTCAAAGATCAAATGATTGAACGACTCCAAAATCCTAACTTGAATCTCGGCTCTCGTTTGGGAGACTTTCTTTGGGTCCGGGTAAACCAAATTTTCCAATGAAACACCTTATCTGAGCTTTACGGCCAAAGTGGACGGGTCGAAAAAGTTTTTGGCGGTCCGTTGTCAGATTTTTTTGGAACCAAAAGCGTCTTTAATCAAGAGATTATTTAACTCAATTTGTCTGGATGATTATGTGTGCGCCATCCCGTTTTGCTTGGCAAATCGGCGATCCCGCGGTGGCAGTGACGACGATACTGGCGCGTGGGTTGGGCGGCCTACGTGGCTTTGTTGCACAAATCGGTCGAGGGATTCATCTTTGGAATCCAGCATGATAGCTTGAGGGCATGAGTAGTTGGGCCCCTACAAAGTACAAGACCACGAACTGGTCGGCTTACAATGACAGCTTGAAGCGACGCGGATCGCTGTGGATCTGGTTTGATCCTGGGATGGTTTGGGTGCCGCCGCCGAGCGGCAAGCGCGGC
>NZ_LAJH01000010.1 GCF_001292625.1 Shimia sp. SK013
CACCCATCCCGACCGCCAAAAGGTCTGGATTACAAAAGCTTAGAGGATGCGTCTAATGCAGGCGGATTATGTGATTGTCGGTGCAGGCAGCGCCGGATGTGCGATGGCCTATCGGCTGAGTGAAGCTGGGAAATCGGTTCTTGTGATCGAGCACGGCGGCACGGATGCTGGGCCACTTATTCAGATGCCTGCGGCGCTGAGTTATCCGATGAACATGTCGATGTATGACTGGGGCTTTAAGAGCGCGTCGGAGCCGTATCTGGGCGGGCGTCAGCTGGTCTGTCCGCGCGGCAAAGTGATTGGCGGCTCAAGCTCGATCAACGGCATGGTTTATGTGCGCGGGCACGCGGGCGATTACGAACATTGGGCCGAAAGCGGTGCGACCGGATGGGGCTATGCCGATGTGCTGCCGTATTTCAAGCGCATGGAGCATTGGCACGAAAGCGGGCAGGGCGGTGATCCGGAATGGCGCGGCACCGATGGCCCGCTGCACGTGAGCCGCGGCCCGCGCGACAACCCACTGCATTCTGCATTTGTCGATGCGGCGCAGCAAGCTGGTTATCCGGCCACAGACGATTACAACGGGCAGCAGCAAGAGGGCTTTGGCCCGATGGACATGACCGTTCACGGCGGCCAGCGGTGGTCGGCGGCAAATGCGTATCTGAAACCGGCGCTCAAGCGCGACAACTGCGATCTGATCAAGGGATTGGCACGCCGAGTGGTCATCGAGAATGGCCGCGCAGTTGGCGTCGAGATCGAACGTGGCGGGCGGGTGCAGGTGGTGCGCGCCAACGCCGAGGTGATCCTTGCGGCAAGTTCGATAAACTCGCCGAAGCTGTTGATGTTGTCGGGCATCGGGCCCGCCGCGCATCTGGCGCAACACGAGATCAACGTCATCGCAGATCGCGCCGGCGTCGGGCAAAACTTGCAAGATCACCTTGAGGTTTACATGCAGGTGGCGTGTAAGCAGCCGATCACTTTGTATAAGCATTTCAATCTGTTGGGCAAGGCGATGGTGGGGGCGCAATGGCTGTTCACCAAAACGGGTCTGGGCGCGTCAAATCAGTTTGAAAGCGCCGGGTTCATCCGGTCGCGCGCGGGCGTGCAATATCCCGATATCCAGTATCACTTCTTGCCGATTGCTGTGCGTTATGACGGGCAGGCGGCAGCTGAAGGCCACGGGTTTCAGGCGCATGTTGGCCCGATGCGCTCGCCGTCGCGCGGGGCGGTAACGTTGACCTCGGCGAACCCGAAAGCGCCACCGCATATTCTGTTCAACTATATGTCGACAGAGCAGGATTGGGTTGATTTCCGCGCGGCGCTTCGGCTGACGCGGGAAATCTTTGCACAGGATGCGATGAAGCCGTTTGTGAAGCACGAAATCCAACCCGGCGAGGTCCTGCAAAGCGACGATGAGTTGGACGGGTTTATCCGCCAGCATGCGGAAAGCGCTTATCATCCCTGTGGCACGTGCAAGATGGGGGCGGTGGATGACCCGAGCGCCGTTGTCGACCCGGAGTGTCGCGTGATTGGCGTGGATGGGTTGCGGGTTGCGGATAGTTCGATCTTTCCGCGTATTACCAACGGCAACCTTAACGGGCCGTCGATCATGACCGGCGAAAAAGCGTCTGACCATATTCTGGGCCGTAGCCTTGCGGCGTCAAATGCCGAACCTTGGTTCCATCCGGAGTGGCAAACGGCACAGCGTTAACCGTCACGCCGTGACGTGGAGCGGAAAAGATCAGGCAAGCCGTCAATTTTGACGAAGTGATCCACGGTGAAGCTGGGAGTTTGGGCCGATCCGGTCTGGTTCCAGATTGGACGCATGATATAGACGTCAAAGGCAACTTCGGTGTCGGTGCCCTGAATTGCGTTGAGCCCTTTGCCCTGCACCCGCACGTTCACGTCCGCACCTTTGATGATCACGGAAAAGCCGGCGTTGACCTCGGATTCGCCGTCGACCAAAAGCCTGATGCCATCGCCATAAGTCACCTTGCGCACAAGCACATAGAATTGTTCCGGGTCGTTGACGGCAGTGCGGAAGCCCCATTCATCCAGAAGTCCGCCACCGTCGCGGATGTCGTCGCCCAAATAGCGGGTGACCCGGGTGATGGTGTTGTCAAACACAACGGAGTTTGGGTAGGAAATTTCAAACGCGGAGCGTGCGGACATCATCGCATCCGCCTTGGCTTTGATGGCGGCATTCTGGCCACCCACGCCAAATGACGCGCCACTGGTGTAGTCCGCAACTTGAACGGTCTTATCGCGCGGATTTGGCGGCGCCTCAAATCCTGGCACGTCTGACAGATGCACCATGCGGCTCTCGCCTTTGTCCCACAGGAAAAAACTTCCGGCTTTGAAGTCGCCGGAGTTGATGTAGCCATAGTTGGTTTTCGCGTAATCAAGATTGACAGGAACAACGTCACCATCGCGCAGGCATGCGGTGAGAAAGGTGACGGCGAAAAGGGCCGTTGCCGGTTTGAAAATGCGCATATTGCTCCCCGATAGATGTGTGGGTCCAAGGACTTGGTTAAAAATGCTTTGGACGGAAAGGTACACGATGCAGCAGTGACCTGTCACGTAAATGGTTTTGTTTCGGGGATTTGATCGGAGTCAAAGTGTCTGCACCAATTTCCGCCTAGGCTCTGATTGAGTTACACAAAGGAGCGCATTGATATGTCGAACACCCCCCACGAGTTGGCTGCCGAATTCCCAGAGTTCATTGAGAAAATGAGCGCTTTGAAAGTGTCGGACAAGCATTTTGCCAAGCTGGCGAATGACTATCACGACCTCAATCGGAAGGTGCATGCTGCGGAAACGAACGTGCAACCGCGTGAGGAGTTGGCAGAAATGGATCTGCGCAAACGGCGCGGTGCGCTGAAAGACGAGATCTACGCCTATCTGAAGGCGAATTGATCGATGAAGGCATAGAGTTTCGGCAGAGTGTCAGAGCGCCATAGGTCGGTATGACCGGCGCCTTTGACGGCAAGGAACTCTTTGGATTTGGAACGGGCGGCAGCGTGAATCTGTCGCCCCATTTCTATGGGGATCAGTGTGTCGTCAGTGCCGTGCATGATGAACAGGGGCACGGTCACGGATTTGGCAGCGGATAGACTGTCCCATCTATTTAGCAGGTTTTTCGCTAGTTCCCCGGTGCCGGGGTAGTGGTGTTCGGCCATGTTCGGGATGGATGTGAAGGGGGCTTCGAGAATGAGGGCTGTGGGTCGGCGGGGAACCATGAGGTGGGCGTCTGCCAAAACAAGAGCAGGGGCTGTTCCGAGGCTTTCTCCATAGAGAATGAACGAAGTTGGGCCGCTTTCAGGGTCGAGGAGGCCAACATGAGATCGCCAAACGGACCGAGCCGTTTCGATGATCTTGCTCTCTGAGGGGGTGCCCGTGCTACCGCTGCTGCCCGGATAGGCCAGCGCGATGAGGCCGTAGCCACGCTCGGTGAAGCGGCGGAACCGGCCTGCTCGGGCGGCGAGATTGCCCGCGTTTCCATGCAGATAGAAGATCACCGGCTTGCCCTTGCGTGGTGGCGCGGTCCAGACAACGAGGGTTTCGCCATCAAAGTCGAAAGCCTGTTCGGTGACGCCGGAGAGGCCAGCGTCGGCGGGAGTGACTTGGGTCTTGTCAAACGGGTAGATCAGCAGGCGCCCGGCTGGACCTGCCAGCGTCACGGCGGCGAAGGCGAGGCCAATGGTGAGCGCGAGTAGACGGAAAGCGAGACGCATCAGCCGACCTCATAGGGCAACACGCCGCGGGCGTTTTCGTTGATGGTCAGGCGGCGTTCAAGTGGTGGCACGGAGCGCTGGTGGCAATCGGCACGTTCACAGATGCGGCAGGAGATGCCAATGGGTTCAAAGGCTTGCGGGTTCTCCAACTCCATATGATCGGCATAGACCAGCGCGTCGGCGTGGCGAATTTCACAGCCCAAGGCGATGGCGTAGCGCCGCACCGGCGCGCCGAAATGGCCGCCGGATTTTGAGACATCGCGGGCCATTGAAATATAGCGCACACCGTCCGGCGTTTCGGCCAGTTGGCGCAGGAAATGGCCTGGCGTTTCAAAGGCGCGGTGCACGTTCCAGAGCGGGCAGGCGCCGCCAAAACGGGCGAATTGCAGGCGGGTGGCGGAGTGGCGCTTGGTGATGGTGCCGGCCTGATCCACACGCACAAAGAAGAAAGGAATGCCTTTGTTTCCGGGGCGTTGCATGGTCGAGAGGCGATGCGCGACCTGTTCGATGGAAGCGCCAAACCGGTTTGCCAGAAGTTCGAGGTCGTGGCGGGTGTCATGCGCGGTCGCCAGAAATTCGCCGTAGGGCATGAGCGCGGCGCCAGCGAAGTAATTGGCGAGGCCAATCTTGGCAATCGAGCGTGCGGCATCGGTGTGGAAACGGGCGAAATCGAGGGTGGCTTCTAGCAGTTTGTCGCTTTGCAGCAGGGCCACTTGCAGAAGCAGCTGGAAGGTCTGGGTTTCCGGTTGGGCGTAGCGGGAAATCTGCAGGGTCTGCCCCTTGGCGTCAAAGTCGCGCAGCGCGTCGATGTCGGTAAAGGCGACGGTGATACCGCGGGCCTGAAGGGCCGCAATGGCCGCCGCGCGGATGCCGCCAGCCTGGATCGACGATTTGGCAAAGTGTTCAGCCGCGCGATCAACGGCGTCTATGTAGTTGTCACAATAGTGGAAAAAGTCGCGGACTTCGTCCCAAGGATTGGCCTGAGCCTGAACGTCGGAGCGGCCCAAAGCCTCGTCTAATGACGCCAGCCGTTCGTGGGTTTGGCGATAGGCGCGGTGCAATTCCAGAAAGGCGCGCGCCAAAGCTGGCGCATTTGATGCAGTGAGGCGCAAGTCAGCCAATGGGGCGGAGACATCGGCCAAAACTGGATCGGCAAGGGCTTCGCGCATATCGCTGACCAGACGTTCGCTGTCACCGGCGGAAAGCTCGGTCACGTCGAGGCCGAATTCCTGAGCCAGAGAGAGCACAACCGTGGTCGAAACCGGACGGTTGTTGTTTTCCATCTGGTTCAAATAGGGCAGCGAGACACCGAGCTTTTGGGCGAAGTCTTTTTGCGTCAGATCAAGCCGCGTGCGAATTTCTCGCAGCTTTGCACCGGCGTAAAGCTTTTGTGTGGGCATGTGAGTCTCCCGATTGCATATCTGCAAACATAACTTTGCAAAGTGGTGCGCGCCAGTGTTTCAGATGATCTGCGGTGAAACGTCGGTAAGGGTATGAATTCCATAGAGATTCAAAAGCGGCCTGCCACTTTCAAGGCGTCAATTTTGCGGAAATGGCGGTTTGTGTAGCAAAACCCTTTGTAAATAAATGTATTGCGGGAGGTGCTTCGGCGAAGGATTTAGGACTCTCTGAAGCCGAGCTGTTTTTCGCGCCGGATCACCAGCAGGATTGCGGTCAATCCGGCAACGCTGGTGGCACACATCAACCAGAGCAGCGGGAAGGCGCCGGTTTCCGTGCTGAGCAGAGCACCTGCCAATGCAGAGAGTGCGGCGCCGCCGCCGAGCATGATGGCGCCCGCGAGGCCGGACGCCGTGCCCGCCAGATGCGGGCGCACCGACAAGGCGCCGGCGGTTGCGTTCGGGATTGCGAGACCGTTGCCGATACCCACAAAGGTCATGAAGCCGAAGAAAACCAATGCGGATCCATAACCGGCAGCAAAGATCGACAGAGACAGGGCGACGCCGAGGCCGGCAATGGTGCATCCAGCAAGAACCATACGATTTACGCCAAAGCGTGCGGAGTATCGGCCCGAGAAGAAGTTGCCGAAGAAATACCCCAAAGCCGGGGCACCAAAATAGAGGCCCATTTGCCCGGGCGACATGCCAAACAGTTGCGTCGCCACAAAAGGAGCGCCGCCGAGATACGCAAAGAAGGCGCCGGAGGTGAATCCGTTGGCGAGCGAATAGCCCCAAAAGCGCGGGCTGAGCAGGAGTTCGGGGAATTCCTTGAACTGCTGGGCGAGGCTAAGCCCAGAGGATGATTTTGTTTCCCCCAGATCGCGCCACGTCAGCCAGAAGATCGCAAGGCCTGCGAAAAACAGCATCCAGAAACTGGCCTGCCAGCCAAAAAACTGATCCAGCACACCGCCGAGCGCGGGCCCCAGCATCGGCACAACCGTCATGCCCATAGTGACATAGCCAATCATGCCTGCGGCTTGATCGGCGGGCACCATATCGCGCACCACCGCGCGGCTGAGCACCATCGCCACCACCACGGCGGCCTGCATCATACGGAACGCGAGAAAGACCGCCACATTGGGCGCATAGATGCAGCCAATCGTTGCAACAAGAAAGACCAGCAACCCCCAAAGGATGACAGGACGGCGGCCAAATTTGTCCGAAATCGGCCCCACGACAATTTGCAGCACGGCATTGACCGCAAGGTAGACCGCGATCGACAGCTGCATCACGCCATAGTTGGTGTCAAAATAGGCTGTCATCGATGGCAGGCTGGGCAGGAAGATATTCATGCAAAGCGCCGAAACACCTGCCAGCAAGATCAGTGTGGCGATGTTTGGCGGACTTTGGCGGTCTAAAAAGCGGGCGGGTGAATGATCGTTCATAATCTCAGAATTAGGCCTGTCGGGTGGGAATGTCCATGGTGTGGTTAAACTGTGAAATATTTGCTAATTTGCAATTTACTGCACTGACCGTCGGTGTGGTTTGCAAATTTGCCGGAAAATCCTTTTGCAGCGCAGCATCGCAGACTATGGTCGGCCCCAAATTACAGGGGTCCTGCTATGAAAGATATCCTCCAACAATTGGAAGAGCGCCGCGAAACAGCCCGTTTGGGGGGTGGTCAGCGCCGCATCGACAGCCAGCATGCCAAGGGCAAGCTGACCGCGCGTGAGCGGATTGAGCTTTTGCTCGATGAGGGCAGCTTTGAAGAGTTTGACATGTTCAAAACCCATCGCTGTACCGAATTTGGTATGGAAAATCAAAAGCCTGCGGGTGACGGTGTGATCACCGGCTGGGGCACAATCAATGGCCGGATGGTCTATGTGTTCTCACAGGATTTCACTGTATTTGGGGGCTCGCTGAGTGAAACACACGCTCAGAAGATCTGTAAAATTCAGGATATGGCCATGCAGAATGGTGCGCCCATTATCGGTCTGAATGACTCGGGTGGTGCGCGGATTCAGGAAGGCGTGGATTCGCTGGCTGGGTATGCCGAAGTGTTCCAACGCAACATCATGGCCTCGGGCGTGGTGCCGCAGATCAGCGTGATCATGGGGCCATGTGCAGGTGGCGCAGTGTATAGTCCGGCGATGACCGACTTTATCTTTATGGTCAAAGACACGTCATATATGTTTGTAACTGGCCCCGACGTGGTGAAAACCGTGACCAACGAGGTTGTCACGGCAGAAGAACTGGGCGGCGCGTCCACCCACACCAAAAAGTCGTCCGTGGCGGATGGCGCGTTTGAAAACGATGTCGAAGCATTGGCCGAAGTGCGCCGTTTGGTGGACTTCTTGCCGCTCAACAATCGCGAAAAACCACCTGTACGTCCGTTCTTTGATGAACCGGGCCGGATCGAAAAAAGCCTTGATACGCTGGTGCCGGAAAACGCCAACACGCCGTATGACATGAAAGAGCTGATCGCGAAGATTGCGGACGAAGGCGATTTCTACGAAATTCAGGAAGACTACGCCAAGAACATTCTGACAGGATTTATCCGTCTGGAAGGTCAGACCGTGGGCGTGGTGGCGAACCAGCCGATGGTGCTGGCCGGTTGTCTGGACATTGACAGTTCACGCAAGGCGGCGCGGTTTGTGCGCTTCTGTGACTGTTTTGAAATTCCAATCCTGACGCTGGTGGATGTGCCGGGGTTCCTGCCGGGGACGAGCCAGGAATACGGTGGCGTGATCAAACACGGTGCGAAGCTGTTGTTTGCTTATGGCGAGGCGACGGTGCCGAAAGTGACTGTGATCACGCGCAAGGCTTATGGTGGCGCGTATGACGTTATGGCGTCCAAGCACCTGCGCGGTGATTTCAACTATGCCTGGCCAACTGCGGAGATCGCGGTGATGGGTGCGAAGGGTGCGACCGAGATTATTCATCGGGCTGACCTGGGCGATGCGGAGAAGATTGCAGTGCATGCGCAGGACTATGAAGACCGTTTTGCGACGCCGTTTGTGGCGGCAGAACGCGGCTTTATCGACGAGGTGATCCAACCGAAGTCGACACGCATGCGGGTGAGCCGCGCGTTCGCGAGCCTACGAAACAAGAAACTCGAGAACCCGTGGAAGAAGCACGATAATATTCCGTTGTGAGTCAAAGGCCCGCCGCGTCAGCGGCGGGCGATACGTCCTAGCGCGGTTTTGGGTCATCAGAGAGGTCTAAGCATGAGCACCGTTTTCAACACCCAAGCGTTTACGATTGCCCACGCGGACGAGGGCAAGTTCGTGGGCAAAGGCCTGCGTGCGTTCTTTGAGTATCGCGATTTGGGAATCGAAGGCGCTTCGGGTGGCAAGTTCGGAGCGCATGTCATTCGCGCGGTGCCGGGCATGGAAAGCCCTGCGGCGTGGCATAGCCATGAGCTCGAATTCCAGATGGTTTATGTGACCAAAGGCTGGGTGGTGTTTGAATACGAAGGCGAGGGCGAGCATGTTTTGCGCGAGGGGTCTTGTGTGTTGCAGCCGCCGGGCATCAAACACCGTGAAGTGCGCCACTCGGATGATATGGAGCTGATCGAGATCATCAGCCCAGCCGAGTTTGTAACCCAAGACGAGGATACGCCGGAGTGAGCAAAGCCCGCTGGCATATCGCGCGCGATGGGGACACCCTGACGCTGAGCCGAATGGCTTCGGCTCGGTTTGATGTGTCGGCCCGTACCGTGTTGCCGGATGGCGGGCGTTTGGCCGTGGCGCATCAAGTGCGGCAGGATATGTGGCGGGCACTGCAGGGGCTGAGGGGCTTTGCGCCCGCGGTTGAGGTGCGCCGCGAGGGCGGTGCATTGCATGTGAGAGCAGGTGGGCAGGTGGCCGGAGCGGTCGCCAAGACCCAAGTAGAAGACACAATTCAGGGCGTTCTGGACTGCCCCAAGCGCCGCGCGCGCTGGGTGCGTCACGCCAATCGCGGGAGGGTGGACACATGATCCGCCGCGCCGCACTTGCAGCATCTGCCGCGCTAGGAGGGACCTTATGGAGCGCGGCCACGGCCGGGGCCTTGGAGGAGACACCGGCCGTGCCTTCCGGTAATGAAATCCGCTTGCAGGAGATCATTTACGAGACCCGTCAAGACAGCAGTCAGGTCGCGCGGTTCCGCTATGTGATGCCCTTGATCCGGCAGGGTCTGGAGTTTCACCAGATCGAGGAAGATTTCTTTCATCTTTGTATCGGCGTGGCGGTGCCATACCTTGCGATTGAGGCCAAAGAGGTGGATCAGGTGATCATCTCGATGGCGGATCGTGAAACCGAGTTTGGCGCCACGTCCTCCCTTGCTACCCAGTTTTTCGAGGCTTTCAGCATCGAAGACGGGGGCTGTATCTGGGAGGGTTTTTGATGACACCACAATATCTTGCGCCCCGACAGGCGGGTCGGCAAAGTTTTGCGGCTTTGCGGTCACAGCACATTAGCATAGGCTGCTATCTGTATCTTTTTGCTGATGAATCCACTATTGTTCGCTTATGTCGCAGTTCTGCGACTTTGAGGCAGGCAGGGTCAAAAGGCCCTGTTAAAACATTAAACAAAACGTGGAGACAGAGATGTCCAAGAGCATCAAAGCATTGCTGGCCGTTGGCCTTGTTGCCGTTGTTGCAGCATGTGCTGACAACTCGCAAGTCGAAGAATTCGTCGTGGTCGACCCTGAGCCGATCTCGGTTGAGCCGGAATATACCGGCAAATACAAGTAACCCCGGTTACACGCGATTTGGGCAGGCCTGTCGGCCTGTCCAGCCTCTGACACAGGTTCAGAGCCTTTCCCAAGTTACCGCGCACATCAGCGCCCCTTTTCAGAAAGGAGGCGCGTAATGATCAAGCATCGCGGCTTCCCCGGACGCCTTCAAGGCACAGATTTTCAATTTGTCATTCGACGCGCCAACCCCAAAGGCGTGACGGCGCTTACGGTGCGCGAGCGATTTCGTGACCGCAGGCCACCGGATCGCCGTGCAGACGCGGGCTTTATGCAAGCGCTGTGGGAACAGTTCGGCGAGGAGCCGTTTGAGCGCGGCAATCTGGATGCTGGCCGGTTGAGCTGGCTGTTTGGCCGTGAGGTGGTTCCGGCAGAGGATCCGTTTGATCCCGCCAGCTATGATGCCTTGTTGCGCATTGATGTGAACGTCGCGCAGGCGTCGTTTCCGGATGCCTTTAATGGCAAAGGCGAGGAATGGGCATGATTTCGCCTATAGGTATTAGGAATGAGCAGGAAGGTGCTCATCTCGCGTCTGTTAAGACACTGTCAATTGTACGCAGCGTTTCCTGTGCCAAAGTATCAAGCATGGAGCTTCAGCCGGGAGCGGCTGGCTCTTGTAACAGTGTATTCCGTTACCCTTCCCCTTTCGGGTGGTTCTGTGGCGTCCCTGCGGAATCACCCGTTTTTTTACGCGGGTATGGCGGTAAGCGGGGATATGCTATTGGGACAGTACCGGCCAAAAGAACCGGGCGAGCAGGAGAACATTGCAAATGCGAATTCATAAACTCATTCTGGCGGGCGCCGCGGCGCTTGGCCTCGCGGCATGTGGCGACACGTTTGGCGAACAGGCCCTCATCGGTGCGGGCGCAGGCACTGCCGCCGCAGCGGTCGTGGGCGGCAACCTTGCGGCCGGTGCCGTTATCGGCGGCGCGGCCAACGCGATCTACTGTCAGGAATTCTCCAACAAGTGCTGAGCGTTTTGGCGCGTCGCACATTGATCTGATGTTTTCGGCTGCAGCGCAGCCGGACCCGAACCCAAAGCCATCGACGTGCATTCGCGCGGCGGTGGCTTTTTTGTTGCCAGAACGCTCCGTAAATGCGGCGCGCCAAGACCAAGAAGGACACTGATATGTTCGACAAAATCCTGATTGCCAACCGGGGCGAGATTGCCTGTCGTGTGATCAAATCCGCCCGCAAGATGGGCATCAAAACGGTGGCGATTTATTCGGACGCCGACAAGCAGGCGCTGCACGTACAGATGGCGGATGAAGCCATCCACATTGGCCCGCCGCCTGCGAACCAGTCTTATATCGTGATCGACAAGGTCATGGACGCGATCCGCAAAAGCGGCGCACAGGCGGTGCATCCGGGCTATGGCTTTCTGTCGGAGAACGCCAAATTTGCAGAGGCTCTGGCCGCCGAGGGCGTTGCGTTTGTTGGCCCGCCTGTAGGTGCGATCGAAAAGATGGGCGATAAGATCACGTCCAAGAAGATCGCGCAGGAGGCCAATGTGTCGACCGTTCCCGGCTATATGGGGCTGATCGAGGATGCGGATGATGCGGTGAAGATCTCCAATGAGGTTGGATATCCGGTGATGATCAAAGCCTCTGCGGGTGGCGGCGGCAAAGGCATGCGGATTGCATGGAACGACGCAGAAGCCCGCGAGGGATTTCAGTCCTCCAAGAACGAGGCTGCCAACAGTTTTGGTGATGACCGGATTTTCATTGAAAAATTTATCACCCAGCCGCGTCACATTGAAATTCAGGTGCTGTGCGATGCGCACGGCAATGGCGTGTATTTGGGCGAGCGGGAATGCTCGATCCAGCGGCGTCAGCAGAAGGTTGTCGAAGAAGCGCCCAGCCCGTTTTTGGATGAGGCGACCCGCAAGGCGATGGGCGAGCAGTCTGTCGCGCTGGCCAAGGCGGTTGGTTATGCCAGCGCTGGCACCGTGGAATTTATTGTCGACGGCGCCAAGAATTTCTACTTCCTAGAGATGAACACGCGCCTGCAGGTGGAACACCCTGTGACCGAGCTGATCACTGGTGTTGATCTTGTGGAACAGATGATCCGCGTCGCCAATGGCGAGCCGCTGAGCATCACGCAGGACGATGTGAAGCTGCAGGGCTGGGCAATTGAAAACCGTCTGTATGCGGAAGATCCCTATCGCAACTTCTTGCCGTCGATTGGCCGATTGACCCGCTATCGCCCGCCAGCCGAAACAAAAGCGTATGCACCGGGCACGCAGCCTGGTGACGCGGGCAATGTTGTCGTGCGCAATGACACCGGCGTCTATGAGGGCGGCGAGATCAGCATGTATTACGACCCGATGATCGCCAAACTTTGCACGTGGGCGCCGACCCGTGATGCGGCAATTGAGGCGATGCGTGTCGCGTTGGACAGTTTTGAGGTTGAGGGCATTGGCCACAACCTGCCGTTCCTGAGCGCGGTAATGGATCACCCGATCTTTATGGCGGGGGACATGACTACGGCCTTTATCGAGGAACAATATCCCGACGGTTTTGACGGTGTTGCATTGCCTGAAGCGCAGCTTAAGCGCGTGGCGGCGGCTGCGGCGGCGATGTACCGCGTGGCTGAAATCCGGCGGACGCGTGTGTCGGGCCGGATGGACAATCACGAGCGTCGTGTTGGCAAGAAATGGGTTGTGAGCCTGCAAGGTCAGGACTTTGCCGTGAAGGTGAAGGCAGACAAAGATGGCTCGACTATCAAGTTTGACGATGGCAGCAAGCTGCGTGTGGCGTCGGATTGGACGCCGGGCGATCAACTGGCTGAGGTGGACGTTGACGGGCCACTGGTGCTGAAGGTGGGCAAAATTCCGGGCGGGTTCCGGTTGCGCACCCGTGGCGCGGATATGACCGTACATGTGCGCACGCCGCGTCAGGCGGAGTTGGCCAAGTTGATGCCTGAGAAAGTCGCGCCGGATACCTCCAAGATGCTGCTTTGCCCCATGCCGGGTCTGATCGTGAAGGTCGACGTGGAAGTGGGCGACGAAGTGCAGGAAGGTCAGGCGCTGTGCACAGTGGAAGCCATGAAGATGGAAAACATCCTTCGGGCGGAAAAAACCACCGTGGTCACCAAGATCAACGCGGCGGCTGGTGACAGTCTGGCGGTGGATGACGTGATCATGGAGTTTGAATAATGCATAAGACCGCCCAGAAATGGCTTGCGCACCTAGGCGCGTCTCTGGGCGGCCTAGCCGTTGCTATGCTTTTGGGGTTTGTGATCTCGCTGATCCCCAAAGGAGGCAGCGGTGACCTCGGTGGTCAATTCTGGATCTTATCTGCGATTGGCCTTTTGGTGCAGGCGGCAGTGCTTGTGGTCGCGCATGGTTTGCTCTTTGACAAACTGAGTGGGCTTGCGCGTCGTGCTGGCTGGTTTTGGGCGCGGTTTGTGTTTGTTGTTATATTTGCTTTTGTGATTGGCCTTGTAGTCTACAGAGGGGCTGCGACCCCACTGGAAGCGTTGGTGCTTGGCTATTTGACGGTGTTTTTTTGCGGAGGAGTTCTGTTGGTCCACCGCAAAAAGAAGGCAGCGCTATGAGTGTACAGTACCAGCCTGATCGTTCTTTGAGTGTGCTGCGCACCGGCACAATCGGCGGCTTTGAGGCCGGGCGGCTGGCCTATGGCTGTTGGCGGTTTGCGGGCTCCAGCGTGGCGGAGGCGACGGCCAAGGTTGAAGCGGCGCTTCAGATCGGCGCCACCATGCTGGATACGGCCGCGATCTACGGTTTCGGGCAGCAAGGATTTGGCGGTGCAGAGGCCGTGTTGGGCGAGGTGTATGCCGCGCACAAAGGGTTGCGGGAACGCACGATTTTGGTAACCAAGGCGGGAATTCATCCCCCTGTGCCTTACGACAGCCGCGCGTCCAATCTGATCGAGAGCTGCGAGGGATCACTCGCGCGGCTTCGCTCTGACACAATCGACGTATTTCTGATCCATCGACCGGATCTTTTGGCCTCGTTTGATGAAGTGGCAGCAGCGTTGGCGCAGTTGCGGCGCGATGGCAAGATCCGTGAAGCGGGCGTCAGCAATTTCAGCCACACCCAACTGCGCGCTCTGCAGGCCAAGCTGGATTTTCCGTTGGTGGCGACACAGCCGGAATTCTCGCCGCTGGCGATTGATCCGCTGGAAGATGGCACGTTGGATGTGGCGCAAGAGTTTGGTTTGGCCACGATGGCCTGGTCGCCATTGGGCGGCGGGCGGTTGACGGCGGCGCATCAGCCGGAAGCGGGCACGCAAGAAGCGCGGGTTCTGTCGGTGCTGGATGCGATTGCGACACGTGAAGGTGTGGACGTGGATCACGTCGCTTTGGCGTGGGTGCTGGCCCATCCGGCCAATGTGTTTGCCTTGATTGGCACGCAAAACGTGGACCGCATTCGGGCGTCGGCGCGCGCGTTCGACGTGAAGCTGAGCCGTCAGGATTGGTATGACGTTTTGGTGGCCGCGCGCGGGGTGTCGATGCCATGAGCCGTGCGCGCCGCCATATCAGATCTGCGGATCAATTGAGGTTGCGGTCGCGCATTTCCTGTTGGCGCATCGGCATTTTGTCGATGGACGCAGAGATTTCGCGCACGTCCCAAGGGAATGGTTTGCGCAGATACGGATTGCCGTCTTTGCCGATCAGAACCAACATAAAGCCACGCGGGCGCAGCTTTGTGCGCCATGCAGAAGGGTTGGCAGGGTCGGTGTCAATCAACACCACAACGTCGCGTTCTGCCAATTCATGCGCCAATGTGTCGATCAGCGCCATCTGTTGCACAAAGCGCGGGTCACGGTCCGTGTCTGCAAAGACCACCAACGGGCGGTTGACCCAGAGAAAAGCTCCGAGATCGGCCTCTGCCGCGGGTTGGATCAGCGCATCTTGGGGCGTTTCCTCGGCGGCCAACACTGGCGCCGAAAAAGCTGCTAGAAAGCTTGTCAGAACAAAGGCTAAGCGGTGTTTCATGGTCACTCCTGTTGGGACCAATATAGGCGTTTTGAACGCCATTGCGACCACCTTTACCATGCGCGGCGGCAAATTGCCCCCGATTAACCTCAAATGCACTGGTGCGACAGCATGATGGACGGGATGAATATCCGGCCGTTTGCCTTGCCAGAAGGGGGCAACTCGGCCTTTGCAGGGGTGCATAAAGGCATGGACGTGATTTTGCATGTGGGCGCGCATCTGACAGGTGTGTCCTCGTTGACTTATTATCTGGAACGCAACCGGCGCAAGCTGCGCGACCATGGTTTGGCGCTGTGGACGGTGTCAGACACCCGCAAGGGGTTGTTTGACGGGCTGACGTTACGCTCTGGCCTGCATGGGGTGGAGCGCCGGCGTACGCGCGGGGCCGGGCGGGTGCGGCTGCGCTGTGCGGCGCTGGAGAAGGCCCGGGTTAAGGATCTCTTGGTTTGTGATCCCAGCATTTTGGGTGGCATATCCGACAATGTAGCCTCCGAACGGCTTTATCCGGCAGCCGGCGAGCGCGGCGCGCGGATGGCGCACGCGTTTGAGGGGCGGGTCAAGCGGGTGTTTGTCAACATTCGTGCCCTTGAGGATTACTGGGCAGCGGCACTGGCACATGCGGTGACAAACGGATTTCCCTTGCCGTTGCAATCTGAGCTGGATCGTCTGGTGACGCAGCCACGCAGTTGGCGACGGGTGGTCACCGACTTGGCGGCGGCATTGCCAAATGCGGAAATTTTGGTCGCGCCGTTTGAGCGGGTCGGCGACCGGCCGGATGATGTCGTGGAATTCGCGGTGGCGGGGCGGTTTGGCGCGCCTGCCAACCTGCGCGTTGGTATGGGGCCGCAGATCCCGCATCTGAACGCGCTGCGCGAAGTGCTGGTGGATCGGTATGAGGACGAAGAGGATCTGCCGGATGGCAACGGCCGCTGGCAGCCGTTCAATGCGGTGCAGATTGAGACATTGAGAGAGATTTATGCAGCTGACCTGATGTGGCTGCGGTCAGGCGCAGACGGTCTGGCGTATTTGATTGAGGAGAAGGACCCAGTTTTGGCGGGCAAACGCCCGTTGGTAGGGACCTGACCAAAGGACAAGAAAGAGGGACAAAGCGATGAGCGACACCAAGAAGTGGGAAGAGCTGGCGGAAAAAGAGCTGCGCGGGCGAGCGTTGGACGATCTGACGTGGAAAACGCTAGAAGGCATTGACGTCAAACCGCTTTACACCGAGGCGGACACGCAGGGGTTGGATCATATGGGGTCGCTTCCGGGGTTTGGTCCGTTCACGCGGGGGCCGAAAGCCACAATGTATGCAGGACGTCCGTGGACGATCCGGCAGTACGCCGGGTTTTCGACCGCTGAAGAATCCAACGCGTTTTACCGCCGTAACCTTGCAGCTGGTCAGCAGGGGGTGTCGGTGGCTTTCGATCTGGCGACGCACCGTGGCTATGACAGCGACCACGAGCGGGTTGTGGGCGATGTTGGCAAAGCTGGCGTGGCAATTGATTCCGTTGAGGACATGAAGATCCTGTTTGATGGCATTCCGCTTGATAAAGTGTCGGTGTCGATGACCATGAACGGCGCTGTGGTGCCGATTTTGGCCAGTTTCATCGTCGCTGGTGAAGAGCAGGGGCATGACAAGGCGCTGCTTGCGGGCACCATTCAGAATGACATTCTGAAAGAGTTCATGGTGCGCAACACCTATATCTATCCACCCGAGCCATCGATGCGGATTATCTCGGATATCATCGAATACACGTCAAACGAGATGCCGAAGTTCAACTCTATTTCGATTTCCGGCTATCACATGCAGGAAGCGGGCGCGAACCTTGTGCAGGAGCTGGCTTATACGCTTGCGGATGGACGCGAATATGTGCGTGCGGCGATGAACGCCGGCATGGACGTGGATAAATTTGCAGGTCGTCTGTCGTTCTTCTTTGCGATTGGCATGAACTTCTTCATGGAAGCCGCCAAGCTACGCGCGGCGCGGTTCTTGTGGCACAAAGTGATGACCGAGTTTGATGCCAAGAACGAACGTTCCAAAATGCTGCGCACCCACTGTCAAACTTCGGGCGTCAGCTTGCAGGAGCAGGACCCCTATAACAATGTGATCCGCACCGCCTATGAGGCGATGTCGGCTGTGTTGGGCGGTACGCAAAGCTTGCACACCAACGCCTTGGACGAAGCAATTGCCCTGCCGACCGATTTCTCGGCGCGGATTGCACGCAACACGCAATTGGTGTTGCAGGAAGAGACCGGCGTGACCAATGTCATCGACCCGCTTGCGGGGTCTTACTATGTCGAGGCGCTGACCGATGACTTGATCCAGAAGGCCTGGGCGCTGATGGAAGAGGTCGAGGAAATGGGCGGCATGACAAAGGCTGTGGCCAGTGGCATGCCAAAGCTGCGCATTGAAGAGAGTGCCGCCACGCGACAGGCGATGATCGACAAAGGTGATGAGGTCATTGTGGGTGTGAACAAATACCGCAAAGACGGCGAAGACCCGATCGACATTCTTGACGTCGACAACGTGGCAGTGCGCGAAAACCAAGTGGCGCGCTTGGATAAAATCCGCGCGGAACGTGACAGCGCGGCATGTGAGGCGGCGTTGGCCAGTTTGACCCGCGTGTCAAAAGAGGGTGGCAATCTTTTGGCCGCCGCAGTGGAAGCGGCGCGGGCGCGGGCCTCGGTAGGAGAAATCAGCATGGCGATGGAGAAAGAGTTCGGGCGTCACCGCGCGGAAGTGAAAACTTTGGCCGGTGTTTATGGTGCGGCCTATGAGGGTGATGAAGGCTTTGCTGCGATCCAGAAATCCATCGAAGTTTTTGCTGAGGAAGAAGGCCGCCGGCCGCGCTTGCTTGTTGTGAAGATGGGTCAGGACGGTCATGACCGCGGCGCCAAAGTGATTGCGACAGCCTTTGCCGACATCGGCTTTGACGTTGATGTTGGTCCGCTGTTTCAGACGCCGGATGAGGCGGCGCAGGATGCGGTCGACAACGATGTGCATGTGGTCGGGATTTCGTCACAGGCAGCAGGTCACAAGACCTTGGCGCCACAATTGATTGAAGCGTTGAAAGCAAAAGATGCGGGAGAAATTCTGGTGATCTGCGGCGGGGTTATTCCGCAGCAGGACTATGAGTTCCTGAAGAAGGCAGGCGTGAAGGCGATCTTTGGTCCTGGCACCAACATTCCGGAAGCGGCGCAGGATATCTTGAAGTTGATCCGCGAGGCGCGAGGCTGATCCAGCCATCGTGCATCAGATGACACACATTGGGCGCCGCATGATTTTTGCGGCGCCCTTTTTGGTGTTTCACGCTGAGTATTAGTTGCGTGGTGGGTACAGGCCTTCGGTGGCGACGCAGTACCGCATAGACAGGAATGGTCCGCGATGTGCCTTGGGCTGCCCGTTACCGGTGGATGCGATCATGCTTGGGTTCATAGTCTTGTTGGCCACGCCATCAGAATAGATGTTGAGATTGGTGCCATCCTGATAGGTGGATGTGGCCAAAAGATCCGTGCCAGGGCCGTGGCGATCAGCGGCGGCGTTGGTGGCATTTACAAGGTGGCTGTGTGGCGGCAGTTCATTTTGGGTAAGTGTGAAGCTTTCTGCTCCACCAACTTGGGAAAAACTGTAACCGGATAGTCCGGGCCCTGTGCCATAGTGAATTGGAGCGCGGCCACGCAGGTCAGGCAAAGCAAATGTTGTACGGCCATCACCCCCAAAGCTGGTGCCAATCACGGAAAACAACGCCGTGTTCTGGCTGATGGGCAGAAGTTGACCGTTGGCCTCGGTCCAGCCGCGTGGGCAATACGTGCCGGCAGTGAGATGCAAGGTGCCCAAATAGACCTCCTGCGCGCTGGCTTGAGTGGTAGGGGCGGTCCAGAACGTGGCGGCTGTTGTCAATGTCAGAGCCAAAGATGCGATGCGGGATTTAAGTGATCTAGGTTTCAAAAGTCTCTCCATAATAATTCGCCAATTCTATGCTGGCGTGTAATTAACCTATCATTAAGATCTCCTTTTGGGAGAGTCTTTTTCAGCATGTAAGTGTTCAGCGTGTTTCGATTGGCGGCGTCGAAGGGCGGTTGTTGCGCGGCAAAGATTGGCTAAGTTGAGCGGCAGAACAAATTCCAAAATCCGGGAGAGCGGAATGTTAACATTGGACCATTTGGCGGTGGCGGGCGACAGCCTGGACGCAGCGGTTGCGCATGTGGAAGAGGCGCTGGGCGTGGCGATGGGGCCTGGTGGGCAGCATGCGCATTTTGGCACCCATAATCGGCTGTTGGGCTTGGGTGACGGGCTTTACTTGGAGGCGATTGCCGTTGATCCGAGTGTGGGTGATTTGCCCTATGCGCGGTGGTTCGATCTGGATCGGTTCTCAGGGGGGCCGAAGCTCGGGAATTGGATTTGCCGGAGCGACGATTTGGACGCCGATGTCGCGGCAATCGCGTTGGATGTCGGTCAGCCCGTGAAGTTGACACGCGGAGATTTGCGGTGGCGGATGGCGGTGCCCAAGAGCGGCGCCTTGCCGTTTGAGGATTGCTTTCCTGCGTTAATGCAGTGGGATGTTTCGCCCACACCGGCGACTTTGTTGGCGCGGTCAGGGTGCACTTTGGTGCGGTTGGAAGTGGCGCATCCGGAAGCTGCAAAATTGCAGGACGTTGTGCCGGTGCGTGATGCGCGAGTGGTCTATGTCGATGGCGCAGCGGGCATGCGGGCGACCTTTGATACACCGCATGGTCAGAGGGTCCTGCAGTGATTTTGCGCACCGCACAAAGCGGTGACGTGGCAGCAGTCGCGGCCATTTGGAACCGCGAGATTCGGGACGGGGTGTCGACGTTTACGACCGCGGAAAAGAGCGAAGCCGCATTGGTTGCGGAAATTGCTGCACGAGGCGACGCGTTTATGGTGGCGGAAGAGGCAGACGAGGTGCTTGGGTTTGCGACCTTTTTCCAGTTTCGCGGCGGGCCGGGGTATGCGCAAACGATGGAATACACCATACACTTGGATCCATCGGCGCGGGGGCGTGGAGTTGGGCGACAGCTGTTGGCAGCGTTGGAGGATCGGGCACGAGGGGCAGGCGTGCATGTTTTGGTTGCTGGCATCAGCGGCGAAAACACTGCGGGCCTTGGATTTCACGAAAAGATGGGATTTTCGCAGGTGGCACGGATGCCTGAGGTGGGGCGCAAGTTCGGACGCTGGATGGACTTGGTTTTGATGCAGAAAATGCTGTAATGCGGCGTTTTATTTCGCGTGTGCAAAAGTTAAGGTAGCGTCATGTCGATTTGGACCCGCATATCTCAGGCGCTTGCTTCCCTTAGTCAGGGTGAGCCGCTTTCCACGGTATTTGACCATCTGCGTTCGCCGCCAGAGCGGTCAGTGGCGTTTACCATTGCTGTGATCGCTTTGGGTGCCAAGATGGCCAAAGCGGACGGGCTGGTCACGCGCGATGAGGTCACGGCCTTTCGTGAGGTGTTCCAAATTGAGGCCAAAGACGAAGCCAACGCAGCGCGTGTGTTCAACATGGCGCGGCAGGATGTGGCGGGTTTTGAGGAATACGCGCAACGCATTAAGGGACTGTTTGGAGCCATCAAGGGAACGCCGGACGACCTTTTGGAAGGGTTGTTTCATATCGCGGTTGCGGACGGGGAATATCATCCCAATGAAGATGTCTTTTTGACGCGCGTGGCGGAAATTTTGGGCATGGAGGAGCGCGCCTTTGTTGCGATGCGCGCTCGGTTTGTGCCGGATGCGGAGGCCGATCCTTACACCGTGTTGGGCGTCACGCCGGACATGGATATGGCGGCGATCCGCAAGGTCTGGCGGCAGTTGGTGCGAGACACACATCCCGACGCGATGTTTGCGCGTGGCGTGCCCGAGGAAGCGATCAAGCTGGCGGAAAAACGTCTGATTGACGTGAACCGCGCTTGGGAGCAGATCAACGAGGCCGCTTGATGCGGATTGTGTCATATAACGTTGAATGGTTTTCGTCGTTGTTTGACGATCAAGACCAACTGGTAATGGATGGCGGCTGGTCTAGCCGGTGGAACGTGACGCGGGAACAGCAGGCGGAAGCGCTGGGCGTCGTGTTTGCTGCGTTGGACGCGGATGCGATCATGGTGATTGAGGCGCCCGATCATGGACGCACGCGACGCACAGTGGCCGCGCTGGAGCATTTTGCGCAGGTATTTGGGTTGCGGGCGCGGCAAGCGGTCATGGGGTTTTCCAATGACACCCAACAGGAAATTGCGCTGTTGTTTGACCCTGATACGCTGAATGCCCACCACGATCCGATTGGCCATAATACGTCATCGGATGCGCCGAGGTTTGACGGGGTGTTCAGGATTGATCTGGATGTCGACGCGACCGAGGATCAGGTGGTGTTCTCCAAGCCTCCGCTAGAATTGGCAGTGCGCACCAAAGCGGGGCGCAAGCTGCGCATGATCGGGGCGCATTTGAAATCCAAGGCACCTCACGGGGCGAAAACGCACGATGAAGTCATGCGTTTGTCGATTGCCAACCGGCGCAAACAATTGGCGCAGGCGATCTGGTTGAGACGGCGGATTGAGGCACATTTGCAGGCAGGTGAAGACCTGATTGTGCTTGGGGATTTGAATGACGGACCGGGACTGGACGAATATGAGGATTTGTTCGGACGTTCGTCGGTGGAAATTGTTATGGGCATTGGCGCTGCGCCGAAATTGTATGATCCACATGCACGGATGGCGTTGGGGCAGCGCATTGGCGCGCAGCCGAGTTCGGCGCGGTTTTTCATTTCAAGCGAGGACCGGTATTTGCAGGCGCTTTTGGATTACGCCTTTGTGTCGGATGGGCTGCGCGCTGCCAATCCGAAGTGGCGGATCTGGCATCCGTTTGAAGATCACAGCTGTTATGCGCGGCCCGAGTTGCGCGACGCGCTTCTGACGGCAAGCGATCACTTTCCGGTGGTATTAGATATCGACATTTGAAGACAGACGGGCGGGGGCCCATATGAGTGTTATGAGATATGTAGTTGTCCTTTGTGCTGCGCTGGCGGCAGGGCCTGTATGGGCCGACGAAAATGCGCCTGATGTGGCGCCGAGTGCCGGAACCAGCTTGATGGAAGAGGGCGCGCGGCTATTTTTCAGAGGCTTGCAGGATGAAATGGCGCCGGCGCTTGACGGTATGCGCGAGTTGGCCGGACAGATCGGCCCGAAGATGCAGGATTTCCTGATGCAGATGGGACCAGCGATGGCGGGTATTGTCGAACAGGTCGAGGACTGGAGCAGCTATCACGCGCCTCAAATGCTGGAGAATGGCGACATCATTCTGCGCAAAAAGACACCCGAGGAGATGGCGCTGCCAGAGGATGGCGCTGCGGACGGTGTGGAGCTTTGAGCACGGGCTGGAAAGGCAATAGTGTGCAGGCTTCGCTTACTTGCCGATCTTAACAATGGGTTCCGCGTCAAGCGCGCGACAGAGTGAATGGAAGCGGGCCTCCGCCACTTCGCCGTAAAGCGCTCCGGTGGCGGGTGGCAATTTCAGATGCAGTTCACGTTTCTTGGGCCGCCAGTAAAGCTCGCCCATGTCCTCGCGGTTTTGCATCCAGAGCATCGCGCCAAAACGCATGGCTTTGCCCAGAACCTCAGCATCCTTCTTGGCTTTGTCGTCGATCAGGTCGTAGAGGTCTTCAAAGCGGGTGCCTTCGCGGCGGTTGCGGTAGCGGTGCAACAGCGCAAGGCCGATGAACACCCGCTCGGAGTGGCGCAGGCCGCCGAGATTGGCTTGTGTTGTGGTGTCAAAGCAGGTCTCGGCGCGGTAGTCGGGATGCGCGCGCCAACTGACGTCGTGCAGCAGGCAGGCGGCCTTGAGCAGGCGCTGTTTTTCGTATTTTGCAGATTTGAACAGTGGCAAAATGAATTTGTAGAGTGAGCGGCCAAAGCCCGGCATGCGGGCGTCTTTGGCTTCGGAAAAGCGACAAGCTTCGATCAGCGGGTCACGACGGCGCACGTGGTCGGGCATCTGCTCATAGAGCATGCCCTCGCGGATGCCATAAGAGCTGACCGCGATGTCGCGCGGCTGAAAGCGGCGCAAAACACCCTTGAGAACTTCGATGGCTAAAGGCACCAGATCCATGCGTGAGCTGGAAATACCACATTTCTGGCGAAGGTCTTCAAGGTCGTGGTCTCTGATAAAGTTGGCGGTTTTTTGAATGGCGGAGGCCGACATGCGGTATTCGTGCAAGACGTGCAACGGATAACCGCGTCGGTGCATGTCGATACGCGCAATGGCGCGCCAGGAACCGCCGACGAGGAACAGCCGGTTTTTCTGTTGGCCCATCTCGTCCTTCAAATGGTCCAACGTTTGATTGATATAGGCTTTGCGGCCTTTTTTGCCGCCCTTTATGTCACGCAGCTTGAATGGGCCAAGTGAGGAGGTGACACGTCGGCCCACTTCGCCGTCGATGATTTCAGCCAACTCCATCGACGAGCCGCCGATGTCGCAGACCAGACCATAAGCACCGGGCCAGCCAAGCAACACGCCTTGCGCGGACAGGCGGGCCTCTTCGCGACCGTCGATGACGTGGATATGTACGCCGGTTTCACGGCGCACTTCTTCGCAAAACGCGGGCCCGTCGATGGCTTCGCGCACGGCCGCCGTGGCCACGGCCGTCACGCCATAAAGGCGCATGCCCTCAGCCAGACGTTGGAAACGGGCGATGGCGGCCAGCGCACGTTTGCGTCCTTCGGGGTTGAGGCGTCCGGTTTGGGCCAGCCCCGCGCCCAAAGCACACATGATTTTTTCGTTGTAAAAATAGGCTGGGCTGCGAGCCGCACCGTCAAACACCACAAGGCGCACGGAGTTTGACCCCACATCCACGACGCCAACACGCGACAGGGCGCGGGCCTCGGGGTCTTCAAATATCGGGCGGCTAAAGAGGCCGCTGTCCTGAGCCACAGGATCGGTGAGGTCAGTCGTCATTGTCATTCCCAAAAGGCGGTCCCGAAGGGTGGTTCCCAAATGTGCGTCAGTGCGGCGTCCGGGTCAATCTTCGGTGTGCGTCAATTTGGGAACATCTGAAGCCCCCGCGGACCCGCGCCCGGACAGCGACGGGTTTTCCATAAAGAAGCGGTGGCAGTTAAACGCAAATTCGCCCTCGGGAACCGGCTCGCGGTGGAATGTGCCGTCAGACGCCATCACCCAGCTTTGCGCCACATCCGCAAGGTTGGCGGCCATGACTTGCGACACAATCTGCGCTTTGACGGTGTTGTTCTTGATTTCCACCAGCGTTTCCACGCGACGGTTGAGATTGCGGCCCATCCAATCGGCAGAAGAGATGTAGACCCGCGCCTTTTTGGAGGGCAGGCCGCCACCATTGCCAAAACAGACGATGCGGGAGTGTTCCAGAAACCGCCCCACGATGGATTTCACACGGATGTTGTCTGAGAGGCCTTTGACGCCGGGGCGCAGGCCGCAGATGCCGCGGATGACTAGGCTGATTTTTACGCCGGATTGCGAGGCGCGGTAGAGCGCGTCGATGACTTCGGGCTCGATCAGCGAGTTCATTTTGGCCCAGATTTCGGCGGGTTTGCCGGCCTCGGCATGGGCGATTTCGCTTTCGATGCTCTCGATCAGTGAAGATTTGAGATTCAGCGGCGAAATCGCGAGGTTTTCAAGCTTGCCCGGTTTCACATAGCCAGACAGGTAGTTGAATACCTTGGTGGCGTCGCGGCCCAGATCGGCGTCGCAGGTGAACAAGCTGACGTCGGTGTAAATCTTGGCGGTAATCGGGTGGTAGTTGCCGGTGCCGTAATGGGTGTAGGTCACCAACCGGTCGCCTTCGCGCCGCACCACGGTGGAGATCTTGGCGTGGGTTTTCCAATCGGTGAAACCATACACCACATGCGCGCCCGCCCGCTCGAGTCGGCGAGACTGGCGAATGTTGGCGGCCTCATCAAAGCGGGCCTTGAGTTCCACAAGCGCAGTGACGGATTTGCCGTCCTCAGCCGCTTCGCAGAGGGCTTCGACAATGGGGGATTTCTTGGACGTGCGGTATAGCGTCTGTTTGATCGCAACCACATCGGGGTCCCGCGCGGCTTGCTGCAAGAAGCGCACCACCATCGAGAAGGTTTCGTAGGGGTGGTGCAGCAACATGTCTTTTTGCTGAATCGCGGCGAACATGTCGCCGTCAAAGTCCTGTACGCGTTCCGGCACGCGCGGGGTAAAGCCGGGCCATAGCAGGTCGTGACGTTCGTCCACCACCAGTTCGGACAAGTCAGCGAGGCCGATCATGCCGTCGATGTCGACGACTTCGTCGTCGGTGACTTCGAGTTCTCGCATGATCAGGCCACGCAGAGCGGAAGGGGCGTCTTTGGTGATTTTCATGCGCACAACTTCGCCGCGGCGGCGGCGTTTGAGCGCCACTTCGAATTCTCGCACAAGGTCTTCGGCTTCGTCTTCGACTTCGAGGTCGCTGTCGCGCAGGACGCGGAAGGCGCAGTGGCCCTTTTCGCGATAGCCCGGGAACAGGCTGTCCAGATGCAGCAGCAACAGTTCTTCGAGCGGCAGGGCGCGGGTGGTGCCGGGCTCGCTGGGCAGGAAGACAAATCGGTCGATCTGATGCGGGATAGGAAGCAGCGTCAGAAGCGGGCGTTTGGATTTGGTACGCTCCAGTTGCAGGGCAAGGGTGTATCCGGTGTTGGGGATAAACGGGAATGGGTGCGCCGGATCGATGGCGAGCGGCGACAGCACCGGAAACACACGGTTCAGGAAGACGTCAGCAAGAAAGGCGCGGTCTTCTTCGGAGAGTGCGTGGCGATCAAGAATATGGATGTCGACCGCTTCCATTTCTCCGCGCAGGACATTGAACATGCGCTGCTGTTCTTGCAGCAGGGTACGGGCGTCTTCGTTGATCAAAACAAGCTGTTCAGCCGGTGTCAGGCCATCTTGGGCCGGTGTGGTGTTGCCCTCGCGTGCCAGTTCGCGCAGTCCGGCGACGCGGACGGTGTAGAACTCGTCAAGATTTGTCGCCGAGATCGACAAAAAGCGAAGACGTTCGAGCAGCGGAACTCGGGTGTTTTCCGCCTCTTCCAGCACGCGCCAGTTAAAGCCCAGCCAGCTGAGTTCACGGTTGTAAAACCGGCCCGGTCCGGAGAAGTCCAGATCGGGCATTTCAGTTGGTGCAGGAAAATCGGATTTCAGAAAGTCAGCTTGTGTCATATCGGTCTCTTGCCATTGGCAGGTAACGAGAAGATGACTTTATGGTGGATTGCGTCGAGGGTCCAGACAGGCGGGCTGTCGCGGGCGGAATTACGCGTCTTTCTCACCGTTTAGGACGCGTTTGGCCAAGGCGCGGGTGATTGGGCGTTTTTCGCTGAGGCTGAGTGTGTCCAGCGCGTGCACAATGCGGGCGGCGTCGGCGAAAGAGCGGTCCATATGTTTGGCGAGATAGGCGAGCGTTTCCGGGTTTGGCGTGAGTTGGCGGTCGCCGAATTGTTTGGCCAGAATCGCCATCAAGAGCATGTCGTCAGGATCCTGCATCGTGGCAACGATGGTGCCTTGCATACGGCTGAGCAGATCCGGAAGCGTCAGCCCCCATTGAGGCGGGACGCCGATGCCTGTCAGAAGAAGCGAGTGACCTTCGGCCAGCGTGAGGTTGTGCAGGTGGAACAGCGCGATTTGCGCGGCTGGATTGTCGGCGATCAGGTGCACGTCTTCTACGGCGACGGGGCCATTGGCTAGATCGGGCACGTCGGCGTCCGTCAGATCAGCCGCACCAACCACAGAGGCGTTCGCCACTTTGGCCCAAACCCGCGCAAGATGGGTCTTGCCTGATCCTGCTGGTCCGGAAATTACGAGCTTGCTGCCGGGCCAATTGGGCCAATCGTCAACGAGCCCCAGCGCCATGGCGTTGGCAGGGCTGACAAAGAAATCCTCACGTCCCAAAGCTGCCCGTACGGGCAGGTCAAAGTTCAGTTGCTCGGCCATGGGTTACTCGTCTTTGTCGTCGGTTGCGCGTTGCCCGGTGTCTGACCCGGGCTGGTTAGACGTCCCGAGATAGAGCAGAGATGTCATGTATTGTCCCGAGACGAAACGCGCAAGTACACCGATGGCGGCGGCGACCGGGACAGCGACCAACATGCCGATAAAGCCAAACAGAGCGCCAAAGATTGTCAGCGCCAGAAGCAACCAGACCGGATGCAAGCCCACGGACTTGCCCACGAGCTTTGGTGTCAGCACGTTGCCTTCGACCATTTGCCCAATGGCGAAAATTGCAGCAACCAATCCGATAGAGAGCCAATCGCCCCAGAATTGGAACAGCGCTAGTCCAATGGCCAGCGTGCCGCCGATCAGCGCGCCGAGATAAGGGATGAAGGTGACAAGCCCGGCGATAAACCCGACCACGAGGCCAAATTGCAGACCGACCAGCATGAGCGACACGGCATAGTAGGTGCCAAGAATCAGACAGACCGTGCCCATGCCTCGTACAAAAGACGCCAGTGTGTTGTCGATCTGCTTGGCCAGTTTGCGCACGATTGGCGCATGATCACGCGGCAGCAGGTGGTCCACTTCGGCCACCATCCGGTCCCAGTCCAGCAGCAAATAGAAGGCCACGACCGGCACAATCACAAGCAACATCACCACATTGAGCAGCGACATGGCTGAGTTCAGTGCGCCTTGGAACAACTGTGGCCCCTTTGTTTGCAGGAACTCGCCGGCAGCGACAAGCGCGCTGTGCACTACACCATTTTCTTGCATGAGACTTGGGAAGCGGGTGTTCACAAAGCTTTGCAGGTCGCGCAGCAATTGCGGCATTGTATCAATCAGCGATACGGCCTGTGTGATCAGTTGCGGCAACACCGCAAGCGCGATGACCACGAAGATCAGTACGCTTGCCACAGTGATGAGCGCGGTCGCGACGGCGCGCGACAGGCCGGAATCTTCGAGGCGATCTGCGACGGGATCAAGGAAATACGCCACTGCCCCGCCCAAGACAAACGGCAGCAGCACGTCGCCGAGCGCGTAGAGGACGACAGAAGAGAGGACCGTGAAAATGCCCCAGAATTGCAATTGTTTCTTCGGAGAAAGCGCCATGAAAGCTCACTATTTTTCAAATGTCGCGTCAAGTGATCGCTGATAGAGGCGAGGGATGCAAGGCCGCGCATGTTACACGATTGACGAACTACATGCCGGACCGAAGGGCTCCGGCGTTCGATCGGCGCGCGATTTACGGCTTTTCCGAAGTTGCAGGCATGTTCAGAGACTGAGTGATCTCGGGCGTCAGGATGTCCAATGCGGGCAACGTCAGGTGGTTCACGTCACTGAACAAAATGGCGCCGTCGCGGATCAGGTCACAGTGTTGACCGGTGCAGAAACTGTCGTCGGCGTTGAGCAGTATCACGTTGTTGGGCAGCGGGCCGGCAGCCTCAATTGCGGCGACAAACATGGCCCGCATCCGATCGCCGCGCTGCGCTTCGATACTGCGGGGATAATTGGCAGTCCGGGGCAGGGGCGTGCCCCACCACTGGCGGTTGGCATAATAGCGGGGAATGTCGACCTGAAGGTGTCCGGTTGAGGACACGAGAGCCACGTCACGGTGTTGACCAAGCCAACGCAACTGCGCGGCCATTGCGGCAACGAAAGCGTCTTCCCGCTGAGCCGTCGTGGTTGGCGTGGGCCCATCAACCGGCAGGCTGGGAATGGTTATCGCGCCAGCGTCATGTCCAAAGATGTTTGGTCCGGATGTGTCAAACATGTAGTTGAGCCAGTTGGCGTAAACAACGACCTGCGTGATCTCGGGGTGGGCGTCCAGATAGGCGCGTACAGAGTTGTTGAATGCGGGGCATTGGGCGGCGCGGGTTTGGCCGTCGTTGATCAAGCCTGCAACGGGCAAGCAGCTGGAGAGTGTCAGCTCCACCAACCCCTTACCCTGCGCCTTTAGCAAGTTCCCCAGTTGCAGCGCGGCGCGACCAGCGTGACTGTCGCCAAGCAGGGCCACGGAGGGCGGGACGGTTGTGTCGCCAAAGGTACAAGCGTCGGCGAAGTCATAGTCTGGGACTTTTCCACGCACGAGCAAACAGCGCCGGTAGGTCGGGCTGTAGCTGCTTCGCATTGCCAGCGTCTCGGTCACCTCAGTAGGCATACGTTTCGGGTAGCCCTCGGTCACACCGCCGCCAATGGCAATGACCCAGATGGCGGCAATACCCACCCAGAAGGGCGTGCGTTTGCGCCAGTTCCATTTGTGATGTGTGCGAAACGGCTGTTCGACAAAGCGCCAACTGAGTGTCGAGATCACGAGAAGTGCAACGCAAATCAGGACGACACCGAATAAGCTCTGTGGCCAGAGATAGGTCTTTTTGAGAATGCCAAAAACCGGCTGGTGCCAGAGATAGAGCGAGTAAGAAATCAGTCCCATAAAGCGCATCAGCGGGTTCGCCAGAAGGACAGACAAACCGTGCGCCGCTTGCGGTGCCGCCAAAACAAGCGCGGTGCCCGCAACCGCCGGGAGCGTCCAAACACCCGGCCAAGGAGCGTTGGGAGGCACGGCACACAAACCAAACACCACCAGCAGGAGGCCAATCAGATACGCAGGTGTGTGAAACTGCGTTGGAAGAGTGCGATTGCGTTGGCTCCAAGCAATCAACACACCGGCCAAAAGTTCCCACGCGCGTGTGTGCAACAGATAAAAGGCCCAGAGACGATACTCGCCGGACGTTGCCACGGCGACCAAAAAACTCGCGGCAGCGATGACGAGCAAAGTGGGTAGAACCGCCTTTCGGTTGATCCGCCAGATGAGAAACAACAGCAGTGGGATTAGGGCATAAAACTGTTCTTCGATGCCCAGAGACCATGTGTGGATCAGCGGATCAAGCGTGGCTTCTGGATTGAAATAATCAATACGGTTCAGAAACCACACGTTTGAGAGCGACAACAGCGCCGTGACGGCCGCGCCGCCCATATAGCGATAATCATGTGGTATGAGGGTCCACCAGCCAACTATCATTGTGACCAGCACCATGGCGACCAAGGCGGGCAGGATACGGCGGGCGCGGCGCAGGTAGAAATCCTTGAACGAAAAGGCGCCTCGATCGAGGTCGTCCAGAATGCGTCCGCCAATCAGAAAGCCGGAGATGACGAAGAACACATCAACGCCCGCATAACCGCCTGACATCTCTTTCAGACCTGCGTGGTAAAGAACCACGCCGAGAATTGCGATGGCGCGCAGCCCGTCTATGTCTTGTCTATAGTGCACGTTAGATCCCGCTCGGTTTTTCGTGTTGTAACGCAGTTTAGAATTATCGCAACAAACGGTGCGCGCATGAGGAACGCGGATGTGGCATGACACAGCGGCCTTTGGCAGGCGTTGCTTGCCACGCGGCGGGCTTTGGTCTAGCGAAGGGGCAACATGACTGTGTGCCCTGAGGGCACCACCATCTGAGAGAGTTTTGTCGATGCGCCTGACCCGTTATTTCCTGCCTGTTCTGAAAGAAACGCCTTCTGAGGCGCAGATTGTGAGCCACCGTTTGATGCTGCGTGCCGGCATGATCAAGCAGTCCTCTGCCGGGATTTATTCGTGGTTGCCGCTGGGTTTCAAAGTGTTGCGCAAGATCGAAAACATTGTGCACGAAGAGCAAATCCGTGCGGGCCACATCCCAATGCAGATGCCTACTGTGCAATCCGCGGACCTGTGGCGCGAGAGCGGTCGGTATGATGCCTATGGCGACGAGATGCTGCGCATCACCGACCGTCATGACCGCGAAATGCTGTACACGCCAACGGCTGAGGAATTGATCACCGATATCTTCCGCAGCAATGTCAGTTCCTACAAGGACATGCCGCTGACGATGTATCAGATCCAGTGGAAGTTCCGCGACGAGATCCGTCCGCGCTTTGGCGTGATGCGGGGCCGCGAGTTCTATATGAAGGACGGCTATAACTTTGACCTGTCCAAAGAGGACGCGCTACACGCCTATAACCGCCATCTGGTGAGCTATTTGCGGACCTATGAACGCATGGGGTTGCAGGCAATTCCGATGCGGGCGGACAGCGGACCGATTGGCGGCGATGACACGCATGAATTCCTTGTGTTGGCGGATACGGGCGAGAGCGAAGTGTTTTATGACAGCGCTGTGACCGATCTGACGTTTGGCGATCGCGAGATTGATTATGACAGCGTAGAGCAATGTCAGGGCGTGCTGGAGGAATTCACCTCGAAATACGCGCGCACGGATGAGACCCACGACGAGGCTCTGTTTAATGACGTGCCTGAAGAGCGCCGCCGCACGGCGCGCGGCATCGAAGTGGGGCAGATCTTTTATTTCGGCACTAAGTATTCTGATGCGCTGGGCGCGACGGTGCAGGGACCGGATGGCAAGCCGGTCGCGGTGCACATGGGCAGTCACGGCATTGGCGTGAGCCGTCTGTTGGGCGCGATCATCGAAGCGAGCCATGATGAAAATGGTATCATCTGGCCCGAAGGCGTGACGCCGTTTCATGCAGGTATCGTGAACCTCAAGCAGGGAGATGCAGAGGCGGATGCGGCTTGTGAGGCGTTGGAGGCTGCTTTGGTCGCTGCCGGTCTTGAGCCGCTTTATGATGACCGCAAAGAACGCGCGGGTGGCAAATTCGCGACGATGGACTTGATTGGTCTGCCATGGCGCATCACGGTTGGTCCGCGTGGGCTTAAGAACGGCGTTGTTGAGCTGACGTCGCGCCGGACTGGCGAGAGCGAGGAAATGGCACCGGAAGCAGCTGTAGCCAAGTTGATCGAGATTTATGCCGACCACCGCGTTGTAGGGTTCTAGGCCAGTTGAAATCCAATAGAGCGCCCGAGCGGATGCGTTGGTTGATTGAAAACCCCGGCTTGCGCCGGGGTTTTTTGTTGGTGGGTGTCAGGTTGTTTGAGGCTGACGGACGGGCAGGGATTGCACGACGGCGAAGGTGAGCTCGATGGCTAGGAACCCCCAAAGGAGGGGGCTGGCACCATTGAGGAGCGCATTCAGCATCCATGCCGAGAATAGCCACCGGCCCACAGCGTCGTAACGGGCAAGGCGCGCATCATTGAGCCGCAGCCGGACAACGGACCAAATCAGAACAACCGAGCCAAAGAAGTTCGCAAATAGCGTGGCGTAGGCATTGAGATCGGGCAATGGCGACAGTCCGAACGAGGCATGGGTGCCATTCAGGATGTTCCAGAAAAGAGCCAGAGTGATCGGCGTAGCGTAGGGCCATGTGATCAGCAAGTCGTAATAGGCTGACGCGCGAAAGAGGCGGTGAAAGGTAGTTGGGGACATGGTTTGCATCCTGAGTGTTGTTGTGGATGCGCAGATGTGTAAACCTTGGAGTTAAGTTTAAGGTCAAGAGGATTTTGCATGCGGATTGGAGTTTTGGCAGAACGGTCCGGGGTGAGCCGCGACGCGCTGCGGTTTTATGAGCGGCAAGGGCTCATCCGAGCGGACCGGCATCAGAACGGATACCGTGACTATTCTGAGGGGATCGTGTCGTTGGTGGCTTTGATCCGGCAGGCACAGGCGCTGGGCTTTACGCTGGCGGAAATCGGCGCTCTTTTGCAGGGACTTGGCAGTGGCTTATCGCAAGGCGAGATCGAAGCGGTGTTGCGCGAGAAATTGGCGGAAATAGATGCGCGGATGGCCGCCCTGGTCGAGTTGAGAGCGGTTGTGGAGACACGGCTTGAAAAGGCTTGCCCGCTTGGCATGAGTTGAGCCGGAGGGGACCAAAGTGTCGTCACGCTTTGTCATCAGGTCAGGCTGTGCGAATGTAAACACACGTGATTGGGGGATGATTTAACGCGCTTTCTGAAATTGACGATTTTGGCCTCGGTGATCGCAGCGTTGCCATTTTCGACCCCGGTGTACGCGAATGATGCTGCTACAATAGCAAAATTTGATGCGGCTTGGACGAAATGGGCGGACAAAGTCGGGGTGCGCAACGGCGCGTTTGTGGTGACCAAGAACGGCAAAATCGTACATCGCGCCGGACGCAATGCGAATACAACCCAACCCTTTGAGATGCACAGTCTAAGTAAGGCAGTGACCGGCGTTTGTGTGGCCGGATTGGTTGGCGCGGGGCAGGTGAAATATTCGGATACTGTGGGGCAAATTCTGGGTGAAAGCGTAACATTCAAAGACAAACGCGTGTCGCAAGTTACGGTGGCGCAGCTCTTGACCCACACAAGTGGATTAAAGCCGGACAGTACCCAGCGTGACATGGGCAAGTGGCTGGGCTCAACAAAGCCGCGCCATGATGCCGTGATTGCGACCGTGGCGCGGCGCAAAAAGCAGCAAGGAGTGCCGGGTCGGTTTTTCTATAGCAACGAAAATTATGCAGTTCTGGGAAAAATCATCGAGGTCGCAAGTGGCCGTAGCTATTTACAGACCTGCGGAAAATATGTGCCCGGCGGCAAAGCGTCGTCGTTGACCGGCGGGTTTGCGCCTTGGGGCGGATGGAAGATGTCGGTGGAATCCTATGCCGCGTTCCACAGCAAAAACTTTGGCGCAACGAGCAAGATAGGGCGCGCGCCGTCGCGCCATGCCAACGCGGGGTTGGGCGGCGGTGCGCACTATGGTCTGGGAACGTTCTGGCGACCCAGTGGCGGGCGGTTCAATTTCTGGCACTTTGGCAAACACTGTTTCCGTGGACGTTTGATGGCAGGTAGCTACGCGGTGAGTTGGATGGGCAAGTGGGGTGTGGTGGCGGCCTATGACGTCTGCACGTCAGATCGGCAAAACGGCGCGCTGGACGAAGCCATGGTGGCTGTCGTTTACAAATGACGTTAGCGCAGACGGTGGCATTGGCGGACTGTGGGCTGTGTCACGCTGTGATGATTGGCGTTTTGTGTCGCTGCGTGTATAGCTGAGAAAACAAAAAGCCGGAGCAGACATGGCAGGCACAACAGCGCCGTTTTCACGATTTGAATGGATGATCGCATGGCGGTATTTGCGCGCGCGCAGAGCCGAGGGCGGCGTCAGTACGATGACCTGGATCAGTTTGATCGGCATCACATTGGCGGTCTTTGCCTTGATTGCCACATTGGCAGTACGGGCTGGATTTCGGGCGGAATTTGTCGACACAATTCTGGGTGCCAATGCGCACGTGACCGTTTATCAAACCGGGGAAGTCAGCGAGGCCACCGGCCAGATTGACCGCAGCATTCATGACTTTGAAGCCATGGCCGCGCGATTGCGTGACGTGCCGGAGGTGACCCGTGCTGCGCCTTTGGTCAAAGGGCAGGTGATGGCGAACCTGCGCAGCCGCAATGCGGGCGTTGAGGTTTTTGGTATTCGGGCTGAAAATCTTGCCGAGTTGCCCAGGATTGCCGATCCGGAAACCGGAGACGGCGATATTGCGCGGTTTGATGAGGGCATTGCGATTGGATCGGGTGTGGCGCGAGAATTGGGCGCGATGGTCGGCGACAAAATTAAGATCATCTCGCCGAATGGGGTGAAGACCGCCTTTGGCACGTCACCCCGCATCAACGCCTATGAGGTGGTCTATATCTTCTCGGCCGGGAGGTATGACATTGATCGCACCCGTGTGTATTTGCCATTTGCAGAGGCGCAGGCGTTCTTCAATCGTGAAGGCGTGGCGGATGAGATCGAGGTGATGATCACGCGCCCCGAAGACGTGGAGAAAATGCTGGTACCGTTAATGAAGGCCGGTGGGGATCGCGCGTTGGTGTGGACGTGGAAAGATGCCTCGGGCGGCTTTCTGAGAGCCTTGGAAGTGGAGGACAACGTGATGTTCATCATCCTGTCGATCCTCGTATTGATAGCGGCGATGAACATTGTGTCGGGCTTGATCATGTTGGTGAAAAACAAAGGGCGTGACATTGGGATTTTGCGCACGGTGGGGCTAACCGAAGGATCGGTGCTGCGGGTGTTTTTCATCTGCGGGGCATTTACCGGCACACTGGGGACGTTGCTGGGTGTTGTCTTTGGATGTTTGTTCGCGATGTATATCGATCCGATTTTTTCTTTTGTGAACATGGTCATGGGAGGCGGAGTTTGGGACCCCTCGATCCGTGGCATCTATCATTTGCCAGCCAAGTTGGAGTTCGGTGACGTGATGAGCGCGATGGGCCTGTCGTTGGGGTTGTCGTTTGTGGTGACAATATTCCCGGCACGACGGGCGGCGCGCATGAACCCAGTGGAGGCGCTGCGCTATGAATGATGTGGTGTTGCGCCTAAACGGCGTAGAGAAAGTTTACAAAAAAGGGTTGGCGGGCGAAGTGCATGTGCTGCGCGGCGTAGACCTGAGCCTGTCAAAAGGCGAGACAGTGGCACTTGTGGCGCCGTCCGGGGCGGGCAAGTCGACGCTTTTGCATATTGCCGGACTACTTGATGCGCCTGATGTCGGCGAGGTGTCCGTGGGCGGCGAAGTGCTCAGTGGGCGGTCTGACCGGCGGCGGACAAACGCGCGGCGACGGGACGTGGGATTTGTTTATCAATTCCATCATTTGTTGCCTGAGTTTTCTGCGCTCGAAAACATAGTCTTGCCGCAGATGGCCAACGGCGTTTCGAAATCAGTCGCAGAGGCGCGGGGGATGGAGTTATTGGGCGGCGTCGGCGTGGCACATCGTGCGGGACACCGCCCTGCGGCCTTGTCCGGCGGGGAGCAGCAGCGGGTGGCGTTTTGCCGAGCCCTGGCAAATACACCGCGTGTGATGTTGGCGGATGAGCCGACGGGGAATCTGGATCCAGCCACGTCAGATCAGGTGTTTGATGCACTGATGGCCTTGGTGCGCAACACTGGCCTTTCAGCGTTGGTGGCGACGCATAATATGGAGCTGGCGGCGCGGATGGACCGCGTTGTGCGTCTGGAAGACGGGATTTTGGTGAACGCCTGATCGCGCCTGTCGTCCGTGAATTCAGGGTACGAAGAACGTCGCGGTTGCAGTGGCGACCGCTTTGTCTGAGGGCAAGGCAACCATTGTGGCACGCGCAAAAATCAGGGCTTTGCCCGCCCGGACGATCTCGGCATCGCAGCGGATCAAATCACCAGTACCCGGGCGCAGGAATTGCGTGTCCAGATTGGTGGTGGCCACAGGCTTGAACCCATCCATTTGACCAAAACAGGCAAAGACCATCGCCGTATCTGCCATCGCAGCAAGTGCCTGACCTGAAATGATGCCCCCCATACGGGCGAGATCGTCGGTGATTGGCATGGTAAGTGTGGCACCGGTTGGTGAAATTCCGGTAATGGTCAGGTTGAGGGCACGTACCCACGGCGCGAAGCCCGTAGGTAGGAAGGTTTGGGCGTCGGCTGCTGTAAGGGGCATGTGCGGTCTCCTGTGGGATGTGTTCAGACGATGCTTGTCACCGGGAAGTCTGTCATCTGTTTTGCGCGGTTGCGTGAAGTCCTACACACTCATCGCAAGCACGCGGCTGATTTCGGTGAGGGAGCGGCCGGATTGATCCATCCAGATGTTGAATGCCTCCTGCACCTTTTTCATCGCGCCTTTGGAGGTGGGTTGTTTGTCCACCACGCCTTCGGCGATCAGGCGGGCAACAACATCACGTGACAAGATAAAGCTGTCTTTGCCCAAGAACCGCAGGGAATACTGGCCGGTGGCGCCGCCAATGCGGGAGCCGCCTTTTTTCATGAATTCCAGTTGGTTGACGTAGTCGGTGGATGCCCAGCCGCCGAGCACGTGGCCCGCGCCGCCTTCATCCCGCAGGGATTGGATAAAGTGGGCGTTTTCCAGCACCGTGCGGATTTTGGGACCGTTGCGCACGATGGCGGTGTTGGACATCAGGCTGTCCATATCCTCGTCATGCATAAAGGCGCAGCGATCGATGTCAAAACCATGAAAGGCTTCCTCGAACCCGTCCCATTTGGCCTCGATGACCTTCCAGTTGAAGCCTGCCTGAAAGACACCTTTGGTGAATTGCGCGAGCCAGCGGTCCTCGGGGATTTGCGCAAGCGCGGCGGCGGAACTGGGTTTGGTGAGCTGGGCTTTGAGCGCATCGGCACCGCCTTTGCGCTCGGCTGAGATGGCGAAGAGGTCGTCGAAGCAGCGCATGGGGCGGGTCCTTTGGGCTGTGGTCCTAATTGTGGACCAATACTGACGTTGTCAGCAAAGGAAGGCCAGACGTTTGGTTGTGTAGTTTCGATCACCGCCTGCGCGCTAATGGTGCAAGCATGCCTTGTTTCATTGAGATGCAAGAGGAGGTGGGAAGTCGCCCCAATCGAGGAGGCGCGCTTCCGTGCCGTTTGGCGCATAGCCAAGGAGGCGAACGCCGTGTTCCGTACCAAATCCGGCAAGCCCAATTGCGAGGATGTCATTCACTAAGGCTTCGGTGGGAGAGAGTTCGAACTTAAGATCAAACCACTCCACATTTGTGAATCCCCCCTCCAAGAAATGGTAATGCCATTCGCTGTCCCAACGAGACACGTATCCATTGAGCAAAAACTTGGAGCGAAAACTCGGACGAAGCGCTGGTGGCACAGCAAGCATGCACGCCCGCAATTCTAGCCATTTTGTGTCGTTGCAGACGGAGTAGTGGTTGGGATGAGGCATGCGAATCCGACAATAGGGTTTAACGTTGGCACAATGACGGTCTGGCTGGGGCAAATCAATTGAAACGGTAAGAGCTTCTGTTCGGATGGCGGAAAGTCCCCGCGCACGAGCCGAGGGGCAGGAAGCGAAGCGATTGGGGTGGGCTCTGAGAACTTGTGGTTGTGACTTCAATAACTTACATCGATACAATGTCACAACCTTTGCGAGAAAAAGATATTGAACGGCTGCTGAGAGGGATCTCAACCAACCACGTAGAAACCGTACGCGGCGCCTGGCGCCGCTTGCTTGCAGAACCAGAAATCGCGGTGCCACTTGTTCTTGCGAAGCTGGACACCAATGTGTGGCGGCACAAGCCTGTGGGGCCGAGTTATAGATACCTTGGAGTGCTACTCACTCTGTTGCATGAGTTGGATGTTGAGACCTTCTGGTCAGAGGTAACACGGCTACAGTCCGCGCGACTTCATGCGTTGCACAAGCACACAGTAAATCTGGTGTCCAAGCGCTACGGAGACCGTGTTTTTGGTGAGGTTGCCGGCGGCGTACCGGTCTATATTGCTGATGACATTGCGCAGCGCGATTTGGTGTTCAGTCATCTTCAACGTTGGAGCAAGACGCCGGATCTAGCGATCTCAACGGTCACGCGGGAAGACGTGATCGCGTTGCGGGATGAGATGGACTATCTTGGGCGCTATCGTCTGCTTTATGACAGTATTGTTCTTGCTTGGCCGGAAGCCGCGTCTAATCCGCTGGAGCGGTGGTTGCAAATTCTTTGGGCAGAATTAACCTTCTACCATGAAGTCGGGCACCATTACTATCAGCACATCGAGGGAGGTCAGGTTGATGCACAAGAGCGTGAGGCCAAAAACTATGCGCGCGTGATGTATTGGAAGGCACATCCCATCTTTGTGCCGCTAGTCAGGTTTGTTTTTTCGCCTATAATTTTGGTCCGCAAGGCGTGGCGTCTTGCTGCTAAGTGGCGGCGGAATTCCGAGTTTTAGTTGGTTTTGATAGCTTGGCATTGCAAGTTAGCCTGACATGGCAACTGACTGATGCCGAGATGTGACACTCAAGCGCGCAATGGGGTGTGTGCCCTAACTTGCTATCGCAGGGTTTACCTGACCTTAACGTAAAAACTCTTAGCTGGTCTTGCAGCCCCTAGAACCCACCTCTAAGACTCTGTGGGAGAGGTTTCGCGCGCGGAACCGGATAGCTGCAACCAAAGCGACAACAGGCAGGCGATTATGAACGATCCGTATGAGACCTATATGAACACCCTCGTGCCCATGGTGGTGGAACAAACCAGCCGTGGTGAACGTGCCTATGACATTTTCTCGCGCCTGCTCAAAGAGCGCATCATTTTCCTGAATGGTCCGGTGCATGACGGCATGTCGTCGCTGATCGTTGCGCAGCTTTTGCACCTCGAGGCGGAAAACCCCTCCAAAGAGATCAGCATGTACATCAACAGCCCCGGTGGCGTTGTGACATCTGGTTTGTCGATTTACGACACCATGCAATATATCAAACCGAAGGTATCGACACTGGTGATCGGTCAAGCGGCCTCGATGGGCTCTCTGCTGTTGACCGCCGGTGAGGCAGGCATGCGTTTTTCGCTGCCCAACAGCCGCGTGATGGTGCACCAGCCTTCCGGTGGCTATCAGGGTCAAGCGACCGACATCATGATCCACGCCGAAGAGACGCTGAAGTTGAAGAAGCGTTTGAATGAAATTTACGTCAAGCACACCGGGCGCACCTATGAAGAGGTTGAAGCAGGCCTTGAGCGCGACAATTTCATGAGCCCTGAAGACGCCAAAGACTGGGGCCTGATTGACGAGATTGTGGAAAATCGTGCCAAAGGCGACGACGAAAAAAGCTAAGTATTGAGGTGTCCGTCGGGTTGTAAACTTTGACGGGCACTTTCGCATTGTACCCGTTTGATGGCTGACTTAAGCTGGTTTGAACGCGGGGTGTCCCTGAGATGGGACAGGTAGCAGGCCTGAAAGGGAAGACATGTCGAATACGTCCGGCACCGACAGCAAAAACACGCTTTACTGCAGCTTTTGCGGGAAAAGTCAGCACGAGGTGCGCAAGCTGATTGCGGGTCCGACGGTGTTCATCTGTGATGAATGCGTTGAACTGTGTATGGACATCATCCGCGAAGAGACCAAAGCCAGCGGGCTGAAGTCTTCTGAAGGGGTGCCTGCGCCACGTGAGATCTGTGATGTGCTGGATGACTATGTGATCGGTCAGGCGATGGCAAAACGTGTGCTGTCAGTGGCGGTACACAACCACTACAAGCGCCTGAACCATGCGCAAAAAACCGGCGATATCGAGCTGGCGAAATCCAATATCCTGCTGATTGGCCCCACGGGCTGCGGCAAGACGCTGTTGGCCCAGACGCTGGCGCGTATTCTGGACGTACCGTTTACGATGGCTGATGCGACCACGCTGACCGAAGCCGGTTATGTGGGCGAAGATGTGGAAAACATCATTCTCAAACTGTTGCAGTCGTCGGAATATAACGTTGAACGCGCGCAGCGCGGCATCGTTTATATCGATGAAGTTGACAAGATTACCCGCAAGTCTGAAAACCCGTCGATCACGCGTGATGTGTCGGGTGAGGGCGTGCAGCAGGCGCTCCTCAAGCTGATGGAAGGCACTGTTGCGTCTGTGCCGCCACAAGGCGGTCGCAAACATCCGCAGCAGGAGTTCCTGCAAGTGGACACCACCAACATCCTGTTCATCTGCGGTGGGGCGTTTGCGGGTCTGGACCGTATTATTGCGCAACGTGGCAAGGGCTCGGCAATGGGCTTTGGCGCGGATGTGCGTGACGAAGATGCACGCGGTGTAGGCGAGATTTTCCAGGATCTGGAACCTGAAGATCTGCTCAAATTTGGTCTGATTCCGGAATTTGTAGGACGTTTGCCAGTTTTGGCGACGTTGGAAGATCTGGATGAGGATGCGTTGGTCACCATTCTGACCGCGCCGAAGAACGCTCTGGTGAAACAGTATCAGCGCCTGTTCGAGCTGGAAGATGCACAGCTGTCGTTCACGGAAGATGCGTTGAGCGCGATCGCCAAACGCGCGATTGAACGCAAAACCGGTGCACGGGGTCTGCGCTCCATTCTGGAGGATATTCTTCTGGACACGATGTTCGAGCTTCCGGGTATGGACAGCGTGACCGAGGTTGTGGTCAACGAAGAAGCTGTGAGCCGCGCGGCCGCGCCGTTGATGATACATGGCGACGCAGAGAAAGAGCCTGCGTCTGCGGGGTGATTTCCAGCCAGCGCTGAGAGAGGCTATAAAGGCGTCCCGGTGGGGCGCCTTCTTTTGTTGGTGGGGAACAGAATGTCCAATGTGCCGCCCGAAAAGCCACTGCTCGAAAAGCCACTGCTCAAAATTACAGAAGCAAACCCTACTGTCTGTTGGTGAGTAGCCTTGGGCATGGTGTATTTGGCCAAACACAGTGCCGCAACAATGTGACTGTTTGCAGAGCGTTTTCAGTCGGACATTCGCGACAAACAGGATCGAGAGCTTTGTCCGCAACTAGCCGCCGCTTCGAATGGCAGCGCACTATTTCTACATCGGGCCTACTGTGCTGGCAGTACTTCTTTTTGCACCGCTTCGTCCCATCCAAGATAATACGAGCCTTCATGGTGGATAATGGGGCGTGCCATCAGCTTTGGTTTGGCCGCGAGTTGGTCTTCGGCTTCGGAATGTTTCAACCAATCGCTTAGTCCGCGCCAGTCATTTGTCGTTCGATCGATCAGCCGATCCCCAAACTCGGCGATCAACACGGCAAGTTCAGCTTCGCTGAGTGGGGCTGCGCGGACGTCTCTGAACTCGAACTCTGCGCCGGACGCCTCCAGCGCCTTGAGGGCCTTTTTGCAGATTGAACAAGTGTTTAGTCCATAGACCAGCATAGCGGAGTCTCCTTTGGTTCAAGCACGGCAATCTCCTACATAAAGCCCAACCAAACAAGAGATCCATTTCTGGAAAACACCCAAAACTGGTCTCCTTCGCAACATTTGGCCGGTCACTCCCCCCACCAAGAACGGTTACTGCGCATTGCCGCATTGACACTCTGCCCCCACCAGATGATGTCTTAGTCACCCTACTTTGAGGAGCCTCCCCATGTCTGTACGCCATATTTCCACCGGATCGCCGTTTGAGGAAAAGATCGGCTATAGCCGCGCGGTTGTTGCGGACGGATGGGTCTTTGTGGCGGGCACTACGGGGTATGATTACGAGACCATGACTATGCCCGAAGGTGTCGCCGATCAGTGTCGCAATACACTCGCGACCATTGGCAAGGCACTTGAGGAGGCGGGGAGCAGTCTCGACGATGTGGTGCGGGTAAACTATATCTTGCCCGATGGTGGTGATTTCGAAAAGTGCTGGACTGTCACAAGCGAAGTATTTGCCAAGGCGAAACCGGCGGCGACGATGATAATTGCGAACCTGATGGAAGCGGCGATGAAGATCGAGATCGAAGTCACTGCGCGGGTTTCCAACTAAGGTGGTTAACCACATCGCAACAGACAGGCAGGCGAACCTGCTGGGCAGCCTGTGGATGGTGGCATCTATGGCGCTGTTTGCCGTGGAGGACGCGTTGATCAAAGGAGCGGCGCAAGGCATTCCGATGAGCCAGATCCTTGTGATTTTTGGCGCGGGAGGTGCCGCGATTTTCGCATCATTGGCCAAGGCACAGGGCCTGGCCCTGTTTCCTGCAGCAGCGCGCGCACCAGCAGTGCGGGTGCGCGTGTTTTTCGAAGTCTTCGGGCGGCTTTTCTATTTCCTCGCATTGGCGTTGACGCCACTGTCGTCAGCCACGGTCATTTTACAGGCCACACCTTTGGTGGTTGTCGGCGCGGCAGCGGTGATTTTTGGCGAGCGGGTTGGCTGGCGCCGGTGGGTGGCGATTGGTATCGGGTTGGCTGGCGTGGTGGTGATCATCCGGCCGGGCGGAGACAGCTTCTCGGCGCTGTCGTTGTTGGCGGTTGCCGGCATGTTGGGCTTTGCAGGGCGGGATTTGGCGAGCCGTGCCGCGCCCAAAGAGTTGAGCACGATCTTGTTGGGGCTTTACGGGTTTTTGACCGTGATTGCCGCAGGAGCGATGTATTCTGTCTATGAGCAGCAGCCTTTTGTTCGACTGGAAGGCACAAGTGGCATTGCCCTTGGCGCGGCGATTGTGACAGGCGTGTTTGCCTATACCGCCCTGATGAAGGCGATGCGAACGGGTGAAGTTTCGGCGGTGACACCGTTCCGGTACTCGCGGCTGCTATTTGGCGTGGCGCTAGGGGTGTTTATTTTCGGGGAGCGACTTGATGCGGCGACCTGGTTGGGTTGCGGGCTTATTGTGCTGTCAGGCTTGTTTATCTTGATGCGTGGGCGGGCCGTGGCGCGCTGAAGAGCATTCAGGGCGGTCGATGAACGCGAATCTATGTCTAGGGCCTCAGGAATCCCCTAGCTTCGCACAGATTGGTGACTTGGATGCCTAGTTCGCAAAAATGGGTGTTTTGTTACGGCGCCTGAGCTTTGCCTGCACTGGACCTTTGGCGGCAAATGGTTCATATGGAGAGAGAATTTGCGGAGGCACCCATGGGCATTCTGAGCACGATCAACAGCGTTCTGACCTGGTGGAACGGCGGAACACTGAACACCAAGCTTTATACCCGTCGCAAGGGTGTAAAAGTCGGTGAGGATTCCGCCGGCAACGTGTACTACCGGAATGCTGAAGACAGCAAGCGATGGGTGATGTTCAACGGCGAAGTTGAAGCCAGCCGGATCAGTGCCGAGTGGCACGGTTGGTTGCACCATACGTTTAAGGACGTGCCGTCTGAAAAGACCTTGCCGCACAAAGACTGGGAAAAACCGCATCAGGAAAACCTGACAGGTTTGGCAGAGGCCTATGCACCTTCTGGGTCGATCCGTGGGAGTGGCGCGCCAAAAGAGCGCCGCGACTACGAGGCGTGGAGCCCCGAGTAAGCCCATGTCGGCAGTTCGCACAGAAGCGCTTGTTGGTGCCGCCGTTCTGGTCGCCGCTGCAAGTTTCCTAGTTTACGCGACCCAGTTCACCGAGCGCGACGGCGGCGGTGACAGCTATGATTTGACGGCGTCGTTCCGGTCTGTGGAAGGCGTCAGCGTCGGCACCGATGTGCGCCTTGCGGGCGTGAAAATTGGCACGGTTACGGACATCACGTTGGATCCGGCCAGATTTAGGGCTTTGACGGAGTTTTCTGTCGCTGGAGATATTGAGCTGCCTGATGACAGCGCGGTGGTGATCAGCTCCGAGGGGTTGCTTGGTGGCAATTTCGTAGAAATCCTGCCTGGCGGGTCGCCGTTCAACTTTGAAGCGGGCGATGAGATCGAAGATACCCAGAGTTCCGTGAGCCTTGTGTCGCTGTTGTTGAAATTTGTCAGCGGTGGTGACGAGTGATGCGGCGGTTCCTGACAGCAACGTGCGCAGCGATAATGCCGGTGGCTTTGAGCGCACAGACCATTGTGATCGAAACGCTGGAGATCGCTCCGCTGGAATTTGAATCGCTGTCAACGCCACAGACGCTGGGCGACGTGTCCAGCGAATCCGTTGTGGCTGCCACGGTGGCTGAAGGAGCGTTGTTGCGTGGGTTGGACAAGCTGACCGGCGAGCGCGTGGATTTCGAACTGGAGAATGGTTATTCCACCTTTATGGGTCCGCTGCGGGTGGATATGGCACAGTGTCGCCACCCTGCGGACAATGCCACGGGTGAAGCCTATGCCTATCTCACGATCATGGGTGACCGCGGCGAAGGGGATACGTTGTTTCAAGGCTGGATGATTGCGTCGAGCCCCGCGCTGATGGCGCTGGATCATGCGCGCTATGACGTGTGGGTGATGCGCTGCAAGACGTCGGAGGCGGCTCAGGACGCGGCGAGTACTTCCGAGGCTGACGGCAGCGACTGAGCGGTGATGTCGGCGTGTTGCCGGATCGCCCAAGTCAGCAATTTGTGATAATCCGCACGTGGAATTTCGATCGCGCCCAATGAGGCGAGATGGTCAGTGATGAACTGGGTGTCAAATAATGTAAAGCCCGAGCGACGCAGGTGCGTGATCAAATAGGCCAGCGCAATTTTGGAACCGTTTGTTCGGCGAGACACCATGCTTTCGCCAAAAAAGGCCCCGCCGAGAACAACCCCATAGACACCGCCAGCCAGTTCGCCATCTTGCCATACTTCAAGGGAATGCGCTTTATCTCCGGCGTGCAAGGCCATGTAAAGGCGGTGAATTTCAGCGTTGATCCATGTCTCAGAACGGTCGGCACAGGCGTCCAACACACCCTCAAAATCTTGGCTGAGTGTGACGACATAGTCTGCACGGCGAATGGCGCGGGCGAGGCTGCGAGAGATGTGAAAGCTGTCGAGCGGAAATATTCCACGCCGGATCGGGTCTACCCAAAAGATGTCGGGATCATCGCGATGCTCAGACATCGGAAAGACGCCCATGGAATAGGCGCGCATCAAAAGGTCGGGTGTTAACTCACCCATGATGCGCGCCCACTATGGGTCAGCCCTCGACCATATTGGCGTCGAGCCACTTCTCCAGCCAGTGGATATTGTAATCCCCTGTTTGGACGTCGGCCTCGGCCAGAAGTAAGTGAAACAACGGCGTGGTCGTATCAATGCCGTCGACAATTAGTTCGCCCAAAGCGCGGTTGAGGCGCGCGAGTGCTTCGGGGCGATCACGTCCGTGTACGATCAGTTTGCCGATCAAGCTGTCGTAATAGGGCGGGATCGAGTAGCCGTCGTAGAGCGCGCTGTCCATCCGCACGCCAAGCCCACCAGGCGCGTGATACGCGGTGATCTTGCCCGGGCAGGGCGTAAAGTTTGGCAGCTTTTCGGCGTTAATCCGAACCTCAATGGCGTGGCCATTGATGGTCAGGTCGTCCTGTCCAAAGGACATTGGAAGCCCCTCGGCGACGCGAATTTGTTCGCGCACCAGATCGACGCCAAAGATGGCTTCGGTCACCGGATGCTCCACCTGCAGGCGGGTGTTCATTTCGATGAAATAGAACTCGCCGTTCTCGTAGAGGAATTCGATTGTGCCGGCACCGATGTAGTTGATCTTGGCAACCGCATCCGCACAGACCTTGCCAATTTTGGCGCGTTCCTCGGGGGTGATCGAAGGGCCAGGGGCTTCTTCGAACACTTTCTGGTGGCGGCGCTGCAAAGAGCAGTCGCGTTCGCCCAGATGCACCGCGTTGCCTTTGCCGTCGCCAAAGACCTGAATTTCTATGTGGCGCGGTGTGGTCAGATATTTTTCAATATAGACCTCGTCATTGCCGAAGTTGGATTTGCCCTCGGCGCGTGCGGTCATAAAGGCGCTTTCCATGTCGGCGGCGGTTTGCGCCACTTTCATGCCACGCCCACCACCACCGGCGGTGGCCTTGATGATGACCGGATAGCCCATTTCCTGGCCAATTTTTTTGGCAGCGTCCAGATCAGGCACGCCACCCTCGGAGCCGGGCACACAAGGCACGCCCAGTTTGAGCATCGTGTCTTTGGCGGTGATTTTGTCACCCATCGTTCGGATGTGCTGTGCAGTTGGGCCGATAAAGGTCAGACCGTGGTCTTCGACCATCTGCACAAATTCTGCGTTTTCAGACAGAAACCCATAGCCGGGGTGGATTGCTTGCGCGCCTGTGACTTCGCAAGCCGCAATCACGGCGGCCTTGTTGAGATAGCTGTCAGTGCCCGGTGCCGGACCGATACAGATTGCCTCATCGGCCATCCGTACATGCATCGCATCGGAATCGGCCGTGGAATGTACAGCAACCGATCCAATGCCCATTTCGCGGGCCGCACGGATCACACGTAATGCGATCTCTCCGCGGTTTGCGATCAGGATTTTATTAAACATATCAGCGCCTTATTCGATGATAACCAGAGGTGCGCCATATTCGACAGTGTCGCCGTCTCCGACCAGTACTCGGGTCACGGTGCCGGATTTTGGCGCCGGAATATGGTTCATGGTCTTCATAGCTTCAACGATCAGCAGCGTGTCGCCCTCAGATACAGTCTGGCCAGCAGACACAAAGGACGGCGCGCCAGGTTCGGCCTGAAGGTAGACCGTGCCAACCATCGGCGAGGTCACAGCGCCAGGATGGCTGGCTGGATCGGCTTCAGCGCTGGTGGCCGGTGCGGCAACGTCTTCAGGAGCAGCAGCCACGGCTGCCGGAGCTGCAGCGACGGGCGCCTGTAGAGGCGCGGCTGCGATCTGCTTTTGGCGGCTGACGCGCACGTTAAGGCTGTCATCTTCGCCATATTCACGCATGACCTCAAGTTCGGTCAGATCGTTTTCACGAAGCAGTTCTGCCAGAGCCTGAATGAAGGCGACGTCGGAATCGTGGTTCTTTTTGCTCATTTTTCGTTTTCTATCCTCTGCACGCGCTGCGCGGTTGAGTCTTTTTGGTTTTCCCTAAAGGGGGCTTATAGGTCAAAAACTGCCCTTAGGAAAGCCGAACTGCATGTCGGCTGCGGGCGCTACCCGCAGATGCCCAGTGTGGCGGACTTAAAGAGGCATACCGGAGAGTTTGGCGACCAGTTCAGCCAGCTTTCGTGCCCCGAATTTGCGCAGCAGTCGGGCGCGATATTCTTCTACGGTGCGATAACTGAGGTTCAAGTCCAGACCAATTTCTTTGGAAGTCAGGCCACGGCATGTGAGAATTGCCACTTCGCGTTCCCTTTGTGTCAGCGCGACGATGGGGCGGTCTTCGGAAAGATCGGCAAAGGACCAGACCGAGGTGCTAAAGGGAGTTTCGGGCGTGTCGGTGGTGGCGGCCTGACCGCGGACGCGGCACCAGAAAAGCGATCCGTTTGAACGTTTCATAATCCGCTCGTCAGAGTAGCGCCCGGTGTCACGGATGGCGGCATACACCTTGGCGCCGATAGTCTGGAAGTCTTCCTCCGATGCGTAGATTTCGGCGATCGGCAAGCCCGCGCAGGCTTCAGGTATCAGGTTGAACATTTCGCCAAACCGCGGGTTTGCGCGACGGATAACGCGGTTTTCCAGAAGGATGAGACCCACAGGGGCGTGATCAAAGGCGAGGGCGTATTGGTCCATGGGCCAAGTGTTTGGCACAGCGCGGGCCAAAGAGGAAGGTGCAAAGAAAAAGGACGCCCGCATGGGGCGCCCTTCTGATGCGGTTGTGATCGGAGTTAAAGGCCAGCGTTGAAAGTGTCGCGCGCTGCGTGGCCTTGGTCGGAATTTTCGAAGCAGACCAGCAGGTTGTGGTTGGCCAGATCGGTGGCGTGGAAGGTCAGCTCGCCTGCGACGTCGGTCAGGCGCGGTTCTGTGGCGACAAGGTTTTCAAACACGTTGCGGTCGATAACGGCGGCATCCATGCGACCGGCGGCAACTTTTTCCACGTTTGAGGCATCGGTCGGACCCTCGTCAACTTTGAGAGTGCCATCTGCGATCATACCGTCGAATTTGGCTTCGTTGATGTAGCCCTGCACGACGCCGATACGGTAGTTGGCGAGATCTTCGTGGGAAGACCAATCAAAAGCATTGTCCTTTCGGTGCACAAATCCGACTGGGCTGGTGCCAAAGGGGGCGGAATACACACACCGGTCTCCGTCTTTTTCCGCGTCGGCGCCCGCATCGTAATACTCTGGATATAGGCCAATCCACGCGGGGTCTTTGGCCGCAAGGTTCACGGCGCGGTTCCATGGGAAAACCTGAACTTCTGCCGTTACACCGGATGCCGCAAAGGCGGATTTGACCGCGTCCGTGCTGGATCCTGTGGTGTCAGCGTTGACGTAGGGTGGCCATTCCAGAGTTGTCAGTTTTACGGTTTCGGCCTGTGCCGTCGTTGTGGCGATGGCTGCTATAGCGGCGGCAAAGACGGGCATGGATTTGAACATGAGGTATTCCTTGTTGGTCGTATTATTTGGTAGTTTTCACCATCACTGTCCTAAGGAAACGTTATCCACGCGCTGCCGGCGCTTCGGAAAGTCGATAAATTTGATTGAAAAATTTTGCGGAATTTCGAGGTTCAGACCAAAAAAATGGCCCCCCAGAAAACTGAAGGGCCTGTTTTGATCGATGAGTTTTGTTTTAGTTGACCAAGGTCGCTTCAGTCGCTGCGCGGAACTCCTCGTCGGAGACGCCATCTGCCAGTTCCACCAGCGTCAGGCCGCCCTCGACCACGTCCATCACGCCAAGGTTGGTAATGATGCGATCAACAACACCTTTGCCGGTCAGGGGCAGCGTGCATTCCTTGAGAACCTTGGAAACGCCATGTTTGTTGGCGTGGTCCATCACCACAACCACACGGCCCACACCGGCCACCAGATCCATCGCGCCGCCCATGCCTTTGACCAGCTTGCCGGGGATCATCCAGTTGGCGAGATCGCCGTTTTCGGCCACTTCCATCGCGCCAAGGATGGCCATCGCGATCTTGCCGCCACGGATCATCGCGAACGATTGCGCGCTGTCAAAATAGGCTGTTTGCGGCAGTTCAGTGATTGTCTGCTTGCCTGCGTTGATCAAGTCGGCGTCCTCGTCCCCTTCAATCGGGAAAGGGCCCATGCCCAGCATGCCGTTTTCAGATTGCAGTGTAACTTCAACACCTTCGGGGATGTAGTTGCTGACCAGCGTCGGGATGCCGATGCCGAGGTTTACATACCAGCCGTCTTGCAGTTCTTGAGCGGCGCGTGCCGCCATTTGATTGCGATCCCAAGCCATGATTACGCCTCCTTCGCACGCACGGTGCGCTGCTCAATACGTTTCTCGTGATCGCCCTGGATGATGCGGTTCACATAGATGCCGGGCAGGTGGATTGCGTCCGGATCAAGCGAGCCTGTGGGCACGATTTCCTCGACCTCGGCGATGCAGATCTTGCCGCAAGTCGCGGCAGGGGCATTGAAGTTGCGGGCGGTTTTGCGGAACACAAGGTTGCCGGTTTCATCCGCTTTCCACGCCTTAACGATGGCGAGATCAGCAAACATGCCTTCTTCCATGATGTAATCTTCCATCGCACCGTCAGGTCCGGTGGGGAATTGCTTTTCAAACTTGCCCTCGGCGATCACAGTGCCGACGCCGGTTTTTGTGAAAAAGCCCGGAATGCCCGCGCCGCCAGCGCGCATACGCTCGGCCAATGTGCCTTGGGGGTTGAACTCGAGTTCAAGCTCGCCCGAAAGGTACTGACGCATGAATTCTGCGTTTTCGCCCACGTAAGAGCTGATCATCTTTTTGACCTGTTTGGTCTGCAGCAAGATGCCGATGCCGAAGTCGTCGACGCCCGCATTGTTGGAAGCAAACGTCAGGTCTTTGACGCCGCTGTCGCGGATGGCGTCCAGCAGAAGCTCTGGAATGCCGCAGAGGCCGAAGCCGCCGGAGGCAATGAACATGCCGTCGCTGAGCACGCCTTCAAGCGCGTCTGCGGCATTTGCATATACCTTTTTCATGGATCTCTCCCCTTAATATCGGAATTGCCGCGAGTTGTGACCTTAGGGCAGTCGCAAGTCAATGTTGACGGGGGCAGCAAGGTATTACTACGGGCGCGTCAGATGATCCGGACCTGCGTGCCGACGGGGCAGACCGCGAAGAGGTCCTCGATGGAGGGATTATAAAGCCCGATGCAGCCGTCCGAGCTGCGGCGTCCGATTTTGCGTGTGTCGTGGGTGCCGTGGATCAAGTAGGCGGGCCAACCAAGATACATGGCGTGTGTACCAAGCGGATTGTCCGGGCCGGGAGGCATGTATTTCAGGTCTGGATTGCGTTCGACCATGCTTGGCGTGGGCGTCCAGTCTGGGCCGACGCGTTTGCGAATGATTTCGGTGTAGCCACGTTTTGTGAGATCTTCGGACATAGGCACAGAGGTGGGGAACACACGATAATCTGCACCGTCACCGCTCCAGAAATGCAGCGCGCGGGATGTGGTGTCGGCCACGATGGTCGCAACGCCAAGATCGTCAAAATGTGTGCGCCAATCCTGTTTCGAAAAACTGGAAATGTTGCGCAGAGCAGGGGCCGGTTGCGGCGTGGTCTCTTGGGCGGAACCGATGCGCGCGGTCAGGCACAGAGCAGGGAGCGCAGCCAGAAAGGCGCGACGCGGCAGTTTGTTGAAAGGCATGGTTTGGTCCGTTTTTGCTCGATTTTGCAAGTATCTGGGGACCAAAACGTTAAAGCGCAATTCACAAGCCGTTGATCGACTGGTTTGAGAGGTCTGGCAGGACCAAACCCCTCAGATGTGCGCGGATTGCCGCTTACTCGTCAGCGGTTTTCTAGGGAGCGGCCTTTTTGGCAGGGGCTTTTTTCTTGGCTGCCGGTTTTTTGGCCGCGGTTTTTTTCTTGGGGGCCGCTTTTTTCTTGGCGGGTTTCTTGCCGGCCTTTTCCGCAATCCATTCCACAGCCTGTTCCATGGTCACGTCCTTGACCTCGACCTCTTTGGGGATCGTGGCGTTGACTTTGTCCCATTTCACATAGGCACCATAACGGCCGTCCATGATATTGACCGGACCACCTGCATCGGGGTGTTCGCCCAATTCACGCAAGGCTTTGGCAGCGGCGCGGCGGCCTCGGCCGGGGTTGTTGCGCTTCTCGGTGATCATTTCCATCGCACGGTTCATACCGATTTCAAAGACGTCCAGCGTTTCCTTGAGGTTGGCGTAGACCGGTTTTTCCTCATCGGGCAACTGATGCATGACATAGGGACCAAAGCGACCCAAGTTGGATGCGATCGCGCCGCCATCTGGATGGACGCCGATTTCGCGAGGAAGGGTCAGCAAGGTAACGGCCTGTTCCAACGTGACCTCATTGGGCCCCCAGCCAGGCAGGAAATCTTTGCCCTGTTTTGGCAGCGACGACCGTGGCGGTTTCTTGTTTTCCGGTGTGGCTTCGCCGCGCTGAACATACGGACCAAAACGGCCGGATTTCAGGTGGATTTCGTCGCCGGCATCCTCGCCAAGAACCTTTTCGTATCCTTCTGCGCCTTCTCCCGAGATCGGGCGCGTATAGTTGCATTCCGGATAGTTGCCGCAGCCGACAAAGCCGCCAGTGCGCGAGGTTTTCAGATGCAATTGGCCCGCGCCACACTTCGGGCAGACCCGCGGGTCAGTGCCATCTTCGCGTGTCGGATACAGTTGCGGTGCAAGTGCTTCGTCCAGAATGTCGAGCACTTCGGAAATCCGAAGATCGCTGGTTTCGGCAATCGCGGCAGAGAAGTCTTTCCAGAAGCGCGACAGAACGGTTTTGTAGTCGCGCTCGCCTGCGGACACGTCATCAAGTTCTTCTTCGAGGTTGGCGGTGAACTCGTAGCCAACATATTGGCGGAAGAAGTTGACCAAGAAGATCGTGACGATCCGGCCTTTGTCCTCTGGGAAGAGGCGGTTTTGTTCTTTGCGGACGTATTCGCGGTCCTGAATGGTCGTGATAACCGAGGCATAGGTCGATGGGCGGCCAATGCCGAGTTCTTCCATGCGTTTGACGAGTGTCGCCTCGGTGTAGCGGGGCGGCGGCTGGGTGAAATGTTGCTCGGGCGAGACAGACCGTTTGTCCATCGCTTCGCCCTGCATGATCTGGGGCAAACGCTTGCCGTCGTCGTCATCCACAACCTGATCGTCGCGGCCTTCTTCATATACGCGCATAAATCCGTCAAACATCACCACCTGACCGGTGGCGCGCAGTTCAATCTGGGCGTCGTCAGAGGCGATGTCGACGGTTGTACGCTCCATGCGGGCGCCTTCCATCTGGCAGGCCAGCGTGCGTTTCCAGATCAGATCATAAAGCTTGCGCTGATCTTCCTCAGAGACCTTGAGGTCGGCCGTTTTGCGCATCATTTCTGTGGGGCGGATACATTCGTGTGCTTCTTGAGCATTCTTGGCTTTGTTTTTGTAAATACGCGGTTTTTCGGGAACGTATTCGGGACCATAAAGTGCCGCAATGGTGTCGCGCGCCTCGGCGACGGCCTCGGGGGCCATGTCGATACCATCGGTCCGCATGTAGGTGATGTAGCCTGCCTCATAGAGGCGCTGCGCTGTGCTCATGCAATGTTTGGCGCCCATGCCGAATTTGCGGCTGGCCTCTTGTTGCAGAGTTGAGGTCATGAAGGGGGCGGACGGGTTGCGCGAGGCGGGTTTTGCCTCGACCCGAGCCACGGACAGTGTGCGGCTTTGGATGGCCTGCTGCGCCAATTCGGCGGCGGTAGAGTTCTCAAGCGAGAACTTGTCGAGCTTTTGGCCGCCCATAACCGTCAGGCGGGCTTCGAACTCTTTGCCGCGCGGAGTCGCCAGCAGAGCTTTGACGGACCAGTATTCACGGGCGTTGAAGGCTTCGATCTCGGTCTCGCGTTCAACGATCAAACGTAAGCAGACCGATTGCACACGGCCCGCGGAGCGCGCGCCAGGCAGTTTGCGCCACAAGACGGGCGACAGGTTAAAGCCTACGAGATAGTCCAGCGCGCGGCGGGCAAGGTAGGCGTCGACAAGCGGCTGGTCCACTTGGCGCGGGTTTTGCATCGCTTCGGTAACTGCGGCTTTGGTGATGGCGTTGAAAACCACGCGGCTGACAGGGGTGTCTTTCTTGATAGCACGGCGTTTGCGCAGCGCTTCTTCAAGGTGCCAGCTGATGGCTTCGCCTTCGCGATCGGGGTCGGTTGCGAGGATCAGTTCGTTGTCGTCTTTGAGCGCATCGGCGATGGCTTTGACATGCTTGCGTGAGTCGTTGCCGATCTCCCACAACATATCGAAGTCCGCGTCAGGATCGACTGAACCGTTTTTTGCGGGCAGGTCTCGCACGTGGCCGTAAGAGGCAAGTACGGTGTAGTCGGAGCCCAGATACTTGTTGATTGTTTTGGCTTTGGCCGGGGATTCGACGACGACAACTGGCATAAAAATTCCTCTCGACTCAGAGCGAGCTATATGGCCGCGAAAAATGTGGGGCGAAAGGGGGGATTGTCAATGCATCGCGGAAAATCGCTTGGCGGAAGACGCAAAAAACCTTGAGTTGGGCGGTGAGTGGTGCGGAAATTGGCGCACATTTAGGAGATGCCGCCATACATGGCTGCGCTCCTACACCTTGGACAACAGCCCGCCGGATTGGCGAGTGATGCGGCCATCCATCTCAAGATCCAACAGGGCAGGGGTCACATCGGCGGCTTCTGCTTTGATGTCGCGGATCAGCTGGTCCTCGGCCACAGGGGTTGGTCCAAGACGGTCAAGGATCATCATGTGCACGGCATGTGTTTCGCGCAGTGTACGTTTTGAGCGCAGCGTTGGCGCAGGCTCTTCCAGCGGAAGGGGCTGCTGCGCCTGAGTGTCGTCTGCGCTGGGGCTGAGCGCGTCAATAACGTCCTGCGCATTGCGCACTAAAGGTGCACCATCGCGGATCAGGATGTTGCAGCCCGAAGCGCGGGCATCAAACGGATGGCCGGGCACGGCCAGTACGTCACGCCCTTGATCAAGCGCGGTGCGTGCAGTGATCAGACTGCCGGATTTTGCCGCAGCTTCGATCACCACAACTGCACGGGCGAGGCCCGAGACTATCCGGTTGCGGGCCGGGAAGTGTCGGGCACGGGGGGCGAGACCAGGGGGGTGCTCAGAAAGGCACAGGCCTTGCTTGATGATGTCCTGGCCAAGTTGGGCATTTTCGGGCGGATACATTATGTCCACCCCGCCAGCAAAAACGGCAATGGTGCCGGATTGAAGGGCGGCGCTGTGGGCGGCAGCATCGATTCCACGTGCGAAACCTGAAACAATTACAAAGCCAGCCTCAGCCAATTCCCGACCAAGTGCTCGGGTCATGCGGGCACCCAAAGTAGATGCGTTGCGGGCGCCCACCAGAGCGACCATCGGCTTTTGCAACAGCTGTGCGTCGCCGCGCAGCCAAAGCATTGGCGGCGCGTCAGCGATGGAGGCGAGACTGGTGGGGTAGGCAGGTTCATCGAAAAACACGGCGCGCGCTTTGACAGCTCGGGCGGCCACAATTTCCTGTGTGGCGACCTCATCGCTGCAGGGGCTGTAGTCCTTTACACCCGCCGCCCGCGCCACTTCAGGCAAAGACTCAAGCGCAGCTTTGGCGCTGCCATGTTCGGCGAGCAAACGGTGAAAGGTAACGGGACCGACACGTCGGGAGCGCAAGAGGCGGAGCCGGAAAAATCTCTCATCTTCCATGGTGGGTGGGAGTTGGGGGTGAGTGGAAGAAGTGCGATCCTCTGTCATCCTCGGCTCCGTCTCATTGCAATACAACGTTAGGGCGAATCTGGTTAATGACAGGTAAATTTAAGGGGGCTTTCAAGAATACGTATTTGATTTGTTAACCAAGCTTGTGCGCGGCGCAGGGGCGCCGCGCCGCGAAAATCGGGATCAGGTGGCCGAGCCGCCAACTGTCAGCCCATCCATCAGCACCGTGGGTTGTCCGACCCCAACCGGCACCCATTGGCCAGCCTTGCCGCAGTTTCCCATTCCCGGATCCAACGCCATGTCATTGCCCAGCCCTTTGATCTGCATCATCGCCGTGGCCCCGTCGCCAATCAGTGTCGCGCCCTTTACGGGCGCCCCCACCTTGCCGTTTTCAACGCGATAGGCCTCGGTGCAAGAAAATACAAATTTGCCATTGGTGATATCGACCTGTCCGCCACCAAAGCCAACCGCGTAGATGCCGTCTTTGAGCGAGCTTACAAGGTCGGCAGGATCGGCGGTGCCGCCTTGCATGTACGTGTTGGTCATGCGCGGCATCGGCGCGTGCGCATAGCTTTCGCGACGTCCGTTTCCGGTGGGGGCGACGCCCATAAGGCGGGCGTTTTGACGGTCTTGCATGTAGCCCACAAGAATGCCGTCTTCGATCAGGGTGTTTTTGGCCGAAGGCGTCCCTTCGTCGTCAATGGAGATGCTGCCGCGTCGGTCCGGAATGGTGCCGTCGTCAACAACAGTCACACCCCGCGCGGCGACTTGCTGGCCGATCTGGTTGGCGAACTTTGAGGTACCCTTGCGATTGAAATCGCCTTCGAGACCATGCCCTACAGCCTCATGCAACAAGATACCGGGCCAGCCAGGGCCAAGCACAACTTCCATAGGGCCAGCCGGGGCAGGGACCGCCTCAAGGTTAACCAGCGCAATGCGCAGTGCTTCGCGGGCTTTGGCTTGCCAATCGACAGGATCCAACAGGCCGTCAAGGCCAATGCGGCCACCGCCGCCGGCAGACCCGGATTCGCGGCGGCCGTTCTTTTCGACGATCACCGAAACGTTCACCCGAGTCATTGGGCGCACGTCAGTAATAAGTGTGCCGTCGGGCCGAAGAATCACAATTTCCTGATGTGACGCGGCCAGCATCGCGGAAACCTGCACGACGCGGGCATCAAGATCGCGGGTGAAGGCATCGATGTCGCGCAATGTCTCGATTTTTACAGGAAAAGGTACGCCATTGATCGGGTCAGCATCGGTGTAGAGCTTGCGGCTGGTGGGCTGGGGGCTCTCTGCCAGAGTGCCGCCGCCGTCGGCAATTGCAAGTCGGGTTGTCTGAACCGCACGGGCGATAGCTGCTTCGGAAATCTCGGAAGAATGCGCGAAGCCCGAGACTTCGCCGTTGACTGCGCGCAAGCCAAACCCTTGTGCTGCATCAAAGCTGGACGTTTTGAGACGGCCGTCATCAAACACCAGCGCCTCGGAACTGCGGCGCTCAAGGAACAGATCGCCGTCCTCCGCGCCATCGGTGGCCTGACGCAGCAAGCGCAGGGCTGCGGCCTCTTCAATTGAGGTTTCAAACGGACGAAAAGGGGTGTGGGTCATTTGGGCTTTGCTCACTCAAGTTTTGATCTAAATCAAAAAAGCGACGGTTCGCCGCAAGCTTCGATCTTTATCTAGGCGCAAGAATATGGTTTCTAGGCGCGAAACAACAGCGGGATTCCGCCGAACATACGGCAGTCGCGCGAATCTGAACAAAAACAACACCGCAACCGATCAGGGTGACCCATGCGAATTCTATCGACATTTCTGGGCCTTATGGCAGCAGTAACCGCCGTACCAGCCATTGCTCAGGCAGCTGAACACCTCGGCAAACCTGAGCCCAAAGGCACGGGGTTCCAACCTGCGGCCACTGAACTGGCCACCCAAATCCACCGCCTCGACTGGCTGATTCTGGTAATCATCACTCTTATCGTGGTGTTTGTGACCGGTTTGATGATTTGGGTCATGATCCGCTACAACCGCCGGACCAACCCTAATCCATCCAAATTTACGCACCACACAACGCTGGAAATTGCCTGGACGGTCTTGCCGATTCTGATCCTGCTGTTCATCGGTGCCAACAGCCTGCCGGTCCTGTTCAATCAACAGGAAATTCCCGAAGGCGAAGTGCACATCAAGGTGACCGGATATCAGTGGTACTGGGGTTATGAATATACAGATCACGAGTTTGAATTCGAAAGTTTCCTGCTGCCGAAAGAGGATCTGGCTGCGAACGGCTACAACGCAGATGAGTACCTGCTCGCGACCGATACCCGCGTTGTTGTGCCTGTTGGCAAAACCATTGTGATGGACGTGACCGGTGCCGACGTGATCCACAGCTGGACCATCCCGTCCTTTGGCGTAAAACAAGATGCCGTACCGGGCCGCATCGCGCAGCTTTGGTTCAAAGCCGAGCGTGAAGGCGTGTACTTTGGTCAGTGCTCCGAGCTTTGCGGCAAGGACCACGCTTATATGCCGATCACGGTCGAAGTTGTCTCGGAAGAGAAATACAACGCTTGGCTGAAAGGCGCGATCGAAGAGTATGCGGGCGATATGTCCACGATTCCGGCCGTCAAAGTGGCTGCGGCTGACTAACAAATTGGCGGGGCCAAGGGCCTCGTTCATCAGTTTACGATAAGGGCGGGCTGGAGCCCGCCTTTGCGATAAGGAAGACCATGAGCGACGCAAGCATCAATACGCAAGCCAACACAGGTGAAGCTAGCTTTGGCGACTATTTCGCCTTGCTGAAGCCGCGCGTGATGTCATTGGTGGTGTTCACGGCTGCTGTTGGCCTGTTGGCTGCACCGGGCAGCCTGCATCCGTTTGAAGCCTTTTGTGCCATTCTGTTTATTGCGGTGGGCGGCGGTGCCTCCGGCGCGCTGAACATGTGGTTTGACAGCGACATCGATCAAGTGATGAAGCGCACACAGGGCCGGCCCATCCCGGCTGGCAAAGTGCAACGCGACGAAGCTCTGGCGATTGGCGTGGCACTGTCAGGCTTCTCTGTCGTGATGCTCGGGCTGGCCACCAATTGGGTTGCTGCCGGACTGCTGGCCTTTACGATCTTTTTCTACGCCGTGATCTATACGATGTGGCTCAAGCGCTGGACGCCGCAGAACATCGTGATTGGTGGCGCGGCGGGCGCTTTCCCTCCGATGATTGGTTGGGCGGCTGTCACGGGTGGCGTCGCAATTGAATCGGTTCTGATGTTCACGTTGACCTTCATGTGGACACCGCCGCACTTCTGGGCACTGTGCCTGTTCATGAAGTCCGACTACAAGGACGCGGGCGTGCCGATGTTGCACGTGACCCACGGTCGCCGTGTGACCCGCAATCACATTCTGGTTTACACACTTTTGCTGGCCGCCATTGCAATTGGCATGGCGTTCACCGGCGTGGGTGGCCCGATTTACCTAACGACGGCTCTGGTGCTAAACGGCTTGTTCGTTCTCGGCGCCGTGTCGATCTGGCGCCGCGATGAAACGGTCGCGGAAGCTGACGGATACAAACGTGAAAAAGCGTTCTTTGCGCTGTCGCTGGTGTATTTGTTCCTACATTTCGGCGCGATTCTGGCAGAAGCCCTGATGGCGCCATATGGCTTTGGAGGCTGGTAAGATGAGTTTTCGCGAACCTCATGAGCTTCACAAACGTCGCTTTGGTCGTAACCTTGGCGTGGCGCTTGTGCTGACGAGCTTTATCTTCATCGTGTTCGGATTGACCTATGTGAAGATCACGCGTGGCGACTATGAGCCGGAAAACGCGAGTGTCGAACGCTGATGGCGATGGATCCCAAACATAAAACTTTGGCACAGACCCTGAGCGTGGTTGTCTTGATGGGCGCGCTCGCATGGGCGTCGGTGCCGTTTTATGACTGGTTTTGTCGTGTGACTGGCTTTGGCGGGGTGACGAACTCTGCGGATGCTGGCAGCGACACCATTCTGGAAAAGACCATCAAAATCCGATTTGACGCCTCGATCGAGCGGGATATGCCGTGGGTTTTCAAACCCCTGCAGCGCGAGATGGAAGTGCGCATTGGAGAAACAGGCTTGGCCTTTTACGAGGCGTACAATCCGACCGACCGGCCAGTGGCGGGCAGCGCGAGCTATAACGTGGTGCCATATGATGCGGGTGGGTTTTTCACCAAGATCGACTGTTTCTGCTTTGAAGAGCAGCTGCTGCAACCGGGTGAGCGGGTGACTATGCCCGTAAGCTTTTACGTGGATCCCGAAATTGTCGAAGACCGTGACGCAAAATACGTCAAGGTGATCACGCTGGGTTACACATTCTATGAAATCGAGCTGCCCGAGGAGACCGCCTCCTTGACGCAAGCAACCAACAAAGACGTAAATTAAAAATACGCCTTCCAACGAGGGAAACGAGGGACCGAACATGGCGCATGCTAAAAATCACGACTATCACATTCTGAACCCCTCCGCATGGCCGCTGCTTGGCGCGCTCGGCGGTTTTGTCATGCTGTTTGGCGCTGTGCTGTGGATGCACGATAGCGGTCCTTGGATATTCCTGATGGGCCTTATTGGCGTCCTTTATGTTATGTTTGGCTGGTGGGCCGACGTCGTTGCCGAAAGCCAGATTGGCGATCACACTCCGGTGGTGCAGATCGGTCTGCGCTATGGCGTGATCCTGTTCATCATGTCCGAAGTTATGTTCTTTGCCGCGTGGTTCTGGACCTTCTTCAAACACGCCATGTATCCGATGGGTCCGGAAAGCCCAGCTGTGGATGGCGTTTGGCCACCGGTGGGCATTGAGACGTTTGATCCCTGGCACCTGCCGCTGATCAACACGCTTATCCTGCTGCTGTCGGGCTGTGCTGCAACTTGGGCGCACCACGCGCTGGCACATGAGAACAACCGCAAAGACATGAAGCACGGTCTGATCATTGCTGTTCTTCTGGGTCTGCTGTTCACATACTTCCAAGCCTACGAATACAGCCATGCGGCCTTTGGTTTTGCTGGCAACATCTATGGCGCCTCGTTCTTTATGGCGACGGGCTTCCACGGCTTCCACGTGGTGATCGGCACAATCTTCCTGCTGGTCTGCTTGATCCGCTTGATGAAGGGCCACTTTACCCAAGAAAAGCACATCGGTTTCGAAGCCGCGGCTTGGTACTGGCACTTTGTGGATGTGGTTTGGCTGTTCCTCTTTGCAGCGATCTATATCTGGGGTCAGTAAAGCCCGCAGATTGGGTCTGATGAACGGTTGATCCCGCAGGACCAATGAGATTTAAAGCAGATCGCGGCGGGGGCCTCCTCGCCGCGATTTCGTTATGAAAGGGCCTGTCTTTGCGCCGTCTGATCCTGCCTTTGTTCTTTGGCATCCTCGGCACCGTGGTACTGGTGTGGCTTGGCACGTGGCAGTTGCAGCGGTTGGCGTGGAAAGAGGGCGTGTTGGCCGATATCAACGCGCGCATCGCTGCGGAGCCAGTGGCATTGCCGGAGCGGCCAAATCCTGAATTGGATACCTATCTGCCAGTTGTGGTGTCCGGCCATGTGACAGATCAGGAAATACACGTGCTCGCCAGCACCCGCGATGTGGGCGCGATCTATCGGGTGGTCACTGCGTTTGAAACCGAGGGCGGGCGCCGTATATTGGCCGATCGTGGGTGGATCAAAACCGAGAACAAAGACATCACGCGCGCGCCGCACTCCGCGACTCTGGTGGGCAATTTGCAATGGCCTCAGGAACGCGACGGGTTTACGCCGGAAAATGATGTCTCGGAGAACATCTGGTTTGCCCGTGATGTGGGTGACATGGCGGCTGTTCTGAAGACTGAGCCGGTGTTGATCGTGGTCCGCGAGGCGACATACAAAGTGTCGGAAAACGGCCCAAGCGTGACGCCGTTGCCGGTCGACACGTCAGGCATTCCCAATGATCACTTGGGTTATGTGGTCACCTGGTACGGACTAGCGATTGTCTGGGTGGCCATGACCCTGTATTACCTGCGCCGGATGCGCAAAACCAAGAAGGCTTGAGCGACGTGAAATATATCTCGACCCGCGGAAATGCACCGGAACTGAGCTTTGAAGAAGCGATGCTGACAGGCTTGGCCCGTGACGGCGGACTTTATGTGCCTGAAACCATTCCGACGCTAAGCGCGGATGACATCGCGGCCTTATCGGGTGCGAGCTATGAAGAGGCGGCGTTCATCGTGATGCGGCCGTTCGTTGGGGACGCCTTCACCGACGAGGAGTTCAAAGGTATCATCTCGCGGGCTTATGCCAATTTCCGTCACGAGGCGCGCGCGCCTTTGGTACAGCTGGCGCCGAACCACTATTTGCTTGAACTGTTTCACGGCCCGACGCTGGCGTTCAAAGATTTCGCGATGCAGCTGATCGGTCAGCTGTTCCAGTTCTCGCTGGCGCGGCGCAATGAGCGTGTGACCATCGTCGGTGCGACATCGGGCGATACAGGATCAGCTGCGATTGAGGCGTTCCGCGGCTTGGACAATGTGGATGTGTTCATCCTGTTCCCGCATGGCCGCGTGAGTGACATTCAACGCAAGCAGATGACCACGCCAGAAGATGCCAATGTGCACGCACTGTCGCTGGACGGTGATTTTGACGATTGTCAGGCGCGTCTGAAAGATATGTTCAACGACTTTGATTTTCGCGATGGCGTCAAACTGGCGGGCGTGAATTCGATCAACTGGGCGCGGGTGCTGGCGCAGGTTGTATATTTCTTTACCTCGGCCGTGAGCCTTGGCGCGCCACATCGAAAGGTCAGCTTTACCGTGCCGACGGGCAACTTTGGCGACATTTTTGCAGGTTTCATTGCCAAGAAGATGGGGCTGCCGATTGAACGCTTGGTGATCGCGACAAACCAGAACGACATCCTGCACCGGACGATGGAAAGCGGCGCCTACACCAAAGAAGGTGTGACGCCTTCGATCAGCCCGTCGATGGACATTCAGGTAAGCTCTAACTTCGAGCGCGCGTTGTTTTATGCCTATGGGTGTGACGGCGGAGCCGTGGCGCAGTTGATGGACGAGTTGAACGGCGGCACATTTGCGATCAGTCAGGGCGCGATGGAAACCCTGCGTGACCAATTTGATAGCGGACGGGCTTCGGAAGAGGAAACCAGCGCCACAATTGCTGACGAATATCAGGCATGCGGAGAAGTGCTTTGCCCGCATTCCGCGGTTGGGGTAAAGGTGGGCAATGACCACTTGTCGGCCACGCCCATGATCACGCTAGCGACCGCCCATCCGGCGAAGTTCCCGGATGCCGTGGAGGCTGCGATGGGGGAACGTCCGGGGTTGCCGCCGCATATGGCGGATATGATGGACAAAGACGAAAGCGTGACCCGCGTACCCAATGATCTGGGCGCGTTGGAGACACTTATTAAAGAACGGATCGCACAGCGTTGACTGTTAAACTGCACACACTTTCAAACGGATTTCGCATCGTGACCGAGCATATGCCCGGTCTGGAATCTGCTGCCATCGGGATTTGGGTCAATGCAGGCGGGCGCCACGAGCGTCCCGAGCAAAACGGCATTGCCCATTTTCTGGAACACATGGCCTTTAAGGGCACGCGAAAGCGCAACGCGCTTGAGATTGCCGAGGCGATCGAGGATGTGGGCGGCTATATCAACGCCTATACCAGCCGCGAAGTGACCGCGTACTACGCGCGTGTCCTCAAGGATGATGTGGCGCTGGCGATGGATGTGGTGGGTGATATTGTCCTCAATCCGGTGTTTGATCCCGACGAGATCGAGGTTGAGCGCGGCGTGATCCTGCAAGAGATCGGTCAGGCGTTGGATACGCCGGACGATGTGATCTTTGATTGGTTGCAAGAGCGTGCCTATCCGGATCAGCCTTTGGGTCGGACGATCTTGGGCGAGGGCGATCATGTGCGTGGTTTCGGCAAAGGTGATTTGGCGGGATTTGTGAGGGAGCACTATGCGCCGGACCGGATGGTCCTTTCGGCGGCTGGCGGCATTGACCATGATGAGATCATCAAGCTGGCAGAAGCGCAGTTTGGCCATTTGAAACGCGGCCCAGCAATCACTTTGGCGCCCGCGCGATTTGCGGGTGGTGAGTACCGGACAGAAAAAACACTGGAGCAGGCGCATTTTGCGCTTGGTCTGGAGAGCCCGGATTATTGCAGCCCTGACATCTATACGGCGCAAATTTATTCGACCGCGTTGGGCGGCGGCATGTCCAGTCGCCTGTTTCAGGAAGTGCGCGAAAAGCGTGGGCTGTGTTATTCAATCTATGCCCAGACCGGCGCATATTCGGACACCGGCATGACCACGATTTATGCTGGCACCAGCGGCGATCAAATCGAAGAGCTGGCGCAGATCACCATTGATGAGTTGAAACGCGCCGCGGAAGACATGAACGAAGCTGAAATCGCACGCGCTCGTATCCAGATGAAAGCTGGCCTGTTGATGGGGTTGGAAAGTCCTTCCAGCCGCGCAGAGCGTCAGGCGCGGATGATCGCAATTTGGGACCGTGTGCCGACACTGGCGGAAACGGTTGAGCGTATTGATGCGGTCACAGATGCAGATGTACGTCGGTTTGCCGAACATATGGCCGTCGCGGCGCGACCGGCGCTGGCGCTTTATGGCCCCGTGGCGGATGCTCCGGCGTTGGAGGCGCTGCAGCAAAGGCGAGCAGCCTGATGTTGATCAACCGACGCAAGGTGAAGCTGGACACCGAGCGCATGATCTTGCGCCCACCGGTGCATTCGGATTTTCGCGAGTGGGCTGAACTGCGCTCAGTCAGTGCGGATTTTTTGATCCCTTGGGAGCCTATTTGGGCGGCGAGCCACTTGAGCCGGAAGAGTTTCACCAACCGAGTCTACTGGGCGCAACGCTCGATCTCAAATGATACAGCGGTGCCGCTGTTTCTGGTGCGGCGAGAAGACAACCGGCTTTTAGGGGCCATAACGCTGGACAATATCCGGCGTGGACCAGCCCAAGCCGGAACGCTGGGCTATTGGATTGGCGAGTCTTTTGCACGGTCAGGATACATGAGCGAAGCAATTGAAGCGGTGGTGCATCACGCCTTTCAGCGTATGGAGCTGAGCCGGATCGAAGCCGCCTGTTTGCCGGAGAACGTGGCGAGCCGAGGTGTTTTAGAGAAATCCGGTTTCAAATATGAAGGCGTCGCGCAAAGCTATCTGCAAATCAACGGGCGTTGGCGCACGCATGTGCTTTATGCTGCGCTGCGCAATGACCGTCGCGGCCGCACGACGGCAGGGCAAGTCTAGAGGCGTTTTCGCGCTTACTTCCAGACCTTTAGACGTCAAAGTTCTTTCAAACCACCGAAGTTGACACAGCTTTTGAAAACGGTGAGCGCGGTTTGGCGTTCTTTCTGCTATCCTGACAAAAAGGAAGGAGCGCCGGATGCGGTTTGTCTTGATACTTCTTTGTTTGTCGATGACCACGGCAGTGGCCGCGCAGGAGCGACGGCCGAGCCATTGTATCGCGCTGGCCCAAACGCCGGGTGTGACGTTTGTTCACAAAGCGTCTTATCGTGACCCGGTTGAGAAACACTCTGTTAGGATTAGCTATCTGAGCCACGCTTCTTTTCTGATCCAGAGTGATGACGGGATAGATGTGGTCACTGATTATACCGGATTTATCGGCGTGACAGATTTGGTGCCTGACGTCGTCACCATGAACCACGCTCATGACACGCATTGGACAACCAACCCTGATCCGGCGATCCCGCACGTGTTGCGCGGTTGGGGTCCCTACAGGCAAGGGATAGACCACCATTTGGATCTTGGCAGTATGTTGGTGCGTAACGTGTCCACAGATATTCGCAGCTTTGGCGGCGTAGAGGAAAAGGGCAATTCGATCTTTGTGTTTGAAGTTGCCGGGCTTTGTATCGGGCACCTTGGGCATCTGCATCACGAACCAAACGATGCGCAATATGCGGCGCTAGGGCGGCTTGATGTGGTGATGGCGGCGGTGGACGGCGGCATGAGCCTTGATACGGCGACTATGATGCGGGTTCTGAAACGCCTTCGGGCGCAAGTGGTGATCCCGATGCATTGGTTTGAGGATTGGACGTTGACCAGTTTTCTGACCGGGATGTCTGAGGATTATGTGATTGATCGCACTGAGGGCAACAGCCTCGAGGTGTCGCTCAGGTCTCTGCCTTCGCAGCCGACAATCAAGCTTTTGTACCCACGCTTTTTGCAAGACCCCTAGACGTTGCATGGCAGGACAATTACCCCTGTTGCCATGACATTGAATGCAGCCACTCCCGAGTTTGCCGAGCGCCTTGCTGCGCAGTTGCCCAAGGCGACCCTGAGCGCGCCAAGCGACGGATACCTGCAAGAACCGCGTGGGCGATATTTTGGCCAAGGGGGCCTTCTGGCGCGGCCAAGATCGACAAAAGACGTGGCAACGATTATTGCGGCCTGCAACGCCTCGCGCGTGGCCGTGGTGCCCTATGGCGGCGGTACGGGCCTTGTCGGGGCGCAGGTGATGCCAGACGGCCCGACACCGGTGGTCCTGTCGCTTGAGCGTATGAAGAATGTGCGCGCGGTCCATCCACTGGAGAATGTGATCGTAGCCGACGCAGGATGTGTGCTCGCGGACGTGCAAGCGGCGGCGGAGGCAGCGGAGCGGTTGTTTCCGTTGTCTTTGGGAGCAGAAGGGTCCGCGCGGATCGGTGGCAATCTGTCGACCAACGCAGGCGGCGTAAATGTGCTGCGCTATGGCAATGCGCGTGACCTGTGTCTGGGGCTGGAGGCAGTCCTGCCCAATGGCGAGATTTGGAATGGCCTGACGCGCCTGCGCAAGGACAATACGGGCTATGATTTGCGTAATCTGATGATCGGGGCCGAAGGCACGCTTGGGGTGCTCACCGGCGCCGCGTTGAAGCTGTTCCCGCGACCACGGTCTGTGGCGACGGCGGTGATGGTGGTTGGAACGCCGCAAGCGGCGTTGGAATTGCTGGCACTGGCGCGGGAGGTGGCGGGCGAGAGCGTCAGCGCGTTTGAACTGCTACACGGGCAGGGTATGAAGTTTGTGCGCGACACGCTGCCGGATGTGCGACTGCCCTTTGAGGCGAACCCAGAGTGGTCAGTGTTGATCGAAGTGGGCATGAGCCGGGAGGCCGATGCAACGCTTGAGGCGCTGTTTGGTGCGGCCATGGAAGCCGACCTGGTCAGCGACGGTGTGATCGCTCAGAGCGAGGCACAGCGAAGCGCGCTGTGGAGCCTGCGAGAGCACATTCCAATAGCCAACAAGGCGATTGGGTCAGTGGCGAGCCACGACATATCTCTGCCATTGAGTGAGCTGCCTGAGTTCATCGCCAAAGCGGGGGAGCAGGTGGCGGCGATGGGGCCCTATCGTGTCAACTGTTTTGGGCATCTGGGAGATGGCAATCTGCACTACAACGTGTTTCCCCCAGAGGGCGAAAGCCGCGAGACTTATGATGACCGCCGTCACGCGGTGAGTGGCGCCATCTACGATCTGGTGCACCAATTGGGTGGGTCTTTCAGCGCGGAACACGGCGTGGGTCGTATGAAAGTTGCGGCGCTTCAGACTTATGGCGATCCAACCCGCTTGGCCGCCATGCGCGCGATTAAAGACGCGCTGGACCCGAATGGGATTATGAATCCGGGTGTCATCCTGTGATTGGTTCTGTTTGAGGCCCCTCGTAGGCGCGTTGACGAGTGGATAAAGAGGGTGGGCACCGTCTTTACAGGCCGTCGAACTCACACAGAACGTGCACATCCATGCCCATGTCTTCGAGTTTCTTGCGGCCGCCCAACTCAGGCAGGTCGATGATGAAAGAACATGAGATGATCTCGCCGCCAAGACGTTCGATCAGCTTGATCCCTGCCTCAGCTGTGCCGCCTGTCGCCAAAAGGTCATCCACAACAAGCACTTGTTCACCAGGTTGAATTGCGTCGTCGTGCAACTCAACGATGGCTTCGCCATATTCGAGTTTGTACTCTTGACTGATCGTCGTGCCAGGCAGTTTGCCTTTCTTGCGGATCGGAACAAAGCCAACCGAAAGCTGGTGCGCAATCGCGCCACCTAGGATGAAACCGCGCGCCTCAAGGCCGACAACTTTGTCGATCCGCGTGCCCGCATAGGGATGCAGCATTTGGTCGATCGCCATTCGGAACCCGCGCGGGTCCGCGAACAAGGTGGTCACGTCGCGAAACATGATGCCCTCGTGAGGGAAGTCCACGATGGTGCGGATGTAGTCTTTGACGTTTGCGCTTTTGGGCATGCCGTTCCCCGAAGATTAGTTACGGAGGCAGCTTTGACAAATGCGAGGCGCAGGCGCAAGGGGCCTGTCGCGTAACGGCCTTATTGGCTGCGGAAGCGGCGCAAGCGGTACATGGTTTGTGCCAACCAGTTTGCGTGCGGTTTGTGCCAGTCCATGCGATCGCGGACGAGAAGATGTTTGGCTGTGTTCAAATTCATAAAGATGCCCTCAAAAAAAACTGCTACGATGTATTATTGCTTTGCTTTGTATAACTAATGTATATACGCGGCGAAGGAAAATCAACCTTTTGTGACGGGACCATCGATTTGGGAAAACACGACGATACCTCGGATGAAACGATGAATGCCAAATCCAAACAAAAGGTTAAGGATAAGGCCAGACGTAAATCAAAGAAGGACAGCCAGCTGGTTTTGCGACTGGACAAAGAGGAGCGGGATGCATTTGTCGATCTGTGCAAAGATCTCGACACCAGCGCTGCCCGTGAGATCCGCCGCTTTATTCGCGAGTTCATGAAAGAACACGCTGAGGACTAAGTGGTCTTTAAGCCGCCCGCCTCAGGGTGGCTGTCAGAACCCCCATTCCAATCAAAGTGATGCCGCCCGCCCGGGTGAGCCCGCGCATAACAGCGGGGCGCGAGATGCGGGCCCGCAACCGATCCGCGAGCAGAGCGTAAGCCAGAGCGTTTACGGCGGCAAGGATCACGAACGTGCTGATAAGAATGATAAATTGCATTAAAAGCGGCTGCGCGGGTTGGATGAACTGCGGTACGAAGGCGATGAAGAAGCCGATGCTTTTGGGGTTTAGCGCAGTCACTGCGGCAGCATGGGTGAAAACGCCTTTGGCAGGCATTGACCCCGCAGTTGCAAGGTCGCCGAGCGTGGCTTGATTGGCACTGCGCAGCATCTTGACCCCGAGCCAAACCAGATAAAGTGCACCGACCCATTTCAGCATCATGAAGGCGGTGGCGGAAGCCATGACGATGGCGCCAAGTCCCAGCAGGGATGCTGTCATCGCGACGAGATCCCCAAGAGCAACACCTGCTGCGGTGGCAACGGCCACGGAGCGCCCTTGGGTCAAAGCATAGCTTAGCACCAACAGAATGGTGGGGCCGGGGATCAATAGAAGCGCGGTGGAGGCGGCGACGAAGGTCAGCCAGAGGTCTAGGGGCATGTCACGAGGGCCTGCGGTTTATGTGCAGGCCCCATCAAGCATTGGTTTTTTTGTGCTGTCCAGCGCCTAGGCCAGAACACGACCTGCCACAGCATCGAGCTTGGCCACCATATCGGGGTCGCGTTTGTCGGGCGCGGTCAGGATGGCGAATTCAAGCGCGCGGTCGCAACCGTGCTCGCAAGGTGCGCGGTCTACACCCAGAAGGTCGGGCAAACGACGTACCATGTCACGGGCTTTGTCGGCATTTCCCATCAAAATCGCAATGATTTCAGACACATCGACCTCGCCGTGGTCGGGGTGCCAGCTGTCATAATCCGTGACCATCGCCACGGAGGCGTAGCAAAGCTCGGCTTCGCGGGCGAGTTTGGCTTCGGGCATGTTGGTCATGCCGATCACATCCGCGCCCCAGCTTTCGCGGTACATTTTGGATTCCGCCAAAGTGGAGAATTGGGGACCTTCCATCGCAATATATGTCCCGCCTTTATGCACAGTGATTCCGGCGTCTTTGGCTGCCGAAAAGCAAGCCTGAGAAAGGCGCGGGCAGGTGGGATGTGCGACGCTGACATGGGCGACAAGCCCGGGTCCAAAGAATGATTTTTCACGTGCGAAGGTACGGTCAATGAATTGATCTACAACGACAAAATCACCGGGCGCCATGTCGTCTCGGAAGGAACCTGTGGCCGACACAGAGATCACATCTGTCACGCCAAGACGTTTCAGCGCGTCGATGTTTGCGCGATAGGGAACGGACGAAGGCGTGTGCACATGACCACGGCCATGGCGCGGCAAAAAGGCCATTTTCACGCCGTTCAGGCGGCCTGTGAGGATCTCGTCTGAGGGGGTGCCAAAAGGGCTATGGACGGCCTGCCATGTGGCGTCTTCAAGCCCATCGATGTCGTAGATGCCGGAGCCGCCGATTACGGCGATCATTGTTTCTGTCACGGGGTGACTCCCTGTCTTTTTTGTTGGCAGAAGTCTTGGCCGCGGGGGCGCGGAAATGCAACAAAAAGGCTGGCTGTATCGCGTCGGTATGACGTCGGTATCGCGACAGTGTCATTTTCAGCGGCAGATGCCGCGAGTTTGGGCCTTGTCCCAAGGCAAAATCACCTGATCCGGTTTGGGAAGACTTTGGGCCGGAAAGACTTCTTCGACCAGTTCGGTGAGGCGTCTGGTGCGCGGGGCGTCGGGATCGAGCAACACGCAACAGAGGTATTCTTCGACAACGCTGGCCTGTTGTTCATAGGCGTAGGTCAGGAAATTGGCGTCCTCGGTGACCTCAAACAGATAGGGATCGTCGGTGATCTGGTGTTCCTCGGCGGCTTTCCACGGAGAGTATCCGGTCAGGTCGCGGTTCTGCCATTGCCAGACGTGCACCATTTCATGGGCGAAATACATCGCGGCATTGAGGTTAATCTTGTCCGGATAGGCGGGCATGTAGTTCGGCACGGACCAGTTCTCGGATGTATAGAGATGGTTCCAAAGCACGACGCCTGCCGGCGATGTGGTGACCGGGCCGGGTGTGGGCGGCGGAAAGATACGTTCGCGGCAGGCCAGACGCGGGCGGGTCTGTCGGGTGAAAGTGGCCACGCCAAGCGGGGCGTTTTTGGTGATGCGCACGGGGTCGGCATCAAAGGAGCCACCGGCAAGATCGGCCATGAACGCGCGTTCTGACTCCGTTAGCGGGCGGCCACAGGAAATCAGCAAAAGGCAAAGAAGAAGCAAGGTCGCGCGCATGGGGTGAGCCTAGCATTGCAGCGGCGTGGAGCAAGGCGGGAAATGCGCTATTTCGGGGTGGTGATCAGGCGGCCGCCGTTGAGGCATTCGCGAAGGTGAAAATTGTAAAAATTGCGGTCAACCTGCGCACCTGCGGCAGAGCCGATGGTGCCGCCGATCATGCCAAGTGCCTCGGCCTGTTTGCGGTCGCGGGTGGCGACGTAGCCGGTTTGTTCACCAAAGGTCACACCGGTTTGTGCGCCTTGGATGCGGCCACCGTCGGAGGCGGCGGCGCGGGCGTATTGGTCACAGAACAGCTGTGTGCGGGGTTGGTTTTGCGGCCATTGGCGCGGGGTGGGGGCTTGGCGCGGTTTGTTGAGCGGCACGGAGAGGTGGTTGTTTTGATGGCGCACAGAGTCCTTGCGGGCCTGCGCGAAGGCGTCTGTCGCGGGGAGAAGGAGGGCGAGGATGAGGGCGAGGAGGCGCATGGGGGAAAGGTAGGGGGGTTTTGGAAAGGGGGCAATGCGCAGCGGGCAAGTTTGAATTCTACTTTGAGGGTAAATATGCTACAATTACTCCCTTTTAGAGAGGTGGATTTGAGATGTTTAAATTATCGCGCGCGGGCAACAACATGCCCGCAGAGGTTCAACGTTGGCAATATTTCCTTTTGAAACGCGGCATTGTGCAGGTTGGCGTGGTGGATTCTTCCTTTGGGGGGAACACCGAACTGGGCACCAAAATCTTTCAGATGGAACAAGGGTTGAGCGCGCATGGTCGAGTCGATGAGGAGACTTTGGCAGCCGCTGAGGGGGCGGGATATAGTATCCTGAACGGCGACTATTATGCCCAGCGATCTTCGTCGACCTGGCCGCCGAAACCGTCGGGGCTTGCCTCGCCGTCCAGCGCGTGGCGCAACCAGTTGTTCAAATGCTTTGAGTTCCTGCAGAAGCCTTTGCATCAACGCAGCAGCAAAGAGTCGATTGTCATCAAGGGCAGCTGCGACGGGGCGTTTAACGATTGGGAAGAGGAATTCATCACCAACGTGCCGGATGACCGCATGCAGTTTGCGGCGAGCTACAACGGGTATTTCCGCTGTCACAAATACGCCAAGCCCGCGATTCTGGGCCTGATGGACGCCTGGGAAGAGGCGGACCTGATGCATTTGGTGATCAGCTATGCCGGGTGTTACGTGTCGCGCTACATTCGTGGCGGTGCGCCCGACGGATCGGGGGGGCATTCAACTCGCCAGAGCAGTGCAACCACGAAGTTGAGCAACCATTCGTTTGGCTCGGCTTTTGACATCTGTACCACGTGGAACTGGCTGGGCGACCGACCCGCGATTTGCGGACAGACCGGATCGGTGCGCGAGTTGGTGGAGATCGCCAACGCGCACGGGTTTTACTGGGGCGGGCATTATACCAACCGCAAGGACGGGATGCATTTTGAGCTTACGGAGGTGAGTTAGGGAGGCGGCGAAGGAAGGCGCGCGGCGGGGGCATGTGGACGAGGATGGCGAGGAGTTTGGCAGGGTGGGCGTGATGCTCAATGTTGAATACGTATTTTACGCTTGCAGTAGGTGAGTTGTTCATCTTTAGATTGTTAATCATTCGTTAAGGAAGATTAACATGAAGGCTTTAATTATCGCAGTTGCTGCGATTTGTTCGACAACTGCCCCAAGCTTTGCCTTGGCGCAAAACGCACTACCTTCGATCACAATCGATGGCACGGTGCATCATGGCGGGGGATGTCGAAAAAGTTCGCCTCCGGGCCAGTGCTGCCACGCAGGATCCAAGCCACTGCATTGTCATTGATAAGGGTGACTTCCGGTTGAGAGCCTATGCGGAATGCAAAGCATTCCGCCGCGCCCGACCCTCCCCCATGGGAGGGCGCGTTCCGCACCCACCCTCGGGTCAGGCGCTACTAGCTGATTTGCTGGCAGGCCCAACGTTACCGTCCTAGACTTTAACTTGTGGGGGCGGTCAGGGTGATTTCGGCTACAGCGCCTTTCTCATGAGGAAACTTTCTTGGTTCAGCCTCCTCAAAGTCTATTTTTGCAGAAAACAGAGCCTTGATTAGAGCATTGTAGGCCGCTTCGTTTGGCAATTCGGAGTTCCTGGACACCAATACCCCGCAAGCCGGTAATTGTCTGGGGCCAAATAACATTGGGTGAGACGTACTCCATCCCGCTTCTTTAAAGGATGCGGAAAGGTCACTAGAAAGTGTCGCGCCATTTGCATAAGTTCCGTCTCGGCTTATAGACACGCCGCACCCTGCAAACGGCTTTAATGCAACGGTAAGTCGTTTCTTTCGATCTTCTGAGAGAGTTCGTGGCGAAAGCTCTAAGAGATTTTGCTTCAGATCCTCGACCGTAGTTACAAGTTCGTCAAAACGGCGTTTGGCATCGTCAGGCGAACTTACGTCAAGTTTACTTTTAAAGTCGTTCAGTTTGTTTTCTGCAAGTTCAAGTTGAGCGTCTTTGGTAGCTAAGCGCTCACTGGCTAAGTAGCGCGCAACAACAAATCCGCCGAAAAATGAAAGAACGGACAAACCCAAGAAAGAGAACGGTGCGTTCGAGAGAACCGACCATTCAACCTGCAGAAACTCAACAAATTTCAAACATCCAATTCCTCCACAAACCGCGCGTTTTCCTGGATGTATTGATACCGCTTCTCGGGCTTTTTGCCCATCAGGTCGCTGACCAATTCATCGGTTTCGCCGGGCTCGTCTTCGTCAATTGTGATGCGGATCAGCTTGCGGCTTTCGGGGTTCATTGTGGTGTCTTTCAAATCCTTGGCGTCCATTTCCCCAAGACCCTTGAAGCGGGACACGTCGATGCGACCTTTGCCGCCGATGCCTTTTTCCAGCCACGCGTCTTTTTCGGCCTCATCCACGCAATAGACCCGCTTGGCACCCTGCGTCAGACGAAACAGCGGGGGGCAGGCCATGTAGAGGTGGCCGGCGTCGATCATCGGGCGCATCTGGGTGTAGAAAAAGGTCATCAACAGGGCTGCGATGTGGGCGCCGTCGACGTCCGCATCGGTCATGATGATAATCTTGTCATAGCGCAGATCGTCGACATTGAACCGTGAACCAAGGCCGACGCCAAGTGCTTGGGTCAGGTCGTTGATTTCCTGATTGGTGGTGATCTTGGAGCCTGCGGCGCCCAGCACATTGAGGATTTTGCCGCGCAGGGGCAGCAGCGCCTGGGTTTTGCGGTTGCGGGCCATTTTGGCGGAGCCGCCCGCGGAGTCGCCCTCGACGATAAAGAGTTCCGTGCCGTCGCGGTTGGTGGCGGAACAATCCACCAGCTTGCCCGGTAGGCGGAGTTTCTTGGTGGCGGTTTTACGTGCGGTCTCTTTTTCCTGACGGCGTTTGAGGCGTTCCTCGGCGCGCAGCACAAGGAAATCAAGAATGGCGCCAGCGGATTTGTTGTCAGCCGCAAGCCAGTTGTCAAAGTGATCGCGCACGGAGTTTTCCACCATGCGTTGCGCATCAACCGTGGCGAGGCGGTCTTTGGTCTGGCCGACAAATTCCGGCTCCCGGATGAAGCAGCTGACCAGCGCGCCGGCGCCTGTGGTCAGGTCTTCGCGGGTGATGGTCGCGGCCTTTTTGTTGTTCACCAACTCGCCGTAGGCCTTGATGCCTTTGAGGATCGCGGCCCAGAAGCCGGCCTCGTGGGTGCCGCCTTCGGGGGTGGGGACGGTGTTACAATAAGATTGGATGAAGCCGTCGCGTGAGGGCGTCCAGTTGATGGCCCATTCAACTTTGCCCGGCGCTTTGAATTTCTCGAAAGACACGGTGCCACAGAACGGGGTGTCGGCATAGGTGGTCGCGCCGGACAGGGTTTCGTTGAGGTAATCCGCAAGACCGCCGGGGAAGTGGAACTTGGCCTCCATCGGGGTGTCGCCATCGACAATCGCAGTTTTCCAGCGGATTTCGACGCCGGAGAAGAGATAGGCTTTGGAGCGTGCCATCTTGAAAAGGCGGGCGGGCTTGAGTTTGAGAGACCCAAAAATCTCGGGGTCGGGATGAAAGGTCACGGCTGTGCCGCGTCGGTTGGGGGCGGAGCCGATTTTTTCGAGCTTGCCCTGTGGCACACCTCGGGAAAATTCCATCGCGAAGAGTTCTTTGTTGCGGGCCACTTCGACGCGCAGGTGATCTGAGAGCGCATTCACAACCGAAGAGCCAACACCGTGCAGACCGCCTGAGGTTTCATAGCTGTCGCCGGAAAACTTGCCGCCCGCATTCAATGTGCAAAAGATGATTTCAAGCGCGGATTTCTTGGGATCCTTTGGGTGTGGATCGGTGGGGATGCCGCGCCCGTTGTCGCGCACGGACACATGGCCGTTCTCGTGCAGCTCGATTTCGATCCACGTGGCATGACCTGCCACAGCCTCGTCCATCGAGTTGTCGACGATTTCGGCCACCATGTGATGCAGCGCGCGATCGTCCTTGCCGCCGATATACATGCCCGGGCGCAGGCGCACGTGCTCCATGTCTTCGAGAACTTGAATGGAGGAGGCGTCGTATTCTTTGGTTTTGGTGTCGGCCAAAAGGTCGTTGGACATGCTGTGGCTGCTCTTATTGGTGTTGTTTGACGCACATTATGGCAGGGGACGGCGAGGGGGGGAAGTGCGAAGCGCCGCCAATGCGCGGGAAAGAGCAGCCACAGCGATTGCGGGCAGGGCTTAGGCCCAGTTGATCGCCAGATCTTCGCGGAACGCGAAGCGGAGAAGGTGTTTGTCGACCACGTCTTGCATTTTGGCAAGGTTGGTTGGGTCGGGCACAGAAATCGTCATGGTGAGACTGCTTTCGCTGGCTTGCATTGACAGCGTTCCACGGTTTTCGGGGAAGACGACGGTGCCGGCCTCTGGAGAAAACTCGGTTTCGCATTTGTGCGACCAGTGTTTGCAGAGTTGCTGCAAATAGCGGCTGGCGTTTTCAGTGGCGGCTGTTGCGGTGTTTTGAGTTGTCATGCGGGCTCCTTGAAAGTGTGAACAAAGCGCGCGTGGCTGAAATCGTGGCTGGCGTCGCACACATTATATGAGTGTCTGCGAGGCATTTGCCAGAGGCAGGGCTGCGCGCCCAAGCTGCACAGGGTGTGCAGGGGCGCGCAAAGGGTGGACGCGAACCGATGCGCGAGGCCAGACCCGTTGGGAGGCCGGATCGTGGCCGGTGCATCGTTTCACACTACATGGAGAGGTAGTCGTCCGCCAAAGTGTCGCGATATTTGTCGACCCACTTTGTGTTAATTTTGGCAATCGTGCCGTCTGCTTCGAGTTCGGAGAAGCATCGGTCAAACTTGGCGGCAATCTCCGGGTCGCGGAAGTTCATCGCATAGGTGGACGGTTCAAATATTGCACGGAACTGGACCGGTTGGTTGGCGTCCACACCGCTCGCTGCTCCGGCGATGCGCAGGTTGGTCATGTAAGCGGCGAAGAGCATACCGTCCCCAAGGATACCGTCGACACGCTTGCCCAAAAGCAACTTACTTTGGGTCTCTTGATCGGCCATTTCGCGGTAGGAGGCGAAGGAGTCTACGGTGTCGGACAGACCCGGTAGGATGCCGGATGCGCCTTCGAAGGCAGCAATTTTCATGCCACTCAGGTCAGAAAGCGAGCCGATGTCATGCCCCGAGTCCGCCAGAAAGGACACGCCGTTTTGGTACGACACATATGTTTTGCTTTGTGTGCCGGCCATGGGCATCCCGGTAGGTACCGTCATCACTGCGTCGCCCTCGCCGTTGTCAAATGAAGCCCAGTGACGTGTGAATGGCTGCAACTCAAAACTGACGTCGTAGCCGCAGTGTTGCATGACGCTGGAAACAACTTCTGCCTCGCGGCCCGTGCCGTCGGAATTGACCATTGGTGGCAGGTCGGCCGCCATGATTTTCAGGGTCTCAGCGTGTGCTGTGCCGATGGGAAGTGCCAAGGCCGCGGCGGTCAAAGTGACAGTAAAAAACTTCATATTTGGGTCCTCTTTTGAATTATGGAGAACCTTAGGGCGCAACTTGTTAATAGATGTTTAGCTGCGGAAATCAGGTGAAGGAATTTGATCGCACAGATGCGTTTTGCGTTTGAGTGGCTGTGCCCAAACAAAAAAACACCCCGACTGGCGGGGTGTTTTGGCGTGCAGTATTGGTCAACCAAAGTTTTTGGTTGGCTTATTCGCCTTTTTTCAGAGTCTCAAATTTCAGACCCACGGCTGTGCGCGCGGGAAAGCCCGCCCAATAGGTGTGGTCGTCTTTGAGGGTGCCGTCTTCTTCTGCCGAGAAGACGCCGTCGTTGGAGGACGGGACAAGCTCAAGATAGCTGGCTTTGTCTGCGTCAGCCTTGAGGTGCAAATCCAAGAAGGCGGTAGAGAAGTGTTGCGTGATGTTGTTCATCCGCGTGTTGTCCCAAACCGCATCCGCATAGTGTTCAAACGCCGGGAAACCGAGGGCCTCAGAAATTGCCCAGCCTTCCTCAGGGGAGGCCATGGGGGCGGCAGCATTGTGGTTGGCGTTTTCAAACGTCAGCAGGTGACGGTCGGTGCCTTTGGTGTTGGTGAATATCTGACGGATGGCATCATATACGGACACATCATCCACGGAACCCGCCATCAACATCGTCGGCTTGCGCAAGCCGGCAAGGCCCGCGTCGTCCCAGAGGCCATAGTTGCGGCCCCAAGGACCGATGGCGATCATCGCTTTAACACGCTCGTCAACCAGCGCTTCGTGGGTGTCGGTACCCGCGACATTGTGGATCAAGGCGCCTTTTGGTGGCGCGAAAGGTGAGCCTTCGACGCCGGCCACAAGACCTGCTCCGCCGAAGATCAGTGCGCCGTAGCCACCCATAGAGTAGCCAATAACGCCAGTGGTGTTGGCGTCTGTGATGGACCCGATGGGGCCATCAAGCGCCGCCATGCTGTCGATCACGAACTTCTGGTCGATTGGACGGTTCAGAAGCGTGGAGCCAAAAGCCGCCTGATCGGAATAGGTGCTGTCGGTGTGATCAATTGAGGCCACAACGTAGCCTTTGGAGGCAAGGTTTTCACCCAGATGGCTCAGCAGGAAGCGGTTGCCGGGATAACCGTGGGAGATCACCACCAGCGGGAAGGTCTCGCCGGATGCGGGATCGGCGTCGCGCGCCGCCTGACCGTGCAGAGTGACTTGAACGGAGGGGTCGCGCAGTGGCGCCGTATACGTGCCGCCCGGCGTGGTGCCCTCAGCTGCCGGATACCAGATTTCGACTGTCAGATCGCGCGAGTAGGTCGCCAATGCGTCCGCGGTCGAGTTCAGCACGTCGATCTGGTCGGGGTTGGAAAAGGTGCGGGTGGTTACCCCCACAACGTGGTCGCCATGCGCTGCCAGTTCTGGCGCGTCGGGGCGAATTTGGTCGATCCGGTTTTCAGCCAGAACGGGTGTTGCCATTGTCAGAGACACAAGCGCAGCTCTCATCATTCTTGTCATCAGAAGTCCTCCTGTTGCATGGCGGAAGTTTAAAGCGAAAAAAACCGAAAATGCACCTGCGGCAGACGAAAGTGACGTTGGGTTCAAAAACTGGCAGATTGGTGCAGGTAACAAATAGGTAACGAGGTTTGCGCTGTGTCAAAGCAGACAAGCGCGAAATCGGTTAGTCCAAGTGTAAATTTGGGACAAGAGGAGACATGAATGGTCAAGCCAGAGGATACGCAGAAGGAAAACGGTGCGTTGCAATCGGGACCACACGCGCCGCCGCTTACCCCGCCTGCGCGCGCCAAGAAGCCGTCTGAGGAAGCCATTCGCGCGGCTTTTGAACGGGGCGAATATCCGTATCACGTGAAGTTGTCGCGTCGGGTTTACGAGCGGCAGAAAGCGCAGATTCAGGCTGAGCTGTTGAAAGTGCAGCTGTGGGCGCAGGACACCGGCCAAAAGTTTGTGATGCTGTTTGAGGGCCGCGACGCAGCGGGCAAGGGTGGCACGATCAAGCGGTTTACCGAACACCTGAACCCGCGTGCGGCGCGTGTGGTGGCATTGAACAAACCTTCTGAGTCAGAGCGTGGTCAGTGGTATTTCCAACGCTACGTGCAGCATCTGCCCACCGAGGGCGAAATGGTGCTGTATGACCGCAGCTGGTATAACCGCGCCGGAGTGGAGCGGGTCATGGGGTTCTGCGAACCCGCCGAATATCTGGAATTCATGCGCCAGACCCCGGATTTTGAACGCATGTTGGTGCGCTCTGGTGTGCGGCTGTACAAATACTGGTTCTCGGTCACCCAAGAAGAACAGAAACGCCGTTTTGAGAGCCGGGCCAATGATCCGCTGAAACAGTGGAAGCTGAGCCCGATCGACAAGGCGTCGCTGAGCAAGTGGGACGACTATACCGAGGCCAAAGAGGCGATGTTCTTTTATACGGACACTGCAGATGCACCTTGGACGGTGATCAAATCCGACGACAAAAAGCGTGCGCGTCTGAACTGTATGCTGCACTTTCTGGATTCGCTCGATTATCCGGGCAAGGATGTGAAAACCATCAAAGCACCGGATCCACTGATCGTGAATGAGGCGAGCCATGTGATCCACAAGTCAGAGCACATTTTGGGCACCGCGCTGCATCCGGACGCCCGCAAAGGCTGATTATGCCAATTGGACAGTGAAATGACCCGTCGCCCCGTTTTGGGGCGGCGGGTTTTTTGTTTGAAACCTGCGCGAACGCTGGCAGGGGCACAAAGGGTCACAGAATTTTTTGCAAAATACGTTGCAGCGGAGTGAGCGTGTCAAACACCGACATTGTTGCCGAATGCAGCCCGTGTTTGGTCACATCCGCGTCGGACAGGTCAAACCACACTGTCATGGACTTGCGGCGCAGCAGGTCGCCTTGTGGGTGGTCCTTGTCATAAGGTGCGGGCACACGTTTGAGGTCCGGCTCATCCAGACGAGCCCCTTTGCTTTGGAGGTCCGAGATGATCGCGGCGAGGGTTTCGCCTTTGGGACCATCAACGGCCTCGCGCCAGTCTATCAGGCCGTCTTTGTCAAATCCCATGACGCCACCGCCGACCGAAAGGTAATCGCGGCCAATGCCAAGAAACCAACCCACCGGAGGGGTGGACCAGAGCATGTGCAGATGCAGGTGATAGGGGGTTTTGTCTTTAGAAAACCGCACGTCGCGGTGGGGGCGAAAGAGTTTTTGCGTGGGCGTCGCGCCGTGGGCGCGCTGCAAATCGGCGCTGATGGTGTCGAGCATGGCCAGTGCAGGCGCGCGCAGGTCAGCCTCGTAACGTGGTTTGTTGGCAAGGAAGAAGTCGCGGGAGTTGTCTTGGGCCAGCTCATTAAAAAATGCACGGGCGTCGGGCAGCAGGCGGGAAAATTCTGATGGCATGGAAATACCTCGATTGAGGGTGTGAAAAAGACGTGCTTTGGATATGGTGGCAAAACCAAGAAGATCATTCAACTTTGATGGGCCTATTGTGGCCCTCCCTCAACAGACATAAGGCTGGTTTATGGAAACAGTCATGAGCACATCGGGACACGCGCGTGCGTTGCTGCGCATTGGCCTGCCGTTGATCGGCGGGCATATCGCGCAATTTGGCATCGGGTTGACCGACACCATCATGCTGGGCTGGTATTCCGTCGAGGCGCTGGCCTCGGTGGTGATTGGCAGCACGTTTTTCTTTGTGATCTTTATTCTCGGCTCGGGCTTTGCCATCGCGGTGATGCCGCTGGTGGCGCAAGCAGATGCAGAGGGTGATCAAGTCCTTTTGCGGCGGGTGACGCGCATGGGGTTGTGGCTGTCGGTGATCTTTGGGGTTGTGGCGCTGCCGCTGTTTTTGATGTCGGGGCCGATTTTGTTGGCGCTTCAGCAAGAAGTCGAAGTGGCCGAACTTGCGCAGGCGTATTTGCGCATTGCGGGGCTCGGATTACTTCCCGCCTTGCTGGTGATGGTGTTGAAATCCTATCTGGCGGCGCTGGAGCACACACGCGTGGTGTTTTGGGTCACCGCCGCCGCTGTGCCGGTGAATGCGCTGGTGAATTATGCGCTGATCTTTGGCAATTGGGGCGCACCTGAGTTGGGCGTTAAAGGGGCGGCTATTGCGTCGATCATTGTGCAGTTTGTGTCGCTGATTGGTGTTGTCACCTATGCTGTACGGGCCTTGCCGGAACACGCGTTGTTTCAGCGCATTTGGCGGCCTGACTGGGAAGTTTTCATGCGTGTCTTTCGCCTCGGGGTGCCGATTGGGCTGACCAATCTTGCCGAGGTTGGTCTGTTTGCGGCGTCATCTGTGATGATGGGGTGGCTGGGCACGGTCCAACTGGCGGCGCATGGCATTGCGCTGCAACTCGCAAGTCTGGCGTTCATGTTGCATCTGGGGCTGTCCAATGCGGCAACAGTACGGGCGGGCAATGCCATGGGACGCAAGGATGCGGACCACATGGCGCGTGGTGCCAAGGTTGCGATTGCAATGTCCTTTGGGTTTGCCTGCGCGGCTGTGTTGGCGTTTGTGCTGTTTCCCGAGCAATTGCTGGGCGGGTTTATCGACCCGCAAGAGCCGCAGCGGGAGGTCATTCTGGCAGCCGGCGTGAGCCTTTTGTATGTCGCGGCTTTGTTTCAGTTCGTGGACGGGGCGCAAATCATGGCGCTGGGCCTGTTGCGCGGCGTTCAGGACACGCGTGGGCCAATGGTGATCGCAGCAATCAGTTATTGGGTGATCGGCGTGCCGTCGGGCTACGTTTTGGGGTTTGTCCTCGGGTTTGGCGGCGAAGGCGTTTGGTTAGGTCTGGTATTGGGCCTGACTGCGGCGGCGGTGATGTTGATGTATCGCTTTTGGGTGACCAATTTGGGTCGGCTGCGCAAAAAGTTCGCGTCCTAAAGTAAATGGGCGGCACAGGATCTGGCCTGTGACCATATCAGAACATGCCCTGTGTTTTCAGCAAAACCGGATTGATTGACCTTCGCCAGTCACGCCCTTTGCGTAGCATGGGCAAGGAATATGTGCCAAAGTCATTTGAGAGCTGAAAATTGCCGCGAACTGAAACAACGCTCCACGGTTAAGCTAACGATCTCGTTCTGGTTTTTGAACGTCAAAGCCTTTTGACAGAAGTTGATTATCTTTGGAAATTTCATATGGGGCAAATGCTCCTTCTTTGGCGGAGGAAAAATGTGAAACTGAAAATTCGTGCAAGCATCGTTGGGCTTGCTTCGCTGGGCCTCGTGTTTTTCTGCGGCCCGACTTATGCCTCTGGAACAACGGAAATTAATTACAGATCGGATGGTAAGGCCGTGGCCAAAGCCTGCCTTGGATTTTTGGCAAGCGGACAAGCGACCACTGCGCTTACTAATTCGGGTTTTGAAATCAATCGTAGCACCAAAAAGAGGACCCTTTTTAAGAAGGTGGAGCAGAGCGGGCTTTTACCCACGGCTTTCCTTTTTACAGTTGCCAAAAAATCCGGTGATCAGGATTATCGGAGGTGCGGCTTCCATCTGACCCTTCCAAATCGATTGGCGGTTGAGAGATCATCGCCTGAGTTTAATGAGGTTCTGAACGCGCTGCGCACTGAGTTGAAAACAAACGGCTACAAAAAGAGTATTCGGAAAAATGCTGTTGGGAGGGAAACAGAAATCTGGACCGGCCCACACGGATCTTACAAGTTCCAGATTGTTTCCAGTCTTGGAGCCGTCGGCATGGATGTTGTGCCAGCCAAGTGAGATAGCGCAGATTTGAGTCGATCGGACTGCTATGCGTTGGTTAACCGAAGGCCGTCAGACATCAGCTGAGAGGCGGACCCAAAGTGCATTGAGCGCTTTGAGCAGGCCCTGATTTTATTTGCCCTTCAGCAGGCGGTCGGCCTTTTTGCGCACCAGAACCGAGCGCAGATCGTGCATGGCCAGCAGCAACGTGTCGGTGATTTCTTCGAGCTGTTCCGGTTCGGCCTTGGACTGCGCCCATTGTGCCGTCAGGTTCAGGTGATCCACCGTGCGCAGGATGTCGTCGATATCACGGTCCGCCAGCACAGCGCGGCGTTCTTCCATCCAGGCGCTGATTTCTTCGATGTCGGTATCGGTGAGCTTGCGATCGCCGTTGGCTTTGATTTCGCCGTTTTTAACATTCGCAACTGCGATCTGATCCATCTCGATACGACGCTGTTGGTTTTGGGTGTCCACGCGAAACACCATCGCGCCGTTCTCACGTACACGGAAGAAATACTCTGGAAGATCGCCGCCCATAGCCTGTTGCCCTTTGTTTTTATGCGCTCAGTGATTCACAAAAAGCACGGATGCGGTCGCATGCTTCGGCCAGAGCGTCGTCAGAGGTAGCGTAGCTGACGCGGAAGTTGGGCGAAAGGCCGAAGGCGGCCCCAAACACCACCGCGACGCCGTGGCTCTGCAAAAGCTGGGTACAGAAGGTTTCGTCGCTGTCGATCACCACGCCGTCGGGTGTTGTTTTGCCAATCAGACCGGCAATCGAGGGATAGACATAAAAAGCGCCTTCGGGTGTCGGGCAACTGATGCCGTCAATTGCGTTGAGTTTCTCCACCACCAGATTGCGACGACGCACAAACATTTCGTTGTGCGGTGCGAGGAAATCCTGCGTGCCGTTGAGGGCTTCAAGGGCTGCGTATTGGCTGACGGAGCAGGGGTTGGATGTGGATTGCGACTGGATCTTGCGCATTGCCGCAATCAAGTCCTTCGGACCGCCGGCATAGCCGATACGCCAGCCAGTCATTGCATAGGCTTTGGACACGCCGTTGCAGGTCAGGGTGCGGTCATAAAGCTGTGGTTCGACTTCTGCGGGGGTGCAGAATTCAAAGTCGTCATAGGCGAGGTGTTCGTACATGTCGTCGGTCATCACCCAGACCTGCGGGTGGCGCAGCAGGACGTCCGTGATTTCTTTGAGCTCGGCGCGGGAATAGCCTGCGCCGGTGGGGTTAGACGGCGAGTTAAAGATCAGCCATTTGGTTTTGGGCGTGATTACGGCCTCAAGTTGGTCTGCGGTCAGTTTGAAACCGGTCTGGATTGAGGTTTTCACAACCACAGGCTCGCCGCCCGCCAAAAGCACCATGTCAGGGTAGGACACCCAATAGGGGGCAGGGATGACGACTTCATCGCCCGGGTTCATGGTGGCCATGAGGGCGTTATAGAGCGTCTGTTTGCCGCCGGAATTCACGGTGATCTGAGCAGGCGTGTAATCCAGCCCGTTGTCGCGTTTGAATTTGGCGCAGATCGCCTGTTTCAATTCTGGGATGCCATCGGGCGCCGTGTAGCGGGTTTTGCCAGCGTCAATCGCGGCCTTGCCAGCGTCGCGGATGTTGAGCGGCGTGTCGAAATCAGGTTCGCCCGCGCCAAGGGCAATTACGTCTTTGCCAGCGGCGCGCAATTCGGCGGCCAATGTCGTGACTGCAATTGTAGGAGACGGTTTTACGCGCGACAGGGTCTTGGACAAAAATGACATTGGGGCCTCGTTTGTAATCACTAGGACCATGTCTTAGGGTGCGCGCAATGACCGATCAAGACCGTTTGCCGGGAGAGCAGAAAAATGACACATGGTGATACCAATCTGACAGAGCAGGAAGGCGATTGGTTCGCTGAAGAGGTGGCGACCTTTGGCGACCGGCTTGCGGCGGCGCGCGAGTCTGCTGGGTTAAAGCAGGCGGAGTTTTCCAAACGGCTGGGCGTGAAAAAATCCACCATTGCCGCTTGGGAAGAAGACCTGAGTGAGCCGCGGGCCAACCGGTTGTCGATGATGGCAGGCGTGTTGAATGTTTCGGTCGGCTGGCTTTTGACAGGTGAAGGCGACGGGGTCGAGTTTCTGGCGGACGGCGAAGAGTATGCGGATGCGGATCTGGTTGCCATTGTGCAGCAATTGCGCGATGTCCGTGTGCGCATCAAAAACGATCTTGACCGGCTGGCAAAGCTGGAAAAGGCCTTGCGCAAGAAAATCTGAAACGGGGTCTCAGCATGAGCGATACTACGGAAACCCGCGAACATCGGTTGAAGCGCATGAAAATGCGGTCGATGCGGCGCGGCATCAAGGAGATGGACATCATCCTTGAACGCTATGCCGGCGAGACGTTAGAATCGATGACAGAAACTGAGCTAAATCTTTACGACGCGCTGTTGGAGGAGAACGATCAGGATCTGTATCAGTGGGTGACTGGGCAAAAAGCCGCTCCAGATCGGTTCAACCGGCTGATTTCCGCCATTTCTGTTGTGATTAGCGGTGAGAATTGACCTGTATTTGATCTGACTTCGCGCGACTTAACGACTTGTTCGCGAATTTCCCTCAAATTGCTTCCAAAGCTAGTTGACGGAGACAATAATGAGCTTTCATTCAAACATGGAGAGCGGCTCTAACGAGGCGTTCATGACGGAATACCTGGACTCATTGGCGTTGGTGGAGCGACTTCACCGCCTGCTGCTGGATGTGATCAAGGATGAATTCGAGCGCGTCGGCGTCTTGGAAATCAACCCGGTGCAGGCATTGCTGCTGTTTAACATCGGCGACAATGAAGTGACCGCAGGCGAGTTGAAATCGCGCGGCTACTATCAGGGTTCCAATGTCAGCTACAATCTCAAGAAGCTGGTGGAAACCGGATATATGCACCACCAGCGCTGCGAAATTGACCGCCGTTCCGTGCGTGTGCGGCTGACGGAAAAGGGTCGCAATATTCGGGACACTGTTACCGGGCTGTTCCTGCGTCACGCCGAAGGGCTGCGGTCCAAGGGCGTTTTGGGCGAGGAAGGGTTCACCGAGATCACCCATTCGCTGCGACGGGTGGAACGCTATTGGACGGACCAGATCCGCTACATCTACTAAGCGTGTCGAGATGCTGTGCGCGGTGCAGACTCACCCGCAGAGCCAGTTTGTCAATTTGTAGCCGGCCAATTCAGGGTTCGTCGCGTTGCGGCGGGCCCGGCGCTGTTTTGCAGGCCGATCAATTGCCGCCGAAAGACAATTGTCCAAGAATATCCGGGCTGAGTTCCCGGATCAGTTTGCGCTCCATGGCGCGTTCAAAATCGCCAAAGCCTTTGGCCGTTTCTACAAAAGCGCTTGTGCCCTTGATCAGTTCAGCACGGTAATAGGCGGACATCTCGCCGGGACGCGCGCTGAGATCGGCGGCTTTTGAGCCAAAGGTTTCAATGGCAAGTCCGTTGACGATCACCCCATCGAGCGGAAAATTGGCATAGGCCTGTTTGGGCGTGAAGCCTTCGTTGTTCACGCCATCGCCGCTGACATCGAGAATGTAGACGTCACAGTCAGGTGCCTGTGCAAAAAGCGTGGCGGCATGGCCAACGGCGTGGCCGAGCGCGGTGGGAAATTCGGTGGTTTGACGTTGTGACAGCCCCAGGCGTGCCGCGCTTTGAAAGAGGGTGCGCGAGGTGTCGATTATCGTCCAGTCCAGCAATGTCTGCTGCTTCTCGCGCCCGCTCCATTCATAGACCGCGAGCGCGACTGGTTTGGGGGTGCTCATGAATGCGGCCCGCACACCGGGTGCGCTTAACGCGGCGGCGAGTCCCTGGCGTTGGAGGATGTCCTCTTCTGCATCCACGGAGGAGCTGACATCCAGCGCCAAAAGCAGCGCGAGCCGGCAGTTTGGGGCGCCCGCCGCAGGTGCGGCAAGCGCCAGTGTCAAAGCGGCGATGGTCGCCGGGCGGATCACCAGTGACCGGTGCTCTCCATGCTGGCCCAAGGCTCAGCCGGAGGCAGGGCGTCGCCCTGCTGCAGCAGCTCAATTGAAATGTTGTCAGGTGAACGCACAAAGGCCATGCGCCCGTCGCGCGGCGGGCGGTTGATGGTCACGCCGTTGTCCTTAAGGTGCTGGCACATCTCATAGATGTCGCCGACTTCATAAGCGAGGTGGCCGAAGTGGCGGCTGTCAGACGGCAGGCCGTCGTCGCCGTCCCAGTTGTACGTCAGTTCCAGCGGTGCATCATGATCGCCGTCGGCGGCCAGATAGACCAGCGTAAAGCGGGCCTCCTCGACGGTGTAACGCTTGATTTCCTTGAGGCCGAACAGCGCGTAAAATGCCATCGACGCCTCAAGATCAGTCACACGCACCATCGTGTGCAGATATTTGACATGCATTCGTATTGTATCCTTCGTTGCCTTGGACACAGGAAACACCAGCCGCGCGGGCAAAGCTAGGGGCAAGACGGGTGGTGTGTTCAAAATTTGGGGATGTGAATTGGCAGAATTCTGTGGGTGCGGCACAATCCTGTGGTTTTCAGGGTGAGGGCCACAATATATAGATAGAGCATTCACAGGCACAGACCGCGCAAGAATCGCCGGTTGCAGGCCGTTCGCAGCGCAAAACACAGGCAGGACAAACCGTGCAGCAGTATCACGACGCGTTGAAAACCATTCTTGAGCACGGCGAAATGTCGGATGATCGTACCGGCACCGGCACGCGATCATATTTCGGGATGCAAGTGCGTTACCCTTTGGCGGACGGGTTTCCCTTGGTGACCACCAAAAAACTGCATCTCAAGTCGATCATCCACGAACTGTTGTGGTTTCTGGCCGGTGACACGAACATCCAATACCTGAAAGACAATGGCGTGCGGATCTGGGACGAATGGGCCGACGAAAACGGTGATCTGGGTCCGGTGTACGGCCGACAGTGGCGCGCATTTCCGGCGTTGGTCCCGACCGGCGAAGATGCTGAGGGAACACCGGTTTTCACAAAACGCGAAGTGGATCAGGTGGCGGATTTGGTTGAAATGATCAAAACCACGCCTGACAGCCGCCGCTTGATTGTGAGCGCCTGGAATCCGGGGGATGTGCCGGACATGGCGCTGCCGCCGTGTCACACGATGTGGCAGGTTCGGGTGTTGAACGGCAAGCTGCATCTGCAGCTCTATCAACGTTCGGCTGATATGTTCCTCGGGGTGCCGTTTAACATCGCATCTTATGCGTTGTTGCAAGTGATGTTGGCGCATGTGACCGGGTATGAACCGGGTGATTTTGTGCATTCAATTGGCGACGCGCACATCTATTCCAATCATATGGATCAGGTGCAGTTGCAATTGTCGCGTAGCCCGAAGCCGCTGCCGACTGTGCGGATCAAACGCGATGTCACATCGATTTTTGACTTCAAATTCGAGGATTTTGAAATCGAGGGCTACGATCCCGATCCGATCATCAAAGCGCAAGTGGCGGTGTAAGCGATGATTTCTCTGGTTGTTGGACGGGCCAAAAACGGGGCGATCGGACGGGACGGGGACATTCCCTGGCATATTCCCGAAGACTTGCGCACGTTTCAGCGCGAAACGTTGGGTGGCGCCATCATCATGGGCCGTCACACGTGGGACAGCCTGCCGAAAAAGCCGCTGCCGCGACGGTTTAATATTGTTGTCAGCCGACAGGCGGACGCGGCAGATGTTGTTGTCGGATCCGTTGTGGAAGCCGTCGCGTTGGCGCGTTCAGAAGGCTACGACCGGATCTATGGCATTGGCGGCGCTGGGATCTATGCCGAGATGATGGGCGTTGCGGATCGTTTGTTGATCACAGACGTGGACACAGTGATTGAAGACGCAGACACGTTCTTTCCTGACTTTGACGCAGCCGAGTGGCGCTTGCATCATGAGCGCCCGCTGAAGGGGGCTGTGCCGGCCTCTATCGTACGGGAATATTTGAGAAAATCGAATGGCTGACCCATCGGTCGAAACATATTGTTTCCAAATGGGAATTTGACAGTTTCCAGCTCGACGCCTTAGTCTAATTTTTGACAAATTGTTTGTGCAGCAGCCGGAGTGAGTTACCGATGAAACGTATTACCTTTTTGGCCTTGGCAGCCGTTTTGGCTGGCGGAGCGCCTGCAATGGCGCAAACATGGAGTAGCAATGCGCCTCAGCTGGAGCCAGTGAACCAGCCTGAAGGTATGCTGGTGCACCCGTTTCCGTCAGGTGCAAACCATTGCCCGACCGGATTGCAGCCAATCACCATGGGAGGTGTCATTTGCTGTGGCACGCCAACCACGTCCGAGACTTACATCAATCGCTCAGGTGGAAGCCGTCGCGGTCATGCACCGATGAGCTGCCCTGCGGGCAATAAAGGCTGTAGCTAAGACAGCAAGGTGGGGCGCGTTTTGCGCCCCAATCCTTTGATTTTACAATAATTTAAGATCGCCAACCATGTCGCGACCATCCCGGCCTTGCGACATTTCAAACTCGACTTTCTGATTGTCAGTGAGCCCCTGAAGGCCCGATTGTTCGACGACAGAAATATGGACAAAAACGTCTTTGCCGCCGTCTTCGGGTTCGATAAATCCAAAACCCTTGGTGGTGTTAAACCATTTTACGGTACCGCGTGGCATACCGTTCTCCTCTATTTACCAGTACATCTCGGGCTTTTGTTCCCGAGGGCGCACCTCTTCCAATCACCGTAAACAATGTCGTGCGGATGCTGAAAATGAGTTGCACCAGTCACAAGAATTGCACGGGCAATGTAAAAAGCAAGCAAAACCACCTTAAATCTACGCTTAGGCTGGGGTATGGAGTGCCGGAATTTATGCAAACGGGGGGCGCATTCATGCGGCTATATGGACTGAAGAACTGCGACACGTGTCGCAAGGCTTTGAAAGCATTGAACAACGCGGAAAGTGTTGATGTGCGCGCGGATGGTGTTTCCGATGAGGTGCTTGCGCGGGCATTTGATCAATTTGGCGACGCTTTGCTGAACACACGGTCAACCACGTGGCGTGGGCTTGACGCCGAGGAGCGTGAAAAACCGGCGCTGGAATTGTTGGCGGCACATCCGACGCTGATGAAACGGCCGCTTATCGAGGTGGATGGCACCTTGTATCTGGGTTGGGGCAAAGATGTGCAGGCGGCGCTTGGATAAGTGTGGGATCACACTTATCTGAGGGGCAGGTAACAGGAGACACACATGCGCAATGCGGCACTGACGCTGGGAATAATCGCCGGCGTGATCGGGATGATCGTTGGTTTTTTCGGCTGGGGCTATACCGAAGCGATCAATCGGTTTGGCGAAATTCCTGATATTGCGGAGCAGGTCAATAACGTCGAGTTGGTGCGGGCAGGGGCCTTGTTGGCGCCTTTGCTGGCAATCGCCGGTGGCGCGATGGCAAAAGCACGCGCGCTTTGGGGCGGCGTGCTTTTGATATTGTCGGCGGGGGGCATGTATGCGGCCTTTGGGTTCAACGTCTTTACGATGTTCCCGATCAGTTTTGCCGGATTGGGCGGTATTCTGGCGCTGGCGGCGGGTAAGCCGGACGAGCCAAAATCACACTTCTGAGATCACTTGAGGCGCAGCAATTTGTCCAAAGAGATCGGACCTGCGCCTTTGGCCACCGAGACGAGCAGCAAGAATATCCACATTGCCCGTTCATCGATCAGGGTTTGGGAGTGATCAAACAACGCCCCGAGTTTGACGTTGTGGCCCAAAACGTCAGCGGCCGTTTGCACCACAACGAAACCAATCATGCCCAATGCCGCGAGGCGGGTGAGCAAGCCCGCGAGCAGCAAAACAGGCAGCACGAATTCGGCCACGGTGCCAAAAAAGATCACCATTCGTTGAAAAAAGCTCATTTGGCTGACGTCCCACAGCACGGCTTCGGCGGCTTTCGGGAAAATCTGACCAAAGGCGCCTGCGGACGCGGAAAAAATCGAACCGTCGATCTTGAGTGTGGCTGAATTCCAGTAATAGACAAACAGAACAGCAACAAATGTGACGCGGGCAAGGGTTGGAACGATCCACGCCTGGCCGTCAAGGCGTTCTGCCAGATCATTGTGAAGTGTTATCGGGTTCATCGTGAAACCTCCCATGCGGTCCGTTTGGTTTGTTATTCCGTGAGTGTGAGGGATGTGACGGCGTTGCCAGCGAGCAGAAGGGCCAGCAAGGCGCCAAAGTCAAAGTCTTGTGCCGCCTCTGCGCCTTTGGCGGCGGCATCGCCCAGCGGGGCACCGGCCATGAGTGCAGTTAGGCAAGCAAAGCTGCCTGCGGATAGAGCGTGCGGTTTGGGGTCAAATTCGGTGCGGGTTATCAGGACATCTTGGGCGATGGCGTCGGGTTTGGGGCCGTCCGCCATGTTAAACGCCCAAATTGCGTGAATGGGCCATGGAGATTGTAAGGTCTCAACGGCTGGCGCAAAGGTCATGATGACGCTGCCAAGCTGTTCCGGGGCAAAGGCTGCGAGCGCGTCGGGCGCAATGGGCGGGACGTCGGCGGCGTGATAGCTGCGGCGGAGGGCAAGTTCCAGTCGGGCGACGTCGGCCAAATAGCCGAGGTGTTGCAATGGCGCGAAATCTGCGAGGAATTCCGGAAACCCCGCGCCGTAGTGCATCATCAAAGGCGACGCTGGCGGGGATTGGCGCAGAAAAACGCCGGCGATGGCCTTGAAATTTTCCTCACCCAACAGCTTGGCGATTGTTGGAAACCCGGTTGCCAGCGCGTCGGTCAGCGAAACCGCCACGTTGTTGCGATAGACGTCAAAGCGGCGTCCTGCAGCGCGCCCTTTGTCATCGACAAGACCCAGCGGGCGATCCCGTGCGCCATCCAGCAAGGCACCGCGAAATTCGGTTTGTGAGACGATCATGCCGGAACCTCGGCGAGCGCTTGCGAGGCACGGGCGGCTTCAGCGTGCAGAACAGGCCAGTCGGGAACATCGTTGTCCCACTCAATCAGGATCGGGCGTGGGCCAGACAGGGCGAGCGTGTGATCCAGAAGGGCCCAGACCGGATCCACAACGGCCTTGCCGTGACTGTCGATCAACAGGGGTCTGCCGTGATCATCTTGGTCTTCGTCGTGGCCGCCGAGGTGGATTTCCCCCACTTTATCAAGTGGGTAGGCGTCAATGTAGTCCTTGGGATCGGTATGCAGATTGGTGGCAGACACAAAGACGTTGTTCACGTCGAGCAGCAGGCCACAGCCAGTGCGGTTGGCCAGTTCGCGCAGAAAATCGGGTTCCGACCACGTGGATTCGGAAAAGGCGAGGTAGCTGGACGGATTTTCCAGCATCATTTGACGGCCGATGGTGTTTTGCAGCTGATCGATGTGATCAGACACGCGGGTCAGGGTCGCTTGGGTGTAGGGCAGAGGCAGCAGGTCGTTGAGAAATGCGCCATCATGCGTGGACCATGCGAGGTGTTCGGAAAAAACTGTAGGATTGAGCCAACCAACGAGGTGTTTTAGCCGCGAAAGATGTTCGGGATCAAGCGGACCTTCGCCGCCGATAGACAGGCCAACGCCATGTACCGAGATCGGAAAGCGTTCGCACAGATGGCGCAGTTGGGCCAACGGTCGACCCCCGGAGCTCATGTAGTTTTCAGCGTGTATTTCAAGCCAGCCAACGTCACCGGGATCGGTGGTGAGAGCCGAATAATGCTGTGGTTTGTAGCCGACGCCGGGACGGTTGGGCAGGTTTGCAAAGTGCGGGGTTTCATCCAGCATGGCAGATCTCCGGTATTGGCGTCGTTGAGGAGAAGGGTTCATCCCTTAGAGAAGAGGACGCTCCGGGGGGATGAACCCGGAGCCTCCCATTTTGGTTGGATCAACCCGGGATATCACGCTCCAGCGCTTCCAGGGCCCCCATGCGAGCACCGCCATCGGCCATCGCAGGAATTTCCATGTCAGCGCAGGTACCAGCGTCAACCAGTTTCCAGGCGTTGCCCTGGTAATCTACGGTCGAGGTGCCAGCGCATGTGGTGCCGGGGCCTGCGGCGCAGTCATTCTGGCCAGCAAGAGAGACGCCATAGCATTTCTCTTTTTCAGCGGCGACGGCGGTCGTTGCGTGAGCTGCCAGTGCGGTTGCGACGGCGCCAGCAACGGCGAGAGTTTTTACGGTATTGGACATCTTCATTTCCCTTTCGGTGTTGAACTCGGCCAGGCGTTTCTGCCTCGGCATGTCTCAACACTAAGGTTCCCGCGCTGTAACGCGCCAATCACACGCGTGTGTGCCACAGGTATGTTATCGGCTGTAACAATGAGCGGTTGGCACAAATTTTCAGCGCGCAATGGCGGCTTCGCGTGGGCGCAGCATCACGCGATCGGATCTGTAGCGGGGCGAGATATACTCAAAAACCTGGGACGCACTGCGTTGATCTCCGCCTTCTGCTCGGTCGTCGGGATGGCGGTGCCCCTTTGCCCCGGATCAGGCTTTCAGCCCATGTTCCTTGGGCTTTTGGCGGGCCGCAGGGGTGGAATAGAATGTGAAAGTGGAAACGGTTTGCGCGGCGCGACAAACTTTTTGTGGCCCAGTCATCGATCGGAAATTTGGTCGGCACCAACACTTCTTCTTCGCGGAACAGCAGTTCCTCGCGCCAGTCCGAAAAAAGCACGCGGTGTTGAGGTGATAGCCGTAAATCGGCACTCGCAAGGCCCGCGCCAAATGCGTTTTGGTTACAAGAACGGGGCGCAATTGGCGATTGTTACAAAGATCAAAGGCAGAGACATGGCGCAAGTCGATCCACAAAATGCGGTCTGTGCGCCCTTCTGTAACAATTTCATTGCCTACGAGCGGCGACTCGATGGTGAGATCACCAGACCAAGTCGCGATTTTGGTGTCTTGAGCACAGCAATTGGCGTCATTGGGGGCGATAGGGCCTCGCCGGTGGTCCCGTCCCTGCTGAATCAGATGCCCTTGCGCCGGAGATGTCTTCCAGCACCCGCCCTGAAACCAAATAGTCGGGCATGCCTGCGCCGTTTGTTTACGTCGCTTAACCAGCTTGAAGGGCGGCACAAAAATGCAAATGGGGCGCGAATTCGCGCCCCAGATGGGTGTTCAGGTTAGTATGTAGCCGGATTTTGCCGCCGGTTTCAGACCAGGTCAGGCGGGGTTGCCTCTGACGCAAGCTGAGCCACAATGTCATCCAAAGTCTGAACGCGGGTCTGTTTTTCACCCAGACGACGGGTGGATACGGTGCGTTCTTCGATTTCCTTTTTGCCGATCGCGAGGATCACCGGCACTTTGCCGACTGAGTGTTCGCGGACCTTATAGTTGATCTTTTCGTTGCGCAGGTCGGCTTCGGCACGCACGCCAACCGCTTTGAGCGCCTCGACGACCTCAAGACAGTAGTCATTGGCGTCCGACACAATTGCGGCCACAACAACCTGACGCGGAGCGAGCCAGAAAGGCAGCTTGCCGGCGTGTTCTTCGATCAAGATGCCGATAAAGCGTTCAAAGCTGCCCAATGTCGCGCGGTGCAACATGATCGGGCGGTGTCGGTCGCCATCGGCGCCGATATAGCTGGCGTCCAGACGCTCGGGCAGGTTGGGATCCACCTGAAGGGTGCCGCACTGCCAGTTCCGACCGATTGCGTCGGTCAGAGTGAATTCCAGCTTGGGGCCATAAAAGGCGCCTTCGCCTTCTAGGATTTCAAACTGGTGACCGGCGGCGTTACAGGCGTCACCAAGCGCTTTCTCGGCGTAGTCCCAGCTTTCATCAGAGCCGATGCGCTTTTCAGGGCGAGTCGACAATTTGATGGTCCAGTCGTTAAAGCCCAGATCGGAATAGACCGCGGACAGGAAGTCGATGAACTTCTTGGTTTCTGCGGTGATCTGATCCTCGGCACAGAAGATGTGACCGTCATCTTGGGTAAAGCCGCGCACGCGCATGATGCCGTGCAGCGCGCCCGAGGGTTCATAACGGGCACAAGAGCCGAACTCGGCCATGCGCAGGGGCAGGTCGCGGTAGGATTTCAGACCTTGGTTGAACACCTGAACGTGGCAGGGGCAGTTCATTGGCTTGAGCGCGTTCACGGCCTTTTCGCGGGCGTGGTCTTCGTCCACTTCCACGATGAACATGTTTTCCTGGTACTTGTCCCAGTGACCCGATGCTTCCCACAGTTTGCGATCAACCACCTGAGGTGTGTTGACCTCTACATAGCCGCCGACCTCTTGTTTGCGACGTATGTAGTCCTGCAGGGTGGTGTAGATGCGCCAGCCGTTGGGGTGCCAGAAGATCTGACCGGGGGCTTCTTCCTGCATGTGGAACAGGTTCATTTCGCGGCCCAGCTTGCGGTGGTCGCGCTTTTCAGCTTCTTCCAGCATGTGCAGGTGGGCTTTGAGGTCTTCTTTGTTCTTGAACGCCAAACCATAGATACGTTGCAGCATTGCGCGGTCGCTGTCGCCGCGCCAATAGGCACCAGCCACCGACATCAGCTTAAAGCCGTCCGCAGGTACTTGGCCGGTGTGGGCGAGGTGGGGACCACGGCAGAGATCCTGCCAATGGCCGTGCCAATACATGCGAAGCGGCTCGTCACCAGGAATGGAGTCGATCAATTCGACTTTGTAAGGCTCGTTGTTGGCCTCGTAGAATTTGATCGCGCGGTCGCGGTCCCAGACCTCGGTGGTCACGGGTTCGCGCTTGTTGATGATCTCTTTCATCTTCTTTTCGATGAGAGCGAGATCTTCGGGGGTGAATGGATCTTGGCGATCAAAGTCGTAGTACCAGCCGTTTTCGATCACCGGGCCGATGGTGACTTTGACGTCGGGCCAGATTTCCTGCACGGCGCGCGCCATGATGTGTGCACAGTCGTGACGGATCAGTTCGAGCGCCTCGGCGTCGCTGTCTTTGATGGTGTTGATCGCGATGGCGGCATCCGCATCAATGGGCCACTGAAGGTCCCAGTGTTTGCCATCAACGGTTGCGGAAATCGCTTTCTTTCCAAGCGATGTAGAGATCGACGATGCGACCTCGGCGGGGGTTACGCCGACACTATAAGAACGTGCGTTACCATCAGGAAAAGTAAGAGAAATATCGGCCATTAGCCTCAAGCTCCTCGTCAGTTTGGCGCCCACGGAACGCCCGGTTGCGGGTATATGGTTCGGGCCCGTTTTTAACGTCGAGGCGGCGCAAGTCAAGCAGGGTTTCCCGATTGCCCCGACAGGGGTAAGGTTTGCCGAACGCATGCAGGGGCACAAGATGAGCATCACTCAGTTTCTGGACACACCGCAGGGCCGGCGGATAGCCTATCACAAGAGCGGTCAGAGCGGACCGATCATTGTTTTTCTGGGCGGTTTGAAATCGGATATGGAAGGCACCAAAGCGGTGCATCTGGAGGACTGGGCGAAGGCACGCGGGCAGTCATTCTTGCGGTTTGATTATTCCGGACATGGCGAAAGCAGCGGCAGTTTTGAAGACGGCTGTATCGGGGATTGGCACGAGGACACGGTGGCGGCGGTCACGGCCTTGACTCAAGGACCGTTGGTTGTGGTCGGATCGTCTATGGGCGGTTGGCAAGCGTTGTTGTTGGCCAAGGCCATGCCGGAGCGGATCGCGGGTATGGTAACCATCGCTGCGGCGCCGGATTTTACCGAGGACAGTTATTGGTCTGGATTTAGTGACGCTGAGAAGGTCGCGTTGGAGACGGATGGGTATGTCGAGCTGCCGTCGGACTATATGGAGCCCTACCGCATCACGAAACGCATGATTGAAGACGGGCGCAAACGCTTGGTATTACGTGATGAATTGCTGCTCGAATTTCCGGTTTGGTTTTTGCAGGGCACAGAGGATACAGCGGTCACCAGCAAAACCGCGATTGAGTTGATAGAGCACGCTCAGGGAGGCGACATGCAGTTGCTTATGGTTAAGGGGAAGGACCATAGGTTCTCGGATCCAATTTGTCTAAAATTGATTACATCCAAGGTGGAGGCGGTGCTTCTAGCGTCAAAAATTACATAATGCGAACATTTGGTCGATTTCTAGGTCGGGCCGTTGGTGGTATGGTTTTGATTGCTGCCGCGCTGTGGATTTTTGGACCATATGAAGAGATTTCGGTCTCTCCGACTATTTTCGAGGTCGACGTAGGCGCGGATGTGGACGCGTATTTTGAAGCGCAAGAATCCCGATTTGATGACATCACTGAAGGCGTTGAGAAACGCGTGATTTGGGCGGGTGAGCCGGGAGCAAAAACCAAGCAAGCAATTGTCTATATGCACGGATTTTCTGCCACGAGTGAAGAAATTCGCCCTGTACCGGACCTTGTTGCAGAAGCGCTTGGCGCCAACTTGATATACACACGTCTGCAAGGACACGGCAGGTCAGGTGCCGCCATGGCCGACGCAACGGTGCAGGGGTGGGCAGATGATTTTGCCGAAGCGATGATTGTTGCACGCCGGGTGGCAGAGGAGGTCTTCGTCATCGGCACGTCAACTGGCGGTACCGTTGTCGCGGCGATGCTTGATCAGCCAGAAGTCATGGAGGCAATAAATGGCGTCATATTCGTCTCTCCCAACTTCGAAATTTCCGCATCAACTGCGACGCTTCTAAGCCTGCCGGCGGCCCGCTTTTGGGTGCCTTTGGTGGCAGGTGAAAACCGCAGCTTTGAGACGCGCAGTGAAGGACATGAAAAATACTGGACGTCGCAGTACCCAACTGTGGCTTTGATGCAGATGGCTGCGCTTGTTTCCGCCGTGAAAGATCAGGATTTCTCAACCGCAACAACGCCTGCGCTGTTCATGTTTTCGGATGAAGACGTCGTGGTAAAGGCCACGGCGACACGTGCGGTTGCCGCTCAATGGGGAGGGCCGGTAACACTGGCGCCGCAGGTGTTACAGGCGGGGTCAGATCCCTATTCCCATGTCATCTCCGGAGCCATAATGTCGCCTGCTGAGACAGAAAGTGACGTTGAAGAAATATTGTTATTTATCAATAAAATATAAGGTGTAGTTTATGTCAGAAATTGGGATGGCGCAGCGGGTTAGCTTAATCACTTTGGCGGTGGGAGACCTTGAACGGTCCGCTGCATTTTACGAGGCCATGGGATGGCACCGTGTTCCGAGCCCCGACGGTGTGATTGCGTTTGACCTTATCGGGCAAACACTTGGCCTATACAGCCGTGCGTCTCTGGCCGAGGATCTTGGCATTCCGGCTGACAGCATTGGCGGATTTTCGGGAATTACGCTTGCCCATAATGTGCACGCCGCCGAAGATGTTGCGCCAATATTGGCGCGCGCGGAGGAGGCCGGAGGCAGAATTTTGCGGCCAGCGGGGGATGTGTTTTGGGGAGGCTTCATTGGCTACTTTGCCGATCTGGACGGGCATGTCTGGGAGGTCGCGCATAATCCTTTTTCACCGCTGTCTGCGGATGGTGAATTCCGCTGGGAAGGGTACTGATCTGGTTGACCTCCGGTCGTTTTCCGGCAGATTGGCAAGAAAGTTAGGATTGGGGAACAGGCATGAGCGAACCATTGGTGTTGCTGCCGGGTATGATGTGTGACGCGCGGTTGTTTTCATATCAACTTGCGGTGCTGTCGCGGGATCGGGCTGTGACAATCGCGCCAGTCACTCAAGGCGACCGAATTGGGGACATGGCGGCTTTTTTGCTGTCTCAGCTGCCTGACAAGTTCGCCCTCGCAGGATTGAGTATGGGCGGGATCGTCGCGATGGAAATCTTGCGTCGCGCGCCGGACCGGGTGACGCGCATCGCATTGATGAACACCAACCCTCTGGCAGAATCGCCTGCGTCCGCGGCGGCCTATGAACCGTGGATCGTGGGCGCGATGGCGGGGCGGCTGGATGAAGTTATGACGGATTTCATGCGACCGGAGTACCTTGCACCAGGTCCAGGTCGGGCGCAGATCATGGCAGAAGTTCAAGCAATGGCGCGATCCATGGGGCCAGAAATTTTTGTTCGTCAGGCACGCGCACTGCAACGTCGGCTGGACCAGCAAAAGACTCTGCGTCGGTTGAAATGCCCGGCACTGGTTTTATGTGGTGAGCATGATGGGTTGACGCCCGTCAAACGGCATCAGTTCATGGCAGAGCTGATCCCCTATGCCGAGCTTAAAGTTGTTGAAAACGCAGGTCATTTGCCCGTTTTGGAGCAGCCTGAAGCCACCACAGAAGCGCTGCGGACGTGGATGGCCCAACCGTTTGTGTTGCAATGACTGAGGGTGAGACACGCACCCTTAAGCAGCGGATTCACCGGTTTAAGGCGTGGGTGCGCCTTAAGGTGCCAAACGGGTTTCGTTTCGGACTTGGCGTTGTGTTGATGCTGTGCGGACTTGTCGGTTTCCTACCTGTGCTCGGGTTTTGGATGCTGCCATTGGGGGCGGCCATCGCGGCGATGGACATAAAGTGGCTGAAGCGGAAGTTCAAAGCCGCACCCAAAAACAATCACAAGAAAGACTAGCGGTCAGGCCGCCATGTCGCGCAAGATTTCGGCTGCGATTTCAAAGGATTTCAGCCTCGCATTGTGGTCGTGGATCATGCCGGTGAGGATCAGCTCGTCTGGCTGATAAGTGTCGATCAATTGACGCAGGTCGCGGCGCACGCTGTCGCGGCTGCCGTGGGCAGTTACGCGCAAGGCGTGGTTGACCGCCGCTGTTTCGGCGTCGGTGGCGACGTCTAGGAGATCGTCGACCGGTTTTGGAAGCGGGCCGGGAGTGCCTTTGCGCAGATTCAGGAACCCTTGTTGCATCGAGGTCCGAAGGCGGGCGCCCTCGGCGTCGGTGTCGGCAGCAAAGACATTGGCGGCCAGCATAAAGTGGGGTTTCTGTGTGACGCCCGGCTGGAACCGGTGCCGGTACAGCGCCGCAGCTTCTTCGAGCGCGTCCGGCGCAAAATGCGAGGCAAACGCATAAGGCAAACCAAGTTGCGCGGCAAGCTGCGCGCCAAACAGGCTTGAGCCGAGAATCCAAATCGGAACGTTGGTGCCTTCGCCCGGCACGGCACGGACCTGTTGATCAGGCGACGGGTCTTGCAAAAACCCCATGAGTTCAATGACTTCTTCGGGAAACCTGTCGGCGCCGGACATGCCGCGACGCAACGCACGCATGGTGTTCATGTCGGTGCCCGGAGCGCGGCCAAGGCCGAGATCAATGCGGTCGGGATACATGGAGGCCAGGGTGCCAAATTGCTCGGCCACAACCAGTGGCGCGTGATTGGGTAGCATGATCCCACCGGAGCCAACACGGATGGAGCGCGTGCCGGCAAGCACCTGTCCGATGAGCACGGCCGTAGCAGAAGAGGCAATTCCGCGGGAATTGTGGTGTTCTGCCAGCCAATAGCGGTTGTAGCCCCAACGTTCGGCATGTTGTGAAAGGTCGACCATTTGCTGCAACGCGTCGGTTGCAGTTTGGCCACTGGGAATTGGAACGAGATCGAGCAAAGAGAAGGGGATCATTGGGGGTATCCTGAGTTGTTGTGCTCAAGATAGTCAGCGTTCTGCGCGCGCCAAGGGGGCAGGCGGCTGCGGCACGTAAAAACGGGGCCCGAAGGCCCCGCTGCAACAGTCACAAATTGAATACCAAGGATCAGGCGGCGTTTTTGTTGGCCGGTTTGCGCTTGGTTTTGGCGGCTGGTTTGGCGCTGTTGGCGTCGATGAAGTCAAGCACCAGTGGGCGGATGTTGTTGCGCCAGCTCTTGCCGGCAAAAATGCCGTAGTGACCGGCGCCGGGCTCAACATGGCTGGCTTTCTTGGCGTCTGGCAGGCCGGTACACAGATCCAGCGCCGCGATACATTGGCCGGGTGCTGTGATGTCATCCTTAGCGCCTTCGACGGTTTTGACCGCAACCGTGGTGATTTTGCCGATGTCGACCTTGCGACCCGCAACGACAAATTCATTGGCGGCAATTTCGCCCTTTTTGAAGATGCGATCCACAGTGGAAAGGTAGAATTCCGCCGTCATGTCCATAACGGCAAGATATTCATCATAAAACCGGTTGTGGGCGTCGTGGTCGGACGCTTCGCCCTGCGTGACGCGCATGATTTGATCTGTGAAGGCTTTGGAGTGGCGCTCTGCGTTCATCGACATAAATGACGAAAGCTGAAGCAAGCCGGGATAAACCATGCGGCCGACGCCGGGATATTTGAAACCGACGCGTTGGATCATGGTTTCTTCGAGTTGGCCCATGGTGACGCTGTGGCCGAAATCGGTCACCTCGGTGGCGGCGGCGGCAGGATCGATTGGCCCGCCAATGAGCGTCAAAGAACGCGGCTGGGCGGATGGGTCTTCTTCGGCGAGGTATGCGGTGGCGGCCAAAGTCAGCGGCGCCGGTTGGCACACGGCAATGACATGGGTGTCTGGTCCAAGCTCTTTCATGAAATCAACAAGATAGAGCGTGTAGTCTTCGATATCGAACTTGCCTTCGCTCACCGGAATGTCGCGGGCATTGTGCCAGTCGGTGATATACACTTCGCAATCAGCAATCAGGCTTTTGACGGTAGAGCGCAGAAGCGTGGCGTAGTGGCCTGACATTGGCGCAACCAACATGACCTTGCGGTCCATGGGTTTGCGACCGGAGACCTCAAAGTGGATCAGATCACCGAAAGGGCGTTCCACGATGGTGTTGACGTTCACGAGGTGGTCTTTGCCGTCTTCGCAGGTGAAGCTGTCGATATGCCAGTCAGGCTTGACGATCATACGCTGGAAGCTGCGCTCTGTGACTTCGCCCCAAGCGGCCATCCACTGAAACGCGGGGTTCGGGAACAACGCCATCGCCGGTGAAGAGGCCATTGCCGTTGCTGTGGCGCCCAGCCATTGGTTGGTGTTGCGCATGGTTTCCATGAAGTCATACGTGGCCATGTACCGCATGTGCGTCTCCTTTACGTCGGGGTATCCCCGATCTCGAAAGCTCCGTATGATATTTTAAGGAGCAATATTGAATGCTGCGTAGCAGCGAGACTAGGGCGATTGAGTTAATATGACAACAAAAGAGACCGCGCCGGATCAGAATTTGGACCTTTTGAACGCGAATTTGGCCAAAGTTGAAGAACTTTCCCGCCGCCTCGTCGACGTCATGGGGCACCATAAGCCATTGAGAACAGAGCTAAATGCGCCGGAAACGGGAATGTTCGTGAATGCAGCTGCGGCGTATTGGCAGGCCATGACTGACAACCCCGGAAAAGTCATGGAAAGCCAGATGGAGCTCTGGTCCAAGTCGGTCAAACACTATGTTGAGGCGCAGCATATGTTGATGCAGGGCAAGTTCGCTGCACCGCAGGATGACACGCCCAGCGACCGGCGATTCTCTCATCCGATGTGGCAGACGAACCCTTATTTCAACTTCATCAAACAGCAGTACATGCTGAATAAGGAAGCGGTTGAAGGCGCGGTGTCGGACCTTGAAGGGCTATCGGTCAAGGAACGTCAGAGGGTTGAATATTTTAGCCAGCAAATTCTCGACATGATGGCGCCGACCAATTTTCTGGGCACCAATCCGGAGGCGCTGGAGAAGGCGATAGAGACAGATGGTCAGTCGCTGGTTGACGGGCTTGAGAACCTGATTGCGGATTTGGAAGACAACAATGGTGAGTTGTTGGTGAAGCTGGCCGATGAAAATGCTTTTGAAATCGGGCGCAATATCGCGACGGCGCCGGGCAAAGTGGTGTTCCGCAATCGGATGTATGAGCTTTTGCAGTTCACGCCGACTACGGAAACGGTGCACGAGATCCCGCTGCTGATTTTCCCGCCGTGGATCAACAAATACTATATTCTGGATCTGAAGGAACAGAACAGCATGATCCGCTGGCTGACCGATCAGGGCTATACCGTGTTTGTCGTGAGCTGGATAAACCCCGATCAAAGCTATGCCGACGTTGGCATGAGCGACTATATCGAAGACGGTTTTTTGTCTGCAATTGCCGAGACCAAAGAAATCACTGGCCAGAAACAAGTCAACGCAGTGGGCTACTGTATCGCGGGTACCACGCTGCATTTGACACTGGCATTGATGAAATTGCGGGGCGACAAGTCCGTGAAATCGGCGACGTTCTTTACCACGCTGACAGATTTCAATGATCAGGGTGAATTCACACCTTTCCTGCAGAATGATTTTATCGACGGCATCGACCGTGAGATCGATGAGGCGGGAATCCTGCGCTCGTTCATTATGCAACGTACGTTCAGCTTCCTGCGCTCCAACGACCTTGTCTACACGCCAGCCATCAAATCCTACATGATGGGCGAGGCGCCGCCCGCGTTTGACCTTTTGTATTGGAACGGTGACGGTTCGGGTTTGCCGGGCAAGATGGCGCATGAATATTTGCGCAATCTGTGTCAGGGCAATCAGTTCGTGAACGATGGCATCGAGCTGTGCGGGGAACGGCTGCATATTTCCGACGTGGATGTACCGATCTGCTCTGTGACCTGCGAGACGGATCATATCGCGCGCTGGAAAGACTGTTACGTGGGTTTCCAAATGACCAAGAGCCGATCCAAAACATTTATCGTCTCACAGTCAGGCCATATCGCGGGCATAGTGAACCCGCCCAGCAAAAAGAAATACGGGCATTACGTGAACAAGGACCTCACGGGCACGGCTGAGGAGTTTATGGAAGGCGCAACGTTTCAGGAGGGATCATGGTGGCCAAGGTGGGACACATGGCTGTCATCCAAGTCTGGCAAACAGGTTTCTGCGCGCCAGCCCGGTGATTCGACGCACAACGCCTTGGAAGACGCCCCAGGCAGTTACGTTCAGGCGCGCGCAACAATCTGAATTAGAACGGTTTTCAAAAAAAATGCTGCGGTGCGGCGAGAAAAAACTTGAAATGCTGCGCTGCAGAATAGATATTGGTCTCGAGAATAGAAACGCGGGCCCTCCCTGATTATCGCCCGCAAATGATTTGAGGACTTTGACTATGGCTAAAGCAGCAACCGACGCCACCGCATTCCTGAAAGACATGATGGGCGCATTCCCCGTTGACACATCCGCTTTTGAAGGCGCTTTCCAGAACACGGCGTCGCTGAACGAAAAGCTGACCGGTGTTGCCCTGACCGCTGCCGAGAAATCTTCGGAAATCTCCTCCAAGTGGACCAAAGACACCATCGCCAAGCTGACCGACATGACCAAAGCCAAGGCAGAGCCAGCTGACTACGCCAAAGCGATGACCGACTTTGCATCTGCTCAGGCAGAAGTGGCGGCGGAAAACATGGCGGCTTTCGCTGAAGTTGCGAAAAAAGTTCAGATGGAAACTGTTGAGCTGCTGATGGCGGCTGGCAAAGACGTGACCGAAGAAGCGACTGCCGCTGTGAAAAAGGCCACTGACGAAGTGACCACCGCAGCTAAAAAAAGCGACCGCTAAGTAATTTGGCGCTGATCTAGCACACAATCCTCCCCAGTTGTGCGGATCGCGCGGGCAGGCCATTGGCCTGCCCTTTCTGCTTTCAGAGCTATCTTTTTTTTCTGCACTCGCATAAGCTTTTTCGGCAGTGCAAAATTTCTGGGGAGAGTGCAGTGGCGGAAGACAGCAAACCACTTTTGATCAAACGCTACGCCAGCCGGCGCCTTTATAACACCGAGACAAGCGATTACGTGACGCTCGATGACATCGCCGGGTTCATCCGGACAGGGCGTGAAGTTCAGATCATTGACCTCAAGAGCGGCGATGACCTGACCCGCCAATATCTGTTGCAAATCATTGCTGAACACGAGAGCCGGGGCGAAAATGTCCTGCCGGTGAATGTGCTGAATGATTTGGTGCGAGCCTACACAACACAGGCGACCTCGATGGTGCCGCAGTTTCTGCAAACCTCGTTTGAGATGCTGCGCGAAAGTCAGGAAAAGGTCATGGAAACTATGGGCAGCGGCAGCATGAAGGTGCCCGGCCTTGATGTAATGCAAGCGCAGCAAGAAGCCTTTATGAAAGCCATGACTGGCGGCATGAACTGGAATACAACCCAGCCAAGTGAGCCTGCCGCAGAAAAAGCAGATGACGGCGAAGATCTTGATGACATCAAGAAACAGCTCGCTGAACTGCAAGACAAACTGTCCAAGCTGAAATAACTAAGGCAGGGCGATTGCCCTGCCTTTTCGATTTAGCGGGGTGATCAGGCGACTTAAGCGGCCTGACGTCCCATGACATCGTCGGCCGCACCGGTCAGAGCACCTGCGATGTAGTCGAGATCGTCTTTCTTCAGTCGCGCGGGCAGGCGGACGTCACACGCCTTCATCAGCATGGCACGGGTCTGCGGAAGCTCGGGCAGGTTAGGAACAAATTGCCAGTTCCAGAAGGCACGGGCGTTGTTGGTCGATTGACCAAATACCTGAACCTTGATCCCGCGGGCGTTGGCGGCTTCCTGAAATGCGAGGATCTGGTCGTTGTCCAGACCTACGAGATTGAACTGAATTGAATCCGGAGCACGCTCTTCGGGGGGCAATTTTTCCGGAACCTGCAGCCAATTGGAGCCGTTCAGGATTGCCGCGACATAGTCGTGGTTGGCGCGGCCATCGCGCACGCGGCGTGGTACTTCGGCGAGTTGCGGGCGGATGATCGCGGCCGCCATGTTGGACAGGCGCAAGTTGTAAAGTGGCAACTGGTTCTGCCAGCGGCCAAAAGCCTCCTGTAGCGCACCGGTGTTGTCACCTTCGGGGGATTTGTGTTTCTGCCAGTTGTGCTCATAGGCGCCGGACATGATCACGGCGCGGGCCACCAGATCGGCGTCATCGGTCACCAGAATGCCGCCTTCACCAGAGTTCACCAACTTGTAAGATTGGAAGGAAAAGCAGCCAACATTGCCAATCGTACCGATGTTGCGGCCGTTCCATGTGGTGCCAAGGCTATGGGCTGCGTCTTCGATCACCGGGATATTGCGTGCCGTGCACAATTTCATGATCGCATCCATGTCGGATGTATGGCCTCGCATGTGGCTGATGATCACGGCGTCGATGTTGTCATCCAGCCGCCTGGTGAAGTCGGCGATGTCGATGCGGTAGTTTTCGCCAACCTCACAGAGAACCGGCACACAGTCAGCGTGCACCACAGACGATGGCACGGCAGCAAAGGTAAAACCCGGCAGCAAAACGCGGGCGTCGCGAGGCAGATCTAACGCTTTGAGAGTCAGGAAAAGTGCGGCGGAGCAGGACGATACGGCCAAAGCATATTTGGTTCCAAGCATCGCGGCGAATTCGGATTCCAAGAGCGATACAGGCGCATTTTCAGGCGCGGTATAGCGAAACAAGTCACCTGTTTGCAGCAATCGCTCGACTTCGGCGCGGGCGGATTCCGGGATCGGTTCAGCGTCATACACATTCGGCGGAAGAGTCATAGATTTCAACTTTCTTAAGCTCGACTTTCAAAAATGTAAATCAAATCGCAGCCGAGCGCTAGAGCTCAGCCGCCGTTCGGGATGAAGATTCTATGAAATTATCTCTGGCGTTGCGTTAAACACCCAACCTGTCGCGCAGGCTGTACCATGTCATCGCGAGGGCCAGCAGAGGGCTGCGCAACGCCGTTCCGCCGGGAAAAGGCTGGGCGGGGACCCGCGCCATGGTGTCAAACCCCTCGTTTTGCCCTGCGATGGCCGTAGCAATAAGTTGTCCGGCATGCGTGGCTGTGCCTACGCCGTGACCGCTGTACCCCGACGCCGTAAGAATGTTTGGCGCCAATCGGCGAAGATAGGGCATGCGTTTCATTGTGATGGCCAAAGTGCCGCCCCAAGCGTAGTCGATTTTTACATCGCAAAGATGCGGGAAGACCTCGACCATCGGTTTGCGCACGGTGGCAGAAATGTCTTTAGGGAAGCGATAGCCATAGCTCTCGCCGCCACCAAACAGCAGCCGCTTGTCGTGACTGAGGCGGAAATAGTTCACCACAAATTTTGTGTCGGCCACCGCAACATCTTGGGTCAGCACCTTGGCGGCATCGTCGCCTAAAGGTTCTGTCGCGGCGATGAAGTTGTTGATCGGCATGACGCGGGTCGCGACTTTGGGTTCGAGATCCCCAAGATAGCCATTGCAGGCCAGAACCAGATGATCCGCGGTGACTTTCCCCGCCCGCGTGCTCACTGTGACCTTGCTGCCTTGGTTGATTTGAGTGACTTCACTGCTCTCAAAGATTTTCACGCCGGCCGCGCTTGCGGCGACCGCCAGCCCAAGAGCATAGCTGAGAGGGTGCAAATGGCCGGCGCCCATATCGAGGCTGCCGCCAACGTATTTCGGGGATGGGCACAGCGCTTGCAGGGCGTCTCGGTCCAGAGGTTCGATTTGGTCATAGCCGTAGCGTTGCTGCAGATGCGCCGTGTAGGCGTGTTCCTCGTTGCTTTCGCGCTTGGAAAAACAGGCATGCGCAATACCGGGCTTGAAGTGACACGAAATTTTGTGCTCACTGATCAAGTTGCGCACCAGGCTTTTTGCGTCCTCGGCCAAATGCCAGAGTTTTGCGGCGTCCTCCGGGCCGACGAGATTTTCCAGTGCGTCCTGCTCCATACGCTGGCCGGACCCCAATTGGCCGCCGTTGCGCCCCGACGCGCCAAAGCCCACGCGTTGTGCCTCAAGCAGCACCACATCGTAACCCTTTTGCGCCAGATGGAGCGCTGTGGACAGACCGGTAAACCCGCCGCCAATGACGCAGACGTCTGCCTGCCGGTTGCCTTGAAACGACGGGAACGGCGCCAGAGGTTCTGCGGTTGCCGCATACCAGCTTTCGGGATATTCGCCTTTGCGATCATTGCTGTAGAGCAGGTTCATGCAGGCCTCTTAGGCTTTTTGTTCCGCAAAATACCTCCGCCGGAGGCTTCGGGTCGGGGATCCCGACCCGAACATTACACGTTGAGCAACAAGTGCTCTCGCTCCCAGGGGGAGATCACCCCGAGAAACTCTTCGTACTCCGCACGTTTCACGATCGAATAAACCCGCGCGAATTCCGGCCCCAGCACATCATGTAATGCTGTGGCCTCGTCAAAGAGGTCCAGCGCCCCCCCTAGAATGCGCGGGATCGCCTCGTCGCCGTCATACGCGTCGCCCTTGTATTGTTTGTCGGGGCGGTCCTGTTCGATCAGTCCGAGATAGCCACAAGCCAGTGATGCGGCGATGCCAAGGTAGGGGTTACAGTCCATGCCGGCGATACGGTTTTCAACACGACGCGCGGCGGGTGAGGACAGCGGAATGCGAATGCCGGTGGTGCGGTTGTCGCGTGCCCATTCCAGATTGATCGGAGCCGCGTGGTCCCGAACGTAACGGCGATAGCTGTTCACGTAGGGCGCCAGCACTGCGATGGCCGAGGGCAGGTGGGATTGTAAGCCGGCAATGAAGTGAAAAAACGCATCGGTGTCGCCACCCTGCGGACCGGAGAAGATGTTTTGACCGGTTTCGATGTCGATCACCGAATGGTGGATATGCATGGCGGAACCGGGTTCATTTGCGATCGGTTTTGCCATGAATGTCGCATAACAATTGTGGCGCAGCGCGGCCTCACGGATCAGCCGTTTGAAGTAAAAGACCTGATCGGCCAATTCCACCGGATCGCCGTGGACCAGATTGATTTCCAACTGTCCGGCGCCACCTTCTTGGGTTATGCCATCGATTTCAAAGCCTTGGGCCTCGGCAAAATCATAGATGTCGTCGATCACCGGGCCAAATTCATCAACGGCCGTCATCGAATAGGCCTGCCGCGCCGCGGCAGGACGACCAGAGCGGCCCATCATCGGTTTGATTTCTTGTGCCGGGTCGGTGTTGCGGGCAACCAGAAAGAATTCCATTTCCGGGGCGACGACGGGTTCCCAGCCTTTTTTGCGGTAAAGCTCGACCACGCGTTTGAGCACGTTGCGCGGGCTGAAAGGCACCGGATTATCTTCGGTGTCATAGGCGTCATGGATCACTTGGAGCGTCCAATCTCCGGTCCAAGGCGCGGCTGTAGTCGTGGACCAATCCGGGCGTAGGACCATATCCTTTTCGATAAAGCCACCTTCGCCAGCGGCCTCTCCCCAACCACCGGTAAGTGTCTGGTAAAAGATGGAATCCGGCAGGTGGAAGTAACTTTGGCGCGCGAATTTGCTCGCAGGAACGGCCTTGCCGCGGGCGATGCCGGGCAAGTCCGAGATGATGCATTCGACCTCATCCAGTCGGCGGTCTTTGAGGTATTCGCGGGCGGCCTCGGGGGCTTTGGAAGTCCAGTCGCTCATTGGTGGCGCTCCTGTCGGAAAAAGTCGGCAAATTGATCGGCGATTGTTTGATTGGCGATTGGTTCGGCAAGGGTGTCTTCGGCGGCGTCCAGCAGAGTGTCGGGCACCAAGCCGCGACCGCGGGTGTTGATCAGCCCGTCCAGAAACAACCCGTCAAACTCGGGGTGGGCCTGCACCGTCAAGGCGCGGTCGCCGTAGAGGACCGCGGCATGGGCGCAAAAATCGTTGCTGGCAAGCGTTACAGCGCCTGGCGGCAGTTCGGTCACCTGATCCTGATGCCAGGCGTTGAGCGCAATTTCGGTGCCAGCGAAATCGTAAGTCTGGCGTCCGACTGCCCAGCCGCCTTCGTATTTTTCCACTTTGCCACCAAGGGCTTGTGCAATGATTTGATGGCCAAAGCAAACCCCAACTAGAGGCACATTTTCGCTGACACAAGCGCGGATGAAGTCCTCAAGAAGCGGTATCCATGCGTGGTCCTCGTAGGCGCCGTGTTTGGACCCCGTGATCAGCCACCCTTGTGCATCTTGGATGCCTTCAGGAAAGACCCCGTCCACCACATTGAAGGTCACAAACTCGAAATCATGGCCAGCAAAAAGCGCCTGAAAGAGATTGGAGTATTCACCGAATTCCTCCACTAACTCCTCTGGAGTATGGCCAGTTTGCAGGATTCCGATTTTCATGGTGCACCGTTTTTTTGATCAAATTTTTCGCGTTTGGCAGAGTGCCCGATTCAGACCCGTTGCAAGTAGGTTTTCCAGTGGTCAGCCTTTGGGATCGACGCCAGTTCGCGCAGCTCCTGCCGCTTGGTCATGACCATATTGTCTATCAGCTGTTTGGGCAAACAGCGTGTGATGAACGGATCACTGGCAAAGAGGTCGATCGCGGCTTCCCAGCCTTCCGCAAGATGCGGCAGATCGAGGTCATAAGCGTTGCCTGTGATCGGGTCTGGCGGGGTCAGCTCTTCGTCGATGCCTTCGATTGCGGCGCCCAAGACGGCGGCCAGCATCAGATAAGGGTTGATGTCGCCACCCGCGAGGCGGTGCTCGATACGACGCGCGCCATACGCGCCGCCGGGAATACGCAGCGCGGACGTGCGGTTTTCGTAGGCCCAGCAGACAGAGGTGGGTGCGTGGTTGCCAGATTCCAGCCGGTCATAGCTTGGGCCATGGGGGGCAAAAATCAGGGTGGAGGCGCGCATGGCCTGCAGACATCCCGCCACAGCTTGGCGCAAAATTTCGGTGCCATCAGAGCCACCATTGTCAAAAACATTACGCCCGTCAGCGTCCACTACCGAGAAATGAACGTGCATGCCATTGCCCGCGTCACCGGCGTAAGGTTTGGCCATGAACGTCGCGGCAACCCCGTGTTTGCGGGCGATTCCGCGCAGAAGCTGCTTGAAGAACAAAGCGTCGTCAGCGGCTTTCATGGCCAATTGGTGGTTCAACGTCACCTCAAATTGACCAATGCCGCATTCTGAGATCATCGATTGGATTGGGATGCCCATGGCTTCGGCGCCCTCATAGACGTCGGTGAAAAACGCGTCAAATGCATCGATTTCATCGAGACCCATGATCTCGCCTGACATCAGCCGTCGACCGCTGCGAGGATCAGTCGGCGGCAACAAGGTTTCGCCGCTTTCGTCCACCAAGGTGAACTCCATTTCGGTTGCGGCCATGACAGTCCATCCGCGCGCAGAAAAGCGGTCTAGCACTGCGCCAAGCGCCTGACGTGGATCGCCCAGAAATGGCGTGCCGTCCTCGTTGAACATGGTCATCGGCACGGTTTCAGAGGGTGTCATCAACCACGGCAATGGCATCGGGCCGCGCTCTGTCGGACGCAGGATGCCGTCTGGATCGCCGGTCTCAAACACCAGGGGGCTGCCTTTGATGTCATGCCCCCAAATGTCCACGTTCAGCACAGACAAAGGCATGCGTACCCCGTCGGAACCGAGCTTGCTCGCTTGTGCTGCCGGAAGGCGTTTTCCACGGATCTGCCCGTTCAAGTCAGCGATGCCAATTCGGAAGGTTTGATAGTGAAGCGGATCCATAGGGCACCTGTGGTCAATAATTTGATCAAAATATCTCCGGACCCGATCCACTTGTCCAGAGGTTTCTGCAAAGTGTCGGTATTGCGTCTGTATCGCGGAGGTGTGAATTCGCCCCCGACAGGCGCTCCAAAACAGCGCGCGCGCCCTGATAGGGCGCGTGCGGCGTGTTCGTTACACGGATGTGTGGAGCGATCAGCGGATCAGGTTTGGACGCACGCGCAGTTTCGGTCGTGCGGCCTGCGGCAAGTGCCGGTTCAGGCGACGGTTCACCACCCCGAAGATGCCAATGACCACCAGCGTCAGCAGGATGAAGTAGAAGGCCAGAATTGGATAGGGGACAAACGGGTTGAACGTTTTGTCGGCAAAATAGCTGGCGTAGTAGAGCGCGTCACCTTTTTGTCCACGTGCGGGGAAGGCGGAGAAGAACACCAGTGCCGTGGCATGAAACAAGAAGATCGCCTCGTTGGTGTAGGCGGGCCATGCCAGCCGCATCATGGTCGGAAAAATGATACGGCGAAAACGGGACCAACCTGTAAGGCCGTAGGCGTCCGCTGCCTCGGTGTCGCCTTTAGGGATCGAGCGCAGAGCGCCGTAGAAGATCTCGGCGGAATAAGCGGCGGTGTTGAGAAACAACACGATGACCGCGCCAAGCCATGCGGCAGTCAACGGGTCGAAGAAGGCGTAGTTTTTCTTGAGCGACAGGAAGAAAAAATAGGCAAAGAAGAACTGAATGAACAGCGGGCTTCCCCGGAACAGAAAGATGAACAACTCGCTGGGACGGCGATAGATCCAACGGTCCGAGCTTTTGCCCACAGCCAGCGCCACAGCAAAGAAAAAGCCTGTGCAGAGCGCGATCACGCCAAAGTAGATGTTCCAGATCATGCCGGAGCCGATCAGGGTGAATTGCTCGCAAACGGTGAAGTCCGAGCGCGGCAGCAGGCGTTCGCCGTAGCCGATGGCGCGGAACGCATAGTCGGAGATGGTCTGGGCGCAGGACTTCATGCCGAGGTCTCCTTGCGCATGGCTTCACCGCCGGAGGTGGCCTGTCCTTTGTTCAGACGGCGCATCACGCGTTCCAGCACGACCTCGCTGACTTTGGTGAAGCTGAGGTAGAAGATCAGCAGGAAGAGGAAGTACCACATGCGCCAGTCCGGGTGCGGATAGGCGGAGAATTTCGAGGTTTTGGTGCCGCCCAATTCGCGGGCCCAATAGACGATGTCTTCGATGCCAAGAAGGAACAGGAGCGGCGTGGCTTTGATCAGCACCATCCACAGGTTGGACAAGCCGGGCAGGGCAAAGACCCACATTTGCGGCACAAGCACGCGCCAGAAGGTTTGGCGGCGGGTCATGCCGTAAGCTTCGGCGGTTTCCAACTGTGCACGCGGCACAGCCTGCATCCCGCCATAAAGAACGTTGGCGGCAAAGGCGCCAAAGACGATGGCAAAGGTGATGACGGCGAGCAGGAAGCCGTAAAGCTGATGCACATATTCGGGCGAGGTGCCAAGCGGGACCTTGGCTTGTGGGCAGACGAGAAAATCGTTGCCTTGGCGGATCGGGTCAGTCCAGTCAGAGCAGACAATATTGTGTTTGATGAGCTCAAACGACTGATCCAGAGCGATCACGAAAAACAGGAAGAAGGCGATGTCGGGCACGCCGCGCACGATGGCAATATAGCCTTTGCCCAGCCAGCTGACAGGCGCGACGGGGCTGCGGGCAGACATAGCTCCTAGGAAGCCAAAAGACAGCGCGACGGGGGCGGTCACAGCCAGAAGGGCCAGCACCAGCAGGAAAGACTTGTAAAACGACATGTGCACGCCGGTCGTCAGATAGCAGGTGAGCCATCGGAACGTGTCCAGCGTAGAAGGGTCAGTGCAGTAGGAAAACATCGCGGGTGTCTTTGGTTTGGGTGGCGCTGCCCGAATGTGGGCAGGGGCCGGATACAAAAACAGGCCCGCACCGGATGGCGCGGGCCTGAAAGATCAGTCAGATCAGTAAGTGGCAGCGTTTTCGCCGAACCATTCGATGATCAGAGCGTTCAGGGTGCCGTCAGCTTTCATTGAGTCGATGGCTGCGTTGAACTTGGCTTTCAGCTCGCCATCGGATTCACGCAGGCCCATGCCTACGCCACCGCCGAGTGGCACGTCAGCGCCGGCCCAGACCAGTTCACCGCCGGACTCGTCAACCAGTGGTGCCAGATAGTCTTTGTCGGCAAACACGGCGTCCGCTTCGCCGTTGCGCACTGCGGCAACGGTTTCTTCGGGAGTGGCGAATTCGATCAAAGCTGCACCGGATTCAGCGATGTAACCTGCCTGAATGGTGGCTGTCTGCGCCGCAACAACGCCGCCTGCAACGTCAGCGTCCGCGGAGGTGCCAACATATGCGGAATCGGCTGGCGGGATATAGTTCTGAGTGAAGTCGATGACCTCGTCACGTTCGTCGGTGATCGACATGCCAGCGATGATGGTGTCGTAGTTGCCAGAAACGAGGTTCGGGATGATGCTGTCCCAGTCGTTTTTAACCCACTCGCAGGTCAATTCAGCGCGCTTGCACAGCTCGTTGCCCAGAACGATTTCAAAGCCGTCGAGGTTACCCGCGTCGTTGATGAAGTTGTAGGGAGGGTAGGCGCCTTCGGTGCCCATACGCACGGTGTCGGCCATCGCGAAGCCGGCAGTCAGCGCCAGCGCGGCGGTGGAAAGGATCAAATTTTTCATGTTTCACTCCTAGTTGGTTTTTTGTGGTCTCTGCGTGGCACACGTTGGCGCCAAACTGTTGTCAGGTTGCCGTTTTGGCGCGGCAGGTCAAGGCTGCGCCAGTCGGGCGGAGAGGCTTACTCGGCGTCAGCCGTGTACCGTGGCGGACAAAAATCCCTTGAGGCGCTCGCTTTTGGGATTGCCGAAAAGTTCACTTGGCGGACCCTGTTCCTCGACAAGGCCCTGGTGCAGGAACACAACTTTGTCGGAGACATCCGCCGCCAGTTTCATGTCGTGGGTCACGATAAGCATAGTGCGGCCTTCTTCGGCGAGAGCCTTGATCACGCGCACCACTTCTTGTTCCAGCTCGGGATCGAGCGCCGATGTTGGTTCGTCAAACAACAGAGCTTCAGGCTCCATCGCCAGCGCACGGGCAATCGCAGCGCGCTGTTGCTGGCCGCCCGAGAGTTGGGCTGGATAAACGTCGTGTTTGTCCTGAATGCCAACCTTATTGAGATAAGCGTGGGCGGACTCTTCGACTTCGGCGCGGTCTCGGCCCAGCACCGTCAGCGGTGCCTCCATCACGTTTTGCAGGATGGTCATATGAGACCACAGGTTGAACTGTTGAAACACCATCGACAGGTTCGTGCGAATGCGCAGCACCTGTTTGGCGTTTGCAGGGACCCGGTCATGGCCAGCGCCACGCCAGCTGACGGGTTCTCCCTTGAACAGGATGTCGCCTTGCTGGCTGTGTTCCAACAGGTTGGCGCATCGCAGTATCGTGGATTTGCCGGACCCAGAGGAGCCGATCAAAGACACGACGTCACCGCGATTGGCAGTGATGTCGACACCTTTGATGACTTCTAGCTTGCCGTAGGCTTTGTGCAGGTCGCGGATTTCCAGAACGGGCGCGGTTTCGGGCACGTGATCCCCATCAATTCTTGTTGTGACTTGGAGACACAATAGGAATGAAAAATTGCGCAATTGCAACTTGCAAAACGGCACCTTTGCGGCGGGTTCCGTCAATTTGCACGCATTTACGTCCAAATGTTCAAGGTGCGGGCGGAATGGAGACCGCAAGATAGGCCGTCTGACGAATGTCGACGATGTCATGCAAGTGCAGTACGTCGCGGTCTGCGGGGGAGAGATCAAAAATCGCGCGCGATATGGCATTGGCCAACGGCATGGGGTCGCGTTTGAGCGCGGTGATAAAAGGCAGCGCCGGAGTGGGCGTGGTGCGGTCAACCTCAATCAGATCAGCGGCATACTCTTCGTATCGGCGGATCATTTCCCAGCTGAGCGCGTCCAGCGCTGCAAAATCGGTGAAGCCATCCGCCACAGACCGACCCGAATCGACGTGAGAACCGGTTTCACGCAGTTCGCCGATTCGCAGGCCGTTGTCTTGAAAGTGCTGATAGGGCGCGGCCCAACCGGATTGGGAAAGCGGGTCGTTGAAAGCCATCTTGGCGCCATCAAACGCGATGATTGGTTCACCGGCGCGCGAACGATGGGCAACAATGACGGAGTTATAATATCCGGGCTGACAGCCATAAAGGCGATAATCCGGCGTGCCGACCAGTTTCACCCTTCCGTGCAGTTTGGAACGGTAGGGCAGCCCGCAGGTTTGGGAGATCACAAGATCGGGATCCTGCCACATGTCCCAAACATCCCGACCACGGGCCAAGCGTTCGGGACCAAATCCGAGATGGTCGCGCACGGCCTCCCAGAAGCGGTTGTTGGCCTCTGCGGTTTCAGGCCGGTCATACATCGGCAAGGACGCAATCATTTGGTGGCAGCCACCCGTTGACGCGCCAGAGCACTGTCTTTGTCGTTGATGCCCAGCAGATTTGCCGACAGCCGCAATAGCGCGTCTTCTTCGGCGTCGCGTTGTCCGTCAGCCAACGCCACGGACCACATGGCCTCGATCACGGCGATGCGGTCGTCGTGGGCCACGGCGTCCTTGATTGCGCGCGTGAAGCGCACGGTGTCTGGCGCTTCGGCCTCAAGAGCTTCTGAGTCGCGCATGAGAGATTGCGCATCGCTTGGCGCAAGGGCGTAGCGTTCGGTGATAATGCGTTCGATCCGCGCGGCTTCGATACTGCTGTAGTGATTGTCTGCCCGTGCGATGCGCACCAAGAGCGTCGTGAGCGCCAAGCGGGCGTCGGTTTGATCCAGCGGGGCGGGGGCGGGGGCTGTGAGCCGTTTCAAAAAATCTGCGAACATGGTCTGAGATGTAGGCGTGCCTGCGGGTTGGGGCAACTTTTTCTTTCATATCCGGCGTTGTTTCGCAGTGGCGCTCTCCCATCCGGCGATCAGGCTGGCACGGCGGCCGGGATAGGTGTCGGGCAGAACGTACATGTCTGCCACACGATCGGTGCGGAAATGTCGGTAGTCCTGACGGGTTTCACACCAGGCCACGATATAGCGGGCGCCGCTGAGGTAGGCGATTAGCAGCGGCCAAATCGTGCGCTTGGAGGCGGAGCCGGTCTGATCGCGGTACGACAGTTGCAGACGATAGCGGTTGCGGATCGCGTGGCGCAGGCTGGCGCCGTCAAATGCGCTAGGTGGTGGTGTGCCAGTTGCAATCGGGCGGCTGCTGGCGTCCAGAATAACAGGCCGAAGGTCGCCGGGTATGGCCTCTGACAGTTTCGCCACCAGATCACGGGCGGCGGTGGCAAGCGACGGGTCTGCCTGTGCTGCCACAAGGGCGGCGCCAAGCGCTGCGGCTTCCAACTCATCCGCTGTTAGCATCAGGGGCGGCATATCGTATCCGTCTTGTAGGACATAGCCGGTGCCGGCCTCCCCCAGGATAGGCACCCGTTGTGCGGTGAGTTCCGCCATATCGCGATAAAGCGTGCGGAGGGAGACTTCGAGTTCTTCTGCAAGGCGCGCTCCTGTCACAGGCGCCCTCGAGGAACGCAATATCTGGATAATCTGGAACAGCCGTTCGGTGCGACGCATTTTTATCTCCTGCTGACACGCTGCTGACATAACGCTGTCAGCAAGGCAAGGATATCTAAGGCTCAGATACAGTTTGGGAAGGCCGAGTGAGGCCGGGAAGGGAAAGACAATGTTGAAGATCGAGCGGTCATTGGAGATTGAAGCAACGCCAGAGCAAGTCTGGGCAGTGATGGGGCGGTTCATGCACATTGACGCTTTCGCGCCTGAGGTGGCGCGGGTTGAAGCGCTGACAGTTGGCGAGGATCAGGTGGGGTCGCAGCGGCGGTGCCATTTTACAAACGGGCAGGCGTTGGTGGAGACGGTCACAGCGTGGGACGCAGGCCGGGGCTATAGCGTGGCGCTGTCTGAGATGGGATCGATGCCGATGTCGGCGGCCAGTGCGGAGTTGCGGATTGAAGCGGTGGGCAACAAGGCCCGCGTGGTATGGGGATTTGCAGGGAAGATGAAATTTGGCCCGCTTGGTTGGCTGATGGGGCAACTGATGCTGAAGCCGATGATGGGCAAGGTGATTGCTGCCAACCTTGAAGGATTGGCGGGGCGGGTGAGCAAGGCCCCCAAAGCAGTGAGCGCGGTCGCCTGATTTCTGAGCACGTGACCCGTCAGCCTCGCGGTCAATCGTCCGCGGGGCTATCTTCGGGTTTGATCCCCAGCATGGCTTCAATTTCGTGCAAGCTGGTGAGTTCGGCCGTAACGCGGGCGCCGTCAGCGATGATCACCTGCCAGAGCTGCTGTGCGACCTCGAGGCGGTGCGGGTAGTCAATGTGCTCGCGGATCATCAGGGCAAAATCAGGTGTGCCCGGCGCGGCGGCTTCGAGTTTCTCGCATGTTGCCCGCATCTTGGCGGATTGCACGGCGTTCAGGCCAAAGGCGGCCCCGAGGATGCGGTCGATCTCGCCAATTTCCATCGCGTGATAATTGTTGTCGGACTTGGCCACGCGCACCATGAGCGCGCCAAGGGCGAGTTTTTCGTCCAGTTCAGGCAACTCTTGCTGTGCGGGTTTGTTTTTCAGACGCTCAAGCAGGCTGTCCCAGATCATGGTTCGTACCCTTCGACGATGACCAGATCGCTGGTGGCGACAGCGGAGCGCAGTTTGATTGCGGCTTGATAATCCGCGCTTTGGTAGCAATCGAGCGCGGCCTGATACGTTGGGAATTCGATCAGGACATTGCGCGAGCGCGACCCGCCTTCGGGGTTTTCAAACTGTCCGGCGCGGACCAGAAATTTGGCACCATAATCGGCAAATGGTTTTGCATTGGCTGCCACGTATTTTTTGTATTGCTCCATGTCATCGACGTCGACGCGTGCGATCCAATAGCCCTTGGCCATGAGTGTAATCCTTCCTGAGCGTTTTTCTTTTTGGTCAAGGTGCCGAAGGTCACGCGCCTTGGCAACCTTTGTCAGAGAGTTTGATGCCTTCAAATTCGTGCATCTCGACCAAGCCGTCCGGTATCCAGCTGAGGAAAACGATACGGGTCTCATCCATTGGGGAGCCGCGTTGGGGCAGGATTTCGTCAGCCTCTACCGAGGTCATCTGGCAGCCGTTGGCGCGGATAAGTTTCATGAGGAGGTCCGCACGCTCGGGTTGGTTGGCGATAAGCGGCGTTGCAATGAGGGTGGCGGCTGCGAAAACGCGCAAAAGCATAAACAAAATCCTTGGTTCAAATGATCTTGTTTCAGCGTTGGCGAAGTGGTGATTCTAGTCAATCCGGGATTGGGGGGAAGATTGCAGACTTCGGATCAGAGCTGACATTTCATCCCAAAAATAAAAACGCCCGACCAACCGGCCAGGCGTTCAAAACAACAAATTGTCTTGGTGCGGATTAGACGAGACGCGAATTGTCTTTCGCGGCGCGCACAAAATCGCGGAACAGTGGGTGGGGGTCAAAAGGCTTGGATTTGAGCTCCGGATGGAACTGCACGCCAATAAACCACGGGTGATCTGCCCATTCCACGATCTCCGGCAGACGACCATCCGGACTCATGCCGGTGAATTTCAGGCCACAATCTTCGAGCTTTTGACGGTATTTGATGTCCACCTCATAACGGTGGCGGTGCCGTTCTTCGATCGCGAGACCACCATAGACATCAGCCACTTTGGAGCCTTCTATCAAGGTCGCGTCATACGCACCCAGACGCATGGTGCCACCCTTGTCGTCGGACGCCTTGCGTTTGACTTTGGCGTTGCCCTGCACCCATTCCTTGAGGTGATAGACCACCGGCTCAAAGCGGGTTTTTCCAGCCTCGTGGTCAAATTCCTCGGACCCTGCGTCGGCGATGCCTGCGACATTGCGGGCGGCCTCGATCACGGCCATTTGCATGCCAAGGCAGATGCCGAGATAAGGAATCTTGTGCTCGCGCGCATATTGCGCGGCTTTGATTTTGCCTTCGGTGCCGCGCTCGCCAAAGCCGCCGGGCACCAGAATGGCGTCATAGCCTTCCAGATACGGCGCGGCGTCGCCTTTGTCGAACACTTCAGCATCCACCCAGTTGACGTTGACTTTGACACGGTTGGCCATGCCACCGTGCGTCAACGCTTCTTTGATGGACTTATACGCGTCCTCAAGCTGTGTGTATTTGCCGACGATGGCCACGTTCACGTTGCCATCGGTGTTGTGAATGCGGTCGTTCACATCCTGCCAGACCTTGAGATCGGGGCGCGGGGCGGGGGCGATATCAAAAGCATCCAGCACGGCCTGATCTAGCCCTTCGCGGTGGTAAGCCAGCGGTGCTTCGTAGATCGACTTGAGGTCATAAGCTGCTACGACATGCTCTTTGCGCACGTTGCAGAACAGGGCGATTTTGTTGCGCTCTTTATCGGGAATTGGCTGCTCGGAGCGGCAAACCAGAACGTCAGGTGCAATACCGATGGATTGCAGTTCCTTGACGGAGTGCTGGGTCGGTTTGGTTTTCAGCTCACCGGAGGCCGCAAGATAGGGCAGCAAAGTCAGGTGCATAAAAATGCACTGGCCGCGCGGTTTGTCATGCGAAAACTGACGGATCGCTTCAAAGAAAGGCAGGCCTTCGATGTCACCCACGGTGCCGCCGATTTCGCAGAGCATAAAGTCGACTTCGTCGTCGCCCACATGCAGGAATTCTTTGATTTCATTGGTGACGTGCGGAACCACCTGAATGGTTTTCCCCAGATAGTCGCCCCGGCGTTCGTTTTCCAAAACGTTGGAATAAATCCGGCCCGAAGAAACGGAATCGGTCATCCGCGCAGGCACGCCGGTGAACCGTTCATAGTGGCCAAGGTCGAGATCAGTTTCTGCACCGTCATCGGTCACAAAAACTTCGCCATGCTCAAAGGGCGACATCGTGCCAGGGTCAACGTTCAGGTAAGGGTCGAGCTTGCGCAGTCGCACAGTATACCCCCGTGCCTGAAGCAATGCGCCCAATGCTGCTGACGCCAGACCTTTGCCCAGAGACGAAACAACTCCACCAGTAATGAATATATAGCGTGCCATGCCTGTGGCATCTCCCGTGATTTTTAGACGTGCCTGTCAATGTATGAAGCGCCCGGAACAGAAGATTCTGACCATGCATCACGGGCTTTGAGTCATAAAGGATTCGCAGCAATTTGGCAACCAGATCGCAAGATGCTGTTGCGAACGGCTTTGGTGCCTCAAGCTGTAGTGAATGCCCGCAGGGGGCAAAAATTCAGGCAGTCCAAAAGGACCGCCTAAATTTCTTTGGGATTGTTACCCGGTCAGTCGGCGCGTGGCACCAGCGGCGCGTCACCTTCGGCCGGGGGCAGCAGTGAGTCGCCGCTTGGCAGCGTCGCGTCGGTTTCTTCCGCTGCAGGGGCGGAGGTGCCAAGCCGATCAAAGACCGAGCTGGAAGACGAATTCTGAGCCGCAATCACAGTCAGCGCAATCGAGGTGCAGATGAATGCGCCGGCAAGCACCCAAGTGACTTTGCCCAGAGCTGTTGCCGCTGCGCGGCCTGTCATGGCTCCGCCGCCGCCGCCGCTGCCCATGCCAAGGCCACCGCCTTCGGAACGTTGCATCAGAACGACCCCGATCAGGGCCAGAGCGAGAAGAAGGTGGATGATAAGGACAACGTTTTCCATTGGGACCTGTCATGCAAGCGTTCAGATTGTTAGCGCGCTATGTAGGCAAGTTTTGCGCGGGGGGCAAGGATGTTTCCTGCGCATTTGTGACGGGGCATGAAATGCCGCTCGCGGGGTGGACATGGGCCGCGTGCCTCTGGCAGGGTCACGTCATGCCACATGACCATGATCACCCACATGCCCATCTGCCATCAGACCCTGCGTTGCGGGTCAAGGCGCTCGAAACCATTTTGACAGAAAAAGGCCTGGTGGATCCGGCTGCGTTGGATGAGATCGTCGACACCTATCAAAACCGCATCGGGCCCAAAAATGGCGCATCGGTTGTGGCCAAGATGTGGGCAGATCCGGCGTTTCGCGAAGAAATGCTGACCGATCCGATGCCGCGACTCAAAGAGATGGCGCTTTATGGACGGCAGGGCGAGCACATGGTGTTTGTCGAGAATACTGCGGAGGTGCACAACCTCGTGGTTTGCACTCTTTGCAGCTGTTATCCGTGGCCGCTTTTGGGCATTCCGCCAGGGTGGTACAAATCGGACGCGTATCGGGCACGGTCCGTGCGTGAGCCGCGCAAAGTGCTTTCAGAGTTTGGCGTGACTTTGAGCGCGGGGCAAAAGGTACGGGTTTGGGATTCGACTGCTGAGGTTCGCTATTTGGTGGTGCCGAGGCGCCCCGCGGGTGCGGAGGGTCTTTCGCAGGAGGCGCTGGCGGACCTGGTGACACGCGACAGCATGATCGGGACCGGTTTGGCACGGGAGCCCGGCGCATGAGCCGTATTCACGACATGGGCGGGCGGTTTGGCACCGGCGCCGTTGATCCCGACGACAACGCAACCTTTGCCAAGACGTGGCACGAACGGGCCTTGGCGCTGAACTTGGCGTGCGGGGCTTTGGGGCAATGGAATATTGATGCCTCGCGTCATGCACGTGAATGCCTTTCGGCTGCGGATTATGCTGGGTTTTCCTATTACGAAAAGTGGCTGGGCGGTCTCACAGACAGCCTTGTGGCCAAAGGCGTGCTGACGCTTGAAGAATTGGACGCCGGACGCGGAGACGGGGTGTCGCCGCTGACAGGGCGGGCGTTGAAAGCGGAAAATGTGGCGCCAGCTCTGGCCGCCGGCAGTCCTTATACAAGAGATACGGATGCAGCGATGTTTGCCGTCGGCGACCGCGTGCAGGTGCGGCGTCCGGCACGCAATGTGGCGGTGTCCGGTGGGCACACGCGCCTGCCTGCTTATGCCGCCGGCGCGGTTGGGGTCATTGAATTGTTGCACGGCGCGCATGTGTTTCCAGACAGCAACGCGCACGGGCTTGGAGAAGCGCCCGAGCCGTTATACGCGGTGCGCTTCGCCGCGCGTGCGCTTTGGGGCAATGAGGCCGAAGCCGACGACGAGATGGTGTTGGACCTGTGGCAGAGCTATCTGGAGCCGGCATGAGCGTCTGCCCCGAACCCGCATTCGAAGCGCCGTGGCACGCACAGGTGTTTGCCTTGACCGTGGCGATGAACGAAGCCGGGCATTTCAGCTGGACGGAGTGGGCGGAGATTTTTGGTGCGACGCTAAAGGCCCACGGATTGGCGCGGGAACTCGATGGCGGCGAAGATTACTTTAATGCCTGGCTTGCGGCGCTTGAAACGCTGTTGCGCGGTCGAGATCTGGCAAAACCAGAGGCGATTGAGACTATGCGCGACGCTTGGAAACAAGCCTATCTGTCGACGCCACATGGCGATCCGGTAAAACTCGTACGGCTTTAAGAGGCTTTTTTTGTTCCCTAAATACCTCGGGGTGGCCACGGCATGCCGTGGCAGGGGCAGCGCCCCTGATGCGCTTAGCTGTCGACTTCGTCTACGTCCAGCTGGCCAGACAGCATCCGCCGCACGTGACTCCACCCCATGCCGATTCCCAGCACAATCGACAGCGCCAGTATCGCGATCCATGTATTCACGTCGGTGTTGTCGAGGCTGAGCATTTTCCAGTCGTAAAGCACCCAAGCAAGTGCTGCGACCACAGAAAGTACCAACATCATGAGAAAGTACCAACATCATGCCAAAGCCACCAATCGAGCGCAGCGTCGCGCGCAGATAGATAATGTAGCCAATCACGAGCAACAGCCCCAACAGTACAGTCAGAGGCAATTCCTCGACATAATTTACGCTGCCCCACTGGACATAGTTGTACTGAGTTGGATTGAAGGTCAGCGCCAGCAACAGGAAGGCGAAGACCCACCGTATCAATAGCCCCATGAAAGCCCCTCGATGTGCCCTTTTTCGGGCATGCTTGCGCAATTTCCTGCACTCTGTCCAGCCTTCGGGTCACTTTGCGGTTTTAAGCGCCGCTTAACGTGGCTAAAAGGGCGCGGGTTTGATCTCTGTGTAAAGGACCGGATATGGCCAATGTTGTCGTCGTAGGCGCCCAGTGGGGCGACGAAGGAAAAGGCAAAATCGTGGATTGGCTTAGCGAGCGCGCTGATGTCATCGCGCGCTTTCAAGGCGGCCACAACGCGGGCCACACGCTGGTGATTGATGGCAAAGTCTACAAGCTACACGCGCTGCCAAGCGGTGTTGTGCGTGGCGGTAAGCTTTCGGTGATCGGTAACGGGGTTGTTTTGGACCCATGGCACCTGCTGAACGAAATCGAAACCGTGCGGGCCCAAGGCGTCGAAATCACGCCTGAGACATTGATGATTGCTGAAAACACACCGCTCATTCTGCCGCTGCACGGCGAATTGGATCGCGCCCGTGAAGAAGCCGCCTCCAAAGGCACCAAGATTGGTACGACAGGTCGCGGCATTGGCCCAGCCTATGAGGACAAGGTTGGCCGTCGCGCGGTGCGTGTCGCTGATCTGGCGGATCACGCCACGCTTGAGGCCCGCGTCGACCGCGCGTTGCAGCACCATGATCCACTGCGCAAAGGTTTGGGTGTTGAGGCGATTGACCGCGATGCATTGGTGGCAAAACTCAAAGAGGTCGCCAAAGAAATTCTGCCTTTTGCCGCGCCGGTTTGGAAAGTGCTTAACGAAAAGCGCAAAGCTGGCAAACGAATCTTGTTTGAAGGTGCGCAAGGCGCGTTGCTCGACATTGATTTTGGCACCTATCCGTTTGTGACCAGCTCCAACGTGATTGCAGGGCAGGCCGCGACCGGTGTGGGCATTGGCCCGGGATCGATTGATTACGTTTTGGGCATTGTCAAAGCCTATACAACCCGTGTGGGTGAAGGCCCGTTCCCGACCGAATTGTTGAACGCAGATGGCACGCCGGATGTGGATGGCGAGCGTCTTGGCACGCGTGGCCATGAATTTGGCACCACCACAGGCCGGCAGCGTCGGTGCGGCTGGTTTGATGCGGCTTTGGTGCGTCAGACTTGTGCCACGTCCGGCATCAAGGGCATCTGCCTGACCAAGCTTGATGTGCTGGACGGGTTTGAGACACTCAAAATCTGTGTGGCTTATGATCTAGACGGCGAACGTTTGGATTATCTGCCGACCGCAGCCGATCAGCAGGCCCGCTGTAAGCCGATCTATGAGGAAGTGCCGGGGTGGTCTGAGACCACTGAAGGCGCGCGCAGCTGGAACGATCTTCCTGCCAATGCGGTGAAATACGTGCGGCGCGTCGAAGAGTTGATTGAGTGTCCGGTGGCCCTGTTGTCGACCAGCCCTGAGCGTGAAGACACGATCTTGGTCACGGATCCCTTTGCTGACTGATCCCGAAGACAGAGCAATCCGAGGAAAAGGAGACCACCAATGGCGTTAAGTTACAAAGCCCGCAGACGCTGGGCATTGGTCATCCTTGTGGTTGGTCTGCCCGTCTACATCCTTGTGGCCAGCGTGTTGGCGACATGGCTGAATCCAAGTTCGTTTCTGGTGACGCTCGGCTTGTATGTCGGGTTGGGCATCGTTTGGGTTTTGCCGTTTAAGTCGATCTTTATGGGCATTGGTCAGGCCGATCCGGATGCGCCACCTGAAGACGACGTCTATTGATCCCAATCGGATCTTTCGGGTGAAATTTTGGGGACTCCGGCGTTAGCCGCCGGGAAAAAGATTCCGTATCACGCTGCCTTCGTATCTGCGCAGGATCTGGCGGGCTGGCTGTCCATAGCTCTCCGGCAAGGACCGCAGATCAGGGAAGATCGCAAACAGCTCCTCGCGCGCCTGTTCTTCGAAGCGGTCCAACCCGACATTGCCCGGAAAGAAGCTTTCGCTGGCCATGCCGTTTCCGGTGACAATCTGGTGGCGGTCAAAAAACAGATGCACATAGCGCACAATGCCTGCGTCGACCTGTGTGATTTGATCGCCATTTTCGAGATGGCGCGCGGCGCACAGCACTTCGGATTTTCCAAACAGCAGCGCTGTGTTGGGGCCGCTGACCAGGAGCCGGTGCATCGGGGACACCAGCAAGTCGCGATCCGGAACGCCCGGACCAAACGCGTCCGCACGAATGCGCACCGGACGCAGGTTTGCGAGGTCGTCACCTGCCGACGTGTCAACGGTGCTAGTCCCGATCCATTTGATGCGTTGCGGACCGGCGTCGCGGGTCAGGACGAGGTCGCCAATGGTCAGGGTTTCCACGGCGCGTGGACCCAAGGCGGTTTCAATCAAAGTTCCCGCAACAAAACAGGGCGGATCGGTGGTGCCATTGATAGTTATGGTTATGGTTGTGGTGCCGCCCGTCGACGTCACTGTGAACACTTCGGTGAGCGTGTCACCGTTGTTGAGCGCCGCAATCGACGGGTGGTCGTTGAGCGCCGTGTAGGTCCAATTGCCATTGTCGTCGATCACCAAGGCGCTGCCATACGCGCCGGTGATGGTTTCGGCCGTCCATGCGCCAGCGTCATTTCCGAACCAGAAATCCACGTCGCCGGATGTACTGAGATAACCGCCGGACACACCTGTATCTTCGGTGACCTCGCCGGTGTCAGGCAGTGGAAAACCCATTTAGTCTCCTCCCATCCAGTCAGAGCCGTGCCACGTGGCGACCTGCGTGCCATGGCGGGCCAAAACATCGCCGCGCACAACTTTACGCAGGGTGCCATGTTGATCGATGCGCGCGAACCAAAACGGTTCGTCGGGCGGCGAACGCGCAATGGTGCGCGCCACAACGCGGGCGTGCCCAAAAGGAGCAATCAGATCAAGAAACCAAAGCGTATTGCCGCTGCTCCACTCTGCCTCCGAAGGGAGAATGCCATCCCGCAGCAGACGATCACTGACCTCGTCGCTTAGCCGCGCCCAAATCAAGGCGGCAGCGGTTTTGCCATGCTCGTTCTCAAAAAATCGCACGCAGCCATTGTTCAGCGCCGGATAAAAAATCCGGGCCAATGCCAAGGCAGGCATCTTCTGGTGCAGCGGGCAAAAACTGGCAAGAAACTGCAGCTTGCCTATGGCAAGAAGTTCAGAGTCTGTCGGCCCGGCTGCACGTGAATTTCCGTGCTGGGACATGCTGCGCGTCCACCTCAATGGTCCCCGTGTATCCGAGGTTGTCCTGACGGTAGCCAGAAGCGGGTCGAAAGTCAAAGCAGGAGCGGTGTGATGCAACCTTTCCAGAAATGCAAAAAGCCCGGCGCAATGGCCGGGCTTTTGTCTTGGAATGAAGTCCGCGGTGCATCAGCTTGCGGCACGATCCTGTGGTTTGAAGTTGATGCTTTCGTCAGCAGTAAAACGACCACCGGCAATCTTGCGGATTTTTTGGTCGCGCAGAAGTTGGCCAAAGCTGCGCAGGCCTTCTTCGCGGGAGAACTCTGCCTCGTTGATGTCACGCGCCATGCGCATGAGCATCGGACGGGAGAAGCGCTCCTGACCTTTGACAAAGGTCACATAAGCCGCCGCTGCTTCTAGAATTTGCGGCATGGTGGCGGCGCCAACTGTCTGGGCATAGTCGGCAAAGCCGCCTTGCACAGCAGAAACTGACCCGACCGGGGCAACAGTCCGCGCGATTTCTTCGCGGTCTTTCCGGTCGGTGGACACCCGGCGCGGGCGAACAGGAACGCGCCGTGGTGCCTTTTTCTCTTCAGCAGCAGGTGCATCCTGAGTTGCGGGAGGTGTTTCTGCCTCGGCCTCAGGAGCTTTCTCGGAAGTATCGATGCGCTGTTCTGCCACAAGTTTGAGCGGAGCAGCGGCGCCGCGCGGCTTGGACGTTGCGGATTGGGAGGCGTCTTTGCCACCGGGAACCGCGCGCACAACGCTCGCCAGATCGTCGCGATAAACCGCTGTGGTGTCTTTGTTACCGGTGAGGCCACCGGCGGCTTTTTCAGCGCGGGTTGCAGCAACGGCAGCGCGCAGATGTGCGATGGCGCGGCGACGGCGTGAGCCTTCGGGCTCTTTCATTTCGCTGTTGGCTTTGGCCATCAGACGGGACAAATCCGGCTCACCATGTGCGGCGCCTGCCGTGTTGGCATCTTCCGGGTCAGCCTCAAGAGCGGGTGTTTCGGAGGCGTCTTCAACGTCGTCTTCAACGTCATCAGCGAAGTCATCGTCCAAATCGTCCAGATCTTCAGCCATGGTTTCGACTGGGTCTTCGGCAACGGGTGCGCTTTGGGGGGAGGTTTCACCTTTCAGCTCGGCTTCAACCTGTGCCAACTCAGCCATCAGGTCAGCTTCGTCTTCTGGCGTCAGCGTTGTATCAGCGGCGGCGTTGATGTCGGCCGGTGCAACGTCTTCGGCAAAGATGTCATCGCCATCCTCGTCTTCCAAAGTCTCGTTGTCGTCGACCGGTTCCGCTTCAAGTAGGCCAGAGGCCACGGCCTCTTCGAAGTCCGCTTTTTTCATGCGGACGACGCGTGCGCGCAGCGTTGGTTTGCTGTCTGCCTCGGTTGGTTGCTCAGGTGTTTCGTCAATAATGTCGTTGGCGGTCACATCTTGGATGTCGTCGCCTACGTTATCAAAAGCCGCCGCAATAGAATTGTCGGGTTCAGCGATATCTCGTGCGTGCTCGTCCTCAGAAAAGCCGTCCTCGTCAGCCTCATGGCTGCCGCGCGCAACCACGGCGCGGATACGGTCGAGTTTGGCAGCAATTGAGTTCTCGGCGTAGTCGGTATCAACTGCGTCCTCGTCGTCGTCCCAGTCTTCTGCGTCGGCGTCGACAACAGGCGGGAGAACTTCGATGTCGGCGGCGACTTCTACTGGTGCGTCGTCGAACTCTGCTGTGGTAATGTCTTCGTCGGCCATGGCGGCTTTGATGCTGTCTTGCAGGACCAATACGTCCGACGCGGCGAACGCATCAAAGCTGACGTCCTCCAAAGCTTCGGCGGCGTCTTCGACATCATCGTCGATAGCGGTCTCGTCAACGTGTACGTCTTCTGAAGTTGCAGCAACAATCGCGCCGATATCGAACATGTCGTCGTCGTCTTCATCCGAGGACGCGTCAGACATATCACCGTCGATTTCCGGGGCGGCGTCGTCAACATTCAGTTCTTCTTTGGATGCGTCTGCAATCGCGCCCGTATCAAGCACGTTTTCGATGTCATCAGACGCGATCTCGTCAGGATTTACGAGATCGCCTTCATCTTCTTCTTGAGCCTCGTCGACCGCGATGCTGTCCTCAGAGACTTGGGCAACCTCTTCGATGTCATCTTCGACCAACTGTTGGGCTTCCGCTTCGGACGGATCCTCGGCCATGGCCTCTTGTGCGGTTTCTTCGATCAGTTCCTCTTGAACCAGTGCATCGACGGAAACCTGTGTCTCGGCCTCGACGTGTGGCGTCGCATCTGCGTCAGCGGTGTCTTCGGAAACGGCGTCATCAGAGGCTTCATCTTCGTCTACGGAAGTCGAGACATCTTGCACAGTTTCTTGCGCAGGGTCATTTGATGGAGTTTCCTGATCGGGTTGCGGCGCTGGGTCGGCAGCGTCGGTGGCGCGCAAAACGATGGCACCATGATCCATGCGCGCGCTGACGCGGCGTTCGATTTCACGCTCGGCGATCCGTGCCAGCATCTCGGCATCGGGGGTCGGGGGCTCGGCTCCGAAGTAACGATCGTCAGAGGCAAGATCGCGGAAATATTCCGCAATCGCCTTCATCGTATCAAAAGAGTCCTCGAACCCCTCAAGGGTACACGAGAAAGTCCCGTAAGAAACCGTAAGCACTTTGTTATTTGTAACCATTTAATTCGGGTCCTTTGCACTGCTCGACTATCTCTTTACCACGACAGGAAAGTCGAAACGTGACCGATTCTGTGCAACGCAGGGTATCATTTTGGGGCCAAAATGTGGCGTGGCAAACAAGTTGGGGTAAAACAGGGCTATGACAATCATTGTAAAAAGCGCGGAACCAATGACCCTTGTGGGCGCCGGTTCGTTAACCAATTTGGATGTGATACAGGCCAGAAATCTGGCACCGGACGTGGTGGCAGCCGACGGTGGGGCGGCGCATTGTTTGTCATTCGGCCTTGTTCCGGAGGCCGTGATCGGGGATTTTGACTCGTTGACTGAGGACGTTCGTGCAGCGTTTCCCGCTCACAAGCTGCATCAGATCACCGAGCAGGAAACCACAGACTTTGACAAAGCGTTGCGGTCTGTTGATGCACCTTTGATTGTCGGGATTGGGTTTGGCGGCGCGCGGGTGGATCATCATCTGGCGGCCTTTAACACCTTGGTGCGGCAGGCGAACCGGCGCTGTCTGCTGTTAGGGGGGGAAGATCTGGTTTTTGCTGCGCCGCCTGATCTAACGTTAAAAGTTGCCGCTGGAACGCGGGTGTCGCTGTTTCCAATGGCGCGCGTGAGCGGTCAGTCAGACGGGCTTATGTGGCCAATCGATGGACTCGAGTTGGCGCCGGATCGGCGGATCGGGACCTCTAACACCGCGCTGGGAGACGTGCGGTTGCGCATGGATGCTCCGGGTATGTTGGTGATCCTTCCACGTGCGTGTTTGGCTGAGGCGGTCAGGGCGCTTCTTGCGGCTGACGCAACATGGCCCGTTCTCTGAACACGATATAAAGCCCCGCGCCCATGGTGATGCAGATTCCAAGCGCGGCCAGCCCGTTTGGCAAGTCATTGAAGACAACCCATCCCACCAACGCGGCCAACGGGATTTCGATGTATTGCATAGGCGCGAGCGTTGTGGACGGCGCATAGCGTAACGACCACGTCATAAAGAGGTGTGCGACAGTGCCAGCGATCCCGATGGCCAGAAGCAGCCAGATCACGTTGCCTTGCGGCACAATGAGGTCAAGGTCGGCAATTCCGGTGGATGGGCCAAGCCAAAGCAGGGGGGCGAGCAGCACACAGGCGATTACACCTGAGACCGCCTGAAGTGAGATGGGGTCGATGTCTTTGGCAATCTTGCGGGTGAGCAGCATGAAGAACGCAAAGATAAAGGCGACTGCGAGTGGCAGGAGCGCGGGTGCGCCAACTTTGGCAAAGCTGGGTTGGATCACCAATAGCGTGCCAATAAAACCGACGATGCAAGCAAGGATGCGGCGCAGGCCGACGTCTTCGTGCAGGATGTATTTGCCCAAAACCAACATGACGAACGGCATAACGAAGGCGATCGCAACCGCGTCCGCCAGTGGCAGATACCGCAGCGCGGTAAACATGCAGCCAATGCCCAGAATGTGCAGAACAGTGCGCAAGAACACAAGATGCAGAACGCGGGACGGCATGCGCCAGTGCCGTTTGGTGGCGATCACGATGGGGATCAAAATGGCCGCCTGCACGACAAACCGCACAGCCACCAATTGGGCCATCGGCATTTGTGTGGAAAGCAGTTTGGCTAACGCATCCCCAATGGGGGCCATAACGCAAAACCCCAGCATCAACAAAATACCAAGCAGTGGGCGGTCCTGTGTGGATGAATGTTCGTTCATTCAGGCAGGCTAGGCATGGGTTAGGCGAATGGCAATCAGGTTCGTGCAAAAAAGCGGGCCAGCGACTACGCCGGCCCGACAAGGAGTGGGTTCAGACAAATTGGAATGCCCGAACCAGGGAATTAGGTGTTCATTCTATTATCGATGAGGTCTTCGACGACGGAGGGGTCTGCGAGTGTTGAG
>NZ_LAJH01000011.1 GCF_001292625.1 Shimia sp. SK013
CCATACGGGCCGCGCTTTTGTTTTTGGTGCTGGCCTATAGCGGCGGGCCGACAAATTCCTGACCGTTGTCCTGTGCAATTTGTGCCATCACGTCTTGGGTGATTGCGCCGGTTTGCGCGGCGGCATGAAAGGCGCGGAACATGGTTTCCATTTTCAATGCGGGGGTGAAGACATACCGCAGGCGGCCTTTGGTCGCGCCGACATTTTTAAACGCATGCACCGTGCCGCGCGGGATAAAGGCGACGTCGCCGGGGGACATTTCGTGCAATACCCCGTCGATTTCGACAACAAAGTCACCTTCGAGGAAAAAGAAGGTTTCGTCCTGATCGTGATGAATGTGGCGACCGGGACCGATGCCGGGATGCACGATGTCCTCAAAGATCTCCTGTGCACCGCCAGTGTCGTCCCCGGTCAGCAAAATACGCAAGGTAATCGCGCCGGGAAAATCCAGTGTTTCGGCGGTGGCGTAAGCGGTGTGAGTGGTGGGCATGGCGTGTCTCCTTGTGTTGGAGACACGATGACAGATGTGTGAATTTGCATAAATACCGCCATCGATAGAGGTATCTGTGCAAATTTGCGGCTATAGCACGCCGATGTCCGCCAGTGCGCGGTTGAGGTCGTCGGGCAGGGTGTCGTCGTTGGCGCGCGACTTCGGAAGATCTGCGGGGGCGTCCTCAGGTTTGAGATACCGCCAGCCTTGGAAGGCACGTTTGGTGGCGTTGGCAGTGCGGCGAATTTCCGGGTCCAGCACAATTGCACAGCGGCGGATGCCGTCGTCGCCTCGCACCTCGTCCAGACGCATAATCCGTTGGCGGCATTGGATAACCCCTTTGATCACCCAAAAAATGGAGCCGCCCGCCAAAATCTCGACCTCGCGTTTGGGCCACATCCGGGTCACGTGCCGAGGCAGCGAGTCGGGCATTTGGGCGCGCCGCATCTCCTGCCATGCGATCAGGCTGTCGACACTTTCGGTGCCGACGCTGAGTTTTACGAGGTTGATTAAATTATCCACAGGTTGCCCACAGATTCGTCCCAAGGTACGCATGATATTGTATGTTATAGGGGGGGCGCCGCAACCTGTTGTGCCATCTTCGTGAAATTCTTTGTGCGTTCCCTCGCGTTCACAGTTGTGCCGCGCGTGTGATCCATTATAGATTGGGGCCTCTTCACAATAATGCGCAGAACCTACAGGGAATCCACAATGAGTCGTTTCGCCGCCCCCATCGCCGAGCAAATCTGGGACATGAAATATCGTTTCAAAGAGGCGGATGGTGCTCCGATCGATATCACTGTGGAAGACAGTTGGCGCAGGATCGCGCGCGATCTGGCGAAGGTTGAAAAAGACCCCAAAGCTTGGGAAGACAAGTTTTACGCCGCGCTGGAAGATTTCAAATATCTGCCAGCAGGCCGCATCACTGCGGGCGCGGGCACGGCGCGTCAGGTGACACTGTTTAACTGTTTTGTGATGGGCACGGTGCCGGACAGCATGGGCGGCATTTTCGACATGTTGAAAGAGGCGGCCCTGACGATGCAGCAGGGTGGCGGGATCGGCTATGACTTTTCCACCATTCGCCCGCGTGGTGCGGATGTGATGGGTGTGGCCGCGGATGCTTCTGGTCCGTTGTCGTTCATGGATGTGTGGGATGCGATGTGCCGGACCATTATGTCTGCCGGTTCGCGTCGTGGCGCGATGATGGCAACCATGCGCTGTGACCATCCCGACATTGAAAGCTTTATCACTGCGAAATCAGACCCCGCACGCCTGCGTATGTTCAACATGTCCGTTCTCGTGACGGACGCATTTATGGAAGCGGTCAAGGCCGATGGTCCTTGGGAGTTGACCTTTGGCGATCGTGTTTACCACACGGTTGAGGCGCGTGATCTGTGGAACAAGATCATGCAGGGCACATATGATTACGCGGAACCCGGCGTGATTTTCATCGACCGCATCAACCAGCGCAACAACCTGAGTTATGTCGAAGAGATTGCCGCGACAAACCCCTGCGGGGAGCAACCTTTGCCGCCATATGGCGCGTGTTTGTTGGGGTCGATCAACCTTGCGCGGTTGGTCAGCAATCCGTTTGAAGCCAATGCAGAGCTGAACGAAGCAGCGATGTCTGACCTTGTGGCAACGGCCGTGCGGATGATGGACAACGTCGTTGACGCATCAAAATTCCCGCTGGAACAGCAGGCCCAAGAAGCTCAAGCCAAGCGCCGGATTGGCCTTGGCGTGACGGGTTTGGCGGATGCGTTGCTGATGCTCGGGCTGAAATACGGCTCGGAAGAAGCGGCGCAGCAGACTGAGGCCTGGATGAGAGCGATTGCGCGGGCGTCTTATCTGGCGTCGGTGGATTTGGCGAAAGAAAAGGGTGCCTTCCCGCTGTTTGACAAGGATAAGTACCTTGCTGGTGGCATGGTGCAGGATCTGGACGAAGATGTGCGCGCGGCGATTGGCGAGCATGGCATTCGCAACGCGTTGCTGACGTCGATTGCGCCAACAGGCACAATCAGCCTTTATGCAGGCAACGTCAGTTCCGGCATCGAGCCGGTGTTCGCATACGCCTATACGCGCAAGGTGTTGCAGAAAGACGGGTCACGCACCGAAGAGGAAGTCGTTGATTACGCTGTGCAAATGTGGCGCGACAAGTTTGGTGACAAGGAGTTACCGGACTATTTTGTGAATGCACAGACGCTTGAACCTGCCGCGCACGTGCGCATGCAGGCGGCGGCGCAGAAATGGATCGACAGCTCGATCTCCAAGACCATCAACTGCCCCGAAGACATCGGTTTTGAAGAGTTCAAAAACGTCTACATGCAGGCGTGGGACACCGGCTGTAAGGGCTGCACCACCTATCGCCCCAATGACGTGACTGGTTCGGTTCTGACCGTTTCTGAAAGCTCCGAGGACGCGCCGGGTGAAAAGCCCGCGGATCACGTCGCAGACGGCGGTGAAGTGATTTATATGTCTGACCCGCTTGAGCGTCCGCAAAGCCTTGAGGGCGCGACCTACAAGCTGAAATGGCCTGATAGTGAGCACGCGATTTACTTGACGGTGAATGATGTGATCATCAACGGTCATCGTCGGCCGTTTGAAGTCTTTATAAACTCCAAAAACATGGAGCATTATGCGTGGACACTGGCGTTGACACGGATGATTTCGGCGGTGTTCCGTCGCGGTGGGGATGTGTCCTTCGTGGTTGAGGAGCTGAAGGCGGTGTTTGATCCGCGCGGTGGCGCTTGGATGGAAGGCAAATATATCCCGTCCATTCTGGCCGCGATTGGTGGCGTGTTGGAGCGTCACATGATCGCGATTGGCTTCATCGAGGGCGAAGGCATGGGGCTAAAGGCGGACCCGCAATCTGAGGTTATGGCAGTCGGTGAAGCGCCACGCGGCAAGGCGTGCCCGAGTTGTGGTCAGTTTGAATTGCAGATGGTGGAAGGCTGCATGACGTGCCGCAGTTGTGGCCACAGTAAGTGCGGGTAGACCAAGCTGCTCTGTTTGTTTGTGGTCCGACAAGGAAAGTCCATTCTTGCGACAAAAGACGGATTTTTGAGACCCCCTGTAGATTGAGCCTAGGCTAAGAGTGGATGGCGGCACGGTTGTGTCGCCATTTCCTTTTTGGCGGCCTGCCGTTTTAGGGAAAAATGCATCCGTCGGAACGGGACAGTTGGTGCCAGAGGACCGACGCAATTGTACTCGCTTCGGACATTGCGCGGTACAAGAATTGGAACTAGCTCAATAACTTGGGGCCAGGTCAACTTTGGCCCACACCGGACCTTGGCCAGATGTCTAACCGCTGCGTTGCAGCTTCCCCGAAGCGGCCGTTGGCGCATAGGAGCAACATTGTGGATCTGCCAAGGTCAACAGTGGGGGACAATGTTGACTGTTGCGCGGTTCGCCTTGGATGAACATCGCTCCGGAATGAGCCACGCTTCGTAATCCAGTCAGGCGCCGACACCGGCCCGCGCGCCTTGGGAGGAACATCCCCCCTTAACAATCACAGAGAGACCAAAATTCTGCGCGATAGACTCAACGGCGACCGCACGATAGTGTTAACTTCTGATTAATAGAAAGTTGTTTAGCGAAGATCCAACAAGGAACCGCATCTCTGGAAGCCCGGCCGCAAGGCCACATGTGGCGCAATCTAGCTCGTTCAACCTCGATTGGTGGGATTGGCCGTAGGCTGTGCCAAGGAAGGGAGAGACCCAAGTGATAGCAGATCCGAACATGGCGCGCAGGATGATAAATGCCTGCGTTTGCGCCTACGAGATCCACCATGACGAAGAGGAGGCCGCCGTCTCCTCCAATATCCTGCGGCGGGTCGATAATGGCGATGGCTGCGTTTATGACGTTGATGCGGAAATACAAGGTGCGGTTGGCTTTGTAGAAGGCCCCGAGACTTATGCACCTGCTTTTATTTGTTCAGGCGAAGACCACATCAATGGGTGTCTCGTTGGGTTGACCGAAGATGGCTATGCGGTTGTATCCGTGCGCGGCACCCTTCCACCGGAGCTTGATCATCATAACATTATGGGGTGGGTCAAGGACTGGGTTAATGACGCCCATATGCGCCCGCTGAAATGGATTTTGGGAAAGGCGCATCTGGGTCACGCAGAACGCGGATTTGCTGAAGCGGCGCAGGAATTGTGGCCTTGGGTCCAAGAGCAACTGGGTTTGATCCTCGATCAGGCTCCAAATGGTGTGCTTATTACCGGGCACAGCAAAGGCGGCGCGATGACCTATTTGATGGCGTCACTCGTTCACCAAACCTGGCCGGATCTCGAAGGCAAAATCGAAGTTTACGCCTTTGCTCCGGCCGTATCAGTCGACGAAGCTTTCGCCGAAGGCTATTCGGCTTCTGGCCTTGCCGAAAAGACCTATCGGTTTCAGCACGAAAACGATCTCGTACCCTTTTTGCCCAATTGGACAAGAGCCAGCATATGGAAGGCCGTGAGCTTTAAGGGCTTCCTGCACGAGGCCGAATGGCTCGCCCTGACCGCTTTCGTCGGATCCCGGACCGGTGCCGGATATTGGGCTCCAGGTCATTTAATATATTTCGACAGCAATTTCCGTTACGTGGATGATCCGAACCCGGTTGACCGAGCACTGGCAGCTGTCGCCTCGGCCTTGCAGGCAGGGGAGTTCAAAAAAGTTGGCGCTGCCCACAGCGCACGTGACAGTTATTTGCGATGTTTCCCGCCTGCCGCGGAATAATATTCTTCCGCGCCATTTTTGGTTTTACGCCGTCCGAATTGCTAACCGAGCCGGCCAATTTTTTCGGCTGAACCGAAGGCTGTAACTATTATCCGCACACCGTTGTGCTCAGCTTGTCAAATCCTGATTGCAGAGGAATGCCATGGAAGATCCACAACTTGTTGAAGACATCGTTCACGCCTTGGATTTGCCTCCCCCTGCGGGCTCCACCAAAAGACGCCCGGTACACACTGTTGGCGTGGGTGTTCAAGGACACTTCGTGCCGTCAGCGGTTGCGTCCGGCTACTGTGTCGCCGAGCATTTCCAGACCAGGACAGACGGAAAGGCATTAAAGGTCAATGTCCGATTTTCCAACGGCATGGGGGTCGTGCAAGAGCATGATGGCTGGTCCGATGTGCGGGGCATGGCCGTGCGTTTTCATCTCGACGACAAACGGTCTACCGACCTTGTGGCGATGACATTGCCAGTGTTCTTTGCCCCCTCGCCCAAAACATTCCTCGAATTTGCATTGCACGCCCGGCCAGCGCCGTGCAGGCGCCTGACACCCTGGGAGAAAATCAAGCAGTATCTAAAACTGCAATTGCCGATGCCCGACCCCTATCCGGATCAAGACGAGCGACCGAATGAAGGCGCGACCAGCTATGCCGACGCTCACATTTGGGCCCAACCTGCGGTTCTGGACGCATCAGTGATCGGCGCGCCGGTGAGCTACGTGCGCACGGCGTATCATGCCGTGCATACATTTGTCGTTACGGGCAGCAACAAGGAAAAGCGCTACGTTCGCTTCACTTGGGCTCCGGTTGCGGGTGTCCTGAACAAAGATCCCACCAAACCCCCAGAAAATGAATATTTGCAGAGTGAACTAAAAACCCGGCTTGAGAATGGCACGGCACGTTTTTCTTTGATGATGCAAGTCGGCGAAACCGGGGATGATTTCAACGATTCCACACGCCAATGGCCGCCTCATCGCAAAAGGATCATGATGGGCACGCTAACGCTTGAGAGCATGCCTGAAGATCAACAGACATATAATGAAAAACTGAGCTTCAACCCTTGCCACCTCATTGATGGGATTGAGCCGTCAGGCGATCCTGTGCTGCACATTCGCAAGGACGTCTACGAATATTCAAGCAACAGACGCGGCGGTAATCCGTGTCCATTCAGCGGCCAGGGAGGTACGTCATGAGCGACCAAGGTGGATGGCTGAACAGCTATATCAACAGCCTGCCGGAGCGGGGATGGTTCCAATTCCTGTCCAAGTACGTTGTTGTGCCCTATTGGGTGTGGCGAAGCGGCAAAAAGAAGCTTCCGGGTGGACCCCGTGAAACGATGCAACCAAGCGACAGTTCACAACGCATGATGAACCTGCTCATGCCCCTAAAGGACAAGTCGCCGATCGGTCGTGCAAAGGCGGTCATGGCGCTGGCCCAGAACGTGGACGAAGTGTTCGCCGGTCTGGATAATGTCGGAACAGTTCATTCCGCGCGTTTTCTTTTGGTCGAAGATTATATTTGTATGATTTCTGTCTACGACGGAGACTTCAGCAACTATATCCGCGATTTCATTGCGACGATCGGCAGTGTTTTTGATGCCCTGATGCTTGTCGTCGAAGGCGGCGACAAGGTGTATCCGTGCGAAGAAAATGTCGAAGCGTTCATCGATTGGGTACGCGACCACGACCTGTTTCAGGCACCTGACTATCCGATCGAATTGTTTGGCCTTCAGGACATGGCAGAAGGTCGAAAACCCAACGACCCTCCACACGCGTTGGAAAGCCTTCCTCGCGAACTGATCCTGCAGTTACACGCGAACCCGAACATTTCGTTGGGCGGTGGCTATCGAGGGTATCCGGGCTTCTCTGCCGCACAAATTCGCAACAAACTTGGGGTGGGATGGTAATGACCAAATTCAATTCTGAAGAGGTTCAGGGCAATATCCTGCGAGGATATCGCAAGAACAACGTGCGCCACCTCATGCTGGAAGTGACTGATCGCGGCAAAGCGCGGCAATTTCTCGCGCAAAGCGCCGATGGAGATCACCCGCAGGATGTGCCACCTATTACTCGGTCTGCGAATTGGGACGATGCCCCTCAAGTTTGCTTCAATGTCGGAATCACCTTTGAAGGTTTGCGCGCACTCGGCCTGCCTCGCCGGAGCCTTGACACCTTTCCGACGGAGTACAAAGAAGGCATGGCAAATCGTGCAAACAAGCTAGGGGATGTCGGAGCCAGCGCGCCCGACAAATGGCCAGTCCCCTTTCGTGAACTAGATCGCATTCACCTTGTGGTTTCGATCTATTCCAATGATACGGGCGACTTTGACAAGGTTGAAGCGCAAGTCGCGAAAGCCTTTGACGTTCTCGGTGTGCGCAACGGGCGCAACCTTCCCGAAGGAAAGGTATTTTTCGGTTATAAGGACGGTATTTCACAACCGAAGTTCAAGCATATATTTGACCCCGAAAAGGTGGACGTAAACGAACCGAAAGACCCTTTGGGAACAGTTCTTTTGGGCTATCCCACCAACCTTGAGGGCGTGGAATTCACTGTCCCGTATCCCAAAGAGGTTTTCTGCAACGGAGCTTTCAACGCCTTTCGCATTCTAAAACAGGATTCGGCCGGGTTCGAAGACTATTTGACCAAGGTCGCAGACAAATTGATGACACATCCCGACGTGGACAAGCTTCTCCCGGAGGGGGCCGAGAAGGACATCTGCGGCGGTATTGGCCGGCGCGATGCGCTGCGCGAAGTTGTGGCCGCACAAATGTGCGGGCGCTGGCGCAATGGCACAACCTATGAACTGTCACCTAATTCAGACAATGATGACGGCATTTCTGCTACCAATTTCGACTATACGCGCAACTCGCGCTGTCCGGCAGGAGCACATATGCGCCGCGCCAATCCACGAGGCGGCCCGATTGTCCAACGGATCGCCAACCATTCACGTCGTCTGGTTCGGCGCGGCATGTCTTATGGTCCGGATTTCGATCAAGCCCCTCGGACTGTCGAAAATGACAAGGCGGAACGCGGACTTCTCGGCAATTTCATAGGTGCAAATTATGGAGCACAATTTGAGGCTGTTGTTTGCGACTGGATCAATTACGGCCTGCAGGACCCGAATATCACAGGAACGAATGACCCGCTTCTGGGGGCAAATGTGACCGAGACAAGCGCTTTTGATCTGACGTTAAGCGACGGAGGGAGCATCAGGCTGAGCGAGTTTCCGCGATTTGTGGAAACGCGCGGAGGGGCCTATACGTTTTTGCCCAGCCTGCCAGCCGTCCGGTATCTTTCGAAACTAACCGGTTAGGCCGTCAATTCCTCCAACGCATCTTCGATTCTAGCAAGCATGGGGGTTTTGCCACTTGGGGCAATTACCCTCTGTGCGGTTTTCAGGTGCTCAATCGCCTGTGCATTTCGTTTTTTGTGCTTGTGCATCAGGCCAAGGATCATCTCGCCGCGACCAAAGTAGTGGCCATCAGTGTCAAATTGGGTGTTTTCTCTAGCCTTACCAATCAACGCTTTGATCCGTTTTTCGCCCGACAGCATGACCCCGAGCAGCGACCGGAAATTGCGCAACAAAACACCTATCGATGCGTCCCCTTCGCCTGAAAGGATCTGAAGATAGATTTCGCTCAAGAGCAATCGGTTCCAGTCGGCAGCAATGAGAGCCCCTTCCTTTTCGCGGATCTCAATAACACTTTCGATGTGGTGCAGCCCCTCACTGACCTTTCCTTCCAGAGCAAGCCCGACACCCAGCATCCCCTGTGGAACACCGGCAAATAAGGTGCAGCCATCGGCTTCGCGCAAATCGACGTACGTTTGCAGCGTGTCGCGCGCGCCAGGCCGTTCCAAAGCGACCAGCGCGCTAACACGCGAAGATTCCGCGATCGCGATTTCAAACTCGGCGCGCGATAACTCAAGCGCTTCGGTAGACAAATCAAGCGCTGCTTGGTGATCATCCGTGAGGACAGCCACCAAAGCTTTCATGGCCGTGCCGTATCCAAGCGCCCTAGGGTCTTTACGCCGCGTGCCTTCGGCGACCATCTGTTCGGCCGTGGCACGCGCGTTGGCCACACGCCCACGGGTCAGCTCGTTCCAGCCGACCGTCGCCAGATAGAAATTCTGCAAGTATGCATCATCGAAATTGCTCAGTGCGTCCTCGATGATCTCCCTTTTCTCCTGGAACTCTTCGTTTGAAATCGGTGCGGAATAGATCGAGACGGACAGTTCATTGACCATGGCATAGGAAATAGATTTCGGATCTCCCAGCCGCTCCGCCATGGCAGTCAGTTCTTTTTGGACCCTCAGCGCCTCGATAAATTGGGTATTGCACACCAAACAAGACACGTAGTGGTGCAAGAAAAGAATATGATTGGGATTGTCTCCGATCCTTGCCAGAATGGGCTGCATCCTTGGGGCCAGCTTGATCATGGTCATCACATCAAGAGAGATGTTCGTGCAGAGCGCGAAGTTCCCGAGAAACTCTGCAAAAACGTCGTCGGTCGCGCAGCTTGGATCTTGTTCGTATATTGCCAGCGCCGCGGCAAAATATTGATTGGCCTGATCGTCAGAGAAGACGCCCAAGCTCTTCACTCCAGCCAAAGCCGAATAGTGAAAAGCCAAATCTGAACGGTCGGTCTGAGCATAGTGGTAAGCAAGCGTTTCCGCTGCTTCTGGTAATCTGTTCGCGTTGCGGGTTTCCAGCGCTTGGGCGATCGCAAAATGCAGATCCGATCGATGATCGCTCAATAGGCTTTGATAGACGGTATCGCGCAAGAGAACATGCCTGAACATGTAGTCCGAAGAACTCGCCTCGCGGTGAACCAGATCAAGCGCTTCCAACCGCCGTAGCGAAACCCCGGTTTCCTCGGGACGCTCGACGACCAGAGACAACAATCCGGGGTCAAACCGACGCCCGATTGTTGCAGCCGCCTGCAAAAAAGCGCGGTCATCCGGTTGGAGTTGCTGAATGCGCGCTGAAAGCAGGCTCTGCATGCCTGCTGGCAATGCAGTTTCACCTTGCTCGACATCGAAACTAACGGAACCGTCGGCCACCTTCAGTGCACCCTGTTCGACAAGGAAGCTCAGAACCTCCTCAGCAAACAGGGGATTGCCACCGGCGCGTTCCACGACCTGAGACACAAGAGTATCGGGAAGGGACGCAACCCCAAGACGGGTTTGCACAAGGGTTCGAATGTCCTCGGCTTCAAGTGGCTTGAGCGTGATCTGCTTCAAAGCCGGATGGTCTAGCCAGTCAGGTACATATTCGGGGCGTCGCGTGTAAAGGATCAGCAAGTTTGTCTGACCCTCTCGAATGATCCTGCGTATCAGGTCCTCTGAAGCGCTGTCGACCCAATGCATGTCTTCAACCAACAGGATCACAGGCCCCGCATCACATTGCGCTTGCAGCAACGCGGGCAACAGATCCCGCGTCCGCAGGCCGATCAACACCCCGTCCAAACCGTCCAGTTCCCCGTCCTGCAAAGCCAAACCCAAGAGGTTCTTCAATAGCCCCAGGTTTTCGTCTGTAAGAAGATCTGTCCGCTTCAAACCCCGACGCAGCTTAATCGCGATCTCGGTTGGATTGTCCTCATCGTAAAGCTGGAAGGCCCCTCGTACGACCTCAAGAAAGGGAAGAAACGGCACCCGCTGACCCACGGCATTGCACTGACCGGTGAAGATGGGGACATTCGAGGCCTTTGCACGCGCCAAAAATTCAAAAACCAGACGGGTTTTGCCAAGCCCGGGTTCAGCCACAAGATCGGCTACGCACACACCATTCGGAGTTTGCCCAAGCGCTTCTGACAGGACCGAGAGCTCCTTGTCGCGGCCGACATATGCGCTTAGTCCGCGTCCAAGAGATGCGTCAAATCGGGTTGCACCATCATGGACGGCTTGCAGCTGCCAAAGCTTTTGGCGCTTTGACACGCCTTTCATGGTGTGTTCACCGCCAAAACTCAGATCAACCAGCCACTCGACCATTCGGCGGGTGTCGTCGCAAATCAAACAGCCCCCTTCTGGAGCCAGAGCTTGAATGCGCGAGGCGCGGTTTACGGTGTTGCCTACGGCCGTTACGTCCGCGCCTTCGCCTTCGACGGTTGCCATAATAACAGACCCCGAACAGACTCCGACTCGCATAACGGGACGTTTTCCAAATTTCTTGTCAAAGGCCTCACCCGCATCTTCAAACGCCTGGTGAATGGCCATCGCCGTGACGCATGCTCGCAGTCCGGCATCTTCCAATGCTTCAGGTATTCCAAAGATAGCCATAATACTATCTCCGGCAAACCCGCGCACAGTGCCGCCATTTTCCTCCACGACCTTTGTCAGCAACTCATGGAGCGCGCGCGTAAAGTGAACAGCCTTTTCTGCTCCGAGCCCCTCTACCGTCGCAGTGTAGCCCACCATGTCGGTGAACAGGACAGAGGCTATCCTGCGCTCAGCCCGACGACTTTCTGGCATCTTGGAAGTCTCAGCAGCATGTTCCATGGGCTTAAACATATCACGGAAACTGACCGGTCTATCAATTTTCGGCAGCTATTTCACGGATTAAGAGGCGATATTCTATCCAAAGTTGATTCGCTTCTGAAGGCATGCAATTCAAGAATGCAGATGGGGCAATCAGGCCGTGTAAGCAAGTTTCAGACCGGGGCGCGGCCATCGGGTTTTATAGATTTTTTGGGTGCCTGACGCGGTAATCCAAACGTCGCGCATGTCTTCGCCGCCAAAGCACAGGTTCGTCGTGAAGGGATCGGGCAACTCCAGATGCTCAACCGCGCCATCGAGGCTGAAGATGCTGATCCCACCGGTGATGAGCGTGCCAACACAAACTCTGCCGTCCGCTTCCACCTTGAGGCTGTCCAGCCATTGATACCCGTCGAGGGTTTGAATCACTTTGCCGGGCATCCCGACCAACGGGCCTGGTTCCACCTTACCAGCCCCCACAATATTCATCGCCCAAAGCCGCCCAAAAGACGTATCAGAGACGTATAGCGTATCGCCATCTGGTGAAATGCCGATCCCGTTTGGTGTCGGAATGGACGCGACCTTCTCCAACGTCTGACCATCAATGGTTGCATAGTAGACTGCCCCGAAATCGCTGCCTTCCGCGTGCACCGTACCGGTGTCGGTAAACCAGAAGCCCCCGTTTTTCTTGTCAAAAACGATATCATCCGGTGCAATCAGACACTTTCCCTTGTACTTGCAGTAAAGCGTTGTGACCTCTTTTGTTTTCAGATCTACCCGCTGGATTTCTCCGCCCTGGTATTTTGGATTCATCGGGATCGGAACGTTAACCACTCGCGCTGGGTTGGCTTTGCGCCCAGACCCCGGAGGCGCGGAAGGATCCATTTTGGCAAACCCGTAGACACCACCATTGTTGCAGACATATGCGGCCCCATCCGGCCCGATGGCCAGACCGTTCGGCCCACCAGGAAGTGTCGCAATTTCTTCGAGCGTCCCGTCCGGGTGCAGTTGCATCAGGGTTTGGTATTCAATGTCCACGAACAGGATCGACCCATCATCCATCGCCACTGGGCCCTCAGGAAACCCCAACTTGCTCGCCACTTCTTCAACGTTGTCTTCAAGCTTATATGACATCAAAACACTCCATTGAGGTTTTGGCACGCGAGCAATTTTCCGCGTTACCATCTGAACGAATGTACCGTTGAGCGCCCCTATCAAGTCAACAAGTATTAACCCAAGGGTGCCTTTGGCACTTATTCGACCTCGACCCGCCGTCTCAGGATGTCGCGACAGATACCTATTTCGAAACTATCAAGATGTTCGTTCCTGCCGCGTCGCGGAAAAGCAAAGCAGAAACCGTCGCGGCGTTGATCTTTTGAATTTTGATCCAGAACCAGTGATCGGCATTGCCGTTTGAGGAGCTGGGCGTCAATCAGTTGCCGCAATACGATAAAAATGCTGCCCAAGTATCATAGTCGTTTTCTCCATTAGCTATGCTCTGCGGCCGTTGTCCCCGTGGATTTTTCTAACGAAAATGACCGCAGGCAAAAGCAGGTGAAAGTCCGGCAATTTGACATTTGTACGTTACTGAACTTTGAAAGGCTCGGCTCCAGTGCACAGCCGACCTTGGTCCACTGCGCAGCATTTGGGGACACTTCAGGGCGGCCTGAATGGCGGTTTCCAACTGTTCGCGACGGGGATTTTTCTGTTGCTGCTAAAGTCCGGTTTCCGCCCATACTGGCGGGTGACCGATGATTAACTTTGGATGGTATCAAGCACCCGCAACCAACAAAACCAATCGCCAATGCTCTTCATTCAGGCGCCGGGTCATCAACTCTTACCTTATCGCTTGCTACCCTTTCAGAAAGAAACCTTGTCGCCACCTTTGAGGTCCAGAATTTCACGGGCTTCGTCCGGGGTGGCGACTTCGCATCCCAAGTCCTCGACAATGCGCCGGATTTTGGCGACTTGCTGAGCATTGCTTTCAGCCAGTTTTCCGCGGGTGATGAACAGGCTGTCTTCCAGCCCGACGCGCACGTTGCCGCCCATCTGGCTTGCAGTCGAGGCAAGGCCCATTTGAGATCCGCCAGCCCCCAGAACGGACCAACGATAGTCATCGCCAAACAGCCGATCGGCCGTGCGCTTCATGAAGACCAGGTTGTCCACCTCGGGGCCAATGCCGCCAAGGATGCCAAAGATGAACTGAATAAACACAGGCGCCTTGAACAGGCCGATGTCCATGCAGAATTTCAGATTGTAAAGATGGCCGACATCATAACATTCATGTTCGAATTTGATGTCATGCGGGGCGAGGGTGTCTGCGGCTTCTTTGATGTCACGGAACGTGTTGCGAAAGATGTTTTGATCCGAGTTGGCAACATAGTCTTTTTCCCAATCGAATTTCCAATCATCGTCTTTGTAACGGTTCGCCAACGGATGGAACGAGAAGTTCATCGACCCCATATTCATCGAGCACATTTCTGGCGAAAAAGTTTTGGCCGGCGTGATGCGGTCTTGGATCGCCAACGTCAGTGAACCGCCGGTGGAAATATTCAGAACGGCATCTGTCGCTTGCTTGATGCGCGGTAGAAACGGCGCAAAATCGTTAGGGTTCACCGAGGGCGCACCGGTTTCGTTGTCGCGTGCATGTAGGTGCAGGATGGAGGCGCCGGCCTCTGCGGCATCCATCGCCTGTTGGGCGATGTCGTCATAGGTATAGGGCAAGGCGTCCGACATGGTGGGCGTGTGGATCGCGCCGGTTACGGCACAGGTGATGATGGTTTTTTGTTTTGCCATTGGTCTGGCTCCTTAGGATGGGTTGCGTTTGATAACGCGGTAGCCAAGTGGGAAGATTTGGATATCAAAGCGGCTGCGGATCAGGCCCCAGAGACCTTTGGGGGCCTTGAGCATGACAACAATTGCGACAACGCCGAGCACAATCAGATAAGTGGTGCCTAAGTCGGCGAGCGTTTCGCGCAGCAGGAAAAACACCAATGTACCGATGATCGGACCTTCGATGGTGCCGATGCCGCCGATCACAACGATGAAGATCACAAAGGCGGTCCAGTCGTTCACGCTGAAGGCGGCGTCTGGAGAAATCCGCAATTTCTGCAAGAAGATCAGCGCACCGATCATGGCTGTGAAAGCTGATGTCACCACATAGACGATAAATTTGGTGCGCCAGATGTCGATGCCAAGGCTGCTTGCAGCGGTTTCGTTGTCGCGGATGGCAGTCAGAGCCAAGCCTTTGCGAGAGCGAAGGAAGAAGTAGACAGCGGTGATGACCAACACGGCAGCGCCTAGCGCAAGCCAGTATGACAGGCTTTCACGCAAGGCGCGCTTGCTGGCCAGTGATCTGACAATCGCGACGGGTAAGGATGATCCCGAGCCGCCGCCGAGTGTTGATATTTGCGCAAACCCCAGTCGGAACACCTCTGCGATGACCCAGGTGCCGATGGCGAAATACGCGCCGCGAAGGCGGAAAATAAGGACCGCCACCGGGATCGAAATCAACGCGCCCAGAACTCCGGCAAGGGCAATAGCAGCAACAGGGTGCAATCCGCCAAACATTGTCAGTGCAAACAACATGTAGCCGCCAAAGCCGACATATGCCTGTTGGCCGACAGAGACCAAACCTGCATAGCCCGCCATCAGGTTCCACAGGCTGGCAAGCGCAAGATAAAGAAACAGCTCTCCCATCAAGCGCATATCGGCGCGGCCGGCCCACCACGGGGCGGCGATCAGAAGAATGAGAACAAGCCCGCCAAGTGCGGCGCCAACGCGGGCCGCCTGTGAGGAGCGGGTGACGGAATAGGTGGGCGTGGTCATGCCGAAATCCTCGGAAACAGGCCGTTGGGTCGAACGGCAAGGATGATCAAAAAGGCGATGTGGCCGGAAAGGATTTGCCAACCGGGATCGATTTTAGCGCCCACGGTTTGCGCCACGCCCAGGATGACGCCACCAGCAAGCGTGCCCCAAAGGTTGCCCAGACCGCCAATGATCACAGCCTCAAAGCCAAAGATCAGGCGCCCACCGCCGATAGAAGGATCAAAGCTTGTACGAATACCTAGAAGGATGCCCGCAACAGCCGTCACCGCCAGCGCAAGCGCCATAGCGAGGCCAAAAATGTGTCGCCGATTAAGGCCCATCAGCTGCGCGATATCCTGATTGTCGGACACCGCGCGAAAGGCGCGTCCCAAAGGCGTGTGATAAAAGACGCGTTGCAGACCCCAAATCACAACAACGGCAATCGCAAAAGTCAGTGCTGGCAACACACCAAGTGTCAGCCCGCCGAGGCCAAAGCTTGCAGTCTCCAATGCGCCTGCGCTCAGTTTTTGCGGATCCGCGGTGTAGCCTTCCAAAAGGGCGTTCTGGATGATCACACTCAGCCCGAATGTCACCAGCAAAGGCGGCAGAAGATCATCGCCCAGAGTTTGGTTGAGCAAGCCGCGTTGCAATGCGTAGCCGATGGCGGCCATGACAGGGACGACCAACACCAATGCCAGCAAAGGATGCATTCCGGTTGCTGTGGTGACCGTCAGCCCCAAATAAGCTGCCAAAACTATTAAGTCGCCATGGGCGATGTTCACCAAGCGCATGACCCCGAAGATCAGGGACAGCCCCGCGGCAAAGAGCGCATAAAGCCCGCCCAAGAGGGTGCCTTGCACGACTGCGTTCAGCCAATCCATATTATTCGATCCCGAAATAGGCGCGGGAGATATCCTCGCGCGACACAGTGTCAGAGCCGCCTTCCAGCGACACGCGTCCTTCTTGCAAGCAGTAGACCCTTGAGGACACAGAAAGCGCCTTAGTGATGTCCTGTTCGACAATGATGGCGCTCATGCCTTGGCCGATGATGCCGGGCAGAGCTTTGTAAATGTCTTTGATGATCACGGGCGCGAGGCCGAGGCTGATCTCGTCAAACAAGATCAGGTCAGGGTTGGCCATCAATGCCCGGCCAATCGCGACCATCTGTTGCTGCCCACCCGAAAGTGACGTCGATTGCTGATCCCTGCGCTCTTCCAAAATGGGGAACAGATCATAGACGGCATCCAGACTCCAAGGCCCATTGCGCCCGACTTGCGCCCCAATCATTAGGTTTTCTTTGACTGATAGCGACGGAAACAGCTGCCGCCCCTCCGGCACCATTGCAATGCCACGCATGGCAATTTCATCCGCTCGCAGACCGCCGATATCAACACCGCTATGGCTAATCTGGCCAGGCCCGCTTTTGAGCAGGCCCGTAATGGCGCGCATCAGCGTGGTTTTCCCGGCACCATTGGCGCCAATGATGGCGAGCACTTCGCCAGCATCGATGTGCATGTCCACGCCATAAAGCGCCTGGAAATCGCCATAGTGGGCATCAAGCCCAGTCATGTTCAAAAGAGCATCAGGCATCAGCTTCGATCCCCAGATAAATCTCTTTGACCTGCGGGCTTTCCATGATGGCCTTGGGGTCGCCATCTGCGATCAACTTGCCGAAATCAACCACGATCAGACGGTCCACCACGGAGAGCAGCGCGTGCACGACGTGTTCAATCCAAATGATGGTCACGCCGCTGGCGTGAATGTCTTTTATGGTGTGAATCAACGACTGACATTCCGCCTCAGTCAGGCCGCCCGCAATTTCATCCAGCAAAAGGAGGTCCGGTTTTGTGCAGAGCGCGCGGGTGAGTTCCAACCGCTTGCGCTCCAGAAGCGTCAAGCTGCCTGCCAACACGTTGGCTTTCCCCATCAACTCGGTTTGCTCCAGCACTTCGATACAGTGGGCTTCTGCCGCGTGACCATGGAGGCCCGCCGATTGTGTGGCCGCGATCATTGCGTTCTCAAACACTGTCATGCCAGAGAACGGTTGCGGTACCTGAAAGCTGCGTGCGATGCCTGCGTGACTGCGCCGCGCGGCGCTCCAGCCTGAGATGTCTTTGCCTGCAAACTCGATGCGTCCGCTGTTTGCTTTGAGCGTGCCGGTGATCAGGTTGAACATCGAGGTTTTGCCTGCACCATTGGGGCCCAAAATCCCAAGCGCTTCTCCGCGTTGCACCTCATAGCTTTGATTGTCGGCAACAGTGACGGCACCAAATGCTTTTTTGAGGTTTTGGAGTTTTAGGATTGCTGTCATCCGGACTGCTTTCTTGAAGTAAATCCGCGGCGCCAAAAAAGTATGGCGCCGCGCAAATGCGTTAGCCGAGCAGTTTAAGGTCGGCTGTGACAGGGATTTGAGGTGCCGCCGAATTGGCGACGATTTCCAGCTCAAAGCCGCTGTCGCCCTTCTGCCACTGACCTGCGACTAGAGGCGTCTTTGTGACGTTGTTGATCGGGCCGTTGGACCAATCGACAGGACCTACAATTGTGTCCAGCAGCGTGCCGGCAATTGCGGCTGTAATTGCCTTGGGATCTTCGAGATCTGCGGCGCGTTTCACCACATCTGCCACCACTTCAAACAGCGCGTGCTTAAAGCCGATCGGCTGCGTCCATGGGCGACCGCTGTCTGCGGTATAGCCCATGGCCAGTTCTTTGGCCGAAGCGCCCGTCAGTGAAGAGGCAAACGGATGGTTTGGTGACCACCAAACCTCGGAGCTGAGCCCGTCGCCGCGATCTCCTAGGCTTTCGATGACGGATGGGAACAACAGGGCCTTGCCGATCGTCACGATCTTGGGATTAAAGCCCTGCTGGGCCGCTTGCGCCCAGAACGTGGCAAAATCTGGTGGGATCATATTGCCGGTGACGATTTCACAGCCAGCCTCTTTGAAGGCCGCAATATAGTTTGAGAAATCATCTGACAGCGGTTGATACCGACCCGGATCGACCAAGTCATAACCAGCTGCCGCCAAGGGCGTGGGCAGGCCCAGTTCCGGATGTCCCCAAGCGTTGCCGTCTGCGTCGTTGGGGAACAGCCCGCCGACATTTTTGGCGACGCCGCTGCCGCCCCACATGTCAAGAAACGCCCCGATGACGTCCTCAAGTCCCCAGAAGAAGTGATACGTTGAGGCAAAGCCTTCGCCGGGCACGCCGTTGCGGCCAAAGAAATATGGCTGCCACGGACAATCGGTTGTGATGCACGGCACTTCGTTGATCTCGGCCTGATCGGCGACGGGGTTCACGGTGTCTGGCGTTGACGCCGCGACAATGATGTCGACTTCTTCGCCAAGGATCAGATCCGCGGCAACTTCGGCGGCGCGGTTCGGGTTGGACTGACTGTCCTTGGAGATGATCTCTACGTTCCAGTTTTTGCCGTTGTTTTGCAAACCGGACGACAGCGCGGCCTCAATTCCCTTGAGCACAAAATCGTCGGCCTCGGCAAAACCGGCCAGCGGGCCGCTGCGTGGGCTGACATGGCCGATTTTGAGCGTTGGTGTGGCAGCATAGGCCCGCGTTGATTTGAGCAACGCAGGCGCAGCAATCGCTGCTGTTGCCCCGGTCAGAAACGCTCGCCGCGTAGGTGTTCTGAATATCTTGGTCATGTGGTGGTCCTCCCTTATCCCCAGCCTCCCCGCCGGGGTTTCTGATTTATGTTTCCAGAATGGTCTCTAGTTTGGTCAGATGGCTGGCGACTCGCGCCCGCACATCGTCGGCTTCCTGCTGGGTCCAGGTGCGAAACCCCTGACCTGATTTCATGCCAAGCTTGCCGGCCTCGACCAGCCCTTGCAGATACGGCGAAGGGCCTTGTCTCGCTTCGAGATCAAAGAGCACGTTTTCGTGGATATCGAGCGTCAGATCCGTGCCCACCAGATCGGCGTTCTCCAACGGGCCAAGCACGGCCAGACGTCGACCAAAACTGGATTTGATCACCGTATCTACGGCCTCGGCGTCGCAAATGCCGTTTTCCACAAGGCTCACCGCCTCGCGCCACAGCGCATGTTGCAAGCGATTGCCAATGAAACCCGGCACATCTTTGGCCACCATTACCGGAGTTTTTCCAGCGTCAGCCAACAGATCGAACATGGTTTGTGCCACCGCCGTATCCGTCCATTCGGTTTTCACGACTTCGACAAGCGGGATCATGTGTGGCGGGTTCCACCAATGGGTGCCAACTGCGCGGTTTTTCAAACGCAGATCGCTCATGATCTCTGTGATCGGCATCACCGACGTGTTGGACGCCAGAATGCAATCATCCGGAGCGTGCGCTTCGATCTCCGCGAAAATCGCTTTCTTCAGCGTCATCTTTTCAGGCGCCGCTTCAAACACCACGTCGGCGGACGCAACGGCTTCGGCGGTGCTGACTTCGACGTTGATGCACGCTATGGCGCTTGGTAATTCACTGTCTGCGCAGCCCATGTCGGCCATGCTTTGGGCAATACGGTCTTTGACGGACTCACGCGCCGCGTCGACTGGGTCCGTGATCGCCACTTTGTGACCCGCCCGCGCCAAGGTGAGCGCGATACCGTGACCCATCAGGCCGGCGCCGATTACCGCGATGTTTTTGCTAGTCCCCATGGGTCAGCCCGCCGTATATCCACCGTCGGCATACAAAATATGCCCGGTGTAGAAATCGGATGCCTTGGAGGCGAGGAACAGCAGCGGCCCGCCCAGGTCTTCGGGCTCACCCAACCGTCCTTTGGGGACGCGCGCGAGAAACCCGTTGCGTACTTTGGTAGCTTCTTCGGTGTCTTCGTACATCCATGCCGTCAGCGGTGATCTGAAGACGGTTGGCGCAATGGCGTTGACGGTGATCCCTGTGGGACCAAGTTCACATCCAAGCGCCTTGGTGATGCCGTCCACTGCCGCCTTTGACGCGCAATAGGCGGTATAACCGGCTGGATGACCCAGCAAGCCGCGTGCGGAGGAGACGAGCACAATTTTCCCGCCATCACCTTGGGTTTTCATCTGTGCAGCTGCCGCGCGGGCCAATAGCCAGCTTTGTGTGACATTGGCGTCCATCACGGCGCTGAAATCTGACGGCGTCATGTCATTGATTAACGCCACTTTGTTCATGCCAGAGGCAACAACGAGGATATCAAGCCGCCCAAAACCCGCCACCGCTTCGGCGATTAGGGCTTCACAAGCGTCTTCATCGTTAGGGCGGGTGTTTACGGTTACAACAGCCGCACCGATCTCGCGGCATTCTGCGGCGATCTCATCCAACGCAGTCTGGTTGCCAGCGGCCAATACAAGGTTGCAGCCCGATCCGGCCAAAATGCGGGCGGCGACCATGCCAAAGGCGCCGGAAGCGCCAGTAATGAGGGCGACGTCATCCTTAACGTCAAACATTGAAAGCGGGTTCATGGCTTATGCCTCTTGCTTGGTTTCTGGCGGATAGGGGATCACAACGAGCATGGTGCAGGTGTCATTGCGTCGGTTTTCGATTTTGCGGATCTCGCCGGGCGGAATGGTGCAGCTGTCGTGTTTGCAGAGCGTGGTTTCGACGCCATCTATGATCACGGTCATCTCGCCATCCAAAACGACATAGACCTTCTCGAAAGGCGTGGAGTCCGGACCAGCCCCGCCGCCGGGCAAAAACTGGCTCAACCCGACCCATTGGTTGGTGGGGCCACCTTCTTCAAACCCTTGCAGCCGCAACCCATGACAGCCGAAATGGTTGGGGGCCTCATAAGGCTGTGCATCCTGAAAGCGTTTTACGTGCATCTGCGCATTCCTTCGAAAAAGGCCGCCGCCTAGGCAGCGGCCAGTTGGGAGTGGTGTTGCTTAGAAGCCTTCGCCGGGTTCGATGCGGTAGCCTTGGCCTTTGTCCATCATCGCCACGAGGCGAATGATGCAGCCGTCGCCGCGATCCCAGTTCCAAGGGAAGAACGCGAAGGTACAGCGTTTTCCGGTGACCGCATCCAGATCGCCGCCGACATTCTCGATGCCGAGAATTCCTTTGGAGAACAGAAGGTTGTGAACAGGTTCCCACTCGGGGAAATCAACGTCCCAAGGAACGCCGCCGGACCATTCGAGATATTCTTGCTCAAGATGCGGCAAAATCGGGCCGTTGCGTTGTGGACCGATTGCAGTCGCCAAGGGGTGGTCATTGGCCTGTGTATCGTGTCCAACAACTTTGACACCCTTTTCGATCATCCATTCAGCGGCAGAGGACACGAGGCCGGGGCAATAGGCAAAATAGTCGCCGTCCTCATATTGCTTGTGCCAACCGGTGTTGATGATCAACACATCACCCGGTCGGATCGCGTGACCGCACGCTTTCTCAAGGTCGTCGCCCGTGATCTTCTCCCACTTCTTTTTGGGGATCGACACAACCAAACCGGACCCAAAGAAATGCGGCAGCGGCACTTCGTCAATGAACGGTGTGCCGGGGACAACGTGGGCCGGCGCGTCGATATGCGTGGTCACGTGCATTGTGGTGGTGATTGTTTGGCTCAGAACACCGGACTTGGCCATGTAGTGCTTTCGGTCAATCTGAACATCTTTGAAATAGGGCCAGTTCGGGCACTGGAACCCATAGCGGTGGCTGAGGTTATAAAACTCCAGCCCCATGTCGTTGTCAGTGTTTCCCTGAAACTCAATGCCGCGAACTTCTACCATTGGGCACATCTCCTCTGTTCGCCGACCAGCGGCGTTTTCGATTGCAAAATGTCAGGGTGGCTCCTCCCACCTGTCTCGCATAGTGATGCATATGCACCGTATCGCGGTCAACATGTAAATCACAATACGGTTGACATGACCCGCATTGCGGTACAGTAGTGTGTGGCGTGACGAAGTAAGAGGCGCGTACACTTTCTAGCAATCGAGAATTTAAGTGGCTGATACAGAAGACAAAAACTCTAGATCTGGAATTCAGGTCATTGCCCGTGCCGCAGCAGTCCTGCGAATCCTGAAGGATGCTCAAACAGGAATGAGCCTTGGCCAAATCGCAGAACGCGTTGGCTTGCCCCGCTCTACGGTACAGAGAATCACAAGCGCTTTGGCCAAAGAAAACCTTGTCATCGCCGCGCCCCAGGGACGTGGATTGATTTTAGGCCCCGAATTTTCGTCGCTCGCGGGCGCTGCCCCTTACAACATTGTCGAGCATTGCCGCCTGTTGCTGACCGAATTGACGCACAAGACCGGTGAAACCGCTGACCTCGCTGTCATGCGCGGCATTGGTATGGTGTTCTTGGACCAGGTTCCCGGGACGCATCGTTTGACTACAGTTTCGCAGGTCGGTGAGGTTTTTCCTTTGACCACCACGGCAAATGGCAAAGCGTGTTTGGCGCGCCTTCCGCGAGAGGAGGCAATTCCGCTCATTCAAAATGAATGGAGCCGAAATGGCATAACTGGCGACATCGAGGCTTACTTACTTGATCTGGAGAAAGTCGCGCACGAAGGCCTTGCCTATGATTTGGACGAGCATTCAGGAGGCGTGTCTGCAATCGGCTTTGCCTTTGAAGACTGGGCTGGTGATTTACATGCCATTTCGGTGCCAGTTCCCTCGTCGCGTTATGATGCGCAATGCGGCATAATCGAGCGGGCCTTGCGCGAAACCGCGGCCAACATTCAGGCGACTTTCGACTGAAGAAGACTTGGTGTCCACGACGCGGCTCTTCAAATCTTCGGCTTTGGATTGTGGTGTGAACATCCAGTGGACATGCGTTTGATGCGGTGCATGACTGTTTCGCTCGACGGGGTCGACCCAATTCGCCACGACAACGCCTGCCCAAACCCGCACATAATTCAGAAGCCGTCAAACACAGGCAGAAACCAAGAGCTTGAAAGGGAAGGGACAGTTGCAGTGGTTTGAATTGCAGCGCGTCCTTTGCTTCCAACCCAGACGATGTTGCCTGTGCTTTTAAAACGACCATCGCCGCTGTTTGGCCCATCAGTGCGAAGCGGTGATCTCCTGCACGCAGGTTGCCTTGGAGAGCGCAGAACCTAGCTGAAATGTGCTCTCGGGGTGGGCTTATCAAAGTTTCACGCAGGGCGGCAGTTTCCTCGGGCATTTGCGCAAGCGTTTTGCCCGCAAAGCGCTCACCAATGGAGCAGTTTCTTTCATGCCAATCAATTTGGGCTGTACGAGCCGTCTAAGTAGGCCGTAATTGCTGCCTCGCTTCCGGCGTCGCAGATCAGAGTGAACCAGAATTCAAAAGCGCTAGAAAAGCGCGGGTAGTCAGCCAGATCACCATAGATGTGACTTTGCAGTAGCCAGGTTCGAGGAGCGTCGCGCGCCGTTGTGGCAGCCGCGGTCAGCTGCGTCCAAAAGGGATCGTTGGGAGCAATTTTAGATCCGTCTTCACGGGTTCCCCAACACATACGGGCCCACAAAGCCTCAACCAAACTAAGCCCGTCGATGGGGCCTCCAGCAGCTAATGCGTCGCGTAGGATTGGTAAAACAAAACCCGTGTGCCGTGACGATCCGTCGAAGGCCACGCGCCGGGTTGTATCGTGCACTTGCCGGTTGGAAAAACGAATAGCAATGCTAGCGACATAGTCCTTTGGAAGAATGTCTGGCACCGGTGAAACATACGGTGCGATCTCGCTGTGCTGGACCTTGTTAAAAAACGCAAAAATCACCGGATGGTCCATGCAATCTGCTATGGTTTGGACCGACAAAAGCTCACCTACGTTGGCCAATACCTGATGTCCAGCATTCAGGATGCGGATCTTCATAGCTTCAAAATCGTGCACGTCGTCCGTCAGGGTCGCGCCAACTTTGTCCCAGTCCGGTCGCCCGGCGCAAAAGTCATCTTCTATGACCCATTGGCGATAGTTTTCATGGGTCACGGGTGCGGCATCGATGATGCCGACCTTTTCGGCGAGAGCAATCTCTTTTGGGCCGGTCGCTGGTACAATGCAATCCACCATCGAGTTAGGGAATGCGCCGCGAGTTTCGATCCACTTTGCGAGCTCAGGGTCTGAAAGGCTGGCCAGCTTGGTCACCGCTTTGCGGGAAAGTGTGCCGTTGCCTTGAATATTGTCGCAGCTTTGTACCGCGAACGGCTCCAATCCGGTGTCTCTTCGAAGTTTTAGAGCCGCGACCATGGCGCCAAAGACTGTCCGAGGAGCGGTTGGTTGGCGCGTATCATGGCGTATGTCGGCATGATCAATGTCAAATTCTCCGGTGGCCGGGTCAACAAAATAGCCCCCCTCAGTCACAGTGAGCGCGACAATGCGGATACGCGGATCTGCCATCATGGCAATAAGCGCACCATTGCCATCTTCGATCGGTAGAAAGTCGATCATAGATCCAATCACTTCGGCGGAGATGCCTTGCGGATCCAGTTCGATCAGTGTCGTCAGGCAGTCCTGCGCCAACAAACGCTCGCGCATTAGAGAGTCTTGTGGGCGCACGCCGGCCCCGATAATGGCCCAGTCCATAGCCAACCCTTGTTGCATCAAACGATGCAAATACCATGCTTGATGGGCGCGGTGAAAGTTGCCCACACCCACGTGCACAATACCCGGCGAAAGCTCCGAACGATCATAATTTGGCCGCGCTACGCTTGCAGGCAGCGAACCCAATGCGGCATTCGAGAGCACAACGGGTAGGTGCTCCGCACTCGGGTCCTGCGGAGAATCAACCATGGCTGTCCGGCGCCTTAGAGTTTTGGGCGTCGCGTCTTATAGCCGTCATGTGATCCGCAGCCCGACTGCATCAAAGCGATGGATTTTTTCTGCCTTTGGCGTGAGATAAACCGTGTCCCCATGGCGGGCGGAGAATTCGCCATCCACGCGTACGGTCATCGCCTCGCCGCCATCTGTTGGATGCACGTACAAGAAAGTGTCTGAACCCAAATGTTCGGCCACGCCAACCGTGGCTTTCCATGCGCCGTCGGTTGTCGAAATTGCGACGTGTTCCGGACGTACCCCGATAGAATGTGCGCCGAGCTTCGCAGCTTCGTCGCCTTCCAAAAAGTTCATAGTGGGCGAGCCGATAAAGCCCGCCACAAATCGGTTGCAGGGCGTATTGTACAGCTCGAGAGGGCTTCCAACTTGTTCGATCACTCCGGCCTGAAGTACCACGATTTTATCGGCCATGGTCATGGCCTCGATTTGGTCATGGGTCACATAGATCATTGTAGTTTGGAGTCGCTCATGCATCTCGCTGATTTCAAGACGCATGCCGACCCGTAGCGCGGCGTCGAGGTTAGAGAGGGGCTCGTCAAACAAAAACGCAGAGGGATCCCGCACAATTGCGCGTCCGATGGCCACCCGTTGACGCTGCCCACCTGAAAGCTGACCGGGGCGGCGATCAAGGTAATCCGTCAGGTTCAATGCCTTTGCAGCAGCATCAATCCGACGTTCTTGTTCTGCGGCGTCGACTTTGGCCATACGCAACGGAAAGGCGATGTTTTTGCGCACTGACATATGCGGATAAAGCGCATAGGATTGGAACACCATTGCCAGCCCCCGCTTTGACGGCGGCACCTGTGTGGCCACTTCTTCGTCAATGATCACGTCGCCAGAAGTGACTTCTTCCAGCCCGGCAATCAGGCGCAGTAATGTGGATTTTCCGCACCCAGACGGGCCGACAAAAACCGCAAACTCTCCGTCTTCAATTGTCAGATCCAGAGGCGGGATGACTTCGACATCACCAAACTTCTTACTCACTTTATCAAGCACAATGCGTCCCATGATCTTTCCTTATTTCACAGCGCCAAAGGTCAAGCCCTGGACCAATTGTTTCTGACAGAACCACCCGAGGATGATAATCGGACCCACAGCTGCGGCCGAAACCGCAGACAATCGGCCGAAGAACAATCCTTCAGGCGCGCGGTTGCCTTCAATAAGCTTGGAGAGCGTCGCCGCATCGGTGGTGGTGAGCCGGACAGTCCAATAGGCTTCGTTCCAGCAGAAGATGAAGCACAACAGCGCGGTGGACACGATGCCTCCCCAAGCCAGCGGCACCAGAATTTCCTTGAATTCACCCCACGTGTTGACCCCGTCCATCTGCCCTGCCTCGATGATGTCCTTGGGGATTTCCTTAAAGTAGGTGAACAACATCCAAACCACGATTGGCAGGTTGATCAGGCTGAGGACGAGGATCACCAGAAAATGGGTGTCAAACAGGCCGAGTGATTTGGTGAGAAACGTCATCGGATAAAGCACAGCGGCGGCTGGCAACATCTTAGTCGACAGCATCCACATCAACACGTCCTTGGTGGCGCGGCTGGGATTGAAGGCCATTGCATAGGCGCAGGGGATGCCAATAAAGAGTGTGAAAAGCGTGGCCGCGACTGCCGTGATGACCGAGTTCTTGGCAAAGCGCCAGTAGTCGTAGTTCTCGGTCATATTCAGATAGTTTTCCAGTGTTGGTTTGAAAACAAACAGAAATTCTGGCTTCACCGCGTCTGCATCGGTTTTGAAGCTGGTCAAAATCATCCAGAAGATCGGGAAGAAGAACAACAACCCGACAGCCCAAGCCAAGACGGGGCGCCCGACTTTTCCATATTTCGAAGGAGGTGCAACAATTGCCATGATTTTCTCCTCTATTCCATCAACGTCTTGCCAACCATGCGCAGCAAGAAGATCGCGACGATGTTGGCGAGAATGACGGCAAAGATGCCGGTGGCGCTGGCGGCGCCAATGTTGTTGTTGGCGAACTCACCAATTAGGTAGGGCAAATTTTTGTTGCCGTTGCCGCGGCTTACGATCTCGATTTCAGCGTAAAGTGACAGGTGGAAAATCGCTTGGATCATCACCACAATCGCGATCGGACGACCGAGATGCGGTAGTGTCAAAAAACGGAATTGCGACCAAACTCCAGCGCCATCAAGCACGGCGGCCTCTTTCTGCTGTTGGTCTTCTGATTGCAGCGAAGTCATGAATATCAAAACCGCAAAGGGTGTCCATTGCCACGTGACCATCATAATTACCGCATAAGCCGAAGTTTGCGTGGCACGGAAGGAAATCGGTTCAAATTCCGGCCAGAGTGAAAAGAAGCCCCCTACAAGCGGTGCGTTCTGTAAGTTTGCTATAAGGTCGTTGATGCCAGCGACGGCCAATCCATTCAGGCCCAACACCGGATCAAGGATCATATTGATCCACAACACCGCATTTACCGCCGGCATAACGAAAAACGGAGAGATCAAAAGCACTCGAACGATACCCTGACCGGGAAACGCTTTGTTGATCAAGATGGCGATCAGAATGCCTAGAATGACGGTCGCAAATAAAATGCTACAGACAATGAACAGGCTGTTTTGAATGGCGAACCAAAAGTCCTTGGAGTTCATTACGAACTCATAGTTGCCAAAGCCCCGCCAGTTACTCAGGCTTGGCTTTGTCCATTCAGGACGGCGCAAACTATTCAATACGTAGCGGATAAAAGAAAAATAAAGGGTCATCCCAAGTGGGACCAACATCCACACCAAAAGCAGCAAGACCGCAGGCGATTGCAAGAGCCTTGGAAGAGTTCTCGTAGACATGAGGCAGTCCTCCCAGCAAAACGAAGCCGTCGCTTTGCTCGTAAAGTTAAAGGTGCAAAAGATCGGATTTAATTGTCGCTAGTTTGGACACGCAAAACAAGCGACGAATTGGGTTGCCGAGGCCCATCGCAACAGGCCCCGGCGGGGAGTGATCAGTAGTAGCCAGCTTCGCGCATGATCGCATCAGCTGCAGCTTGGGATGCGGCAAGCGCGTCATCCACCGACTTGGCGCCAGACAGAGCTGCCGCCATTTCCTGTGCCACAGCCGAACCCACTTCTGGGAACTCTGGGATCGCTGCAAACTGAACACCAACATATGGTTTCAAATCTGTTGCAGCGGGTGCCGCAGATTCAATTGCTGCCATCTCAGCTGCTGCAAATCCGGCAACCGCTTGGAACTCAGGATAGGCGTAAGTTGAAGCGCGTGTGCCGGTTGGAACCGAGCCCCATCCAAAGTCAGGGTGGTCGGCCACAGCTTTGATGTAAGCTTTGGACGTTGCCCACTCGACGAACGCATGTGCCGCCTCAGAGTTAGGTGAGCCGGCAGGCACAGCCATCGCCCAAGCCCAGAGCCAGTTTGCACCCACTGGGTTACCCGCATTCGGCGATTGTGCATATGCCACGCCGTCAACTTCGAGGAAGGACGCCGCGATTGTGGCGTCAATCCACATGCCGCATTTGCCTTCGTTATAGAGCGCAAGGATTTCGTTGAACGAGTTGCCCTCAGAGCCGGGAGGACCGTAGTTGCCCAGCAAATCTACGTAGAAATTGATCGCAGCCTTCCACTCGTCGCTGTCGATAGTGGGTTTGTAATCCGCATCAAACCACGCGCCGCCGAAGGAGTTAACAACAGTGGTGATAAACGCCATGTTGTCACCCCAGCCTGGCTTGCCGCGCAAACAGGCACCGTACACACCGGTATCAGGGTTGTGAATGGCCGCCGCCGCCGCTTTCACGTTATCCCAGCTGTCGTTGTCCGCAATGGACACACCAGCGGCATCTGTCAGGTCTTTGCGATACATAACCATCGAGCTTTCGCCGTAAAATGGAGCGGCATATAGTGTGCCTTCGTGAGACAGGCCGTTGCGCATCGCCGGCAGCATGTCGTCGAGGTCGTAATCAGCACCAAAATTCAGTGGCTCGATCCAACCCGCGGCACCCCAAATTGGGGCTTCCTGCATGCCGATGTTGATGATGTCGTATTGCCCGCCGCCGGTGGCTGTATCTGACGTGACCTGCTCGCGCAGTACGCCTTCTTCCAGAGAAACCCACTCAAGCTCCACACCGGTTTCTGCGGTGTAGGCTTCAGCAACTTTTTGCATGTTGATCATGTGACCGTTGTTGACGATCGCAATCGTCAGGCTGTCAGCGTAGGCGCCACCCGCTGAAATCAGCGAGAGAGCGGTCGCCGCCCGAATTGTGTTCTTCAAGGACATCCGTTTCCTCCCAATGGTTGGATGTTGCCCTAAAAAGCTACTGCCGAATCTCTCGCTGCGTCAATCGAAATTTAACGCGCGTAAACTTTATTAATTTTACTTCATTAAATCAAATGCTAAGCGGACTCTCTTCGGATCAGTTTGCCTTCAAGCAAGGTTTCCACGCGACGGATTGGGCGCGCATCCGACTCAATCATCTCAAAAAGTGTTTGAGCACTTTTACGTGCAATCGCCTCATAATTTTGGGACACAGTGGTCAGAGTTGGGCACGTATAACGCGAGAAAGGATGGTCATCATGACCGGCAACTCGCAAAGCGTTTCCCGGCCCCGATCCAACCCGCAACCCAAGCTGAAAAGCTGCGGACAGAAACCCAATGGCTAAACGGTCGTTGCTGCAGAGAATGGTGTCAGAAGGCAGATTTCGCTCCGAAATTGCGCGCGTACCATTCTGAAAACCAATTTCCTCGAAATCCCATCCCTCGCCAGGCACCTGAATCAAATGCGGCACATGGCCAAGAGTGTTCATTGCATGCACATAGGCACTTCGTCGTTTTAGCGCGTTCGGGTTAGAGGGCGATTTCATTTCGAAAAACGCGGGCGGCTCACCGGTCTCACAAAGGTAGTCCACCATAATGCCAACACTCTGATTGTTGTCAGACCCGACAAAGGCTTCTCCCACGGTTTCGATATTGGCGTCAAACAGCACAGTTGGCACGTCCGCGCAAAAAGCGCTCAGGCGTTCCGGATCGGACACGCGACCCAAGGGAGCCAGCAGAACCCCGGCAGGTTTGATTACCCGCAGGTTTTCAAGGTTCTCAATTTCCTGATATGGATCACCATGCGAACCAAGCAAAATTGGGCGATATCCAGCCTCCAGAACAAGATTTTCAACGTTCCGTGCGATTTCTGCAAAAAACGGGTCGGCCATATATGGGATGACGATGCCGATGTTTTTAGTTAACCGGCGGTTTTGGTTCATTGCATAGAAATTTGGCTGGTAGTCAAATTTCTCGAGTGCGCCTTCTATGCGAGATCTTGTTGACCGCCGAACACTTGAAGGGTTGTTGAAATATTTGGAGAGCGTTGGACGAGAGATGCCGCTCACAGCGGCGAATTCTTCCATATTCTTGATTTTTGGTTCTTTCATGCGGCTGCGCGCCCTTCGCTCGTTTTCGTCAACCGTAGGCTGCTCATAATTTCTAGATAAGCAGAACCAAACCAAGTTAACAGCAAAGTTTACGCGCGGAAACGTGGATTGTTTTTTGGGGGGGCGCTTGAGAATTGCAAATTCAATTGAACGGGCAAGACTTGGCTGTCAAAAAGCTCGGGTCGTTCCATGTAGTCTTTCGAGGCTCATTCTTTTGCGCGGGAAATGCGTTCCGAGTCCACATAGCCGCTTTGCCAAGCACCAAAACGTGTCCGGTTCTCGAACCCCAAATTTGCCCCAGAAAGTGTTTGGCTCCTGTAGTTGCGGGTTACCGATATGAACTCGAAGTAGCGATATCGGTCCCCTTTTCTGGCCTAGAGAAACCGACTTAATCCAAGTTTAGGAAGACTGAAATTTTCGTAATTGGGTCGATCGGGCCTCAATGGGCAAGAGCGCCGAGTGGTTCCGGAAATTCAAGCCGAACTCCTTAACTGGGGTTGATCAAGTGGAATTGCACGGTCGTGCAAAGCTAAAGACTGCCCTATGAATTCAACCGCCCTCGCTCTAAAAGTGGTGTAGGTTTTGAATGGCCAAGATCGACTTTTCTCAAGAAGCAGGGACAATAGTAGACTATGCGACAGCCCTCGCTACAAAACCCGATCAAAACGCAGGCCACCAATTATTGTGAAATAAGTTTGAGCGACGGTGCGACGCGGCGGGTACCGCAACTGACCCCCAACCGAGTTAACGACCTGAAAGCAAAGAATTTCATTCCGCACCTTGTTCGAGGCCACAGCCGTTCTCGCACCGCAGATAATTTGGTAGAGTGCGACGGCGATACCCAGCCAGGAAACTGGAATCTGGGAGCATATGATCCACAAAAGAATGCCTTAAACATCAACAGTTGGCGGTTGATCGTTGCCAATTGCGAGACGCTTTGATGCAGCGAGGCATGAAAATTGGAGCACAGCTTGGTGCATACCTGCTCCTGAGACCCTTACTGCAACCGTTGATGCGTTTTATCGTTCGTCGCCGGGTAGATAAGGGCAAGGATGACGCCGTTCGAAGCGGGGAAAAGCTCGGCGAGACAAAAATGGCTCGTCCGGAGGGAACCGTTATTTGGGTTCATGCTGTCGGGTTGGGCGAGGTCCTCGCGTTGCGTCCTTTGCTGAACGAATTTCACCGACGGGCGCCCGATATGCATTTTGTCATAACGTCTACAGCGCGTTCCTCAGCAAAAGTGATTGGTGACAACTTGCCACCCAATGCGGTGCATCAATTTCTGCCGTTGGACGGGCCAAAATTTGTACGTCGGTTTCTGGATCACTGGAGGCCTGCCCTTTCGATCTGGTCCGAACAGGATTTTTGGCCTGGCGCGATTTACGACACTTCGCGGAGAGGCATTCCATTGGCCTACATCAACGCGCGAATAAACGCTAAAAGTTACGCAAAACGGCGAAAAATGAAGGGCATATATCGGGCGCTTCTTCCTGAATTCGCGGTTGTCACGGCGCAAGATAACGATACTGCCCAGTACTTGCGTCAGTTAGGTGCGCGCACACCGCAAGTTTCAATGTCGCTTAAGCCCGCCGCGGAACCGCTTCGCGTGGATGACGGCGAATTGGCTCGGTTTCGAGGCAAAATTGGATTGCGCAAAGTTTGGGTGGCTGCCTCAACGCATTTGGCAGATGAAGAAAAGGTGCTTGCAGCGCAAGCGCTGTTGGCGAAGGAAGACAATGCGCCGTTGCTTGTTCTTGTCCCTCGCGTGCCTGACCGCGGCGCGTCGATACGTGAAACAGCCATGGCAAATGGTTTGAGTTGCGTTCAGCGCAGCAAGTGTGAATATCCTGAGCCAGAAACGGCAGTTTTTCTGGCCGATAGCTTTGGTGAACTTGGGCTTTGGTATCAATTGGCGGACGTTGCCTTTGTTGGTGCTTCCTTCGGTGGTCTGGGCGGCCACAATCCCTGGGAGCCTGCTTGTTTTGGGCTCTCAGTTCTTCATGGCCCCGCTACGCAAAACTTTGCCACAGATTATCAAGAGCTGGCCAAAGCAGGTGTCACGCGATTGGTTCCCGAAAATCAGTATACGGCTGAGCGGATTGCAAAATATGTAGAGATGACAATCTGTGATTCCGCTCAATACGGGAAAGAGACCTCGAATGCGGCTCACCTTGTTTCTGAGGCACGTGCGGCCCTTGTTCCACTTGCTGACAAACTTCTTTCTCTGATAGGCCCAACGTCATGATACTGAAGATTTTTATGCTGTTTTACAGATTTCTTTGGGCTGCCTTGCTGCCTTTGATTTTGCTCTACCTCTATGTCCGGGGACGCAAAGACTCGATTTACAGGCTAAACATTGCTGAACGTTTCGGGTTTTATAAAAACGTGCTGCCGCAGAACCCAATCTGGGTGCACGCCGTGAGCCTCGGCGAGGTGCGTTCCGGCATCGCCCTAATTCAAGCGGTGCTTGAGAGAGGCGATACGGTTTTAGTGTCAAATTTCACTCCGGCCGGAAGGCGAGAAGCAGAAAAACAGTTTGCCGCGGAAATTGAGGCAGGTCAGCTTGCCGTGATTTGGGTGCCATTCGACATGAGCTGGTGTCATCGCCGGCTCATAAAGGCATGCCGTCCACGTATTTGCCTCCCATTGGAGGTCGAAGTCTGGCCGGCGATGATCGAAACAATGCGCAAGGCCAAGGTCCCGCTCTACCTGTGTAACGCCCAATACGGGAGCCAACCAATGGCGCGCGACGACCGAGGTCTTCGTGTCCGACGGAAGATTATTGCCCGTTGCACGGGGGCATTTGTGAAATCTGGCGTCCAAAAGGATCGTTTTGAAGCCATCGGTTTACGAAACGTGGTGGTAACCGGGGAGCTGCGATTTGATCAGCCGATACCAAGCGACCTTACCGAGGCGGCTTCTTCGTTACGGCATGCGCTTCAGGCGCCAGAACGCCAAATCTTCACAATCGCCAGCGGTGTGGCTGACGAGGAAGACCTTTATCGCGAAATGATCCTAAGCCTGAGGAAGAAGGCAAAGACGCAGGGTCTGGCTCTGCCGCTCGTCGTTTATGTGCCGCGCGCACCGGAAAGGTTTAGAAGCGTCGGGGACAGCCTGGAGCGCGCAGGACTAAAGGTTTGCCGCCGCTCTGAAGCCTTCTCTGTAGGTACAGAAAACCTGAGCCGCCTGCCGACCTCGTGGGCATCAAATGTCGATGTGTTTTTGGGCGACAGCCTTGGCGAAATGTATTTCTATCTTTCGTTGGCCGACAAAGTCATCGTAGGGGGCGGATTCAATGAGCGCGGTGCCCACAATATCATTGAACCACTGGCGGTGGGAAAGCCGGTTTTGGTCGGACCTCATACATGGCCCATTGAGTTTCCATTTGTGGAGGCCGAAGCAGCGGGCGTGGCGCGTAGTTTTGCGAATCCTGAAGATATGATGTCCGCTCTCCTTTCAGAGGAAAACGTCAGTCCAGCAAAGCTTTCCAGCTTTGTAGGCGAGCATCGCGGTGCCAGTGCGCGTACGTTAGAGGGGATAGATGAGGTTGCGGTTCAGTCTGAGTAAAACAAGAAACTAACACAAGCAGCTGACCTGATCGTATCCACCCGTGGACGCCGAAGGCGGATTAACTCTTGGTCCAAGGGTCACTGAGACTGACGACTAATTTGTTCAACCGGTACCACTTGGCCTATCAAGACACACTTCTTGTCTTAGACGTTCTAAGTTTAGTGGCTGATCTGCATTTGCGTCATCGGAGCGCTTTGTCCGCCTCTGTAGTACGAAGTTTACCCACCGGCCGCGATTTTGGACTCCGGGAGCGGAACAATGGGCGGCGTAAAGTTGCCGCCCATAGGTATGGTAGATGCGGGCACGGCCGCATTAGGCGGCTGCATAGCCGATGCTTTTCAACGCCTCTGTGATTTCGTCCAGAATGGCGGGATCGTCAATGGTTGCGGGCATTTTCCAAGGGGTGCCGTCCGCGATGTTTACCATTGTACCACGCAGGATTTTGCCGGAGCGTGTTTTGGGCAGGCGGTCAACGACAACCGCTATTTTAAAGGCGGCGACTGGGCCGATTTTTTCGCGCACCAGTTTCACCACTTCTGACACGACTTCGCGGTGGTCGCGGTCTGCGCCGACGTTCAGGCAAAGGAACCCAACGGGCATCTGGCCTTTTAGTTGATCCGCCACACCAATCACAGCGCATTCTGCCACGTCCGGGTGGCCTGCAAGGACTTCTTCCATTCCGCCCGTGGAAAGGCGATGACCAGCGACGTTGATGACGTCGTCTGTGCGCGCCATTATGTAGAGATACCCATCTTCGTCGATCATGCCAGCATCGCCGGTTTCGTAGTAGCCCGGAAAGGTCGTGAGGTAGCTTTTTCGAAAGCGTGCCTCGGCATTCCAAAGGCCTGGAAGCGTTCCGGGGGGCAGGGGAAGTTTTATGGCAATGGCGCCAAGTTCGTTTGGACCCATTTGGTTGCCGCCTTCGTCAAGGATTTGAACGTCATAGCCCGGCATAGGTTTGGAGGGGCTGCCTATCTTGACGGGAATCTCTTCGACGCCCAGCGGGTTCGCGGCAATGGCGAACCCGGTTTCCGTCTGCCACCAATGGTCCACCACGGGCACTTTCAGATGGTCAAACGCCCATTGAATGGTGTCTGGGTCGGCGCGCTCGCCGGCGAGAAATAGAGCGCCAAGGTTGGACATGTCGTAGTCCTTGATCAGTTTACCTGTCGGGTCTTCGCGTTTTACAGCTCGGATCGCAGTGGGGGCAGTGAAGAAGCTGCGTACTTTGTGTTCTTCGATCACACGCCAGAAGGAGCCAGCGTCCGGTGTGCCCACAGGTTTGCCTTCGAACACGATGGTGGTGTTGCCATGCAGCAGCGGACCGTAACAGATGTAGCTGTGGCCCACGACCCAACCGACATCCGAAGCGGCCCAGAACACATCGCCGGGTTTGACGTTGTAGATCTTCTCCATCGTCCAATAGAGCGCCACCATATGGCCCGCGGAGGCCCGGATCACACCCTTGGGTGCACCGGTCGTACCAGAGGTATAGAGGATGTAGAGCGGATGATTGCCTGGAACCGAGACACAGTCGGCTTCCGGAGTGTCTTTCTGGAATTCATGCCAATCGACATCGCGGCTTTGATTCAGTTCAGCGTGCTCCTCGTCGCGCTGGAGAATCACACAGAGGTCTGGTTTGTGATCGGCGAGTTCAATTGCGCCATCTACGAGGGGCTTGTAGTGCACGACACGACCTGGCTCCAACCCGCAGGAGGCAGCGATGATCGCTTTGGGTGTGGCGTCATCGATCCGAACAGCCAATTCGTTAGAGGCGAAACCGCCAAACACCACCGAATGAATTGCACCAAGCCGGGCGCAGGCCAGCATCGCCACCAGGGCCTCTGGAACCATGGGCATATAAATGATCACCCGATCGCCCTTGGTTACACCTTTAGCTGCGAGGCCCCCTGCGAGTGAGGCCACTTGATCGCGCAACTCCGCAAAAGAAACATTGCGCTTTTTGCCGGTGATCGGACTGTCATATATGATGGCGGTTTGATCGCCGCGGCCTGCCTCGACGTGGCGATCCACGGCGTTGTAACAGGTGTTGCTCATGCTGTCAGAGAACCATTCATACAGGCCGTTGCCCTTGTCAGTCAGGGCCTTGCTTGGGGCTTTGTCCCAATCGATGTAGCTTGCGGCCTCAAGCCAAAAGCCTTCGTGATCGTTTTCCCAACTCTGGTAGACGTCTTTGTATGACATGGGGGTCCTCCTCTTCCTTGCTCTAGGCATAGGGGAGCGGATGCCGTGGCGGCAAGGGGCGCGCGCAGCCCCGTGTCAGATTATCGCAGGAAATTTGCAGAGTTTGCGATAGTGCACTGCAAAGTTTTGCAAACTTGCGATGAGTGGGGTTGGGCGCAAATAGTCGGGAGGGTATTTGCAAAGTTGCAAACTTGGCCGTCTTGCCAATTCGAATCAACGTGGAATTCTGGGGCGCGCTGTTGACAGGTTCGAGGCGCGCGCGTCATTGTTCAGGCAATTCGAGGAAGGTTATGACAGACATCAATTTACAAACAACCCACGGCACCGGGCTGGGCAGGTTTTTCAAAATGAACTGGGTGTTCAGTGCGCGGCGGGATCTGATATTTTTGATTGGTTCGGTCTTGGCGGGCTGGGCTGTGTTTGGCATGTACCTGGTCATGGGCTGGAATATGATATTGGTCTGGCTGATCTGGGTGATCGTGTTGGACACACCGCATTTCTTTGCCACCTACAGTCGGACCTATCTGGACCGTGAAGCCCGCAAACAGATGCCACGGCTGTTGATCCTTTCGCTGGGGGTGTTTCTGATCGGTCCCGCGGCCCTCATCTTGTCATATGGACTGCAGGGGCTGGGCGCACCATTCTGGAAAACGCCATGGTATGGCTTCATGATAATGGTCAGCCTATGGGCGTATTGGCACGTGACACGCCAGCACTATGGTATTCTGCGCCTGTATCATCGGGTGAACGGCGAGACGGGCACCAAGGATGCGCGGATCGACAGTTGGGTACTTTATGGGTGCTTGCTGGTGCCATTTGTGGCGTTCTTGGCCCGTCATGGCGGCGCGCGGCGGCGGGTCGGGTTAGAAGGGCGCCTGACCTTTCCAGAGCGTGAAGTGGGGCAGGGTTGGATCGACTATGTCGCTGCATTGCAGTGGGAGCTTTGGGTGGTATTGGCAACGATTGTGATCGTTGTGGTATTGCTAGGTGTGTTTGCGGCGAGGCAAGTTCAACGCGTGATACGCGGCGAAAAAATTGCCCTGCCCAAGCTGGCATTTTTGGCAGCTGTGCTGCCGCTGCATCTGTATATGTGCTATTCGGACCATCTGCTGTTCACTGGTCTTTTGGTGTTCACTATGATTGTGACGATTTATCACGACTGTCAGTATCTGGCGATTGTCTGGTTTTATAACGAGAACCGCTATGGCGGTAATCCGCAGAAGGCAGAGAAAACATACGGCATCGCGGCCAAGCTGTCGCGAAATTTTTGGATTTACCTTGGCTTTGCGATTGCGACGATCTCGGTGCCGGTTTGGGGGCTGGGATGTTTAATCGGGCGTATCAATGTTTGCTCTCCAGGACCGGTCTGGGGCGACCAGCTGCAAATTGGAGGCACCACTTGGATAGCGTTTTACGTGATGCTGACACTCGGTTTTCAGATGCACCACTATGTTTTGGATCAGTTCATCTGGCGACCAAGCAAAGACAAAAAGCTGCGCGAAGACTTAAAGATGGAAGAAGCGTAGTCTACGGAACACTGACAAGTTTGTAGTTGTGAAAGTGTACGCCCTCCCGGAAAACCAGGGGAGCGTTTTACATTTTAACCGTAGTGTGTAACAGGCGTGCCAGCGATGGCGGCCATGTTGAGTAAGCCGCGAGCGGTGATGGATTGGCTGACGATGTGCGCTTTGTTGCCCATGCCCATCAAGATCGGACCCACCTCCAGCGCATCGGCACGCATCTTCAGGATATTCCGTACTGCAGAGGCGGCGTCAGCGTGAGCGAAAATCAACACATTGGCGGCGCCTTCGAGGCGGGTGCGGGGGAATATCCGGGCACGCAGGCCTGCATCCAAGGCCGTATCGACGTTCATTTCGCCTTCATAGGCAAAATCACGTGGTCGGCTGTCGAGGATCGCCAGAGCCTCTCGTAAACGTTTGCCGGACCCCTCACGGTGATTGCCGAACTGGCTTTGTGAGCAAAGCGCAATGTTGGGCTCAAGACCAAAACGACGCACATGGCGAGCAGCGCCTTCGGCGATACGGGCAATGTGTTCGGGACTCGGCAATTCGTGCACCTGTGTATCGGCGATAAAAAGCGGACCGTCTTCGAGAATCATGAGTGACAGAGCGCCATCGGGTGCGCGCTGCGCGTTCCCCAGCATTTGTTGCACATAATTCAAATGCCAGCGGTATTCGCCGAAGGTACCGCAGATCATGCTGTCCGCTTCTTCACGGTGCACCATAATGGCGCCAATCGCCGTGGTGTTTGTTCGCATGATGGCTTTGGCCAGATCAGGGGTGACCCCTTCGCGTTCCATTAGCTCGTGATAACTGTTCCAGTAATCAAAATAGCGCGGGTCGTTCTCCGGATTAACAATCTGAAAATCAGTCCCTGGGCGAATTGTGAGGCCAGCACGCTCGCAGCGTGACTCGATCACCTCGGGGCGGCCAATCAAGATTGGCGTTTCTGTGGTTTCTTCTAGAATGGCCTGGGCGGCGCGCAGCACACGTTCGTCTTCGCCTTCGGCAAATACAATGCGGCGCGCGGCGTTTCTGGCGGCTTCAAACACGGGGCGCATTAACAACGCTGACTTGAAAACGGATTGATTGAGTTTGTGCGTGTAAGCCTCGAGGTCTTCGATCGGGCGTTTTGCCACTCCGGACTTCATAGCCGCGCTGGCAACTGCGGCGGAAACCACACCCACAAGACGTGGATCAAACGGTTTCGGAATCAGGTAATCTGCGCCAAAAGTGAGCTGCTCGCCCTTGTAGGCAGCAGCGGCTTCAGCGGATGTGGTCGCACGGGCCAATTCGGCGATGCCGTCGACGCAGGCCACGCACATTTCGTCGTTGATCTCGGTTGCACCGACATCCAATGCGCCGCGGAAGATGAAAGGGAAGCACAGGACGTTGTTGACCTGATTGGGGAAGTCGGAGCGGCCGGTGGCGATGATCGCGTCGGGGGCGACCTTGCGGGCGGCGTCGGGCATGATTTCTGGCGTGGGGTTCGCAAGCGCAAAGACAATCGGGCGCGGGGTCATCCGGGCTACGTGCTCGGGCTTGAGAACGCCTGGGCCGGAAAGGCCAAGAAACATGTCTGCTCCATCCATAACGTCATCGAGCGTTCGCAAATTGGTTTTTTGGGCAAACTCGACTTTTTGCGGGGTCATATCTTCGGTGCGGCCCTCGTAGACCAAACCGTGAATGTCACAGAGCCAGACGTTTTCGCGCTTCACGCCGAGTTTCAGCAGCATGTTGAGGCACGCGATGCCTGCAGCGCCGCCACCTGTCGAGACGATTTTAATGTCCTCGAATTTTTTGCCGGCAACTTGTAACGCGTTGGTGGCGGCTGCGCCGACCACGATGGCAGTGCCGTGTTGGTCGTCATGAAAAACGGGGATGTTCATGCGTTCTCGGCAGAGCTTTTCGACAATAAAGCAGTCTGGCGCCTTTATGTCTTCGAGATTGATCGCGCCAAAAGTAGGTCCCATTGCGCAAACAATGTCCGCCAGCTTTTCCGGATCTTTTTCGTCTAGTTCAATGTCAAAACAGTCGATGTTGGCGAATTTTTTGAACAGAACCGCTTTACCTTCCATCACAGGCTTTGAGGCCAGTGCGCCGATGTTGCCTAGTCCCAATACCGCGGTTCCGTTGGAAACAACAGCAACCAGGTTCTGTCGAGCGGTGTAAAGTGCAGCATTGGCTGGGTCGTCTTTGATCTCCAGGCAAGCTTCAGCCACGCCGGGTGAATAGGCGCGTGAAAGGTCGCGCCCGTTTGCCAATGGTTTGGTGGCACGAATTTCAAGCTTACCCGGCTTGGGTTTTGCGTGGTAGAACAGGGCCGCATCGCGGAGTGACTGGGTGCGGTTGTCGGACATTCGAGATACCTCGGATCAGGGATTTCAGAGATAGTTGAGCCTTAAACTAGTTTTGTAACGGTGGAAATGGGCAATCCTGACGCGGCGGCAGTGTATTGAGTATTTGACCGTTTGGTTTATTATTGATTGAAAGACTCGAGGGAGTGGTGATTTTGGACATACGGGCTGAGGTGCGACTCCCAACATATGAGTTGCGGGACGATATCCCTTTCTACACCAAAACGTTGAAAATGCGGATGGATATGATTTATCCGGCGGACGACCCAACTGTGGCGGTGTTTTCGGGCCATGGATTGCGGCTGCGTATCGAAAAGGGGGCGGTGGAAGCGCCGGGAATGATCCGGGTTCTAACCGATGACCCGGACGGGTTTGCGGATGGCGCTCGGACGTTGGTTGCGCCCAACGGCACCAAAGTGGAAATCGACGAATTGAATCCGCCTTTGGTCTTACCGAAGGTGCAACATTCGTTTGTGGTTCGGAGGCTTGCAGATCAGGCCCCTTGGGTTATCGGTCGGGCAGGTATGCACTATCGCGATCTGGTGCCGGACAGGTTGGGCGGCGCGATGATAGCCAGCCACATTCGCATCCCTGACGGTGGTCCGGTGCCAGATATGGTGCATTTCCACAAAGTGGGGTTTCAACTGATCTTTTGCGTGAACGGCTGGGTTGATGTGCTTTATGAAGATCAGGGCGGAATGCGACGTCTGCATGAAGGCGACTGTTTTATCCAGCCACCGGAAATTCGACATATGGTTTGTGAGGCGAGTGACGATCTACAAGTGATTGAAATTGGCGTGCCGGCGGATCATGTAACCGAGGTCGATCATGAGATGACCCTGCCGACGCCGCATGACAGGCCAAACCGGGAATGGGGCGGGCAGCGGTTTGTACACAATTTGGCAGAGAATGCCGAGTGGAAGGACTTCCGCTTGTCGGGGTTCGTTTGCCGAGACACCACGATTGCTGCCAACACCATGGCGGTCGCCGGTGTTCAGGTGATCCGGCGAGGAGCTGGTGAGCCACAATGGGCGCGTCATGATGCGGATATTCACTTTACCTTTGTGATGAAGGGCACGATGGTTTTGCAGGGGGAGGGCCGCGATCCCTTTGCCTTGGAAACCGGAGATGCCTTTGTAATCCCGCCTGGAATGAAAACCTTATACGCCGAGCCGAGCGTAGACATCGAGTTGCTCGAAGTCACGCTTCCCGGTGCTTTCAAGACGAAAGAGACCAATCAATGAGTGCAGATATTCAATTGGACAAGACGGCGTTTGCTGTGCGCGAGCATGCTTATGCGCCATATTCCAGCTTTAAAGTTGGCGCGGCCGTGCGGTCTGTCAGTGGCGTGGTTTATTCAGGTTGCAACGTAGAAAACATTGCCTACCCCGAAGGCACTTGTGCCGAAGCAGGGGCAATCGCTGCGATGGTCGCCGCAGGCGAAACCCGACTGGTTGAAGTTTTTGTCGTGGCAGACAGCAAGGAGCCTGTAAGCCCTTGCGGTGGCTGTCGTCAAAAGTTGGCGGAGTTTTCCGGCGGTGATGCTGTCGTGACACTCGCCAATCTAGACGGTGTACGTGTGCATATGACCATGGCTGAATTGTTGCCTGGGGCATTTGGTGCAGATCACATGGATGCCGACCACAAAGACCGCGATTAAAGCAGGAGACGCTTGATGGATGCGCGAGCAATTATTGCGGAGTTAAGGCGTGGCGAAGCCCCCAGCGGCGAGGAGTTGGCTTGGTTTGCCCGTGGGCTTTCCGACGGCACCGTGAGCGACGCGCAAGCGGGGGCGTTTGCTATGGGCGTGTGTTTGCGCGGGTTGAGTGAAGAGGGTCGTGTGGCTCTGACATTGGCGATGCGCGACAGTGGAGACACTTTGGCATGGGATGTGCCGGGTCCAGTGCTGGATAAGCATTCCACAGGTGGCGTCGGTGATTGTGTGAGTTTGGTGTTGGCACCTGCATTGGCGGCTTGCGGGGCTTACGTTCCGATGATTTCGGGGCGTGGGCTGGGCCACACCGGAGGAACGCTGGACAAATTGGAGGCCATTCCGGGATATCAAACCGGATTGGACGAAGCGCGGTTTTCGCAAGTGGTGCGTGAGTGTGGTGCATCAATAGTCAGCGCGACCGCCGATATCGCACCAGCGGACAAACGGCTTTATGCGATCCGAGATGTGACCGGCACGGTAGAAAGCCTCGACCTGATCACAGCCTCGATATTGTCCAAGAAGCTGGCCGCTGGATTACATGGCCTTGTGTTAGACGTGAAGGTCGGCTCCGGTGCTTTCATGAAAACTCACAAAGAGGCAGAGGCTCTGGCAGAGTCGTTGGTGAGCACCGCAAATCTTGCGGGGTGTCCAACAAGTGCAGTTATCTCGGATATGAACCAGCCGCTAGCGCCGGCACTGGGCAATTCGCTTGAGGTCGCCGCCAGTATGGAAGTTTTAACCGGAGGTGCTGGCGGTGCAATAGCCGAGCTGAGCGTGTCGTTGGGTGGCGTGTTGTTGGCCAATACGGGGCTTGCGGAGGACGTCGAGGCAGGCGTAGCAAAGATGGTCGAGGTGCTGGCCAGTGGCCGCGCTGCGGACGCCTTTGGAAAGATGGTGGCCGCTCAGGGCGGACCGGTCAAATTTGTCGAAGAGTGGCAGAGGTTCCTGCCCGAGGCGTCTGTGATCCGACCTGTGAAAGCGCTTCGCGCAGGGTATGTCAGCGCGATTGATGGTGAAGCGCTTGGCTTGGCCGTTGTTGGCCTGGGCGGCGGCCGCCAAGTGGAAAGTGACGTGATTGACCCCGCAGTCGGGTTTTCCGAAGTTGCGCGATTGGGGGATCGGGTTGAGCTTGGGGATACGCTGTTGCGATTGCACGCCAGCCGTGAGGACAAGGCGGAAGCCGCGCAGGCGGCGGTGTTTTCAGCAATCACGATTTCGGATGAAATGCCCGAACTCCCGCCGCTTGTGCATGAGAGGAGCCGGTGATGGCGAGAGCGTTTTTGGTGGTGATGGATTCCGTTGGATGCGGTGGCGCGCCGGACGCTGGACGGTTTTACAACGGCGTTGTGCCCGACACCGGATCAAATACGCTGGCGCATATTGCGCAAGCTTGCGCCGCGGGCACAGCCGAGGAAGGACGGTCAGGTCCTTTGAAGGTGCCAAACCTCGACGCGCTGGGGCTTGGTGCAGCGACGCGCCTTTCGAGTGGCGCCAATGTACCAGGATTGGACGCGACTCCGTCCGGCGCCTGGGGCGCAGCGACAGAACACAGTCTGGGCAAGGATACGCCGTCGGGCCATTGGGAGTTGGCCGGTGTGCCGGTGCCGTGGGATTGGGGCTATTTTTCTAAGACAACGCCCTGCTTTCCCGAAGCGCTAGTGGCCAAGGTCTGTGCGTTGGCAGGAACGGAGGGTATCCTTGGGAATTGCCGTGCGTCCGGCACAGTTATCATCGAAGATCTTGCGGAAGCGCATCTGCGAACCGGGTTCCCGATTTGCTATACATCGGCTGACAGCGTGTTTCAGATTGCCGCGCACGAAGAGCATTTCGGCCTGGATCGGTTGCTAAAACTGTGCCGCGATCTGGCGCCAACTCTCCATGCCATGAAAATCGGCCGCGTGATCGCGCGCCCTTTTGTGGGTGATAGAGACGCGGGGTTCTCACGAACCACAAATCGCAGGGACTATGCGATTGCACCGCCGGAACCGGTTTTGACCAATTGGGTGCAGGACGCAGGCGGTAGCGTGCATGGGGTTGGCAAAATCGGCGACATTTTCTCCATGGCGGGCATCGACGACTGTTCCAAAGGCGAGGACGTGACGCTAATGCAGGATTTGCAAAAATGGGCGCATAAAGCCGAGGACGGCAGCCTGACATTTGCGAATTTTGTTGAGTTTGACAGCCTGTATGGTCATCGGCGCGACATCTCGGGCTATGCATGCGCCTTGGAATGGTTTGATGCAGAGATCGGAACATTTATGGACAAAATGCGGGAGGGTGACCTCTTGATCCTAACTGCGGATCACGGCAATGACCCAAGTTGGTCAGGCACGGATCACACGCGCGAACGCGTGCCTGTGCTTTGTGCCGGAGCCGGAACCAAGGAGGTGGGGATCGTCGATTTCATTGATGTCGCTGCCACGATTGCCACACATCTGGGGGTGACCCCACCGCGCGGAAGGACTTTTTTGTGAGCGTAGCTGATCTGCCTAAAATCGAATTGCACCTGCACCATGAAGGCGCTGCACCTCCGGAGTTCATCAAGCAATTGGCTCATGAGAAAAAAGTCGACCTGAGCAAAGTGTTTACTGCCGACGGAGGTTATGCGTTTGAGAATTTCGTGCATTTTTTGAGCGTCTATGAGGCGGCCAGTTCGGTTTTGACCGGGCCGGAAGATTTTGCACGGCTGACCACCGCAATTCTTGAGGCAAGCGCCGCCAATGGCGTGGTCTACTCCGAGAGCTTTCTGAGTCCGGACTTCTGCGGTGGCGGGGATGTCGGCGCGTGGCGGGAGTATCTTGCAGCTATTCAGGAAGCGGCGGAAGCAGCCGAAGTCAAACACGGCATCACCTTGCGTGGTGTGGTCACGGCGGTGCGCCATTTCGGTGCCGAGAAATCCAAAGCCTCGTCGCTGTGCGCAGCGGAGACCGCGGGAGGTTTCGTAACCGGCTTTGGGATGGGTGGTGACGAGGGACAGTTCACGCAGGGTGATTTCGGTTACGCTTTTGCGCAGGCCAAAGAGGCCGGTTTGCAGCTGACAACTCATGCTGGGGAGTTCGGTGGGCCCGAAAGCGTTTGGGATGCGATTCGGGATTTGAATGTGGAACGTATCGGTCACGGCGTGCGTGCAATTGAAGATCCCGAATTGATCAAAGAGCTGGTTGAGCGCGAGATCACTCTAGAGGTTTGTCCGGGATCAAACGTCGTTCTCGGACTGTTTCCAGATTTCGCCAGCCACCCAATTCAAAAATTGCGAGACCTGGGCGTGAAGGTCACAGTCAGTACCGACGATCCGCCGTTTTTCCACACCACGATGCGACGGGAATACGAAGAGCTTGCCAAAGCTTTCGGCTGGACCGAAGAAGACTTTCGCGCATTGAATGTCACCGCTCTTGACGCGGCGTTCTGCGACGGCGAGACAAAGAAAACAGTAGCCAAGAGACTGGAGAGAGCCTGATGAACCATCTGACCGTTGTTGATCACCCGCTGGTGCAGCACAAGCTGACGATTATGCGTGACGTGGCCACGTCGACCGGTGAATTTCGCCGCTTGCTGCGCGAAATCAGCCAGCTTTTGGCGTACGAAGTGACACGTGAATTGCCGATGACGACCAAGCGCATCACAACGCCAATGGTGGAAATGGACGCGCCGACGCTTGCGGGTCGTAAGTTGGCTCTGGTGTCAATCTTACGGGCGGGAAATGGCTTGCTGGACGGCATGCTGGAGCTGGTGCCGTCAGCGCGGGTTGGATTTGTCGGCCTTTACCGCGACGAGGAGACTTTGGAGCCAGTACAGTATTACTTCAAAGCGCCTGGTGAGCTTGATGAACGGTTGGTGATTGCGGTCGATCCAATGTTGGCCACCGGCAACTCTTCGGCAGCGGCGATAGACCTTCTCAAAAAGGAAGGTGCCAAAAATATCCGTTTCTTGTGTTTGCTTGCGGCGCCTGAAGGGGTTGCGCGAATGAAAGAGGCGCACCCGGATGTGCCGATTGTTACAGCATCGCTGGATGAACGTCTGAACGAGAAAGGTTATATCCTACCCGGTTTGGGAGACGCAGGCGATCGGATGTTTGGCACCCAGTGAAGCAAATTTAACGATATCAGCAGTTTACTCGTCTAGATATTTCCGGCAATGTTGCCCCTACATCTTGTGGGGGCAAAATGAAACTGACCAGAGTCATCGCGGTCAATGTGATCGTGGCATCTTTGGGCTTAGGCGTGGTTCACGCACAGTCCTTTTCGCCAATGGATTCTCCGGCTGAATTTCCGCCGGGGAGCTATAAAGGCAAGCAATACGTTGACAGCCGGGGATGCGTATACATCCGCGCAGGGATCGACGGAAGTGTGACTTGGGTTCCGCGTGTGTCACGGGACCGAAAGGTCATTTGTGGTTTCAAACCGACGTTTGATAAGCCGATGGCAGGCACGGCCGCGCCGGCAAAGGTCGACGCCAACGTGGTGCAGATTCAACCTGCGGCTCCGCCGACGGAAAGCAAGTCGATTTTTGGCTCAAACAGCGGTGCACCGAAATCCAAGACCGTTGCAGCTCCAGCCCCCAAAGTGAAAACGGTGTCGCCCGCGCAACCGGCAGCCGTTGCGACAAAGCCTGCTCCGAAACCGATCAGGCGTACCAGCAAGAAGAATCCTTTGTTCACTACGCCAGTGGCCGTGCCGCCGTCGGCAAAACCATCGGCCACCAACGTTGCGCCAGTGCCCAAGACGGTCAACCGCCGTCCGGTAAATCAGGCACCGCGCGCCGCAGGAACAGCGTCTGATTGTCGAGGTGGGGCAGCGACTCACAAAGGCATGAAAATTCGCTGCGGGCCACAGACCGAATTGCCCTATACGCCAGGCACTGGCGGGCCGACATCGCAGCCGCCCAAGATGCGTTTTGATCAGCATAACTCTTCAATGCGGCGTCCTGCACCTGGAACGGTTGTGCGCGAGGGCGAGGTCGCTCGAAACGTACGAGTGGTTCCAAAACATGTGTACGAAGCCAACTTGGTGAATAACGTGGCCACCTCCGTACCAGATGGATATCGTTTGGCCTTTGATGACGGTCGGTTGAACCCCCGACGCGCGGAAATGACGTTTGAGGGTAAAGCGTTGAGTGATCGGATCTGGGAACGTAGAGTGCCGCGCAGATTGTTGCAACGCGAGGTCGCCGAGGGCCCCGTTGTGACGCGCAGCAGCACGCAAGAGAGACCGTTGACGGTTGGGCCTGTGGTGTCCTCCAAATCCGGTACCCCGGAAAAAGCGCTGCGGCTCGCCGGAACACCTTATGTGCAAGTGGCCACTTTTAAAGATGCGCGGGCGGCGCAAGCCGCGGCTCGAGAGATCCGCAAAATGGGGTTGCCGGTCCGTATCGGTAAGTTCGAGCGCGCGGGTGCAGTACACCGTATGGTGTTGGCGGGCCCGTTTGGCGAGCAATCAGCGGCCGAGGCCGCGCTTGCAAAAGCGCACGGCAATGGTTTCGTAAATGCGTTCTTGCGACGCTAAAACTTGTTGATTTGACGTGGTAATCCGGTGACGCGCTTGGACACGCTTTAGGCGTCACAAATGCCTTGCAGAGCCACCCACTCGCCGTCAGTCAACACAGGCTCTGGCGTCACTGTGAATGGGTCCGCCTCGATCAGTTCCAAAGTGTCCTCTCCTGAAGGGTCCAACGCAAAAGCATAGGGGCTAATTCGAACCTTTTGGGTTTTAAAGGCTTCGATCATGGCCTCATTGCTAGGCCGATCAGGTTGCGCCAAAATTACGTTTTCCATATGGCTGCGCAATAGATCCTCAGGCAACGTTCCTGTGGTCAGAAGCCGCAAGCTGGCGCGTATCCCACTGTTTTCCAACAACTGCCGCAGGGGGTCGCCAGTGGCAAGAAGGGCTGCGATGACAAATCCGGCCACGACGTCAGGTTCTTCGAAGTCTTCAACCGTCGCGCGGTTCAAAAGCACAGTGCCCCCGGGAAGCACGGCCGCTTCGCGCACACCTGAAGTCACGACCATAACTTTTTTGACGCCGATGCGTTGTTCCAATTTTCGCAGGGCTGCCTGACCGAGGGGGTCATCGCATGCCTGACCCGTGACACGAGTGGTGTGCTTTAGCAATGAAGCGCCAATGTCTTGACGAATTGCGCTGGGCGCCACTCGCAGCGCATGTTCAAGCAGAGCGCCAGGCAGCCAGAAGACGGCGAGCGCTGCGAATGCTGCGAGGCTGACCCCAAAAATACCAAAGCGCAGGCGCCCGGGGCGTGGTCGGCGGCGAGCGACGGCGGAGCAGAGTTCCTCGATGGCCTCAATCATATCAGCTTCGTCTTCGCCAACTTCGAGCGTTTCGTCATCGTCGCCGTCAGGGTGAAAGAGCGCAGGCCGCTCACCGGGGTTCGCGCGACGCACAGCTGGGATAGACCAGTGGGTCAGTGCTCTATCCTGAAGATCGGAAATTACAAGCGTGGCATCGCCGATGGACACAATCACATCTCGGCGTTGCGCGTCTTTGGAAGCGCGCCAGATCGCGGTGGCCTCAAGTCGGTCATACTTGTGGAGTGCTGTGCTCATGAAAGGCCTGCTCTGCCCTTATTGGTGTCCTTTGGCTTATCACAGGCGGATTGAAGCCGGCAATGGTGCTTAAAGCTTGGGCAGGTGCACAGATCCCCCGGCGATTTCATTTTAATTGCCGAGCGAGGATCCTGAGCTCAAATTTCTGTATCTTGCCAGTGGAGGTCTTGGGCAATTCCTGAAAGATAATGTGTTTCGGGGTTTTGAAGCCGGCCAACTGAACGCGCGCAAAGGAGATGATCTCGGCCTCGGTCGCGCTGCTGTCTTCGAGCAATTCAAGGAAGGCGCAGGGCACTTCACCCCATTTTTCGTCTGGCTTCGCAACTACGGCTGCGAGTGAGACGGCTGGATGGTGCATTAGAACGCCTTCGACTTCGACAGAAGAGATATTTTCGCCGCCCGAGATGATGATGTCCTTGGCGCGGTCTGTGATTTGCACATATGTGTCATCGTGCTGAACTGCGATGTCTCCGGAATGGAAATAACCGCCTTCAAAGGCTTTTTCGGTCGCGTCGACATTTTTGAAATAGCCTTTCATCACGCCATTGCCGCGGATCATAATTTCGCCGGGTGTCTCTCCGTCCATTTCGGTTTGCGTCATGGTCTCGTCCATCACTGTGACATCTTCGATAAACGGCATGGCGATACCTTGTCGCGCTTTTATGGCTGCGCGATCTTTGGGGGCCAATCCTCCCCAGCGCTCGTCATCCCAAAGACATTCAGTGGCGGGGCCGTAGACTTCGGTCAGGCCGTAAACCTGCGTTACGTTGAATCCCATTGGTTCGATTTTCTCGAGCGTCGCAGCAGCAGGAGGGGCACCTGCGGTAAAGACCTCGACAGTATGATCAAAGGCGCGACGCTCGGGGGGCAGTGCATTAACCAGAGTGTTGAGAACAATCGGGGCGCCGCCAAAATGGGTCACACCTTCGTCGGCGATTGCGTCAAAAATGTTTTTTGCGGTGATGTCACGGCAACAAACTAGGGTGCCGCCGACCATTGGCATCATCCACGTATGACACCATCCGTTGCAGTGAAACAGTGGCACAATTGTCAGGTAAATTGGATGCAGCACCATGCGCCAACTGAGAACTTGTCCCATGGCGTTCAGATAGGCACCGCGGTGATGATAGACCACACCTTTGGGATGGCCAGTTGTGCCGGAGGTGTAGTTAAGGGCGATGCTTTCCCATTCGTCCTCGGGCATATGCCAGCTGAACGACGCGTCAGCACCCGCAAGCACATTTTCGTATTCTGGATGTCGACCACTTGCAGGGGCACCGTGGTCTGGTGCAGCGACTTCGACAATCTTGGGAGGGGATTTGCGCATTTCGACACAAGCGGCTTCGGCCAAGTGAAGAAATTCGCTGTCAACCAGCACAACCTTGGCTTCGCCGTGATCAAAAATGTAGGCGACAGTGGTCACATCCAAACGGGTGTTGATAGCATTGAGGACGGCCCCGCAGGCCGGAACGCCGAAATGAGCCTCGGCTGCGGCCGGAATGTTGGGCAGGATTGTCGCAACCACATCACCTGACTGCACACCCATCTGGTCCAAAGCCGAAGCAAGTTGCGTGCACCGTGCATGGTACTCGGTGTAGGTTTTGCGATGGGTACCGTGCACGACGGCCAATCTGTTGGGGAAAATACTGGCCGCGCGGGTGAGGCCGGACAGCGGCGTCAGTGGCACATAGTTTGCGGCCCGTTTTCCAAGGCCTGTTTCATCAGACATCCAGCCCATTATTGCCTCCTCCCTTTTTGACTATTGTCGTGCGATTGTGCCGATAGAATGCCGTCTTGGAAAGTTGGTAATTCTACGCAGGTTCCTTTGGGGAATCGGTATGGTGTGGGCCAATTATTGTGGCGATCGGGTCGTGGAATGATGTCAGAATTATACCGCGCGCTGCCATTCCAAGGGCGCAAATAAGGTGATTAAGGGATGAGTTGGTCGCAAATCATGGTTAATCCGGGTTAACCATGGCGAGTGTTTCCAGAGCGTGAACAGTGCCATATTTTTTCCCGATTTACGGCCAAATCGTTCCCAAAATCTTAGCAGTATGGCCTCTAAGGCATGACAAACATGCGCCCGGGGAAGACAAATGGATACGAGTGAAAATTGGTGGAAGGACACGGCACCGCGCAGATCTGCGATTTCGCCGGTCTATTCTGGACCGGGCTTTGGTCTGTTTGCAGACACGCCGATCGCCACGCCAGACGGCTGGATCGCCGCAGGCGAGTTGGAGCGCGGTGACGAGGTATTGACGTTTGATGCAGGGTTTCAACCGTTGAGTGCCGTGGTGCGCGAAGATCGTATTCGGTCGGGTACGCGTTGGCCTGAAAACCTACGTCCCGTGCGGGTGCCGGCGGGAGCATTGGAAAACCGGGAAGACGTAATGATGCTACCACATCAGGGTATATTGCTGGAAATCGAAGATGTAGCCGACCCGTTTGGCGACCCTTATGCGGTGATCCCAGCTGCAGCACTGGAGATTCTTCCCGGCGTAGAACGGGTGTCGCCATTGTCGATGCAAGATATTGTTCTTCCGGTATTCTCTGAAGATCATATGGTTTTTGCTGCAGGCGGCATGCTGACCTTTTGCCAATCCCATTGGGGGACCCGCGCTGGTTTGATGCCCCGGTTCGGAATGGCGTCTAATTACAACATGCTACCGGTCAATGCTGGCAAGCTGTTGGTCGAAGAGCTTCTGACTGAATTCGAGGGTGAGGCAATCGCCTGAGACACATTCCTAGGTCAGAGGAAAACGCCCGCCGGGGGGATCGGCGGTCGTTTCTTTTTCTGCTATTAGATTGTTGGGTTTTTATAAACCGACCAATTTTTTCTGAAATTTGAATTGGTGTGCCGATGTATTCCACATCGTGGGGCGTGCCGTTGGGAGGGCTTTGCAGTGTTTTCGGTCGAAATTCGTAACCCTGAGGAAGTGAGTGAAGAGGGACAGACTGTCCACCTATTTCTCGGGACGGAGGATCTCCAGATGCTGATCGCCAGTCTCGAAGCAATGAGAGGCGATCTTCCTAGAAGCAATCCGCTCACTTTGTTTTCGGAAGAGTGGGGTAATGGGGCAATGTCGACTGAAAAGGTGATCGAGGATGCGCAAATAGCGCTCTGCCTCAAGATTACCAAGCTTGAGCGCTAAGAGAATTCTTCTAAGCGATTGCGGCGGGAAGTAATTTGGAAATGTAGATGAGGCTACGGACTTTGGAGCCTAGAAAGGAAGACGGGGGCCGAAGCCCCCGCCATTTGTCTTATGCGGCTTTTTCTGCCTGAGGGCCGAAGCGGCCGTAGAAGGACTGACCTTTTTCGGCCATCTCGCGCAGCAGAGGTGGGCAAGTGAAGCGGTCGCCGAATTTGGCGGTCAGCTCGTCGCAACGCTCGGCGGCCCAAGGGGCGCCGACGATATCGAGCCAGCTGAACGGGCCACCGGACCATGGCATGAAGCCCCAGCCCAGAATGGCGCCCACGTCGCCTTCGCGGATGTCTTCCAGAACACCAGCTTCCAGCGCGCGCACTGCTTCAAGAACCTGCGAGAAGATCAAGCGGTGTTGGACTTCGATTAGCTCAGGCTGGTCTTCCAGTTTCGTGAACTTTTGGTTGAAGCCTTCCCAGTAGCCCAGACGCTTGCCTTTTTCGTCGTAGTCGAAGAAGCCGGCTTTGGCTTTTCGGCCCAAGCGGCCTTCGTCGACCATCCAGAAGGTCACATCGTCGGCGATGGACTTCGGATAGGCGTCGCCCATCGCAGCCATGGTTGCTTTAGCGATTTTCGCGCCAAGATCCATGGAGGTTTCGTCCACCAGTTGGATTGGACCCACTGGGAAGCCAAGTAGTTGAGCCGCGTGGTCCAGAAGCGGGAGACCCACACCTTCGCCTGCCATCATCACGCCTTCGTTTATGTAAGGAATGATGCAGCGGTTGGCGTAGAAGAAGCGCTCATCGTTGACAACGATGGGCGTCTTGCGGATCTGACGGACGTAATCAAGCGCTTTGGCAACCGCACGCGGACCGGTGTCTTGGCCTTTGATGATCTCGACCAACGCCATTTTCTCGACAGGTGAGAAGAAGTGGATGCCGATGAACTGATCTTTGCGCACGGAAGCTTCGGCCAGACCGGTGATCGGCAGGGTCGACGTGTTGGACGCAAAGATGGCATCCTCGGGGATGATTGCCTCGACCTTTTTGGTCATTTCGGCTTTCACGCCCACATCCTCAAAGACGGCTTCGATGATCAGGTCGACGTCTGAAAGCGTGTTAAGGTCTGTGGTCGCAGTGATGCGGCCTAGCATGGCCTCTTTCTTCTCGGCAGTGACTTTGCCACGCTTCATGCCTTTGTCCAGGTGGGCCTCGGTGTAGGCTTTGCCGCGATCGGCCGCTTCTTGATTGGTGTCGATCAACACAACGTCCATGCCAGCCTGAGCTGACACAAGCGCGATGCCTGCCCCCATCATGCCTGCGCCAAGAACGCCGACCTTTCTGACTGTCTGGTCTGGCACGTCAGGACGGTTGGCGCCTTTTTCCAGGGCTTCTTTGTTGATGAACAAAGACTGGATCATAGCCGAAGACGATGGGTTCATCAAAACGTTGGTGAACCAGCGGGCTTCGATTTTCAGCGCGGTGTCGAATGGTACCAAGGCGCCTTCGTAACAAGCCGACAGCAATGCCTTGGCCGCAGGGTAGACGCCCCATGTGTTGGCGTTGACCATGGCGGATGCGCCAACGTAGGTCATGAAACCTTGTGGGTGATAAGGATCACCGCCGGGCATTTTGTAGCCTTTGGCATCCCATGGTTTCACGAGATCCGCATCAGATGCGCAAAGCACCCATTCGGTCGCCGCGGCAACCGGATCGGCCACAACTTCGTCGATGATGCCAGCGGCTTTGGCTTTCTTGGGGTCAACCATTTTGCCTTGCAGCAGGTACTGCGACGCGGCCATGAAGCCCATTTTGCGCACAAAGCGTGTGGTGCCGCCCATGCCTGGGAAGATACCGACCATGATTTCTGGCAGGCCGATTTTGGCCTTGGGGTTGTCAGCCGCAAAGATGCGGTGTGTGGCCAAAGGCAGTTCCAGACCAATGCCAAGCGCAGTGCCGGGCAGGGCAGCTGCAATTGGCTTGGCGCCTTTGTTGGTTTTTGGGTCCATGCCGGCGCGTTCGATTTTGCGCAGGAATGTGTGGCCCATCATGGTGAAGTCAAACAGCGCTTTGGCTGGCTCGTCACCTGCGTTTTCGCGGATCGTGCCAAGCGTGTTGAGGTCCATGCCGCCCGCAAAGGTGTCTTTGCCAGAGGTGATCACGGCGCCTTTGATGGACTCGTTGCCCAGAACTTCGTCGATCAGCGCTTCCAGCTCACCGAAGGATTCTTGACGCAGGACGTTCATGGATTTGTCAGCCACGTCCCAAGTGATGATGGCGACACCGTTGTCGCCGACGTTCATTGTGAAATCTGTCATGTCTTTTATCCTGTTGTCGGCGGATTACACGCGTTCGATGATGGTGGCCGCGCCCATACCGGAGGCAATACAAAGTGTGGCCAGACCCACTTCTTTGTCCTGACGCTCCAGCTCGTCGAGCAATGTGCCGATGATGATCGCGCCTGTGGCACCCAGAGGGTGACCCATGGCAATCGAGCCGCCGTTCACGTTGATCAGCTCGGGATCGACGCCAAAAGCTTGTTGGAAACGCAGCACCACGGATGCGAAAGCTTCGTTGACTTCAAAGAGGTCAATGTCGGAGATCGCCATGCCGGAATCCTGAAGGATTTTCTGGGTCGCGGGCACGGGGCCGGTCAGCATGATGGTTGGGTCCAGACCGATTTTGGCAGTCTGACGGATCACGGCGCGTGGCTTGAGGCCGTATTCTTCGCCAAATTCCTTGTTGCCAACCAGAACACCAGCGGAACCGTCCACGATGCCGGACGAGTTACCAGCGTGGTGGATGTGGTTGATCTTTTCGAGGTGTGGGTACTTCATCAGCGCCAGTTTGTCGAAACCGGGCATGACTTCGCCTTGTTCTTTAAACGCAGGCTTCAGGCCGCCGAGCGACTGCATGTCAGTGCCGGGGCGCATGTATTCGTCTTCGTCCAGAATGGTCAGACCGTTGACGTCTTTCACAGCCACGATGGACTTGTTGAAGCGGTTGTCTTCCCACGCAGCAGCGGCGCGACGCTGGGATTCAACAGCCAGTTGGTCAGCCTGATCGCGAGTGAAGCCGTATTCGGTCGCGATGATATCGGCCGAGATGCCTTGGGGCACAAAATACATGTCCATTGCGATGGAGGGGTCAACCGCCATTGCAGCACCGTCGGAACCCATTGGAACGCGGCTCATGGCTTCGACGCCACCAGCGATATAGGCTTTGCCTGCGCCGCCTTTGACTTGGTTGGCGGCGATGTTCACAGCTTCCATGCCGGATGCACAGAAACGGTTGATCGCGAGACCGGGGATGCGTTCGTCAAGATCAGAGGCAAGAACAGCCGTCCGCGCGAGGCAACCGCCGTTCTCTTTCACTTGGGTCACGTTGCCCCAGATCACGTCTTCGACGGCGTGGCCTTCGAGGTTGTTGCGCTCTTTCAGCGCATTGAGAACTGTTGTGGACAGGCTCAGCGAGGACACCTCGTGCAGGCTGCCGTCTTTGCGGCCCTTGCCTCGCGGCGTGCGCACGGCGTCATAAATATAGGCTTCGGTCATGGGAACTCCCTCATGAGCTTTGGATGAAACTTACCGCTTCGAAGCAATCGAAGCAGACGAAGGTGAAGAGAAGGCCGACGTCAGCAAACGCCAGATCATCTCCGATTGAGTCGAGCTGCGAGACGAAGCTGGTCTCTTTCCCGCAACTCGGGCATGGCGGGGCGGTTGCACCTTCAGGAAGGTCGGGCGTTCCGCCGATTTTTGAGCGCTGCCCCACGCGATCGTCGGCCCATTTGAACCCCATTGTCCGAGTGGCTTCTTCGGACTTTGGCGTCAGGTCGATTTTGAATTCGGGCAGCGTCATGATTTCAGGCCCTGTCGCTCGGATTGCCGGGCATCAGGTCGTAGGGGTGTTTCCACCCTGGTGTTTCGGAAATGTTGGTCAGCCAACGGTCGATATTCGGCCAGTCGGCGCGGTCAAAGCCAAACGGCTCTGGGTAATAGAGGTACGAACAGCAGGTCAGGTCGGCGTTGGTCAGGCTGTCGCCCACGATCCAGTCGCGGCCCTCAAGGTGCTTATTCAGAATGTCATAGGCGCCTTTGAGGCGGCCGAGGTTGAAGCCGATGACCTCTTTGGGCTGCTTGTCCTCGGGCAGGAAGTTCATCAGGAAGCGGGTCATGCCCGACACTGAAGAAAATTTGTGGTTGTCCCAGAACTGCCAGCGTAGGATTTCGCGGCGCTCGGCGTCGTTTTGGCCTGCGAATTTGCCAGATTTTTCGGAAATGTAGTCCTGAATAACCGACGCCTGTGAAAGGCTTACGTCGCCATCCACCAAAACTGGTGCTTCGCCCATTTCGTTGACATTTTGGCGGTACTCGTCGGAGCGAGTTTCGCCCGCAAAGAAGTCAACTTTGACCGGTTTCCACGCGAGGCCCGAAAACTCGAGCGCCAGCGCAGCTTTGTAGGAATGTCCAGATTCACCGAAACAATAGAGTTTGATCGTCATGCCGTTCTCCCCTTGGGCATTGCCGGTGGCGTCGCCGTCACCGTTTTCTCTCGTCCAACGTTGCGTTGAACTGGCGCAAACGATGCGCCAGCAAATCTTCGTCTGTGACCGCGTCGAAGTTTTCAAAGAGAAAGGACAGTGCTTCGCCTTCGTCCAGACCGGCCTCAGTCGCAAAGCTTTTCAGCTTGCGATATCCATCCTCGGTCATGGAGACCGGAAAGCGGCGGGTCAGGCGGAAACGTTTGGGCATCTGTCCTCCTCAGATAAACCGGACGTGGCAGAAAGGGCGGCTTTCCCCGCCCATCCCGATCAGAAGTTTTCGGCAGCCAGCGCCATCACGGTGTCGCCACCGGTCTGGATACGGGCCAGGTGCATGCCAGTCGCAGGCAAGCGGCGCGCCATGTAGTAGCGGCCGGTCGTCAGCTTGGTTTCGTAGAACGCTTTGTCCGACGCACCATTTGCAAGGGCTGCGTTTGCGGCTTTGGCCATCTGTGCCCACATCAGGCCGAGGCAGACGTGACCAAAGAGGTGCATGAAGTCGTTGGACCCCGACAGAGCATCGTTGGGGTTCTTCATGCCAGTCTGCATGAAGTACATGCCTGCTGCCTGAAGGTCCTTGGATGCTGCTTTCAGAGGCTCAACAAAGTCTTTCATCGCGTCGTCGTCGCCGTTTTCCTTGCAGAAGGTTTTGACGAGGTCAAAGAACGCCATCACGTGCTTGCCGCCATCAACCGCCAGTTTGCGACCCACAAGGTCAAGTGCCTGAACGCCGTTGGCCCCTTCATAGATCATCGCAATGCGAGCATCGCGGGTGAACTGGCTCATGCCGTGCTCTTCGATGTAGCCGTGACCGCCATAGATCTGTTGGGCTTTGACAGTCATGTCGTAGCCTTCGTCGGTCAGGAAGCCTTTGATGATTGGTGTCAGCAGGGACACGAGGCCGTCTGCGTCTTTGTCTTCTTTTCGATGAGCGTCGTCGATCATCTGGGCGCCCCAGAGGATAAACGCACGTGCGCCTTCGGCGAAGGATTTCTGATCCATCAGGGAGCGGCGGATATCTGGGTGTACGATCAGCGGATCGGCGGGGCCTTCTGGGTTTTCAACGCCGGTCACGGCGCGCCCTTGCAGGCGGTCTTTGGCGTAGATGACAGCGTTCTGATAGGCAGCTTCCGCCGCGGCCAGGCCCTGCATGCCGACACCCAGACGGGCTTCGTTCATCATGGTGAACATGGCGCGCATGCCTTTGTTCAGATCACCCAGCAAATAGCCTTCGGCTTCGTCGTAGTTCAGCACGCAAGTCGAATTGCCATGGATGCCCATTTTCTTTTCGATGTTGCCAACTGACACACCGTTGCGCGCGCCGATGGTGCCTTCGTCATCCACAAGGAACTTGGGAACAATAAAGAGCGACACACCTTTGATGCCTTCGGGGCCACCGGGAACTTTGGCCAGCACGAGGTGCACAATGTTGTCGGCCATGTCGTGATCACCCGCCGAGATAAAGATCTTTTGGCCGGAGATTTTGTAGGAGCCGTTGTCCTGTGGTTCCGCCTTGGTGCGCATCAGGCCCAGATCGGTGCCGCAGTGCGGTTCGGTCAGGTTCATGGTGCCGGTCCACTCGCAAGAGACCATGTTGGGCAGCCATTTGGTTTTCTGCTCGTCCGTGCCGTGGGCAAGGATTGCGGCAGCTGCACCGTGGGTCAGGCCCTGGTACATGGTGAAAGCTTGGTTGGAGGACGAGAACATCTCGCCGACAGCGGTCGACAGCACATAAGGTAGGTTCTGACCGCCGTATTCTTCGGGCATATCCAGACCGGTCCAGCCGCCTTCTTTGACTGTTTCAAAAGCTGCTTTGAAGCCGGTCGGCGTGTAAACGATGCCGTTTTCCAGACGGCAGCCTTCTTGGTCGCCAACGGCGTTCAGCGGTGCAAGCAAGTCACCCGTCAGCTTGCCAGCTTCTTCGAGCACGGCGTTGGTGAAGTCGGCTTCCATGTCTGCGTAGCCGGGCGTGTCGGAATTGGAGACGTTCAGGACATCGTGCAGGACGAACTGAAGGTCTTTCACAGGGGCTGTATACGTTGGCATAGTCTCTTCCCTTGGACTTATTGTGCTGCTTTTAGATCGTTTTCGAAGTCGGCGATGATTTGCTCGCCCCACTTCAATTGTTCACGCAAATCGTCGATGGCTTCATTCAGCTCATCACGCTGCTCTTCCATGTCTTGCAGGCGTTGGCGGGCCACATCGTAGGTGCGCTGCAACTGTGTCGCCTGTTGATCACCCATGTCATAGAGATCGAGAAGCTGACGGATTTCTTCGAGTGAAAACCCGAACCGTTTGCCCCGCAAGATTAGCTTCAACCGGGCGCGATCCCGTTTTGTGAACAGGCGCTTCTGGCCTTCGCGGATGGGGAACAACAGTTCCTTGGATTCATAGAAACGCAGGGTGCGTGGCGTGACGTCATAGGCGTCACACATCTCGCGGATCGTCATTTGTTCTTCGCTCATCGGTCCTCCTTGGCTCTCTTCTCTTGTGAGCAGATGGGGTGACTGTCGAAGGGATACAGCACTGCTTTACGTTAACGTAAGAGAGACGTCGCGTCACAAAATTCGTGACGTGGGATCCTTTGACCTTAGGTCTTTTTCCTAAAATTGGCATGACGGACGATTTACCTAAGGAATTGTTTGGGTATTGCCGGACAGGTCGTGCATTGGAAAACGCGGGGTTTGAGGAAATGGTTGACGACCGACGCAAGTATTTGCGATTCTGGTGCAAACCGCGGCACAAAGACCGCAAAAAGGACCTTTAGGCTTGGCGATCCGCCCTAGCGGGGCGCGCGCCAAAGTGGCAAGTGAGAGTGCAGGCGATGGGCGAATTCAAAAAAACGTCACCGTATGAAGACGTTCCTTCGCGGGGTTATTGGCGTTCTGGTGTGGCTGAACAAGATCCACTGGCGATGGAAGGACTCTATCGCCGCAAGTTCAAAATTACCCGACACGATGCGATTGCAACCGCCGGAAGTTGTTTTGCACAACATATTGCACGGCACCTAAAGGCTCGAAAATTCAATGTTTCGCAATACGAGCCCGCGCCCCGCGGAATGAGCGTTGAACTGGCCAAGAAATACGGGTTCGGTATTTATACCTGCCGCTATGGCAATATCTACACGACCGCGCAAATGTTGCAGCTGGCACGAGAGGCTTTTGGGGTGGCGGAACCCGCTGACAGGGTATGGGAGCGCGAAGGGCGGTTTTTTGATGCGCAGCGCCCGAACGTTGAGCCGAATGGGTTTGAGACCCCTGAACAAGTCTTGCGTGCCCGCGCCGGGCATTTGGCTGCAGTGAAGCAAATGCTTCTGGAAATGGATGTTTTCGTTTTTACCTTTGGCCTGACGGAAACCTGGGCACATAAAGACAGTGGGACTGTGTTTCCAACAGCGCCCGGCACAATTGCTGGTAGTTTTGATGCTAAAGTCTATGAGTTTCAAAATCATCGCCACGGTCGTGTATTGGGCGATTTTGTAAAACTAAAAAGGCTGTTGCGACGCGAACGTGACAAGCCGTTGAAAACGATCGTCACAGTTTCACCTGTTCCGCTTACGGCGACGGCCTCAGGACAGCATGCGTTGGCTGCGTCAACTTACTCTAAATCTGTGCTGAGAGGAGTCGCTGGTGAGCTTTTTGAAACCTATCGAGACGTCGATTATTTCCCATCTTATGAATTGATCACTGCACCTGCGACCCGAGGGATGTTTTTTGAACCCAATTTGCGGAGCGTCACCGAAACCGGTGTGAACACGGCAATGGGAGCGTTTTTGGCGCAGCATGATCCGAAAGGTGGCAAGGCGAACGTAATCCGCAAGACCGCCAACGTGCCTCAGAGTGACAAAAACGACGTGGTATGCGAAGAGGTTTTGTTAGAGGCGTTTCAGGCATGAGCCGGAAAATTTGTGTGATGGGAAATTCCCATGTTGCTGCGCTGAAAAGCGGCTGGGAAGACGGCGATGTAGCCGGAAAAGGTTTTGTGCCGACGTTTTTCGGAGCACTTTCAGATGGCATGGCTACGTTAGATGTCGTGGACGGAGAGGTGATCCCACGCGACACCAAAGCTGCGGATTTTTTCTGCAAAATATCTGGCGAAAATACTGGTGTTAAGCCTGAAATCTACGATGCGTTTCTGCTTGCGGGTATGGGCATGTTTCCAACACCAGTTTTCAACAACTACCGAGCCTTTTCCACGCCAAGTACGCATCACGACGCGCCGCACTTTGTAAGCGACGCAGTGATAGCTGATACCCTTTGGGAAGGCATCGACGGATCAATGATGATGCATTGCGCCCGCACAGTGCGTCGTGTCACCGACAAACCAATTTTTCTCGCTTGGCAGGCTTTCTGTTCTGAAAGCCTATTTGACATCGAATGGCGCGCGACACAGATGCAACCTATTTTGGACAATAGCGATCAGCCTTTTGTGCGGCTCATGATGGACACCGTTGAGGCGCGGCTAAAGGAGGAGGGGTTTGAGGTGCTGAACCAACCCGACGAAACCCTGCGCGACGGTGTCATGACCAAAGCAGAGTTTTCCCGAGGCTCAGTGCTGTTTCGCGCGGACAATCCAAAGGCGCATCGGGAAAACGATGTGTTTCATATGAACGGTATATATGGGCGCACCTGTTGGAACAGCTGGGAAATTTGAGGCGCAACCCCAATTCGGCTGGATTCAGGCCTTGGACAGAAAACCGGCGGTTTCGTCGCGCAGTTCTTTAAGTTCGTTCATCGCCTCATCCAGTTGAGCGCGCTGTTCAAGAAGTTCCGCGTATTGACGATCTGCCATATCGACAAAGGCTTGCATCTGCGCGGACGTGCCTTCGTGTTCGTAAATCAACAACCACTGTCGGATGTCCTCGAGTTTGATGCCAAATCGACGACCACGCATAATCAAAGTCATTCGGGCGATTTCACGAGGTCCAAAGTAGCGACTACGCCCAGATCGCTCTGGGTGAAGAAGCTCGATGTACTCGTAGTAACGCAACGTCCGAGGGGTGACGTCGAATCGGGTGCACATTTCCTTGAAAGACAGGCGATTTTCAGTCATTTGGCAGATCTCCTTGGCGCGGAACTTAGTTATCTTGCCCGCCTAGGGCAACCACCCCCCCTTGCTCCTTTGCCAAAATGTCGATCTTAATTGGCGCAAACAACCCCGAGGGTGGAAATGCAGGGCGACAAGTCAAAATTTGCTGAACAGTTCATAAATCTAATCCCGCATTGTCAGGCGCTTGGCATGAAGTTGACCGGGATTGGAGAAGGCGTTGCAGAAATGGAGCTGCCTTACAGCGAACAGATCGTTGGTGATCCCGAAACAGGCGTCGTGCATGGCGGGGCTGTGTCGGCATTGATGGACACTTGTTGTGGCGCGGCAGCCATGAGCCACCCGTCCTCGCCGTCGGGCACAGCAACTATTGATCTGCGGATAGACTATATGCGGGCCGCCACACCGGGGCAGGCGATCCGGACGCGGGCCGAGTGTTATCACATCACACGCTCTGTAGCCTTTGTTCGCGCGACGGCGTTGGACGATGATCCAAATCAACCAGTTGCCACTGCGACCGGTGCCTTTACTGTGGAGAGAAGATAAAATGCCGCGCTCACGACCCGACCCCGTTCAAGTCGTCAAGCAACGGCGCGATGCGGCTTTGTCAGCGCTAGTGCATGGTGTGCCGTATATTCAGTTTTTGGGGATAGAGTTCGATCGTCGTGGTGACGAGCTGACCGCGATACTGCCTTACGACGACAAACTGATCGGGAACCCGATGATACCGGCGATCCACGGAGGAGTAACCGCGGGTTTCCTTGAGACCACCGCGGTGATCGGTTTGGCTTGGGCGAGCCTTTGGGATGATATCGAAGCGGGTCGATTTGATATGGAAGAGCTGACTCGCGGTCATTTGCCACGCTTACCGAAAACCATTGATTTTACGGTGGACTACCTTCGGTCTGGCTTACCGCGTGATGCCTACGCGCGAGCTAGAGTAACGCGGTCTGGGAGGCGATATGCATCTGTGCAAGTCGAGGCTTGGCAAGATCAGCGCGACCAGCCCTTTGCGCAAGCCACTGGGCACTTCGTGATGCCGGCTCGCGATGAGTGAGGCCGCAGGCGGCGTTGGAGAAATCACCCATCGCCGGATTTTGCGAACTGCGCTGCCAATTGTTTTGGCCAATGCCACTGTGCCCATTCTGGGAGCTGTGGACACAGGTGTTGTCGGTCAGTTGGGGCAGGCAACTCCGATCGGGGCTGTCGGCATAGGCGCGATTATTCTGAGCGCGATCTATTGGGTTTTTGGCTTTCTTAGGATGGGCACGACGGGGCTGACTGCCAAAGCGCAGGGCGCCGGGAGGCAGGGCGAGGTCGCGGCAATGCTCACGCGGGCTGTGATGCTCGGTCTGTGCGGCGGAGTGCTAGTGATCGCTTTGCAGGTCTGGCTATTTCGAGGCGCGTTCCTATTGTCGCCAGCTTCGCCCGAGGTTGAAACGCTGGCACGCGACTATCTTTCAATCCGCATATGGTCTGCACCAGCCGCAATAACGATCTACGGGTTGACGGGCTGGTTGATTGCGCTCGAGCGCGGAAAAGCTGTTCTGATTATCCAAGTTTGGATGAACGGGCTGAACATCCTATTGGATATTTGGTTCGTGTTGGGATTGGGCTGGGGCGTTGGCGGGGTCGCCGCCGCCACCGTAATCGCGGAAGTCACCGGGTGCGCCCTGGCTTTGTGGATGTGCCGCGACGCCTTCTTAAGGCCGGCGTCGCGCAATTGGTCTCGCGTTTTTGATCGATCGGCTTTGTTGGAAATGGCGGCGGTCAATCGTGACATTCTGCTGCGCTCGCTGATGCTGCAGTCGATCTTCGTCAGCTTTCTGTTCCTGGGTGCTGATTTCGGGGATGTGACACTCGCCGCAAATCAAGTGCTTTTGCAGTTTCTGTCGATCACCGCCTATGCGTTGGACGGATTTGCGTTTTCAGTGGAAGCCCTTGTCGGGCAAGCTTTCGGCGCGCGTGACAGGGCTGGGGTGCGGCGCGCGTCGATCCTTACGAGTCTTTGGGGCGTGATCTGTGTGGTTGGTTTAGCGTTCGTGTTCGCTGTGTTCGGTGGGTCGGTCATCGATTTGATGACGACAGCCAGTGATGTGCGTATGGAAGCGCGCGCCTATCTGGTTTGGATGGTTCTGGCGCCGCTTCTTGGTGTGGGGGCTTGGATGTTGGACGGAATTTTTGTTGGTGCCACATTGGGTCGTGAAATGCGCAACATGATGTTTGTTTCGGCGCTGATTTATTTGGGTGCCGTGCTTGTTTTGGTGCCACAATTTGGCAATCACGGACTTTGGGGCGCGCTGTTGATTAGTTTTGTAGCCCGCGGTGTGACGTTGGGGCTACGGTATCCCCGGTTAGAGCGGTTGACCGAGGTCAGTTCTTGAGCCGGTAGCCTGTTTTGATCATCGCCCAAGCGACTGAAACTACCAAAATTGTACTGATCGTTACAACAGCGAGGCCAAGCTCAGGGGCGCTATCAGAGGTGCCGATCACGCCGTAGCGCGCACCGTCGATTAGATAAAATACCGGATTAAAGTGCGTGAATGTGCGCAAGCCTGAGGGTAAGGCCTCGACGGAATAGAACGTTCCGGAAAGGAATGCCAAGGGCGTCACGACAAAATTGGTGATCGCCGCCATCTGGTCGAATTTGTTAGCAAAAATACCAGCCACCATGCCGATTGCGCCCAAAAACGTGCCGCCCATTGCGACGAAGGTGAGCGTCCAGAGCGGATGCGCTGGCACGATGCCGAGAAAAAGTGCCAAAGCCGCAAGAATTGCCAAGGCCACAACCATCCCCCTTGCCACACCGCCCGCTAGGAACCCAAAAACCATTTCCAGAGGCGAGAGCGGGGGCATGAGGGTATCAACGATATTGCCCTGCACCTTGGAGATCACAAGTGAAGAGCTCGTGTTGGCAAATGCGTTCTGGATAACCGTCATCATCATAATGCCCGGCGCCAGAAAGGTGATAAACGAAACACCCATGACGTTGCCGCGGCTCGGACCGATGGCAATGGAGAAAATCAGAAGAAACAGGCCCGCTGTGACCAATGGCGCCAAAAGAGTCTGAGTCCACACCGTGGTAAAACGTAGAATTTCCCTCATCGCGAGGGTTTTGAGGCCCAGCCAATTCACTAAACCAAAGCGGCGCACACCCATTTCCAGCTTATCCATGCATGTCTCCGTGTCTGATTGGTCTGAAACTGATTCTCTGCCTTGTAACTCGGGCTGGGGTGATTAGAATAGGCCTCTGACCAAGAAATGCGGGGCGGTCCTTTTGGGGGCCGCTTTTTAGCTGAGGAAATATGGTATGTCGTGGACCGACGATCGCGTTGAGCTGTTGAAAAAAATGTGGGGCGAGGGCCAGTCGGCCAGCCAGATCGCCAAGGAACTGGGCGGGGTAACCCGCAATGCCGTGATCGGCAAGGTACACCGTTTGGGTTTGTCCAACCGATCCACTGGCGGAGGCGCGAAAGCCGAAGCCAAACCCAAGGCAGCGCCTAAGCCAAAAGCGGCGGCCAAGCCCAAGGCCATGCCCAAACCAAAAACTGCGCCTAAGCCTGAGGCCAAACCGGAACCCAAGACAGAACCGGCAGTTGCCGCAAAACCGGCACAGTCGTTGCGCAAGGCAATCATTCCGGCCGGTCAGCCGCTGCCACCTCAACCTTCGGCCAACGAAATCAGCCCTGAAGCGCTGGCTAAAGTGAACGAAGTTGAAAAATCGGCCAAGAAGCTGTCTCTGATGGAACTTACGGAACGCACTTGCAAGTGGCCCGTCGGTGATCCTGCGACAGACGAGTTTTGGTTCTGCGGCCTGCCGGTACAAGCAGGCAAGCCGTATTGCGAAGCGCATGTCGGCGTGGCGTTCCAGCCGATGAGCGCGCGGCGAGATCGCAAACGCTAAGTCGCAAAAACCTACGAAAAATGAGCCCCAAGGAGTTGAACCTTGGGGCTTTTTTGTGCGCAATACTCAAGAGTACCCGGATTTGAGGAGGCGTCGTTGCTTGGCATTCTGACCGTCAACGAAATCTTGACCCTAACGATCATCAGTACGGCCCACATTGGCGCTGTTCGGGTGTTTCGAGCCTATCCCGGAACGTCCAGATGGCTCTTGGACTTCTCGTCAGGGCTGGGACTCGGCTATGCATTTCTGTACTTGTTGCCAAAGATTGGCATCATGACGACAAGCATTCGGTCGCGTGCGCCCGATGTGCACGTGTTGATAGAGCATCAGCTTTACTTTTTTATGCTGTTTGGTTTTTTGATGTACTATCTTGTTGAATTCAAAAGGCATTCTTCCAAACCGTCTCGGTTTGGTTTGATGCTGAATTTGCTGTCGTTTACGGTCTATAGCGCGCTTCTCGGAGCTACAGTCGTGCACTTAAATCAAGATGTGCAAGGCGTGTATATTACTTCGGCCGTCGTGTTCACATTGCACCTATTCGGTGTGAATAAATTCCTGTTTCGCATGTATTCGGACCGGTTTGAAACATGGATGCGTTGGGTCTTTGTGCTGGCATTGTTTGCTGGCGGATATGCCGGCACCCGGATCGAAGTCTATAGCCCGTCGCATTCGGTGGCTACTGCGCTGGTTGGCGGCATTATAATAATCCTGTCGGTGCGTTTGAAATTACCGGCGCGTTCTAAGGTCAACACGCAGGCGTTCTTGTTCGGTGTGGCGACGGCAATTGGTGCGGTGATCGTTTTCACGCAGAAAGGGTCTTTCTGAGTTTGGCGTCACCTGACCTCAAATTGGGACCGCAAGACATCTGCTTTTTTGAAAAAGGCATCACGTACGTCGGCCGAGAAAGGGTTTGCAGTCTCTATGGCGTGTAGCACCGTCGGCGGGTCGTCCTTGACCATGCCGATGGCCTCGCGAAGCAGGTCGAAGCTCACAGTGGTCATCTGGTCAGGAAGAGGCCCGAAGTCGTTTAAAACTTTGGCGATCAGATGGGTGAGACCCTGCACCATGGCGGCATCTCTGTCGTGAGCCTCTGGGGTCGTGAGGATGACCTCCAAGCCAAGTAAACGAAGAAACTTGGTAACAACGCCTGTTCGCGATCCACGCAAAGGGCAAAGGGCAATTTTGCAGTTTCGGATACCAGTTTGAGCAGATTGCGGCCCAAACAGAGGGTGGGTGCCGAGAATGTGTACGGTTTCTGGCAGATGATCAGCCATAATCTGCATCGGGCTGATCTTGACGCTACCGACATCCAGGACCAATGCACCGCTACGCAGATGTGGGGCGATGCGTTCGCAGAGTTGGGCAAGACGTGCAACCGGCACCGCAAGCACAACAACATCGCACCGGGCCGTTTCATCGAGTTCGCGCATCGGCAACGCGCGCCCGTCATCCAGCACCGCACCAACGTAAGCCGGATCACATACGGTGATCTCAAAATGGGCCGCCAATTCACGGGCGACAAGTTTGCCAAACGCGCCAAACCCAAAAAGGCCAAGCGTCTGTGTGCGGCGGGTGGAAGAGGGGATCTGGTCCACGGGCGTATCCTTTCAAAGACCGCGCCAGCGGGAACCGAATATTTAAGATGCCTCTGATGCAACCCCCGCGACGCGGCGAGTGTGCATGTTTAATGCCCCGCCACCTATGTGGACGAGGAGTAATAGTCGAAAGCGGTGAGGCGTGTCGGTTTCATGCAGGTTTGGTGCCACGGGCGGTGCGCGCGGTCAAGTGGCATCACTCAGGTAGCGGATCTTGGATGTCGACCCAGCGCACATAGAGCCCAGCGAATAAGGATAGTAGCACGCATGCCAGTATCAGCAGCAAAAGAACGACGGCACCTGTTTCCGGTGAAAGAATCGCACCTGTGAAGGACGTTAGGATCGCGCCTCCGGCCACGGCCATCGCTCCGGAAAGGCCAGCAGCGCTACCTGAAAGTTGTGGGCGTACCGACATGACACCGCTATTGGCCGACGGAATGGTCAGGCCATTGCCCAAACCAACCAGAGTGATCGCGCCAAAATAGCTGATCGGGTACATAAGCCCGGTTGCCAAAAACGCCAGGCCAAGCATTGGTCCACAAGCAGCCACGAGGCGACCGGCGATAACCATTTTGACCAGGGGTACTCGGCTGGAAAATCTACCTGACAAAAAGCTTCCTACAGCAAAACCACAAGTGATGATGCCTACACTTGCACCGACTTCCGCGGGGGTCAGATCGAAGATTGCGCCGCCCACTAATGCAGCGCCGGTGATATAGATGTAGAATGCGCCCAATGAGAACGTGAGGCAAAACGCATAGCCCCAAAACCGACGAGATCGCAGCAGTTCAGGATACGTTCGGAATTGATCTCTGATAGTGGCGCTGCGGTTCCGGTTGGTTTCCCCCATATCGGCCCAAGCCAACCACCACAGAAGGAAGCCGCCAACAACAAAAAAGATGAATGTCGCACGCCAACCATAAAGTTGATCGAGGATGCCGCCCAGAACCGGTCCGGTCATGGGGGCGATAGCCATGGCCATTGAAATATAGCCCAGAAGGCTGGCGGCTTTTTGAGGGGAGTGTTGGTCTCGCACTGCAGCGCGAGACAGCGCCATGCCGGATATGAGCGCACCCTGAAGCAGGCGAAAGCCGAGAAAAACCCAGATGTCTGTAGCCAGCAAGCAGCCAATGGAGGCGAAACTAAAGATGCCCAGACCAGATAGCATTACCGGGCGTCGTCCGAAACGATCGGAAAGTGGTCCCATTATGATTTGCAGAACGGCAGTGATGGCGAGGTAGCCGGCAATCGACAAATTCGCCATCGCATAGTCGACCTGAAAGTCAGCGGCTATATGCGTCAGCGATGGCAGAAACATATTGAGCGACAACACAGAAAACGCGGTGAGCAGGATCAGAGTTGTCAGGCTGGGAGGTGTGGTGGCAGCGCGGAACATGGCCCGTGGTTAATCTCCGCCAAGCAGTTTTAACAGCCCCTTCTTTGCATCCTCTTCAAGTTTCTTTTTGACGGCGTCCTCTGTCGATTGGTTCTCTTCTGCAGTAACGCCTAGTTCTTTGGCCAATTTGTCTTGGGCCTTTTGCTCTAGAGCTTTGCGTTCCTCATCCAAGTTTTGTTTGATGACCTGATCCATGTCGGGCGCAATGCTGGGATCGTCCCAACTTCCTTCAATTTTGACCGGAACAATCAAAAGCGGCGCGTCATCACCACGGATTTGTGGGGAAACTATGTAGTTGATTGTGCGCAGGCCAAGGCCAATGGTGCCAGATCCGGTGGCGGCAAGACGGGGCAGTTCCATGAGCAAGTCCTCGTTGCGCATCACCCCCTTCAATATGGTCCACGTGGCCGTCATGTTGTCAAAAACTGTGGTACCCCCGGTGATGTCACCCCGCAAAAGCTTGTCCAAATCGATGCCTTCGATTGTGCCGCGGCCAACAGTCACCGATCCTTCCCCTTTGAGTGAATTCATGATGGCAAACAGTGATTGACCTGAGCCAAGCACGGAGGTTTTCAGGTCTGCCTTGCCGGTAAAACCGCCGAGGCCGGCGGTGGCAGAGAGAAAAGGTTGAAGCGCAATTTGAGCGACGTCCAAGTCGGCGCGCACCGACAATCCGTTGCGGTTGTTTGCAACAAATCGTCCCGTAATCGTGCCTTCAAAGGCGTGCAGTTCGCTCAGCTTCGCGACGGCTCGGGAGTTGTCGATGGTAACCGTAGCCCTTGTGCGACCTAGGTTATAATCGCCTAGGTCAACGGCCTCGGCGGCGAGGCTGATGGTGCCGTCGATCAAGCCTAGCGCGCTGGCATCAATTGCGGCTTTGGACCAGCTGGACCCTTTCGACGATACACCACCGCCCTCAGCGCTTTTGTCTGCAACCGACGGCGTAAGATCCAGCTTTTGCGCGGCAATTTGCGCCTTCACAACCGGCCTTGCGCCGCCCAAATCAACATCGGCCTGTGTTGTGATGACATTGCCAAATGCGGTTAAAGACCCTTTCCGCAGGCTAAGTTGCATGTCGCGGGTCAAGGTCACGTCACCGGTGAGGCTTGCTGGACCTTGCAGGGCGCCGGCAAGGCCGAGCGCCGCTAGGAAAGCATCTGCGTCTGGCAAATCAGCGGTTACTGTGCCTGCAGCTTCCGGAGCGAGACCGGCTCGACCCTGAAAGTGCACTGTGCCCTTGGCGGCAGTGAGCACGGCGGTCAACTCGCTGAGCGACCCCGACAACAGCGAATCCAAGTCAACCACGGTCGCGTCTATGTTTACCGCTGATTTGGCTGGCTGCGCCGAAATGGTGATTTGGGCCGGGGCGGATCGGTCCGCCCATGCCAAGATGACACCCAGCCGGGTGATTTCAGTCGGGGTTTCACCCTCGACAAGTAGCCGCAGACGGGCGTCGCGTACAACCATGTTTTCAGGAGCAAACCCGTCCAGTGTTGAGACAGCGGTTGGATCGCTTTCGACGGCGCCGGAGGATGGTGTAATATCCCAGTTCGCATGGCCGTCAGCGGTTTTCTCGAGCAAGATATCCGGTCCGATCAATTCAATTTTTTTGACACGAATATTGCCGGTGAGCGCCGCAAGGACATCTACGCCAATGGCGGCTTTTTGTGCCGAAAACATCGGCCCATTCTCAGACCAAGGGGCGTTTCCAAAGGTTACCTTACCGGTGGAGACCCCCAAAGTTGGATACCAGCTAATGCCGACGTCGCCTTCGAAGGTGAGGTCACGACCGGTTGCGGCCTTGACCTGATCCGCGGCAATGGCTGCGATCTTCTCACCCGGCAGGATCGCGATCAAAGCAATCAGCCCGAGGACTACGGCGACGGTTACGGTAAGAAGAATTCGGATGATGCGCATTTTGCACCTCTTTGCTGCTCGACCTCAGCCTAGCGGCTTGGAGTGGCGCGGCGCAATGGGGCAGGATGGGGAAAACGCCCATGTGCGGCTCAGAAAGAGATTAACGCCAGAACGCGACCCATTCGATCAATTCAAAGAACTTGCGCACTATGACTAGAGTGGCGTCGCCGCCGTTGAAAACGACATCCACGCCCAGCCCGGTGAGGATCAGTAAAACCAAAAACACGGCGATGGGATTTGTCATGACGTGAAAACGCCCCTGCATTGGATAGTCAGCTATGTATGCCTGACCACCTGCAGAGGCGCAAGAATTTGCGTACTAATTTGAGGGATTAGATACGCCCCATCTTGGAGGCGACATCCGCCATTCGAGCCGAAAACCCCCACTCGTTGTCATACCATGCCAACACACGCACCAAACGGCCACCGATCACTTTGGTCTGGTCGGCTGCAAAAGTAGAGCTTTCGGTGGTGTGATTGAAATCAACCGATACAAGCGGCAGGTCATTATAACCCAACACGCCTTTCATCTCGCCGGCCGCCGCCTCGGCCATGACAGCGTTAACGTCGTCCAGTGTTACGTCCTTGGAGGCAGTGAAGGTCAGGTCGACAGCGGAGACGTTCGGGGTCGGAACTCGGATGGCGGAGCCGTCGAGCTTGCCTTTCAGTTCCGGCAGCACTTCACCCAAAGCTTTGGCGGCACCGGTCGAGGTCGGGATCATCGACATTGCGGCTGCGCGGGCGCGATACAGGTCGCTGTGGCGGCGATCCAATGTCGGCTGGTCGCCGGTATAGGCGTGAATCGTGGTCATGATGCCTTGCTCGATACCAAAGGCGTTGTTCAGCACCTTTGCCACGGGGGCGAGGCAGTTGGTGGTGCAGGACCCATTGGAGATCATATTGTCATTAGCTTCGAGCGTGTCGTCGTTCACACCAAAGACGATCGTTTTTTGAACGTTCTTGGCCGGGGCCGAGATTAGCACCTTTTTGGCGCCGCGCTCTAGGTGCTTGCGCGCTTTCTCACCGTCGTTGAAATTTCCGGTGCATTCCAAAACGACATCAACACCGTCCCAGTCGAGTTCGTCCATGTCATAAGTCGAATACATGCGCATCGGCCCTTGGCCGACGTCCATTGTTCCGTTGCCAGCAATAACTTCGTTACGGAACCGGCCGTGTACGCTGTCGTATCGGATCAGATGCGCCGCCGTTTCCAGAGGGCCCGTTGCATTTACCTTGATGACGCGGACGTCCTGCCGTGCCTCTTCTGCGATGTGCATGAGGGTCGAACGGCCAATACGGCCAAATCCGTTGATACCTACAGTGACGGTCATCCTGCTCTCCTGACGCTCGGGATCTTCGGTTGGGTTGTGTTTCCTATAGGGAACTAGGGTGCGTGCCGAAAGGTAAGATAGTGTGAAAAATCCATATGTTAGCGATAAATCCGACCGTTGCCGCCAACGGTAACGCTAACAGTTCGCGGTCCGCCGGTGGAATTCATGTCGTCAGCGTGCGATTGCGCGGCTCTGTTGCCATTGGACGCAAATTTGATTCGCAAATTTGGCCGTGGGTTTAAGCAGTTTTGAAGAGCCAGCGAGTTTGTTGACCTTAAAGAGAGTTTACTTTGTGAAATCGGCGTTAAGTTGATCGCGACTGCGGGCGATGTCGCTGGCGTATGGTCAGAGCAGTCATTGGATTAGTTATATGAGCTTTCAAAAGATGGGTTGTTGGATTTTTGGGGCAGCTTTGACGATCGCTGCGATGGGTCCAGGTTCCGAGCTCAACGCGCAGCAGGGCGGATCGGCCTCCTATTTTGGACAAGATGCACGTCCAAACAGATATCTGCCTGACGCGCGGCAGTTAAAACGCGGAGAGCTCGTCTATAGTTTGGATCAGGCGTGGTTGCCAATGCGGGCATCACAACGCAAATGTACGCTACATTGACCGCTCACTGGGGCGTGTCTGACAAGTGGCAGATCAGCGCCAACGTGGTGTCTCTTTATGGACTAAGTAGCACCGCGCGCGGTTTGTTGTCTACGAACGGTGTGGGAACAGTCGGGGTCAATGCGCGATATCAAATTGGTGAATACGGTGATTGGGGTGTATCCCTTCTCGGTGCAATTGAATACGTCGACTGGCAAGTTCGCGTGCCTGTAGGCGGGCGCACATTGACTGGCGCTCCGGCAGGGTCTCTGCACTTGCCGGTCACCTACAAGGCCTCAAAACGGTCGCCTTGACTGGGTCGCTGTCCTATTCGGTTTTAGGACAATTTGGCAACGGTGGTGCTGATATCGAAAAAATACTGGGGGCTGGATTGGGGATCGAAGTGACCCCAGCTGGGCCGCTGAGCTTGTTTGTGTCTGTAAATCACCCGATCGAGGGGGAAAACCGCCTGCTCTCAAGCGGGCGATTGGCCAAAGGAACAGTTTGGGCGGTGGGCGCGCGCGTCCATTTTGCAAAGGTTAGGCAGCTGATCTTTCTGTTTCCAATGGCAACCATGGCTCGCCGAGTACAGGCATCATATGATCCATGTCGGGTGACGTCGTGTTGGTGTCGCTTGGGGTGTCCAAAAAGTTTTCAAAATAGGAATACTTCCCGCGAGGCGGTACCTCAGAATGGTGGACGTGTCACAAACTGCATGAGGTTTGGCACAATCTGCGAGTGGAAATTCGGATCGACTGGACTACCTTGGAACTAACGCAACAGGATCTAGGTTTTCGGGAGGCAGAAATATGCAACTGATCGTGGACGGGAAACGCCACGAGGTGGATGTCGAAGACGACATGCCACTTCTGTGGGTTTTGAGAGATGAATTAAACATCAAAGCTGTAAAATACGGTTGCGGTGTCGCGGCTTGCGGTGCGTGCACGGTGCATATTGACGGGGTCGCCGTACGCTCTTGTCAAACCTCTGTCTCCGATGTGGACGGCGAAGTGACAACTATCAACGGTCTTGGTACGCCTGAAGCGATGCACGCTGTTCAAGAAGCCTGGGTCGAGCATCAAGTAGCTCAATGCGGATACTGTCAGTCTGGCCAAATTATGCAGGCCGCGTCTTTGTTGTCGGACAAGCCGAGCCCATCAGACGAAGACATTGATGATGCGATGTCCGGCAATTTGTGCCGGTGTGGGACCTATCCTCGCATCCGAGCTGCAGTGAAAACTGCGGCCGTAAAGCTGCAGGAGGGCTAGGGTATGAGTAAAGTCGGAAAAATCGCACGTCGCACGTTTTTGATTGGCGCAGCAGCCGTGGCCGGTGGCGTCGCTTTTGGCGTCTACAAAGTCCGCACTCCGTTTAACAATCCATTGGAAAACGACCTTGCGGATGGATCTGCAACTTTTAATCCATGGGTGATAATCGATAGTGAAAAAGTCACGTTGATAGGACCACACGGCGACAAAGGGCAGGGGATTGCCCATGCGCAAGCCGCGCTTATTGCCGAAGAACTCGACATTGAATTCGGGCAGTTTGAAACCAGTTTTGGCAAGCCCGACAAAGCCTATTGGAACCGCGCAATGGCTGATGATGGCGTGCCATTCATGTTCACTGACAAGAGCTTTTCTGCTGAGAGCATGCGCACAGTCATGGGCGGACTGCTAAAGCTCTTAGGCATGCAGGGCACGGGCGGATCAAGTTCGATCCCAGACAGTTTTGTCAAATTGCGGGAGGCCGGTGCGATGGCCCGCGAAACACTGAAATTGGCTGCGTCCAATGTCAGTGGTGTTCCTGTCAGGGACTTAAAGACCGCAAATGGCGCTGTTCTTTTGCCTGATGGTACCGAGATTGCATACACCGCATTGGCAGGTGAAGCCGCCAAGTTAGACCCCGTTCGCGAAATCAAACTGCGTGAGCCGAGCGAATGGCGCCTTATCGGGAAGCCGATGCAACGACTTGATATTGTTTCGAAATCAACTGGCACAATGGATTATGGCATCGATATCGATATCGAGGGCGCAGTCCATGCGGCGGTTGTCTGCAATCCACGTCAGGGCGGTGCATTGAACAGCTATGATGCCGATACTGCCTCGAAAATGCGTGGCGTTCAAAAAATCGTCGACGTGACAGGCGGCGTAGCCGTAGTCGCTGATAACACATGGCGCGCTATTCAAGCGGCTCAGGCCATCGACTTTGACTGGGGCCCTGCGCCTTATCCTGCCGAGCAGGATGACCATTGGGCGGAGGTGGCGGCGTCATTTGTCGAGGATCGGTTGGACAAGGAGTGGCGTAACGAAGGCGATGTGGACCAAGCTTTGGCAGGCGGAAAGGCTGTCGACGTAGAGTACCGAGTTCCTTACGTAGCGCATGCACCGCTTGAGCCGCTGAACGCGACCGTTTTGGTGGAAGACAACAAAGTGACGGTGTGGACCGGTCATCAAGTGCCGCGCATGTTGCAGCAGCAAGTGGCAGCGGTCACCGGGCACGCTCCGGAACAAGTTGATTTTTACAACCAGTTCATGGGCGGCAGCTTTGGTCATCGACTTGAATTCGAGCATGTGAAACTGGCGGCTGAAGTTGCCAATCAGATGCGCGGCACTCCGGTCAAATTGACTTATTCTCGTGAAGAAGATTTTGCACACGACTTCCCGCGCCACATCGGCATGGCCAGAGGCAGCGGTGCGGTGCAGGACGGCAAAGTGGTTGCGGTGGACTTGGCGGTCGCCATGCCATCAGTGATCAACTCGCAAATGGGTCGTGCTGGCTTGTCAGTTCCTGGACCGGACACTCAGATTTCCGCAGGTGCATGGAACAACCCATACTCCATACCCAACAACCGCATGCGTGCCTATCGCGTGCCTGAGTTGGCGCCAACGTCAAGTTGGCGGTCCGTTGGAGCTTCGGCTGGCGGGTTCTTCTTTGACAGCTTGCTCGATGAATTGATCTATGAGGCCGGCGCAGATCCTTTGGCGGAACGCATCCGTCTAATGCAACACGACGTAAGCCGTAAGGTTCTTGAAGCAGTTGGAGAAATGTCCAATTGGGGCAGCACATTGCCTGCAAACACTGGCCGTGGTGTGGCCTTCGTCGAAAGCTTCGGTGTGCCGACTGCGGAGGTGATTGAAGTCTCCAATACAGATAACGGTATTCGGATCAACAAGGTTTGGGTCGCGGCGGATGTTGGAACAGTGGTGGATCCCGTCAACTTTGAGAACCTTGTCCAAGGTGGCGTCATCTTTGGTCTTGGTCACGCAATGAACAGCGAGATCACCTATTCCGACGGAATGGCGGAACAGGCGAACTACTGGGATGCTGAGGGCATGCGAATGAGCCAATGCCCTGAGATTTTTGTCAAAGGTCTGGAAAATAATCCAAGCGTGCGCGGGATTGGTGAACCCCCGGTACCGCCAGCGGCCCCTGCGTTGGCCAATGCGATCTTCGCGGCCACGGGTCAGCGGATCCGCGAACTGCCGCTCTATAACCACATTGATTTTGTGTGAGTTTGAAGCACTAGAAGACCCCCGCCGCCAGAAGGTTGCGGGGGCTTTTTTTGTCCAGTTTAGACAGCCTTGAAATTCGGTGGGCGTTTTTCAAAAAACGCTGCTCGGCCTTCTTTGGCGTTTTCACTGTCCAGCAGACCGGGTTGAACATCACGTTCATAGTCAATCGCGCGATCTAGACGACCGGAATCAAAAGCTTTTATGGCTTGTAGTGCTCCCGGGGCAAGGGTTTCGATGTGGTCCGCCAATTTCAGCGCCTCTGTCACCGACTGACCGTCCTCGCAAAGCGTGTCTACCATCCCATAGTCGTTTCCGTCTTCGGCACTGACTGGTTTGGCGTAGAGCATGATTTGACGCGCGCGGGCTTGGCCAACACGGGCGGGAAGGGAACCCAGTAGGCCGTAATCGGGCATCAAACCAATTTTCGGAAAAGCCGACATGAAACGCGCGGATTTACCCGCAATCACAGTGTCGCACAGCATCGCCAATGCAAAGCCTGCACCTGCGGCCCACCCCTCCACTGCAGCGATGACTGGGACGGAGGCGCCGGTAACCTGATTGGCCAGATGTTTGACATGCTCAAAGTTAATCCGCTTCAAACGCTGAGGGGCGTCCATGGTCGATATGTCTCCACCGGACGAAAAATTTCCTCCGGCGCCCGTGAGAACGATTGCGCGTAGGTTAGGGTCGGCTTCCGCATTTTCCAGAGCTTCGCTCAGGGCCTTGCGTGTTCCGGCACCAATTGGGTTTAGTCGCGCTGGGTCGTTAAGGGTAAGCACAAGGGCATTGCCCTGTCGCTTTTGCAGGATCGGATTCTCGGTCATGGGGGCTCCTCTCAGTTGCGAAGAGGTTATGCGGTGAAAACGCCAAGGCAAAGGTGCGTAAAAGGCGTGAACGTCACGTTACAAAGGTTAAGTGCGCAGGGCAGAATGGTCACAGAGGTTTCGGGAACTTGCGCGTTGACCTTTAATAATAGGGGGGCTGAGGGTATGGTTGCTCTGGGATGGAGCAATAGGGCGTAAGCCAATGGGTGATCTTCGTAAGATTTTGCACGTCGAGGACGATCCCGATATTCGGGAAATTGCCTATTTGGCATTGGCTGAACTTGGTGGGTTCGAAGTTTTGCAATGTGCCAGCGGAATGGAAGCAATTGAAAAGGCAGAGGCATTCTTGCCTGACGTCTTTTTGTTGGACATGATGATGCCTGGTATGACCGGTGTCGAAACTATTGTAGCTATCCGAGCGCAGACGTCCTTAGTCGAGGTGCCTGCAATTTTTATGACGTCCAAAAACATCGCAACTGAACATCAAGATGAAATCAGGACGCTGGCGGTTGGCGCCATTCAAAAGCCTTTCGATCCGGTTGCATTACCTGATCAGATTAGGTCGATGGTGGCAAAAAGCGCGACTTAGCCGCGTCAATCAAGTGATGAGACACGCCTAAGTTCTTCCGCGAGTAGATCCGCTGCAACAAGAATTTCGTAGAAAGACTCTTCATCCGGACGACGCTTGCGAGCCTGATCAACCATAGCCTCAGCAGCCTCGGCTCGACTACCAAGCGCGGCCATTCCATATGTCGCCGATATCCCAGCCAATTTGTGTGTCGCGACAAAAAGGTCTTCGTAAACTTTCTGGTTGGGGCCAGACTCCATCAACGCTGTGACCATGTCCTCGATCTCGGCTTCGCGTTGGGGAAGCGTAGCCAGAAAATTCTGGCGCAGTTTTGCGAATTTTTCTTGATGCTCTTGAGGAAACACTGTGAAAGCCCTTGGTCGTTAATCGGTGTTTTCGCCGTGTGAAGGCGGGAATGTCACGTAAAAGCAGGTACCTTCACCTGGTGCACTTTCGAAATCAATTTCTGCGTCATGGTCATCGACAATTTGGCGCACGATAGACAATCCCAAACCAGTGCCGTCAAAGTCCCGGCGATCCGAGTTATCGACTTGCGAAAACTTCTCAAACACCAGATCACGCGCGTCGTCGGGGATGCCAATGCCGAAGTCGCGCACCGTCAGAACTGGATGGTCGTCATCAAGGCTGGCGCTTAGTTCGATGTAGGATCCGCGGTGAGAAAACTTCACGGCGTTGGATAAAAGGTTGTCCAGAACCTGCATCATACGTTCATGATCTGCTCGGATGGTGATGGGACGCTTGGGGCTGGCGACACGGATCACAGTTTCAAACTGATCTGCATACGGCGCAACGGACTGCGCAGCTTCCTCAATCAGTTCGCCAAGATCAATCGCCGAGAAGAAGTAGGTCATTTTGTGCGCCTCCATCTTCTGAATGTCGAGAAGGTCGTTAATCAACTTGCTGAGGCGTTGGCTGTTTTTGTGGGCTATATCAAGCATTCGTGCCGCGCTGTCAGGGTTTTTCACCAAATCGGTTTCGCGTAAAAGAGTAAGCGAGCCGTTGATCGACGTCAGAGGAGTGCGCAATTCATGGCTCACTACCGAAACGAACTGGGATTTGACCTCATAGCTTTCTTGTGCCCGGTCCCGCTCTGCACGCAACTCGTCCAATTGATCCAGGCCTTTTTGATAGAGCCTTAAGAAAATGACCGAGCATTCCAACACAAAGTACAAGACAAACAACGCGGTAGCGAAGTGCAACCACGCTGTGGATTGATACGAAGTGTGCTCGTTCCAAATATCTGCACCTGGAATGAAGATGAACAGGCCGCCATAGATCACCAATCGCACCGCCAGAACTTGCGGCAATTGGTGGTTGTTAACGGCTGCAAACAAACCGGCAGCAAATAGGAAGAATAGTGAGGAAAAATGTTCTGTTGGCCCTTCGAGCTTGGCAATCAATAAGGTGAAAACCGCCACCGCCAGCGAACTCAGAGTGTTAGAGAAGAACAGCCATTTCAACAGTGCAATGCTGTGCCGGAACGAGTGATCTTTGCGGTTGATGACGCGCAAGGAAATGAAGCTATCAAATAGATCTGTGGCCTGACAAAGTAGATAACACAGCACTGCAATCGGTATCGAATAGTAGAAACCGCAGAGGATTGCCGCGCCAGCGTAAATCCCTTGTCGTTGCCAGAAAAGAGCCAGGCCGCCGCTGGAAAAATCATGCATTTGCTTCTTGAGGCGACGTGCTTCTTCAACCGAGATACGGGCGGAAGGAAACATCGTCCGGAACCGACGGGACCAACGAAAAGCCCAGACTCTCATCCAGTTGTAAGTTCCTTTTTTGCCGTCAATCATCAGCGTTCCCACAGTTTTCCATAACGGGTGTCATGGCTAATTTTAGCTTAAAGGGCAAATGTGGCTGGACGATGGATGGCTTGTGCCAAGATTTGGCCGCTTTGGCGTCAGTGAGTAGGCGTTTGAGATGCGACGTGGTAAACGCGTCCCGCGTACGACAAATCTGGTTGTTTTCCGGCGCGTTGCAAAAAACTGCGCATCTCAAATGTCGTATCAACGTGGATGTTGCCATGCGGCAGGTATCCAGATTGCTCAAAGGCACCGTGCGCCTCGATCACGTCCCCAACTGAGATTTCTCTTTGAAACCGTTGGATTAAACGATCATCTCGAATGGTGAAGCACACCCTATCGGGATAGCGAAACCCTGGTGCCTGTGCATCGGCGGCCGTTTGACGAGAAAGGTCCACCAAGAGTTTTGGCTTCGTCGACTTCAATAGCAATGTGCCTGCGACTTCACCTTTGACGTGGAAATTCATGAAATAGGGATGCATTGCGCGCTTTCTCTTAGCCTGAATTTCTGGGGCGAATTACTGCCACGCTTTCAACCTGACTGAATAAATGGGCAATTTCGTGGTCAGCCTGAGATATTTGTGCGAACACCAAAAAAAAATGTGACCAACGTTTTGGGTGATTTTTTTTTCATTTCCAATCAACACTCTAAGTTGCCCAGTAAAACAAAGGCGATAGCGTTGATCTGTGTATGGTAGGCCATTTTTTTGGTTGAGGGGGACGCTACGGAAGTTCCGGAAAAGTTGAAAAAAAATATTGGAAAGAACAGGAAAGTGTGCGTCAAATGCAATGAGAGGCCGAGCAGTTGCCCCATTTCAAACGCAGAACGCGTTTTTGAGTTTTTGTGGATTACGGTGCCATTCAAGATGGACAGCGTTTCACAAGCGAGAGCACCGTTGGGGATGGGTGTGGCAAGGGTGCGGTCTCTTTGTGCAGTATGTGGTATGTTGGTTTTGTAACGTGTTCCGGGTCCCCAAGTTTCTTTTACGCGGTCCGGTTTTGTGAGTGTTCACTTTCCTGTCGACTAAATACCGGAGACTAGGCGCAATGCTTGCGACCACCCTATCGTTTGAAAATATGCATCAACATGGCGAACTGATGGTCAATCTTTTGAAAGCGCGTAAGCAGTCTTTCATTGTCCAGAACAACTGGGACCTGCCCGAAGCTGAGGGCATGGAGTATGATCAATATGACACGCCAGCCAGCCGCTGGATCGCCGTCCATGACGGCGACAAAATTTTGGCTGGCATCCGTTTAACTCCCACGACGGCAAAATGTGGGATGTACACCTATATGATCCGGGATGCCCAGAAAGGTATGTTGGACTCCATCCCTTCCGACTTGCTGGACTTCGAAGCCCCGGTAGATCCGGATGTTTGGGAATCCAGCCGGGTTTTTGTGTCCCACCTTGTTCCTGCTGAGCAACGTACAGAGGTCCAGACACAACTGATGCTGCAGCTGATCGAAACATCTCGCGCGCTGAACGCGCGTCAGGTTTTGGGATTGGTGCCGGCAGTTTGGTCGCGTTGGATCGGACGATTGGGGCTGGTTGCCGAGCGCGCGGGGCCTGTGATGGTCATCGACGGCGCGCGCGTTCAAGTTGCTCGGATGGACCTGAATGCCGTTCCACACTGAAGGCGTCAGAATTCAGACCGGCAAAAAAAAGAGGACCGGCTCTCAGCCGGTCCATTCAGCCTCGATATCACCCGAAGGCCGTCGCGCGGGGATCTCCGGCGGTGTCTTCTTTCAACGCATCTTGCAATAGGACTTCGTACGCTCGACGCTCCATTTCGGTCTGAAATCCAGAGCGCGGCGCTAGCCGAACAGATTTGCGCAACAAGGCGAGTACTTCCTGTTGGCTTTTGGCACGCACTTCCGCGCTTGCCGAAGCTTTTTGCAAAGAGAAGAGGGCCCCGGCGCGGGTTAACGACCGCAAACTGAACGCCTCGCCAACACAAATTTTGGCCGGGGTTTCAATGTCGCGCAGTGCAGGGCAGTATTCCAGCCGCGTGTTGAGATCGAGCTCGTATTTCGCATGCGAAAACCCACCGTTGCGTGGCAGTAAGCACAGAAAGACGCCGTTGCCGCGATATGCGGCCATGGCACCGTTGTCTGCCAACACAGAAACAATCTCGCTGGAGATGTCAGTCAGCATCTGCCTGAAGATGATTGGGTCTGACTTGTTGAATATTTTTTCCACGCCGGAAATCTTTACCGCAAAAACAGAACTGCGCAGCAATTTGGAGCGCGATAATTGCATGATGTAGTTTTCAAAAGCGACATAGCCCACCACCTGTGTCACGCCTATAACTTCGACGGGCTCGTTAAGGCTGTGGGTCGTGCTCTGTATTAGATCACGCTTAAGAGCAGTCATCTCAGAGGTTGATGCGGCAACCCGCTGTTGCTCCCCTACAAGCTTGTCCGCCACGCCTATGCGGCTGAACAATTCGAGGAAATCGAATGGCTTGGTGATGTAATCAGTCGCTCCGGCCGCAAAGGCACCGTCGATATACCGTTTTTGCGACATTGCCGTCAGCATTATGATCGGCGTTCGGGCATACCCCTTAGTCTTGCGAATTTTCTCAGCCAACGTGATGCCGTCCATGATCGGCATCTGGATGTCCAAAAGAAAGCAATCAAACGGTATCGTCTGACGCGCTATTACGCGAATTGCTTCTGGTCCGGATGGCACCGTAACCAATTCGTGATTTGTTTTGGCGGCCACAGCTTCTGTAAGCAGCGCGCAAATGTTCTCGTCGTCGTCGACGGCCAAAATCTTCATTCTCAGCCCCTTCTTGGGTGCAAAAATTCCAAGTTCTACCCAAACCGTTTCATACGCATGTGCTGACGTGAGTGTGTCAGCCGTTGCCTAGAAGGTGCCGTTGGAATGCGTCGAGAAAGGGGCGAAAGCTGGACCAATTGGACTTTTTGACCAATTATCAAGAAATCGTTAAAGTCTGACGCTGGTTGGCGTCAAAAAGGGTGTCGAGCGCAGTTAAGCACCCAAAAGATGCGTGATTTATGGAACACAACGGCGCAATTACGGATCTCTTGAGAGGCTTTTGCGCTTCAATGATCTCCTGGTTTCGTCGTGGTGACTACGCAAAATGGCAGCTTATTGATCAATTTTGCGCAGGATGTAGATGTCCATGATCCAACCAGATTCGGTGCGGGCTTGCGTGCGGGTCTGTATTATTTTGTCTCCGACCTCCCCCAATGGACCCGAGATCAGCGTTTGTTGTGGCATGCCAACGTAAGCTCCCCACCAAATGTGAATATCCGTCGGATCAAGGGAAGAGAAGGAGCACTCCCCATCCAGCATGACGGCGACGCTGTCGGTCTGCTCGGGCCAACCGAATTCGCGCAGATTGCGGCCTGTTGTGATCAAAATAGGAGAGCCTAGTGTGTTGAGCGGAATGCCGTGAGCAGCGGTCAGCAGCTGAAGTGAAGTGATGCCAGGTACGACTTTTACCAGCAGCTGCATTCCGCGCGCGATCAACCGGCCCGCAATGCGCAAAGTACTGTCATACAGGGACGGATCCCCCCATACCATTAAAGCGGCGCGACCCTCTGCCTCGACATGGTCCATGAGCAGAGTTTGCCAAATGCCGGCAAGGGCATCGTGCCACGTATTGACGCCGTCGAGGTATTTAGGTGTGTTGGCATCGCGCACTGGGTAGTCAAATTCGATGATTTTTGGTGCGGTGCTTAGGATTTCGGCGGCAATCATGCGGCGCAGGTCGGCGAGGTCGGATTTTTCCGCGCCTTTACGCGGCAACAGGATCACGTCGGCACTTTCCAGCGTCTTTATCGCCTCGCGTGTTAGGTGGTCGGGGTTGCCCGAGCCTATTCCGACAAGCGATAGAGTGATCATGGGCTCTCTGCCAGTTCACCAAACAAGATGATGCCGGGCGCTGAAGAAATGTCTTTGGCCAGCATTGTGGCGAGATCCTGCATGGTGGTTCGGGTCAATGTCTGGTCCGGATGGCTGACGTTTTCGGCTAAAAGTGCCGGGCAGTCGCGACGCAGGCCGGCTTCAAAGAGCTTTTCCGCCAATTCGGGAAAGGTGCGTTTAGGCATAAACAGCACAGTGGTCGCACCGGGGTCAATCAGTGATTGAAGGTGCAGATCGCCAGGGAGGGCACCTGCAACATCGTGGCCGGTCACAAACTGCACGCGCCGCGCGACAAGCCGGCGGGTCAGCGGGATGCGGGCTGCGGCTGCCGCAGCACTGGCTGAGGTCACACCGGGGACAATCTCAAAGTCGATGCCGGCCTCTTGCAGTGCTGCAATCTCTTCTTCGAGGCGGCCAAAAATTCCACTGTCACCCGATTTTAGCCGCACCACCTTCGCCCCGCTTTTGGCGTAGTCCACCAACAGTTGACTTACGTGGTGCTGTTTAGGCGAGGGGCGGCCGGCGCGTTTGCCTACACCCACGAGGTCGGCTTCTGCGTTGGCATGCTCAAGGATCGGACCCGCGGATAGGTCGTCAAACAGCACAGCCTCGGCCTTCTTGAGGCGGTCCACAGCCTTAAGGGTCAGTAGGGACGGGTCGCCGGGACCAGAACCTACGAAGCTGACAAAACCCGTCATAGGTTGGCCTCTGCAATAAGATGGAAGAAAGTGCCTGTGACGTTGCCTTTGATTGAGCCCGTCTCGGGCACGGGGTTGCCGTCGGCATCGCCAACAATGGCTAGCGGTGCGTCAGGTTCATCCACTATAGTGGTGTAGTGGAACTCATGGCCGCGCAATCGCGCGCCGGAGTCAAAACCGGGCATGGGCGCCTGCAACGTGGCTTGTCGGTAGCCGAGGTGAAACTTGCGTTTCTCATATGAGGTCACAAGCCCCAAAAGGCCTGCCATTTCATGAGCGACGCCGTCCTTGTCGATCAGCTTTGAGCCTAGCGCCATGTAACCGCCGCACTCTCCGTGCACCGGTTTGGTTTCGGCGTGTTTGCGCAGTCCGCTTAGGTAGGTCTTGTTTGCAGCCAAACGACCCGCGTGCAATTCCGGGTAGCCGCCGGGCAACCACACGAGGTCGGCATCGCCAACAGGGGCTTCGTCTGCGAGCGGTGAAAAAGGCAGAATTTCTGCGCCTGCGTTACGCCATCCGGTCAAAAGATGCGGATAGGTGAAGCTGAAGGCCGCATCGCGGGCCAATGCGATGCGTTGCGCGGGCGGTTTTGGCAATGTGCCGGTTTTGGCGTCTCCGGCGCGCGCGGCGGATTTGATGGCGCCAAGGTCCACGTGGTCTCGCAAGAACTTGGCATAGCCGGTAATGGCTTCTTCGAGATCAGGATGTTCGACCGCCTGAATGAGGCCAAGGTGGCGTTCGGGCAGGGTGAGATCTCCACGACGGGGCAGCACGCCAAGCACGTTGATGCCAGCTTGATCCATACCAAGGCGTGCCAGCCGCTCGTGCCGGGGCGACGCGCAGCGGTTCAGAATCACACCAGCGAAGGGCAGGCTCGGGTTATATGCCTTGAACCCCAAAGCAGTCGCCGCCGCGGATTGGGCTTGACCGCTTACGTCAATTACCAGAACCACCGGCCATCCCATCATCAATGCGGTTTCTGCCGAGCTGCCAAAGCCATTTTCGCCGCGTGTGGCGACGCCATCAAACAGCCCCATAGAGCCTTCGGCAACAACGATGTCGGCGCCCACGGCTCGTTCGGCGATGCCGCCCGCAAGCTCGGGGGGCATGGCCCAAGTATCAAGGTTAAAAGCAGGGCGACGAGCTGCTGCATGGTGAAACGCCGGGTCGATGTAGTCAGGCCCAGACTTGAAGGGCTGCACTTTGAGACCATCTTCGGCCAATGCACGCAGCAGACCCAACATGACAGTCGTCTTGCCGGTGCCAGAAGATGGCGCAGAGATCAGAATGCCTGGGGGCGGGGGTGTCATATCAGTCATCTCCGTGTTGCCAACTTGACCACGGGCTATTGGCCGTTTGTGGTCGATATCGGCGATCGTATTCGCTGGCGTATAAGCAACTTTCGTCAAATCCTTCACCAGCCAGCGCTGGCCCAACAAGGATCAATGCTGTGCGGGTGATATTTTCGGTCACATCCTGCGCTAGTGTTTTTAGAGTGCTGCGGATGATCTGTTGATCAGGCCAACTGGCGCGATAAACGACGGCAACTGGGCAATCCGCGCCATAGGCCGGTGTCAGGTCAGCGATCACCTGGTCGAGGTTGCCTATAGACAGGTGGATCGCCAGTGTCGCGCCGGTGGCCGCAAAATTGGTCAAAGTTTCGCCTTCTGGCATCGTAGACGCGCGGCCCGGCGTGCGGGTTAAAACCACAGATTGTGCAAGGCCCGGCAAGGTGAGCTCGGTTTGCAGTGCTGCGGCAGCTGCGGCGAAGCTGGGCACGCCCGGCGTGACAGAAACGGGGATACTTTCGGCGCGCAAGCGGCGGATTTGTTCACCCATAGCGGACCAGACCGACAGATCGCCGGAATGCAGGCGGGCGACGTCTTGGCCGGCGTCATGCGCTGTTTTGCATTCGGCCACGATAGCGTCGAGATCCAGTGGCGCCGTGTTGATGACCCGTGCGCCTTGAGGGCAGTGCGAAAGAATGGCATCCGGCACCAACGAACCCGCATAGAGGCAGACCGGGCAAGCGGCGATTAGGTCGCGACCTCGTAACGTTAGAAGATCGGCGGCACCCGGACCTGCTCCAATGAAATGAACGGTCATCGATGTACTCCACGTGCGATTGCGCAGGTGGCGAGCCGATCTTGGGAAACCACGCGCGGTCCTGTTAGCGTCGCTCCGTCCCCTGCCGCGACAAGCGCGCAAGCTTCCGCAACGGATCCGGTACCGCGTTTCTCACGCACTTTGCTGGAGTCGGTTATGGTCTGCGCTGACCGCATCAACTCGGTCGCTATTTCGATTACTGGCATGCCCAAAGCGCTCGCAAGTTCCTGCAGAGCGTCATTCTGCGCCTTGTCCGACGGTGCGGCGATCGCGGTGATTTTACGCACGCCAGTGGCCGCTAACGCGTTTTCTAGGCTTTCAACTGTGGCGGTGGCCCGAAAGCCGAACCCTGCAACGATCATTTGGACACACTCCATTGCACGATAGGATAGGCGGATTTCCAACCGCGTTTGCGGCCCAAGGAATTTGCATGCGCCAGTTCGATACGCAAGAGGCCGCCGCCTTTTTCTGCGTGCCAAACGGCAAGCAATGCCTCTGCTTCTAGGGTGACAGCGTTGGCAACAAGGCGAGCGCCGTCCGGCAAGTGCGCCCAAACGTTTTCCAACATTTGCGCGCTGATACCGCCGCCAATGAAAATGGCATCCGGTATAGGCAGGTCAACAAGTGCAGCCGGGGCGGTGCCAGTGACCACTTTCAGTCGGTCGACGCCCAATTTGGCGGCATTAACGGTTATACGCGCTGCGCGGGCGGCGTCCGCTTCAATTGCGGTGGCTTGCGTCGTTGAGTGCGAGAGAAGCCATTCAATGGCGACTGAGCCCGAACCCCCGCCGATATCCCAGAGAAGTTCGCCGGGCCGTGGCGCAAGGGATGAAAGCGTTATTGCCCGCACGGGGCGTTTGGTGATCTGGCCGTCGTGATCAAAGAAGGCGTCGTCGATACCGGAACTCGTGGGTAGAGTTGACCCCGTGCCGCGAAACACCAAACCGACACACACTGGGTGCGCCACATCGGTAAAGTCATAGGTTGCCGCGGTTGCTTGCCGCACTCGTTCGCGAGGCCCGCCAAGGGCTTCCATGATGTGCATTTCGGACGCACCAAAGCCGTGATCCGTCAGCCATTCAGCCAACTCGCCTGCAGCAGCGCCGTCGCGCAGGGTCGCGATTGTGCATTGGCCCGCAGCCATTTGGCGGCGCAGGCTTGAAAACGGAGCGGCGTGAAGCCCAAGTGTTGTGGTTTTTTCTAGCGGCCAACCGAGTTTCGCAGCGGCCAAAGACATTGTGGACGGTGCGGGCAGGACCCGGCATTCCGCAGGGTTCAAATGGGCCATCAATGCGCCGCCAGCACCATGCCAAAAGGGATCGCCGGATGCGAGCACAACCGTCTTGCGCCATCGTCGCGCGAGCAATACGGGAATGCCGTCGGCAAAAGGCACGGGCCATGTGACGGTTTCGCATGTCAGATCCGGCAGCAATGCCAGGTGCCGCTCGGCGCCCATTACGGTCTCTGCTTGCTCAAGTGCTTTCTGGCTTGCGAGCGACAGCCCATCTGGGCCATCTTCGCCCAGACCAACAATGGTCAGCCAGCATTCTGTGAGCAGGGGATCACCTGTCATGATGACCAAACTCCTTATACTCGGCGGTACCACCGAGGCGAGCCTTTTGGCTCGCGCTGTGGCAGGGCAGGGCGTCGGCGCGGTATTTTCCTATGCCGGGCGCGTGGACGCGCCCAAGGCGCAGCCCATCACGACGCGGGTGGGCGGCTTTGGTGGCGTTGACGGTTTTGCGAATTACATCCGGCAGCATAACATCACTCATGTTGTGGACGCCACACATCCATTTGCCGCTCAAATGAGTTGGAATGCCTTTTTGGCAAGCGAGTCTGTTGGCGTTCCACTTGTTGCTTTGACGCGTCCGGCGTGGGTTGCGCAAAAGGGCGATGACTGGGAGCATGTTGCCGATATTGACGGCGCGGTTACCGCCTTGAACGGCTCGGCTCGGCGGGTGTTGCTGGCACTTGGCAAGCAGAATGTGCCTGCTTTTAGCGCACAGCCCCAGCATCACTATGTCCTTCGGCTCGTGGATGAACCTAAGGTAGCCCCTGATTTGCCTCATCACACCGTAGTTGTGTCGCGCGGGCCATTTGATTTGGCTGGCGACCAAGCGCTGATGCGAAAACACAGAGTGGATTTGGTGGTTTGTAAAAATAGCGGTGGCGTTGGGGCCGAGGCCAAACTTGTCGCCGCACGAGAGTTGCGTGTGCCGGTCGTGATGATTAACAGGCCCAAGGTGCCGCCGCGCCGGGAGATGGCGACGATCAAAGCCGTTTTGGATTGGGCAGCTATCTGACCCGCAAAGTCGATGTTCGCCTGTCATATTTCCACCGATCGCGGCGTATACACTACAGGAGCGCCATCGCGCGCGATGATCCGCGTTTGGCTGGATCCCAGCAACACCACGGTTCTCATGTCAGCCATGTCGGGAGTGGTGTCCTGCAACGGCACAATCTTGATTGTCTGATCTGGGCGGGACACATTGCGGGCAAAGATCATCGGGCGGTTGTCGCCACACGCGGCCTTGAGCGTTCGTAGCGCCTTTTCAAATCCTTCGGGGCGGGACTTGGAGCGCGGGTTGTAAAACGCCATCGCGAAATCCGCTTCTGCCGCCAGCCGCAGGCGTTTGTCGATCAATGCCCAAGGCTTCATGTTGTCGCTGAGGTTGATGGCGCAGAAATCATGGCCCAGCGGCGCGCCGCAGGCCGCCGAGGCTGCCAACATGGCCGTGATGCCGGGCAACACACGGATGTCCAGATCGCGCCACGCCGGATCGCCATGTTCAACCGCTTCATAGACCGCCGCCGCCATAGCAAACACGCCAGGATCGCCTGAAGATACCACAACAACCCGCTTGCCCGCTGCCGCCATTTCCAGCGCATGCCGCGAGCGGTCGAGTTCGACGCGATTGTCAGAGGGATGCAACGTGAGGTTCGGATTTTCAGATACGCGGTCCACATACGGAATATAGCCGACTGCATCGGTGGCCTGCGCCAGCGCTTCTTGAACTTGCGGCGTAACAAGGCGCGCGTCTCCGGGACCGATGCCGACGATCTGCACCCAGCCAATCATGGGCGGCGTCCTTGGCCATGCACAACAATGATCGAGAAATAAGGCGTGACGTCGTCGGTCATTTCGCTGAGTTTTGTGACGGTCTGATTGGCCATCGTGGCATATTGCACGATCCATGCGTCATCAAAGCGGCCACCGGATTTCAAGGCGGCAATCACCTTGTCAAAGTTAGTGCCAATTTTCATGATCACCAGCGCATCGGTACGCGAAATGTAATCCGACAGCGTGTCTTGGGGCAGAGTGCCCATCAACACGGTCAACACATCGTCGCCCCAAGTGATCGGCGTCTCGGTGGCCGTCCAAGCGCCAGACATGCCGGTGATGGCGGGTACAACTTTCACAGGAACCACGTCGCGCAAGCGGGCATAAAGATGCATGAAAGAGCCGTAAAAGAACGGATCGCCCTCACACAGCACGACCACGTCTTCGCCATTTTGCGCCAATGTGATCAGGTGTTGGGTGACGTCTTCATAAAACGCGGAGAGCACCTCATTGTAGCGCGGATCTGAAAGGGGGATTTCCGTGGTGACAGGGTATTCCATCGGAAATTCAATGACGCTGTCGGGCAGGAGGTCTTCGACGATTTGACGCGCTTGGCCTTTTCGGCCAGCCTTGCGGAAAAAGGCCACGTGTTTCGCGCCGGTCAAAAGCCGATGCGCGCGCACGCTCATCAAGTCAGGATCGCCCGGGCCAAGGCCCACGCCGTGGATGGTTCCAGTTTGGGTCATTCTTTGCGGCTCGCAATGGCGTTGATAGCGGCGACAGTCATGGCGGAGCCGCCAAGGCGGCCTTGGACAATCATGCACGGCACGGGTTGATCAGCCCAAAGCGCATCTTTGCTTTCCATCGCGCCAATAAAGCCGACGGGGCAGCCGATGATGGCGGCAGGGCGGGGGCAGTTGGGGTCTTCCAACATGTTGAGCAGGTGAAAAAGCGCAGTTGGTGCGTTACCGATGGCAACAATCGCGCCGCCAAGTTTGTCGCGCCAATGCTCTAGTGCGGCTGCCGAGCGCGTGTTGCCAATCTCTTTGGCCAACTCATAGATGCCGTCAGCGTGCAATGTGCAGATCACTTCGTTGTCGGCGGGCAGACGAGGGCGGGTGACGCCTTCGCTGACCATACGCGCGTCGCAAAAGATCGGCGCGCCGGCCTCCATCGCGGAGCGGGCTGCGGCGACCATTCCGGGCGAGAATTTCACATGCTTTTCCAGACCGATCATTCCGGCGGCGTGGATCATGCGCACGGCAACCTGTTCTTCGTCCCGGTCAAATGCGCTTAAGTCGGACTCGCGCCGGATCGTGGCAAAGCTGTCATCATAGATGGCCTGGCCGTTCTTTTCGTATTCATAGGGCATCAAAGCTCTCCCAACGATTCAATTAGGGTGTCAGGCGCGAGGCCGGAATGAGTTGGCTGATCCCACGGGGTGCCATTTTGGACAAGGTCAAACGCACCGTTGTGCCCCACCAAAGTTGTCGTACAGGGTCTTGGGCGGGCACAGCCTTTGGAGCAACCCGAGATATGCAGAGGTCCCTTTATTTTTCCGGCCAAGGCGCGGGCCACTTCACGGGTTTTGACACTGGACGATGTGCAAAGCGGCGCGCCTGGGCAGGCGTCGATTGTCAAAAGCGGATCGGCAGAGGCGGTTATAAAGGTCGAAGTGTCAGTCATCTCTGCATCTTCAAAAAGGAACAGTCGCCAAGGGGTGACGCGCAGGGCAGTTGCATCGGTGGCAGTCACCAAATGGGCGAGTTCGGTGGCCTCGATTTGACCAAAGGCCACGCCGAATACAGCGCCTATTGGCGATTGGCCGGGCGTAAGGTTTGCAGCGGGAGCGGCAGGCAGGGCTGATTGCCATTCCGCTGGCAGCGCGGTCAGCGAGGTGTGACGCGCCATGCGGCGGTTTTGTGCTCCGCCTGTTGTTACAAACCAGTCGGCCATTTCTAAGACCGCATCCACGGCTGTGTTTGCTGTAACCAGTCGCCCGCGCGATGCACCGTCGGCCCGCAGCACCAAGCCTCCATCGGAGGCGAGTTCAAACCGAAAATCCGCTGAGCATTCAGACAATTGAGGTGCGCCATTGATGTCGACGGCGTACCCCATTTTTGCCGGCAATTCTGGCAGATCTCCAAGCCGCCTCAGGAGTTCGGTCACGATTTGGTATGTTTCGTCCCCGTCCTGCCACATCGGCGGGACCAGAATATTGCGGCGGCTTTCCAAGGCAGGATCGTCGGGCAATAATGCGAGGTCTTCGAGTTGAACCAAGACCGCTTCATGATTGGCCTCTGACACCCCGCGAATTTGTAGATTTGACCGGCTTGTCAGATCTATTATCCCCGAACCGAATTGGCAGGCTGTCGCGCAGAGGCCCAGGATTTGATCTCTGGTTAAACGCGACATTATAGGGCGAACACGCACCACCAATCCGTCGCCGGACATCATGGGTTGATATGCGCCGGGACACCACCCTTTCGGAGAAGGTCGGGTCATGACAGTTCCCTCAAATCGGCCAGGATCGAATTCTTGCGCGTAACCCACAGCCCGGCATCAAAAAGCGCGGCAAACCGGTCGCGCATCGCCGCAAGCGCTTGAGGGTTCTCGCGTTTCAGAAAGTCGATGATGTCCCGATCACCGAGGGTTGCGTCATAATAAGCATCAAACAGTTGCGGCGGGACGGCACCCGCGAGATTGGCAAAGGCCGCCATGTGATCCAGCGTTGCGGCGATTTCGGCACCACCTCGGAAACTGTGCCGCATCATGCCAGCCAGCCAGTCAGGATTGGTTGCGCGGGCATGAACCACGCGGGCGATTTCTTCGGTCAAGCTGCGCGCGCGCGGGTTTTCTGGGTTGGTATTGTCCACGTGATACAAGTTGGCAGAGCCGCCGGTTACCGCCTGCGCGGCGGCAAATCCGGCCTCGTGTGCCGCGTAATCGGAGGCGACAAGCACGTCAGTTTCCGGCAGGTCTTGTAGGTGTACGAAGCTGTCAGCCGCTCCGACACGGGCGCGGATGCCTTCGGCGTCTTTTGCGATCTTGTCGCCATCTAGCGCATAGGATGACGCGCTGAGCCACGCCTCGCCCGCGGCTTTGCGACCTTCGTCAGAGTAGTTTTCGATCACGTGCCCCATGCCAAGACCATAGCTTCCGGGTGCCGGTCCATAGACGCGCGGCGCGATGATACGGCCAGAAAAAGGGTTCCAATCTGGCGCTTCGTCCCGTTCCGACAAGGCCTTGACGGCTTGGCCAAACAGTGTGGATAGCGTTGGGAATACATCGCGGAACAGGCCGGAAACGCGCAGAGTAACGTCTATGCGAGGCCTTTCCAAAAGCGTTATCGGCAGAATTTCGACCCCGGAGACCCGCTCGCTGCCTTCGTCCCAGACGGGTTTTGAACCCAACAAATGTAGCGCCATGGCGAACTCCTCGCCCGCCGTGCGCATGGTCGCGCTGCCCCAAAGGTCGACGATCAGGTTTTTGGGATAATCGCCGTTTTCCTGCAAATGGCGGCGGACCAGTTCTTCGGCCAGTTTAACCCCTTGGGCGTAGGCGGAACGGGACGGCACAGATCGTGGGTCCGTCGTGTAAAGATTACGACCTGTGGGCAGAACATCGTAACGCCCGCGATACGGAGAACCCGACGGGCCAGCCTCAATTCGTTTGCCGTTGAGCGCGCGCAACAACGCGTCGCGCTCGGCGTTGGCAGATGGCGCTGCGTCAAAGCTACCTGCGGCTTGCGGAGCGCGGCCAAAAACATGGAGCCCGTCGCCAAATTGGCTTTCTTTGATGTCACACACAAAGGTGTCGATGCGGGTGATCGCTTCAGCCAGGGATGTCGCGGATGTCAGGCCAAGCTCGGTTTGCAGGTCAAGCGCTTCAGCTTCGTCTTTGATGTCGCTTTGCAGGCGGTCGCGACGTTTGGGGTCAAGACCGTCGGCGTTAGAAAACTCGTCCAGAAGGGTTTCCAAACGCGCGAACCGTTGCGGTGTGGCAGAGGTTTTTAGTGGCGGCGGCACATGGCCCAACGTCAACGCGTTGATGCGGCGTTTGGCCTGTGCAGCCTCGCCAGGGTCGTTGACGATGAAGGGATAGATCACTGGCAGATCGCCAATCAAAGCCTCGGGCCAACAGGTGTGAGACAATGCAACAGATTTGCCCGGGAGCCACTCCAGCGTGCCGTGCGCGCCGACATGGATCATCGCGTCAGACCCAAGCGAGTGGCGCAGCCAAAGGTAAAAGGCGACATAGCTGTGGCGCGGCACGCGGGTCAGGTCGTGGTATTCATCCTCTCGTTGTTGATCGCTGCCACGTTCGGGCTGCAACGCGACAAGCGCATTGCCGCGGTGCGTTGCTTTGAAATGGAACGCGCCGTCCGCAAATATCGGGTCGTCTTTTGGGGTGCCCCATGCCGCCGCCAGATCGTCTTGCAACATTCGAGGCAGATCCGCCAAGGCCAACAGATAGTCGGCAAGCGGATATGTCAGCGTTTGGGACAATAGGGCTTCGTCCAAGCGTGTTTGAGGCTGGCCGGTCGTAAAACCTGCCTTTGCCAGATCATCCATCAACGCATCAACGCTCGCCAGCGGGTCCAGACCAACTGCATGTGCCATGTTCCAATCCTTGCCGGGATAGGTGGACAACACACACGCAACGCGTTTGTCGGCATTGGGCTTGGCCGCTAGGCGCACCCAACCTTCGACTTTGTCGGCGATGGCCGTGATACGGTCGGACAAGGGACGGTGCGCAAAGCGGGAATATTCCAGCGCGGTGTCTTGTTTGCCGGGTTCCTTGAAGGAACTGACGCCTGCAAACAGCCGCCCGTCGACTTCGGGCAGAACCACATGCATGGCCAGATCTGCAGGAGCGAGGCCGCGTTCGGCCTCTGCCCATGCCTTTTTGCGCGACGTGGCCAGCGCAACCTGAAACACCGGCGCGTCGGTGGCATCAAGTGGCGAGGTGCCGTCGTCGCCTTTGCCGGAGAACGAGGTGGCATTTACGATGGCGGCGGGGCGCAGGGTTGTGAGCGTTTCCGCCAACCAAGTCGCAGAGGCAAGAACTTTGAGCGAGGGCGCAAAAAGGCCAATCACATCAAAGCCGCGGCTGCGGAATTCCGTGAACATGGCCTCGATCGGTGCGGTGTCAGCGGCACTTACGTATGCGCGGTAAAACGTCAGCGCGACCAAAGGTTTGTCGGTGCCGCGCGCCGCAACGGGATCACAGAGTCCGTTTTGGGGGGTCCAGCCGCCGTGATCAGGCAGAGCTTTGGAACCAACAACCGGACGCGCGTAAAGACCCGCAGCTAAAGCCAGTTGCGCCAGTGCGGCTTGCGCGGCAATCGCACCGCCTGTGTCGCATAGATGGGTCAGGCGATGCAGAGTTGACACCGGCAGGGTCGAGACCTCGTCCAAACGCGCGTCTGGTCTGCCATCTGCGGGCAACACCGCCAGAGCGATGCCTTTTTCAGCCGCCAAAGCCTGCACCTGTTGGATGCCGTATTGCCAGTAAGAAATGCCCCCAATCAAGCGGATCAGGATGGCTTTGGCGCCCTCCAAAGTTTGCTCGATATAGGTGTCCACCGACAGCGGATGTTTGAGCGCGGTGAGATTGGCAAGTCGCAACGTTGGCAATTCTCCTTCGCTGCGATGCCAGCCCGCCGCGAAAGCCCCTAGATCGCTGTCAGAAAACGACAGCACCACAAGATCGGCCGGGGACTGGCCCAGATCGATCGGGGTGTCGGCCTCGTCAAGGCCATGGCTTTCGCGAAAGACTACGTGCATATTGGCTTAGTCTAGCAGAGCTGCGCGGATCGCTTCGACGTTTACGTCGTCATGTTCCGCAATCACGACCATCCGGCCCTGACGGGCTTCTTCGGCTTTCCAAGGGCGGTCAAACTGATGACGCACGCGGGCACCGACGGCTTGCACCAGCAAACGCATCGGCTTGCCTGCGACAGCCGCATAGCCTTTGACGCGCAAGATGTTCTGGTCTTTCGCCATTTTCTCAATCTTCGCTGCAAAAGCCGCGGGGTCCGATTGCTCGGGCACATCCACAACGATGCTTTCGAAATCGTCGTGTTCATGGTCGTGGTGGCCGTCGTGGTGGCTTGGGCGCGCGTCCATGTCGTCTTCGGCTGCGGCTTCAAGGCCAAGGATCACGCGCGGATCCACTTCGCCTTCGGCGACTTCGACCACTGGTAGAGGGCGTGGCGCTTCGGCCAGCACGATTTCTTTGGCTTTGGCCACACCCTCGGGGCCGGCAAGGTCGGGTTTTGTCAACAAGACGATGTCGGCGCAGCTGATCTGGTCCTCAAACACTTCAGACAGGGGTGTTTCGTGGTCCAGACCTTCGTCGGCTTCGCGCTGGGCATCCACAGCGGCCACGTTGGGCGCAAAGCGACCATCTGCCACGGCCTCGGCATCGGCCAAAGCGATCACACCATCCACGGTGATTTTGGAGCGGATATCAGGCCAGTCAAAGGCCTTGAGCAAGGGTTTGGGCAGGGCCAATCCAGAGGTCTCGATCAGGATATGTTCGGGGCGCGGATCAAGCGCCATCAGCGCCTCGATGGTGGGGATAAAATCATCCGCCACGGTACAGCAGATGCAGCCGTTTGCCAGTTCGAGAATGTTCTCGGCGGGGCAATCGGGGATCGCACAGGATTTCAGGATTTCGCCATCCACACCTACATCGCCAAATTCGTTCACAATCACCGCGAGGCGCTTGCCTTGCGGGTTCTGAATGAGACTGCGCACCAGCGTGGTTTTGCCAGAGCCCAGAAAGCCAGTGATGACAGTGACGGGCAGTTTCTCAAGGTTGCTCATTCGGGGATCTCCAGTGGGGGAATGCGGGCGATGCAGTTTTTACGGAAATGGGTCGAGCGTTCGCGCCACGGCACAAGACCATCCGCGGTTGCGGCATATTTGGTGATGCCATCAGCGACCAGTTCGGCGTCATCCGCGCCAGTGAAATTGCCATAGACATAGGTCCAGCGCTCGTCACCACCGCGCACGGTGATGGAACAGCCAAAGTCGCAATTGGAGAAACACTCAACGCCTTTGATGGTCACGTTATCGGGCAGGTCAGACGCGCCAAGCGCATCAAAAAGCTGCGTGCCGGGGCGGGGGCCTTCGGCGTCGGTTGGCTGTCCGGCACGGCAGGTCGTGCAGACAAGCAATTCGACTGGAGCAGAAGCGTCAGCCATCAAATTCGGTCCCTCTTTGGGGACGGGGAAAGCGCGGGAAGCCGTTGGACAGCCCGACACCGAAACACCCCGTCCGGTTCATGTCACTCGCGCTGGCAGGTCTCCCGGCTTGCGGATCTCGACGCTTTTGGCGTCTGCGGCCCACCTGCCTTCCCGGATGTCTCCAGTGGCTGTGGCGGACCTCTCCGGTCACGGTCGCGGGGGCGGCTGCGTTTTCGGGGTTGTCATCCAACCCCTTTCGCATTCCCTTTTCACCTGCTCTAAGAACAGGAACCAGCGTCATCCCGAATGGGCAATGATGACACCAGAGTCAAGCGCGAACGGAGAGGCATCTATGTCGGAGACCACAGACCAAAACGACCGCCACAAGGCAAAAATGGCAAAAATCAAAGCCGCGCGCGACCGGATGATGGCCACCAAGACCGAGGAAAAAGGTCTGATCATGGTGCACACGGGGCCGGGCAAAGGGAAATCGTCATCGGGATTCGGCATGATCATGCGCTGCATCGCCCATGAGATGCCCGTGGCGGTGGTGCAGTTCATCAAAGGTAACTGGGCCACCGGAGAGCGGGATTTCTTGCGTTCTCATTTTGCGGATGAGGTGAAGTTTTATGTTTCGGGTGAAGGTTTTACCTGGGAAACACAGGATCGAGAGCGCGATATTGCCAAGGCAGAAGCGGGCTGGGAGTTGGCCAAAGACTTGATCCGAGATCCTGCCAACCGGTTTGTGATGCTGGACGAAATCAACATTGCGCTGCGCAACGATTATCTGGATATCGACGATGTGGTGGATTTTTTGCTTAGCGAAAAGCCCGAGATGACACATGTGCTTTTGACGGGGCGCAATGCCAAGGAAGAATTGATCGAGGCTGCGGATCTGGTCACCGAGATGACGTTGCTGAAACACCCGTTTCGCGATGGGATCAAGGCGCAGGCTGGGGTGGAATTCTGATGACAGTCAAACGCCTTTTGACCGAATTTGGTATGGGGTCATCGCTGCGCCGTCAGGATTATACCGAGGCCGCGAGCCGTGCTGTGCGCGACGCGCTGTGGCACAATTCGATCAACCTTGCCGAGCTGTTTGGCAAAGACAAATCCGAGATGATCATCATTGTCGATGTGGCCGTACAGCAGCCGGATCAGATTGACGTAGGTACCCTCACTGCAATCTTCCCTTATGGGCAAGTCACTGTAGATCCAGTGAAAGGCGGGTTGGATGTGCCGCGAGATGATGGCGGCAATCCGACGGTGATCGCCAACATCGCGATCTCTGTGGCGTTGGATGTGGAGGATGCAGCATGAGCGATCAGCGCTTCATCATCGAAATGGGTATGGGCAACAGCCAATACGGGCAGGATTACACCAAGGCTTGCGCCCGTGCGATCGAAGACGCAATCCGCCATTCATCTATCCCGATGTTCGCGGCCTTAGGCAAAGACCCTAAAGAGATGCGCGTGCAGGTCACAGTGGGCGTTCAAGAACCTGACAAGGTCGACTGCGCGGCCTTGGTGGCGCATCTGCCGCGTGGCAAAGCGTCTGTCAAAGCTGTGTTTGGCGGCATGAATGTGACCAATCCGGACGACGGCAACGTGTTGGTGATCGCCTCCGCTGCGGTCGAGGCGTTCTTGCCGAAAATGGAGTAATTTCTTGGCAAGCTTTGATATTAACGTTCAAAAATGGTCGATACGCCCGCAAAGGTGGCCTCTGGGGCAGAAACTCCAGATCGGCTTGCTAGCAGATCCTCACGTTTGCCATCCATGGAGTCCCTTGGAGTTTCTTCAGGGGGCGGTGGAGGTTTTGCAGGCACGGCAGCCAGACTTAATTCTGCTGTTGGGTGACTATGAGGCTCATCTCCCGTTTTCCCAAAATCCCGCCGAGGCGGAGGTTGCGAATGTTCTTGCCAAGCTTTCAGCGCCCTTAGGGGTGTATAACGTCTTTGGAAATCACGATTGGCGCCGGGTGCGGAACGACCCTGACCGGTACACGAAACAGACAGTCTGGCACAACGTTTTTGAAAGTGCCGATTTACGCACGCTTGAAAACTCTTCGATAGACGTTGTGCATGGGCAAACGCCAATCACATTGGCCGGTTTGGGATCTCAGATGGCCTTTTGTCGTAGGTTCCGACGTCCTGTTGCCGGAAGGGACGATTTAGGCCAGACATTGCGCCAAACCGATCCGGATCGTTTTACGATTTTGATGGCGCATGAGCCGGACGTTTTCGCCACACTTCCAAAGCATGTTGATTTGACTGTGTCGGGGCATACACACGGTGGCCAAGTTTTGCCGTTTGGCAGACCTATGTATGTGCCGTCCAAGTTCGGTACACGCTTCGCCTATGGCGCGCACAAGCTGGACGACCGATGGTTGGTTGTATCCCGAGGATTGGGGTACTCTGGCCTGCCGTGGCGTTGGGGAGCGCCGCCTGAAATAACTATGGTAGAATTGACATGACCAAAGCTGTGATGATCCAAGGCACTGGGTCCAATGTCGGTAAGTCGATGTTGGTCGCGGGCCTGTGTCGCGCAGCGGCGCGGCGGGGGCTGTCCGTGGCACCGTTTAAGCCGCAAAATATGTCCAACAATGCGGCCGTGACTTCAGACGGTGGCGAGATCGGTCGCGCGCAAGCGTTGCAGGCTTTGGCCTGTGGCAAGCCGTTGGTCGTAGACATGAACCCTGTGTTGCTAAAGCCGGAAACAGATGTCGGCTCGCAAGTGGTGGTGCAGGGCAAGCGGCTTTGCACCGTAAAGGCGCGGGAATATGCGTCGTTGAAGCCGCAATTGATGCAGGCTGTGCTTGAGAGCTTTAACCGACTGAAGTCACGAGTTGATCTGGTGATTGTCGAGGGCGCAGGGAGCCCGGCCGAGGTGAATTTGCGTCCAGGTGACATTGCCAACATGGGTTTTGCACAGGCGGCAGATGTCCCTGTAATCTTGGCTGGTGACATCGATCGAGGCGGTGTGATTGCGCAGATCGTCGGCACACAGGCCGTGATCGACGACAGCGACGCGGGTTTGATTGCAGGCTTTCTGGTGAATAAGTTTCGGGGCGATCCCAGCCTGTTTGACGATGGCTATGCAATGATCGAAAAGGCCACAGGTTGGCCCGGATTTGGCGTGCTACCGTATTTTTCTGAGGCCTGGAGATTGCCCGCCGAAGATGCGTTGGACATTAAAAATGCAGAGCGTGAGGGCGAGCTGAAGATTGTGTGCCTTGGACTCTCAAGAATTGCAAATTTCGACGATCTTGATCCGTTGGCCCAAGAGCCGGCGGTGTCGCTGATCATGTTACGCGCCGGAGAGGCCATTCCCGGTGACGCGGATGTGGTGATAATTCCCGGCAGCAAATCCACGCGCGGCGATCTGGTTTTCCTTAAGGAACAAGGCTGGGACATTGATTTAAAGGCCCACGTTCGACGTGGCGGTCAAGTGCTCGGGATTTGCGGTGGATATCAAATGCTTGGCCGGGTTGTGTGTGATCCAGAAGGAATTGAGGGGCCGGTTGGCGACACCCATGGGCTTGGTCTTTTGGATGTGGAAACCGTGATGACTCCGGATAAGCGGCTCACAGAAACACACGCGGTGCACTGTGCGTCCGGCCAGAGCTTTCGAGGATACGAAATCCACATCGGCCGCACGGACGGCAGGGATTGCACGCGCTCCTTTGCCCGAGTGGAAGGTCGCAATGAAGGGGCGGTTTCGGCAGATGGGCGCGTGAGTGGCAGTTATTTGCATGGCATGTTTCGAGATGACGGTTTCAGGCGAGCTTGGCTTGCCGCTCTTGGTGTGACGGCTGGCAAACAGGGTTATGACGCGACCGTCGAAGCAGTGCTTGACCGGCTGGCCGACCACGTGGAGCGGAACTTGGATGTCGACTCCATTTTGTCTGTCGCGCGTTAAGGAATATACGCCCTCGGAACAAAACTATGAAAAAACAAGAAGTTAAATTGATCCAGCCCGCAGGTCACGGACAGATTTGCCATGCGCTGCCTTGAATGCTCGCGCGAAGCTCGCAGGGGTGCCGAAACCAGTGGCTAGAGCGATGTCGCGCACCGGTAGAGAGGTGTCGGTCGCGAGGCGCAGCGCTTCTTCGAGCCGCATTTGCAGGTAGGTGGATTTGGGCGATTGACCGAGGTGCGTCTGAAACCGCATTTCCAAAGCTCGGGGAGATAATCCGGCGTGGGCGGCGATTTCCGGAATAGGCAGCGGGTCTGCAAAAGTCGCTTCCATCCGTTCAAGCGCGCGGGCAAGGCGAGGGTTGCGGCGTATAGGACGCGGGGCGGACGTGAGGCCCTGTCGCCCTGCGGGTTGTGGATCATAGAGAAACGCGCTGCCGACGCGACGTGCAAGATCGGATCCGAAACGGGTGCTGATCAAGTGCAGCATCATGTCTATACAAGGCGCTGCGCCTCCGGAAGTCGCGAACTGACCAGAGACGCAAAAACGGTCGCGACGTGTGTTAACCTGCGGGAACCGCGTGGCAAAATCCTCCAGATCTTCCCAATGTGTGGTGGCGGTTTCTCCGTCCAGGAGACCGGCGCGGGCGAGGAACCAGGGTCCACCATCGATGGCGGCGATGGTACTGTTTTGCGATGCGATGCGGCGCAGGGACGCTAGCAGGGCGGGCGTGGTCTGCTCTTCGAGGCGGAAGCCAGCGACAACCAAAAGGAGATCGCATTTGGCGAGCTTGGAAATTGCGGATCCGTTGATTTCAAGGCCGCTGGTGAGAGCCGCGGGTTGGCCGTTTGACGTGAAGAATTTCCAATTGAACAGCGGCTTTCCTGCGCGTCGGTTGGCCGCACGCATCGGGTCCACGGCGGCTGCGAAGCTGAGGGTGTTGCAATCGTCCAGCACCAAAATTGCGGTAGAAAGCGGCCGCGGATCTGGCTTGAATATTGAGAGAACTTCGTTTTTCATCAAGTATACTTCGTATATTGCAATAAGAAGCGCCGCAACCCCGGTAAACTAGGGCAAAGCAAAAGGGGAATCACCATGCCGTTAACAATGAACCGCGAGGTTTTCATCACTTGTGCTGTGACCGGATCGGGCGGCACGCAGGATCGCAGTCCGCACGTACCACGTTCGCCTGAGCAGATTGCCGACAGCGCGATCGCTGCGGCCAAAGCGGGGGCCGCGGTGGTGCATTGCCACGTGAGGGATCCTGAAACCGGTGCGCCGAGCCGCGATTTGGGGCTTTACCGCGAGGTGACCGACCGCGTGCGCGACAGTGACACAGACATGGTGTTGAACCTGACCGCCGGCATGGGCGGTGACATTGTGTTTGGCGGCGTAGAGAGCCCGCTGCCGCCTGTGGCGGGGACCGATATGGTCGGGGCAACCGAGCGCGTCGCGCATGTGGCGGAGTGTCTGCCGGAGATTTGCACGCTGGACTGCGGCACGATGAATTTTGCCGAGGCCGATTACGTCATGACCAACACTCCCGGTATGCTGCGCGCGATGGGAAAAATGATGACTGATCTGGGGGTTAAACCCGAGATTGAAGCTTTTGACACTGGTCACCTTTGGTTTGCCAAGCAATTGGTAACAGAGGGAATTCTTGCGCCCGACGCGCTTGTGCAACTGTGCATGGGGGTGCCTTGGGGCGCGCCAGATGACCTCAATACCTTCATGGCGATGGTCAATAACGTGCCGGATGACTGGACGTTCAGCGCCTTTGGACTGGGCCGCAACCAGATGGCTTATGTGGCGGCGTCGGTGCTGGCGGGTGGCAATGTGCGGGTTGGTTTGGAAGACAACCTGTGGCTTGGCAAAGGCGAGTTGGCGCAGAACTGGCAGTTGGTCGAGCGGGCAGGCACCATCATCGAAAATATGGGCGCGCGGGTGATTGGACCGGCGGAGGTGCGTGAAAAACTGGGGTTGGTGAAGCGGGCGCCAACAGTAGCGTAACGGGGCCCAAAAAGGGTGTCTGTATCACGTCGGTATTGCGTCGGTATCACGACGGTGCAGTTTGGGTGCGGTCCAGCAGGGGAAAAGGTTTGGAAATGACGCTTGGAAAATCTGCGGTGGGCATTTTGGCCGCTTTGGTTTTTGTGACCGGATGTCAGGACGCGGGTCCCCGAAGCGCGGCAGAGCGCGAAAAGGCGGCGGCGTGCCAAGCACAAGGCGGCACCTTCGGACGGTTGGGAAAGAAAGCGCAAATTCCGAATTGCACCTTGCCCGAGAAACCCGCCAGCGATGCCGGCAAAAGCTGCTCTGACGGAAGCCAGTGTGAGGCGAACTTATGTTTGGCTGAGACCTCAAGCTGCGCCCCGGTCGTGCATGGATACTATTGTGGTCAGGTCATCCTATTCGAAGGTCAGAAGTCTGGCTTGGAATGCGGATATTTTGAGTAGACGAAGCGGCTCGGCAGGGCTTTGGAAAGGGAAGACATGACAAAAACGGCAGCAATCATCGGGGGTGGGGTTATCGGCGGCGGATGGGCCGCGCGGTTCCTTTTGAATGGCTGGGATGTGCGGGTGTTTGATCCCGATCCCGAAGCGCAGCGCAAAATCGGCGAGGTGATCGACAATGCGCGCGTGTCGTTGCCGGGATTGAGTGACACGGCGCTGCCCCCCGAGGGCGCGTTGACGTTTCATGACACGATGTCTGGGGCTGTCGATGGTGCGTCGTGGGTGCAGGAAAGTGTGCCGGAGCGGTTGGAGTTGAAGCAGAAGGTCTATCAGACCCTTCAGGAGCATTGTGCGGCTAATGCGATCCTTGGCAGTTCGACCAGCGGGTTTAAGCCAAGTGAATTGCAGGGTTGCGCAAGCCGTCCCGAGCAAATCGTGGTGACGCATCCGTTCAACCCTGTGTATCTGATGCCTTTGGTGGAACTTGTGCCGACCGAAATGAACCCGCCAGAGATGGTGGAGCGTGCCAAGGCGATCCTGAAAGATGTGGGCATGTTCCCGCTCCATGTGCGCAAAGAGATTGATGCGCATATTGCGGATCGCTTCCTTGAGGCGGTGTGGCGTGAGGCTTTGTGGCTGGTCAAAGACGGCGTGGCCACCACCGAAGAGATTGATGAAAGCATCCGCATGGGCTTTGGCATTCGCTGGGCGCAGATGGGGTTGTTTGATACCTATCGGGTTGCCGGTGGCGAAGCGGGCATGAAGCATTTCATGGCGCAATTTGGTCCCGCGCTTGAATGGCCTTGGACCAAGTTGATGGACGTGCCGGAGTTCACCGATGAGTTGGTGGACCTGATCGCGGGTCAATCAGACGCGCAATCCGGCCATATGAGCATCCGCGAGATGGAGCGCATTCGCGACAACAATCTTGTGTCGATGATGCGGGCGCTGAAGGCGCAGGATTTTGCGTCCGGTGCTGTGTTGAATGCGCATGACGTCAAATTGTCGGCAGAGGCGGGCATGGTGCGGCGCGCAAGTGACATTGCGGATCCCAGTTTGCCAATCGTGACCCAGCGGCGCGCGGTGCCGGTGGATTGGTTGGACTACAACGGTCACATGACCGAGAGTCGGTATTTGCACGCCTTCGCCGACGCAAGTGATCGCCTGATGGAGATCGTCGGTTGTGATCAGGCCTATATCGCGACGGGTGGCTCGTTCTTTACCGCCGAGACGCATATCCGACATATTGATGAAACCAAGTTGGGCTCGGTGATCGAAGTGCGCACACGGGTTTTGATGGCTGAGGGCAAGAAAATGCACCTATGGCATGAGATGTACGCAGGTGACACGCTGCTGGCGACCGGCGAACATATCCTTATTCACGTGAGCCTTGAGACGCGCCGCCCCGCGCCGTTTAGCCCCGAGATTGCGACCAACCTGAAGATGATCTCCGAGGCGCAAGCCGGTCTTGAAGCGCCGGAAGGTGCCGGGCGCTATGTGGGACAGCCACGATGAGTGGTCGCGTCCTGATCACAGCGGGGGCGTCCGGCGTCGGGCGTGCCATGGCAGACGCGTTTGATCGCGACGGCTGGCAGGTTTGGATTGCTGACATGGACGGCGCGGCGTTGCAGGCTGCGCCAGCGTCATGGCAACGCACGCAGGTGGATGTGAGCGATGAGACTGCCGTTTCGGCCTTGTTTGACGAGGTATCCACAGTTTGGGGCGGTTTGGACGCCCTTTGCGCGAATGCTGGTATTGCTGGACCAACCGCGCCGATTGAAGATGTATCCTTGCAGGACTGGCAGGCGTGTTTGGCGGTCAATCTGGAGGGCGCGTTTCTGGCAGCTAAATATGCGGCACCCATGATGAAAACCGCAGGAGAAGGCGCGATTGTGGTGACGTCGTCAACCGCCGGTCAGTATGGCTATCCGTTTCGCGCGCCTTATGCGGCAGCCAAATGGGCGGTGATCGGCCTGACAAAAACACTGGCGATGGAATTGGGACCCCATGGCGTTCGGGCCAATGTGATTTGCCCCGGCGCCGTTGAAGGCCCGCGCATGGAAGGCGTTTTGGAACGCGAGGCCGCCGCGAAAGGCATGACGCGGGACGCAGTTTATGAGGGCTATGCCTCGGGCACGGCAATGGGGTCATTTGTGGAGGGGCGGGACGTGGCCGAGATGGCGGTGTTCCTGTGCTCGGACAAGGCGCGATTGGTGAGCGGGCAAGTCATCGCGGTGGACGGGTTCACGGTAAATCCCGATCCCAAAGTCTAGGCGCGTTCGACGTCTCAGAGCAGCTTTTTGAGGTCACGCACGTGGTCTGGAATTTGTCGCGCGGTGACGTCGGCTTGTCGAACCAAGGCGTCAAAGTGCTCGGTAAAGCCCGAGACACGTTCGGTATCGCGAAACGCGAGGTAGTTGCGGCCGAGATAGAGCACGGCCAGCAAGGGGCCGAACACGGTGATCGGGCTGGAAAATAGCCGGTGCGCGTCAAACAAATAGAGCCGCATACGGGGGTAGAGTTGCTCGGTGAGGTCCGCGAATTGGTCAAGCTGGCGCTGGCGGATGTGAGTTGGCAGGCCGGCGTAGTAGCCAACCCCCTGTGCAAAGGAGTCCATCTCGTGGCGTGGCAGGGCAATTTCGTAATCTGATTGCGAGGAGCGCATCCAATGCAGACGGTCGCGTGAGGCGTTGATCGCCTGTTCAGAGGTGCGACCCAGATGGGCGGAGTATTCCCAGACCAGCATTTCGTCAGTTTTGAGCATGTCCGGCAGGCCCGCGGGCACGTGGCGGATTTTGAAGCCTGCGGCTTCTTGGTGCCAGTTGAAAATCTGCTCATCCACCAGCGCGCGCGGCGCCTCGGTGACTGTCAGCGCATTGGCAAGTATGGCCGCAGTGTTCTCCGGCAGATCCGTCAGTGACAAAAGCCAGTCGGCAGAGACACCAAGTGCTGTGGCGCATTCCCCCACCACTTGCGCGTTGGGCAAGCGGGCGCCCTTGTCCTTGAGCAGTTGCGAAATTGTGGAGCGGTCCACGCCAATGCGCCGGGAGAGTTCCGACTGGGTGATGGATGTGTCTTTCATTGCGGTCCCAAGCCGCTGGCGAAAGCGGTCGGCGCGCAGACGTTTGTCGATAATATCGCTCATGTGATGATAAATATCACAGATGCTGAATTTTGTTAATCACATTCATAATTCCGCACATGGCGGCGAGCAGGTACCACATTTGTAAGGGGCAAGTTTCACAGAAAGAGGACGTAATGGACACACGGCAACGTTCGGTGCTGAAGGCAGTGATTTGGAATGTGATTGGCTTGGCAACAATGGCGGTTGTGGGGCTGGTTGCGACTGGGTCTCTGGCGTTGGGCGGCAAGATGGCGGTGATCAACGCCGCGCTCGGCCTGAGCATGTATGTTGTTTATGAGCGTATCTGGGCCGGCATAGGCTGGGGGCGTGCGCATGGCTGATCCGCGCAAGTCCATACAGGTGGAGTGGCCGACGTTGGGATTGTTTGCGGTTTGTTATGTGGCGTACGGTGTTGGCACGGTCTGGGCGGCGGCTTGGTTTTTGCCGCTGGGCATGGGCCTGACGATTTTGGCGCTGGCGTTGCATTCGTCGTTGAGCCACGAGGTTTTGCACGGGCATCCCTTTGCATCACGACTTGCCAATGAGGCGTTGGTGTTTCCGGCCATCGGGCTGTTCATCCCGTTTGTGCGGTTTCGCGACACCCATCTGGCCCACCATAAGGACAGTGTGCTGACCGATCCCTATGACGATCCCGAAACCAATTTTCTGGACCCGGCGCGCTGGGCGCGGATGCCGAGATGGCTGCGGTTGGTGCATGATTTTAACAACACGCTTTTGGGGCGCCTGTTGGTGGGACCTTTGTTGGGGCAGTTGGCATTTATGCGCTCTGACATGCGTGAAATCGCGCGGGGCAATACGGCGGTTCTGCTGGGCTGGTTACTGCACATTCCGGCTGTGGCAGTGGTGGTCTGGTGGATGACAGCTGTTGGGCAGATGCCGGTCTGGGCGTATGTGCTTAGTGCCTACGCGGCCCTGTCGGTGCTAAAAATCCGCACATTTCTGGAGCATCAGGCCCACACCAAGGCACGGGGGCGAACGGTGATTATCGACGATCAGGGGCCACTGGCGTGGATTTTTCTCAACAACAATCTTCACGTCGTGCACCACATGCACCCGAGGGTCCCGTGGTATCGCCTGCCGGTGTTGTTTCGCGAGAACCGCGAGCGGTATCTATCGCGCAACGACGGGTATTATTTCAAAAGCTACGGCGAGGTGTTCCGACGCTATTTCTGGCGCAGGAAAGATCCGGTGCCCCATCCAATGTGGGGTGAGAAATAGCGCGCCGCGCAGGCCAACCTCCAAGGGTGCGTGACTTTCCGAGAGTTCCGCGCCATCAATGCGATCATGGAACTTTGGATCATCGCCTCTGTGGCTGCTGCCGCATTTCAGACCGTGCGTTTTATGTTGCAAAAACATCTGGCGGCGGTGTCATTGTCGGCGGCTGGCGCGACGTTTGCGCGGTTTCTGTACTCCGCGCCGATTGCCTGTCTGATCCTTTTTACATGCGTTACCAACGGCTGGATTAAGCTGCCGCCGCTGGGTGCGGCCTTTTGGGCTTTCGGCGCGTTGGGCGGCGCAGCACAGATCACGGCGACGGTGTGTACGGTCATGTTGTTTGGGCGGCGTAACCTCGCGGTGGGCATGGCTTTTATCAAGAGCGAAGTGTTTTTCACCGTGTTGATCGGTTTCGTTTTGTTGGCCGAGGGCGTTTCGGGCGTCGGGTTTGCGGCAATTGCGGTGGGCGTGGCCGGAGTGCTGGTTCTGTCAGGCCCGATCGAGGCCACTGGCCGCGGGTGGCGGGGTATTCTTAGCCCATCGGCTGCTTTGGGGCTGACGGCGGGCGCGTTGTTCGGCGTATCGGCGGTGGCGTATCGCGGCGCATCGCTCGCAGTTGAGCTGGACGCCCCGTTGGGGCGGGCTTTGGTCACGCTGGCGGCGGTGACGGCGATGCAAATGGTGGCGATGTGGCTGTGGTTGCGGTTTCGTGAACCCGGCGAGGTGGGACGCGTACTTTCGGCATGGAAGAGCGCGGGTTTCATCGGATTGACCAGCATGGCCGGAACGTTTTGCTGGTTCACGGCGTTTACGCTGCAGACCGCCGCCTACGTCAAAGCCGTCGGTCAGATCGAGTTGGTATTTGGCATACTCGGCACGGTTCTGGTGTTTCGTGAAAAGATCAGCCGCCGGGAATTTGCGGGCATGGCGCTGTTGGCGGGCTCAATTCTGGGGCTGATACTATTTGCTTAGTCGCGGTTCCAATCCGGTACGTGGCCGCGTAGGCGCAGGAAGTGGCTGGCCTCGTCGTTGTTGTTGAAGAACGGCACGTTTTGCGGCGGTTCGGGAGTGTCCAGACGGCCTTCCACTTCGGCCAGGACGACTTCGGTGATGAACGGCAGATCAAATTCCCGCGCTTTGGCGAGAGGGATCCATTGCAGGTGTGATAGCTCATCACAGGCGGCGGAGAAATCATCCAGATCGGTGGCGATGGCGGCGGCGTCGAGCAAGAAGAACCGCGCGTCAAAACGGCGGGGACGCCCCGGAGGGGTGATGGCGCGGAACACAAATTGTAACGCATCAGCCGTGGGCAGGTGGCCGGTTGCGGCGTAGGTTTGCCAATCTGCGGGCGGGGTAGCCTGCCAAGCGCCTTGTTGGCCAAGGATCAATCCGGTTTCTTCCCAGAGTTCACGCACAGCGGCCACGGCGAGGGGGTGTGCCAGATCGGGATCTGACTGTTCTCCGAGACGGGCCTGACAAATGTGGGGCAAGGGCGTTGCCAGCGCGATATCGGCGTCTGCTGTGTCTACGGCACCACCGGGAAAGACAAATTTGTTGGGCATGAACGCCGCTTTTGCGCCACGCTGTCCCATAAGGATGTGCGGATCGGAAATGCGATCACGCAGCACGATCACGGTGGCGGCATTGCGGATTGCAGTTTTGTCGATGATCGGCGAGTCGGTCATAAGATCCCCTTTTGTCTTGGGGTCAGTATATGACGGATATTAAAATCCGTGCATTCTTCGTGCCCATTGAAACGCAACGACACACCCCTTTAGTCGCGGCAGAAGGTAGAGCGAGAGCGCGACACAGCCAACCGCAAAAACCGTGAACAAAATAAGGGGTTCAGGGCGCCACTTAACAAACGCGATATGCAAAAGCGGTGCCATCAAGTGACCCACAATCAGAATCGTCAGATATGCCGGACCGTCATCGGCGCGGTGGTGATGCAATTCCTGTTTGCAGACCGAACAGTGGTCACGCACCTTAAGGTAGTCCTTGAGCATGGGGCCTGTCCCGCAGTTCGGACATTTGCGTCGCCAGCCACGTTTAAGCGCGGGTTTTAGAGGGCGATCTTCGTCAACGGAGATGTGGTTCAAGGTTTGGCTGGACTGGTCGGTCACGGAAATACACTCAATAAGATTAGGTCTGTTCGCACATCCAAGATGACTGTGAGGTGCAAAAGTTAAAAGGGCGCAAATGCGCTTGCGGCGCCATGTCGCAAAGAGTGTGCCGTGTGGCGATCCGAGGTGTGTTTGGCAAAAATATTTTGGCGTCGGTAAAAAAACTTTGGTCTTTGGCGACGGAAACACCGCAACCGCGCGTTCTATCATCACCAAACAGGCACAGAAACAGGCCCACGACAGACACCGGGCCGGTGCGCTCCCCTCGCGCATTCCCAAAGGAGACCGAAGACATGAAGAATAAATATTTTATTGGTGGCGTGATTGTTGCAGCCCTGAGCGTGACCGCAGTTGCAGCAGCGGCCAAAGAAGGCGGCATGCACCGCCATCAGCGCGGCATGCAGATCACGTTTGAACAACTGGACGCCAATGGTGACGGCTTTGTCACGCTGGAAGAAATGCAGGCCCACGCGCAGGCGCGGTTCATGGAGCTGGACACTGACGGTGACGGCGCAATCTCGCTTGACGAGTTGAAATCCAAGTTCAGCGAACGCGGTGGCGAAAGAGCTGGTAAGCGCGCTGAGCGGATGTTCTCCAAGATGGATGCCAATGGCGACGGCAAGCTGACAGCGGAAGAGATGGCGCCCAAAGGCGATCGTGCGGCCAAGATGATTGAGCGTATGGACACAGATGGCGACGGTAAAATCAGCGCTGCAGAGTTTGAAGCGGCCAAAGCGGAGCGCGAAGGCAAGCGCGGTGAGCGCCGTGCAAAAACCTTTGAAATGCTGGACACCGATGGCGACGGCATGATCTCCAAAGAAGAGTTTGAGGCCGCCAAGGACAAGATGCGCGATGCGCACAAAGGCAAAAAACGCCCCGGTTCCGGTCAAGCTGTGCAAGACAATTGAGCAGAGGTGCCTCCGGGTGGTAATTTCGTCCGGAGGCACTGACAGGATTGCAACACGCAGCAACACAGGCTAGCCGTCGGGATCATGCCTATGCCCTTTGATCAGCAAACTGACATCCCTGATGAGGCGCTTTTGGTGCTTTATGCAAATGGGGATGCCGGTGCCGCACAAACGCTGACATTGCGGTTTACGCCGCGGGTCTTTGCCCAAGCGTTTCGTATGTTGGGCAATCGGGCTGACGCAGAAGATGTGGCGCAAGAAGCGCTGATCCGGTTGTGCAAGATCGCACCGGTGTGGCGTCAGGGCGAGGCCAAGGTGACTACATGGTTGTATCGTGTGGTGGCCAATTTGGCGACGGATCGATTGCGCAAGGCACGCGGTGTGGCGCTGGACGCCATAGCCGAGCCGGAAGACAGCGCGAAATCGGTCTCTGAAACGATGCAGGATCGGGCACGGCAGACCGCGCTGAACGCGGCGCTGAACACGTTGCCGGATCGGCAGAAAGAAGCGGTGGTTCTGCGTCACATCGAAGGTCTGGGCAATCCCGAGATTGCCGAGGTTATGGACATTAGCGTCGAGGCTGTGGAAAGTCTGACGGCGCGGGGAAAACGGGCGTTGGCTCAGGCTTTGGCCGGACAACGCGATGCATTGGGGTACACCGATGGCTGATAAGAAAACGGATATTGCACCACTGGCGGCGAAAGACGACGCCATGCTGGAGTCGCTCTTTGCAGTGGCCAAGGACGCCCCTGAGGCGCAACCATCGCCGGATTTCATGGCGCGGGTTTTGGCAGAAGCGGAAGCCCTTCAGCCAGTAGCGGCGGAATTGGCAGCAGCATCTGCGCCGCGCAGCGGGCCGCTGACGCGTTTGGTGGCGATGTTGGGTGGCTGGCCGTCGGTGTCCGGGCTGGCGGTGGCGACGATGGCGGGCGTCTGGGTTGGTGTGGCCGCGGGACCGGCCATGATGCAGAGCGATCTGGGAGCCAGCTTGCTGGTTACAACTGATGAAACATATCTCACCGCGTTGGACGCAAGTTTTGCCTTTCTTGGCAACTGACGGGACCGCGGGATGAGACACGGAAAGGCGCAACGATGACGCAAACCCAAGAGAAAAAGCAGCGCAAACCCCTGCGCGGATTGCTGGTGGCCTCATTGGCCGTAAACCTGGCAGTGGCTGGCGTTGTGGGTGGAGCGTTCTTGTCACACAAGCGCTTTGACGGCGATGGTCCTAAGGCAAGCGAGCGGTTCGGAACGCCTTATGTGCAAGCCCTGTCACGCGAGGATCGCCGAAAAGTTGGACGCGCAATCCGCAATAGTTACCGCGAAGAAGGCATCGGAGTGATTGGCAACAAAGCACTGTATGCGCAGACGCTGGAGATGTTGCGTGCGCCAACTTTTGATCCTCAGGCGCTCAGCGCAGTGTTGGCTGAGATTGACACCGCAGCCGAAGGGCGCCGGACCTTGGCGCGCGATCAGTTGGTGGCGCGGATCGAAAGCATGTCGCCGCAAGAACGCGCGATTTATGCCGACCGGCTTGACGAAATGCTGCGACGCGGTCCGCAAAAGCGTCCGAGCAAACCTAAAAAACCTTAAGAAACTCTGGAAGGCCGCGCAGTTTAGGCTGCGGGGCGCGCCATTGTGACATTGTTGCGACCACAGGCTTTGGCGCCATAGAGCGCTTGGTCTGCAAGGTCGATCAATGTCGTGGCGGTGGCGTCGTTTGAAGGCATCGCTTCGGCCTGAAAGTGGTCGGACTCGCTCTCGCTGCCCATGGTTACCCCGATGCTGATGGTGACCGGAATGCGCAGGTCGCGATCGCGTAAGTAGACTGGTGTTTTTCGGACGACATCACGCAAATGATGCGCCAGTTCTGAGGCGCTCTCAGGTGTGGCTCTTTGCATCACAATCAGGAACTCTTCGCCGCCGATCCGCGCGATCAGGTCGCCGGCCTCAACAGTTGCACGCAGGCGGCGGGCCACCTCTGCGAGCACGATGTCACCTGCGGCATGGCCGAACTTGTCATTCACCAACTTGAAGTGATCCAGATCCGCAACCATCACCGCGAAATCTTGACCCTGAAGGCGCGCTTTGTGTGCTGTTCGAGCCAGCTGCGGCAAGGCATAGCGGCGGTTGTGGAGCCCCGTGAGCGGATCGGTCACAGCTGCGTTTAATCCGGCTTCAAGCGAGCGCGACATGCGGTCCATGAGCTTTTTGCGTTTGAGGATGACCGCAAGGCGCAGCGCCGCTTCTTCCGGATCAAAACTGCCAACCATCACGTCGTTGGCCCCTAAGTCCAATGCATTCACCCGCGCGCTGTCATCTTCGCGGTCTAGCACCATCAACACGGCCGCTTGGCGTGTTGCGGCTCTGGCGCGGATCTCCGCGAGAAATCGCAGGCCTTCTTCGAGAGTGTCGGCGGACACACCAATGACGAAGCCGTCGGGCACCGCAAAATGTGACATGGTTCGGACCGCATCGCATATGGAGTCGGCGCGCATACGATAGGGCACGAGAGGTTTCAAACGGCGACACCATTTCAGCGCGTCCGCGCCGTCACGGGCGGCAAACACCAGCGCAGCGGGAGCGTCAAAGGCGCTGCTGTCTTCGGCAAGACCGGGAATGCGCTTCGCCGTTTCCTGCAGGCGCAAACCATGTACCGTGTCATGGGCGCGTTGCAAACAGCGGATACGCGCAAGAAACGGGCCCTCGCTGATAGGGGAGGTGATGATATCATCCGCACCAGCGCGCAGAGCAGCGAGCCTGTCGATGCGGGAAAAGTCGCTGCCGGTTACGATGATCGGCAGAGCCGCGCCGTCGGCGGACGTTTTAACAGTACGGCAGAAATCATCACGCACCATGTCCGTCAGGTCGCCGCCCAAAATCACCAGATCCGGCGGTTCTGACCGGATCATTTCGAGGGCTTCTTGTCCTGTTTCGGCTTGGCGCGTATCCATAAAGCTGCCCGACAGCCGCGCTTTGAGCACACAGCGGTTTGAAGCAATACTATCGACGATCAAAAGATGACCTGTCATAACAACACCTTAAAATGGCAAACTGGTTTGCATCAGAGTGCCAAGTCAAAGGTTAAGAAAAGATTTCGAAAGTACGAAAAAATGTCGCTTTCCCATGATGCAGCGGAAACCCTTGCTTTGGATGCGCTGGGCTGGTTGGTAACCAACGACGAGGTGTTGCCGGTATTCCTTGGGGCTACGGGGGCGTCTGTCGAAGACTTGCGTGTCCGAGCCGGTGAGGCGGATTTCCTTGGCTCAGTCCTCGAGTTCCTGACAATGGACGACACCTGGGTGGTCGCGTTTTGCGATCAGAAAGGTTGTGGGTACGATCAGCCTCTGATGGCAGCGCATGTGCTTTTGGGCACGGCGCGCATGCATTGGACATGACACCGTATTCGCGCCGGTGAAAGCGCTTGTGCGACATAGAGCGGTGGGGCAAGGTCCGGCCAACAAGACTGGCCACGACAGGATTATGTGATGCGCGCGGATGGGGTTCTCTTTGACAAGGATGGCACGCTTTTTGATTTCGGGGCGACTTGGAATGCATGGGCGTATACGGCAATTCACGAATTCGCGTCGGGTGAGGCCGGACTTGCCGCGCAGATTGCCGAGGCACTTGCCTTCGATTTGGACGCGCGCAGTTTTCGGGCCGACAGCTTTGTGATTGCGGGCACCAACCGCGAGGCGGCAGAGGCCGTCGCTGCGGTTGTTGAAGGCAGCGATGTGGATGCGATTGAGCGTAAGTTGGCGGTTGATGCCGCCCATGCGCCGCTTGCGCCAGCTGTGCCGCTTGCGCCCTATCTACAGGATTTGCGCGCCAAGGGTCTAAAGCTTGGCGTAATGACCAATGACAGCGCCTATTCGGCCCAAGCCCAATTGCAAAGTGCAGGCGTGACTGATCTGTTTGATTTCATTGCGGGATTTGACAGCGGCTATGGCGCCAAGCCTGATCCCGATCCCTTGTTGGCTTTTGCTGACCAGCAGGCGTTGGCGCCGGAACGGGTCGTCATGGTTGGCGACAGCACCCATGATTTGATTGCGGGTCGGCGCGCCGGCATGCAAACAGTCGGCGTTCTGACCGGCATGGCGGCAACAGACGAACTTGCGCCTTATGCCGATGTGGTTTTGCCCGACATTGGCCATATCCCCGGATGGCTCGTGACCTGATCTTCCCCTGTCTTCCCGCGCGCAAGCGCGGGGCCACGCCCAACTTCTGGCAGGGGCCGTTGGCCCCCGAAGAGGGCGAGAGCCCGCGGCTCGCGGCTAAGAGGGCGAAAAAACGACAGCTTCTGTCGCAATCGCGCAGACTTCATCTGCCAGCCGCGCTTTGCTTGGGGCAGGTGACGACGGGAGGCTTTCATGGCGGACACAGATGGGCGCGCGCAGCGCAAAGGCGGACGAACCGGTGGCAGAGCCGGCGGGCGGGCCGGCAAGGCGGCGCGGCGCGGTAAGGCAGGTGTCATCGAGCAGATGCCATGGCGGTTGCCGGTCAATATGGATCGGCCCACGGAGCCTCTGAGCCCTGAGGGAGTGCAGGCCATCCACGAGGGATCGATGCGCATTCTTGAAGAGATTGGCATCGAGTTTTTCAACACAGAGGCCCGCGACATCCTCAAAGAGGCCGGATGTGCTGTGGACGGGGATACCGTACGCATGGGGCGTGATTTTGTGATGGAAATGGTGGCCAAAGCGCCGTCAAGCTGGACGCTGACCCCGCGCAATCCGGACCGTCAGATCACAATGGGCGAAAACCACATCCTGTTTGGCAATGTGTCCAGCCCGCCCAACTATTGGGACATGGAACTGGGTCGCAAGGTGCCTGGAACCCGCGAAATGTGCGCGAACCTCTTTAAGCTCAGCCAGTATTTCAACTGCATCCACTTTGTTGGCGGCTATCCGGTGGAACCGCAGGACATCCACGCATCGGTGCGCCATCTGGACGTGCTTTATGACAAGCTTACGCTGACCGACAAAGTCGCCCACACCTATAGTCTCGGCAAAGAGCGGGTTGAGGACGCGATGGAGATGGTGCGCATCTCCGGTGGCTGGACAGATGAGGAATTTGAGGCCAGCCCAAAGCTTTACACCAACATCAACTCCACTTCGCCGCTGAAACACGATGAGCCGATGATGGACGGTTGGATGCGTATGGCGCGGCGCAATCAGGGGCTTGTGGTCACGCCATTCACGCTTGCGGGGGCGATGGCGCCTGTGACCATGTCGGGTGCGGTGGCGCAATCGCTGGCGGAGGCGCTTTGTGCGGTGGCTTTGGCGCAATACATCCGCCCGGGCGCGGCTTGTGCGATTGGCACGTTTACTTCGAATGTGGATATGAAATCGGGCGCGCCGGCCTTTGGCACGCCGGAATACATGCGCGCCACGCAGATGACCGGCCAGATGGCGCGGTTTTACGATCTGTCAATGCGGGCCAGCGGCGTTTGTGCAGCCAATGTGCCGGACGGGCAAGCCATGTGGGAGACCTCAAACAGCCTCTGGAGCGCGGTACAGTCGGGCGCCAATATGGTCTATCATGCGGCCGGTTGGCTTGAAGGCGGTCTGATCGCCAGTCCCGAGAAATTTGTGATGGATTGCGAAGTCTTGCAGATGATCCAGCGTTATATGGAGCCGGAACTCTGGGCGACGGGGCCGGATGAGATCGCGATCGATGCGATCAAAGACGTCGGCAGTGACGGACATTTCTTTGGCGTCCAGCACACTCAGGATCGCTATACCACCGCGTTTTACCAGCCGTTTGCCTCCGATTGGCGCAACTATGAGGCGTGGGAGGCTGCGGGCGGCGTGTGGACGCCGGAACGCGCGCATCACATCTACAAAGACATCATCAATGACTTTGAGGCCCCGCCAATGGATGAGGCAATCCGCGAAGAGTTGGCGGCATTCGTTGCGCGGCGCAAAGAAGAAGGCGGCGCACCAACCGATTTCTGAGCCAATTTACCACGTTGTTTTTCCACATAGTTTTGCGGTACTATCCCGCCAAATCTGTGGAGACTGGCATGTATAGCGAAGACGGGCGAACCATGGCGGGACGCGTTGAGATGGCCATCGTTGGTGCGGCGGCGGGATTGGCGATGTGGGCGCTGGTGGACAAAGGCCGTGACATCGTCACGAACCCGCACGCGTATCTGGCAACGGTGTCCTTTGCCGCCGGTTTTTTTGCGATTCTTCTTGGGCTGAGCGGCCCGCATCGGGTGGCACGTGCAGCTTTGCCTGCGTTGCTGCTTGGTGGCATCGGCGCTCTCCTCATCACGTTGTCGGGGTTGCGGTTTGGCACACTGGACGAGATTGGACAGGCGGGGCATCCCATCGCGGGATGGGCTTTGTTTCTGTGTATCGCCACGCCGTTTGCAGCCGTCAGATTGGTGCAACACGAAAGCCTGACGGACTACGGCCGGCTGTTTGACACAAGCTGGAGCATTTTGGTGCGCTATTCAGCCGGTTGGTTGTTTTCAGGCATTTTCTTTGGCGTGGCGTTTTTGTCCCATGCCTTGTTGGACATTGTCGGCATCACGATCATCGAAGATCTTTTGGAACACGAGCCAGTCCTGTGGGCATTTGTTGGTTTTTCACTGGGGCTTGGCTTGTCAGTCGTGCACGAGCTGCGGCAATATTTGTCGCCTTACCTGTTGTTGCGGATGCTGCGCATGCTGGTGCCGGTGGTGCTGGTGGTGGTGGCGGTATTTGCTGCTGCGGCGCTGTTTCAGGGGCCGGATCAGCTGTTTGGCAGCCTCAGCCGCGCGGCAACCCTTTTGGCGGTCGCGCTGGTGATGATTTCTCTGATCACCATCGCGCTGGACCGCAGTGATGCGGATGCGTTTGAGCCGCGATGGATGCAACTGTCAACGGCAGCTTTGGCGATGCTCTTGCCGGTGATCGCGGCGCTTGCAACCTATGCGATCTGGCTGCGGGTGGCGCAATATGGCTGGACGCCGACGCGTCTGCTATCGGCGGCGGTGGCGTTTGTCATTGTGCTGCACGCGGTGGCGTATCTGGTGTGCGTTGTGATGGGCGCCGGCTGGATGGCGCGGGTGCGTCGGGCCAATGTCTGGATTGCGGGCGCGACCCTAGTTTCAATCGCGGCGTGGATGTCGCCGGTTTTGAATGCCGAGCGAATTTCCACATCAAATCAGATGGCACGGGCCGAAAGCGGCGCGGTGCGCCCTGATCAGGCGCCGCTTTGGGAAATGCAGCATGAGTGGGGTAAGGCAGGACGGGACGGGCTTGAAGCGCTAAAAGTCTCAGAAAATGTCGCGCTGGCTAAAGCCGCGGAAGAGGTATCCAAAGGACGGCGACCGGGCCGCGAAGATCAGCGGGCAGAAATGGTCCAGCAACTTTTGGAGGTTTTGGTTGTTTTGCCAGCAGGTGAACAGATCACTGCAGATCAGATTGGCAACATGAGCTCTTGGGAATTGGCCGAGTTTGAAGACTGCGGAGAAGACCCCGAGAACCGGTGTGTTCTGGTGTTTGGAGACTTTGGCGCGACCGTTGAAGGTCGGCAAGCGATTTTGCTGCAATCTGAACCGGGTCGGTCGTCCTGGCGGCGCTGGATGGTGACTTTCGATTCAAATTCAGTCGATTTCCAACGGCTCGCCAGCCGTTATTCCTTGACCAAGGCGCATATCCAAAGGCTTGTTGACGGGGACTATCGCGTGGCGCCTTCAAGCCTTAACTCTCTTTGGATTGGTGACTTTGAAATCTTACCGACCGAGTGACGGTGTTGTGACTTTGTTAACCTCAATATGGCTTTATCGATGCGAGAACGATTGAGGTGAGCAGATGCATGGTCTGATTAACAGAGCCATACAGTGTTTTGTGCGCGACAGTTATGGGCAGCGGCGTTGGGTGGATGTGACCCGTTTAGCCGGACTCGAAATTATTGATTTCGAAGCGATGCTGCAATACGAGGACAGCACAACAAAAGCGTTGGTCGCGGCCATTGCCAAAACTCTGCGTGTGCCCGAAGAAACCGTGCTCGAGGACTTAGGCACCTACCTCGTGTCCCACCCGAATGTCGAGGCGCTCAGGCGTCTTTTGCGGTTTGGCGGCGTGAATTTCGTTGAATTCCTCCATTCCCTGGATGATTTGCCCGAGCGCGCCAGGTTGGCCGTGGATGACCTGATAATACCGGGGTTGGAGCTTGAAGAACTCAGTCCTGACAGGTTTAGCCTGCGATGTTCATATGACTATGTCGGGTTTGGCCATGTTATCATCGGGGTTCTCAGAACGATGGCGGATGATTATGGTGCGCTTGTGTTCCTTGAACACAATGGCGTTAAAGACGGGGTTGAGGTCATCGATATAACGTTGATTGAAACTGCCTTTGCCAGTGGCCGTGAGTTCGATTTGGGCGCGCGTGCGGAATAGGGTGCGAGTATGACGGATACGCAAGACATGCTTCGGATGTTGGACGTTTTATGTCCAATGCACGTCCAATTGGACGCGAACGGACTGATTTCCCACGCTGGCCCGACGTTGCAAAAACTGTATCCGGACCTCGCGTTGCCGGGGCAAGGCTTTCTGGATGTCTTCGAGTTGAGCCGCCCCAAACGCATCACAAATATGGAAGGGTTGCTGGCAACCGCGGGGCAAAAATTGCACCTGCGCAAACGCTTGAAACCGCTCACGGGGCTCAAAGGGGTTTTGGTGCCAATGCCCATGACGGGGGGCGCGATGGTGAACCTTGGGTTTGGCATTTCGATTTTGGACGCCGTGAGCGACTATGATCTGAATGCTGCTGATTTTGCGGCAACAGATCTGACGATTGAAATGCTGTATCTGGTGGAAGCAAAATCCGCCGCGATGGAGGCGTCTCGCAAGCTAAACCTACGTTTGCAGGGGGCGATGATCGCCGCCGAAGAACAAGCGTTTACTGACACGCTGACCGGTTTGAAAAACCGTCGTGCGCTGGAACATATCCTTCCGCGTCTGGTCAAGGATTGCACGCCTTTCGGTCTGATGCAGGTCGATTTGGATTTCTTCAAGCAGGTGAATGATGCTCTTGGCCACGCGGCAGGCGATGCGGTTTTGCAACATGTAGCGCGCGTTTTGGTGGAGTCCAGCCGCGACGAGGATTGCGTTGCACGGGTTGGCGGGGATGAGTTTGTGTTGGTGTTTCGTGGCGCCACTGATCTCGAGATTATGGGACGTATTGCGGATCGTATTATTTCCGAAGTCGAAAACCCTGTGCCGTTCCGCGACACGATCTGCAAAGTATCCGCCAGCGTGGGCATCGCTATGTATTCAGGCTGCGGTGAGACCGATATGGATCAACTGCTGAGCGACGCCGACACGGCGCTTTATGCGTCCAAGCACGCGGGACGTTCGACGTATCGGGTGTTTGAACCGCAGATGCGCGACTCCGGTCCGTTGGCGGGTTAACGGGCAATGCGCTTGCGGCATTCACTCGACATGTAATCTACAAACAACCGGATTTTCGGGTCCTGAAATTTTCGATGCGGGTAGAGGCAGCCAAATGCGGCAGGCAGGGGAGGCGTTTCGGGCAGCACTTCGACCAAATCGCCAGCGTTCAGATGCTTCGCAACCTCAAACCGCACTTTGTTGGCGATTCCCGCCCCTTCCAGCGCCCATTGGGTCAGGACGTCGCCGTCATCCGCGTCAAACCGGCCCGTGGCCTCGATCTTGCGCGGTCCCTTGTCAGTTTGAAGGGTCCAAAAATACTCGGGCGATCGGGGAAAACGCAGCAGCAGGCAGTTGTGGGCTTTCAAAAGGTCATCAGGTGTTTTCGGGAGTCCGGCACGGGATAGATAATCCGGAGCGGCGACCAGAACGCGGTCGCAATCAGCAATTTTGCGCAGCTTGAAATTGCTGTCCTTCAGCTCCCCGAGCACAAAGGCCACATCGAGCCCGTCTTCTAGCAGGTCGACATTGCGATCAGAAAGCCGCAAGCGCACATCCACATCGGGGTAGGCCTCTGAAAACGCGGGGATTAACGGCGCGATGATGCGGCGACCAACCCCGAGCGGCGCGGTCACGCGGATGGTGCCTCGCGGGTGGTCAGAGAAGTCGGCAACCACGGCCTCGGCCTCCTCCAGCGCGAGGATCACCTTGCGGGCGTGGTCATAAAATACCTTACCAACTTCGGTGGGCGACAGGTTGCGGGTTGTCCGGTTGAAGAGGCGCGCGCCAAGGCGACCTTCCAATTCTTTGATGCGGTTTGAGGCCACCGCGGGTGTCAGGCGCAGATCGCGCCCACCCGACGTAATAGAGCCGAGTTCCACAACACGCACAAACACGCGCAAGCTTTCCAGATAAGGCATGATCTCTCTCCGCAGCGGTTTTCAGGGGCATCTTGCCCGATTTCACGCATTCTAGCAGTGAAAGAGGGGGCTATTTTCAATCAAATATTGAAATAGATTTGCAAAAACCCGCGTATCATCCCCCTATCAAGTGGATTTACACTGCCTGCAAGGGCGCCGTGGGTGCCGTCGGAATGCCAGCCTAAGAACAGGGAACAGCCAATGACGCAGGGCGCAAAGGTCCGCACCGAGATCCGTTTTGTCCTCAACGACCGAGAGATGCGGTTGCCGGATGTGGGTGCTGATGACACATTGCTGGATTTTCTGCGCATCGATCAGCGCCTGACCGGCACCAAGGAGGGCTGCGCCGAAGGGGACTGCGGCGCTTGCACGGTGTTGGTGGGTCGGCTGACGCCTGAGGGGCTGCGATATGAGGTGGTAAATGCCTGCATCCGGTTTCTAGCGTCGCTGGACGGCTGTCATGTCGTGACAATTGAATATCTAGGCGGGCCGAATGGAAGGCTTAGCCCGGTGCAGCAAGCCATGGTGGCCCATCACGGCAGCCAATGCGGGTTTTGCACGCCGGGCATTGTGATGTCGCTATATGCGCTGTGGATGGAACATGAGCGGCCCACAGTGCCGCAGGTCGAAGTCGCTTTGCAGGGCAATTTGTGTCGCTGTACAGGCTATGCCCCTATCATTCGGGCAGCGCAGGCAGTGACGGACTACGGAAGCGCCACTGCCGAACATTTGACGACAGAACGGGATGCGGTGACGGCCAAGTTACAAGGTATGCGCGACGGTGCGCGGGTCGAAGTTGCCAAGGACGAAAGTCGTGCGATCCTGCCTGCGGATGTGGATGATCTGGCCGCTGTTCTGGAGACTGAGCCGAACGCGACGATCATTGCAGGCAGCACGGATGTGGGGCTTTGGGTAACCAAATTTCTCAAGCGGATTTCTCCGGCGGTCTTTGTTGGTCACCTTGAGGGGCTGAAGTCCATCGAGGTCAACGAGGATGCGGTAACGTTTGGCGCAGGTGTGACCTATACCGAAGCGCAGGACGTGATTGCGCAGTATTATCCGCACCTTAGCGATTATTGGGACCGCATTGCGGGCTGGCAGGTGCGCAACATGGGCACGATTGGCGGCAATATCGCGAATGGGTCTCCTATTGGGGACACGCCACCGGTTTTGATCGCTTTGGGTGCGTCGATCACACTGCGTAAGGGCGAAGTGCGGCGGGTTCTGCGGCTGGAAGATTTCTTTGTGGCTTATGGAAAACAGGACCGCGCCGACGGTGAATTTGTCGAGAGTATCTCGGTGCCGCGTCTCATCTGTGGGTATCATGCGGCCTATAAGATTTCCAAGCGGCGCGAGGAGGATATCTCTTCTGTGGCTGTGGGCATGACCGTGCAAGTCGATGCGGGCGTGATCACCAAGGCAGTGCTGGCATTTGGTGGTATGGCAGCGACGCCCAAGCGCGCGGCATTGGCGGAGGCGGCGATGATCGGGCAGCCGTGGTCTGAGGCGGCGCTGTTGGCTGCTGCCGCGAAGCTGCCTGAAGATTTTCAGCCGCTGGATGACATGCGAGCATCGGCGGCTTATCGGATGAAAGTGGCGCAAAACTTGTTTCAGCGGTTCTGGCTGGAGCAATCCGGTGCAGAGGCGCAATTGATTGCGGAGGGCCTGTGATGACTGAGACAGTTTCCATCAAAGGCGGCGTTCACCGCGATCTGGCCCACGACAGCGCGGCCAAGCACGTGACAGGTGCTGCGGATTACACCGATGACATCGCTGAGCCCATCGGCACGTTGCACGCCTATTTCGGAACCTCGGGCGTGGCGCATGCGCGGATCACATCGGTTGATCTTGACGCGGTGCGCGCGGCCCCCGGTGTGGTGGGCGTGCTGACGGCACAGGACGTTCCCGGGGTTAACGATGTCAGCCCGACAGGGCGACACGACGAGCCACTTTTTGCCAAAGATACCATCGAGTTCTGGGGACAAGTTGTGTTCGCAGTTGTGGCCGAAAGCCGGGATGAAGCGCGTCGTGCGGCGGCTTTGGCGCAGATCAGCTATGAGACTTTAGCGCATGTCATCGAAGCGGATGAGGCCATAGCCAAGGGGTATCCGGATGTAACCGACCCCATGACCCTGCAACGTGGTGACATTGCCAAGGGGCAGGCCGAAGCGGCGCATCGTATCAAGGGGCATATGCGGATTGGCGGGCAGGACCACATGTATTTGGAAGGGCACATCGCCTTTGCCATGCCCGGAGAAGACGATGATGTGGTGGTGCATTGCTCCACCCAGCATCCCAGCGAAGCGCAGCATATGGTGGCGCATGTTCTGGGCGTGCCAAACAACGCTGTGGTGGTGAACGTGCGGCGCATGGGCGGCGGTTTTGGCGGCAAGGAAAGCCAGATGAACCAGTTCGCGGCTACTGCAGCTTTGGCGGCCAAGCGATGGAAAAGGCCGGTGAAAATCCGGCCAGACCGCGATCAGGACATGGAAAGCACCGGCAAGCGGCATGATTTTGTGGTCGACTATGATGTCGGGTTCGGGGACGATGGCCGCATCACAGCAGTGGACGCGCAATTTGCGGCGCGCTGTGGGTGGTCGTCGGACCTTTCGGGTCCTGTCACGGATCGGGCGCTGTTTCATGCCGACAACGCCTATTTCTACCCGCATGTGCGGCTGAAAAGTCGTCCGATGAAAACCAACACCGTGTCCAACACCGCCTTTCGCGGGTTTGGCGGGCCGCAGGGCGTCGTCGGCGCGGAGCGCATGATCGAAGAGATCGCCTATGCCTTGGGCAAAGACCCGTTGGAGGTGCGCAAGGCGAACTTCTATGGTGACACGGACCGCAATATTACGCCCTACCATCAAGAGGTTGAGGACAACGTAGTTGGGCGACTGGTGGATGAGCTTGAGCAGAGTTCCGACTATCAGGCGCGGCGCCAAGCGGTGTTGGATCACAACGCCAAGGGTGGCATTATCCGCAAAGGCATCTCACTTACGCCGGTGAAATTCGGGATCAGCTTTACCGCGACCTGGTTCAATCAGGCGGGCGCGTTGGTGCATGTCTATAACGATGGCTCGATTATGCTCAACCACGGCGGCACAGAGATGGGGCAGGGGCTAAACACCAAGATAGCCCAAGTGGTGGCCGAGGCGTTTCAGGTTGATATTGACCGGATCAAGATCACCAAGACGACAACCGAGAAGGTGCCGAACACCTCTGCAACGGCGGCCTCATCCGGCACCGATCTGAACGGAATGGCGGCGCTGGATGCGTGTGCGCAGATCAAGGCGCGGCTGGTGTCGTGGGCGGCTGAGGCGTGGGATGTGGCAGAGGACGCCGTGATTTTTGTCGCCAATGCGGTGCGCGTTGGAAAACAGGAAATCGCGTTTAACGAATTTATCTCAAAGGCTTACATGGCGCGTGTGCAGCTATCGGCGGCCGGGTTTTACAAGACCCCGAAAATCCATTGGGATCGTGAAAAGGGTCAGGGGCGGCCGTTTTACTATTTTGCCTATGGCGCGGCTGTGGCGGAAGTGTCGGTGGACACGTTGACCGGCGAATACCGCGTGGATCGGGCTGATGTGCTGCACGACGTGGGCAAGTCGCTGAACCCTGTATTGGACAAAGGTCAGGTTGAAGGCGCCTTTGTGCAAGGTTTGGGCTGGCTGACATCGGAAGAACTGGTCTGGGACGACAAGGGGCGGCTCAGAACCCATGCGCCAAGCACCTACAAAATTCCGTTGGCGGGCGATATCCCTCTGGAATTTAACGTGAAATTGGCGGATTGGTCCGAAAACCGCGAGTTGACGATCAAGCGATCCAAAGCGGTGGGCGAGCCGCCGTTCATGTTGCCGATCTGCGTGTTCGAAGCGCTCGGCATGGCGGTGGCGTCGGTGGCAGACTATCGCGAATGCCCGCGGCTGGATGCGCCAGCAACGCCGGAACGGGTGTTGATGGCTGTGGAGCGGTTGAAGGCATGAAACCCGCGGATATCATAGCGTTTTTGCAAAGCGATCTCCCTGTTGTAGAAGTGTCGCTTGCGCGTGTGCGGGGATCATCGCCACGTGAGCAAGGCGCTGTGATGTATGTGTCGAACGCGGGTATGGCGGGCACAATTGGTGGCGGTCAGTTGGAGTATATGGCGCTGGATGAGGCGCGTAAGTTGCTGAAATCAAATGGCAATGCTGCGATTATGGATGTGCCGCTGGGACCGGAGATTGGTCAGTGCTGCGGTGGTCGGGTCGAGATTTCCCTGAGCGTGATGGACGCGCATGCGCGGGCCGCGGCAACGGCGCGGGCCGCGGCAGACGCCGCCGCTTTGCCGCATGTTTATGTGCTGGGAGCAGGGCATGTGGGGCGGGCTTTGGTCAATGTGTTTCAACACATGCCGGTGGCGTGCCATCTGGTGGACAGCCGCCCGGAAGAGCTGGGCATGAGCCAGGCTGATGTGGCCAAATCCCTGACAGCGTTGCCAGAATCTTTGGTGCGCTTAGCCCCAAAAGGCAGCGTTTTCATTGTGTTGACCCATGACCACGCGCTTGATTTTCTATTGGCGGCTGAGGCTTTGGCGCGCGGGGATGCGGCCTATGTCGGCATGATCGGATCGGCCACGAAACGCAGCAAATTTACCAGTTTTGCCAAAGCACAGGAGTGTGTGGACGCGCAGGCATTGGTCTGCCCTATCGGCGCCATGGGCAGCGGTGACAAGCGCCCCGAAGTGATCGCAGCTGCGGTGGTGGCAGAGGTGATGGCGGTTTTGACGGCCACATCTGTTGTGGCGCCCGTAACGAGCTGAAACTTCGAAAAAACAGGTTCGGTATCGCGTCGGTATTGCGACTGTAACGCGTCGGTGCCGTTTTCGTCCCGCTTAGCGGCGATAGGTCAAGGCCAGGGCAATGGCGTGACGCAGTGCGTCTGTATCGAGCGGCGCATCCAGTGGCACAAAAAGCGCGCGACTGCCGTCGTAGGTGAATGCATCGCCAAAACGCTCGCGCCACGCCTCGACCACGGTTGTCTGGCAATGCACCAGCATGGCGATGCGGTCTGGCGCATCAGCGGACCAGCCAAGACGGATCGGAGTGCCGTCGCGTTTGGGCGGCGCAAAACTGGGTTGGCCCCATTTCAGGCTTTCCTCAATCGGCAAGGCACCGGTTTCGGCGGCCGTGTCACAGATCAAATCCCGCAAAGCCCGCATGCCATCCTGCGGCGCCTTTGGAAGCGCCGCAATCGCCGGAGCAATCTGGGCCGGCAAGGGGGTTGCGGTTTTGGTCATGGCAGCACAACGATGTTGCCGGTGTGCTTTTTGTCGATGAAAGCCGACTGCGCGTCTTTGAGATCCGCCAACGGATAAGACGCGGCAAGTGCGGGGCGAATGTCGCCTGCCTCGATATAGCGGATCAGATTGGGCATGACCGACAGGTCGATCACAGTGGATCCGGTGAACGTCAGGTCGCGCAGATAAAGCGTGCGCAAATCGAGTTCGACCATCGGGCCTGCAATCGCGCCCGATGTGGTCAAGCGACCACCGCGTTCCAGCATGTCCACCAGAGATGGCCAAAAGTCGCCGCCAACTACGTCGGCCAGCACGGTGATCTTTTCGTCGCCAAGGGCTGCGCGCAGGTTGTTGGGGGCACGTGGCAGGACGACGTCCGCGCCAAGGGCGGCGACGTCGGCGTGTTTTGCCTCTGATGCCAGCGCGATCACCCGCGCGCCGCGCCGCTTGGCCAACTGGATCACCGCGCCGCCAACCCCGCCCGAGGCGCCGGGCACCAGCACCGTGTCCGCTGCTGTGACGTGCGCGCGTTCCAGCATGCCTTCGGCGGTAGAGTAAGAGCAGGAGAATGTCGCCAGTTCCGCGTCCGACAGGGAGCAGTTTACAGCCAGCGCGTTGCGGGCAGGCATGACGGTGAACTGGGCGAAGCCGCCATCCATTTCAGACCCGAAATAGCCGGTTTTGTTTTTGTCCTGAAGGTCATCGGGATCGCGGATCCAGCAATCGGTGATGATGCGCTCGCCGATGCGGGCCATATCGACGCCTTCGCCCACGGCAACAATTGTGCCGCAGACATCCGCGCCCTGGATGCGAGGGAAGGTGATCGGCGCCCCGCCCCAGCTGGGATCATCACCATCGGGCGATTCATCGGTGGCGGTTTCGGTGGCGCCGGTGACGGCCTTGGAATACCAACCCGCACGTGTGTTCACGTCGGTGTTGTTCATCCCGCATGCGCCGACGCGCACCAGCACCTGACCAGCGGCGGGCGTCGGCACGGGCCAATCGGTGCGCCATTCATACGCGTCCAGATCGCCGTGGCCGGTGAGAATCATCGCGTTCATGGTGGCGGGCAGGGTCATGGCTGTGTCCTTTGCGTTCTGTTGGGCGTGAGAAAACCACGGTGAGGGCAAAACTGATATACCGAAAACGACACGGTCGCATAAAGCCTGCGTTATGGCCCGAGCAGCTCTCCCGTTTCCATTGCACGCGGATTACGATATCGCAAAGCAACCCCAGTTTAGCCGGACATCGATCATGCACAATACGCTTCCCCTGACCCGCGACCTTGTCCTTGTGGGCGGTGGCCACACCCATGCGCTAATGCTGCGGATGTGGGGGATGAAACCGTTGGCCGGTGCGCGTCTGACGTTGATCAATCCGGGGGCAACTGCGCCATATTCTGGCATGTTGCCGGGCCATATTGCGGGGCATTACACGCGCGACGCGTTGGAGATTGACCTGGTTCAGTTGGCCCGGTTTTCTGGCGCGCGTCTGATTATGGCGCCGGCCACAGATATTGATCCGGAGGCCAAAACCATAAGCGTCGCGGGGCGCGGCAAGATTGCCTACGATGTGGCCTCGCTGGATGTGGGCATTCACGGGAAAATGCCTTGGGTTTCGGGGTTTCCACAGTATGGCGTCGGGGCCAAACCGCTGGATGTCTATGCCGCGAAATGGGCGGCGTTTCTTGAGCGGGCATCTGGAGAGATCACGCCTGATGTCGCCGTGATTGGCGGCGGCGTGGCGGGCGTGGAATTGGCATTGGCGATGGCACATGCGCTCAAGGCCAAAGGCGCTGTGCCCAAGGTGCATGTGATCGAGGCGTCCGATCAGATCACGCGCCAGACAGCAGGCGCGGAGGCACCGTTGCGCAAAGCCATGGCGCGGTTGGGCGTCAAGGTTCTGACGCAAGCGGCGGTGGCGGAGGTCACAGCCGATGCGGTGATCTTGGCGGACGGACGCCGCGTGGCCAGCCATTTCATCGTGGCGGCAGCAGGCGGGTTTGCCCATCCGTGGGTGGCGAACGCGCCTTTGCCGTTGACCGAGGACGGGTTTGTGCGCGTGGATCACCGCCTGTTGGCCGAAGGGTTTGACGATCTGTTTGCTGCGGGCGATTGCGCCGAATTGGTGGACACGCCGCGCCCCAAAGCAGGGGTGTTTGCGGTGCGCGCCGCGCCGGTACTGGCACACAATTTGCGGGCCGCGTTGACGGGCGCAAAGATGCAAAAGTTCAAGCCGCAGGAAGATTACCTCAAGCTGATTTCGTTGGGCGGCAAGAAGGCGTTGGCGGCCAAATGGGGGCGGACGTTTGCAGCAACCGGGCTAAAGGCGCCATTGTGGCGTTGGAAAAATCACATAGACCGTAAATTCATGCACCAGTTCGTCAATCTGCCGCAGATGGCGGGACCCAAACCGCCGCGCGACGTGGCGCTGGGGCAGGCGGCAACGCAGCCGCTGTGTGGCGGCTGTGGCTCCAAGGTGGGCGCCGCCACCTTGTCAGAGGCTTTGTTAGGTTTGCCGCGCGCAGGCCGCTCAGATGTGCTGGCGGGCCCCGGAGATGACGCGGCAGTTTTGCGCGTGGGCGGGGCAGAGCAGGTGGTGACAACCGATCATCTGCGCGGATTTATCGAAGATCCGGGTCTGATGGCGCGGATTGCGGCGGTGCATGCGCTGGGCGATATCTGGTCGATGGGGGCGGTTCCGCAGGCGGCGTTGATGTCGATCACTCTGCCGCGCATGGCAGAGCCATTGCAGGCCCGCACGATGGCGGAGATTTTGCGTGAAGCTGGCGAGGTGTTGAGCGCTACAGGTGCCGAGATCGTCGGGGGGCATTCCGCGATGGGCGCAGAGTTGAGCATTGGGCTGACGCTCACCGGATTGTTGGACGGGCCGGCCATCACCAACGCAGGTGGGCGGGCCGGAGATGCATTGATTTTGACGCGACCGATCGGGTCCGGCACGGTCTTGGCAGCGGAGATGCAGGGCAAGGCACGCGGACGCGATGTGGCGGCGATGTTGGCGGTTATGGCGACACCACAAGGCGACGCAGCGGATGTCTTGCAAGGCGCAACTGCGATGACCGATGTGACCGGCTTTGGTCTGGCGGGGCATTTGATGGCGATTTGCCGCGCGTCAGGGGTGGCGGCGGACATCAATCTGGGCGCGGTGCAGACCTATGCGGGGGCAGAGGCGCTCGCGGCGGCGGGGCATCGCAGCACGATCTATCAAAACAACGTGGATGCCGCGCCGGTTGTTGGCGAGGATAGCGCCAAAGCCGCGTTGTTGCACGATCCGCAGACGGCGGGTGGCTTGTTGGCGGCTGTCGCAGCGGATCAGGCGGCGGCGCTGGTGGCGCAGCTGCGCAGTCTGGGGCATGACGCGGCGGTGATCGGGCGGCTCAAAGAGGGGGCGGCGTCGATCACTCTGACGCAATGATTTTAGCGGCGGTGGCAGCGAGGGTGTCCTCAGACAGATCCGGCAAATCAAGCGGCTGCGCATTCGGCGCATGCGCGCGCGAGATGCGGGTGTAGCGCGGATCATAGTGGGTTTCGATCAGCTGTTGCGCCAAGGTTTTATAGTCGCCCGCGAGTGCCAACGCGTTCCAAGCCTCGACCTGTTCATGGCCATGATATCGCGTGAGTTGGCCAAGGATATCGGTCAACCGGTCACTGTCGGCAATCATGTCAGGATAAGCGGTCAACAGATGGCTGGTGCGGGCCGCAAGAGGCGCGCTCACGCGCAGATTGGGCGCGGCGATCATGGCTTGCCACAGCACCGGCGAGATGATCAGGCGCCCGATTTTGGAGCTTTCGGCCTCGACGTACACCGGACGATCAGGTGTCAGTTTGGCCATGCCCATCGCCAGACGGCTTTCGAAGGCTTTCTGGCTGGGTTGCGTGTCGCTCATCGGGCCAAACAGAGAGCCGCGATGCTCGGCCATGGCCTCAAGATCCAGCATCTGCGCGCCTTGCTCTGCCAGGTGGTGGAGCAGGCGGGTCTTGGCGGTCCCTGTGCCGCCGTCGATGACCACAACGGGGCAGGGCATCTCGGCGTCATAGAGCGCTTTGGAGACCATGCGGCGGTAAGATTGATATCCGCCCTCGACCGTGTCCGCGCGCCAGCCGATCTGTTTGAGAATAATCGCAACCGAGCCTGAGCGTTGCCCGCCGCGCCAGCAATAGACCAGAGGTTTCCAGCCGCCGGGGCGGTCTGACAGCGGGCCCTCGAGGTGGTCTGCGACATTGCGGGACACCAAAGCCGCGCCTACTTTTCGGGCTTTAAAAGGGTCTTCCTGAACGTAGATCGTGCCCACGTGGGCGCGTTCTTCGTTGGTGAGCGCAGGCAGCGAGATGGAACCGGGAATGTGGTCTTCGGCATATTCTGCGGGGGAGCGGACGTCGATGATCTCGTCAAACGGCAGAGAGGCGAGGTCGGAAAGCTGTGTCAGGGCGAGAGGCATGCGAGCATCCGGTCATCAGGGTTGGTTCTGAGTAGCGGGAATGCCGTGCAAGTGGAAGAGCGGAGGTGTCATGCATTAGGCCTGAGGCGCGGCCCGCGGCTTGCGCCGCGGGCCAACGGATCAGAAAGCCACCATTGTCAGCAACTCATATTCGGCAACTTGCTCGTCGTCCTGATTGGTCAGGGTCACGTGCCAGCGGACTTCGCCGTATTCGTCATTGCGTTTGGTCTTTTTCTTGACTGTCAGGCGCACTTTGATGGCGTCACCGGCGGACACCGGTTTCATGAACCGCAGAGCGTCAAGGCCGGTGTTTGCCAGCACGGGGCCCTCGTTGGGTTCGACAAACAGACCAGCGGCGAAGCTGAGCAACAGGTAGCCATGCGCCACACGACCCGGGAAGAACGGGTTTCGCTTGGCGGCGGCGTCGTCCATGTGGGCATAGAAGGTATCGCCGGTGAAGGTGGCGAAGTGTTCGATGTCGTCCAGCGTCACCGTGCGAGGCGCGCTGTTGAGGGTTTCCCCAACCGCCAGTTCGCCAAATTTGCGGGTGAAGGGATGCGCGCCTGCGGATGTTTCTGCGGCGCCTGCCACCCATTGGCCCGTCACGCCGGTAAGAATGTCGGGGCTGCCCTGAATGGCGGTGCGTTGCATGAAGTGTTTCACGGCGCGGATGCCGCCCAACTCTTCGCCGCCGCCTGCGCGACCGGGACCGCCGTGTACCATGTGCGGCAACGGAGACCCGTGGCCGGTGCTTTCGCCCATGCTGTCGCGGTTGTTGAAATAAAGACGACCATGAAAGGCGCCTGCGCCAAGCGCGACGTCGCGGGCGACCTCGGTGTTATGGGTGATGACGGAGGCCACAAGCGAGCCTTGGCCGCGATTTGCCAGCGCGATGGCGTGATCCAGATCGCGGTAGCCCATGATGGTTGAGACAGGACCGAAGGCTTCGGTGTCATGCACGGCTGTGGCGGTGTCGGGCTGGTCGCAGAAAAACAGCATCGGCGGGACGAAGGCGCCTTTGTCGGGGTCGGCCCCCTGCACGGCAAAATCGTCGGGATCGCCATAAACGCGGGTGGCCTCGGTCGCGAGATGCGCGGCCTTTTCCAGCACGTCGCGTTTCTGGCCCGAAGACACAAGCGCACCCATGCGGGTGGTTTCAAGGCGGGGATCACCGATCACGGTTTTGTCGAGTTGGGCTGAAAGAGCGTCAATCACCGCCTCGGTGACGCCTTCGGGCGTGATGATGCGGCGGATCGCGGTGCATTTCTGGCCCGCTTTGGTGGTCATTTCGCGGCTGACTTCTTTGATGAAAAGATCAAATTCCGGCGTGCCAGATAGAGCGTCGGGCCCAAGGATCGAGCAATTCAAGCTGTCAGCTTCGGCTGTGAAACGCACGGAATTTCCAAGGATCAGCGGGTTTGAGCGCAGTTTTAACGCAGTGTCGGCGGAGCCTGTGAAGGCCACGGCATCCTGACAAGTGAGATGGTCGAGCATGTCGCCCAAACCGCCGGAGACAAGCTGTAGCGCACCGTCGGGCAGGATATTGCTTTCCGCCATGATACGTACGGCGAGTTCGGTGACATAGCAGGAAGACGTGGCGGGTTTTACAATGGCCGGAACCCCCGCGAGCAAGGTGGGGGCGAGCTTTTCCAGCATGCCCCAAACCGGAAAGTTGAAGGCGTTGATGTGCACTGCGACGCCTTGCAACGGGGTGCAGATGTGTTGACCCAGAAAGGTGCCGTTGCGCGACAGCTGCTCGATCTCGCCATCTACATAGATCTGCGCGTCCGGCATTTCTTTGCGACCTTTGGAGGCAAAGACCATCATGGTGCCGATGCCGCCGTCGATGTCGATCAGGTGATCGGCCTGCGTGGCGCCGGTGTCAAAGGAGAGCTGATACATAGCGTCGCGGTGTTCGCGCAGATGCAGCGCCAACGCTTTGAGCATGCGCGCGCGGTCATGAAAGGTCATTTTGCGCAAAGCAGGGCCGCCCACGTCACGCGCATAGGCCAGCATGCCTTGCACATCCAGCGCGTCGTTGCCTGCAGTTGCAATCACGTCGCCGGTGATCGCAGAGGCAATATTTCGCGCACCAGACCCGGGCGCGACCCACGCACCCTTGGCAAAACTGGAAACATTTTGAATGGTCATAACGTGCTCTCCCCTTGACGACTCAGCCGTGTTGCGCATTTATTGACCAACCGGTCGGTCAATGCAAGTGATCAGCTGGCGCAACGGAGGATAACATGACGAATTTGACAGGTCAGGAGCGGGCGGGAGCGTCAGCCCAAGCGATGTGGGAATCTGACCGTGCGAGCCAGTTTCTGGGCATGCAGATTTCTGAAGTTCGCGAGGGGCAGGCGACGCTGACGATGACGGTGCGGCCGGAGTTCTGCAACGGGCATGGTATCTGTCATGGCGGGCTGACGTTCACGCTGGCAGACAGCGCCTTTGCCTTTGCCTGCAACAGCCGCAATCAGGCGACTGTCGCCCAGCACAACCAGATCAGTTTTCTCGCACCAGGGCGGGAGGGGGACGTGCTGACAGCGCATGCCCGCGAGGTGTCGCTGACCGGACGCAGCGGGCTTTATGATGTGACGGTGACCAACCAAGACGCAGTGGTCATTGCTGAATTCCGTGGCGCATCCCGCGCGATCCGTGGACAGTTGTTTGAAGAATAAGACGCATTCGTGCGGAGGAGAACGATCATGAAAGACCTGTCACCACGGCCCGAGGAGCTGGACCCGATTGAGATTGCATCGGCGGATGAAATTCGTGGGCTGCAACTGGACCGGTTGAAGTGGTCGCTGCGCCATGCCTATGACAACGTGCCGATGTACAAGGCGCGCTTTGACGAGGCAGGTGTGCATCCGGATGACCTCAAGTCATTGAGTGACTTGTCGAAATTTCCTTTCTCCAACAAGGATGACTTGCGGGCGAATTATCCCTTTGGCCTGCTGGCGGTGCCCCGCAACAAGATTATGCGGCTGCATGCCTCCTCTGGCACCACGGGCAAACCCACGGTGGTGGGCTATACCGCGAAAGACATCGACATCTGGGCCGACCTGATGGCGCGCAGCTTGCGAGCGTCCGGTCTTCGGGCGGGTGACATGGTGCACAACGCTTATGGCTACGGCCTGTTTACCGGCGGGTTGGGCGCGCATTATGGCATTGAACGGCTGGGCGCGACGGTTGTGCCGATGTCGGGCGGGCAGACGGACAAGCAGGTCGGGCTGATCACTGATTTCCAACCTGACGGAATAATGGTGACGCCGTCTTATATGCTCAACATCCTTGAGGCGTTCCACAAAGCGGGACTGGACCCGCGTGAGAGTTCGCTGAAGGTGGGTGTTTTTGGAGCGGAGCCGTGGACGGACAGCATGCGAAAAGAGGTCGAGGCCGCCTTTGATATGCATGCGGTGGATATTTACGGGCTGAGCGAGATCATGGGGCCGGGGGTTGCCAACGAATGTGTGGAAACCAAAGACGGGCCGGTGATCTGGGAGGACCATTTTTATCCTGAGATTATTGATCCGGCGACAGGTGAGGTGTTAGAAGACGGCCAAGAGGGTGAGCTGGTGTTTACGACGCTGACCAAAGAGGGGCTGCCGATGATCCGCTATCGCACCCGAGACCTGACCCGGCTGATGCCTGGCACGGCGCGGTCGATGCGGCGCATGGCGAAAATCACCGGGCGCAGCGACGACATGATTATCCTGCGCGGCGTGAACGTGTTTCCCAGTCAGATTGAGGAGCAGGTCCTCGCGACGGGGGGGCTCGCGCCGTACTATCAGATCGAACTCTTTAAGTCGGGTCACATGGACGCAATGCGCGTCATGGTTGAAGCCACGCCGGATGCCGCCGATAATTTGTCAAAAACGGCCTCTGCGCGCATGTTGTCCAAGAGAATTAAAGATATCGTAGGAGTTTCCACCGAAATCATCGTAGGAGACTCAGGCGATGTCGAACGCAGCCAAGGCAAGGCGCGTCGGGTCGTCGACAACCGAGACAAGGAGTGAGTTGTGGCGCGAACTATTGCAAAAGACCACGATCAGAAACGTAGCCATATTCTGGACACGGCGGCAAAGAAGTTTGCCACCGAAGGTTATGATCGTGTGTCGATGACCAAACTGGCCGAGGCCTGTGGAGTGTCCAAAGCCACGATCTATCATTACTACACCAGCAAAGAAGCGATCCTGTTTGACGCGCTGGACACCTATCTGTGCGATCTGCGCGATCGTATTTGTGGTCTGGATGTGACGTTTGAGGCGCCGGAAGAGGCGCTGTATCACGTCGTTCGCGAAATCCTCACCGCTTATGAAGGGTCTGACGAAATCCATCGGGTGCAGGCCACAAACCTTGCCAACCTGAGCCCGAAGCAGCAGGCGATCCTCAAGGCGTATCAGCAAGACCTCGTGCAGTTCATGAGCGATGTGGTTGAACGCAACGCCAAAGAAATGTTTGCGCAAGACCAAGTCAAATTGCGTGGCATCACCATGTCGATTTTTGGCATGCTCAACAGCTATTATATATGGGAACATGCCGCGACACGCGAAGAGCGCGAAGCCTATGCGCTTTTGGTCACCGACATTTTGTTGCGCGGTGTGCGCGGGCTTTAACTCCCGGTAAGTCTGATGTGAATTTCTTAGGCCGGAGGGGTTCCTTCGGCCTTTTTTGCGCGCGCGTGGGGGGGAATGGCAGGTTGGATATCAGGGCCCGCCAGCGAGTGATCCGATCGACATGCCATGCTGGTAGAAAAATAAGCTTTGTGAGGACATAGTTCGCGGGTATTTTGTTTGGATTGAAAAAAGCAATTGGTGAAAAATGTTTCATAGACCTGTTTTAGGAATGGCGGCAGCTGCTGCTTTGAGTCTGATGCCTGTGGCGGCAAAAGCTGACCCGTCTTTTGGCTTTGGGATAAGCTTTATTATTGGCGGAGACGTTTCCGTCGGCGTTCGGGTGTTTTCTGATGACGAGGCAGAACGCGGCGCGTTGGCGCTGGGTTTGGATTACAAGCTGCGCAGCAAGGCATGGCGGCCCAACATCGGCGCGGCATATCTGGACGAGGATTTCTACGTCGATCTCAACCTTGGTCTTGATCTGTCCACCAACGAGCTGGATTACGGGATCGGGCTGGGGCTGACCAGCGGCGTTAACGCGCCTGTTGCGGTCACACCGCCGTCGCCGCGGCCGTCTCCGGGTGCCTGAACAAGTGTTTACTGATCGTAATCAACCACAACCTTGTCTGTCAGCGGGTAAGATTGGCACGACAGGATAAAGCCTTTTTCGACCTCATAGTCCTCCAACGCATGGTTGGCGGCCATTTCGACCTCGCCTTCGATCAGGCGGCATTTGCAGGTGGAGCAGACCCCCGCCTTGCAGGCATAAGGCGCGTCCAATGTGTTGGCGCGGGCGGCGTCCAGCACCGAGGTGTCACGGTCCATCTCGATGGTCTGCGTGGCGCCTTCCAGAGTGATCTGGGCAGTGACGGGCTTGGTGGAGGCATTGGCGCTGTTGGCTTTGCGTTTGGCGCGCCCTGGTTGGCCGGAGGCAAAGAGTTCGAACTTGATCTGCTCTTCCGACAGGCCGTGGTCCTTGAGTGCCTTGGCGATGCCCAGCATCATCGGTTCGGGACCGCAAATAAAGGCGGTGTCGACCGAGGCGATATCGATCCAGCCGGTCTGAAACAGCTGGGCGCATTTTTCTTCGGTCACCATGCCGGTAAACAGGTCGATTTCCTGCGCATCGGTTTCCAGCACGTGGATCACGTTGAAGCGACCCATGTAGGTGTTTTTCAGGTCGTCGAGTTCCTCGCGGAACATGATCGTGGAAACGCCCTTGTTGGCGTAGATCAGGGTGAAGCTCGACTGCGGCTCACGCGCGAGCGTGGTTTTGATCAGCGACAGAACCGGCGTGATGCCGGAGCCGCCGGCAAAGCCGAGGTAAGTCTTGTCCGCATCGGCATTTAGGGCCGTGAAGAAGCCGCCCATCGGGGGCATGGCTTGCACGGTGTCGCCCACCGCAAGCTCGGTGTTGGCCCAGGTCGAAAACGCACCGCCGTCAACGCGTTTGATGCCGACCTGAAGGACGCCGTCGTCTTTGCCTGCGCAGATCGAATATGAGCGGCGCAGTTCCTCGCCGTCGAAATCGCGCTTGAACGTCAGGTATTGGCCTTGGGTGAAATCAAATTCCTTGGCCGCGCCGTTAACAGGGGCCAGCGTGACCACAACGGCGTCGCGGATGGTCTTGTGGATGTTGGTCACTTCGAGGTCGTGAAAGCGCGCCATGTGGGGTCTCCTCAGATGCACTTGAAATAATCAAAGGGTTCAAGGCAGGCGGTGCAGCGCCATTGCGCCTTGCAGGGGGTAGAGCCGAATTGGCTCATTTTCTCAACGGCTTGGCTGCCGCAGTGTGGGCATTTTTCCGGCCCGCCGGCAGGCTGGGGTGGGGCGATGCCGTAGGCTTCCAGCTTGTCGCGCCCGCTTTGGGTCATCCAGTCGGTGGTCCATGCGGGGCTGAGTTGGCGACGCAACTCCAGCTGCTCAATACCGTGGCCGCGCAGGGCGGTTTCGATGTCCAGATTGATGATGCTTGTGGCCGGGCAGCCGGAATAGGTCGGGGTGACGGTGACGATGAGCGTGTCGCCTTCGTAAGCCACGTCGCGGATGATGCCGAGGTCAGTCAGCGAAATGACGGGGATTTCGGGGTCAGGCACAGCGTCGAGCCACGTCCAGATGGTGTCTGTTGAGGGGCGAAGCGTTTCGCCTGGCGGCACGCCGGGCAGCCCCCGACCTCCCCTACGGGAGGGGGCTTCACCCCCGCCCTCGGTCGGGCGCTGCCCATCGGTTACCACGACGCCCCCGGATAGGCGCGTTGCAGCCATTGCATTTGAGTCAGAAGGTGACCGAGGTGTTCGGTGTGGGTTTTGCCGGAGCGTCCGCCTTTGTGGGCGAAATCGCTTTGGGGGATGGTCAATGTGGCCTCTGCCATGACCTTGCCCACAAGCGCGTCATATTCGGACCGCAAGGAGGCGGGATCGGGGGCGATGCCCGCGGCGGCCATGGCTGCGTCTATGTCATCGCTGGCAAACATCTCGCCCACATAAGGCCAGAGCCGGTCAAGCGCGGCTTGCATACGGGCGTGGCTTTCCTCTGTGCCGTCGCCAAGGCCAACCACAGTGTCCGCAGAGCGTTCCACATGATAGGCGCATTCTTTGCTGGCTTTCTCGGCTATCTCGGCCACCCGTGGGTCGCTGGATTTCGACAGGCGCGGTAGCAGGATGGATTGATAGGCGTCAAACAGGAACTGGCGCATCAGGGTTTGGCCAAAATCGCCGTTGGGCAGTTCCACCAGCAGGATGTTGCGGAAATTCCAGACGTCGCGCAGGAACGCCACGTCGTCAGCCGTTTTGTCGCCGTCCATGACCTCGGCCGCGTAGCCCAGCCAGAATTGCGTTTGACCAATCAAATCCAGCGCGGTGTTGGCCAGTGCGATGTCTTCTTCCAGCACCGGCGCGTGGCCGCACCATTCGGAAACGCGGTGGCCCAGAATGAGGCTGTTGTCGCCCATGCGCAGAAGGAACTGCACGAGCATGTCCTTGTCTGAGGTGGCCATCACATGTGTCCTATTTCATCGGGGATGTCGAAGAAGGTCGGGTGGCGGTAAATCTTGCTTTCAGACGGCTCATAGAGCGGGCCTTTGTCCGAAGGGGAAGAGGCTGAGATGTTGTTGGCCTCGACCACCCAGATCGACACGCCTTCGTTGCGACGGGTGTAAACATCGCGGGCGTTCTTGATCGCCATTTCGGCGTCCGGCGCGTGCAGGGAGCCGACGTGACGGTGGCTCAGGCCGTGTTGGCCGCGAATGAAGATTTCCCAGAGGGGCCATTCTTTGCTCATGATCGTAATCCTTATTCCGCAGCCGTCTTGGCGGCGCGTTTCTTCTCAGCGTGGGCCAGCAGTCCGTCGCGCACCCATGCGCCGTCGTCCCAAGCCTTGTTGCGGGCCTCAAGACGTTCGGTGTTGCAGGGGCCGTTGCCCTTGAGCACGTCAAAGAACTCGGTCCAGTCGGGGTCGGTATAGTCCCAGCCGCCCTTGTCCTCGTTCCATGTCAGGTTGTCGTCGGGGACCGTCAGACCAAGGTATTTCGCCTGTGGCACGGTCTGGTCGACAAATTTCTGGCGCAACTCGTCGTTGGAGTTGATCTTGATTTTCCAGCCCATCGATTGCTCGGAATGCACTGAGGCCGCATCGGAGGGACCAAACATCATCAGGGACGGATACCAGAGGCGGTTGAGCGCATCTTGGGCCATTTGTTTCTGCGCTTCAGTGCCTTGGGCCATCTTCATCATGATGTCGTAGCCCTGACGCTGGTGGAAGCTTTCCTCTTTGCAGATGCGGATCATTGCGCGCGAATAAGGCCCATAAGAGGTACGTTGCAGCGGCACCTGATTCATGATCGCCGCGCCATCCACCAGCCAGCCAACAGCGCCGATGTCGGCCCAGTTCAAGGTCGGGTAGTTGAAGATGGAGGAGTATTTCATCCGGCCATCCAGCAGCATTTCCGTCAGTTCATCGCGGCTGACACCCAGCGTTTCGGCTGCGGCGTAAAGATAGAGACCATGACCGGCCTCATCCTGCACCTTGGCGAGCAGGATCATTTTGCGCTCAAGCGTCGGCGCGCGGGTGATCCAGTTGCCTTCGGGCAGTTGGCCAACGATTTCAGAATGCGCGTGCTGGCCGATCTGGCGGATCAGGGTTTTGCGATAGCCCTCGGGCATCCAGTCACGCGGCTCAACCTTGATATTGGCGTCGATTTTCTGCTGAAAGGCGGCGAGCTTTTCAGGGTCGTCTTGTGTCGCTTCGGACTTAACCATCTGTGCGTACATGACTGGGTTCCTCCTCAGGCTGCGGGGTCAGACCCGCTCCAAAATCAGGGCGGCGCCTTGGCCGACGCCCACACACATCGTGCAAAGCGCATAGCGCCCGCCGGTGCGTTTGAGTTGATAGGCGGCCGACATCACCAGACGTGCGCCGGACATGCCAAGCGGGTGGCCAAGCGCAATTGCGCCGCCGTTGGGATTTACGTGCGCGGCATCATCCGCAACGCCGAGCTCGCGCAGCGAGGCCAGACCTTGTGCGGCAAAGGCCTCGTTCAATTCTATCACATCCATCTGCTCGATGCTCAGACCCGCGCGGGCCAGCGCTTTGCGGGTGGCAGGCACAGGGCCGATGCCCATCACGCGGGGATCCACACCGGCGGCGGCCATGCCGACAATGCGCGCCATTGGCGTGAGGCCGTTTTTGGCAGCGGCAGCTTCGTTAGCGATCAAAAGCGCCGCAGCGCCGTCGTTTACGCCCGACGCGTTGCCCGCCGTTACGGTCAAATCAGGCCCGTTCACGCCGCGCAGTTTTGCCAGCTTGTCCGCGCCTGTACCGGGGCGGGGGTGTTCGTCGGTGTCGACAACCAGATCGTCACCTTTGCGCTGTGGGATCGTCACAGAGGTAATTTCGTCGGCAAACACACCTGCCGCATGGGCGGCGGCCCAGCGGGCTTGGCTGCGGGCGGCAAAGGCGTCTTGGTCGGCGCGATTGATGTTCCAATCAGCGGCGACGTTGTCAGCGGTCTGCGGCATGCTGTCGACGCCATACATCGCCTTCATCTTTTTGTTGATGAAGCGCCAGCCAATGGTGGTGTCAAAAACCTCGGCCGCACGGGAAAATGCGGTGGTGGCTTTGCCCATCACAAACGGCGCGCGGCTCATGCTTTCGACGCCGCCAGCAATCAACATGTCCTGATCGCCCGCGCGAATGGCGCGCGACGCCATGCCCACCGCATCAAGGCCGGAGGCGCACAGGCGGTTGATGGTGGCGCCGGGCACATCGGTCGGCAGACCAGCCAAAAGTGCGGCCATGCGGGCCACGTTGCGGTTGTCTTCGCCTGCTTGGTTGGCGGAGCCATAGATTACGTCATCGAGGCTGGCCCAGTCCACATCCGGGTTGCGCGCCATCAGGGCGGCAATCGGCAGGGCTGCGAGATCATCTGTGCGCACAGATGAAAGCGAACCGCCGTAGCGTCCGATGGGTGTACGCGTCGCGTCACAGATGAAAGCTTGGGTCATGTTTCCTCCTCAGGGGCAGTGCTGCGGTCCCGTTCGCATTGGTGACCTTGATTCGGAGGTAGCTGGCTGGACGATTCGTTGCAACAATTAAGTTACCTTGTTTTCGCCGTGTAAGATTTTTTGTAACGCATTGTTGCCGCAAGTTGCTCAGAAATTCAGCCCAACCGATTGGAGATGTCTGGCCGAAGGGAAGGGCAGAGCCGCCGTTCGGCCGGCCAACAAATAAAGAGTAATCTGCGCCATAGGTTCAAAGGATAAGGCGTAAGTCGGTGTGCAAACATTTGTTTATAATCGGTTTATTGAATGTGTTTAAGGCCGGGAAATGCGCGGGCCGGATATAAAACCCCTTCGTGAAACAAAGAATTTCGGGCATGATCCATATCAAGAAAAATGTTTTCAATTTGACTATTTATGCAGCAGGGAATTTGGGAGCTGCGGGTTTGCCGAAAACTGACGCATCATTAGGATCAACTCATTCACCTGCACGCAGGGCGCTGCTTCGCGGCAAGTTTGATGCCGTCCAGCCGATGCGTCCGCCGGGTGCCGTGGCTGAAAGTGTTTTTGGGGACAGCTGCACCCGTTGTGGCGATTGTGCCGCGTCCTGTCCGCAAGCCATTATCACCGGTGACGACGAAGGCTTTCCCATTGTTGATCTGACGAAGCGGGCTTGTACTTTTTGTGGGGCGTGTGCCGAGGCCTGTAGCGCAAACGCTATTCTGCCCACCGAAGGCTGGGACTGGCGTGCGACGGTGGATGACACTTGCCTGTCCTTACAGGGTGTCACCTGCCGCGCCTGTGAAGACCACTGCGATGACCGTGCAATCCGGTTTAAATTGCAAACCGGCGGGCGGTCCGAGCCCGTAATCGATATCGAAAGCTGCACCGGCTGTGGGGCCTGTGCAGCGGCCTGCCCATCCGGGGCAATCAGCTTTGAAAAGCCATTGGCGGCCACGCAAAGCGACAACATTTCACCCGCCGCCAGCACGCAACAGCCAGCGAGAACTGACCATGACGAATATATGCGGATGCCTGGTTCACGCGTCGCCCAGTAAGGTCGACGCCGTGATGACCGTCATTAATGCCACCGAGGGTGGCGAAGTCCATGCCCAGGAAAACGGGCGCATCGTGGTGACCATTGAAGACACCGAGGACAAAATGGCCTCAGAACAGATCATGGACATGCACAACATTCCCGGCGTGCTTTCGGTCACGCTCACCTATCATCATTTCGAACCCAGCGGCGCGGATGCGACCGCATCGCAACCGCTTTAAGGAGAATAGCTTATGACCTTGCCAACTTCTCGTCGTACCTTTTTGAAAGCCTCAGCCGCCGCGGCGACCGCGTCGGCTGCGGGCATCGCGATGCCCGAGCAAGCCAAGGCGCAAGCCGGAACACCAGATATCCGCTGGGACAAGGCGCCGTGTCGTTTCTGCGGCACCGGCTGTTCGGTGCTTGTGGGTACCAAAGACGGCCGTGTCGTCGCCACGCAGGGCGATCCCAAAGCGCCGGTGAACCGCGGTTTGAACTGTATCAAGGGCTATTTCCTGTCCAAGATCATGTACGGCAAAGACCGTCTGACCACGCCGCTGTTGCGCAAGTCCAATGGCGAATACGACAAAGAGGGCGAATTCGAACCGGTGAGCTGGGATGAAGCCTTTGACGTGATGGCCGACAAATTCAAAGCCGCGCTCAAGGACAAAGGTCCGACAGGCATTGGCATGTTCGGGTCTGGTCAGTGGACCGTCTGGGAAGGCTATGCGGCCTCCAAGCTGATGAAGGCGGGTTTTCTGTCCAACAACATCGACCCCAACGCGCGCCACTGTATGGCGTCGGCGGTTGTGGGTTTTATGCGCGCATTTGGCATTGATGAGCCAATGGGCTGTTATGACGATCTGGAGCACGCAGACACGTTTGTGCTGTGGGGGTCGAACATGGCCGAAATGCACCCGATCCTGTGGTCGCGCCTGACGGACACGCGGCTGACTAAACCCGGCGCCGAAGTGCACGTATTGTCGACGTTTGAGCACCGTTCGTTCGAGCTTGCTGACAACGGCATGATCTTCACGCCGCAGACCGATCTGGCGATCCTGAACTACATCTGTAACTACATCATCGAAAACGATGCGGTGAACTGGGATTTTGTCGACAAGCACGTGAACTTTACCAAGGCCGCCACCGACATTGGCTATGGTCTGCGTGACGAGCATCCGGCGCAACAGGCTGCGGCCAATCCCAACAGTGGCGCGCTTGAATCAATCGACTTTGAAGCCTTCAAAGAACACGTCAGCGAATACACGCTGGAGAAAACCAGCGAGTTGTCCGGTGTTCCTGAAAGCAAGCTGTTGCGTCTGGCCAAGCAATATGCCGATCCGAACCGCAAGATCATGTCTCTCTGGACCATGGGCTTTAACCAGCACACCCGCGGCAGCTGGGTGAACGGTCTGATGTACAACGTGCACCTGCTGACCGGCAAAATCTCTGAGCCCGGTAACTCGCCGTTCTCGCTGACAGGGCAGCCCTCGGCCTGTGGCACCGCACGTGAGGTGGGCACATTCGCACACCGCCTGCCGGCTGACATGGTGGTTGGCAACGACGAGCACCGCGCGATTTCCGAGAAGAAATGGAAACTGCCAGCCGGCATCCTGAACGCCAAGGTTGGCTCGCACGCTGTGCAACAGAACCGCGACCTGAAAGACGGCAAAATCAACGCATATTGGGTGCAGTGCAACAACAACATGCAAGCCGCGCCCAACATGAACGAAGAAGGCTATCCGGGGTATCGCAATCCGGACAACTTCATCGTTGTGTCCGATCCCTATCCAACCGTGACCACGCTGGCTGCGGATTGTATTTTGCCGACCGCCATGTGGGTGGAAAAAGAGGGCGCCTATGGCAACGCCGAACGCCGCACGCAGTTCTGGCGTCAGCAAGTGGATGCGCCGGGTGACGCCAAATCGGACGTTTGGCAGCTGATGGAATTCTCCAAACGCTTCACCACTGACGAGGTCTGGCCTGCTGACATTCTGGATGCCAATCCCGAGTACAAAGGCAAAACGTTGTTTGATGTACTTTATGCCAATGGTCAGGTGGACAAGTTCCCGCTGAGCGACACCGCTGAGGGCTTTGGCAACGATGAGTCCGAGCACTTCGGGTTTTACGTACAGAAAGGTCTGTTTGAGGAATACGCATCCTTTGGCCGTGGTAAGGCGCACGATCTGGCGGACTTTGACGTTTATCACAATGCGCGCGGTCTGCGTTGGCCTGTGGTGGATGGCAAAGAGACGCTGTATCGCTTCCGCGAAGGCTATGACACCTATGTGCCTGAAGGCGAAGGCGTGCGGTTCTATGGCCACAAAGACGGCAAGGCCAAGATCATCTTTGCGCCATACGAAGCGCCTCCGGAAATGCCTGATGATGAATACCCCCTGTGGATGGTCACCGGTCGTGTGCTTGAGCATTGGCACTCGGGCTCGATGACCCGTCGCGTGCCTGAATTGCACCGGTCTTATCCGTTTGCACAGGTGTTCATGCATCCCGACGACGCCAAAGCCAAAGGTCTGCGCCGGGGTCAGGAAATCGTGATCTCGACCCGTCGTGGTGAGATGCACAGCCGGGTGGAAACCCGCGGTCGCAACAAGATGCCAAAGGGTGTTGTGTTTGTGCCGTGGTTTGACGAAGGCCAGCTGATCAACAAGCTGACTTTGGACGCCACTTGCCCGCTCTCTAAAGAGACGGACTTCAAGAAGTGTGCCTGTAAGGTTGAGCGCGCGTAAGCGCGCCAATCTGCAAGTTCAGACACGAAAGCCAAGCCAATGTCCGCCAATAAGACATCAGCCATGGACCCGGCCCGCCGACGCTTCCTTCAGGATGCGGCGCGCGGGACGGCGGGCTGTGCGGTGGCGGGTATGGGCCTTATGTGGATGGTTCAGGATGCGCGCGCTCTGCCAGAGCGCGCCATCCGTCCGCCCGGCGCGTTGCCTGAGGCGGATTTCCTCGCGTCCTGTATCCGGTGCGGATTGTGCGTGCGCGACTGTCCCTATGACACATTGGTTCTTGCCGAATTGGGCGTAGACGGTGCCGCCACCGGCACGCCGTTTTTTGACGCCCGCGACATCCCTTGTGAGATGTGTGACGACATTCCTTGCGTGGTGGCTTGTCCGACCGGTGCGTTGGACAAAGGGCTGACCGATATCGACGACGCCCGCATGGGATTGGCGGTTTTGATCGATCAGGAGACTTGCCTGAACGCGCTGGGCCTGCGGTGCGACGTTTGTTATCGGGTGTGCCCGCTGATTGATGAGGCAATCACGCTGGAACGGCGGCACAACGAGAATTCGGGCCATCATGCGATATTTATGCCCACAGTGCATTCCGACAAATGCACAGGCTGTGGCAAATGCGAAAAATCCTGCGTGTTGCCCGGCGAGGCCGCGATCAAGGTGCTGCCAATTCGTACAGCGCGCGCACAAAGTGCCGAGCATTACCGGTTGGGCTGGGAAGAGAATACCCCGTTGGTGGATGAAATCATCGATTTGCCGGACCGTTTGCCCGGACCGGGAACTGACAATCTGGCCGCACCGGGTGGATTTGAACCGGCGGGAGCATTTGAGCCGACATTTAAGCTTCCGACAGCCGGGGGGGCGGGCCAATGAGCGTGAAAACCGCACTGCCGGTTGGTCATGAAGCGATCCGCGATAAAGGGCTGTTTCTGGCCCACAAATATCTGATCCTGCGGCGGCTGAGCCAAGCCTTTTTCCTGTGTCTGTTCCTGTTGGGGCCATGGTTTGGCATCTGGTGGGTCAAAGGCAACCTTAGTGGGTCGCTTACCTTTGATGTGCTGCCGCTGACTGATCCGTTTATCCTGCTTCAGGGCATTGTGGCCGGACATCGACCCGAGATGACCGCCATCCTTGGCGCGACGATTGTGGCGACTGTTTATGCGCTGATTGGTGGGCGGGTTTATTGCAGCTGGGTTTGCCCGATCAATGCGGTGACCGACGCGGCTGCGTGGGCGCACCGCCGGCTGGACCTGCCCAAAGGCTGGCAGCCCAAGCGCGAGACACGGTTTTACGTGCTGGGTATGGTGCTGGTGGTCTCGACGCTAACGGGTGCGATTGCCTGGGAAGTGGTCAATCCGATTTCGATGCTGCATCGCGGCCTGATCTTTGGGGTGGGCTTTGCCTGGACCTTTGTCGTCGCGGTGTTCCTGTTTGATTTGTTTGTGTCGCGCCGGGGCTGGTGCAGCCATATCTGCCCGGTCGGCGCCTTTTATGGTCTGTTGGGCCGCAAAAGCCTGCTGCGGGTCAGCGCCGAAAAACGCGCGGCCTGTGATGATTGCATGGATTGCTTTGCAGTTTGTCCGGAATTGCAGGTGATCACCCCCGCGCTGCGCGGCAATGACGGGGACATACCTTTGATCCTGTCGCCCGATTGCACAAATTGTGGCCGCTGCATCGACGTGTGCTCGGTTGACGTTTTCCATTTCACCCATCGTTTTGATAACACACCCGCGCCCGGGCGTGCGCGAGCGAAACCCAAAGCCAATAAGAAGATCGGCAAAGCCGCCTGAGCCAGAATCGGAGAGAGACATGAAAAAACAAAATATTATCAGCCTATTGGCTGCGATTGTCGTTGTGATTAGCGGCAGCTTTGTCGTGGCACAGCAAAACAGCGGGTCGCAGCCTCTGCGGGACGTACCGATAGATGAAATCAACATCATTGATGAGGTCCAGAAACAGGACACCACAAGCCGGTTTGGTCGCAACTACCGCCAGCAGCCGCCGTTGGTTCCGCATTCGATTGCGCAATATCAGATCGATCTGAACGCCAACCAATGTCTGGCGTGCCACGACTGGACAAACGCGGGTGATCGCAACGCGCCAACTCTGTCGATGACCCACTATCTGGGCCGCGAGGGCGAGCAGCTGGACCAAGTGGCTGGCACACGCTGGTTCTGCAATCAGTGCCACGTGCCGCAGGCCAATGCACCGGTGCTGGTCGACAACGATTTCACCCCGTCCAACTGACGGTCCCAAGGAGGGTTTGAATTATGTCTGATCAAGACAACAACACCGGCAAGAAGCCGGGCTTCCTGCGCAGGCTCTGGGCCGTCGTGCGCTCACCTACGTCTGCGTGGTCACTGGGCACGCTGCTGATTGGTGGCTTTGTGGCTGGCATTCTGTTCTGGGGGAGCTTTCACTGGGCGCTGGAGCTGACCAACACCGAGAAATTCTGTATTTCCTGCCACTCGATGGAGCGCAACTTCGTCGAGTATCAAGATACAGTGCATTACAACAACCACTCCGGTGTGCGCGCGACCTGTCCGGATTGCCACGTGCCCAAAGAATGGCAGCACAAGATCAAGGCCAAGATTATGGCGTCCAAAGACGTCTATCACCACCTTGTCGGCACCATTAACACCGAAGAGAAATATCAGGAATATCGACTGCATATGGCGTCTCTGAGCTGGAAGAAAATGAAGCAAAGTGACAGCCGCGAATGCCGCAACTGTCACAAGTTTGAATACATGGACTTCACCATTCAGGAAAACCGCGCAGCGGCGCAGCACCAGGCGGCGATCGACGAAGGTAAGACCTGTATCGATTGTCACCAGGGCATCGCGCACCGTTTGCCTGAAGGCTATTTGGATGAGTACCGCAAGGTTGTGGACGACCTGGCCGCCAACGGAGATATTCCGCTGGGCAACGGCAGCAGTGTCGCCTCGGCGAAATCCGAACTGCAGGAGCACCTTAGCTCCAACTAAGTCACACTCTCTTTCTGGCAAAGGGCGCTCCGAGCAGATCGGGGCGCCTTTTTTCTGTCCACACACTAATTGCTTCAAGTTTGAAATTTCATGCTTGAAGCAAAGGGATCGCGTGGCTACGCATAGGACAGGGAGAAGGACATGGATTCGTCAGACGAGACGGCTTTGCACCAAGACGCTGCGCTGTCGCGCACACGCCTTGCGCTTTGGCAAAAATTGCAAAAATCGGCGTCAGTCATTGAAGACGAGCTTCGGCGGCGTCTGCGGCGGGATTGCGACAGCACGTTGCCACGGTTTGATGTGATGGCGGAATTGGCAGCCGCGCCTGACGGGTTGAAGATGAGTGAGATTTCGGACCGGCTGCGGGTGTCGGCGGGCAATGTCACCGGTATCGTGGACAAGTTGGCCGAGGAAGGCTTGGCGCGGCGGGTGGCGGTGCCGGGGGATCGTCGCGCGTCACGGGTGGAGCTGACCGAGAAAGGGCAGGGCGCCTTTGCCGTGCTTGCGCGGATCTACGAAAGCTGGATCAACGAGATGCTGGGCAACCTAAATCTGGACGATGTAGAGGGCATGATCCTGCGTCTGGACCGGCTGGTTGATGCGCTGGATACGGATGAATTCGGGGCGCTGTCCCGCAAGAGTGAGGAACGTTAGATGAGCGACGCGTATAATCCTGAGGGCGATGGCGCCAAGATGTCTTATGCGGATGCCATGTCTTATGGCGACTATCTGCATCTGGACGGCATCCTTGGCCAGCAGCATCCGCAATCCACGGCGCATGACGAAATGCTGTTTATTATTCAGCACCAGACCAGTGAGCTGTGGATGAAACTGGCGCTGCATGAGTTGAGCGCGGCGCGGGATGCCCTGATTGCTGGGGATCTGACCCATATGTTCAAAATGATGGCCCGCGTGAGCCGCATCTTTGAGCAACTCAATTCTGCTTGGGACGTGCTACGGACCATGACGCCAGCGGATTACACCACGTTTCGTGAGGCACTGGGCCCGTCGTCAGGGTTTCAGAGCCACCAATACCGGTTGATCGAATACGTGCTGGGAAACCGCAATCCAAACATGCTTAAACCGCACGCGCATCGCCCCGATATGGTCGCCGCGCTGCAAGCCGAATTGGCGCGCCCAAGCTTTTATGACGAGGTGATCCGCTTCCTGTTTGTCACGCTGGATGGCGACGCGCGCAATCTGCCTGCGCCGCAAATGACGAGCCCCCATAGCGCCGTGCCGGAGGTGCAAGCACGTTGGAAAGTGGTCTATGAGGATGTGGACACCCATTGGCGTTTGTATGAACTTGGCGAGAAATTGGTCGATCTTGAAGATTACTTTCGCCGGTGGCGGTTCAATCATGTCACCACGGTGGAACGGGTGATCGGCTTTAAGAGGGGCACCGGCGGCACGTCGGGCGTTCAGTATCTGCGCAGGATGCTGGATGTGGAACTTTTCCCCGAACTTTGGCACCTGCGCGGAGACTTGTGACATGGGCGTAGCACTTCCTCGAAAAGAGCTTTTCGATGTGCCTGAGGGCGTAATTTATCTGGACGGCAACTCGTTGGGGGTGTTGCCCAAAGGCGCAGCCGAACGGGCGCACCGCACCATCACCGAAGAATGGGGCGGGCAGTTGATCAAGGCGTGGAACACCGCCGGATGGATGGCGTTGCCGCAAGTTGTGGGCGACACTTTGGCGGGATTGATCGGCGCCCCAGCAGGATCGGTGGCCACCGGCGACACCCTGTCGATCAAGGTCTATCAGGCGTTGGCAGCGGCGTTGAAAATGCGACCCGACCGGCGTGTGATCCTGTCGGACAGTGGCAATTTCCCCTCGGATCTGTACATGGCCGAGGGGCTGATCAAAACGCTAGATCAGGGATATGAGTTGCGCACGCCAGCCCCCGAGGACGTGGCGAAGGCCATCACCGAAGACGTCGCGGTGGTGATGCTGACACAGGTGGATTATCGCTCGGGCCGGATGCACGACATGGCAGCGATCACCAAGCGTGCGCATGAGGTCGGTGCGGTGATGGTCTGGGATCTGGCCCATTCCGCAGGGGCGGTGCCGGTTGAATTGACCGCGTGCAATGCGGAATTCGCCGTGGGGTGTTCTTATAAATACCTGAATGGCGGGCCGGGTGCGCCTGCGTTCATCTATGTGCGGCCTGACATTGTTAATGACATCGAACCGGCGCTGTCCGGCTGGCTTGGACATGACGCGCCTTTTGCGATGGAGCTGAACTATCGCCCTGCCAATGCGACCGAAAGGATGCGCGTTGGCACGCCGCCGATCCTGCAGTTGGCGGTTCTGCAAGAGGCGCTCAAGGCGTGGGAAGGCGTCGACATGGCGGATTTGCGGGCAGCGTCCCAGCGTCTGTCAAACCTGTTCATCACGGAGGTCGAAGCCCGCTGTCCGCAAGTGACATTGGCAAGTCCGCGGGATGCGGATGCACGTGGCTCGCAGGTGAGCTTTGCATTTGAACATGGCTATGCCGCGATGCAGGCAGTGATTGATAACGGCGTGATTGGCGATTTTCGCGCGCCCGACATCATGCGCTTTGGCTTTACGCCGCTGTATCTGGATGACGCGGATATCGTTGCCGCGGCTGAGATCATCGAAGAGGTGATGAACAAGGAGCTGTGGCGCGATCCGAAGTACCAGGTCAAAAGCCGCGTGACCTAGGGCCTGTTAGCGGGCGGACATTGCGCGACGGTCCAGATATTTGAGCGGCGTCAATGCCTTGCCCAGCGGCGGCCACCAAAGCCAGGTGCCGCCCAGGGGGCGCACACGCGCCCCTACGCCCAGTTTGAAACGCGCAAGACCGGGTGATGTTTCAGTGTCGACCTGACCCAATTCCAAGTGGGTCACACCTTTGCTTGCGAGCCAGGTCATGGCCTCCCAAAGCAACAGATTGTGGGCGTTTGTGGCGCGCCCCTGATCTGTCGTGTGGCCAATGTGATAGGTGGCGCAATCGCCGTGGCGCAGAAACAACATCGCCGCCACTTCGGTTTTGCCGTCAAACGCGGTGAACAGTTTTGCGTTCCCGCGATTGGCCTTGGCATAAGCCAGAGTCAGTGCGTCCGTCCAAGTTTTGTAACGGCGGGCCTTTTGCTGGTCGCCGTCGTGCCGCAAGATCCAGTTGTCGGGTTTGACGGGCAAGTTCTGTCGCGTGATGCGCAGGTTCTGGCGCTCGGCCGCTCGCAAGCGGTTGCGCCATTTTTGGTGCATTTGCGCCTCAAGGTCGCCGCTCAGGTCAACATGTGCAACATGCGATGGGCTCATCACCGCCACAGCGCCCAAATTCGCCAACCAAGGCGCGGGGTCATCGGGGGTCACGACCAAAAGGTTTTTGTGCATGCCTGAGTCTCGGATCAAACCGAGCATGCTGTTTTGGGAAATGTTTGCGCGGGGCAGCATTGCCGTTTCAAAGCCGCGTATCCTGCGTTGCAGTACCAGTGTGCCATCCGCAAGGCGCGTGGTTTTGGCATCAACCTGTGCCAGCGTGCGTGCGTATTCATCGCTTTGATGAAGCGGTGACCAAGGCAAAAAAGAGGAAGAGGCATCAAACATGGCGTCATTAACGCATCTGAAACCTAAATCATGGTTAATGAAGTCATGAAAAAATCTGGACAATCCCAAGTATATGGCCAAACCGCGCCAGCATCGAAAATGACATGGGCCGTGCCCGCACTTGTGGCGACGGTTGTGGCAGTGCCGGTGTTTGTGCTGCTTTCGGTGATTGACTGGTTGTGGCTCTGACAAAGTGGCGGCCCGAGAGGCAAAATCGGACTGCATGGCGGAGAAAGCCAATTGTGCCACTTGACCTCTCCGGCGGGCTGAAATACATCAACTGAACCTCGGGCGGGTATGGTGAAATGGTATCATAAGAGCCTTCCAAGCTTAAGGTGAGGGTTCGATTCCCTCTACCCGCTCCAAGGTAAAATCCCCTGACACTTTCCAAAGCCACTCTGTGTGGTCTGGGCGTTTTTTTTCGCCAACAAGGCCGTGCCTGCGACAACTGTCTGCTTGACCCAGTCCGCGTGCGTTGCCACTAACGTGGGAACACCGAACGGGGGAAGTTCATGGCCAAGCAGCCAACGCCGACGCACAGCGAACAGGAACGGGAAAAAAGCAAGAACATGAGCGCCCTGCGTGGGTTGGCTCCGTTCATGCGGCCGTATCGGGTGCAGGTTCTTCTTGCGTTGATGGCGCTGACGCTGACGGCAACTGTGTCGTTGATGCTGCCGGTGGCGGTGCGCCGGGTGGTCGACAACTTCGGCACCAAAAGCGACGCGCTTTTGGACAAGTATTTCCTCGCCGCTTTGGGGTTTGCCGCGATGCTCGCCGTTGGCACCGCGCTGCGCTATTTGCTGGTCACACGGTTGGGAGAGCTGGTTGTCGCAGACATCCGCAAGGCGGTGTTCAACCGCATGATCGGCATGAGCCCGACGTTTTTCGAAGGCGTGATGACGGGCGAGGTTCTCAGCCGCATCACCACGGACACCACAGTTATCCAGTCGGTGATCGGCTCCTCCGTGTCGATTGCGCTGCGCAATCTGTTGTTGTTCGTCGGCGGGCTTGCCTTGATGCTGCTGACCTCGACCAAACTGACGCTGATGGTGTTGCTGGTTGTGCCGCTGGTGATCGTGCCAATCGCGGTTTTGGGCCGCCGTTTGCGGGTTTTAAGCCGCGAAAACCAAGACTGGATCGCCGAAAGTTCGGGCAATGCCTCTGAGGCTCTGCTGAGCGTGCAGACTGTACAAGCGTTTACGCATGAGGCGCCCTCGCGTGCCGCGTTTGGCAAGGTTACTGACCTCAGCCTGCGGGCTGCCATGCGTCGGGTCAACACCCGTGCATTGCTGACAATGATCGTTATCTTCTTGATTTTCACTGGCGTTGTTGTGGTGCTTTGGATGGGCGCGCGTGATGTGCGGGCCGGCGGTATGAGCGTCGGGGCACTGGTGCAATTCGTAATCTATTCGGTGATGGTGGCCGGTGCGGTGGGTGCGCTGAGCGAAATCTGGAGCGAACTTCAGCGCGCTGCGGGCGCGACCGAGCGTCTGGTCGAGTTGCTGAACACGCAAGACACCGTGCACGATCCGGTAAAACCAGAAACCGTGACGACACCCGTGCGCGGCGAAATCCGGTTTGACAATGTATCCTTCCATTATCCGACGCGGCCCAACCAGTCGGCGCTTGATGCTGTTGATCTGACGATCCAACCCGGTGAGACCGTGGCATTGGTGGGCCCGTCGGGGGCCGGCAAGACCACAGTGATCCAGATGATTCAGCGGTTCTATGATCCGGTCGGCGGCGTTGTTAAACTGGACGGTGTCGCATTGGATACAATGACGCGCGAAAGCTTTCGCAAGCACCTTGCGTTGGTGCCGCAAGATCCGGTGATATTTGCCAAAAGCGCCCGCGAGAACATCCGCTTTGGTCGGCCTGATGCCACCGACGCAGAGGTCGAAGCCGCCGCCAAAGCCGCCGCTGCGCATGATTTCATTTCCAAACTGCCGGAAGGCTATGACAGCCCGATGGGCGAGCGTGGCGTGATGGTGTCTGGTGGCCAAAAGCAACGCATCGCCATTGCGCGCGCGATCTTGCGTGACGCGCCTGTGTTGTTGCTGGATGAGGCTACATCCGCATTGGACGCTGAAAGCGAACGGTTGGTGCAGGCTGCCGTTGATGAGTTGGCGCAAGATCGCACCACCATTATCGTGGCGCACCGTTTGGCGACCGTAAAAAAGGCCGACCGCATCATCGTGATGGACGAAGGCCGCATTGTGGCGCAAGGCAAGCACGACGACTTGGTCGCGGCTGGCGGGCTATATGCAAAACTGGCGAAATTGCAGTTCACCGACGGGACCGTTTGATCGCAAAGGAAAAATGCGAAAAACTTGACCCTTCGGTGTGTTCTTGCGGCATTTTTTGACGTAACGTTTGGGTCAAGTTGACCTTAGGTTTTGTCTGGTCAAGGGCATCGACCATCGTGATGTGTGCGCCGACCGCGCCCTCACCTTGGGATGCGAGACATCGAAATGAGAGATGGGGGGAGACACATCCATGACTTTTGAAACGGCTGCAGACCTGCGGACGCTGGAAGCGCAAATGCCATACGCGGACCGCGATCTGCCGGTAACGATCTATGAAATGCTGTCGCAGACAGCCGCCAAGTTCCCGGACCGCCCCGCGTCGAGCTATCAGCTTTTGTCGGGTGCCACTGACAAGGCAGAAACGCTGACATGGAAAGAGCTTCTTGAGCAGTCCATTCGGGTCGCGAACCTGTTGCGTGATCTAGGTGTGGGTGAAACCGACACGGTTGCCTATGTGCTGCCCAACGCCTCTGAAACCCTGACGACGTTGCTGGGCGGCATGATCGCGGGCATCGCCAATCCGATCAATCCGCTGCTGGAGCCGGAACAGATTGGTGCGATCTTGCGCGAAACCGACGCCAAGGTTGTGGTGACGCTCAAGGCGTTCCCCAAGACGGACATTGCGCAAAAAGTATCTGAGGCCGTGCGCCACGCGCCGCATGTGCACACCGTGCTTGAGGTCGACCTGAACCGTTACCTGACCGCGCCGAAGTCCTGGATTGTGCCTCTGATACGACCCAAAGTCCAAGGCCCGGCACACGCGGACTACAAGAGTTTCACCAAAGAAGTTTCCAAACAGAACAAGACGCTGGATTTCGCGGATGGCGGCAAAGACCGCGTTGCCGCATATTTCCATACCGGCGGCACCACGGGCATGCCCAAAGTGGCGCAGCACCTTTATTCCGGCATGATCTATAACGGCTGGCTTGGTCATGAGTTGCTGTTCTCGGAAGAAGACAACATCATGTGTCCGCTGCCGCTGTTTCACGTGTTCGCCGTTCACGTCATCATGCAGGCTGCAATCAAATCCGGCGCGCATGTGGTTTTCCCGACGCCGCAGGGTTATCGCGGCGACGGCGTGTTCGACAACTTCTGGAAGCTGATCGAGCGTTGGAAAATCTCGTTCATCATTACCGTGCCGACTGCTGTTTCCGCGTTGATGCAGCGTCCTGTGGACGCGGATATTTCAACCGTGAAAACCGCGTTTTCAGGTTCTGCCCCAATGCCGATGGAGCTGTTCAAGCGGTTTGAAAGCACCTGTGGCGTGGCCATTGTCGAAGGGTATGGCCTGACCGAGGCGACCTGCCTTGTGTCGTGCAACCCACCCACCGGCGCCAAGAAAGTTGGCTCGGTTGGCATTCCGTTCCCCTACACCGACGTGCGGATTTTCACCGACACGGCAGACGGGCCAGTGGAATGTGCTGCGGACGAAGTGGGCGAAATCTGTATTTCCAACCCCGGTGTCTTTGCGGGCAACACCTATACCGAAGCCGACAAGAACGTGGATCTCTATCACCACGACAAATATCTGCGCACTGGCGACTTGGGCCGCATCGATGCCGACGGGTATCTGTGGATCACGGGCCGTGCCAAAGACCTGATCATCCGGGGCGGTCACAACATTGATCCTGCCGAGATCGAAGAGGCACTGCTGGCGCACCACGACGTCGCTTTTGCTGGCGCGATTGGTCAGCCAGACGCCCACGCGGGCGAAGTGCCTTGCGCCTATGTCGAGCTGGTCGAAGGCGCCAGCGTCACACAAGAAGAGCTGATGAACCACGCCAAGGTGCACGTGCACGAGCGCGCGGCGCATCCAAAGTTCGTTGAGATCATGCCGGAGCTGCCGAAAACCGCGGTGGGCAAGATTTTCAAGCCGGACCTGCGTAAATCGGCGATCACCCGCATCTACAACGCGGCGTTGGAAAAAGAGGGTGTGCCAGCGCGCGTGACCTCGGTTCTGGATGACAAGAAACGCGGTCTTGTGGCCCAGCTGACTGCTTCTGGCGATGCGACTGACGAAGAGGTTGGCAAAGTTCTGGGGGCCTTCGTGCGTCCGTGGGAATGGGCGGACGCCAAGGCAACTGTCGACGCCTGAGGCGCGACGCGCACATAAGCGAAAAAAAACGAAGGGCGTGGCGGCAAGCTGCGCCCTTCTTTATTGTTCTAACAAAACGGCGGGCCTAATGTGCGTCTCAAGTTTGCGACACGCATTACAGGGGGGATTCTGTGACCTATATTCTCGCGATTGACCAAGGCACCACATCAAGCCGGGCCATTGTATTTGATGGCGATATCCGCCCCAAAGCCAGTGCGCAGTTGGAGTTTGAACAGCATTTCCCGCAAAGCGGTTGGGTTGAACATGACCCCGCCGACATCTGGGTCACCACGATTGAAACCTGCTCGGGTGCTTTGGCGCGGGCCAATCTGACGGCGCGCGACATTTCGGCGATTGGCATAACGAACCAACGCGAAACCACGCTTGTGTGGGACAAAGTCACCGGTGAGCCGGTCCACAACGCGATTGTCTGGCAGGATCGGCGCACGGCGAACATTTGTGAAGACCTCAGGGCCGCAGGTCATGCCGACCTGGTGCAGACCCGTACGGGGCTTTTGTTGGATCCGTATTTTTCCGGCACCAAGATCAAATGGATTTTGGACAATGTCGAAGGCGCACGCGCGCGGGCCGAGGCGGGCGAGCTGCTGTTTGGAACAGTCGACAGCTATCTGATCTGGAAGCTCACCGGCGGCAAGGTGCACGCCACGGACGCCACCAACGCGGCGCGTACGCTGATCTATGACATTCACGCGGGCGCATGGTGTGCCGACATCTGTGCGCTGTTGGGCATCCCCATGTCGATGCTGCCAGAGGTCAAAGATTGCGCAGCAGACTTTGGTGAAACCGATGCCGGAATTTTTGGCGTCGCGATTCCGATCCGTGGCGTTGCCGGTGATCAGCAGGCGGCGACGATTGGTCAGGCCTGCTTTACGCCGGGCATGTTGAAATCGACCTATGGAACTGGCTGTTTTGCGCTTTTGAACACGGGCGAAATCCCTGTGACCTCCCAAAACCGTTTGTTGACCACCATTGCCTATCAGCTGGACGGCAAGCCGATTTATGCGCTGGAAGGCGCCATCTTTATCGCGGGGGCTGTGGTGCAATGGCTGCGCGACGGGCTGGGCATAATCCGCGATGCGGCGGAAACAGAACCGCTGGCAAAGACAGCTGACGAGGGGCAAGAATTGATCCTCGTGCCAGCCTTCACCGGCCTTGGCGCACCCTATTGGAATCCCAATGCGCGGGGCGCGGTCTTTGGTTTGTCGCGCAACTCCGGTCCGGCGGAGATGTCCAAGGCGGCGCTGGAAAGCGTGGGCTTTCAAACCCGCGATCTGCTTGAAGCGATGCACGCGGATTTTGAGTTTGGTGGCGACACAGTGTTGCGCGTGGATGGCGGCATGACGGCCTCTAGCTGGGCGATGCAGTTTCTCGCGGATGTGCTTGGGGCCGAGGTTGATCGGCCGGTGGTGGCCGAAAGCACCGCCAAGGGCGCGGCTTGGCTGGCGGGCATGCAGATTGGTGTGTATCCGGGCATGGAAGAGTTCGCCGCGAGCTGGGAAAAAGATTGCCAGTTTGCGCCGCAACGGGATGAAGCCTGGCGTGAGCGGCGATATGCGGGCTGGAAAAAAGCGATCAACGCAACGTTGTCGATGACAGAATAGGGCGGTTGCGCCCGGAAAGAGGGCCACATGAGCACATGCGCAATCTGCGGAGCGGCAGCGACGGATACGGTGGCTGTGGCTCCACGCGACGACGAGGTGGCAGTTTGTGCTACCTGTTTGGGCGGCACCAGCGACAAGCCAACCGATGCGCCGCACTGGCAATGCCTTCATGATGCGATCTGGTCGCCCGAGCCTGCGGTTCAAGTGCTGGCGTGGCGTCTGTTGCAAGGACTGACGGAAGCGCCTTGGGCGCGGGATCTGCTCGACATCGCCTATCTGGAGCCTGAGGTTCTTGCATGGGCCGAGGCTGGCATGGCGGAAGAAAGCGACGTCGTGCACCGTGACAGCAACGGTGCAATCTTGGCCGCCGGCGACACTGTGGTGTTGATCAAGGATTTGCCGGTCAAAGGCGCGGGGTTTACTGCGAAACGGGGCACATCCGTGCGGGGCATTTCACTGGTGGCTGACAACGCCGAACACATCGAAGGCCGCGTCGAAAGCCAGCGGATTGTGATCCTGACCAAGTTTGTGAAAAAGAGCTAAGCTGGCGGCGTCGCTATCGGATCAGATGTCCATCCAGATCGTAATCGGCCCGTCGTTCACCAGCGCGACTTTCATGTCCGCGCCAAACTGACCAGTTTCCACCGGCACGCTTTGCGCGGCCAGTTGCGCGGCAAAATACTCGTATAACCGCTCACCCTCTGCCGGAGCCGCCGCTGAGGAAAAGCCGGGCCGATTGCCTGAGCGTGTGTCCGCGGCAAGCGTGAACTGCGACACCACCAACGCGCTGCCGCCTATGTCGAGCACAGAGCGGTTCATCTTGCCCGCGTCATCTTCAAAGATCCGGCATTTGGCAACTTTGGCCGCCAGCTTGTCGGCCTGCGCCTCGGTGTCGCCCTGCATTGCGCAGATTAGCACCAAAAGCCCCGGACCGGAGCGGCCGATGACGTCGCCATCTACCGTTACAGAGGCCTCAGACACGCGTTGCAGCAATGCGCGCATCAGCTCGCCCTTTTGATGCCCATGACCCGCGCCCGCGCGCGTGGATCGCTGTCAAATAGCGCCGCCAATTGTTCGGTCATGGCGCCAGCCAGCTGTTCCACATCGGTGATGGTCACGGCGCGGTCGTAATACCGCGTCACGTCGTGGCCGATCCCAATCGCCAGCAATTCAACCTGTTTGCGCTTCTCCACCATCGCAATCACATCACGCAGGTGTTTTTCCAGATAATTTGCGGGGTTCACCGACAGGGTGCTGTCATCCACCGGCGCGCCATCTGAGATCACCATCAGGATTTTGCGTTGCTCAGGCCGTGCGGCCATACGGCGGTGCGCCCATTCCAGCGCCTCACCGTCGATGTTTTCCTTGAGCAGACCTTCTTTCATCATCAGGCCGAGATTTGGTCGCACACGACGCCAAGGTGCGTCCGCTTTCTTGTAGATAATATGGCGCAGATCGTTCAGGCGTCCGGGTTGCTGGGGGCGACCTTCGTTCAGCCATTTTTCCCGCGCCAGACCGCCTTTCCATGCCTTGGTGGTAAAGCCCAGAATTTCGACCTTCACGTTGCAACGCTCAAGTGTGCGCGCCAGCACGTCGGCACAAATCGCGGCGATCGAGATCGGACGTCCGCGCATTGATCCCGAGTTGTCCAACAGCAGCGTCACAACGGTGTCGCGGAATTCGGTGTCTTTCTCGATCTTGAAGCTCAGCGGCGTGGTCGGGTTGGCCACAACACGAGCCAGTCGGCCCGCGTCCAGAATGCCTTCTTCTAGGTCAAACTCCCAACTGCGGTTTTGCTGCGCCTGAAGGCGGCGTTGCAGTTTGTTGGCCAAACGGCTCACCGCGCCTTTGAGGGGTTCGAGTTGCTGATCAAGATAGGCGCGCAGGCGTTCCAATTCGGCGGGTTCGGCCAGATCTTCGGCCGCAATTTCTTCGTCGTTTTCGCCGTCATACACCAGATAGTCGGGATCAGCGTCCGACACCGGCGGCGGGGGCGGGGGATCGAGTGGGGCCTCGCCATCAGGCATTTCGGTCTCGTCCGACATTTCCTCATCGGCCATGTCATCCATCGTGACTTGCGCCTCGGACATGTCCTGCTGTTCTTCCTGTGCCTGCTCGGGGCTGGCTTCGGCGTCTTCTTCTTCGCTGTCGTCCTGGCCCTGGCTATCGGGATCTTCCTGCTCTTCGGCCTGATCGTCAGCGTCGTCTTGCTCGTCGTCGATCTCGTCCGGATCATCGCCAAGCTGGTCGCCATAGCCGAGATCATCGATGATCTGGCGGGCGAATTTGGCAAAGCTCTGTTGATCGTTCAGCAGGTCATGGATGTCGTCCAGATGGTCTCCGGCGCTTTGTTCGATATAGCCGCGCCACAGGTTCATAACGTTGGCGGCAGAGCGGGGCAGGTCGCGGCCCGTCGCCAGATGGCGCACCAGATATCCGGCGGCCACAGCCAATGGCGCCTCTTCGGTTGAGGTCATTTCGCCATAACCGCGCCCGTTGGCTTCGTGGCTGATTTTCACGTCGATGTTTGAGGCTGTGCCAGGCATGTCGCGCGCGCCCATGGCTTCGCAGCGCGCGGTTTCCATCGCCTCATATAGATCCCGGGCAATACCCTGTCCGGGGGCATAGCGCATGTGGGTGTTGATGTCGTGATACTTGCGTTGCATCGCCAGAGCGTCGGCAGTGCCACGGGCCAACAGAACCTCGTCGCGGCTCATGCGGCGGGTGACCTGCGGCAAGCGCATGGCGTCGCCCGACACGCCCGAAGGGTCCACCGTGTAGGTGATGGACAGTTCAGGGTCGTTCGCCATGACTTTGGTGGCCTCAGCCAGCGCCTTTTTGAACGGATCTGCGGGGTTGTCGGACTTGGTGCTCATGGGATTTGTAAATCATGGGACAGGCCCTGTGCGCAAGACGAGAATCCGCCACGTCAAAGAGGAAATTGAGAGACTGGAGCATCGCGCAGCGACAGCGCTTGATTGGATCAGGAGTATAGTCAAGCCGGTCTCGATTTATAGGAGGCCGACCTGCGTGTCAGGCCCTCGGCGCGCGTGGCGCAGCGAACATCGTTGCGGTTTCCATGTGAAGGCGGCTGTGTCGCCTTCCGCCGCCCTCCAAAAAAAGCGTGCCGTGGTCTGGTATATCTTGACTGTCCCCTTCTGCCCCCGCTTCAATGCCAATGCTGCTGAGAGAGAATTTCGCTCTTTGGCTTTGACCAAAGCGGTTCAAAGTTTGACGCAGGCGAATTTGAAAGGAAAAGGCATGAGTGGATTGGATATCTTCGCGTGGATCGTTTTGATCGTTCTGATAGTGACGGCGCTGGTTGTCTTTATCACGCTCGCTATGCTGCCCGGAAAAATCGCGGGAGAACGGGATCATCCGTATCAGGAAGCGATCAATGTGGCGGGTTGGCTGGGTGCCATCCTGGGCGGGGTGTTCTGGCCGTTGGCTTTGATCTGGGCCTTTGCCCACCGCCCGCCGGAAACAGCGGAAATACCGGAGACGGATGCGGCAGACGCTGAGGAGGTCCCTGCACAATGATTGTTTTTCTCACCCTTGCCTACGTTGCGGTTCTGTTTGTTCTGATCAAGATGAAGGTTCTGCCCAATACCAAAGCGACGTGGATGTCCACGATCGTATGGTTTGTCGCGCTGTTCATTTTTCTGTTTATTCCGATGCAGTGGGGCGCGCCCTCGGGGCCAGTGCGCGTAATGACGCGCGTTGTGCAAGTCATTCCAAATGTGAGCGGGCAGGTGACGGCAGTGCACGCTCAGGCAAATGTCCCTCTCAAAGAAGGCGATTTGTTGTTTGAGTTGGACCCCGAACCCTTCCAGATCGCGGTTGACTTGGCCGAGGCCAGCAAGGCGCGTGTTCTTGCACAAGCCGAGCAGGACATTGACAACCTGAAGGCGGCCGAGGCGCAATTGGATCAGGCTCAAGCACGTCAAGTTTTTGCCGCAAGACGGTACGAAGATGACGCAAAGCTTGTTGAGACCGATACGATTTCGGAAAGCAGGCTGGAGCAACGACAGGCAGATCTGGACACTGCCAATGGAGCCGTTGCAGCCGCAGCGGCCGCAGTTTCGCAGGCTGAAACCGAATTGGGTGCCGTAACAAAAGACGGTGTGATTGCTAAGGTCGCCGAGGCTGACGCGCAACTTGAACAGGCTCTCTGGAACCTTGAACAGACCAAAGTACTTGCGCCTTCTGATGGATTTGTGACCAATCTCGCCCTCGCGGCGGGACAGCGGGTTACCAGCTTGCCGCTTGCGCCAGCTATGGCGTTTGTTGACACCAGCGAAAAGGCTTTGGTCGCCCAGGTTCACCAGATCTACAAGCGGCACATCAAGCCGGGTCAAAAGGTGGAAATCGCAATGAAAACCAAACCTGGACAGCTCTTAACTGGCGAAGTTGAGTTGCTGCTGGACGTGTCGTCACAGGGACAGGCAATCGTATCTGGCACAGTTCTTTCTTCACAGCAAATCGTCGCTGAACCCTTTTTGCTTCGTATCAAGCTGGATAGTCCAGAAGTGCTAAGCTCCATGGCGCCAGGAGCTGCGGGCATGGTGGCGATCTATACAGAGAGTGTCGGGGCGACACACGTGATCCGAAAGGTCATGCTGCGCATGACTTCAATAATGAACTATGTGAAAATCGGGTTATGATCGACAAATCTGTTCGCCAACAAAAAAGGGCCGCTTCCATCGGAAGCGGCCCTTTTGAATTCAATAATCAGGTGTCACCCCAACGCGGCGTTCGCGGCACTTTCAGGAAGCTCTTCGTCAAAACAGCGCTGATAGAACTCCGCCACCGTCTGACGCTCCAACTCGTCACATTTGTTAAGGAACGAAAGGCGGAAGGCATAGCCTACATCGCGGAAGATTTCCGAATTGGCCGCCCAGTTGATCACGGTGCGCGGGCTCATGACGGTCGACAAGTCGCCGTTCATAAACGCGGTGCGGGTCAAGTCGGCCACTGTCACCATCTGCGCGACGATCTTGCGACCCTCGGCAGAGTTATAGTGCGGCGCCTTGGACAGTACGATCGCGGCTTCTGCATCATGGCTGAGATAGTTCAGCGTCGACACTAGCGACCAACGGTCCATCTGGGCTTGGTTGATTTGTTGCGTGCCGTGATACAGGCCTGTTGTGTCGCCCAAGCCAACAGTGTTGGCGGTGGCAAACAGGCGGAAATACGGGTTCGGCGTGATAACTTCGTTCTGATCAAGCAGGGTCAGCTTGCCGTCATGTTCCAGAACGCGCTGGATCACAAACATCACGTCGGCGCGGCCGGCGTCATATTCGTCAAACACAATCGCAGTTGGATTGCGCAGCGCCCAAGGCAGGATGCCTTCGTGGAATTCGGTGACCTGCATGCCGTCGCGCAGTTTGATGGCGTCTTTGCCGATCAGGTCGATCCGGCTGATGTGGCTGTCGAGGTTTACACGCACAGTGGGCCAGTTCAGGCGGGCAGCAACCTGTTCGATGTGGGTCGATTTACCAGTGCCGTGGTAGCCCTGGATCATCACGCGGCGGTTATAGCCAAAGCCCGCAAGGATCGCCATCGTCGTCTCGGGATCAAACTTGTAGGTTGGATCAACCTCAGGCACGCGCTCGGTGCGCTCGGCAAAACCTTTGATTTTCATGTTGCTGTCGATGCCAAAGACTTCGCGCACGTCGATGTCTTCGGTGGGTTTTGCGTTTGCTTCGATCATACCATCGGCCATGTGTGTCGTCCTTCTACTGGCCGCGCGCAAGCTTGGCCGAAATCCACGGGGCATTGGTGCCTCAAACCTGTGTGGATCGCAAGAGGGATTGGAAGCGAGACGTGGGGTCTTTTTGCCGCTGTGGGAGACGCTTTGAAACCGGCCGGCAGGTTGATGGGAAATGTTGCTATAATGACTGGATTTCCCAAAAAACCGTCAAAAATTGCATTATTGTTAAAAAATCGATAAAAGAGGAGGGTCTAAGGGAGGACATCATGGGAAATCTAAAGCTACGTGGGATCAGCATTTTGCTGGGTCTCGGACTCGCAGGGATGGCGGGGACGGCACAGGCCGCGCCTTGCATGGAAGTCGTTTTGACAGGTGTGCAAGGCGGACCGCCGGTATTTCAAGGGCAAGCTGGCGCCGGCACTTTGGTGCGCTACGGAACCGAAGAAAACAAATGCTCGGACGTTTTGTTGCAGTTTGATGCGGGGCGGGGAACCACGCAGCAATTGTCAAAAATCGGCGTGCCCGTTGGCAAGTTGAACGCGGTCTTTTTCACGCATGTGCATTCCGACCACAGCGAAGGCCTAATGGACATGATGCAACTGCGGTGGCATTTCAATTCGGGTGGTCCAAAGATCGATATGGTCTGTTCGGATGATATCACGGCACCCAAAGGCCACATCATGAGTTGTCGCTCATATGGCGCCAATCTGGGTGCTGCCCTAATAGCGTCCGGTGAAATGGCACAACGGTTGGCTGAAAACCCGAAACGTTTGCCGGGTGGGCCTTCTGAGTTGCTGAACATCATGACCTTTATGGGCAGCGACGACGCGCAGACGGTTTGGGAAAAAGGCGACGTCAAAGTCACAGCAGTAAAGTCGCGCCACGTTCCCGGCCACGCATCTTATCGCGTCGATACACCTGCGGGCAGCGTTGTGATTGGTGGAGACGCCGGAAATGATACGCCCGCTCCGCCACGCAACGCCTCCACTTCGGCGCAGGTAGAAGCCTTGGCGCAAGGCGCTGATGTCGTCGTTCATTCCGTCATTCACCCGATCATGGGACCTGATGGCGAGTCAGGCTTTCCGCCTCCGATTTATTTCCGTCAATCCACGGCCACTGATCTTGGTGGCCTGTCTCAGAGGGCAGGGGTGAAACATTTGATGCTCACCCATCACATCCCCCCACTTGGCGCATCCAAGCAAGGGCCATACCCGGTCAAAAAGGGTGGACTGTCTGCGGATGACTATATTCAGGCGGTGCGGGAAAGCGGATACGACGGCAACATTGTGATTGGTCCCGACCTGACCAAATTGCGCCTCGTCGCGGAGTAAGTCACAAGATCGCCGCGCGGGGATTGCAATAATTCTCGCGCGGCTGTGCAGGGCAGTGATTTGAGTGTTGTGACGTCTTGAGGCAGGCTTGTTCAAAAGGAGACCTGCTATGGACCGTCGTATTTTTCTGGCCAGTATTGCCGCAGTGCCGTTTTTCTCGCCTGAACAGGCCTTTGCCGCGGCGTTCGAAGTCACGCGAACCGATGCGGAATGGAAAGCGATGTTGACGCCCTTGCAATACAAGGTCATGCGCAAAGAAAGTACGGAGCGGGCAGGGTCCTCGCCTTTGGACAAGACCTATGAAAAAGGTGCGTACCACTGCCGCGGCTGTGATCTGAAACTCTACAGTTCGCGCCACAAATACGACAGCGGCACTGGTTGGCCGAGTTTTTACAAGTCGCTCAACAATGCAATTGGCACCAAGAACGATCGCAAACTGCTGCGCGTGCGCACCGAATGCCATTGCCGTCGCTGTGGCAGCCATCTGGGGCATATTTTTAGCGATGGTCCCAAGCCGACGGGCAAGCGGCATTGTCTGAACGGCGTGTCGCTGGTGTTCAAACCGGCCGAAAGCTGAGTCTGATCCGGCCTTTGTATGAATTCCAACAACCTATTAGGCAACCGCCTGAACTTGCTGCTGAATGAACCGGTAGCCAAGCGCATAAAGCGTCTCGATGTTGTCGAAATCGGGGTCCACTTTGCGAAACTTCATGCGCAATCGTTTGATCTGGCTATCAATGCAGCGGTCCGTGACGCCCAGATCCGTGCCATAGGCCGCATCAAGAATGCGTGCGCGTTCAAGAACGGTTCCAGGGCGGTCCGCCAGCGTCCAGAGCACGTTGAATTCAGTTGCGGTGAGCCCGACGGCGCAACCGTTCCAACGCACTTCATGGCTATCGCGGTCCATCATCAGAGGGCCCCGCATCATGCGAGACGTGAGCACCGGCCCGGTTGCCGTTTGCCGCGTCCGGCGCAGGACTGCACGTATCCTTTCCAACAACACACGCGGTGCGGCGGGTTTGCGGATGTAGTCATCAGCACCCAGATGCAGCCCAAAAGCTTCTTCGGTGTCAGAGCGGGCGTCGCTAAGCAGGATCACCGGCAAGGTGTTGGACAGGCGCAACCGGCGCAGCAGATCCAAACCGCTGGTGGCGGGCAAGGCCGTACTCATCACCAAAAGCGCGTTCAAAGGATTGGAGATGTCGCGCAATGCCACATCGCCGTCGACAAAGCTCAAAACACGATGCCCGTCGCTTTCCAAAAGCCGACTAAAGGTCACAAGAGTGGAACGGTCACTATCGACCAGAACAATTTGCGCCATTATGCCCCCCTCGATGAACGCTGTGGGGTGCCTCCGGTGGCGGCGGTCAAATAGATGCCGGCTTTGGCGCTGTTGAAACGCGTTTCGCGTTGCGAGAAAGCACGGCGCGCAAAAATCTCACGTAGCCCGTTCCAGAGACCGAGGAGGGTCCCGAATTTGACTGTGGCGGCGAGTGGACGTGGGGCCGTAAGCGACAATGTGGACATGCTAAATCCTCCGAAAGCAGCGCAAGATGACGTTTTGACGTAGGACCAAAAGCTGCTTGGCAGATCACCCTCTTGGTCACACTTCATCTATGTGCGTTAACCATTGTGGCATTGCGTGAAACGGACAGGGTTTTGAGAGTTTCCGCCAGACTGCGGTCGGGCCGCTTGGCGGCGGCGATCAAATGCGATCAATGCTATTTCAGTGTGACGTTCTCTGGTCGCCCGGCGCGTGGCCGGTCCACCGCTTGAAGGCCGAAGAAAAGCTGCTGACGTCCGAGTAGCCCAGCAAAAAGGCGATCTCTGTTTGGCTCCTGGCGACATCGTCCAGATACCGTACCGCAAGAGCCTTGCGCAGATTGGACAGGACTTTCTGATAGGTGGTTCCCACATCCGCTAAACGCCGGGCGAGGGTGCGGCTGCTCATCCCAAGATCACGCGAGACGGTTTCAATATTCGCGCGCCCGGAGGAAAGGCGATCAACAATGGATTTCTCAACACGCAGACGAATGTCATCGCGGTTTTTCGGGGTTTGCTCCAAGACCATATCGCAATGTTTGCGCAAAATTGCATTAAGCTCATTGTCAGCCGTTTGCAATTCGAGGTCGAGGTCGTCCTTGGAAAACCGTATTGCCGTGTGAGAAGCATCAAAGCTGACGGGGCAGTTCATGTATGAGGTGAAGGCGTCTTTATTGGTGTTCCTGTGGTGGCGAAATGTGACCTCCAAAAGGCGTGGCGGGCGCGACATAAGGTTACTCAAACCGCTTACGAATTGGGCTGCTTGGGCTTCCATGATATTGCCAGCGTCCACGCTCGCCGGTAGAAATGCTTCCCAACGAACAAGGCCTTGGCGCTCCAGTTCGCTAATGTCGAAATGAATAGAATCGGTAAACGTGCGTTCATAGCGGACGACGTTTTCAAACAAATCTCGCAATGTGGGCGAACTGTGTCCCAAGTAGCCTATCAGGCCGAGACGCTTAAATTGGCGCTCTTGGGCCCATTTGAAGTGCACCAAGTCATCGCCGGTCAGAGCCACTGCTCGCCGCATCACTTCGGCGATGACTGTCAAGGGCGCCATGGCTTCCGGCGGCGTGATCTCCGCAAGGGTCACACCAGTTCCGCCCAAAAGCTGTTGCTCGCTATAGCCGAGGTCCTGCAAATGTAAAACAAAGTCGCGGGTCAGCGCTGCGAGGTGCAAGTAATTTGCATCATCCATGTTGCTATAAAACCGCAGATTGCAGAGTTTTTCAAGGAATTCGGCAAAGAGAAGGCGCCCAAATGCGTGCATTGACAGATGTAGGCCACACTAGGATGCATCGCCTCTGTTCTAGTCGCCGGACTTTCGGGACAGTTCAGCATTGACGGCGCGGGCAATGGCTTCACGCGTGCTGACATCAATCCCCTGCAAGTCCACAACCAGCATGTCGCCGTCTTTGTGCGTGCTAATGGCAACATTGGATTTGGGCTCGCGAATGACGCGATACGGGGTGATCTCGCGCGAGATGCCCTTGAACCGTTGCGGCGCAAGCGGTTCGGCCTCGATCAAATCATGTGCGTGGGCGAAGGTCTCATAACTCATTACAATGCCTCCGGGTTCCGCAATACTTTCCAGACGGGCCGCAAGGTTCGCCTCCGCCCCGATGATTGTGTAATCCATACGCATGTCAGAGCCGAAGTTGCCGACATTGCAATATCCGGTATTGAGCCCCATCCGCGCCCGAAACGGATGCTCCAACCCGTTTTGGCGCCAAACGGTTTCCAGCTCTTCCAACCGATCCTGCATCGCCAAAGCCATTCGCACACAGGCGCGCGCGTCCTCGGCTGGCCCTTCGGTGCTTGGATCGCCAAAAAACGCCACGATGGCATCGCCGATGAATTTGTCGATGGTGGCGCCGTGATCCTGCGCGATGCGGCTCATCTCGGTGAAATATTCATTGAGCAGCGCCGTCAGCTCTTCGGGTTGCATACGTTCGGTCGTGGCGGTGAAATCTTTGATGTCGGAGAAAAACACCGTGAGCTTTTTGCGTTCCGTGGTCAGCGACACGTCACGTTCGCCGGCAAAGATGGATTTATAGACCTGCGGCTCCAGATATTTGGACACTTTGGCTGACACATCGGCCAGAAAATTGTTGTTGGCGCTTAGCTCGTCATTGATGGTCGCAAAATTGCGGGCCAGCCTGAACTGCATCACCGCAAACAAGAGGCCACCGCCACCGGCCAGCGCCAGATACGTCAGCAACCAGCGGAAAGCCCAGATGTTTTGCGCAATCGGTTGGTGGACAGTCACGACCTGTACGCCACGCACATCGCCCTCGGCCCAGTCGATCTTGGTGCTTTCGGGGTGGCTGTTGTGACAGGCCACACAGGCCTCTGTCATGCGGATCGGGGTGGCAACGGTGACTGAATGGTCCAGAAAACTGCCCCCTTCTTCGTTCATGATTTCGCCCATGTCGGGGGTGGTGCGAAACGTCTCGATTGCGCGGGTCTCAAACGCGGTCAGTTCGTGGGGCGCGCGGTTGGTGAAAGGGAAGTCTGACACAAACCGATAGGTGACAGACGTGTCCGCATCGGCCAATTTCGCACCAAGTTCCAGTGACAGCGTCGCCGGAATCGGCACAGCACCCGGGGTTTGCGCGTAATTGTGCAAGGCTTGGGTGTCGCCGTCGTGCTGCAGAATGCGATCTACGACATTTTCGGCGTAGTAGCCGCGGACTGCGGTCAGCACCGCGTTCATGCTGCGGCTTTGGCGTTCCATCGCGCGATGGCTCAGCGCGTCCATGTCTTGCCACAACGCCAGCGGCAACCCCAGCAACGCCAAACACACCAATGCAAACACCCACGAGGGATGCGTCATCAAAATTTTACCGATGCGTTCCATCCCACAGGTCCCGCCCTATTTCTCAAATGGAAAAGGGCACATCTTCAGAGGCTTGGCAAGCGTCGCTGTTATTTGAAGTTGCGGCTTTCCTTGATCTGGTCCCAAGCCCAGACCACTTCTTGCAGCTGCTCTTCTTGACTGCGGTCACCACCGTTCATGTCGGGGTGCAGCACTTTGATGAGCTTTTTGTAAGACTTGCGCACTTCGGCTTTGGTCCAGCTGTCCTTGGCTTCAAGGATGTCGACAGCACGGCGTTCCGTGGGCGGCAGTCGTTTGGACACGCCGCCGTTTTTGCCGGGATTTTGCGTGGCGTTGCCGCCCAGAACCTGATGCGGGTCCTCGATGCCAAGCCGTGCCCAGGCGCGGGCCTCGGGATCGGTGAATTTTGTCGTTTCACGTTCCCAGACTTTGTCCTTGGAGTTTTGTGCGTTGACCTCGGCCTCGGTCTGGCCGTCAAAGAAATTCCATTTCAGGTTATATTCGCGCACGTGGTCTTTGCAGAACCACTTGAATTCATCCAGAACATCCGGTGCGCGCGGCGCACGGTACTTTCCGTCTTCTTCGCAGCCCTCATGTTCGCATTGCCGAACCGAGGTCTCTGATGCACCTGACATGGTGCGGCGACCGCGCGGGTTTTTCTTCTTTGCCGACTTAATCGACATATCGAAACCGAAGGGATCTGATTTGGTCATGCACGCACCTATTCAACTCGGAGAGCAGATAATAGCGAAACCGACGGGAGATTGAAGGGGCAGAACGCAGAAAAAGTTGCGGAATTTGACAACGACACAAAAATTCTGTCCGCCGGGTTTGCCCCGTCGCACGCGAAAGCGTCTTTTGGCCAACATCGCAGGCGTGTCGGGCAAAAAAACAGAGTGCGCACATCGCGGAGAAAATTTGTCAGGTGGGATCCGCAGGCTCGGAACGTTTCTTGAGCGCTTCGGCAATGTCGGTGACATCGGCGCTTGTTTCGGAAACCTCATTTGCATTGAGAGATTCCACCGCTCGGTCTGGCGACACTTCGGTGCCAGGCGTCTGCGACGGTTCCATCAATGGCGGCTCGGTGGTGCTTGCTGCAGCCACTGTGCTGGCTGCTGGGGCAGGCAATTCCGCAGCTTTTGGGTGCTCCAACTCTTTGGGTTGAAAGGCGCTGGCGTCATCTGCGCGCGGACGGCGAAAAACCATCACGCTGCGGTATTTGGTGGCTGTCGATGCCAATCCGCTGCGCTCTTCACTGGGCAGGGTCTCGGTGCGCAAAAACTCCCAGCCGTCTGCGGCGAGGGTGTTCATCGACGCTTGGAGTGCGTTGGCAAAACGGCCTTCTGTGCTGCGCACGCCGCGTGCTTTTTGCCCTTTGGTCGGGGCTGGAACCACTTTGTACTCGTAGATCATTTTGTAATCGCTTTACCCTTCGCGGCCTTTTTGGCGCACGTGGGTTCATACCCTTTCCGGCGCCGCAGTCTCAAGCTTTTTTAGGAATTCCCATAACACGGCCGACGCGCTCGGGCTTGGGCAATACGGAATGCGCTTTGTGAAGGGCGCTTACGTTGGCCTGTATGTCGGCCGGCATGGGCGCCACTCGTGGACCACTTTGGTCGATGTGCAAACCGATGCCTTCACCAGTGGCAGACAGCCAGCCGTCCTCGTGCCAGAGTTCCTGATAAAAATGCAGGCGCTTTTCGTCAAAATCCAAAAGATGGAATGTCGCCTTTACTTTGTCGCCAAGATGGAGTTCGCGCAGGTAACAGAGATGAAATTCAGCAGAAAAAGTCGTGTTGCCGGTGCGCTCGCGGTACTCAGGGCCAAATCCCATTTCCAGCCATATCTGATCGACACCGCGATCAAACAGCACGTTGTAAAACGCCATGTTAAGATGGCCGTTATAGTCCAACCATGATTTGTCGATATCCATCCAGCTGGATGTGAACGGTGCGTCTAGGGTCATCGTCTGTCCTCTCAGTTGGCAGAGTTATGCCCAACCAAAGGAGACAGGAGCAACGCTGAAATTGCGCGGTGACGTGGCGGATTTGCCTGTCGGAAGGCGCAATGAAAAGACCTTGCAGAGAAACCAAACGGTAACTTTGATGCAGTAAACTGTTGGCATTTCGTATTTTCGCCCGGGATTTTTCTGCCTCCGAGCAGACCGTTGGACGGCTTTTGAACGCCTTATTGAGTATATGATGCAAATGGACAGTTCGTATTCCCCCGAACTTACCGCTCTGACCGACAGGTGGGTTGAGGCGACGTTGAAGAACAGCGGTAAAAACGTGACCGGATTGCTCACACAGTTGGACCCGCTCATTTTCTGCGGGCCGTCTGTCCAGGAGATCTGGGAGGGCGAAGACTTGCGGAGATCTTATGAAAACCCCTCCAAAAATATGTCTTCGTCCAGAATTTTGGAAACCCGCACAAAGGCGTTTTGTAATGGCGACACTGGATGGTCGCTTTGGGAAGGCGACATACAGAAATCGAAATCCGGAGATGTTCAAAGAGCAAGGATCACGCTGGTCTTTGTGATCGAGGGAGGGATCTGGAGAATTCAACATATTCACAGCTCCATTCCCGACAATGACGAGGGAATTGACGAAGATGGTCTTCGAGAATTGACCGCATTGTTTCAAGCGCGTTCAAAGCACAATCCGGTGGTCGGCGAGACCGGAATTGCGGCGATTATGTTCACAGATGTCGTCGATTCATCCGCTTTGACCGTGGAGGTTGGCGACGTAAAATGGACTGCAGCCATCAGCCGGCATCTGCTTGAGACCGATGGGATAGTGCGTAGAAACGGCGGGCAATTGGTCAAATCTCTCGGGGACGGGTCAATGGCAAGTTTTCAAACCGCCGAGTCCGCGCTGCGGGCTGCGCAGGCCATTCAAGCGCGCGTCTCCTCGCTGAATGTGGGGCCGAGCATGTCGTTGCGGATAGGCATTCGCACCGGAGTGGTTGTTGAAACCGGAAACGACTTTTTCGGAACCGTGGTGAACAAGGCCGCGCGCATCGCAGCCAGTGCTGCACCAAATGAAATCCGTGTTTCTGACGCGACCCGATTGTTGGTTAACGGAATGACGTCTTTCCGGTTTTCCGATCCGACCGAAAGAGAGCTCAAGGGGATACGCGGGCTTCATCAAACTTTTCGTCTGGATAGGGTCGATCCACCGGATCCAGAATGATCCAAAGGGGCCAAGCCGCAAAATCAAAAACGTCGGCGCCATTTCTGGCACCGACGCAATGCAGACGCGTTACTGACGCGTTGCCGACAGCGATACTCAGCTGTTCAGCTTCTTCGCAACCAGTTCGTTTACAGCTTTTGGGTTGGCCTTGCCGCCGGTGGCCTTCATGACCTGACCGACAAACCAGCCTGCCAGCTTCGGGTTGATCTGAGCCTTTTCAACCTGTGCCGGATTTGCTGCTATGATTTCATCCAGCGCGGTTTCGATCGCGCCCGTGTCAGTCACCTGCTTCATGCCCCGTTCTTCTACGATCTGGGCGGGGTCACCGCCTTCGGTGTAGACGATTTCAAACAGGTCTTTGGCGATCTTGCCCGAAATAGCATCAGAGCCGATCAAGTCCAGAATGCCGCCCAGCTGTGCTGGTGAGATCGGGCTTTCTGTGATCGCGTGCTCCTCTTTTTTCAGTCGGCCAAACAGTTCATTGATGACCCAGTTCGCGGCCAGTTTGCCGTTGCGCCCTTCGGCCACAGCTTCAAAGAAATCGGCGTTTTCTTTTTCCGCTGTCAGCACCGACGCATCATATTCGGACAGGCCAAAGTCGCTGATAAAGCGGTTCTTTTTCTGATCCGGAAGCTCGGGAAGGTTGGCTTGGATGTCGTCGACCCAGCCCTGTTCGATCTCCAGCGGCATGAGATCCGGATCGGGGAAGTAGCGGTAATCATGCGCCTCTTCCTTGGAGCGCATCGAGCGTGTCTCGTTGCGGTCCGCGTCATACAGACGGGTTTCCTGATCGACCTTGCCGCCGCCCTCAACGATTTTGATCTGGCGCTCGGCCTCGACCATGATCGCCATCTGGATGAAGCGCATGGAGTTCATGTTTTTGACTTCGCAGCGGGTGCCGAGATGACCAAAATCTTGCGTTTCCATGTACTTCTCGTGCTGGCCGGGACGGCAGATCGACACGTTCACATCGGCGCGCAGGTTGCCGTTTTGCATGTTGCCGTCACAGGTGCCGAGATAGCGCAGAATCTGGCGCAGCTTAAGCACATAGGCCGCTGCCTCCTCGGGGCTGCGGATGTCAGGGCGGCTGACGATTTCCATTAGCGCGACGCCAGTCCGGTTCAGGTCGACAAACGACAGGTTCGGATCCATGTCGTGCACAGATTTGCCCGCGTCCTGCTCAAGGTGGATACGCTCCACCCGCACCATGCGAGCGACACCCGGTTCCATGTCCACGAGGATCTCGCCTTCGCCGACGATGGGTTCATAAAGCTGGCTGATCTGATAGCCCTGCGGCAGGTCAGGATAGAAATAGTTCTTGCGGTCAAACGCCGATTTCAGGTGGATTTCTGCGTTCAGGCCAAGGCCGGTGCGGACGGCCTGCTCGACGCAGAATTCATTGATAACCGGCAACATTCCAGGCATCGCGGAGTCAACGAACGCCACGTTTGAGTTGGGTTCGTTGCCAAATTTTGTGGATGCGCCGGAGAAGAGTTTCGCATTGGAAGAAACCTGTGCGTGCACCTCCATGCCGATGACCAGTTCCCAGTCATGCTTGGCGCCCGCGATCACTTTGGGCTTTGGGGTCTGATATGTCAGGTCGAGCATCGCTCAGGCTCCTTGAATCTATGGCTTGCCTGCGTTCTAGGCCAGCCACGTCAGAGGAGCAAGAGGGCAGGTGGTTTCCCGCCCCTCTCAGGGCGATCAGGGGTTGATCTGGGTGATGCCGTCAGGCGTGAAATAGACGGTCTGCCCGTTTTGCAAGCCGGTCATGAAGGGCATGGCCACAGCGTGGAGCGCGATTTCCTTGCCCTTGGCCGCAAGCCGTTCACGGGAAATGATGCGCGAGGTGTTTTCAAATCCGATTTCGGCATGACCCCAGATTAAGGGGTGAATTTCGCGCAGGTGGTCGTGCACGACCATGTCAAAACCTTCGCGCAGCGCAGGTGCCAAGTCAGCGCGGAAACCGTTGTCACTGTATAGTTCGCGCGCATGTTGCCAGCTGCGGAAAAGATGCGCTGCCATAAGGTTTGCAGAATGCTGATCCCCACGACGGGAAAGGGCGTCGTCCACGCCGTCCAAAAAGTATTCGATTTCAACCATTTCCAACCCGCGCGGATCGACCAAAAGTGCGTCAAACCAAACCCAGGCGTATGCGCCAGCGCCCCACAAATCATAGGTGCGCGCAGCAATGCGGCGGGCTTGCAGGTCAAGCTGGTCAAAGTCGCCGTACCAGCGGGGCAACATATAGTTGCCAAGCGCCCGCATGTGGCGCGGATTGGTTGGGTCCAGCGCAATGAGCGCCTCAAATTCCGCACAGAGCTTTTCTGCCGGGTTGGCCTGGCCTGGCAGCAAGGCGCAGCGCGCCGCAGACAGAGCAGGCGAATAGTGGGCCGTCGGGCAGAAACGATCCAAAATGGTTTCAGCACGTTCAAAATGGGCTTGAAAGGCCTCGCGGTTCAGCTCGCGCACGTCTTCTTTGGCCGCCGCACCGCGCCATGCCCAGCCGATGTCGATGTGCATATGCGCCACGATCAGCGCCAAAGGATAGCTGTTTGGGTGTTCCTCAAGCATGTATTCCAGTGCTTCTATGCCAGCAAAGAAATCCGCGCCTCTGGCGGGGTGACCGTGAAGCAAAGCATGCTCGGCCGCACGCACAACATCGGAACGCGCGCCAAATAGCATCAGTTCCGCCAGAGGCGTTCCTGCCGAGGTGGTCGTGCGGTTCTGGTCATAGGTGCGGATCTGATCTTCGAGGTCTGACCAGCGTTCCTGACGGGCAAGAAACAAGCCCTGATCGCGTGATTGATCGCTTTCGAGCTGATCAGGTGTGTTGGTATTGATCGGGATTTGCAGACGGTGCAACAGGTCCTTGACGGTCTTGTTGCCTTCGGCTGGCAGATCGGAAACGTCGTCTTTGTCGCCACCATAAAAGGTTTGCGACAATTTCTTCAGCGTCGGCTCCGCCGCGGAAGACACGCTCGTTCTGTCCAACGAAAAGAATTTCATTAAGGTCTGCTCCTGTTCTTGCGACTAGGATGCAGTCCCACTTGGGCCAAAGTTAGGCGTCATGTTGATATCATACGGTCATGTTGGCCTTGCCAGCGCCCAAATTACCTTTGGTCAAATAACCCGGAAATGATGGCGGTCAACCGGGATATCATAGGCCTCAAGCGTGGCCTGCAAACGGTCCGGAGATGGCAAAACATCGTTGGGAATCCGCACCTTGGAGCCATCAACCATCTGCAGAGTTGCGCGCACCGAGATGTCCAGACGGGTGTCAAAACGGGCTGATCGGATTTGATCTGTGCGCATTTCTGCCTCTTGTGTGGCGCTTTTCCACCTCAGCACGCCGTCGGCCAAGGAGAATGTTGAAACCGGGTTGAGCATCACATCAATCAGCGCGGGTACCGCAAAGATGCCCAGAATGGCGAGAATCCAAGTAACCGTGCCGACAGCCTTGAGACCCGCCAGCACAAGTACGGCCAGCCCAAGCGCCATTACGGTACGGCGGTTGCGCCCGAAGTGGGTGAACGTCAACGGCTCGGGCATATCTTAAGCGCCTTGTGTGCGAGTGATCATCTCGCTTGTGTCACGGCTGAGATCCGGCTGGCCTGCGATGCGCCCCAGTTGCGTCGCGATTAGGGACTGACGGGCCGCATCATAGCGTTTCCATGTTTGAAAGGCGCTGCACATGCGGGCGGTGGTCTGTGGGTTCACCGGATCAAGTTTGATCAGCCAATCCGTCAACAGCTCGTAAGCCGCGCCGCTTTCGTGGTGGAAGCCAGCGTGATGCGCTGCAAGCATACCCATCACGGCGCGGAAGCGGTTGGGATTTTTCCAGTCAAAGTCGATGTGGTTGGTCAGTCGCTTTGCCGTTTCTGCCAAAACGTCAGGTTTGGCGTGCATCACCTGCAAAGAGAACCATTTGTCGATCACCAGCCTGTCGTCACGCCATTGATCATAGAAGGCTGCAAGGGCGTTGTCTCCGGCCTCGGCGTCCAAAAGCGCACTGAGCGCTGCGAGTTGCAGCGTCATGTTGTCGGCGTTGGCGTATTGCGTGGCGGCGGTTGCGCCGCCATCAAGTCTGCTCAGAAGGCCCAGAGCCGAGTTTGCAAGGTCACGCTTGCCAGCCCCCTCGGCGTCAGGCGCATAAGGGCCATCTACCTGATTGGCGGCGTAAAGGTCGGGCAGAATGTCTGCCCAGCTTTGCGCCTTGGCGGTGCGCATCGCTTCACTGGCGGCGTGGATGGCGGCCGGATCGGGGGTGTCGCCAGCTTGATGCAGCACGCCCGCAAGTTCGGATTGCGACGGTTGTGCCAACATCAGGGCGCGGTAGGCCGGATCAAGCGTTTCGTCGCGCAAAACCGATTTAAGGCTCTCTAGGTAGTCGGCATCAGGCGCCGTGCCTTCGCGGATCGACGTCAGCAACGAGTCGCGCGCTAGCATCCGGCCTGCTTCCCATCGGTTGAACGGATCGCTGTCATGCGACAACAGGAACGAGCGACGCGAATTGTTGATGTTCTGTTCCAACGTAACCGGAGCGGAAAAACCGCGCAGAATGGACGGGATGGGTCGACTGGCGTGACCTTCGAAAGAGAAACTCTGCTCTGCTTCAGTCAGCTCAAGCACCGCGGTTGGCATCACCTCGTCGCCATTGTCGTTCAACAGGCCCACGGCCACCGGGATCACCTGGGGCAGCTTTTCGCCTTGTCCGGGCGTCGACGCGCTGGATTGGCTGAGATGTAGCGTAAAGGTGTTGTCCTTGTAGTCTTCGCGCACCGAGACCTTTGGCGTGCCAGATTGCGAATACCATAATTTGAACTGGCTCAGATCGCGGTCGGTGCTGTCCTCAAACACCTGTATCCAGTCCTCAATCGTACACGCCTGACCGTCGTGGCGGTCAAAATACAGATCAAGCGCTTTGGCGTAGGCCGCATCGCCGACAAGCGTCTTAAGCATGCCAATGACTTCGGCGCCTTTTTCGTAAACGGTGGCCGTATAGAAGTTGTTGATTTCCTGAAAACTCTCGGGCCGCACCGGGTGGCTAAGCGGGCCTTGGTCCTCGGGGAATTGCCGAGCGCGCAGAGCCAGAACATCATCAATGCGTTTCACTGGCTCGGAGCGCATGTCGGCGGTGAACTGCGCGTCGCGGAAAACCGTGAGGCCCTCCTTGAGGCAGAGCTGAAACCAATCGCGGCAGGTGATCCGGTTGCCAGTCCAGTTGTGGAAATACTCGTGGGCGATGATGGCTTCGATGCGCTCGAAGTTGCTGTCGGTCGAGGTTTCGGGGCTGGCGAGCACGCAGGAGCTGTTGAAGATGTTCAGCCCCTTGTTTTCCATCGCACCCATGTTGAAATCGTCGACCGCAACGATGTTGAACTCGTCCAGATCGTATTCACGGCCATAGACGTCTTCGTCCCATTTCATCGACTTTTTCAAAGCCTCCATACCGAAGGCGCATTTGTGTTCATCGCCGGGGCGCACATAGATCGCTAGATCCACGTCACGGCCAGACATGGTGGTGAACGTGTCCTCATGCGCCACCAGATCGCCTGCGACCAAGGCAAAGAGATAGGCCGGTTTTGGCCACGGATCCTCATAGATCGAGACATTGGGGGCAGGGGTCTGAGTGCCGTCCTGATGATAGTACAGCCCGTTGCCGTTTGAGAGCATGACAGGCGTATGGTCTGCGTCGCTTTCAATGCGCACGGTGAATTGCGCCATCACGTCGGGGCGGTCGGGATACCATGTGATTTTGCGAAACCCCTCGGCTTCGCATTGGGTGCAATACATGCCCCCCGACATATAGAGCCCCTCAAGGGCGGTGTTGGCCTCGGGGTTGATCTCGACCTCGGCCTCCCAATTGAAAGGGGCGTCGGGCACGTCTGCTTCGATGCCGCCCTCTACATGGCGCAAGTCCACGTCATGCCCATCGACTTTGGCCGAAATCGGTTTCAGGCTCTCGCCATGCAGAAAGAACGGGCGATGAGGCACGTCATAGTCTGGGCGGAACCGGATGCGCGAAATCACACGCGTCGCCGAAGGGTGCAGCCGGAATGTCAGGTGCACATCGTCAATGATCCAGCCAAAAGGTGTGTAGTCTTTGAGAAAGATCGTCTTGGGGGCCGCATCCTGCATCATTTGCTCCGTCTCGTGCATTGGCACATGTTGTCTCACCGAGTGTTTGCAAAGATGTATCTGATCGAGCAGCACTCGCAAGGGGACGCGTTGCATTGTCTGGCTGCACAAGAAAGCGGCGGCTCGCTTTCCGGATTTCCAAGAAAATGCTTTTGGTAAACAAAAAGAACCAATTTTGTTGCCTATCGGAAACTCATGTTCTAATTGGAAATGCAAGATCATATCAATTAGGGGAGAGGCGCGATGGCTGAACGGATTGAAAAGCAGGGGCTGCAGGTCGCGGCGGAGCTGGTGACGTTCATCGAAGACCGCGCTCTGTCCGGAACGGGCGTGAGCGCGGACACGTTTTGGTCCGGCCTGAGCGCGCTGGCGCATGATTTTGGCCCCAAGAACCGGGCGTTGCTGGCCAAGCGCGAAGAGATCCAACAACAGATCGATGGGTGGCACATGTCGCGCAATGGGCAGCCGCATGATGCGGCGGCCTATAAAGCGTTTCTTGAAGAGATCGGCTACTTGGTTCCGGAAGGCCCTGATTTCGCGGTGGAAACCGCCAACGTGGATCCCGAGATCGCAAATATTCCCGGCCCGCAACTTGTGGTGCCGATCACCAATGCACGCTTTGCGCTGAACGCAGCGAACGCGCGTTGGGGCAGCCTGTATGATGCGCTTTATGGTACGGACGCAATGGGGGACTTGCTGGCAGGCGGTGGGTATGACGCCGCACGTGGTGCGCGGGTGATCGCTTGGGGCCGCGAGTTTCTGGACCGTTCAGTGCCGCTGGCAGATGGCAGCTGGGCAGATGTTGATGGTCTATTGGTGCAGAACGGCGCTTTGGTTCCTGCTCTTGAGGATGCCAGTGGATTCGCCGGTCACGTGGGCGAAGCCGCCAATCCCAACCGTATTTTGATCAAAAACAACGGTTTGCATATTATTCTGGAGATTGACCCTTCCGGAAACATCGGCTCCGGCGACACGGCGGGTGTCAACGACATCACGCTTGAATCCGCGCTGTCGACCATCATGGATTGCGAAGATTCCGTGGCTTGTGTCGATGCCGAAGACAAAGTTGTCGCCTACGGCAACTGGCTGGGGTTGATGAAAGGTGATCTGGCAGAAGATGTCAGCAAGGGCGGCAAGAGTTTTAAGCGCGTTCTCAACGGAGATGTGGCGTTTACGGCGCCTGACGGGGTGGCAAAGACATTGAAAGGCCGCTCCTTGATGCTGGTGCGCAATGTCGGCCACTTGATGACAAACCCTGCGGTGCTGGACCGCGAAGGCAATGAAATCGGCGAAGGCCTGATGGATGCGCTGGTGACGGCAATGATCGCAATGCACGACCTGCAACGTGAAAGTGGCAATTCGGTGCATGGTTCGGTCTATGTGGTGAAACCCAAAATGCATGGGCCGGAAGAAGTGGCCTTTGCTGACGAAATTTTTGCCAAGGTCGAGGACATTCTTGGGCTGCCGCGCAACACTGTCAAAATGGGCATCATGGACGAGGAGCGGCGCACCTCGGTGAACCTCAAAGAGTGCATCCGTGCCGCCAAAGGGCGGGTGGCCTTTATCAACACCGGCTTCCTTGATCGCACAGGCGACGAGATCCATACCTCAATGGAAGCGGGCGCGTTCCTGCGTAAAGGTGAGATGAAAACAACACCTTGGATCCTGTCCTATGAGGATCGCAACGTGGACATCGGTCTGGCCTGTGGCTTGCAGGGCAAAGCGCAGATCGGCAAAGGCATGTGGGCCATGCCCGATCTGATGGGGGCAATGCTGGACCAGAAAAGCGGCCATCCCAAATCCGGCGCGAACTGCGCTTGGGTGCCGTCACCAACCGCGGCCACACTGCACGCGACGCACTACCATGAGGTCGATGTTTTGGCCCGCCAAGAAGAAATTAAGGCCGGTGGTGCCCGCGGATCTTTGGACGACCTGCTGACGGTGCCAGTCATGGATGGGCAGAACCTGTCAGATGCCGACATTGCCGCAGAAGTGGAAAACAATGCGCAGGGTATTCTGGGCTATGTAGTGCGGTGGATCGACCATGGCGTGGGCTGTTCAAAGGTGCCGGACATCAACGACGTTGGTCTGATGGAAGACCGCGCGACGTGTCGTATTTCCTCGCAGGGCTTGGCGAATTGGTTGCATCATGGCGTTGTCAGCGAAGCGCAGGTGATGGCCGCCATGCAGAAGATGGCGTCCGTTGTGGATTTCCAGAACGCGAGCGATCCGGACTATCGCCGTATGGCGCCGGACTTCAGCGGGGTGGCGTTTCAAGCGGCCTGTGATCTGGTCTTTAAAGGACGGTTACAGCCGTCCGGTTACACCGAACCGGTGCTGCATGCACGGCGTTTGGAACTGAAGGCACAAGCATAAATTTCCGGGTCGGAGCACTGCTCTGGCCCATTCAATTTTTGGGAGAGATACATGTCAATTTCGTTGCGCAAAGCGCGTGTAATTATTCGTAAGGCGTTGGAAAAAAGCGAGGAAATGGAGCTTAAACCGTTGTCCGTGGTGGTGCTGGATGCCGGCGGACATGTGCAAGCATTTGAACGCGAAGACGGCGCGGCACCGGGCCGGTTTGCGATCGCGCATGGCAAGGCTTACGGCAGTGTGATGCTCGGCATGGCTGGCACAGCACAAATGGCGCGGGCCGAGGCGCAGGCCTATTTCATGGCGGCGGTGAATGGTGCTTATGGCGGACAAGTGATTCCTGTGCCGGGGGGCGTTTTGTTGCGCGACCAAAAGGGTGCCGTGATCGGGGCTGTCGGTGTGACTGGCGACACGTCTGAAAATGATGCAACTGCCGCAATGGCGGGCATCGAGGCCGCAGGATTGATCGGCGAAATCTGAGGGGGCTTTCTCATCGCTCGTGCAGCGCCTATGTTGGGCGGGCGAACAAACTAAGAGGTTTTCATGGCGCGCCCCGTCGTCGGTATCATCGGCAACCAATATCTGATCAACGACCAATACCCTGCCCATGCTGGCGGAGAGATGAATTCAGAAGCGATTTCAGGCGTTTCGGGCTGTATGCCGTTGCTGGTTCCGGCGGACCCGCGGTTTGTATCGATCGACGAGTTGATGCAGACATGTGACGGCTTTCTGCTGACCGGCGGTCGCCCCAATGTTCACCCCGAAGAATATGGCGAAGCCGCCACCGAGGCGCATGGTGCATTTGATCGGGCACGTGACTCGATTGTTTTGCCCTTGGTGCGGGCCTGCGTTGAAAACGGACAGCCGTTCTTTGGAATTTGTCGGGGGTTTCAAGAGGTTAACGTCGCGATGGGCGGCTCTCTTTATCCCGAAATCAGAGATCTTCCGGGACGTGACAACCACCGCATGCCTCCTGATGGCACGCTGGAGGAGAAGTTTGCGTTGCGCCACAAAGTAGCGTTTTCCAAAGAGGGTGTGTTTCACAAGCTGTTTGGCGCGCCCGAGGTGATGACCAACACTTTGCACGGCCAAGGCATCAAGCGCGCGGGCAGCCGTGTGGTTGTCGACGGATACGCGCCGGATGGCACGCCTGAGGCGATCTTTATCGAGGGTGCGCCGGGGTTCACTTTGTCGGTGCAATGGCATCCGGAATGGGACGCGGCCAATGATCCGGTCAGCCGCCCATTGTTTGAAGCGTTTGGGCAGGCGGTGCATGCCTGGGCCGAAGGGAAGCGAGCGGTGTCGGTGCTTAAATCCGCGTAAAACCGGTTTCTGTATCGCGTCGGTATTGCGACGGTTTCGCGACAGTTTCAGAAATCGGGCTTTGGAGCCGGTTTTTTGGCGTCGCCATGCCGCCGGTTTGTTGGCTCAGAACACTTGCAAGCCCAGTTGTCCCAAAAGGGTTGCAGCCTGTTGTTTGGAGATCGTGGCCCCTTTGAAACGGCGCATGTCGGTCAACATGATCCCGCCCAAATCAGCGCCTCGCAAGTCAGCGTTTTCAAATCGGCTGTCCACCAGGTGCGTGTTGCGCAGCGAACAGTCTTCTAAAACGGCGTCCCGAAAATCGCAGCGGTTCATGTTGGCGTCCGAGAAATCCACACGTTTGAGAGTCATTTTTCGAAATGAAAACCTTGGCAAGACGGCGAGATGGAACAGCACTTTCTCCAGCGTTACGCCTATGGCCTGGGCTTCGCTGAGGTCGGCGCCTGTCATCTTGCAATTGCGGATTGTGCAATGGGTGAGCTTGGTGCCGCGAAGATTGGCGTTGCTATAATCGCCGCCCGAGATCAAAGCGTCCGTCAGATCGGCGCCTTGCAAGACGATGTTGCCAGCACGGCAGCCCTTGAGCGTGGCTTCTTCTAGCGTTGCACCCTTGAACGATGCGCCTGTCAGGTTACAGGTCTCAAAACTCCATCCTGTGAAATCAAGTTCGGCCAGGTCGGTGCCGTGCAGGTCGCAATTGGTCAAGTGATAGGGATCGCCTGTGCGGCTGGCCTGCGCCATCTCTGAGTAAGACAGTTTGCGATCACAGAGTGTGCGGTTTTCAGATGACACCGGAGGTCTCCTTCGGGCGCGATTTAGCGACAGAGTTGTTGCATTGGTACGCAAGAACCGCAGGAGAGAGAAGGGCATTCCGAGCGTGTGCGGCAACGGTGCACAGCCGTTGGATCAGAACCCCAACACGATGTGAAAGGGCTCTGACCGAGAATTACATTTCGCCGCCGGAAACCTGCACCATCTGACCACGCACCGAGTCAGCCAAATCTGAACACAGGTACATGGCAGCGTGGGCCACTTCTTCGGGTTTGATCAGGCGACCATGCGGGTTCACGCCGACCATCATGTGGCGGGCTTCTTCCTCGGTACAGCCGGTGCGCGCCATGATGCTTTCGATGTTCTGATCGATGATCGCTGTTTCCACATAGGCCGGGCAGATCGAGTTAAAGGTGATCGGCTTGCGCGCATAGTCCGCCGCCAGCGATTTGATCATCCCGTTCACCGCATGTTTGGAGGTGGAATAGGCTGGACCCCCTTTGAGACCACGCAGGCCGGCGATGGACGAAATCACCATGACGCGGCCCCAATCGGTCTGGTTCATCGACTTTAGGCTTTCGCGGATTGTCAGGAAGACGCCGTCGATGTTGATGGACATCATATTGCGCCAGAATGCCATGTCGGTTTTGTGCAGGGCGCGGCCTTCGGCGATGCCGGCGTTGGCGACGCAGATCTGGATGGGACCACGGGCGGCCACAGCCGCCGCGACGCCGTCCACAACCGACGCCTCTTCGGCCACATCCATCGCCAGCGGGTGGATGTTGTCGGTGGCGGCGTCTTGCAACACCTCAAGGCGGCGACCAGTGATGGTGACGTGCGCGCCCTCAGCTGCCAGAGCCTGAGCGATTGCCAGACCGATGCCTGTGCCGCCGCCGGTGACCAGTGCGTGTTTGCCGTTCAAAGACATGGTGTTCTCCCTTGTTCTGTTGTGTGCAGGATGGGCCGCACGGGCAGGGGAGACAAGCGGATCCTAAGGCAAACGCCGCGCCGTCACTTTCTGTTGCATTGCGTGTGTTCCGCAGCTGGATCGTTGCGCGAACGATGTCCCAAGCGATGCAAAAGTGCAGTCTTTCTGTCCTTTTTGACCCATGGGGCGTTTTGTGCCGTTGCGTCAGGGTAAAACATCGTTACACCAGTCGAGACGCCACGCGGCGCATCAGGTGCACGAAGCGCCGCAAGCCAGTAGGGGAGCCTGTGCATGACCGAGACCCGGAGTCGGCCGTTTGATTTGCCGCCTGTCTGGCTTGTTCTGGCACTGGCTGTGGCTTGGGGTCAGGCGCAGTATTTTTCTTTTGGATTGTCGTTTGGTCCGGTTTGGGCAGATCTGCTTGGCGGGTTGCTGGTGGGTGGCGGCATCGTTTTGATGGCGCTGGCCGTGTACGAAATGCGCCGTCAGAAAACCACGTTTCACCCACATCACGAAAGCGCACGGCTGGTTCAATCCGGAATTTTCAGCCGCTCGCGCAATCCGATCTATCTGGGCGATATGATGGTTCTGGCTGGGATGATCCTTTATTGGGACGCGGTTCTAGCCTTGCCGCTGGTGCCGCTGTTTTTGTGGCTTCTGGAGCGGCGCTTTGTCATTCCCGAGGAAAACCGCCTGCGCCGCACGTTTCGCATGGAATTCGCCAAATACAGCGAAAAAGTCAGGCGCTGGGTGTGATGCCGTTGCGTCGTAGAAACACGGGACGCACTCTGTTTGCTTGTGCAGCATCACGGGTGCCGTTAAAACTTTCTGCAAGTGCAGCGTTGTCTGCGTGAAATATTATTACTCCAACACCAGAGGGGGATAAGAAAGGTGAAAATCGGAACGCCAAAAGAGGTGTTTGAGGGAGAGAACCGGGTCGCGATGACTCCTGACTCTGCCAAACAACTCATGAAACTGGGCTATGAGTGTGCCGTCGAGGCGGGCGCTGGTGCCAATGCGGGCTTTACGGATGCCGCTTATGAAGCTGCTGGCGTCGAGGTCCTCAAGACCCCTGCCGCGCTTTGGAAAGCCAGCGACATCATTGCCAAAGTGCGCCAGCCGGATGCGGCGGAACTCAAGCGTTTGACCAAAGACAAGACGCTGATTTCGTTCTTCAATCCTGCGGGCAACGACGACGGCATGTCGGCGGCGAAAGCCAAGAAAGCCAACGTGATCGCCATGGAAATGGTGCCACGTATTTCGCGCGCACAGAAGATGGACGCGCTGTCGTCGATGGCAAACATCGCGGGCTACCGCGCTGTCATCGAAGCAGGCAACAACTTTGGCCGCTTCTTTACGGGCCAGATCACCGCAGCCGGCAAAGTGCCGCCCGCGAAGGTTCTGGTCGTGGGTGCTGGCGTGGCTGGTTTGGCCGCAATTGGTACGTCCACGTCGTTGGGCGCGATCACGCTTGCGTTTGACGTGCGTCCCGAAGTGGCCGAGCAGGTTGAATCGATGGGCGCCGAGTTCGTCTATCTCGATTTTGAGGAAGAGCAGGCCGATGGCGCGGCAACCGGTGGCTATGCTGCTGTGTCCAGCCCCGAGTTCCGCGAAGCCCAGCTTGCGAAGTTCCGCGAGCTGGCGCCCGAGGTGGACATCGTGATCACCACGGCGCTCATCCCCAACCGCGAAGCGCCGGAACTGTGGACCGAAGACATGGTCGCAGCGATGAAGCCGGGGTCGGTGATTGTCGATCTGGCAGCGGAAAAAGGCGGCAACTGTAAGCTGACCGTCATGGACGAGAAGATCGTGACCGAGAATGGCGTGACCATCATCGGCTATACCGACTTCCCAAGCCGTATGGCGTCGCAGGCATCCACGCTTTACGCGACCAACATCCGTCACATGATGACCGATTTGACCCCTGAAAAAGACGGTCAGATCAATCACGACATGGAAGATGACGTGATCCGTGGCGCGACTGTGACCTTTGAAGGTGACATTACGTTCCCGCCCCCCCCTCCGAAAGTGGCCGCGATTGCTGCCAAACCAAAAGAGGTTGTGCCGGAACTGACGCGTGAAGAACAGCTTGCGGCCGAAGCGGCTGCGTTCAAAGCACAGACCAAACAGCAGGTGATGCTGCTGGGCGGTGGCGGTGCATTGATCCTTCTGTTGGGTCTGGTCGCGCCAGCAAGCTTTATGCAGCACTTTATCGTGTTTGTGTTGGCCTGTTTCGTGGGCTTCCAGGTGATCTGGGGCGTGGCACACAGCTTGCACACACCTTTGATGGCTGTGACCAACGCGATTTCGTCGATCATCATTCTTGGCGCGCTCATGCAAGTGGGCTCCGGCAGTTGGTTGGTGATTGTGCTGGCGGGTCTGTCGATCTTTATGGCCGGGATTAACATCTTTGGCGGCTTCCTCGTCACACGGCGCATGCTCGCCATGTTCCAGAAATCGTGAAGGAGTAGAGAGCAATGGAATTTGGATTCACAACTGCCGCATATGTTGTCGCGGCTGTTCTCTTCATCTTGTCGCTGGGCGGCCTGAACAATCAGGAAAGCGCAAAGCGGGCGGTGTGGTATGGCATCACTGGCATGGGCCTTGCGGTCTTTGCCACGTTGATTGGTCCCGGCTCCGGTCTGTGGCTGCTGTCGCTGCTGCTGATCGCGGGTGGTGGTATGATTGGTTACCAACTGGCATCCAAGGTCGAGATGACCCAGATGCCCGAATTGGTGGCTGGCATGCACGCGCTTGTTGGTCTGGCGGCTGTTTTTGTCGGCTTTAACGCGCATTTGGAACTCGGCAATGTTGCCGCAATGGACGATGCCGCCAAAAAGGCGCTCGACGGTTTTGCGGCACTTCTGGCCAAGAAAAACGCAGTCGAGGTAGGCATCCTGCGGGTTGAACTCGCCTTGGGTGTTTGGATTGGAGCTGTGACGTTCACAGGCTCCGTGATTGCCTATGGCAAACTCTCGGGCAAAGTGTCTTCCAATGCGGAAAAACTGCCTGGCGGCCATCTGTTGAACGCAGGTGCCGCGACGATCTCGGTGCTGTGCTTGATTTGGTACCTCAACGGCGGCGCCTTCTTGCCGCTGCTGATCCTGACGCTGGCGGCGCTGTTCATCGGCTATCACCTGATCATGGGCATCGGTGGTGCGGACATGCCGGTGGTTGTGTCGATGCTGAACAGCTACTCCGGTTGGGCCGCGGCGGCGATCGGCTTCTCGCTTGGCAACGATCTGTTGATCGTGGTTGGCGCGCTGGTGGGGTCCTCGGGGGCGATCCTGAGCTACATCATGTGCAAAGCGATGAACCGCAGCTTTGTGTCGGTGATCTTGGGCGGCTTTGGCGGCGCGTCTGGTCCTGCAATGGAAGTCGAAGGCGAGCAAATCGCAATTGAGGCTGACGGTGTTGCAGCAGCGCTTGATGATGCGGACAGCGTTGTCATCATTCCGGGTTACGGAATGGCAGTGGCTCAGGCACAGCAGAACGTGGCTGAGCTGACACGTCGTCTGCGCGCCAAGGGCAAGACCGTGCGCTTTGCGATCCACCCTGTTGCGGGTCGTCTGCCCGGTCACATGAACGTGCTCTTGGCAGAAGCCAAAGTGCCTTATGACATCGTGCTGGAAATGGACGAGATCAACGATGACTTCCCGGAAACGGACGTCGCCATCGTGATCGGTTCCAACGACATCGTGAACCCTGCGGCACAAGAAGACCCCAACAGCCCCATCGCCGGCATGCCGGTTCTGGAGTGCTGGAAGGCGAAACAGGTGTTTGTCTCCAAACGTGGTCAGGGCACCGGTTATTCCGGTATCGAGAACCCGCTGTTCTTCAAAGAGAACACGCGCATGTTCTATGGTGATGCGAAAGCCAGCCTCGACAAGCTGTTGGGCATGATCGACTGATCTTAGGGTTACAAAACGTCAAGAGAGGCGCTCCTGCGGGGGCGCCTTTTTTGTTCCCGAAATACCTCGGGGACGGGGGCGGCGCCCCGGTCGCGCGCAGCGCGAGATAGGCTCCCGGCGCAGCCGGGAGCCCGGCCCAACGGCTTTGCCGGCGGGAGGGTTTGGTTTTAAAGCAAAAATTGCGCTCGGTATACCGCGGTATTCCACTAAGTCATTGATAACTATATATTCTTTACAGGCTTCCGGGCGCGCGCTATCGTTTGGCAACCTTGGAGCCTTTGCTATGCCCCCGATTGACGACCACCCTTTGCGCTACAAGCTGGCCAATGAGCTGCACGCGCGGCCGTTTCCGACTTTGGAGGCGCCGGCCACCGCCGTCTTTCTGGCGCTGCGCACGTCGGTTGATGTTATCGGACAGTCCCGAGATGCCGAGTTGGCACATTTACAAGATCTGTTGGACCGGTTTGGCGCCCATCATCCGCAACCGGGTGCCACGCATTTTTCCTGCGACATCGGACGCCATCGGCTCAAATGGGAAATGCACGCCGAGTTTGTGACTTTCACCGTGTTCATCGACCGGCTGAGTACGCGGCCGTTTGATCCGGCGGATTTTGAGGTCTTTCCCGAAGACTGGCTAGAGGCTGCGCCAGGCAAGCGCATCACCTCGGCGCTTATTCGCGTGGACCGGATGCGCGACGCCGACAAGACACATGAAGAGCTCGCAAGCTGGTTCGTGCCTGAAAGCATCGCCATGAGCCACGTTCTGGACCAGTCCTGCCTTGTGGCGACGGATTTCCGGATTGACGCGGCAGGGCATCAGCGCATGGCGCTTTTTGTCTCGGACGGCACCGGGCAGCGGCGCGTGGGGCGCGTGGTGCAAAGACTGTGTGAGATCGAGACATATAAATCGATGTCGATGCTGGGATATTTCAGGGTGAAATCCTTTGCGCCCAAGCTGGGCCAGCTGGAGGCCGAGGTGGCCGACCTGATGGGCCACCTGCGCAGCAGCGACGAGAACCCCGATCAGACGTTGGAGCGCTTGCTGGATTTGTCGGGGGAGCTGGAAAAGTTGATTGCGGACACATCCTTTAGGTTTGGCGCGACCGAAGCCTATGAGGCGATTGTGCATCAGCGCATCACAGTGCTGCGCGAGGAGCGGTTTATGGGGCGCCAAACTTTGGGTGAGTTCATGTCCCGCCGGTATGATCCTGCGATGCGCACCGTGACGTCCACCAAGTCGCGGATGATGTCACTTGCGGATCGGGCCGGGCGGGCAGGGCAGCTGTTGCGCACCAAGGTCGAGGTGGCGCGCTCGGCGCAAAACCAGAGTTTGCTTGAAAGCATGGACCGACGGGCGGATCTGGCCCTGCGCCTGCAGGAAACTGTCGAGGGGCTGTCGGTGGTGGCAATCAGTTATTACGCGGTCTCGTTGGCGGGGTATCTGGTCTATCCGCTGGCCGGCCCACTGGGCGTCAGCAAGGGCATCATGACGGCCGCGATCACCTTGCCGGTGGTGCTGACGGTCTGGTGGCTGGTGCGGCGGATCAAATCGCGGATGCAGTAGGGCTGTCTTGGGGCGGGGGGGCCGGGCGCCACCAAAGCAAAGCTTTGGAAATAGGGAAACATTTGAGTGTTCAGGTCACATTGAGTGTCGGCTTTGCGGGACTTTGCCGCCGTCCGAGGTGGTCAAGAGAATGGCTCCTTCCCCGACTGGCACACCTACAACGACCCAAATTGGTTAGGATCAGAGCAAGCCCTCGAAGGATTTGGTTTCGGTCTGTTCTGCTTCCTCGGTGTAGGCCCAAAAATGTGTTGTGAGAGAACGCCAGAATGTCCTACCAGCAGTAGCTTTGTTGTCTGATTGCGAAACTTCTTTGTGGGTTTGCGTATGGATGTTAGCGTTTGCGAGGGTTGCTGAGAGTTTCATGCTGGTCTCCGTGGGTTGTGATGTAACCAAACTACTGACCCGTATAAATGAGCGCTTGAACGGGATATTATTGATGCATTGCCAGTCCGTGAATTTTGCTTGCCGCGAGCTTGCCGTTAGATGAATTTCAGGTTTGGGGACTTCAGCATCGACACCAATCGCCTGGAACTTATGCAGGCCGACGAGGTCATTCCGCTGCAACCACAGGCCTTTTCGCTTCTTGTTTTTCTAATTGAAAACGCCGACCGGGTCGTGCCGAAAGACGAGATCATCGAAACTGTTTGGCAAGGCCGTATTGTCAGTGACGGCACCCTAAACGCCCGCATTAACGCCTTACGTCGCGCGCTAAACGATGACGGTGTTTCGCAATCGGTCATCAGGACATTTCCACGTCAAGGTTTTCGGTTCGTGGCCAAGTTGGACGATTCACAGGCTGAGCCGACCCCTGTTGCTCTGGTCGACAAAACGCCCGCACCGCATGCGTCCATCGCGGTATTACCGTTCGTCAACATCGGTGCTGATCAAGAACAAGAGTATTTTGCCGACGGGCTTACAGAGGACCTGATAACGGACCTGAGCAAAATCCGTGACCTTTTCGTCATCGCGCGAAATTCGTCGTTTTATTACAGAAACTCGCCCAAAAATATTGTCGAAATCGGGCAGGAACTGGCCGTTGGCCACGTCCTTGAGGGCAGTGTTCGCAAGGCTGGCAATCGTATTCGGATCAACGCACAACTGATTGACGCCAGCAGCGGCGGGCACGTTTGGGCAGAGCGATACGATAGCGACGTTCAGGATATTTTTGCGCTTCAGGACGAAATCGCCGCAAAGATCATTTCTGCGCTTCAGGTCAGTCTTAAACAGAGCCCGGGCACGAAACGCAGCACGCACAGCGTCGAGGCTTATGAGCTAAGCCTCAAGGGGCGTGCCAAGTTCTTTATGTTTTCACCTGAAACCAACGTCGAGTGCATTGCACTTTATGATCAGGCAATCGCCATTGACCCGAACTTCGCCGATGCCTGGGCGGGGTTGGTTTTTCCTTATCAAAGCGGGTGGTCCTTCGCCTGGCCGGGGTACGATGATGGTCTCAAGATTGCCGCGGAAAAAGCCCAGCGAGCGATTGAACTGGGTCCGATGTCGTCCTTGGCCAATGGCCGCTATGGCTGGGTTCAGACATTCCTTCGCAATCCCGAAGGCGCAATCAAGAGTTTTGAGAAGGCATTGGAAATCGATCCGAACAATGCCGATACCTATTTCTGGTTCAGTGAAGCGCTGAACTATGCCGGGCAACCTGAGCGGGCAATTGAGGTAGGAATGACGGGCCTCCGGTTTGATCCGGTTCCCCCTCCCAACGCACTGCATCATATTGCACATGGCCATTTCTTATCCGGCAACCTTGCGGAAGCTGAAGAATACGAGTGGAGCGCTATCCGGATGGCACCGTCTTTCCCACCAGCTCGGATCGTGATGTCGGCGATACTTGTTGAAGCCGGACGGCTCGATGAAGCCAAAGAACAGATTGCGGATCTTCTTGCCATCGATTCAGATTACTCGTTTCAACGCTTTGATGAGCGTTACCCTTATCATGACGATGGGCATCACGATCGCATGACCTCAGCCATCAAATTGGCTGGTATTCTTTAGCAGACATTTACCCTTCCGCTTAATTTCGGCAAGATTGGGCTCAAACCCGCCCTTCGCCGCTGCAAGCTCGAAGTTCGCTTGCGAGATTGGGATTTAACACTCAATGCGATCATCTCCAAAGCAAAAGGCCGGAGCGAGTGCTCCGGCCTTTTGTCGTTTTATGCAGAGGCCTTAGCGGCCGCGAATGCGTGGGTCCAAAGCGTCGCGCAGACCGTCGCCGAGGTAGTTCACCGACAGAACCGTCAGCGAGATTGCCAGTCCGGGCCAGAACACACGTTCGGGATACTCCTGCAGGTATTGCGTCGCATCGTTCAGCAGGCGGCCCCATGTCGGAAAGTCCGGCGGAAAGCCGAGGCCCAGAAACGACAGGGCGCTTTCTGTGATGATCGCATTGGCAATCCCCAGCGTGGCTGACACCATGATTGGCGACAGCACGTTGGGCAGGATGTGGCGCGTGATCATGTTCTTGTTGGAGGTGCCGATCGAGCGGGCCGCCAGAACAAACTCACGCTCTTTCAGTGCCAGAACATCGCCGCGCACAATGCGTGCTGTTGGCATCCACGAGGTGATGCCAATCGCAACAACAATCAGGATAAAGATCCCGCGTTCCGGACCGACAGCAGACGAGAGCGGCTCGCGGAAGAGCATCATCATGACAAGCAGCAAAGGCAGCACCGGCAGGGCCAGAAACAAATCTGTCAGACGCATGAGCGGTCCGTCGAGTCGTTTGAAATAGCCCGCCGAGATGCCGACAAGGCTGCCAAGACCCAGGGCCAGCATCATGGCCGTCAGGCCAACGGCAATGGACGTCTGTCCGCCTGCCATCATGCGCGCCAAAGTATCGCGGCCCAGTTGGTCGGTGCCAAAAGGATGCGACCAGCTTGGACCCTGATTGCGGGACCGGATGTCGATGTAGCTCGCATCAAAGGGCCAAAGCCACGGGCCAATGAAGACCCCCAGAATGATCACGATGAAAACGATAGCCCCCAACATGGCGCCTTTGTGGGCCTTGAACTGGTGCCACACGTCATACCATTGGCTGTGCGGCGGGGCGGTGGGTTCCGTGTTGGACATATCAGTCATAGCGGATCCTCGGATCAAGAATACCGTAGAGCACGTCTGCGATAAGGTTGAAGAACACGATCAGGATGGCGAACATAAAGGTCAGCGTCTGCACAGTGGGCAGATCGTTGGCCTGAATGGCGCCGATCAGTTGACCACCGATGCCGTTCACCGAGAACACTTGTTCGGTGATGATGGCGCCGCCAAAGATTGCAGGCAGGCCAAGGGCAATCACGGTGACAACCGGGATCATCGAGTTGCGCAGTACGTGCACCAGCACGACCACTTTCTCGCTCAGGCCTTTGGCACGCGCGGTGCGCACATAGTCCTGATTGAGGTTGTCCAGCATCGAGGCACGCATGTAGCGGCTGATCTGGGCGGTGGTCTGCATGGCAAGCACCATAACCGGCATGATCATCTGGCGCAGCTGGTAGACAAAGCTGTCCCAGTCCGTGACCTCATGTGTGGTGTCATAGATGAACGGGAACCATCCCAGTTGCACCGAAAACAGCACAATGATCAGCGGGCCGGTAAAGAACGGCGGGATCGAATAGCCGATCATGGTGATGAATGTACCGGCCTGATCGAAGATCGAATACTGCTTGTAAGCAGAATAGATGCCAATCGGCAGCGCGATCAGAATGCCCACGATGTAGGACAGGCCCACAACCCAAAGAGTCTGGGGCAGGCGTTCCACAACCACGTCCATGACAGGGCTGCGGTGCTGCCAGCTGATCACGCGCAGCTTGCCTTCGGAGAAGGCCGTGCCGAAGTAGTGGTCAAACAGAACTTGCGGTTCGATCCAGAAGAACTGCACCAGCCACTTCCAATAGCGGATGTGCATGGGCTCACCAAGGCCAAGAGCTTGGCGCATCTTTTCTTTGACTTCCGGCGGTACAGTCAGAGGGACCTGTGCCATCGGATCGCCTGGTGCCAGTTCCAGCAACAGGAAGATGATCAGAGAGATGAATAAGAGCGTCGGGATCGAGAGGATCAACCGGCGTATTGTGAAGGTCAGCATGCGTGGCGCCTTTGTTTATGCGTCTGTTTTTGTTGTTGAGCCATAGGCGCAGCGACCTGCCTGCGCGGGGCCAGGAATGGAAGGAGGGCGGACCCGAAAGCCCGCCCTCGCAACTCTAATTAGTTGGTACGGTGCCAATCAGCAACGTTCCACAGCTCGGAGTCCCAAACGTTCAGGACAACGCCGCCGAGAGAGTTGGCGTGCGCAGATACCCGACCACGGTGCACAAGCGGCACGATGGTGTAGCTGTCTTTGGTCAGCATGTTGTTCATCTTGATCGCGATCTCGCCGCGCTTCTCAATGTCGCCGGTACCAGCCAACTCGTCGATCAGAGCGTCATACGCCGGATCACAGAAGCGGTTGATGTTTTCACCCTGCCATTGGCTGTCAGGCTTCGGCTCTGCACCACAGCGGTATGCTGCGAGGTACTGCTGAGGGTCTGTGCCGTTGAAGGTGTTGGCATACATTTCCACGTCCGCGTAGAATTTCTGGAAGGTGTCAGGCGAACCTGGGTCACCACCGAAGAACACGGATGCAGACAGGTTGCGAAGTTCGGTTTCAACACCGATTTCGCTCCACCACTGTTTGATCAGGGCTTGGAAATCCTGACGTACAGCGTTTGTGGATGTCTGGTACAGGATCGAGATTTTCACGCCGTCTTTGGCGCGGATGCCGTCGGACCCTTTAACCCAGCCAGCGTCGTCCAGCAGAGCGTTGGCGCCGGCGATGTCCTGCGTCATGCAGTAGTCGTTCTTAGCGGAGTAGTTGTCAGGCGAAGGCACCAGATCACAGGTGACTTTACCTGCTTTGCCGTAGCCGATTTCAACCAGCAGTTCGCGGTCGATTGCCATCGAAAGTGCTTTACGCACGTTGATGTCGGACAGGAACGGGTGAGGATGAGCAACAGTCGCACGCTCGCCTTCAGGCAAGGACGACGACGGGTCGGTCATGTTCATTTCAATACGCTCAACCAGCGGGCCGAAACCTGCGATGGCTTTGCCTTTGCCGCCTTCTTCCATTTTGGCAATCACGTCGGGTGCCAGCTGAAGGTTCCATGCGTAGTCAAATTCGCCAGTTTCCAGAACTGCACGACCAGCACCGGTTGCGTCGCCGCCACCTTTGAAGGTCACAGTTGCGAACGCAGGCTTGGCTGGATCACGGTAGTTCGGGTTGGCTTCGTACTGGATCACGTCGTTTGTGCGGAAATCCGTCACAACAAACGGGCCGGTGCCGATTGGACCAAAGTTTTCAGCCGTACACTCAGGTGCTTTCGCGCCCATGCAGTTTTCGAACTGAGCTTTCTGGATGATCGGGGACTGACCGCCAACGAACGGACCGTATGGGTTCGGCTTCGGCTGGTTGAAGGTCACCTTGACCGTCATTTCGTCCAGAGCTTCGATGTTTTCAACACCGTCAAAGAAAGCTGCCTGTGCGCAACCGCCTTCGGGGTGCATACAATAGTCGCCAGTGAATACGACGTCAGCAGAAGTCACAGCTGTGCCGTCGGACCACATCATGCCGTCAGCGATTGTCCATGTGATCGAGGTCAGGTCCTCGGACACACCGCCGTTGCTGACGGTTGGGATTTCAGCAGCCAGGAAAGGCACCATTTTGCCGGTTTCGTCATAGCGGGCCAGCGGCTCAACTGTCAGCGATGCCGATTCTACGTCCTTGGTGCCCGACGACAGGTACGGGTTCAGGATGGAAGGCGCTTGCCAATAGATGATGTTTACGTGGCCGTCCGAGCCGCGCTCTGCCATGGCCGCTGGGGCCATTGCAAAGGCAGCCGCAGCGCCAAGCATCAATGTTTTAATCTTCATGTCTCACTCCATGTTATTCACGGTTACCCGCGATATTCGGGCAGATTTAGCTCTGCCCATTTGTTGATTGTCAGGAAGGAAACGCGCTTCGAATCGCTCCGATGCAACGCACAAAAAACAGTCATGTCCCCTCTCGACTGTCCGTATCACAGACCAGCAAACCGGAAATTGCAAGCGTTGGTTTTTTTCGAGCCCAGGGTCGCAAGTGGTAACGTCGGAGCCTGTTTGACCTTTGCAAAGTCGGGCATTAGCGTCTCGATAAGAGAAAAAAAGCAAAAAATGGGGAGTGCTGAGGATGTTGGACAATGCCATCGCCTCGATCGAAAACCTTCGGGTCGAGTTCCAAACAAAAGACGGACCTGTTGTCGGCGTCGAGGACGTGTCCTTTCAGGTTAACCCCGGCGAAACCGTATGTATTGTTGGGGAATCCGGCTCTGGTAAGTCGGTGTCCAGCCTTTCACTAATGCGCCTTGTGGAGTTCGGCGGTGGTGAAATTACAGGCGGTCGCCTGCTTTTTGATCGCAAAGACCTCGGCGAAACTGATCTGCGCTCAACCGACAAAGATTTGATGCGAACGATTCGCGGTAACGAGATCGGGATGATCTTTCAGGAACCAATGACCGCGCTCAATCCGGTGTTCACCGTTGGTAAACAGCTTACAGAAGGGCTTCGGTTGCACAAAAAACTGTCAAAGTCTGAAGCAGAGGCCCGCGCCATCGAATTGTTGCGCGAAGTGCGCATTCCCGAACCGGAGCGGCGGCTGCACCAGTACCCGCACGAGCTGTCAGGTGGTATGCGCCAGCGGGTGGTGATCGCCATGGCGATGGCCTGTGAGCCGCGCCTGTTGATTGCGGACGAACCGACAACGGCGCTGGACGTGACAATTCAGGCTGAGATCCTTGCATTGATGGACCGGCTGAAGCGCGAAACCGGCACGGCGGTGATGTTTATCACCCACGACATGGCAGTGGTTGCGCAGATGGCGGACCGGGTGGTGGTGATGTTCCGCGGCAATAAGGTCGAAGAGGGCACCGTCGAAGAGATCTTTGAAAACCCGCAGCATGATTACACCAAAGCGCTGCTGGCGGCGGTGCCGAAACTGGGTGAGATGACCGGAACGGATATTCCCAGCCCGATGAAATTGTTTGGCGACGATACTCACAGCACCGATCCAATCCCCGGAACCAATGAACCCATCCTGACGGTGAAAAACCTCGTCACACGTTTCCCTGTCAAAGGCGGCTTGATGCGGCGAACGGTGGCCAATGTGCACGCGGTCGAGGACATTTCCTTTACCGTCAACAAGGGCCAGACCCTGAGTCTCGTTGGCGAATCCGGGTGCGGTAAGTCCACGGCAGGACGGTCATTGCTGCGACTGGTAGAACCGACATCGGGGCATGTGGAGTTTGACGGGCAGGACATCATTTCCCTGAACCCCAAACAGATGCACAAGGCGCGTCAGGAGATGCAGATGATCTTTCAGGATCCGTTTGCGTCGCTGAACCCGCAGATGATGCTGATGGATCAGGTCAGCGAGCCGATGCGCAACTATGGCACCCATTCGGGCGTCGAACTGCAAAAGCGCGTTGAGATGTTGTTTGATCGGGTTGAGTTGCCGCGCAGCTTTATGCGCCGCTATCCGCACGAATTGTCCGGCGGCCAACGTCAGCGGATTGCGATTGCGCGGGCGCTTGCGTTGAACCCGAAGCTGATCGTCTCGGACGAGGCGGTGTCGGCGCTTGATGTGTCGGTGCAGGCGCAGGTTTTGAACCTGATGATGGAATTGCAGGCCGAGCTTGGTATTTCTTATGTGTTCATCAGCCACGACATGGCTGTGGTCGAACGTGTCAGCCACTATGTCGGCGTGATGTATTTGGGTCGGATCGTCGAGATCGGCCCACGCCGCGCGGTGTTTGAAGACCCGCGCCACGCTTATACGCAGGCCTTGATGAAAGCGGTTCCGATTGCGGACCCGCGTCAGCGCAAATCGGAGAAAGACCTGAACTTCAAACCGATCCCGTCGCCGATCCATTCCGTGGATTATGAGGCCGCGCCGTCGCTTTACGAAGAAGTTGGTCCAGAGCATTTTGTTTTGACCACAGATAGCGGGTACTAAATCATGACAGAGCGCCTCAGCCCCCGCGCAATTCTGGACAAACTGGTGTCGTTTCCAACGGTGAGCCACGACACCAACCTGCCGCTGATTGACTGGGTTGAAGGTTATCTCGCCAGCCACGGCATCGACGCCTTTCGCCATCCGCATGAAACCGACCCCGCCAAGGCAGCATTGTTTGCACATGTGGGGCCACCGGTTGAGGGTGCTGTTGTGTTGTCCGGCCATACGGACGTGGTGCCGGTTGAGGGCCAGCCTTGGTCGACCGATCCGTTTGAGGTGGTCGAAAAAGACGGCAAACTTTATGGACGCGGCACTTGTGACATGAAGGGGTTTGACGCTCTGGCAATCTGGGCAATGGTCGAAGGACATTACGCGGATTTGGCGCGACCCTTGCAGATTGCGCTGAGCTATGACGAGGAAGTCGGCTGTACCGGCGCAGCGCCGCTGATTGAGGCCATGGCCAAGGTTTTGCCCAAAGGCCGCGCCACCATTGTGGGCGAACCGTCGATGATGGGGGCCGTGACCGGCCACAAAGGTGGCACCGGTTTCATGGTGCATATGCGTGGCTTTGAGGTGCACAGCTCGCTGATGCACACGGGTGTGAACGCGATCATGTATGGTGCCAAGTTGATCGAATGGGCCAATGAGATGAACGTCGAGAACCGCGCCAAAACGCCGGATGCGGTGGACGCAACGTTTGAGCCGCCTTGGACGACAGTGCATGTCGGCGTGATCGAAGGCGGCACAGCGCACAACATCACCGCGCTGGATTGCCGGTTCGGGCTGGATTTCCGGTTTGTCCCGGGAGAAAGCAGTGACGATTGGGTGGTGCGGTTCAAAGCCAAGGTGGCCGAAGTCGAAGCCGAGATGCAGGCGGTTGTGCCAGAAACCCGCATTGATCTGGAAGAGATGTTTTACGTGCCGGCCCTGATGCCGGAAGAGGCAGGAGAGGCCGAAGCTTTGGTGCGGCGCATTACCGGCGACAACGCACCACGCGTGGTCAGCTATGGCACCGAAGGCGGGCATTTTCAGGACGGCGGATATTCCACGCTGATCTGTGGTCCCGGCGACATTGCCCAGGCACACCAGCCGGATGAATTCCTGACTGTGGCGCAGTTTCAGGCCGGTGAGCGGTTTATGCGCGATTTGCTGGTGGAACTGGCGGGATGATCGATTTTCCTTTGGGCGTGCACCTGCCGGTGGAACATGGCGGTGCGCTTCCAAAAGAAGCAGATGTGGCAATTGTTGGTGGCGGCATCATTGGCGTGATGACCGCCTTTTTCCTTGCCAAGAAGGGCCTGCGACCGGTTGTGCTTGAAAAAGGCCGTGTGGCGGCGGAGCAGAGTTCACGCAACTGGGGCTGGATCCGGCAGCAAGGCCGCGACATGGCCGAATTGCCGATCATGATGGAGGCCCATCATCTTTGGAAAGACCTCGCACACGAGATTGGCGAGGACCTTGGTCTGCAAACCGTGGGCGTCTGCTATCTTGCTGAAACTCAGAAGGATCTGGCGGGGTACGAAGCCTGGTTGAAAGACGCGGCGCCAACAGGTTTGGACAGTCGGATGCTGTCCAGTGCGGAAGCGGGCGATGTGTTGCCCGGCGTGACCCGGAGTTTTGAGGGTGCGCTGATCACGCCGTCCGACATGAAGGCAGAACCATGGATCGCTGTGCCAGCGCTGGCGCGGGCGGCGGTGCGGGCAGGGGCGGTGATCGTTGAAAACTGCGCGGTGCGCGGTTTGGACGTCCAAGCTGGCCGCGTCGCGGGCGTCGTCACCGAGCAAGGTGTGGTGAAAGCGCCCGAAGTCGTGGTCGCAGGTGGGGCGTGGTCGGCGCTGTTTTTGCGGCGCCATGGTGTGAACATTCCCCAATTGTCGGTGCAAGCGCCGGTGATCGCGACCGAGCCGCTGGCAGACTTGGCCATGCCCGCCACGGCGATGAGCGGGCTGGCATGGCGACGTCGATCGGATGGCGGGTTCACCCTTGTCCCCGGCGGTCGTCACCGGTTGCACATTGGGCCGGATGCGTTTCGTGCTTTGCCGAAATATGTGCCTCAGCTGCGTGCGGATTGGGCAGGGACACAGTTTTCTGCTGCGGCGCCGGCCGGTTATCCTGATGCTTGGGGCACGAAACGCCAATGGCAGATGGATGCAGAGAGTCCCTTTGAGCGGATGCGGGTTCTCAATCCCGCGCCGCCGAAAACACTGATTGAAGCCACGTTGACCAAATTTGGCGCGCTGTTTCCTGCGTTGGGTGCGCCAAAAATGCGGCGGGCGTGGTCGGGTATGATCGACACCATGCCCGATATCGTGCCGGTGGTGGACCGTGGTGACACTTTGCCGGGATTAAGCATTTGCACCGGCATGTGTGGGCATGGATTTGGCATCGGCCCCGCCTTTGGCCGCGTTATGGCAGATCTGGTAAGTGGCGGAGACGTCGGCCACGACCTAAGCCGCTTTCGGTTGGGCCGGTTTGCTGATGGGTCAAAAATCGAGCTTGGCCCGATCATTTGATGGCGCGCTGTGGCGGGCTTCGGCTGTCACGCTTAACCTGTGAATAATCTCCTCTTGCGCAACGCTGAATGATCGTTCAGTCTTGCGCCGAGCCACGCTAGGGGAGTTGCGCCATGCCGATCAGAAACCGTTTAGCCGAGATGCATTCCGAGATCACAGGATGGCGCCGCCACCTGCACGAGAACCCGGAATTGATGTTTGATGTGCATGAAACAGCGGCATTTGTGCAGGCGCGCCTTAAGGAATTTGGTGTGGATGAGATCACGCCTGGGATTGGACGTACCGGCGTCGTGGCCGTGATCAAAGGCAAAACCGACACCAAAGGCCGTGTGATTGGTCTGCGCGCAGACATGGACGCTTTGCCGATCCATGAGGCGACGGGGCTGGATTATGCCTCAACAACTGACGGCAAGATGCACGCCTGCGGGCATGACGGTCACACGTCGATTTTGCTGGGCGCGGCGCAATACCTGGCGGAGACCCGCAATTTTGATGGCACGGCGGTGCTGATCTTTCAGCCAGCCGAAGAGGGTGGCGGCGGTGGCCGCGAGATGTGCCGCGACGGGATGATGGATCGCTGGGGTGTTCATGAGGTCTATGGCCTGCACAACGCGCCGGGCATGCCTGTGGGTACATTCGCCATCCGCCCCGGTGCGCTTTTGGCGTCGGCTGACGAGTTTGAAATTGTTGTCACCGGCAAAGGCGGCCATGCCGCAGAGCCGCAGGAAGCTGTGGACACGACCCTTGTGGCCGCCCAAATTCTTGTGTCTTTGCAAAGCATTGTCGCGCGGAACGTGAAACCCATCGAGCGGGTTGTCCTGACGGTGGGCACGCTTGAGACCGACAGCAATGCGTCCAACGTAATTGCCCATCGGGTGCGTATGAAGGGCACGGTGCGCACGTTGGACAACAACAACCGCGCATTGGTCGAGCAGCGCATTCGCGACGTCGCCACGCACACGGCACTGGCGTTTGGCGCCACGGCCGAGGTCACGTGGGAAGACGGCTATCCGGTCACGGTCAACCATGAGGCCGAAACTGCATTTGCGGTTGAAGCGGCGCAAGCCGTTGTTGGTGAGGCCAATGTTGAGCCCAACGTCGAGCCGATCATGCCGGCGGAGGACTTTTCCTTTATGCTGGAAGAGCGGCCCGGGGCCTATATCTTCCTTGGCAACGGCGATAGCGCCCAATGCCATCACCCCGAATACAACTTCAACGACGAGGCCATTCCCGTTGGATGCAGCTGGTTCGCCGAGCTGATCGAGCGCCGGATGCCCGCCGTCGATTGACCCAAAATAACGAGACGAACAGGAGAAATCCAACATGCCGGTCAAGAACCGCTTTGCCGAATTGCACGCCGAAATCACCGCATGGCGACGGGATATCCATGCCCACCCCGAGGTGCTGTATGAAACCCACCGCACCAGCGCCTTGGTGGCCGAAAAGCTGAAGGAATTTGGTTGCGACGAGGTGGTGACCGGTATCGGTCGCACGGGGGTTGTGGGCATTATCAAAGGCAAAACCGACACCAAAGGCAACGTAGTCGGGCTGCGCGCGGATATGGATGCGCTGCCGATGCAGGAGCAAACCGGGCTTGAATATGCCAGCGAAAACGAAGGCGCGATGCATGCCTGTGGGCACGATGGCCACACGGCGATGCTGTTGGGGGCCGCGAAGTACCTCAGCGAGACCCGCAACTTTGATGGCGCCGTCGCGTTGATCTTTCAGCCAGCCGAAGAGGGCGGCAACGGTGCGCTTGCAATGGTTGAAGATGGCATGATGGAGCGGTTCGGCATTCAGGAAGTTTACGGCATGCACAATGACCCAGATCTGGAGATCGGGGCATTTGCCCTGCGCCGAGGGCCGATGTTGGCAGCTGTGGACTTTTTCACAATTGAGATCGAAGGCCGCGGCGGCCATGCCGCGATGCCGCAGCAGACGATTGATCCCACCATCATGGGCACGCAAATCCATTCGGCGCTGCAATCCATCGTCAGCCGCAATGTGGATCCCGTGGACCGCGCCGTGGTTTCGGTCACGAGTTTCCAGACCGGATCGGATGTCTTTAACGTGATTCCGCACACAGCGACGCTCAAAGGGACAGTGCGCACCTTTGCGCCGGACACGCAGGACATGGTCCAAGCCCGTATGGCGGACGTGGTCGCAGGTGTTGCGGCGAGCTTTGGCGGCACCGCGACGCTGGATTACCAGCGCATCACGCCAGCAACCATCAACGCCGACGACCAAGCCGCCTTTGCCGAAGAGGTGGCCACCGCTGTGGCAGGGCAATGCAGCGAAGCTCCGCTGGTGATGGGCGGTGAAGACTTCTCCTACATGTTGCAAGCCCGCCCCGGAGCCTTCATCATGGTGGGCAATGGCGACAGCGCCGCGCTGCACCATCCGGAATACAACTTCAACGACGAAGCCATTCCATATGGGTCCAGCTATCTGTCTGAAGTGATCGAACGCCGCATGCCTGCGGCCTGACCAATTATCCAAGTGAGGAACTACGATGCCTACTAAGAACCGCTTTGCCGAATTGCAGGACGAAATCACCGCGTGGCGCCGCGACATTCACGAAAACCCCGAGATCCTGTTTGAAACCCACCGCACCAGCGCGTTGGTGGCGGAGAAACTCAAGGATTTCGGCTGTGACGAAATCGTCACCGGCATTGGCCGCACCGGCGTTGTTGGTGTGATCAAGGGTAAGGCCTCGGGCTCGGGCAAGGTGATTGGCTTGCGCGCCGATATGGACGCGCTGCCAATTCACGAGCAGACCGGGCTGGCGTATGCCTCAAAAACCGACGGCGCGATGCATGCCTGCGGCCATGATGGTCACACAGCGATGCTGTTAGGGGCCGCTAAATATCTAAGCGAGACCCGCAACTTTGACGGCACGGTCGTGGTGATCTTTCAGCCCGCCGAAGAAGGCGGCGGCGGCGGCAAAGAGATGTGCGATGACGGCATGATGGACCGCTGGGGCATTCAAGAAGTGTACGGGATGCACAACTGGCCTGGTATGCCGCTTGGTAGCTTTGCGATCCGCTCGGGCGCGTTTTTTGCTGCGACCGATCAGTTTGACATCCACTTTGAGGGTCGGGGCGGGCACGCGGCCAAGCCACATGATACTGTGGACACAACGGTGATGTCAGCACAGGCGGTGCTGGCGTTGCAGACCATTGCCAGCCGCAATGCGGATCCGATTGATCAGATCGTGGTTTCGGTCACCAGTTTTGAGACCAGCTCCAAGGCCTTTAACGTGATCCCACAGCGGGTGCATATCAAAGGTACCGTGCGCACCATGTCCAAAGAGATGCGCGATTTGGCTGAACAGCGCATCGCCGGCATTTGCGAAGGCATTGCAGCAACCTTTGGTGGCACTGTTGCGGTGAAGTATCACCGCGGCTATCCGGTTATGGTCAACACCGACGCACAGACCGAATTTGCAGCCGAGGTTGCCAAGTCGATCAGCGGTCAGTGTGAAGACGCGTCGCTGGTGATGGGCGGCGAAGACTTTGCTTTCATGCTCGAAGAGCGTCCCGGCGCCTATATTCTTGTGGGCAACGGCGAAGACGGCGCGATGGTGCACCATCCGGAATACAACTTTAACGACGAAGCCATTCCTGCGGGCTGTAGCTGGTGGGCCGAGATTGTCGAAAAGCGCATGCCAGCGGCATGAATTCAAAGGCCTCCTCCGCGCTTTGTGCGCGGGGAAGGCCCCCGTTTTGGGAGGATTTCAAGCCTGTTTGCGCTGCGCGGGCGGGCTCAGTTTGGCAGCCATCGCCGCCAACAAGGCGCTCTTGCTCACTGGTTTTGACAAGAAAAGATCCATCCCGGCATCCAGACACGCCTGTTTGTCCGAAGCAAAGGCATTGGCGGTCAGCGCGATGATGGGCGGTTGTGGGATGGGTAGCTGACGTATGAGGCGCGCCGCTTGCAGACCGTCCACCTCTGGCATAGCCATGTCCATCAGAATGATATCCGGCTCATTTTCTTTGCATAAATCTACTGCTTCTTTCCCGTTTTGGGCCTCAAGCAAGGTGACCGGATGCGCGGCGAGAAATTTTCGGATCAACAGGCGGTTGGTTTTGTTGTCCTCAGCCAAAAGGATCGTGATGCCATCCAGCGCTGTTTGGGAAGCCTCGACCGCGGGTGGCTCGGCGCTGACTTCTCCGGTTGGGGCAAAGCCGCGGATTGAGACGTCAAAGCAAGCGCCATCTTTGTAGTCGGAGCAGAGCGCAATTGCGCCCCCCATACGATTTGCCAGCATGGAAGAAATCGTCAGCCCCAGACCTGTGCCGCCAAACGCACGTGTCGTGGCAGTATCTGCTTGTGAGAACCGCTCAAAAATTTGTTCCGCCTGAGCGTCGCTAACACCAATGCCTGTGTCTTTGACCTCAAAACAGATGGTGTAGGGATCATCGAAATCGCATCGCACATGGACATAGACGCCACCGCTTGAGGTGAATTTGACCGCATTTCCGATCAGATTTACCAAAATTTGGCGCACACGACCGTCATCTGCGTGCAGCGTTTCCGGAAGGTCATCGGCATATGAAACCTCAAGCGCAATGCCTTTCTGATCTGCTTTCTGCTTTAGCAGGTGGACAACGCCGTTCACGCCGTTTCGAAGATTGAAATCAACCTTGGAGATTTCAAGTTTTCCGCTTTCGAGGCGGGACAGGTCCAGAATGTCGTTGATAATCGTCAGCAAGGCCTGACCAGAGCTTCTGATGGTTTCCAAAGATTGGTTGTTCTCTTCTCCTAGGTCCTCATCCGAAAGCAGCTCCGCCATGCCAATGATCGCGTTCATTGGCGTGCGAATTTCGTGGCTCATGTTTGCCAGAAACTCCGATTTCGCGCGGGCGGCTTCTTCGGCGTTCAATTTGGCGAGGGCGAGTTCTTCTTCGTGCCGCTTTATTTCGGTGATCTCGCGTTCGATGCCAATCGACATCACCAGGTTCCCATCCTCGTCCAATATTGGGAACGTGTTGATGTGAACCCAAAATTGATCGCCGGACTTTGTCCGATTGAGCAGTTCGCTCTGAAAAGGAAGGCCGTTTTCCTGATGCTCTCGAATGGCGTCGACGACGTCCTGAGAGGTCTCCGGCGCGTTCAGAAGCATCCCCGGGTGGCGACCAACGGCCTCCTCAAAGGAATAGCCGGTCAACCGCGAGAATCCGTCGTTGACCCAAGTGATATTGCCTTTGGGATCGTAGACAAGAATGCTGTCAGTGGCGTGTTTTGCAACGAGAGACAACCTTTCGACCTCGGCGTCACGCTGTTCAAGTTGGTCAATCATTTTTTGGCGGGTCTGTGACAGGCGGCTGGCCGCAAGGATCGGGCCCAGAATAAACACAGCGATTAGGAGGAAAAAGCCCCGTGTGCGCCAGTAGTTGGCGGCCTTAGTAATCCAGCCGTCTTTGGGGCGCGCTGCCAGTTGCCAGGTACTTGTGTGGAGTTGGATGTCCATGATGACCGGATTATCATCGAGCACCGCAGGATCGCCAAAGAACACCTCTCCCTGTGCACCGGTGCCATCTCGTCCGACCAGAACGAGATCCACGTTGAGGTCCGGATCTGTCAGGCCTGACAGCGCATACAGTTTTTCCGCATCGATGACGGCGGAGATGATACCCCAAAACTGGGCCTCGTGGCCCATGTCGGACCAGATCGGAAATTGCGCGATAAAGCCGACGCCGCCCTGCACCAGATTAACAGGCCCTGCGAGAACCATTTTGCCCGAATCTCGCACGCGGTATACGGCTTCACGCTGCGCTTCATTTTTGTGGTAGTCCAACCCCAGAGCAGCCTTGTTTGGCTCATAGGGATAGACCCGATTGATCACAAGGTCGGGGGCTGCAGCGATGTTGATGAATTCGCTATGCCCGCCCATGACCTGATCTGCGAGAAATTCATACTCAGCCTGAGACATGTCCGGGTTGGCCCGAATGGCCGCCACAAATCCCCGGAGCAGGAAAATGTCGCCGTTTGTCTGCCCTTCAACTTGAGCCCGAAGAATGCTGGTCTCGCTATGAACCGAGTTTCTCTGTTCCTGCTTCGCGATGAAGGTTTCCTGACGCTCGGCATAGATCGCAAAAGCCAGCAAAAGAAGGGTCGCAAACAAAACAGGGAGATAGGCTTTGGAACGGCCAACAAGAGAGGTCGAGAGAAAAACGGTTTTACTAATCATCCGGTCAGGAACCTTGTTGAGGTACTCAATCCACTGTGACTATGTCAGCAAGGTGTTCACCATCCATTAACGACGATGTAACGCGAGGATTTGCGCGACTTGTCGCGCAAAAAAGTGCCAATAGCCGCCGATGTGACTGTCTTCAGCCGCCGGTGTGGCTCATGTGGCGGCTCATTTGGCCTGCCACTTCCTGACGGGAGTAGTCAAAGTCATGACCTTTGGGTTTGAGAGCAATGGCGGCGCGGATGGCCTCTTCAAGTGGGGCATCGCTCTCGCTGCCACGCAGAGGTGCGCGCAGATCCGACATGCCTTCCTGACCGAGGCAGGTGTAAATCTGACCCGTGCAAGTGATGCGCACGCGGTTGCAACTTTCGCAGAAGTTATGCGTGAGCGGTGTGATAAAGCCGATCTTCTGGCCGGTTTCCTCAAGCCGCACATAGCGGGCGGGGCCGCCGGTGCTTTCTGACAGTTCGGTCAGGGTGTAGCGTTCCGCCAATCGCGCGCGAAGATCGCTGAGCGGCCAGTATTGATCAAGACGATCCTCGTTGCCGAGATCGCCCATCGGCATAACCTCGATCCAAGTCATGTCCATGTCGCGCTCGTTGCACCATTCCGCCAAAGAAAACAGCTCGTCTTCGTTGAAGCCTTTGAGAGCCACTGCGTTGATTTTGATTTGCAATCCCGCCTCGCGCGCCGCATCCAACCCGCGCGTGACCTGCGGAAGGCGACCCCAGCGGGTGATGTCGGCGAATTTTGCCTCATCGTTGGTGTCCAGGGACACATTGATGCGCTTCACGCCGCAGTCGGCAAGCTCACCAGCAAAGCGCTCCAACTGGCTGCCGTTTGTCGTCAGCGTCAACTCCTTAAGATCGCCGCTGTCCAGATGCCGCTTCATCGACCGGAAGAAGGTCATGATATCGCGCCGCACCAAAGGCTCACCGCCTGTGATTCGAAGTTTTTGAACGCCCAAGCGGACAAAGCTCGAACACATGCGATCCAACTCTTCGAGCGTCAAAAGCTCTTTTTTAGGCAGGAAAGTCATATTTTCGGACATGCAATAGACGCAACGGAAGTCGCAGCGGTCTGTTACCGAGACGCGCAAATATGAGATCGCGCGCTGAAATGGGTCAATCAATGGAGCTGTCATACCCAAACGCTAGTCTTGAAAAGGCAAAGGGGCAAGTGCTGCGAAGGTTGTAGATCATCACGCTCACGTGCATGATCTGCCGTATGAAGTATTCTGTGTTATTGCTGACTTGTGTGGCCGTGGCAGGCTGTGACCTTGCCATGCCCGACATACTGAAACCCAAACCGGAAGCGGCTGGATCGACAGCCACTGCGGAGACATCTGACGCGAGCGCGGTCATGACCCCTGAGACCTTGGACGAAGGCGGCGAGACCGCCCGACCCGAGGCCGCGCCGGGGTCCCTCGGACGCACGGTTGTATCGCTCGGAGATGCTGCAGAAACGGGATCGTGGCTCAAGACGCCACTGGTGACCACGACGCGCCCCGGACGGGTTACTTACAAAGGCAAATGGGTGGCGGTGACCTTGATCCCGATTGATGGCGCAAGCGGGGCAGGCAGCCGCATGTCACTTCAGGCGATGCATCTTTTGGGGCTGGCGCTGACTGAGCTGACCGAAGTTGAAGTGATCGCGCAATAGCGCGTCACTTCAGGTATTTGCTGGCTTCTTTTACGGCCGAAGGTTTCATCGCATCGCCGTGCTTTTCCAAAAACGCGGTGACGCGCACGGGGTCGTGTTTGCTTAGATCACGCAACCACCAAGAGACGGCCTTTTGGATGAACCAGCCGTGATCGGGCACATAGCTGGCCGCCCATCCAAGCACGCGATCCCGGATTTCGAGTTCCTGAGATTTTGGGAAATTCTGCTTGGTCCAGGGCAGGGTGATCACCAGCGCCGCGCGGCGGGTCCACATATGTTCTGACGTGGTCCAGGCCTCGACCTGATCAATGCGGCTTGGGTCAGCAACCAGACGTTTCTGCCCCGCCATGCAGGCATGATCGGCAATCGCCCAGCTGTCAAACTCCGGCACCCAGCTCTGGATCAGGTCCCAAGTGGCCTCGTCGGGCCGGATCCGGGCTTGCGTCAAGAGTTTGGATGCGGCCAGGCGGGCTTCGAATATGTCGCTGGCCCACAGGTCGGCGGCCAGCGTCACGCGGTCCTCAACGCTTAGATCTTGGCGCCAGGCTTTGGTAAGATCATTGAGCGCCGGATTGGCAATGCCCAGAACTTCGCGGGTTTGCTTGTGATAGGCGGCCATTCCTTTGGCGCGCCCGGGTTCCACATGCGCCTTGAGCGCGACAAGTGCATCATCAAAAGTCATTCTACTGTCACCGATTTAGCAAGGTTGCGCGGCTGGTCCACATCAGTGCCTTTGGCCATCGCCGTGTGATAGGCCAAAAGCTGGGCCGGTACTGCATAGAGGATCGGGGTCAAAACCGGATCGACGGTCGGCATCTGGATCGTCAGCCACGTGCCTTCGGCGCCATCATCCAAACCGGCGTGATCAGACACCAAAAGGACTTTTCCGGACCGTGCCATGACCTCCTGCATGTTAGAAACGGTCTTGTCAAAAAGTCCATCGCGGGGGGCAAGAACCACCACGGGAACGTGTTTGTCGATCAGCGCGATTGGGCCGTGCTTCAGTTCACCTGATGCATAAGCTTCGGCATGTATATAACTGATTTCTTTTAGTTTTAGCGCGCCTTCAAGGGCAAGAGGATACATAAGGCCACGTCCCAGAAATAAGATATCGCGCGCCTCCGCAAGCTTGCGGGCAGCCGAAGCCATTTGCGGTTCGGCTTCAAGTGCGATGTTGACCATTCCCGGCAGTGCGCTCAGCGAGGTCAGCAGCTCGGAAAAGCGGGCCTTGTCCATCGTTCCGCGCTGTATGGCGGCCTTGAGGGCGAGCATCAAAAGCACAGTTAACTGACAGGTGAAAGCCTTGGTCGAGGCCACGCCGATTTCGGTGCCTGCAAGGATCGGAAAGGCGATGTCGCTTTCGCGCGCGATCGAGCTTTCGGGCACGTTCACCACCGACAGGATCTTGTCGGCTTTGCCTTCACAATAGCGCAGCGCCGCCAGCGTATCCGCGGTTTCGCCCGATTGGCTGACAAACAGCGCGACCGTGCCATCCGTCACCGGCGGTTCGCGGTAGCGGAATTCAGAGGCCACGTCGACTTCGACGGGCAATCCTGCGAGCTGTTCGAACCAGTATTTGGCCGTCAGGCATGCGTAGTAGGCCGTGCCGCAGGCCACCATCGTCAGGCGGTTGATTTTGGTGAAATCCAATGTCTCGCCGGGCAGGGCGATGTCGGCGCCATCAGCGGTCATATAGTGGCGAATGGCCTCTCCCAAAACTGTGGGTTGTTCGGCAATTTCTTTTGCCATGAAGTGTTTGTGGCCGCCCTTGTCGACGCGGGTCTGGTCGATACGAATCTGTTTGATAGCCCGGTTGGCCAGCACGCCGTTGGCGTCGCGGATCGTCAGGCTGTTGCGGGTCAATACCGCGCTGTCGCCTTCTTCGAGATACGTGATGCGATCTGTGAGCGGCGCCAACGCAATCGCGTCGGAGCCGACAAACATCTCACCATCACCATGACCAATGGCAAGAGGTGAGCCTTTGCGCGCGGCCACAATCAGGTCGTTTTCGCCCTCAAAGAGGAAAGCCAACGCAAAGGCGCCATCCAGACGGGAAAGAGTTTTCAAAGCGGCGTCGGCAGGCGACAAGCCATCAAGGATGTAGCGCTGCGTCAGCAGCGCGATGGTTTCCGTGTCGGTGTCGGTGACAAAGCTGATGCCGGATTGGGCCAGTTCCTCGCGCAATTCGCGGAAATTTTCGATAATGCCGTTGTGCACCACCGCCACCGGGCCCGCGCGGTGCGGGTGGGCGTTTACCACATTGGGCGCGCCGTGGGTGGCCCAGCGGGTGTGGCCAATGCCGGATTTGCCGCGCAGGGGTTCGTGCACCAGAAGATCTGATAAGTTGACCAGTTTGCCAACCGCCCGTCGGCGGTCAAGATCGCCTTGGTTTACGGTGGCAATGCCCGCGCTGTCATAGCCGCGATATTCAAGCCGTTTCAAAGCTTCTACCAGTATCGGAGCGACTTCGTGGTCACCAAGGACCCCTACAATTCCGCACATTATTTGCTCTCCCGGTCGCGTTTAAGCTTCTTTTTCTTTAAAACTTCGAACAATTTGACCGCAAGGCCGGGCTTTGTCACCTGGTCGGCGCGGGCCAGTGCCAATGCGGCGTCTGGAACGTTTTTGGTAATAACTGATCCGGATCCGGTCATTGCCTGATGACCTACTCGCACGGGCGCGACCAGCATAGTGTTGGACCCGATAAAGGCACTGTCGCCGATCTCGGTGTGATGTTTCATGACGCCATCATAGTTGCAGGTGATCGTGCCTGCGCCGATGTTGGTTCCCTTGCCGACGGTTGCATCCCCCACATAGCTGAGGTGGTTGATCTTACTGCCTTCGCCGACCTCGGCGTTTTTGATTTCGACAAAATTGCCGACGTGCACGTTCTCGGACAGCTCGGCTCCGGGGCGCAGCCGGGCGTAAGGCCCGACCGTTGCGCCGCGCGAAACGTGGCAGCCTTCAAGGTGAGAAAAGGCGCGGATGCGCGTGCCGGATTCAACCGTAACGCCGGGGCCGAAATAGACGTTCGGCTCCACCACTGTGTCGCGCCCTATGACGGTATCAAAGGACAGCATCACGGTTTCTGGCTGTTGCAGGGTCACGCCCAAATCCATCAACTCGGCGCGGGCGCGGTGTTGAAAGACCGCCTCGGCCCGCGCCAAATGTGCGCGGGAATTGATGCCAAGTGTTTCGGCCTCGTCACAGGTTACAGCGGTCACGGCGAGGTCACGATCGCGGGCGATGCCGACGATATCAGTTAGATAGATTTCACTTTGTGCATTGTCCGAACCCAGCGCGTCGATGAGATCAAACATCACCGCACGATTTGCCAACATAACGCCGGAATTACAGAAGGTTACTGAACGTTCTTCATCTGACGCATCAGCGAATTCGACGATCCTCTCAAGGCTGTTGCCCTGCATGATCAGACGCCCGTATTTACCGGGATCAGCGGCGTCAAAGCCAAGCACCACAACCGCGCTGTTGTCCCGCGCCACGATCATTTTTTCCAGAGTTTCCGCCGTCACAAACGGGGTGTCGCCAAACAGCACAATCACGTCGCCGTCAAAATCCGCCAAGGCCGCGCGCGCCATATTGGCCGCGTGGCCAGTGCCGTTTTGCTCTTGCTGCAAAACAACAGTGGCGTCCGTGTCATATTCCTCAACGGCGGCCTTAACCGCGTCAAAGCCATGACCGGCAACAACCACGGTACGGGCAGGGCTCAGCGCTGCGCCGGCCTGAAGCGTGTGCACCAACATTGGCGCGTTTGCGATCTGGTGCAGAACCTTTGGCAAATCAGAATTCATCCGGGTGCCTTTGCCTGCGGCCAGGATGACAAGTGCAATGCTCATCATGTTTTCTCTTTGAATTCGGTTGCGCCCGTTTTATCGGAGTGCAGCAGGGGCGCAAGGCCAAGGGCCATCAAAACTGATTGCGCCCTGTAACAGCATTGCGCGGATAAGCGCGTATACCGAGGGTGAGGCAGCAGATGCGGACGGTGGTTTTTGATCTGGACGGGACTTTGGCAGACACCAGCGGCGACTTGATCGCTGCCGCCAATTTTTGTTTTCGGGACATGGGGTTCGGGGACGTTCTTGACGTGTCCAGCGACGCTGGCGTGGCCCTGCGCGGCGGTCGACGGATGCTGACCGAGGGGCTGACGCGTTTGGGACGTTTTGAGGCCGCAGAGGTTGATCGCTATTATCCAATGTTGCTTGAGGCCTATGGCGCCCAAATTGCCGAACACACATATTTCTTCCCTGGTGCATTGGATGCGGTTGAGAAATTGTCGTCGCTTGGGTACGGCGTCGGCATCTGTACCAACAAACCCGAAGCGCTGGCAGAGCAGTTGATGCAGGCACTGGGCGCGCGGGATTTGTTTGGGGCTTTGGTCGGGGCGGATACGTTGCCTGTGCGCAAGCCTGATCCTGCGCCTTTGCGCGAAACGGTGCTGCGTTTGGGCGGCGATCCGGCAAAGACGATTTTGATTGGCGACAGCGACACCGACCGCAACACCGCCAAAGCCGCCGGTGTGCCTTCGGTTTTGGTGACATTTGGCCCTTCAGGCGACGACATGGCGGCTCTTGAGCCGGAAGCGCTTTTGGATGATTACGGCGCGTTGCCCTTGGTCGTCGAAGCATTGATTGGGCGCAACAGCTGATCAGACAGCGCAGAGAGCGGCAAAGCGATGAGGTTTGCGAGCGTGTCTTCGATGTGATCGGCGGAAACTCTACCCAACACGGGATCAGCCAACGCATGGAATTTGGCACGCAGCTCGCCCTCAGTTGGTGGGGCGGTGTGGTCCCATTTGGGTTCGTGCCAATCGCTTTGAAAATCCCCACCTGACGCGGTTCTGATGCGCACCCGTGCAAAGCGTTTTTGCGGGAAAGCGGCGTTGGCGGTGTCGTTTTCTTTCATCGTGATCTTGCTGGAAAGCGCCTGAAAATCAGCGTCTTGGGTGGCGGCGTCTGAGATGTCGTTGGGCGTGACCCTGCCACGGCTGAGGGCGATTGCCACAGGGAAGGACGTTGAATATTGTGCCTCCTCGGTGTTGGTCGGATTGGGCATCGCCAACCGCACACTTTCGTGGAAAGTCTCGATATCGATGGCCGTGATCTCGGTTGCAGAAAATCCGTGTTTGGCTTGTAGCGCGATGGCTGCCTCCATCGGCGGCTGCGCCCAGCGACAAACGGCGTAGGGCTTGTAATATTGCTCCTGCACATACCAGCGGGTGCCAAGATCCGCCCAGAACTCGGGCGATTGTTCCACGGTGATGGCGGGCGCGCCAGTGAACCCTAAACGCGCCAATTTGACAGCGGAGACGCCGGTCATCGCACCCCAGCCGGCGCCGTCTTTGACCATTGTCGGGTGGTCTATGCAGCGCATCATCTGACTGCGGGGGCCATGATATTCGGCGATGCCGAGTGTGTGGCGGGTTGTGTCGCGGTCCATTCCCAAAAGTCGCGCGCCTGCTGCTGCGGCCGTCACAGCACCCCAGCTGCCGCTGGTGTGATAGTCGGGTACGGTGGCGTGTTGCGCCACAGAAGCGCGCGCGCCAAACTCGTACCCCATTGCAATTGCTTCCAAAAACGCCCGCCCTGACACACTTGCCTCGTGGCCGAGCGCCAACGCCGCCGGAAACATCGGCGCGCCGATGTGGCCTTTGGCAGGGTTGAAGCCGTCATGCGCGTCCAGCGCATCAATCGTCATGCCCGCCGCAAGGGCGGCGCCAGTGGCGGAGACCGTCCGGCCATCAAACAGCATCGGAATGGCGCCGCCAAATTCTTCGTGTGCGTGCTGGCGGATGATTTGCGAAAGACGTGTGGCCAGCCCACCAGCGCCCACGCCGATCAGGTCCAGCAGGCTGAGTTCCACCTGTTTCTGGGCAGCATCCGGCAGGTCGCTCCAGGTCAGGTCGTGCACAAAGGCAATGGCGTCGCCCATCTTTTCCTCACGCGTTTGATGTCCTTAGCCTAACAAAGGCAGGGTGCAAAAAGAGGTCGAAGCCGACTTTTTGCGTCGTATTTGGCGCCGCGGACAGCAGGTGATTGCAGCGCTTGCGGCTCTGGCGTAATGCTTGGACATCACAAACAGCGCAGAGGGCGTGATGAGCGAGAGCACAAGCCGCGAAGTTTTCACCGGCAATTTCACCCAACAGGAACCGATCCCTGACGACGCCATTGCGGCGGCTGTTTCGGTGATGCAATCGGGCCGCTTGCACCGCTACAACGTTGCGCCCGGAGAGTTGGGCGAGGTGGCGTTGCTGGAGCAGGAATTTGCGGCAGTGACCGGCGCGAAATATTGCCTTGCGGTGGCCTCGGGCGGCTACGCAATGGGCTGTGCGATGCGCGCACTCGGGGTCAGACCCGGCGACAAAGTTCTGACCAATGCCTTTACACTGGCGCCGGTACCGGGGGCGATTGCAAGTGTGGGCGCCGTACCAGTGTTTGTGGGCGTGACCGAGGAGTTGGTGATTGATCTGGACGATCTCGCTGCCAAGGCGGATCAGGCGGATGTTTTGATGCTCAGCCACATGCGGGGGCATATTTGCGATATGGATGCGTTGATGGTGCTTTGCGATGCGCAGGGTATCAAGGTGATCGAAGATTGCGCCCATACGATGGGCGGGGGCTGGCGCGGTGTCGCCTCAGGTCGTTACGGGGTGATGGCGTGTTATTCGACGCAGACCTACAAACACATGAACTCGGGCGAAGGAGGCTTGTTGATCTCCGATGACGCGGAGGCGATGGCGCGTGCCGTCATTCTTTCTGGGTCTTACATGCTCTATGAACGCCACGCGGCCGCGCCCGCGCCGGACGTGTTTGAGCGTGTGAAATACGACACACCAAATGTTTCTGGCCGGATGGACAATCTGCGCGCTGCGATCTTGCGGCCACAATTACGTGAGCTGGATCAACAGGTTGCCGCGTGGAATGCACGTCATGATGCGATGCTAGAGGGCGTGCGCGGCACGCCGGGTCTAAATGTGGTGGAGAGGCCCGAGGGTGAGCAATACGTTGGCAGTTCGATCCAATTTCTGTTGCTGGATTGGGATGAGGCAAAGATTGCAGAGGTGCTGCGCCGTTGTGGCGACCGAGGAGTAGAACTCAAGTGGTTTGGCGGGGCGGAGCCGACGGGCTTTACCTCGCGTTATGACAGCTGGCGCTATGCGCCAAGCGCGCCGATGCCTGCCACGGATCGCGTGCTAAAGGGGATTTTGGACATGCGCATTCCTCTGACGTTTTCAGTCGAGGATTGCGCCCTTATTGCGCGGATCATCCGTGCGGAGGTCGGCGCGGTTTATCAGGCAGATTGATCAGCGATTGGCGTCAAAGAAGGCGGCGATTTTTGCGCTCACATCGGCGCGCACATCGGGGCCTTCCATCAGGACTTCGTGTTGTCCGCCGGGAATGATTTCAAGCGTGCCTGTTTCCCAACGCGCCATGCGGTTGGTGATGTCGCGTTGCGTCACGATCTGTTCATCACTGCCCATGAATGTCAGGCAAGGCAGGTCGGGGCTGGGTTTGGCAGCCAGAAGTTTGCATTCGGCAATCGCTTCGCGCAGCCAATGCAGCGACGGACCACCGAGCGCCAATTCCGGATAGCTGGTGACCTGCGCGCGCATATAATCATACATGTCGCGATCATTGGTCAGCGTGTTGCCGTCAAAATCCTGCTGCACAACGTAGGTTTCCGGGCCCGTAGAAGGCGCAAAATTCTCGGCAAAGCCAAAGATCGACGCCAGCCGCATCAAAACCCAAGCGCCGGGTTTGACAGCAGGGGCCATTTTGATGCCCCACATCGGGCCGGAGAACACAACGCCGTTGACCGGCAGATCCTGCATCACAGCCCGCAGGCCGATGCATCCGCCCATAGAATGCGCCACAAGGAACCACGGTTTTGGCAGGTCCAGCTCTTCGGCAGCGGCGACAAAGGCGGCAATGTCTTTTTGATAGTCGGGAAAGTCTTGCACATAACCGGCGCGCGGATCGTCGATCAGCCGATCAGCAAGGCCCTGTCCACGCCAGTCGATGCCCAGCGTTTCATAGCCCATATCGGCAAATTCGGCCGCCGCGCGGCCATATTTTTCGACATATTCGGTGCGACCGGGGAACATAAGAACCGTCCCCCGGCTGTTTTCTTTGGGCCAATGTGCGACCCGAATCCGCACGTCATCAGACGCGGTCAGCCAATAGGCAAGCGCCGTTGGCCCGTCAGCGACATCCTGATGAAACGGTGCGGATTGCAAAGCCATCAGCCCAGTACAGAGCCAAGTTTCATCGCGGCGCCCATGTCGCCGTCGATTGCCAGCTTGCCGCCCATGAAGGCTGCGGTTGGGTTCAACTCACCTGCGAGGATCGCCTGAAAGGTTTCCACGTCTGCGGTCATGGTGACGTCGGTTTCGTCGTCGCCTGCGCGCACGCCTTCGCCGTCGATCACAATCGCGCCTTCGCCTTCGATGGCAAATTTCGCGGAACCGTCAAATGCATCACCGCCCAGTTTTTCTGTCAGGGCCGCAACTGCGGTATTGATAATGTCGCTCATCAGTTTGATCCTTCAACTTGTTGTGCGCATCTTGGGATTCGCTGATACGCAGGGTATACTCGTTTACGTTATGGTCAACTTCACTCATCATCTCAAACATGTCGTTGCGGCATTTGCCGTCGCATCAGCAGTTTTTTTCACCTTTCCCGCCTTGGCGCAGGAGGGGTCTCCGGTTCCGCAGGACCTTGATAGCATGATGTTGCAGCTGCGTGACGCAGATGCGGGATTGGCCGAAACACTTGCGGACCGCATCCGGCGGGAATGGGACAAGTCCGGCTCCGCCAGCGCGGATTTCCTGCTGCGGCGTGCGGAAAAGGCGATGGAAGCTGGCGAATATACCCAAGCGATTGACCATCTGACCGCGCTGACAGACCACGCGCCTGACTTTGCCGCCGGTTGGGCGTTGCGGGCGCGGGCGTTTTTCGAGATCGATTCTTATGGCCGCGCGATTGGCGATCTCGAACATGTGTTGGCGCTTAACCCGCAGCATTTTGATGCGTTAATGGGGCTGGCTGTGATGCTTGATGAAATGGACCGCCCTGACGATGCCTATGAGGCATACATGCAGGTCAAGGCTATACATCCGCATCAGGCGGGCCTAACAGAAGCATTGGAAAGACTCGAACGGCTGGTTTTGGGTCGCGAGACCTGAGCCCTTTTGAGCAAGCACATCTGATGTCCTCATACCGCCAAATCACCGCCGTGCTTGGCCCGACCAACACGGGCAAGACGCATTACGCTATCGAGCGTATGTTGGGCTATCGCACAGGTGTGATTGGTCTGCCGCTCAGGCTTTTGGCGCGCGAGGTTTATGATCGGATTGTTGCCGCGCGTGGCCCGTCGGTGGTGGCTTTGGTCACCGGCGAAGAACGCATCGTGCCGCCCCGCACGCAATATTGGGTCTGCACGGTTGAGGCGATGCCCGAGGGGCTGGGCGCGGATTTTGTCGCGATTGACGAGATCCAGCTGTGTGCAGATCCCGAGCGCGGTCATGTTTTCACCGACCGTTTGCTGCGGATGCGCGGAACAAACGAGACCTTGTTTTTAGGCAGCGACACCATGCGCGGCACCATTTCAGAATTGGTGCCCGAGGCGCAATTCATGCGACGCGAACGCATGTCCACGCTCAGCTATTCCGGCAGCCGCAAGATCAGCCGGATGCAACCGCGCTCTGCCATCGTCGGTTTTTCGGTGGATAATGTTTACGCCATCGCCGAGCTTCTGCGCCGTCAAAAAGGCGGTTCTGCGGTGGTGATGGGCGCGCTCAGCCCCCGCACGCGCAATGCACAAGTGGAGATGTATCAGAACGGCGACGTTGATTTTCTGGTGGCGACGGATGCCATCGGCATGGGGCTCAACCTTGATATCGACCATGTGGCGTTTTCCTCGACCACCAAGTTTGACGGGCGCCGGATGCGGCCGCTCGCGCCAAATGAGTTGGCGCAGATCGCCGGGCGTGCCGGGCGCGGTATGAGCCACGGGACGTTTGGGGTGACCGGCGAGGCGCCCGAGTTGCCCGAACCCGTGGCCGAAGCCATCATGGAGCATCGTTTCACGCCGGTGAAAAAGCTCAACTGGCGCAATCCCCGGCTTGAATTTGGCACCGTCGAGGCGCTGATCCGCTCACTAGAAGCCAGTCCGGACGACGAATTGCTCGTCAAAGCGCGTGAAGCGGACGATCTGGGTGCATTGAAAATGGTGTCGCGCGAAGCCGAAGTTACAGCGCGGGCCAGCGACGCACCGTCGGTAAAGCTGCTTTGGGATGTCTGTCGGATTCCCGATTTTCGGGGAATCAGTCACGCTGAACACGCCAATTTGGTAGAGCAGATATTTGGCTATTTGCATCAAAGCGGGGCAGTTCCGGACGATTGGCTGGCCCGACAGGTCAAACGCATCGATCGAACGGACGGCGATATTGACGCTTTGTCCAAACGATTGGCATTTATCCGCACATGGACCTATGTCGCACAACGTAAAGGCTGGGTGCATGACGAAAACCATTGGCGTGGCGAGACTCGCGCTGTAGAAGATCGCCTGTCGGATGCGCTACACGAGCGCCTGACTCAAAGATTTGTGGACCGGCGCACATCTGTGCTTTTGCGCCGGCTCAAACAGAAGGAGGCCCTTTTGGCCGAAGTGAATGACAAAGGTGACGTGACCGTCGAAGGAGAATTCGTTGGTCGCCTCGAAGGGTTCCGTTTTATTGCGGACAAGGAAGCCAGCGGGCAAGAAGCCAAGACGCTGAAGACGGCGAGCTTGCAGGCGTTGGCGCCGCAGTTCCATCTGCGCGCGGACAGGTTTTACAACGCGCCCGACACAGAGATCGACTTCACCGAACAGGGCGGTCTGATGTGGGGTGAACACGCGGTTGGCAAATTGGTGCCAGGTGCGGAACCTATGAAACCTGTGGTCGAAGTGTTTGTCGATGACGAAGCCGGTGCCGATGTGGCGCAAAAGGTCGAGCGTCGTTTGCAGCACTTTATGGATCGCAAGATCGCGGCGCTGTTTGAACCGTTGCTGAACCTCAGCCGCGACGAAGAGCTGACCGGTCTGGCGCGGGGCTTTGCCTTCCGTATGGTCGAAAATCTCGGCCTTATCGCGCGTGGCGACGTGGCCACCGAAGTTAAAGAGCTGGATCAGGACGCCCGTGGCGCGCTGCGCAAACACGGCATCCGCTTTGGCCAGTTCACGATATTTATGCCGTTGCTGCTCAAACCTGCGCCCACACGTTTGCGTCTGGTGCTGTGGTCGCTGTCCCAAGGGCTACAGGAATTCCCTGAATCACCGCCCCCCGGTCTGGTCACTGTGCCCGCAGGCGAAGGTGTGCCACGTGGCTATCACACGATGGCGGGCTATCGTGCCGCAGGCGAGCGGGCGATCCGCATCGATATGTTGGAACGCTTGGCCGACATGCTGCGCACCGAGGACAGCCGTGGCGGATTTGAAGCCAAAGCGGACATGTTGTCGATCACTGGTATGACGCTGGAGCAATTTGCCGACCTGATGCAGGGTCTTGGCTACAAGGCCGAGAAAGGCGAGCGGGAGAAAGCGAAAGCCGCACCCGTGGCCGCCGTCGCGGCCCCTGAGGCTGAGACTGCCGAAACTGCGCCTGCCGAAGGCGGCGAGCCGGATGCGGCTGCTGTTGACGCACCAGAAGCGGACGCACCGGAAGCGACGACCCCTGAAGAGGAGTCGGTTGCGGCGGAAACAGCGCCAGCGGAAAGCACCGACGGCGAAGCACCGGTCGAGGCCCCTGCGGCGGACGCTGCTGAGCCGGAAATCGAGACCTTTTATACCTTTAACTGGGCAGGCAACCGTCAAGGTGGCAATCGCAACAACCAACGCCGTGGCGGCGGTCAGCAAGCTGGTCAACGTCGTGATGGAGGTCAGGGCGGTCCGCGGGGCAAAGGTGGCAAGCCAAAAGGCAAAGGTGGCCCGCGTCGCGACACTGGCGCGAAGAAATTCGAGGCCCGCCCACCGAAAAAGGAAAAGGCCATCGACCCTGACAACCCGTTTGCCGCTGCGCTTATGGGGTTGAAGACCAAGGATTGAGCGCATGAGCGCTCCGTCCAAACCTGACCCGTCGATGTCAGACGTACCCCAATCCGGGCCGTCGAAACTGCGGGTGGACAAATGGCTATGGCAGGCGCGGTTCTTCAAGACCCGCAGCCTGTCGGCCAAGGTTGTGACCGGCGGGCATATGCGGGTCAACGGCCAGAAGATTTCCAAAGCCAGCCACACCATAGGCTCAGAAGATGTGCTGACCTTCCCGCAGGCGCGTCAAATTCGCGTTATCAAGGTGCTGGCAACAGGTACACGCCGCGGGCCAGCGGCTGAGGCGCAAACATTATACGATGATTTGACCCCAAAAGAGGACCCTGTCCCGCGTGGGCCGGGCTCTGACGGAAAAGGTCGTCCCACGAAACGCGACCGACGCAATCTCGATCTTATGCGCATGTCGCGGCTTGAAGATTGAGGCGGGCTGATTTAGTCAGACGTGTGATCCGAATTTTGATGAGCTAACCCATGACCTATGTCGTCACCGAAAACTGTGTAGCCTGCAAATACACCGACTGCGTCGAAGTCTGTCCTGTGGACTGTTTCTACGAAGGTGAAAACTTTCTGGTGATTCACCCCGACGAGTGTATCGACTGTGGTGTGTGCGAGCCGGAATGTCCGGCGGATGCGATCCGTCCGGACACCGAGCCGGATATGGAAAAATGGGTCGAGTTCAACCGCAAGTATTCCGAGGTCTGGCCGGTGATCATCACCAAGAAAGACCCACTGCCCGAAGCAGAAGAGCGCGACGGCGAAGATGGCAAAATGGAGAAATACTTCTCCGAAGCACCGGGTGAAGGCGGCTAAGCAGCCGATTCGCCCGGCAAACAACGGCTTGGGGGCATGAAATTGCTGATAAGCGGTTGAGAAAACGGGCCAAAACGGACCTTTGAGTGTGCAGCACTTTTAAGGGGGCGTTTTTTGTGTTATATGTTTGTCATATACCGATAACTGCCTGCAGCCATCCCTGCGCATAATATGCCAAGGGTGGTTTTTTACGCCAGAGCCACAGCGAACGGGAAACCTCCGTCTCCCGTGCGTGTGTTTTTGTCTGGTGACATGGGGTCTTAGCCTAGGAAAGTTTGCATGAGCAAAGCCAAGAAGAACGAATTCAGCCCGAACGAATATGTGGTCTATCCAGCACATGGCGTCGGTCAAATCATCAACATCGAAGAACAAGAAGTTGCCGGCATGCAGCTGGAACTTTTTGTAATTTCGTTTGAGAAAGACAAGATGACCCTTCGGGTGCCCACCAACAAGGCCACCGAAATCGGCATGCGCGGTCTCAGCTCGCCAGACGTGGTGAACCAAGCGCTCAGGACGCTCAAGGGCAAAGCCAAGGTAAAACGTGCGATGTGGTCGCGTCGTGCGCAAGAGTATGAGCAAAAGATCAACTCCGGTGATCTGATTGCAATTGCCGAAGTGGTGCGCGACCTGCACCGCACTGACGATCAGCGCGAGCAAAGCTACTCCGAGCGTCAGCTGTATGAAGCAGCGCTTGAGCGTCTGACACGCGAAGTATCGGCCGTGGCGGGGGGTGACGAAGTTGCCGCTGCCACACAGATCGGCGATGTGTTGATGTCGCGGGCCCCTGCTGCAGCCTAAGCAAACCCAAATTGACGCGCAAAAGGCCGTCCCAATCGGGGCGGCCTTTTCGTTGCACGTATTGCCCTGATTTGCTTAAGTAAAACAACGAGGGGTTTTGGATGGATGATCTCAAGGCGCGTTTAACCGAGCTCTATACCGGCCACGAACGTGGGTCGGTGCGGTTTCGTTACGGGCTAATTGTTTTTGACTTCGTAACCATCCTGTTTTTTATCTTCACCGCCCACGTCGAGCAGGGCGCATTTTTGACTCTGGTCAGCCGGGCGACGGGCGGTGTGATCCTGATGGACCTCATCGCAAGATGGTGGGTGTCCGAGGACCGGAGGTTTTTGCTTACGCGGCTTTACACGATTGCAGATATCATTGTGATTGCCACTTTGATCCTTGATCCGCTGATGGAGGGGAATCTCGCGTTTTTGCGTGTGCTGCGTGGTTTGCGCTTAGTCCACTCTTATCATCTATTGTATGATCTTCGGCAGGACAGCCGCTGGTTTCGCCAGCACGAAGATGCTGTGATCGCCTGTATCAACCTGTTTGTTTTTGTGGCCATCACCACCACAACGACGTTGGTTTTTTTCATAGACGAGACGCTGACGGACACCCCCTATGTGGATGCGCTTTACTTCACGGTGGCGACGCTAACGACGACTGGTTTTGGCGACATCACATTGGGGTCGCCCGCGGGCAAGTTGTTTTCTGTCTTTGTGATGGTGGTAGGCGTCGCGCTTTTTGTTCGTACGGCGCAAGCGATTTTTATGCCGCTAAAGGTGGTGGCGGACTGTCATGCGTGTGGTCTGACCCGGCATGATCCTGACGCGGTCCACTGCAAACACTGCGGTGAAGTCGTGCGTATCGAAACCAAAGGCGCCTGAGCGTCAGCCCATCAGCGCGCTTAGTGCGATCAACAGGCTGATTTCGCTCACTTGTTGCGTTGCGCCAAGTATGTCGCCGGTTTGCCCGCCGATCTTCACCCGCGCTGTGGCCGCGCAGAGAGCCGCGCAGACAAAACACAGTCCCGCAAGTGGCAAAGCCATCCAGCTTATCATCAAATATGCAAAAGCGGTGGCAACCGTCAGGCCGGCGAGTGCGGTTTTGCGCGGCACGCGGCCTTGTGCATGTGACAACCCGTCGGCCCGGGCATGGGGCAGGGCGGTCATCACCAAAGGCATCGCCGCGCGCGACAGCATGGCAACGCTGATGAGATAGGCCGCTGCCCACTCTGCGTTAAGCAAGGTCGCAACCGCCAAACAGCGCAGAGCCAGCGACAGGCACAGCGCGATCACACCATAAGCGCCGATGTGGCTGTCTTTCATGATCTCCAGCCGCCGCGCCTTGTCCCAGCCGCCCCACAGCCCATCCGCAGTATCGGCCAGCCCGTCTTCGTGCATGGCGCCGCTCAGAATGACCATGGCCGCGACAAAGATCACCGCGGCAATCAAATCGGGCAGGCCCAACCAAAGGGCTGCCAGCATGGGCAGGCTGGCCAGACTGGCGAGCACGGCACCGGCCAGTGGATAAGCCCACGCCGCCTGTGCGCTGCGCTCAAACCGCGCCTTGATCGGCAGGCGCGTCAACAACGCCAGCGCGGTGGCAGGGTCATTGGGGTGGATCAATAAGGTGTCGGAACCGGACGCGCCCATGTCTCTTTCCTGTCTTGTGGGGGGCTGGCATTCAGGTAAACAACCAGAAAGCCAAAAACACAACAGGAGCCTCGTCCATGACCGCAGATTTCACCACTTTGGCAGAGTTTCAGGCGTTGCTCGCAACCGCCCCCGGCGCGGATCAAAAGGCGCTGGGCGAAGCCGAAGAGCGCAACAGCCAGCTGACCAAACCCCCCGGTGCTTTGGGCCGATTGGAGGATCTGGCGATCTGGTATGGCGGCTGGCGCGGCACTGGGCGCCCTGCGATCGAAGCGCCACAGGTGATTGTATTTGCTGGCAACCACGGCGTGACCGCACAAGGTGTTTCAGCTTTCCCAGCTGAAGTGACCGAGCAGATGGTGCTGAACTTTCAACACGGCGGCGCGGCCATCAACCAACTGGCCAAAGCGGCGGGCGCGACTCTGGATGTTGTGGCGCTGGATTTGGATACACCGACTGCGGACTTCACCCAAACAGCAGCGATGAGCGAGGCCGAGGTAGTGGCGGCATTGGCCGCAGGCTGGTCTGCCGTGAATGCGCAAAGCGATCTGCTGGTCGTGGGCGAGATGGGCATCGGCAACACCACAAGCGCCGCCGCAATTGCCAACGCACTTTATGGCGGAGACGCCGCCGATTGGGTGGGCCGTGGCACCGGCGTGGACGACGCGGGACTGGCGAACAAAGCCCGCGTTGTTGCCGAAGGCGTGGCCCTGCATGGCACACCCAAAGGCATGGAGGCGCTGCGCACTCTTGGTGGGCGTGAGTTGGCCGCAATGGCGGGGGCGATTGCACGCGCGCGCAGCCTGCGAATTCCGGTGATTATGGACGGGTTTATCTGCACGGCTGCCGCCGCAACGCTGGAAAGCGCAGCTGCTGGCGCGTTGGATCACGTGGTCGCAGGACACGTCAGCGCCGAAGCCGCGCATAGCGCCGTGCTGACCCAGTTGGGCAAAGCGCCGCTGCTTAGCCTTGGTATGCGCCTGGGCGAGGGATCTGGTGCGGCTGTTGCGATCAACATTCTGAAATCGGCTGTGGCCTGCCATTCCGGCATGGCGACTTTTGCCGAGGCTGGCGTGTCGGACGGCTAAGTCAGGCTATCGGCAAACCTTGAGGCAGGCCGCATCAGGCCTGCTGATCGTCGTCTTTTTCTTCGTCAAGCTGCGCCATCAGCATGGTTTGCAGCTCGTCTTCGAGCGCGCGGGCACGGGCCATGTACGGCGGATTTTGTGACGACGGCACGCCGTCTTTCCACAGTTGTGCCAATTCCCGAACCGCATCGCGATCGTGGTGGAAAAAAGTCTTTTCTGCCTGCGCGGCCTCATATTCGCTGAGCCCGACGTTTTCGAGCACATAGCGGCCAGCCCGCAAAGAGCTGTCAAACATTTCGCGTACGATGTCATTGGCGCCCGCATCATACAGCCTGAACACCTGCGTGCGATCTCGTGCTCGCGCTACGATGTGCAAATCTGGCCGTTCGCGACGTGCAAAACTCACCAACCTGACAGCAGCCTCGGGATCATCCATTGCCACGACCAAAACGTGTGCTTTGGCAAGTCCGGCGGCGTGCAACATTTCCGGTCGTGTTGGGTCGCCGAAGAAGCCTTTGACACCAAAGCGGCGCATGGTCTCGATGGCCTGCATGTTATGATCCAGAACCACAGTGTTGAATCCGGCAGAGCGCACCAGACGGTTCACGATCTGCCCGAAACGGCCAATGCCTGCGATGATCACCGGTCCGGTTTCGTCGATTTCATCGGGTGTATGTTTCTTGGTGTCCGCCCCGTCACCAATGCGTTTGGAAATCACATCATAGATGATGAACAGCAACGGCGTGATCAGCATACTGAGCGCCACAACCAGCAACAGTTCCTCGCCGAACCATTGCGGGATCACATTTTGCGCGGTCGCGGTTGTAATGAGTACAAAACCAAACTCGCCGGCTTGCGCGAGGGACAGCGTGAAGAGCCATTGGCTGCGTCCCCGAAGGCCAAAGGCGCGGCCAATCAAGAACAGGATCAACGCCTTTAAAGCGATCAAGCCGACAACGATTTCAGCGATGCGCAGTGGGTCGCGCAACAAAACGTCAAAGTTGATCTGCGCACCGACGATGATGAAAAACAGGCCAAGCAGGAGGCCTTTGAACGGCGCGATATCGCTTTCCAGCTCGTGGCGGAACTCAGAGTTGGCCAGAAGCATGCCCGCCAGAAATGTGCCAAGCGCGGCAGACAGACCCACAAGGGACATCAAAAAGGCGATGCCGACAACAATCAAAAGCGCCAGTGCGGTGTACATCTCCGGCAAACGTGCTGCGTGGATAAACCGAAATACGGGACGCGTGAGATAGCGACCGCCAATGACAATCGCAAACACCATTCCCAACGTCACAAGCGCCGCGCCCCATCCGGGCAAACCCTGTACCAGCGAAAGCCCCTCGTGGCTGTGGTCCTGAGCCAGCTTGATGGATCCGTCTGCAGCAATCTTGGTCAGGGAAGTGTCCGCAAACAGCGGCAGAATGACCAGCATCGGGATCACGGCGATGTCCTGTGTCAACAAGACGGCAAAGGCACTGCGTCCTCCGCCGGTTTGCATCAGACCCTTTTCCGTCAGGGTTTGCAGCACAATCGCGGTGGAACTCAACGCGAAAATCATGCCGCAGGCCACGGCGATGTTGATCGGATAACCAACGGCCATCACCACAACCATCACGGCCACCCCCGTAAGGCTGATCTGTAACCCGCCTAGGCCAATCAGTTTGTCGCGCATCGCCCAAAGCGCGCGGGGGTCAAGCTCCAACCCGATCAGAAACAGCATCATCACCACGCCAAATTCCGCATAGTGCAGCAATTCGCCCGCTTCGCTGGTGCCCACAAGGCCCAACACCGGTCCGATCAAAATGCCCGCCGCCAAATAACCCAGCACCGAGCCCAACCCGAGCCGCGCCGAAATCGGCACCGCGATCACCGCTGTTAGCAGAAAAATACTGGCCGTATAAAGTGCGTGTTCCATGGTCTTCCTAGTGGCCTCAGGTCGGCAAAGGGGCGTCGCGTTTGAGTTGGTCCATCACGATCTGACTTTGCACGCGACTGACCGCTGGATGCGGCAAAAGCACTTCGTGAATCAAGCGGTTGAGCGCGCTCAGATCGTCGCAGTAGGCGCGCAAGAGGTAGTCCGCGTCCCCCGTCATGGTCCAGGCGCTGACGATTTCGGGGCGTGTGTCGATCAGGGTCGCAAAGCTTTGCGCCTGTTCGGGGCCATGTGTGCCCAGCTGCACCTGCACAAAGGCCTGCACCGACAGGCCCAACCGATTGGGGTTAAGCCGCGCCACGTAGCTCTCGATGAAACCTTCGCCCTCCAAACGCTGGCGGCGGCGTCCCGCCTGAGAGGCTGACAGGTTGAGAATATCCCCCAACTCCTGTGCCGTGAGGTGGGCGTTTTTCTGAAGCGCCGAAAGCAGGCGCATATCGGTGTCATCAAGCATGTGCGGATATTTCGCATGAAAGTGTCAATTGTCGCCAATGGTACGCGTAAATTGCGACGAATGCACGTCACTTTGCGGAAAACCCGCGTCAGCTTGCGTATAATCTTATCAAAGCGAACGAATTCACTCACTTCAGGAGACGCCCCCAATGGGTCCATTCCCCCACGACGCCCCGCGCGCCGAGATTACCGACTACAATCCTGCCGGGACCGACGGTTTCGAGTTTGTTGAATTTGCTCACCCTGAGCCGCAGGAACTGCGCGATCTGTTTGTAAAAATGGGCTACGTACACGTCGCCAACCACAAGACCAAAGCCATCGAGCTGTGGCAGCAGGGCGATGTGACCTATATTCTGAACAACGAGCCAGGTAGCTTTGCGCTGCGGTTTGTTGAAGAGCACGGCCCCTGTGCGCCGTCGATGGGCTGGCGCGTTGTGGATGCGCAGAAAGCCTATGAGCACGCGATTTCAAAAGGCGCCGAAGCCTATGACGCGGATGACAAGACGCTGGCTTGGCCTGCGATCAAAGGCATCGGCGGCTCTCTGATCTATTTCACCGACCAGTATTTCGACACGTCGCCGTTCAACGACGAGTTCGACTGGATCGTGACCTCCAAGCCCGAAGGCGACGGGTTCTTCTACCTCGATCACCTGACCCACAACGTGTTCAAAGGCAATATGGACAAATGGTTCCGCTTTTACGGCGATCTGTTCAACTTCCGCGAAATCCGCTTTTTTGACATCGAAGGCAAATTCACCGGCCTGTTGTCGCGCGCGCTGACATCGCCTTGTGGCAAGATCCGCATCCCGATCAACGAAGACCGCGGCGAAACCGGACAGATCGTCAGCTACCTGAAGAAATACAACGGCGAAGGCATTCAGCACATCGCAGTTGGGTCTGATGACATTTATGCCTCGACTGATGCGATTGCCGACAAAGGCATCAAGTTCATGCCCGGCCCGCCGGAAGCGTATTATGACCTCAGCAAAACCCGCGTTGTAGACCATGACGAGCCGCTGGATCGTATGAAGAAACACGGCATCCTGATCGATGGCGAAGGCGTGGTGAACGGCGGCGAAACCCGTATTCTGCTACAGATTTTCTCCAAGACCGTGATCGGCCCGATCTTTTTTGAATTCATCCAGCGCAAGGGCGACGACGGCTTTGGCGAGGGCAACTTCAAAGCGTTGTTTGAATCCATCGAGCAAGAGCAGATCGACAACGGCGAGATCCAAGCCGCCGAGTGATCCCGAAATAACAATAAGAAATCCGGTCCAACGGAGCGAGGGGAGACGCCGTCCACATCAGTGGGCGGCGTTTTTTACTATTTCCCGTTTTCAGTTTTTGCCGCCTTTGCGGGAAGTTTTTCTGTCTTCTCCTGCTCTTTCTTTTTGGCCTTGGCCTTTTTTTCTGCCTTTTTCTCGGCGTCAGTCACGGGGCTTGGGATGGTCACATTGTTCTCACGCAGGTAGTCGAGGAAATTGTCCGAAAATGTGCGCCGATAAAGCTTTGGCGGGACAACTTCGATGATCAGCTTCACTTTGCTCACCGTCAACGCGGCGATTTCGTCCCAGATATTAATCGCATCCGTCACGCGGCAATGCGGCTGCACGGACGTGTCCACGGTTTGGCGCCCGCGCAACAGCGTCGCGTTGCGAATGCGATAGGTTCGAATGTTGCCCTGCGCCGCATTGCTTGCGCTCACAACCCAATCCGCCTCATGATCGTCGCTGCCCACGTTGCAAACAAGATGGGTTTTGGCAAACGCCTGTCCAAAGGCATTGGGATTATAGGTTTTGTCCTCGGTGGCATTGGACACCAAACCGCGAGCTTCCACCGATAGGGTGGACAGGATCACCACTTCGTCCACGCCGCAGGTTTCTATTGGAAAGGTCATGCGCACAGCCGTGCCCGGCTTGTTCTCGGTTTCGATAATGGCCTTGAGCGTGTCGATCCCGTCCTTGATTCCGTTTACGATCACCCCCGGCGACGGCGTGCCGGTGATAACTTGCGGAATGACCTTGGTCAGGAATTTTAGAACATCCTCAAGGTCTGAAGTGTCTGATGCAACGGTGGAATACTCGGCCGCCAGCGTAATCTCGGCGCGCCCAAGGCAGTCGCCACCACTGATCGGAGAAAGCACGATCGTTAGGTAGTTGTCCAGGTTTCCGCGGCCTGGAACATACCCGCGCAAAATCAGAGTAAGGTCGTTGCGGTTCAAGGCTTGTTTGATTTCAGCTTCGGTCACTTTGAATCCCATGGGACACCTCCAGAGAAATAAAAATTGCAAATCTGCTCAATGAAATAAGGCTATTCATAGCATAAATTGGCACAGCCGACAAATCGGCGCCCTCGCAGGAACGGCGGTGGCACGAACGTTGCGTCAGCAATCTCGACGGCGCAAAGCATTTGCGGCAAGCTGTCAAAAGGGAGAATTATCATGACTGACGCACCGCTTGAAAAACAGTTTGTGACCGTGAATGGCAAACGAATGGCCTATGCCGATATGGGGCAGGGTGATCCGATTGTGTTTTTGCACGGCAATCCGACGTCATCTTATCTGTGGCGCAACGTGGTGCCGCATGTCGCAGGGATGGGCCGCGTGATTGTGCCCGACCTGATTGGCATGGGCGACAGCGACAAACTCGATGATGTCGGGCCGGACAGTTATCGGTTTGTGCACCATCGCGCTTATCTGGACGGGCTTCTTGATCAGGTGATTGGGGAGGCAGGCAACGTGACGCTGGTAATCCACGACTGGGGCTCGGCCCTAGGCTTTGACTGGGCCAACCGCCACCGCGATCGGGTGCGCGGCATCTGTTACATGGAAGGCGTGGTGCGCCCGGTTCCATGGACCGATTGGCCAGACGCCGCCAAGCCGATTTTTGGGGCGTTCCGCTCCCCTGCGGGTGAGGAGATGATCCTTGAAAAAAACCTCTTTATCGAAGCTGTCCTGCCGGGGTCCATCCTGCGCAAGCTCAGCGATGCCGAAATGGACGCCTATCGCAAACCCTTTGCCAATACAGGCGAAGACCGCCGCCCCACCTTGACGTGGCCACGGCAAATTCCAATTGATGGATCACCCGAGGATGTTACTGAAATCGTTGCAAACTATGCCGATTGGATGGCCGAAAATGAACTGCCCAAGCTTTTCATAAACGCAGAACCCGGCGCCATTTTGACAGGTCCGCAACGGGATTTTTGCAGAAGCTGGAAAAACCAGTCCGAGGTTACCGTGGCCGGCAGCCACTTCATCCAAGAGGACAGCCCAGATGAAATCGGCGCCGCGTTGCGGGATTGGCTGGCAGCAGTCTAGACCGATTTTTGCGGAAAAAAAGCGCCACGTATTGGATTACAGCGCTCAGGAGCCCGCCCGCGCGGCTGGTTTCCGTCTTACCCTTTTGGCATCTTCAGGATGATGTTCTTGCCGGATTTGATATAGCGCAGTTCGGTTTCGTCAATGGCTGCAACTTTGCCGCCATCAATGCGGTCACCGACTTGCACCTTTTTGTATCGCCCATTGCTCAACCGAACGAGCGCGCGTCGGTTGGAACTGGTACCGTAAACGCCGATCAGGTTTATTTTCCTGAGGTTGATCGCGTTCTGAATTGTGGCCTGCCGCGCAACGGACGCTGTGGTCGGGATGGTGGGCGCGATCGCCGCAGAGGCGGGAACAGCCTCAACAGAGGTCGTCAGTGACGGGGTTTGACGCTGCGCCAGCTGGGCAATGTTTGCAGGCTTGGCGCGTGGGCGCAAAGACGTCGCCACCGCAAGGGCCGTCGGCGTCGTGTCAGCTTCGGCCTCGGCTTTTTGGTTTGGAGGGCGCGGGGTTGGGCGAATGCGGCCCAACTCATTCAGCGTTAGCCCCCCCAACGTGGCACGCTGGTTGCTTTCCAGCAAATCAAAGGGCCGCACACGCGGACGACGCGTTGCAAGCCGGTCTTCGGTCTGCGCAGCCAGTGCAGTCGCGACAATGATGCGTTTGGGATAGGCTGGCGGCTCGACTGATGGGCGTCCGGCAAACACCAGAATGCCATCCGGGCTCAGCGCGCCATCTGCGGTGGCAACCACAAGCCCGCGGGCGTCAAAATCAAATTGGGTTCCGGCAATCGGTGGATTGCTTTGTGCAGCAGGTGCCGCATCGGTGTTCAGCCCCCCCGGCGCCGGAAGCGCGATGGCGTCCAGCGCACCAAGTTCCAGATCGATTGAGGGGGTGTAGATGTCGTTAACAGACTCGCTGTTGACGTCCAGCGGTGGTAGCGGCGCTTTTTGCCAGATTCCGGTCACGGCATATCGTGCCTCCGCCTCGGAGTCGGTCAAATCAAGCGGATCAATGCCATCCAGCATCGCTTCGATCTCAGCACTGTCGGTGATTGTTTCAGCCGCTGAGGGCGGCAATGCTTCGGTGTCAACGCCGTCGGTTGGGTCGACCGCCGCGATCTCGATTTCGGGTTGCGGCCGTGGCGCGTCGATTTGCGGGACGTCAGCTGCTGGGCTTGGTGTGGGCGTCTGGATTGGGGCAGGGGTCACAGGCTGTGATGCCTGCGGTTCCAGCACTACAATTTCAGTGTCGCTCTTGCCAAACAAGCCAGCCACGCCGTCGTCAAGGAAATAGGTTGCCCAGACAGCCACCCCGGCCAGAAACGCCAGCAAAAGTGTCATCAGGATCAAACCCAGATGTCTGGGTTTGCCGCGCACTTCGTTTTTGCGCGAGCCGAAGACCGTCAGCTTCTCTTTTTCCTGCGACACGGCCTTACGCCGATCGCCGCGCCGGGATCGGGCCGGCTCGGGCAAGTCAGCCACCAGTGTGTCGCTCGCAGCAGTCGCAGCTTCGGCGGTCGAGTGTGCCTGAAGGGCTTTGTCGGCCGGCTTTTTGCTCTTCTTAGCGGCCTTGGTCTTGGCCGCTTTCTTTTTCGTGCCGCTCTCAGACGATTTGTTGCGGCTTCGGAACATCCCGCTTGCCACACCGCTTGGGGTGTCGGAAGTTTCCGCCCCATCATCAGCACCGTCATCGGACTTTAGGCCGGCAACCACACGGGCAGGGTCGAACCGCAACTTCGGTTCGGTTGTGGCGCGCGCTGCGCCGACATCCAGTGCATTGGTGCCCGCGACGCCTGGGTCGCGAGACGCGCCTCCCAGCTCTGGCGCGCCGGACGTGGTGTCTCCTTGGCGGCGGCTGGAGAAGGACATCGGAACGCGCGCTTCTGGCGCAGCTTCAATGTCTTCGGAAGTCGACGGCTCAGGTGGCTCAGCCACCTCCGGAGCAGCGGCGGTTGCGTGCGCGTCCTCTTGGGGCACGTCCTCGGTCGGCGCAGGACGTTTGTCGGGCAAGGGGCCGGAGCCCACAACAACCATAGGCGCGCCATCATGATCCACATGGGGATCTTTTGCGCCTTGCGTGGGCCCGAAATCCGGGGTGCCGCCAAACATCGCGGGATCCGGCATCGCCGCAAACCGAACCGGATTGAACTGATGTTCGGCGGCAAAGGCTTCGGCCTCTGCAAGGGTTTCGCGCGCAACGGCGGCGACTTGAGTTTGGCCGTTCACAACGCGGGAATCAAACACCAGTTGGTCCGCACCATAAGGCGTCTGTTCCTCTAGAATCCGCACGATTTCAGTTTGTTGTTTGCTGGCGCTCAACCGCCCCAGATCCAATGACAGTACCTTGATCTGGTCATTGGGCAACACCAAAAGCGTCGCAAAATCCACGCCAGCCCGCACCGCGGCCACATCATGCAGCTTGGCCAATTCGCCGGCCAGATCGTCACTGTCCAGCCCCACTTCGCCAAGCAGATGCCACCCGCCGTCAACGCGGGTCAGAAGGCCGATGCCTTCGAAGGAAAGTGTCAAAGCAAGACTTGGCGACATATATTAGACCTAGCATCCGAGCGGGCGGGAGATCCCCATTCCCTTAGATTTGCAGAATTTATAGCAAGTTCTTGCCGACATGGAAGAAAAAGCCGTACCGAAGTTCCGCTCAAGCGCGCTTTGCCCTTAGGTTGTTTCCATCAAATGAACAAAAGGGAGAACCGCATGCGTTTGACGGCAATTATTTTGGTGGCTTGGTGTGGATTGGGGGCCGGCGTGGCCCATGCGGAGGACCGCCAAATCACGGTGATTGGCGAAGGGGTGATAACACAGGCACCCGATCAGGCGGTGATTTCGGTTGGTGTGTCTCATCAAACCAGTTCGGCACAGATGGCGATGGAAATGGTCAACGACGCGGCGCGCGCCATGATCGTGGCTTTGGACGACGCAGGTATCGAAGCGCGCGACATGCAGACCAGCGGCCTAAGCCTGCGAGCAGTGCATGACCGAAACCGCAATGGCGACGAGCGGCCGCTGCTGCTCGGGTTTTCGGCCTCCAACCGTTTGACTGTCAAAGTCCGCGACCTTGAGGCCGTGGGCGGCGTCTTGGGCACTTTGGTCAAGGCGGGCGCCAATGACATCGGCGGTATAACTTTTGGTTTGCGTGACCCGAAACGCGCACAAGACGACGCACGGCGCAACGCAGTGGCGGATGCACAGACCAAGGCCGCGCTTTATGCCGATGCGGCTGGGGTCAGCTTGGGCAAAGTTGTGTCCATCTCCGAGTCTGGCAGTGCAATGCCGCGTCCGGAGATGATGCGTGCATCGATGGCAAGCTTTGATGCGGTGCCGGTGGCGCCAGGAGAATTGTCAGTGACGGCGCACGTGACCATGGTTTGGGAACTGGCAGACTAAGAGGGGGCTTTCGCCCAAAGAAAAACGCGCCGCAACAGGATCGCGGCGCGTTTTGTTTGTTTCCAAGGATCAGCTGTGCGCGGCGTTCAGCGCCCGATCCAGATCCGCAATCAGATCTTCGCTGTTCTCGATTCCGATGGAAATCCGCACCACGTTTGGTCCCGCTCCGGCCGCTTCCTGCTGTTCTGGCGTCAGCTGACGGTGGGTGGTGGAGGCCGAGTGGATCACGAGGCTCCGCGCATCGCCAAGGTTGGCGACGTGGCTGAAAATCTCAAGGCTGTCGACGAATTTGATGCACGCGTCATAGCCGCCCTTAAGCGCAATGGTGAACAGGCCACCCGCGCCTTTGGGGCACACTTTGGCGACCCGCGCTTTATAGGGTGAGCTGTCCAGACCAGCGTAGGTCACGTAGTCCACATGTGCGTGCGACTCCAACCATTTTGTAATGGTTTCAGCGTTTTGCACATGACGCTCCATGCGCAGCGACAGAGTTTCGGTGCCCATCAACGTGTAATGCGCCGCTTGCGGGTTCATGGTCATACCAAGATCGCGCAGGCCAATGGCAATGCCGTGGAAGGTGAACGCCAACGGGCCAAACGTCTCGTGGAACTTCAGGCCGTGATACGCGGGCTCAGGCTGTGACAGCGATGGGAACTTGTCCGACGCAGACCAGTCAAATTTGCCGGAATCCACAACACAGCCACCGGTGACAGTGCCGTTGCCGGTCAGGTATTTGGTGGTGGAATGCACAACCAGCGTGGCGCCGAGGCTGATGGGGTTGCACAAATACGGCGTGGCAGACGTGTTGTCGACAATCAGTGGCACACCCGCGGTTTCGGCAATCGCCGCAATTGCAGGAATGTCGGTGATATAACCGCCTGGGTTGGCCACAGATTCACAAAACACCGCGCGGGTGTTTTCGTCGATAGCAGCGGCGACAGCGGCTTCATCGTCAAAGTCCACAAAAGTCGCCGACCAGCCGAAGCGTTTGATGGTCTGGCTGAACTGCGTGATCGTGCCTCCATAAAGACGGGTGGAAGCCACCACGTTGCAGCCCGGCTGCATGAGTGGGAACAATGCCATCAACTGCGCCGCGTGACCGGATGAACAGCAAACCGCGCCAACGCCGCCTTCGAGTGTCGCAATGCGTTCTTGCAGAACGGCAACGGTGGGGTTGGTCAGGCGCGAATAGATGTAGCCAACTTCTTGCAGGTTAAACAGCGCCGCCGCGTGTTCGGCATCGCGAAACACATAAGCGGTTGTTTGATAGATCGGCGTTTGCCGCGCACCGGTCGCCGGATCAGGGCGTGCACCGGCGTGAATTTGCAGCGTGTCAAAACCGTAGGTTGGGCCGTCGGTCATTGGAAATCCTCCCATAAAATGTTGGGGACAAGTGTTAGGCGGTGAGCGCGCATGGCGCAACGCCGCTTGTGCAACTTGGGGCAGGTTTCCTGATTTTCGCGGGTTGCAAAGAACCCTGTGTCGGTTCCGAGCCCATGCCGGGGAACGAGCGGCCTTAGCGCAACCAATACCCGTTGCGCCGCAACGTGTTGCGGATCACCTGTTCGCGGCGCGGCAAGTGGTCTCGATCAAACAGCGCGCGTGCTTTGTGCCCGCGCCCCTGATAAATCATGCGCTTGAAAGGGTCGTATTGCTTGAGCACCTTTTTGACCTTGTTGGGCGCCGCAACCTCTTGGAGCGTTTCTACCGCCAGATCGCTTTCGCGCGCATACATCAGCGGGATCAAGCGGTAATGCGTGCTGACCGTACCATCAAGAAACCCGTCTGGCAGCGCATCACGCCCGCCGCCAAGCTCGTGGATCACCAGCGGCAGCACCACCTGATCAAGCCACGGATCCAGGGATTGGCAGGCCAGCTCCTCGGGCGGGTCGGTGCGGATCTGCAACGCGTATTTTTCAAACCGCGCGCCAAATTCATGCGGGCAGCGGTAATAGAAAAAACCTGCGTTGAAATAGAGATAGCGCCGCCAGTATTCATCCGGTTGGCTCAGATCCAAGGTGCTCTCGAATTCGATGTCGAACTTGTCGTACAGAGATTTCCAGATGGCAGTGTATTGCGGTCCATACAGCGGCGGCTCGGGCCATGTGCCTTCGACTTTGAGCGAGGCCGAGGGACGGTCAAAATCAAACGGCACCTTGCTGATGTCACCAGTGATCAACGTGTCGGTGTCAAAAAACACAAACGGCTCACCGGCGGGCAATTCACGCAAAAGTTCAATTTTGTTGCCATTGGGATAGCTTTCCCCAAAGTGGCGGCTTTCAAATGGCAGGATTTCCGCATCCATCTGATTGAGCAGGGCCACAACATCGGGATTGGACATGCGCGGGTCTTTGGTCCAGCGCGGGCCGGGCTGGGGTTCAGCCACAAAAACACGCCCTGAAAACGCCGGAGATTTGGCCCGCAGCGAGGCGACAAACAGCACCGCCTCATATTGCAGACGGCCGTTTTGACCAACCACAACGATGTTAAAGGACGCGTTTTTTTGCGCTTTGCTTGCCATTTTGCCTGATGCCCTGCACGATCTTTGTAAGGACTATAGGCCGCGAACGCGCCGCGCAAAAGGCGGCAAAAGCTGAATTTTTTGAATCGGAGGGATTGATATGAAGATCACGACGACAATTGCCTGCATCGTCGGGCTGGCCGCAAACGCCGCTTGGGCGGACGATCATCGGGTGGCGGAGGATCAAACGCCAACAGGCAAATTCCTCACCGCCACCGAGGTGCGCCCGATCCTTGAGGCCACCAAAGGAAGCTGGATCGGGGTGCGGGAATTCAACGGACAGGATCTGGTCTATTTCACCCATCTGATGAGTTGGCGCTGTGGGCTTTACGAGGTGCACTACTCCATCAACGGCGGCGATCTGGAAGCGTTTGCCATTCCCGAATGCCCCCCCGATATTGCTAATGCCATGGCCATTCCCGAAGATGCACAGGTCTATATCAGCCGTGAACTTGGGTCCGTGCAAACCGTTGAGGTGAGCATCCTCTACGATGATCTTGGAACGGATGTTGTTTCATTTGATCGCGCGGCGGTTCTGTTGCCCTAGACACCGCCGTCAGCGCTCAGGCTGGCGTCCAAACCTGCGGCGCAAAACCGGACGAGTTCTTCAAACCGCTCTGCCAGCGAAGACCGCGTATCGCCAAGCGCTTGCATCCGCCATTCCGTGGTCAGCAGTGCAAGCAGGGCAGACACCGAATAGACAAACCCCGCCGCTGCCGCACGTTGTGAGGCCGCGGGGTAAAGTCGCACCAACTCATCGACAAACACTTGCGCTGTCGGGTCAAAACAGATTTTGGCCAGATCTTCCCACCGCGGATCAGCCGACACCATCGCCACGAGACGCGCGTAGGCAAACCAACCCGCACCGCCGGTTTCCGCCTTTTCGAGATAGGGCGCAAAAAAGCACTCGACTATGGCATGCACGGTCAAAGGCCCGCGAAAGCGGCGCATCTCAAGCGCATCGATGCGGGCTTGGGACAGATCATTCGCGCGTCGCGCAACAACCCGCCAAAACAGCTCTTCCTTGGACCCGCCATGATGGGTGACCAAGGCCACCTGCACACCGGCCTCCTGAGCGATCTCGCGCATCGAGGCCGCATCGAATCCATGACGCGAAAACACCAGCTCTGCGGCGTCCAAAACCTTGGAACGAGTCGCCAAAGCGCGTTGGGAAGGCGCCCTTTTCCGTTGTTTTTCTTGTAAAAAATCCTGCTGCATCGAATTATCTTGCCTTATTTTGTACGTTTGTTCAATTTAAAAATGGGAAGAGGAGAGCAAGACGTGAAGTCACAAACGGAAAAATACGCCCTAATCGGGGCCGGACCGATGGGGTTGGCCACGGCCAAAGTGTTGGCCGAACAAGGGATCGCCTTTCAGGGATTTGAGCTACATTCGGACGTCGGCGGGCTTTGGGACATCGAGGCGCCGAAGTCGACAATGTATGAGAGCGCGCATTTGATCTCGTCCAAGACGATGACCGAATTTGCCGATTTCCCGATGGACGAAGACGTCGCCGAATACCCGTCCCATCGCGAAATGGCCCGCTATTTCCGCGACTTCGCTGACCACTTTGATCTGCGTAGCCATTATCGGTTTGGTGCTGAAGTCACCGAAATCACGCCAGTGGGCGCGGATGGCGAGGGCTGGCGTGTGGCTTGGCGTGACACTGATGGCGCTCATGAGGAAACGTTCGCCGGTGTGATGATCGCTAACGGCACCCTATCAGAACCCAATATGCCGGACTTTCCCGGTCAGTTTGACGGCGAGCTGATCCACGCCAGCCAATACCGCCACCCCGAGCAGTTTGCCGGAAAACGGGTGCTCGTGGTGGGGGCGGGCAACTCGGGCTGTGACATCGCGGTGGATGCGGTGCACCACGGCCAAAGCTGCGATCTGTCGATGCGCCGTGGTTACTACTTTGTGCCAAAATACGTCTTTGGCAAACCGGCGGACACCATGGGCGGCGCGATCAAGCTGCCAATGTGGCTCAAGCGGCCGATCGACAGTTTGATCCTGCGCTGGTTCGTTGGCGATCCGCAAAAATATGGCTTCCCCAAGCCTGACTATAAACTCTACGAAAGCCATCCGGTGGTGAACTCGCTGGTTCTGTACCACGCGGGCCATGGCGATTTGACTATCCAGAGCGATATCAAGGACATCCAAGGCAAAACCGTGACCTTCACCGATGGCCGCAGCGCGGATTATGACATGATCCTCGCCGCCACCGGCTACAAGCTGCACTACCCGTTCATCGCGCCTGAGTTGCTCAACTGGCAAGGCAGCGCGCCGCATCTATATCTGAACGCAATGCACCCGACGCGCGACGATATCTTTGTGCTTGGCATGATCGAGGCGACGGGGCTGGGTTGGCAAGGCCGCCACGAGCAGGCCGAGATGGTGGTGCGCTACGTCAAAGGGCTGCGCGCCAACACCGCGTCAGCCCGCACGCTTAAAGCGGAGAAGGCCAAAGGCTTTGAACGCGCCACCGGCGGGATGCAGTATCTCGATCTGGCCCGCATGGCTTATTACGTCGACAAAGCAACCTATCGTGGTGCGGTCACAGGTTGGATCAAGAAACTTGCCGGGGAGGGAACACCATGAATACGACAGCTTATGCTGGTCTGGACGAAGTTGTGCTGAACTTCAGCGCCGGGTCGTTAACACTGCTGAACGGCATTCTGGCCGTGGTGATGTTTTCCATCGCAATTGACCTGACGCCCGCCGATTTCAAACGCCTCGCCAAAGCGCCCAAGCCGGTGATCACGGGGCTGTTTTCGCAGTTCATTGTGCTGCCGGTGCTGACGTTTTTGCTGGTGATTTTGGTGCAGCCGCGCCCGTCTATCGCGCTTGGCCTGATCCTTGTGGCGGCCTGTCCGGGTGGCAATATCTCAAACTTCATCACCCACCGCGCCGGCGGCAACGCCGCCTTGTCCGTCAGCATGACGGCCTTCGCCACAGTCGGCGCGATCCTTTTGACGCCTCTCAATATTGCGTTTTACGGCAACCTATATGCGCCCACCCGCGAAATCTTGATGGCCACCCAGATCGATCCCGTCTCGGTGGCCATCACCGTAGGCTTTATGCTGGTGCTGCCTTTGATCCTTGGCATCACTCTCAACGTGCTGCGCCCCGAATTCACCACCCGTCTGCGCAAACCGCTGCAATATCTGTCGATGGCGATCTTTGTGGCCTTCATCGTCGCGGCCCTTGCCTCCAATTGGGACTACTTTAAAGCCTTCGCAGGCGCCGTAGCGGCCCTTGTGGTCATTCACAACGCGCTGGCGCTGGGCGGCGGTTTTGTCACTGCAACTCTGGCCAAACTCAGCCCGTTTGACCGCCGCGCCATCACCATCGAAACCGGCATTCAGAACTCGGGCCTGGGCCTGATCCTGATCTTTGGCTTCTTTGGCGGGTTGGGCGGCATGGCCGTGGTCGCGGCTTTCTGGGGCATCTGGCACGCGATTTCCGGCATTGCATTGGCCGCAGTCATGAACCGGACGGAGGCCCAACGATGAGCCTTATTCTGATCACTGGCGCCGCCGGTCTGGTCGGGCGGGCCCTGTTGGATGTTCTGGCCGACACCGACCACTCGGTTGTGGCCACCGATCTTGCTGCGCCGCCGGACTTGCCGGTCAATGCCCGATTTGAGCGGATGGATGTGACCACAGATGATCCGGCCCGCGTTATCAAAGATGTCGCGCCGGACGTGATTGTGCACCTCGCTTCCATCGTGACCCCGCCCAAAGGCAGCAGCCGCGATTTTGCCTATGCGGTGGATGTCACCGGCACCCGCAAAGTCATCGACGCAGCACTTGCGGCAGGCACGCGAAGGCTTGTGGTTACAAGCTCGGGCGCGGCCTATGGCTATCATGCTGACAATCCGGTCCCGCTTACTGAGGGCGATCCGGTGCGAGGTAACTCAGAATTCGCCTACGCCCATCACAAACGCCTCGTCGAAGACATGCTCGCCGAGACCCGCGACACCAACCCTGAACTGGAACAGGTGGTTCTGCGGGTTGGCACCGTATTGGGGCAGGGGACCGACAACCAGATCACAGCGTTGTTTCACAAACCCCGCTTGCTGGCGATTGCCGGATGCGACAGCCCGTTTGTGTTCATCTGGACCAACGACCTCGCCCGCATTCTTGCGCGCGCTGCCACCGACGGGCCTGCGGGCATCTTCAATGTGGCGGGCGACGGGGCCATGGCGATCGATGACCTCGCAAGCGCGCTTGGCAAACCTGTGCTGCGCCTTCCGGCTTGGGCGTTGCAGGCCGCGCTGGGCATCGCGCGTCCGCTTGGTCTCAGCCGTTATGGACCGGAACAGGTGCGGTTTTTGCAATACCGGCCGGTTTTGGACAACGCCGCGCTTAGAAAGCTTTTTGGCTACACGCCGCAAAAAACCAGCCGCGAAGTATTTGACTATTGGAAAGAGAGCGTGGGCTTATGAAAACCGCTGTAATTTCCGGAGGCGCAGGCGGACTTGGCCAAGCGCTCAGCGCAGCTTTGCAGGCCGAAGGATGGCGCTGCGTTTTGCTGGATCTGGACACGTCGACATTGGTCGAAACCGCCACCCAGATGCCGATTTCATGCGACTTGACGGACGCGGCGCAACTCTCTGATGCAGTTGATAAAACCCTTGCGTCCTCGGCCTCTATTGATCTTGTGATCTATAACGCGGGCATCACCCAAATTGGCGCTTTCTCTGACACGCCGGACGCCACACACCGCAAGGTGTTTGAGGTAAACTACTTTGCCGCCGTGGCCATGGCGCGCGCGTTCCTTGTGCCGCTGCGCAAGGCCAAAGGCACCCACATCGCGATCAGTTCGGTCGCCGGATTTGCGCCGCTGTATCAACGCGCGGCCTATGCCGCGTCCAAACACGCACTCGAAGGCTTCTTTGGCTCTTTGCGTTCTGAGGAATCCGCCTATGGGGTCACCACCCTGATCGCGGCGCCATCATTTGTGGCGACCAATATCGGCAATGATCAACGTCAGACCGACGGCATTGCACGGCCCGGGTCTGCGGCGGACGGAATTGATTACATGACGCCGCAAGACGCGGCCAAAATCATCCTGAACGGCCTCAAGCGCAGCACACCGATGATTGCTGTCGGTCGCGTTGCACGGCTGTCTTGGCTGATCAACCGCGCCAGCCCACGCCTGTTTCAACGCCTGATGGAGCGCAACATCAAAGGTGGCTGACATCTGTGCAGGTGGCGCCGCTTCGCGTTGAGCTTCAAGCGACTTTGAGTCGCCGCAAAACCACGCCTGGTGGCGTTACTTGGGTCTCTGGATTTGGGGAGAAAGTGGTGGGCGACCCTGGAATCGAACCAGGCGTGCGTCTCCGCGAGGGAGTTACAGTCCCCTGCCACACCTTGCGGCCTGTCGCCCACTTTCTTTGGTCTTGCGACCGTGGTGTGAGGGGCTGATTACTGTGATGCGCTCAGGGCGTCAACAAGAAAATACCTTGCACACGGCGGCTGAGCGGCGCATTGATGCTGCCTCAGCTTTTCAAGGGGTGCAGGCCGTGAAAAAACCTAAGTGGGTGGTCGAAAAAGAGCAGGCAAAACGCAAGACGGCGTCGGAAACCGTTTGGCTTTTTGGCCTGCATGCGGTGCGCGACGCTTTGGCGAATCCTGCGCGCGAGAAACTGCGCCTGATCGTGACCCGAAATGCTGCCGACAAGCTGGCCGAGGCAATCGCAGAATCAGGTATGGAACCGGAAATGGCCGACCCGCGCAGGTTCACCGCGCCGCTTGATCCGCAGTCGGTGCATCAGGGCGCCGCGCTGGAGGTCAAGCCGCTGGAGTGGGGCCGTCTGGCAGATCGTGCAATTGCCGATGACGACCGCCCGCAACGCCTTCTGTTGCTGGATCGCGTGACCGACCCGCACAACGTTGGCGCCATTTTGCGCTCCGCCGAAGTGTTCGGCGCGCTGGCCGTGATCGGCACCCGACACCATTCCGCGCCCGAGACCGGCGCGCTGGCCAAAACCGCCAGCGGCGCATTGGAGCGTCAACCGTACCTGCGCTTGCGCAACCTCGCGGACGCCATCACCGAATTGCAAAACATGGGCTATCTGGTTCTGGGGCTGGACGGTGACGCGGAGCAGACCATCGAAACCGCGCTGGAAGGCCGCAAAGATCAACCCATCGCGCTTGTGATGGGGGCTGAAGGGCCGGGCCTGCGGGAAAAAACCAAAGAAACCGTCGACCAGTTGGTGAGAATCGATTTCGCGGGGGCCTTTGGCTCACTCAACGTGTCCAACGCCTCTGCGGTGGCGCTTTATGCGTCTTTGCCGCACTAACCTGAAATCACACTGAGTGATGGCCGCCAGAGGCCCTGCGACCACACCAAAGCGGCTGCGGCCTGCCATCACGCCTTCTGTGCAAAGTGGCGGCATCTGTGCGTCCGGCCATCGGCAACATTCCCCGCTCTGAGCAGTTTTCTGCCCATGCCGTGACGGCTGTTCTGCTGAAGAAAAAAAACAAATTCCGCGGCTTTCCTTTTCGTAGTGCGCTGAAAATCAACAAAAAAGTCTCCACGCCACAGACAGCGATGAAATTCACTTCCGTTAAAAACCACATTGCTGCGGCGCTTCGTAATCACAGCTGCTTGATTGCCTCTTTAATCCGCGGGGCCAACACATACGTACTCTAATGAGAAACACAGACATGGAACCCTGTGTTTCGCTTCACTGTCCCTCGTTCCGAACTGGCGCCCAAACATGGTTTGGGCGCTTCTTTTTTGCGCGCACACAGGCTAGCGTCGCTCCATGAGCTATCCTGACACACATCTCAAAACCATTCTGAAACGCACAAAGGTCGTGGCCGTTGTTGGCGTTTCCATGAATCCCGTTCGGCCAAGCTATTATGTGGCGCGCTACCTGTCCCTCAAAGGGTATCGGGTGATACCGGTCAATCCGGGGCACGTGGGCAAAATTCTGTTTGGTGAACCAATTGTTGCAGACCTGTCTGACATCAGCGCACCGGTGGACATGGTCGATATTTTTCGCCGATCTGAGGCGGTGCCGCCGATTGTGGATGCTGCGTTGGAACACTTACCTCATCTCAAAACCATCTGGATGCAGATCGGCGTCGAGCATGCCGAGGCCGCCGCCGAAGCAGAGGCAGCAGGTATGGATGTGATTGAGAACCGCTGTCCCAAGATCGAATATCAGCGGTTGTTTGGTGAGCTCAGGATGGGTGGCTTTGCGACCGGCGTGATTTCGTCCAGACTTTGAGCGCTGTTTGAGGCGTCTGATCGCGGTGGGATCAAATTTGACAGGACATCAGCAAGTTCCTGTTTGCGAAACGGCTTGCCCAAACACGCGATCATGCCAGCACGGATATAGCTCGCGGTCTGTTCCGGCATGATGTTGGCTGACAGCGCGACGATGGGGGTGTCTGCGTTCAGCGCGCCATGTGTTTTGATAATGGCGCAGGCCTCGATCCCGTCCATTCCGGGCATTTGAATATCCATCAGGATGACGTCGAATTTGGTGTCTTCGCAGCGCTGCACCGCGTCCAGCCCGTTTTCGACGGTGACGGGCTCAATGCCCATCGATTGCAAGAACCGCTCAGCGATGATTTGGTTGGTTCGGTTGTCTTCCGCGACCAATATTTGCGCGCCGTCAAACCGCATCGGGGTCTGTGCTTGTTCAACTTGCTGGTGCGCAAGCGGGGCATCGGTTTGGGCCGGCGCATTGGCAGGCAGTATCGGAACGGTGAACCAGAAGGTGCTGCCTTGACCCGGTGTGCTGTTCACACCGATTTCACCGCCCTGCAGTTCCACCAGTTCTTTGGAGATAGCCAGACCGAGACCGGTTCCGCCGTAGGTTCGATTGGTTGACGTGGTGGCCTGTTCAAATTTGCGAAACACACGCTTCTGGGCGTCGTCGGTCATGCCGATGCCGTGGTCGGTGACGCTGACGTGGATCATATCATCATGCCTCGACATATACACCGAAATGGTGCCCTTGCCTGAGAATTTGATGGCATTGCTTACCAGATTGCTGACCACCTGCTGCATTCGCGCGGGATCGGCTGAGATCCACTCAGGTAGGTCGGGATCCTGACTGTATTGAAGCGTCAAACCCTGCGTTTCGGCGTCCGCCGTCAGGGCATGCACCGCGGGCATCGCCAGATCCGCCGGAGCGCAGGTCATCCTCTCGAAAGTTACTCCGCGCGCGGCGATCTTGGAATAGTCCAAAACATCATTGATCAACCGCAAAAGCGTGTTGCCGGACCCTTGTCCCATTCGGACCAAGTCGCGCTGATGTGGTGTCAGATCGGTCTCATCCAGCAATTGCAGAACACCCGAAAGCCCATTCATCGGGGTGCGGATTTCGTGGCTCATGTTGGCTAGAAAGTCGGATTTGGCGTGGTTGGCGTCTTGGGCTTGGTGTTTGAGGTCCACCAGATTGGCTTCGGCATGTGCCAGTTCGCGGTCAAACAGGGCCAACCCCCAAATGAAGGCGCAGATCACAATGGAAAGGACCGTGGCGGATTCGAAAGGCAGGGTGTCAAAGGCCGCAAACAAGAACAAATTTGCGAAAGTAAGAAATGTCACAATCCAGGCTGCACGCGTGCCAAGCACCAACAAGGCAATCACAGGCGGGCCAATCAGGAATGTCTCCCGCAGCCAGACCGGGCTTTCTTCGAAATACATCAACATGTTGGTGTGTGCCGACAACATCACAATAAGTGTAAGCCCGGCCGCCGTCGTGCTTCCGGTTCGGTGCAAAACATTGGGCACCAGAAAGTAGACCAATGATAAAATGATGCTGATTAGCGCTACGCTTTGTGGCAGGCTGGTGTCCAGCGTTTGCAAATGCAAGTTGTGCAGTACTCCAGCCACGCCAATGACAAAGGAGAAGCTGCAAACCAGTCGGTTGCGTGCGCCGGAAAATGTAGACTCTGAGACCCTTGCTGGCCAAAAATATGGCAGCATCCAGGATTTGGTTTTGGAAAATAGGCGTCGGGTCATTGATTCAGGAGTGCTCAGAGTCGGGCTGTAGTTGGGTCACCAAACGTCATGCACCATGAACTCTTAACACCAGATAAAAACGCTGGGTCAATTGCGTTTGTCGAGAAACACCTGCGCGCGGCTTTTCCAGCGATACCGCGTGTCTTCAGCCACAGGCGCCCAAAACAGATAGCCGCCATAGCGCCATGGATCGAGCACCACGCCGGTCTCCATCGGTGCGCCCCGCTCGGCGAGGATCACGGTGCTGTGCTCAATCCGCAAATTGTCTGAATTGGCGATCGCCCGGTAAAGGCTGAAAGTCTGAAGGTCCTCACTGCGCAGGCGCGCCTCCAGATCATCGGCCCAATGCCAACACAACCCCCGTGGCTTGCGGCCTTTATTGACCTTGGCGTTGTGGACGAGGGGCGGGTCGCTAACCTGATACTCCGCCCGCAATTGAAGCGAATACGCATAAGACAGGCGGGCCACTGTGTCGGCCTCATCAGCCGCCACAAAATCGCCCATCGCCACAAGCGCCCGCCGCAAACCGTCCACGTCAGGGGTCTGTGCGGCCTTAGGCACGGCGCAGGCCGTCAAGGCAAGCACAACAAAACACGCCAACAGTTTGAAAATTCGCGTCATTTCGGCGCCCTGTGGATCAAAACACCCCGACTATAGGCGCAGCACGCCACGCGTCAAAGTCACAGTTCAGCTATCGCGCGCGGCCTTTTCGGCAATCCCGCTCAAGCCTTGGCGTCGCGCCAACTCGGCCAACACATCGTCAAGCGCCACGTCGCGGGCCTGCAGCATCACCAGAAGGTGGTAGAGCACATCGGCGGCCTCATAGGTCAGCTTCTCACGATCCCCTTTGACGGCTTCGATGACAGCCTCAATGGCCTCCTCGCCAAACTTCTCGGCGCATTTTTCCGGCCCCTTGGCCAACAGCTTTGCTGTCCAGCTGCTGTCGGGATCGGCCTTGGCGCGGTCAGCAATGGTTGCCGCCAGATCGTTCAGAATACTCATGTCAGCCTCATCGGAATGCCAGCGTCCTGCATGTGTTGCTTGGCCTCTTGCACAGTGAATTCGCCAAAGTGGAAAATTGACGCCGCCAAAACTGCGCTCGCGCCACCCTCGGTCACACCTTCTACAAGATGATCCAACGTGCCAACACCGCCGGAAGCAATCACCGGCACGCTCACTGCGTCGCTAATCGCGCGTGTCAGCGGCAGGTTGAACCCTGCCTTGGTGCCGTCACGGTCCATCGAGGTCAGCAAGATTTCACCTGCGCCCTTCGCAACCACCAGCTTGGCAAATTCCACGGCGTCAATCGGCTTGCCGTCTTTGTCGAGCGCCTCTTTGCGGCCGCCATGGGTGAAGATGCCCCATTTGTTCGGCACGCCGTTTGCGTCGTGCCCGATGGTCTTGGCGTCAATCGCACAGACAATGCACTGGCTGCCAAACTGTGCGGCGGCTTCGGCGATCACATCCGGGTTGGCCACAGCGGCGGAATTGAAACTCACCTTGTCAGCCCCCGCCAACAGAAGCTTGCGCACGTCGGCCACGGTGCGCACACCGCCCCCGACCGTGAGGGGCACAAAACACTGCTCGGCAGTGCGCCGCACCATGTCGATCATGACGCCGCGATTGTCATGCGTGGCGTGAATGTCCAGAAAGCAGATCTCATCCGCGCCAGCCGCATCATAGGCCCGCGCCGCCTCAACTGGGTCGCCTGCATCGCGCAGGCCAACAAAATTCACGCCTTTGACAACGCGCCCGTCGGCCACGTCCAGACAAGGGATCACTCGGGTTTTCAGCATCTTGGTCCGCCTTCAAGTCTCGCCAGCGGTTCTAGGACTTATGCCGCCATTTGACCAGTGCTTGCGACGCGGCGCAAAGCATCGCGGGCAACGGCGATGTGAAACGGCATGATCGTCGCAAGATAAGCCCGGCCCAACAGATTGTGCCGATGCACCCAAGTGGCCAAAAGAATATCGCCGCCATCGCGCATCACCGAAATGCGGAAATCCAGATGCCGGTCATTGAAACCGGCTATGATTTCCTGCTCGGTCTCGCTTTCCACCGGAAAGATGCCAATCCTGTCCATACTGCCGGCCACATCGGCCTGCAGCCCGAAGGGCGCCACCAAAAGGTTGCGCAGCCGCACCAATGCCAGCGCCCAACCGGGGAAATCGGCAATGGTGTCTGCGGCTTGGCGCAACGGCAACGTGCTGGACACGCGGAAGCAATCAACAAAATCTCCGGCGCGGAAACGGTTGTGCAGCGCGCTGAAGGGCGGGAGAGGGGAGGGTGTCACAGTCATGGTCAAATCCTTGTCCTGTTCGCAGTGCCAAGATGGGGCCCAACGGCGCGCGGATCAATTCGGCCCATTGTCACAGTGCCCAACGCGCAATCACCCATCGCCCAAACCGAATAAGCCCCATCAAGATCAGCCCAAGCAGGGCCGCAGCTGCCACCGGCGCCGTCACAAGAAAGAACCAGCCGGATACAAACATATCAGCAAGCGTTGGGCCAAAATCCAACCCTGCAATGGTGCATTCGTTTACGGCACCTTCGTGCAAGGTGCACCCTGCAAGGCTGGCAATGTACGTGGAGGCAAGCACGCTCAACATTGGCAAAATCGAAAGCAGAAGCACGACCAACAGAAAACGGACCAACATAGTCCGGTTCCGGCCGGGCTCACTTTTCTTTTCGGCGCTCATTTGAGGGTCTCCTCGCGAGAATAATCAGTGCGATCAGTGATGAAAGAAAGGCCACAGGCAAGGTCAATACCAAGAGCGCCACAGACGAATAGGCGCGGATCAAAGCGGGCGCGCGGTCGACGCCGCCCACCCAACAGCCATCCCGCCCCATAGCTCTGCCAAATTCACAGCCCCAACGCGCCGCCGCCCATTCTGACCAGAGATACGCACCCAGCGGCATCAGACACAGCACGATCACAAGCAGCAGCACCGACAAAATGATGCGCCGCCAGCGGATCATGCCTTCATTACCGCCAGCGCCTCGGCCAGATCAATCGCGCCATCATAAAGCGCCCGTCCCGAGATTGCGCCGTTCAAGTCCGCGCCACAGTTCTTTAACGCATGCAGATCGTCCAGCGAACTCACCCCGCCCGAGGCAATCACAGGGATCGACACCGCGTTGGCCAGCGCCGCCGTCGCCTCCACATTCGGGCCTTTCATTGCGCCATCACGCATGATGTCGGTGTAAATGATCGCCGCCACGCCCGCGTCCTCAAAGGATTTTGCCAGATCGGTGACCATCACGTCGGTCTCCTCGGCCCAGCCCTTGGTCGCGACTTGGCCGTTTCTCGCATCAATGCCCACGGCCACTTTGCCGGGGAATTCCCGCGCGGCTTCGCGCACCAGATCGGGGTTTTCCACCGCAACCGTGCCCAAAATCACCCGCGCCAGCCCGCGGTCGATCCAGCGTGCAATGGTGTCCATGTCACGAATGCCGCCACCCAGTTGCGCGGGCACATTGGTTTGCTTCAAAATCTCTTCGACAGGGGCGGCATTCACCGGCTCGCCAGCAAACGCCCCGTTCAGATCCACCAGATGAAGCCACTCACAGCCCGCGTTCACAAATTCCAGCGCCTGCGCGGCAGGGTTTTCGTTGAAAACGGTCTCCTGCGCCATATCCCCGTGCACCAGGCGCACGGCGTTTCCATCTTTCAGATCAATGGCAGGGTAAAGGATCATGGGGCGTTCCATCGCTATTTCTACAGTCAAAAGCGATGTGACATGTGTCCGGCTGAAATGCAACTTTCCCCAAAGTCAGGGTTGATCGAAAACAGGTGCTGCCTCACTCTGCGCGCAACCAATGGGAGGAATTCTGATGAAAAAGTTTGTTCTGGCCACAGCGCTGACCCTTGCTGGCGCAGGTGTGGCATCGGCTGATCCGGTTGCTGGCGTTTGGAAAACGCAGCCCGGCGAATCTGGCGGTTACCTGCACGTGACGATTGCCCCGTGCGGTGAAGCCCTATGTGGCACAATCGCCAAAGCCATTGATGAAAATGGCGCGGCGGTGGCCGATTATGAACACGCAGGCAAACGTATGCTGTGGGATATGAAGGCAGACGGCGGCGGCGCATACTCCGACGGTAAAATCTGGGCGCCTGACTCAGACAAAACCTATCGCTCCTCAATGAACCTCAGCGGCGATACGCTCAAGGTCACTGGCCACGTCGCAGTGTTCAAACGCTCGCAGAACTGGAAGCGCCTCAAGTAAGCGACCCACCTGTCACATGCATTCGGGCGCCCCTTGTGAGGCGCCCGTTTCTTTCTCAGCACAGCTACGGTCAGACAGCGCCTGAGTACTCGCCGCGCGCCGGATAGTTGTTGGCAATCGCGAAATCGAGCGCGCCAACCAGTTCGGAGAAATGCGGACGCATGAACGGCATGGTCTGCACCGAGCCGAAATACAGCGACTGATCAGGCGACACCAGGAACACGCCCGGCTCGGAAAACAGCGCGGGCTCCTCGATGCCAATCGATGTCGTACCGCGCGAAGTCGAGATATAGAGACCCCAGTCGCGCGCCGCATCCAGCTTCAGGCCATAGGCCACGCGCATGCCGTTCACCGGCGCGACTTTTTCCTGCATGGCAGTTGCGCGCTCTTCATCGTCCGAGCTCACCGCCAGAACGCTCACGCCACGCTCGGCAAACGCAGGCGCTTGCTTGTCCAGCTCCTTGAGGTAAGTGGCGCAGATCGGGCAGTGCAGGCCGCGGTAAAAGCACACCAACGTGCCGCGCTCTGACCCTTCTGCGGCCAAATCAAAGCTGCCACCTCCGACGAGGGGCAGGGCAAGTCCGGGTGTTTTCTGGCGGGGCATCAACATGTCGTTTCTCCTTCGGGACATTTTGTGATCTTTCGTTGAGTGCCCTTGTTGCAGGGATTTTGACATGATAAATCCGAATAATCTGACATCAACACCGAAAGCTCTCATGGACCGCCTCACCACCCTGATCGAAAAATTCCACCTCAGCGTTCAGCCAGCCCCCAATGGGGACGCCAATCTGATCGCGATCTGCAACGCCAAGGGCGCCCCACGCGAGGTGCGGTTTTACACACGCGGCGTGTCGGATTGGGCGGACATGGACCGTTTGATGTTTGCCGCCCGCGTTGATTGGGCGGGGCCTTCCAATCCACTGATGGCGGCCTTGCCTGACCGGATTGATTATGACCTTGCCGACAAGGGCGATACGCAGACTTTGGTGCAATTGATGTATGCCGAGGCCACCGGCGGGCGCTGCGGCGCGCAATCGGTGATGTCACGGCTGGGCGAGGCGCTGATTGTGCGCCTGCTGCGCGATCAGATGCGCGAGGGGCGCACCGAGGTCGGCTTGCTCGCAGGCCTTGCCGATCCACGCCTGTCGCGTGCGATTGTGGCGATGCACGACCATCCCGGTCGGCTCTGGACCAACGCCGATCTGGCTGAGGCCGCGGGCTTGTCTCTGTCGCGTTTTTCGGAATTGTTTTCGGACATAGTGGGCGAAACCCCGATGGGCTATCTGCGCCGCTGGCGTTTGATCCTTGCTCACCAAGACGTGCGCCGCGGCGATCGCATCGACGCCGTCGCCCGCCGCTATGCCTATGCGTCCCCCGAAAGCTTCACCCGCGCTTTTCGCAAATCTTACGGCGTTGCGCCTTCTGCTTTGCGGGCGGCCTGACAGGCTTTCTGTTCCCCAAATACCTCGGGGTGAATTGCCCCAAAGGGGCAAGCGGGGCTGGCCCCGTCTGCGCTACAGCGGCCAGAGTAGCGGGATCGCCGCCGAGGTCAAAAGACCAATCGACAGGTTCAGCGGAATGCCGATCTTCATGAAATCGCTGAACCGATACCCGCCCGGACCAAACACCAACATATTGGTTTGATAGCCGATCGGGGTGGCAAAACTGGCCGAAGCGGCGATCATCACCGCAATCACCAATGGCCGGGGATCGATGCCAATGGCGGTTGCCAGCCCCACGGCAATCGGCGTGACCACCACGGCCACGGCGTTGTTGGACACCAACTCAGTCAGCACCGAGGTCAGCAGATAGATCGCCCAGATTAGGAAGAACGGCGGCAAACCCTGCATAAACGGCGCAAGCCGGTCGACAATCAGCGCCACCGCGCCCGAACTCTGGAGCGCGGCACCAATGGCCAGCATCGAAAAAATCAGCGCCAGCAAGCGCCCGTCGACGAAAGAAAACGCTTCGTCTGCGTCGATGCAGCGGGTCAAAAGCACAACAGCAACCGCCAGCACCGACAGCAGGAAAATCGGGGCAACGCCCAGTCCAGCCAACACAACCACGCCCGCCATCGCGGCCAGTGCAATCGGCGCATGACCACGTCTGTATTCACGCTCGGACGGGTGAGAGACGTCCACCATATCCATCTCCACGGACAGACGCTGGATGTCCTCCGGCGCGCCTTCCAGCAACAGCGTATCGCCCACGCGCACCACCAACTGATCGAGCTGCTGGCCGATATTCTGGTTTCGACGGTGCACCGCGAGCGGATAAACCCCGAACCGGCGGCGCAGTCGCATCGCGCCAAGCCGACGGCCAACCATCTTGCACCCCGGCGTGATCAACGCCTCAACGGTTGTGGTTTCCACCGCGCCAACCTGATCCAGCCGTTTCAGTGATTTATCACGCTGCAGGCTCAGCAACTCGGTCATACGCGTGCGCAGCACGACCCGGTCACCCACCCGCAATTCAACGCCCTTAAGATTACGTCGCAGCGATTCATCGCCGCGGATCACGTCAATCAATCGCACACCCTCGCGCTTAAACAGCTGCACCCCGGCAACCTCGCGCCCGATCAGGTTGCTTTCCGGCGGGATCACCGCTTCGGTGAAGAACTTCATCTGGCTGCGGTTTGATCCGGACAACATGTCCGCCATGCTGGCGCGCTCCGGCAGCAACTGGTCGGCAAACAGGTAAAGATACAACATGCCCCAGCCGACCACGATCAGGCCCAGCGGTGTGACCTCGAAAATGGTGAAAGGCTCCAGCCCCTCGGCGCGGGCGACACCATCCACCAGCAAGTTGGTCGAGGTCCCGATCAACGTCAGCGTGCCGCCCATGACGGCGGCATAACTCAGCGGGATCAGAAACTTTGAGGCAGGTTTGTCCAAGGTGCGCGCCAATTGCGTGAACACAGGGATCATCACGACCACAACGGGCGTGTTGGACACAAAGGCAGAGGCCACAATCACAAAGGCCAAAAGCATGACAATGGCCAGCTTCGGATTGGTGCGCGCCTGCTTGTCGGCCATATGGGTGAACGCACTTAGCGCGCCGGTGCGCACCAAGGCGCCCATCACGATAAACATCGCCGCAATGGTCCAGGGCGCGGGGTTGGACAGCACCGACAAAGCCGCTTGATAGGGCAACACACCCGTCAGCAAAAGAAAGGCCACGCCGCCGATGGCCACCACCTCGGTTGGGAAGGTCTCCCGCATAAACAGGAAAAACATCGCGGCGACTGTGCAGAGCGCCAGAATGGCCTGCACGGTCTGTGATAGGTCAAAAAGCTGCATCAGCGCTCCGGTGTCACAATCGGCCCAGATGTATCATGCAGCCCTTTTCGAGCAAGCAGTTTTGCATCTGCAGCGACGTCGCTGATCATTCGTCGCGCGGTTGCACCAGAAACATTCCCATCAGGATCAACCCCATCGCGCCCCAAACCCAGAGCGAATAGCGTTCTCCCAACATCAGCATTGACCAGATCACACCGGATCCGGTGACCACATAGGCGACCTGTGCGGCAAAAACTGACCCAGCGCGCGTGACCAGCCAGACATAAGCTGTGTAAACCGACACATGGATGATCGACGACAACACCAACGCATATTCAGGCGCCGCCCATTCGGTGCGCGGATCAATGAATTGCCCCGACGCCACCGCCAACGGCAGCGCCACAATAGCGCCCACAATCGACGCCCCATAAAGCACGTGCCCAGCGCCAAGCCCGTGCATGCCCCATTTGCTGACGACGTTGCCCTCTAACGCGTAACACAGCGGCGCGATGACGGCGATTGGTAGCCACGCGAGCATGGCCGGATCGGGCAGGGCTTCCGGCTCTGACAGCACATACACACCGCACAGCCCCAGAACCAATCCGCCAAGCCGTAACCAGTTGAATCTGTCCACGCCCAGCGCCAGCGCCACAGGAAAGGCCAGCATTGGCACAAGCGAAATCACCAGTGACATGATGCCAGCAGGCAATTGCGCGGCGGCGCGAAAGGAAAAACTGTTGGGCACCACCGTGCCCAGCGCAGCAATCAGCAGAAAGAACCACAACAGGCGCGGGGGCAGCGCAATCGGCTTGCCTGTAACGACGCGCAGCACAAACATGAACACCGCGCCGATCGCCAGCTGCCAGAATATCAACCCCAACGGTTGATATCCTTGCGACACCGCAATCTTGGTCAGCGGCTGCGTCAGTCCCCAGCCAGCGCCAATTGCCAGCAGGATGCCGAACCACCGCAAACGGGTCATTTCAGAGAGGTCCGGATTGGCTGAGACGGCCACCCTGACGCACCATCTCGATGCGCGTGGCCTGACCTGTGCGGTCATCGGTTTCCACATAAACGCCCGACAGCGTGGCCTCTTCCAAGGCGGGTGTGAACCGTGCCTTGGGCATTCCGGTCACAAACCGGCGCATTGGCTCGGTTTTTTCCATACCGATCACGGAATTATAATCGCCGCACATGCCCGCATCCGCCTGAAATGCGGTGCCTTTGGGCAGGATTTGCGTGTCCGCTGTGGGGACGTGCGTATGGGTGCCCACCACAAGGCTGGCGCGGCCATCACAGAAATGCCCCATGCCCATTTTCTCAGAGGTGGCTTCGCAATGCATGTCGATGATGGCTGCCTGCACCATGCCGCCGCGCGGATGGCTGCGCAGCACTTGGTCCATCGCGGAAAACGGATCACCATAGGGCTGTTTCATAAACACCTGACCAAGCGCCTGCGCCACCAGCACTTTGCGCCCGCCACGTGCTTCAAACACGCGATGGCCTTTTCCCGGCACATCGCCACGGCCAAGGTTCACCGGGCGGATGATGCGCGGCTCGCTCTGGATGAACTGCATCATGTCTTTCTGGTCAAAGGCGTGATCGCCCAGTGTGATGCAATCCGCGCCTGCTTCAAGAATGCCTTTGGCATGCGCGCCCGAAAGCCCCATGCCATTGGAGGCATTCTCGCCGTTCACCACGACAAAATCGAGTTTCCAGTCCTCGCGCAGTTTCGGCAGCCGTTCCGTCACAGCTGTCCGGCCTGCACGGCCCATTACGTCACCAAGAAAGAGTATTTTCATGGGTCATGGTCCTAGGCCGCTGGCGCAGAGTTGGCAAGAGGGTCGGTTCGGGCGCTGCCAAAGCAAGGCTTTGGCAATAGGGGAACACTGGATTGTTCTGGCCACATTGATTGTCTGGTATGCGGACTTTGCTGCCGTTAAAGACTTGCCTAAAGCCCAGTCATTTTGGGATTCACCAATAGTCTGCTAAAGCTCGTGAAATAGCTCTTCTGGAGGTTGATCTATGAAGCAAGAAACGGCGGACTTCATCGAAGCGGGAAGTGGCGAAAGGGTAATCCTTGTCCACTCAAGCGTTGCTGGTGCCAAACAATGGCGGAGCCTGATGGAGACGCTTGCCGACGACTTCCATGTCATAGCGATTAACTTATTCGGCTACGGAGATACCCGTGCTTGGGCAGATGATGGCACGCAGCGTTTGAAGGATCAGGCTGGGCTTATCGAACCTTTTTTGCCGGAAGGCGCCGACAGGGTGTCTATTGTTGGACACTCGTTCGGCGGCAGCGTTGCGATGAAGGCGGCTGCAATGTTCAAGACGAAAGTTCGTCGATTGGTCCTTATCGAGCCTAACCCGTTCTATCTTTTGGAGAAGAATGGGCGGTCTGAGGCTTACCAAGAAGCCATCGCTTTAAGAGATGCGATCAGGTCAAACGGTAAGGCTCGAACATGGGACGTCGCTGCTGAAGTGTTTGCGAATTATTGGACAGGTGCTGGAAGCTGGGATGCCATGCCTGACGACCGAAAATCCAAATTTTCGCAGGCCTTGAAACCAAATTTCCATGAATGGGATGCGGTCATGAACGAACAAACGTCATTTTTGGAATGGGAAAGAGATTTACCGAAACACACGACTGTCGTGTCAGCACAGGACACCGTTCGGTCCATTAGTGAGATTGTCGAATTGATGAAAGAGAACGCATCCGAATGGCGCTTTGAACAGATTGAGCGCGGTGGGCACATGGCGGCGATGACCAAACCAGATCTAATCAATCCGATTGTCGTAAGTGCATTAAATTAGCGGTCGCTTCGGGCTCGAAACAGACCTTCGCCGCAACACGATATTACCCGATCCCCTACCGCTGAAACTCAAGTATCCGGCTCTCCGTCACCATCATGTCCAGCGGCTGATCTGTTTGCTCCAGCGGCAACGTCTCCGCCTCTTGCGCGTCAAAGGCAAAGCCAATCGCCAAGGTCCCCCGCCGTGCGCGCAGCCGCTCCAACGTGCGGTCATAAAACCCGCCGCCATAGCCCAGCCGCCCGCGGTTGCGATCAAACGCCACCAGTGGCACAATCACGATCTCAGGGTCAAAATAGTCATCCACCACAGGCACCTGCGCCCCAAATGGCCCGTCGCGCAACGCGCCTTCCGGTTCCCATCGGGAAAACTCCAGCGGCTGCGCTTCCCCCTGAATGACCGGCACGCCTACAGGGCCGTGCGCTGCGGCCTCTGCCATTGCGGCCAATGGGCTGATTTCTGTGCGGATCGGCATATAGCCCGCCAATGGCACCCCGCGATAGCCTGCCAAAATCTCGCTCAGATGCGCCGATTGCCCGTGACCAGCGGCGTCAAAAGCTGCTTTGCGCCGCGCGAACGCGGCTTTGCGCGCCGCTGTCTTGATTGCTGTCAGGTCCATCATGCGCCTCTACAACAGAACATGGGCCGCCAACCCAAGGAATGCAAAAAAACCGATCACGTCGGTGATTGTCGTTACAAACGGCCCCGACGCCAGCGCCGGATCAATGCCGGCCCGGTCCAACGCCATCGGGATCAGCACGCCGCCCAAGGCCGCCGCGATCTGCGTCACCACCATGGCCACGCCAATCACCACCGCCAACATCGGCACACCGAACCAGACCCCCGCCACCAGCGCCATGACAAAGCCAAACAGAAGGCCGTTCAAGGCCCCCACCGACAGTTCACGCCGTGCGACGCGCAATGCGTTTTGCGCGGTCAAATCCTTGGTCGCCAGTGCCCGCACCGTGACCGTCATGGTCTGCGTGCCCGCGTTGCCACCCATCGAGGCGACAATCGGCATCAACACCGCGAGCGCCACCATCTGATCGATGGTCTCCGCGAACATATCGATAACCATCGAGGCCAGAATGGCCGTCAGCAGGTTCACAAACAGCCATGTCGCGCGGCCCTTGGCTGCCTCAAAAATCGTGTCCGACAGGCTGGTTTCTTCGCTCACACCCGCCAGTCGCAGAATGTCTTCTTCGTGCTCTTCATCCAGCACCACCATGGCGTCATCAATGGTGATCATCCCGATCAGCCGCTCGTCCGCGTCCACCACGGGCGCAGAAATCAGGTGATACTGGTTGAACGCATAAGCGACGTCTTCCTCGTCCTGCGTGACGGGAATGGTCTGAAATTCCTCTTCCACGATCTGGTGCAAGGCCACGTTGCGGTCCGACGACATCAGCTTGCCCAAAGTCACGTTGCCCACAGGTCGCATGCGCGGATCGACAAGGATCACGTGATAAAACTGCTCCGGCAATTGTCGCGCGTTGCGCAGATGATCGATGGCCTGACCGACGGACCAGTCTTCTGGCACCCACACAGTTTCGCGCTGCATCAAGCGACCAGCGGTGTTCTCCGGAAAACTCAGCGCCTGTTCAACGGCCACCCGGTCGGCATCTTCAAGCTGGTCAAGAATGGCTTCCTGCTGCGGCTCGTCCAGATCCTCAACCAGATCGACGATGTCGTCGCTTTCCAGCTCGCGCACCGCTTCGGCCAAGACGTCAGGTGACAAGATCGCAAGGATCTCCTCGCGCAGGCCCTCATCAAGTTCGGGCAGGATGTCGCCGTCGAACTCTTCGCCATAAAGCTCCACCAGACGCCGCCGGTCATACGGGTTGATCTGCTCGATGATGTCGGCGATGTCGGCAGGGTGCAGCGGCTCCAGCAGCGACACCAGCGTGTCACGGTCTTTGGCGTCGAGCGAATACAGGATGCCCGACACCAGCCGCCGGTCCAGCATATAGGCGTCGTCTTCGGTTTGCGGGTCCGGGGCGGTCTGATCATCAAGCTCTGTCATGACGCTCCCTTTTTTGGCACCCGCTGACCGGACGTCGCCAGCTTGACGCGACAATAGGCCAATCGGTTGATACAGTTCAACGAAAGACGACGATTTACACGTCAAAAAAGCCGCGATAGGAGAGCGCGTTACGCTGTTGGGAGACCGCAATGACTGCTGCCAAATTGCTTCTGGGCCAAACCCTCTCGTTTGAGGGCAACCCGTTTGAAACCGCCGCCGCAGACGCCGCGCGCCATGAACGGCGTGGTGCGGTGCTGATCAGGGATGGCCGCATTGCCGCCGTGGGCACCTCTGATGCCCTGCGCGCCGCGCATCCACAAGCGGATGTCACCGACTATGGCGACGCTTTGCTGTGCGCAGGTTTTGTCGACGCGCATGTGCATTATCCGCAGACCGGCATCATCGCCAGCTGGGGCAAACGCCTGATTGACTGGCTCAACAGCTATACCTTCCCGGAGGAAATGCGGTTTGGGGATCGGGCATATGCCGATCAGATCGCGAACACCTATCTGGATCTGACCGCCAATCACGGCACCACCACCACGGTCAGCTATTGCACCATCCACCCCGAAAGCGTCGATGCGATTTTTTCCGCCGCGCAGACGCGTGGTCAGCGCATCGTGGCCGGCAAAACCTGCATGGATCGCAACGCGCCCGACGGGCTGCGCGACACCGCGCAATCTGCCTATGACGACAGCAAGGCGCTGATCGCCAAGTGGCACGGCGTGGATCGTCTGGATTATGCAATCACCCCGCGATTTTCGCCAACCTCAACGCCAGAGCAGCTCCGTGCGCTGGGCGATCTCTGGGCCGAGCACCCCGATTGCCTGATGCAGACGCACCTGAGCGAACAAACCGACGAAATCGAATGGGTGCTTGGCATGTTTCCCGACGCCCGCGATTATCTGGACACCTATGAGGCCTTTGGCCTCTTGGGAGAAAAGGGTCTTTACGGTCACGCGATTCATCTCGAACCCCGTGAACGCGCCCGCCTGCGCGAGGTCGGTGCTGGCTTGATCCATTGCCCAACGTCCAACACCTTCATCGGTTCGGGGCTGTTTGAGATGCAAAGTCTGATGGATGAGGGGCAGCGCGTCGGCCTTGCCACTGACACCGGCGGCGGCTCATCGTTCTCGATGTTGCGCACCATGGCTGCGGCCTATGAAGTTGCGCAGCTGCGCCACACACCGCTTCACGCCGCGCAATTGATGTGGCTGGCCACGCAAGGTTCGGCACGCTCTCTGCATATGGAAGACAAGATCGGCAACCTTGCTGCAGGCATGGAAGCCGACATTGTTGTGCTGGATCTCAGCTCAACGCCTGACATTGCTCAGCGCAGTTCCCGTGCGAATGACATCTGGGAAGCGATTTTCCCAACCATCATGATGGGCGATGACCGCGCTATCAAAGCAACGTGGATCAACGGTCAGCCCGTCAAAGGCTGATCAGAACAACCCGTTGTTGTTGGCGGAATTTACAGGGATGGTTTGCAGCACATCCCAGTGCTCCACAACTTTGCCGTTCTCATCAAAGCGGAAAATGTCGATGCCGGCGTAGTCCTCGTCGCCAGGCCATTCCTGATGACAGTGCAGAACGACATGGTTGCCTTCGGCAATCACGCGTTTGAAATGCACGGTTTTGCCCGGAAACTCTGTGGCCATGCGCTCGAAATAGTCGATGAAGGCCTCTTTGCCGTCGCCAACATGCGGGTTGTGCTGAATATAGACGTCGCCCACGTAAGTCTCGATCGCCTCGCGTGGCTTACATTGATTGAACATCATGTCGTAAAACGCCATGGCGTTGGCTTTGTTCTCCGCAAGTCCCATCGCGCACCTCCTGCTGCCGGTCTAAAACGCCTTAAACGTCAGCGTTGTCAGGGACCGTTCAATTCCCTCAATATCCAGCAGATGCTCATTGATGTATTTGCCCACATCGGCGTCCTCGGGGATGTAGAGCTTCATCATCAGATCAAAATCGCCAGAGGTCGAATAAAGCTCCGAATGAATTTCCTTCAAGGCAATTTCTTCGGCCACGCGATAGGTGGTGCCGGGCTTGCAGCGGATCTGGATGAATACACAGGTGGTCATCGGGCGGCCTCTTTTCTGATTGGCTCTGGTTGATCGCGCTTAAGCTGGCACAAATGCCACCCGCTGCACAATCCGAAATACGCCCCCTTGGCCCGCGACATGGCGGCTCCTATAAGGGCGCGCACAAGACTTGCAAAGGACATCCCGATGCGCACAGCCAGCGTCACCCGCGCCACTGCGGAAACCGATATCAACGTCGAGATCAACCTCGACGGCTCAGGCACATATGACAACCAAACCGGTGTGGGCTTTTTTGACCACATGCTAGACCAGTTGTCGCGCCATTCGCTGATTGACATGACCGTGCGTGCCAAAGGTGACTATCACATCGACGACCACCACACCGTTGAGGACGTGGGCATCGCGCTGGGGCAGGCCCTGACGCAGGCGCTGGGCGACAAACGCGGCATCCGCCGTTATGCCGCCTGCCACCTGCCAATGGATGACGCGCAGGTCCGTGCGGCGCTGGATCTGTCGGCGCGGCCATATCTGATCTGGAACGTCGAAATGCCGACCCAAAAGATCGGCACGTTTGACACCGAACTGGTGCGGGAATTTTTTCAAGGGTTTGCGACGCACGGCGGCATCACGCTGCACGTCGACCAAATCCACGGTTTCAACAGCCACCACATCGCCGAGGCCACGTTCAAAGCCGTGGCCCGCGCTCTGCGCGAGGCGGTCGAGGTGGACCCGCGCAAAGCGGATGCCGTGCCCTCGACCAAAGGCGCGCTTTAAGCAGGTTGCGCTGCCCCCATTCGGGTGGGGCGGCGCACAATCCACTCCGCGATCAGCAGGTTGGGCACCCAGCACAGCCACGCCACAAGCGGATAGCCGTCTTCCAACCCCACCGTCATCGCCAATATCGGCAGTTCCAGCCGCAACGTGACCGCAGCAAAGGTGAGCGCTGCACTGCGGATCATCCAGGCTTTGTGCTCGGCCACACGTTTGTTACGGATGTGGGATACCGCCACCGCAGTTGTGCCGATCCATGCAAATCCCAAAAGCGCAAAACCCACCGCCGCAAACTGTCCCGCATTGGTGCCAATCGCCATCAGAATGGCGCCAACACCGGCGATCAATATCGTCACTGCATACGTGCGTCCCAGCCAGCGGTGCACGGCAGGGCGGCGCAGTCGCAATCCGGCCCAAAACTGCAACGGCACCAAGGCCAAAGCCACCGGTGCCAACCCCACATGGGCAAAGAATGCCAGCTGCCGTTCAATGGCGTGATAGGCGACAAATTCCATCGACGTCTCGACCCCTATCAACAGAAACCGCAAAGACCACAGGGCGACGGCCATGCAAAAAAACCACAGGAAAAATGTGCGTACAGTCAACAGAGCCTTCATGGGGTCTCTCCCTTGTGTGTAATTTGACAGTGTAAAGTTGGCGCAACTTGACACTGTCAACTTGACGCTGTCAAGCAGGTATCGCACTATGTTTACATGACGTTGAAAACACCCAAGAAATCCCACCACCACGGCGATCTGCGCAACGCGTTGATCAAGGCTGGCATTGAAATTCTCGAAGAGGGGGGAATCGATGCGCTCAGTCTGCGCAAGTGTGCTGCCCGCGCTGGGGTCAGCCATGCAGCCCCCGCTCATCACTTTGACGGGCTTCCGGGATTAAAGGGCGCCATCGCCAGCGAGGCCTTTGCCGTTTTTTCCCGTCACATGTTGGAAGCCGCCCAATCGGAAGGCGACAGTCCGCAAGCGCGTCTGAAAGGCATCTGTCGAGGGTATGTGCAATTTGGTCTTGCCCACCGCGCGTTGTTGGACACGATCTTTGGTATCGATATGTCCGACTTGCGGCGCGAGCCGATCGAACATGATGACAGTTCCGCTTATCAGATCCTGCGCGACGCCTGCGCGCCTTTCGTTCCAGACGGCACGCAGCCCGAGGTCGTGGAGTTTCAGGTCTGGTCACTGATCCATGGCTACACCATGTTGTTTGTGCGCGGCCATTTGGGGGAAATCATGCCAACCGATGTGACAGATGGTCCGTTTGAGGAGGTCATGGCGCTGCTGGATCGTGTTGGAACAGCGCCAAAGTCTTGACCTCCGCCGCCCGCTGGGTCAGGTGAGGGGCAGACGATTTTATGGGACACCCTGCGCCATGCTGACAGCCATCATCGATTATGAATCCGGCAATTTGCACTCCGCTGAAAAAGCCTTTGAGCGGATGGCGCGAGAGGTCGACGGCGGCGAGGTTGTGGTTACGTCAGACGCGGATGTTGTGGCACGTGCCGACCGACTGGTGCTGCCCGGCGACGGCGCTTTTCCGGCCTGTGCCGAGGAGCTGCGCGGCCACAAAGGCATCTATGACGCCATGGTCGAAGCGGTGGAACAAAAAGGCCGACCGTTTCTGGGCATTTGCGTTGGCATGCAGCTGATGGCGACGACCGGTCACGAATACGAGGAAACCTCGGGTCTCGGCTGGATCGCCGGCGACGTGCGCAAAATCGCGCCCAGCGACGCGTCTTTGAAAGTGCCGCATATGGGATGGAACAATCTGGTGATCGACCATCCGCACGCTCTATTGGACGGGATCAAAGACGGCGATCACACCTACTTTGTGCACAGCTACCAATTCCATGTTGCCAACCCCGCTGAACGGCTGGCGCACGTGGACTACGGCGGCGATGTCACAGCCATTATCGGGCGCGACACGATGGTCGGCATGCAATTCCACCCCGAGAAAAGTCAGGACATCGGCCTGCACATGATCGGAAATTTCTTCAACTGGAAACCCTAGGCCCCGCGATCGGGCAGGGCGCTCCCGCCCGTTGCACGGTTGGGCATGGCTCAAGCCGAGGGCTTGAGCCTGCGCGTGTTGCACCCGTTGCGCGCCTCAACACGCGCTCGGCGTGTTAAGTTCGTCCAATTTCAGAGACCTCTCAACGGAACCGACGCAATACCGACGTCATACCGTCGCGATGCCGATGGCAATTTTGGCCAGACACCGATGTTAACCCGAATGTGACCCTAAACGCGAAGCGCCGCCCCAAAGGACGGCGCTTCGGAAAGTTTAATGCGTTGAAATCACTTCTTTTTGCGCGGCGGCATCAGGTCTGTGATCGTGCCTTCAAACATTTCCGCAGCAAAGTTCACAGTTTCGCTAAGTGTTGGATGGGGATGGATGGTGTGCCCCAGATCCACGGCATCAGCCCCCATCTCAATTGCCAGCGCAACTTCGGCAATCAGGTCCCCTGCGTTTGGACCAACGATACCGGCGCCAATCACGCGCTCGTGCTCATCAAAGATAAGTTTGGTCAAACCCTCACTGCGTCCCAACGACAGCGACCGTCCCGACGCGGCCCAAGGAAACACGCCCTTGCCAACCTTCAGCCCTTCGGCCTTGGCCTGCGTTTCAGTCATGCCAACCCAAGCCACTTCGGGATCGGTATAGGCCACCGAGGGGATCACGCGCGCATCAAAGTGACGCTTGTGACCCGATGCAACTTCGGCCGCAACTTTGCCTTCATGCACGGCTTTGTGCGCCAGCATCGGCTGACCAACAACATCGCCGATGGCAAAAATGTGAGGAACGCCAGTGCGTTGCTGGCTATCCACCGCGATAAAGCCGCGCTCATCCACCGCAACCCCCGCAGCCGCACCATTGATTTTTGCGCCATTCGGACGCCGTCCGACGGCAACCAGAACCTTGTCGAACGTATCAACGGTTTCGCCGTCTGGACCTTCCATCGTGACCTTCACACCAGCATCCGTAGCTTCCACGGCGATGACTTTGGTCTTGGTCAAGATCGCCTCGTAGCGGCTCTCGACGCGCTTTTGTAGCGGCTTAACAACGTCTTTGTCAGCGCCGGGAATGATCTGATCCATGAACTCAACGATGGTCACTTTGGACCCCAATGCGTCATAGACGGTGGCCATTTCCAAGCCGATGATCCCGCCGCCCAACACCAACAACCGTTCGGGAACGTCTTCAAGCTCCAGCGCGCCAGTGCTGTCGATCACCCGCGGGTCGTCATGGGGAATAAACGGCAGGGTGACCGGCTCAGACCCAGCAGCGATCACACATTGATCAAAACTGACGGTGGACTTAGCGCCGTCGTTGTCGACCTCGATCATATTGGGTCCAGTGAACGTGCCAAAGCCGTTAACAACCTGCACTTTGCGGGCCTTGGCCAAGCCGGTCAGTCCGCCAGTCAGCTGATTTACAACGCTTTCCTTCCATCCGCGCAGTTTGTCCAGATCGACTTCAGGCTTGGCAAAGGTCACCCCATGCGCGCCCATGTCTTCCGCTTCCGAGATGACTTTTGCTGAATGCAGCAATGCCTTGGACGGGATGCAGCCGACGTTCAGACAGACGCCGCCTAGCGCGCTGTCTTTCTCGATCAACACAACTTTTTTGCCAAGATCTGCGGCGCGGAAGGCTGCTGTATAGCCGCCCGGACCGGACCCCAGAACAACCACCTCGGCGTGCACATCCCCCGCGCCCGATGCGGTGCCAGTGGCTGCGATCGTTTGGGGCGTGGCGGGTGCCTCGGCTTTGGGGCCCTCGACGGCCTTCGAAGTCGATCCACTTTGGGCTTCAAGCACAACAATCAGGCTGCCCTCGGACACAGAGTCGCCTTCCGCGACTTTGATCTCTTTCACCACGCCAGCTGCGGGCGACGGCACTTCCATTGTGGCCTTGTCGCTTTCCAGCTCAAGAAGCGGGTCTTCGGCGGCAACAGTGTCGCCGACCGAGACCAGAATTGAGACCACCGGAACTTCGGAAAAATCTCCAATATCAGGTACTTTGATGTCCATGCTCATTCTCCTCACCACATCAACTTGCGCATGTCACCCAGCAGAGTTTTCAGCGTCACAGTGAACCGTGCAGCCAAAGCTCCGTCGATGGCACGGTGGTCGTAGCTGAGAGACAGGGGCTGCATCAGACGTGGTACAAATTCCTCGCCGTTCCAGATCGGTGCCATTTTACTACGGGTCAGGCCCAAAATTGCCACTTCGGGTGCGTTCACAATTGGGGTGAAAGACGTGCCACCTATGCCCCCAAGCGAAGAGATGGTGAATGTCGCGCCCTGCATGTCTGGCCCCTTCAGGTCCCCAGCGCGAGCTTTGCCCGACAACTCCATGAGATCCTTCGAGATTTCGACGATACCCTTGCGGTCCGCATCTTTGATCACTGGCACAACAAGCCCGTTGGGCGTGTCGGCTGCAAAGCCGATGTTATAGTAGTTTTTCCTGATGAGCTTGTCGCCGTCAGGATGGATCGAGGCGTTTACTTCCCAATGCTGCTTGAGTGCGGAAACAGAGGCCTTGATCACAAACGACAACAGCGTCACGCGATAGCCGTCGTCCTTGGCCATTGTGTCCATTTCCTTGCGGTATTTGTCCAGATCGCTGATGTCCGCTTCGTCATTGTGAGTGACATGCGGGATGTTGAGCCAGCTGCGATGAAGTGCCGGGCCGGAGAGCTTCTTGATCCGCGGCATTTCTACATCTTCGATAGGACCGAACTTAGAGAAATCCACCACAGGAATTGGGGGTATTCCCATGCCGCCCGGCGCCGCGGCAGACGCGGGTGCGATTGTGGTCGATGACTTTAGGAACGCGGTCACGTCTTCGCGCAGAATGCGGCCTTTGCGACCGGAGCCGTTCACCTTGGCCAGATCCACGTCCAATTGGCGGGCAAAGGCACGCACAGACGGCGATGCGTGGGCTTTTCCAAATCCAGCGTCTGTCACTGCCGCAGGGGCCGCTGCTGGTGCTGCGGGCATCGCGGTTTCAGGGGCAGCAGCGGGTGAGGAGACCTCGACGGTTTCCGAGACTGCGCCATTTTCAGCTTCAAGCAAAAGGATCAACGTGCCTTCCGACACAGAGTCGCCCTCACTGACCTTCAATTCGACCACTTTACCTGCCGACGGCGAAGGCACTTCCATCGTCGCCTTGTCGCTTTCGACTTCAATCAGTGGGTCTTCCTCAGAGACAACGTCGCCGACGCTGACCAGAACGGTTACCACAGGCACATCAGAAAAATCGCCGATGTCGGGAACTTTGATTTCAATTGTCATTTCGAAATTCTCCTCTCTTCCCGATCACACCAGGCGCGGGTTCGGCTTGGCGCCGTCGATGTCATATTTGGCCAATGCGGCCTCAAGCTCTTTTTTGGTGATGGACCCTTCGCGGAACAAGCCCACCATGGCCGCCGCTGCGATGTGATTTGCGTCCACCTCAAAGAAGCGGCGCAAGTTCACACGACTGTCGGACCGACCGAAGCCGTCCGTACCCAGCACTGTGTAGCTGTGCGGCACACAGGTGCGGATCTGTTCGGCATAGTTTTTCATATAGTCAGTGGCGGCGATCACAGGACCATTGGCCTTGCTTAGCTGCTCCGCCACAAACGACACTTTCGGTTCGGCGAGTGGGTTCAGGCGGTTGTGGCGGGCCACGTCCTGACAATCCCGAGCGAGTTCATTGAAGCTGGTTGCGGACCAGATTTCGCTGGTTACGCCAAAGTCTGCCTCAAGCATCTCGGCTGCCTTGATCGCCTGCACCAGAATGGTACCGGATCCCATCAGCGTTACATGCTTCTTAGTCGGTTTTTTGACCTCTTTGAAACGGTAGAGGCCTTTGATGATTTCCTGCTCCACGCCCATGGGCATTTCAGGGTGAGCGTAGTTCTCGTTCATCAGAGTGAGGTAGAAGAATACGTCTTCCTGATCCTCATACATGCGCTTCAGACCATGCTGCACAATCACGGCGACCTCATGCTGGAAAGTCGGGTCGTAGGTGATGCAGTTCGGGATGGTGCTGGCGAGGATGTGGCTATGGCCGTCTTCGTGCTGCAAGCCTTCTCCGTTTAGCGTCGTGCGTCCAGCGGTGCCACCCAACATAAAGCCACGTGCGCGGCTATCGCCTGCGGCCCAAGCCAGATCGCCGATCCGCTGAAAACCAAACATTGAGTAGTAGATGAAGAACGGAATCATCGGCACGCCGTGGTTGGAATAAGACGTCGCCGCCGCAATCCAGTCTGCCATCGCGCCCGCTTCGTTGATGCCTTCTTGCAGAACCTGACCATTGGTCGATTCCTTATAATACATCATCTGATCCGCATCTTCTGGCGTGTATTTCTGCCCTTCGGGGTTGTAAATCCCGACTGACCGGAAAAGCCCCTCCATGCCAAATGTACGGCTTTCGTCGGGTACAATGGGCACCACCTGTTTGCCGATCTGCTTGTCGCGCAAAAGCGTGGTCAGAATGCGGACAAAGGCCATGGTCGTGGAAATCTCGCGTTCGCCAGTGCCCTTAAGTTGGGCGGCAAATTTGTCAAGATCGGGGATTTCCATCTTGGGCGATTGGCTCTCGCGTTTGGGGAATTCACCACCAAGCTCTTTGCGGCGGTCGGCGAGATAGGCCTTTTGCGCGTTGTTCAGTTTGACAAACGGCGCGTTGGGCAGGTCTTCGTCGCGGACCGGGATTTCAAACCGGTCACGGAACGCGCGCAGCTGATCTTCGGCCATTTTCTTTTGCTGGTGCGTGGTGTTCTGACCTTCGCCGGCGGAGCCCATGCCGTAGCCTTTGACGGTTTTCACCAGCAAACAAGTCGGCTGGCCTTTGGTGTCGCTGGCACGTTTGAAGGCGGTGTAGACCTTTTGCGGATCATGCCCCCCACGGCGCAGTGCCCAGATCTGCTCATCGCTCCAGTCTTTCACCAGTTCCGCAGTCTCAGGATATTTGCCGAAGAAGTGCTCGCGAATATAGGCGCCGTCTTTGGATTTGAACGTCTGATAGTCACCATCCACGGTCTCGTTCATCAATTGCCGCAGCTTGCCGGAGGTGTCTTTTTCCAGAAGCGCATCCCAGCCTTTGCCCCACAGGAGTTTGATAACGTTCCATCCGGCACCGCGGAAGTCGCCCTCAAGTTCCTGCACAATCTTGTGGTTGCCGCGAACGGGTCCATCAAGGCGTTGCAGATTGCAGTTGACCACAAAGATCAGATTGTCGAGGCCTTCGCGGGCAGCAAGGTCGATCGCCCCACGGCTTTCGGGCTCGTCCATCTCGCCATCGCCCAGGAAGCACCAGACTTTGCGGTCGGCCATGTCGATCAGACCACGGTTGTGCATGTATTTCATGAACCGAGCTTGGTAGATCGCCATCAGCGGGCCGAGGCCCATAGAGACAGTCGGAAATTGCCAATAGTCGGGCATCAGCCAAGGGTGCGGATAAGACGACAAGCCGTTTCCGGCCACTTCGGAGCGGAAGTTTTCCAGTTGTTCTTCGGTAATGCGACCTTCCATAAATGAGCGTGCATATATGCCCGGGATCACATGGCCCTGAAAGAACACGAGGTCGCCGCCGTGGATCGCAGACTTGCTGCGCCAGAAATGGTTCAGCCCTATATCATACATAACGGCAGAGGAGGCGAACGAGGCGATGTGGCCACCATACTCGCTGCTTTCTTTGTTGCGGCGTACCACCGTGGCCATCGCATTCCATCGATTGATTGTGCGGATGCGCCATTCCATGTCCGTGTCACCGGGGAACTCTTCCTGATCGTCGGCAGGGATGGTGTTCTGGTACGGTGTGGTTGCCGAGAACGGAAGTGTGGCGCCGGAGGCCCGTGCCTGTTGTACGGCTTTGTCCAACAGGTAATGGGCTCGGTCAGGTCCGTCCCGTGCAATCACATCCTCGATGGCGTCCTGCCATTCTTGGGATTCTACCGGGTCGATATCGGGAAACTCGTTCGCCATGCTGGCGTCTCCTCCACTGAAGTCCAAGTTGGGAAAACTTATAGTTTAATATTAAACTATTGTGGTAGCCTTTGTCACGCATGGCTCCCATGCGCTGAAGGAAAAGCTTACGTTCGGGTTAAGCACTGGCCTCCGAGCACAAAAAAAGGGGCCCGAAGGCCCCTTGGGAAATGCTTTAAAGTAACTGCGTCAGTCTTCTTGCGGCAGCACCAGGTTGAGTACAATCGCGCAAAGCGCGGTTGGTGCAACGGCCGAGGTCATAAGTGTTTTCACAACGCCCGGTAGGTACTGCACGGCTGTCGGAACAAGGTTCAGACCTAAGCCAACCGCCAACGAGATCGCGATGATCACCATGTTGCGGCGGTTCATTTTGACTTCGGTCAGGACGTTCAGGCCTGCCGATGCCACCATGCCGAACATCACAATCACGCCACCACCAAGCACAGGCAGTGGCATGGAAGCGATTATAGCGCCGATCTTGGGCACAAGCCCGCAAACGATCAGGACAATGCCGCCAATAGTCACCACATGGCGACTCATGACGCCCGTCATACCGACAATACCAACGTTCTGGCTGAAGGATGTGTTCGGCAGGCCGCCAAACACACCGGCAATTGCAGTGCCCAAACCATCCGCATATGTCGCGCCAGCGATTTCTTCATCGGTGGCGTCGCGCCCGGCACCTGCCTTGGCTGTCGCTGAGGCATCGCCCACGGTTTCAATGGCCGAAACGATGGAGACCAACGTGACCGCAATCACAGCGCCGAGGTTGAATTCAAACCCGTAAGGCAGAGGGGTGATGCCCGTGATCCAGCTTGCCTTGCCAACTGATGCAAAGCTGACCATGCCAAGGATGAATGCCAACGCATAGCCCGCCAGCAAGCCAACCAGAATGGCCGCGCTCGAAAGAACACCTTTGGTAAAGAACTTGAGGCCCAAAGCAACAATCACCACGGTCAGAGCAACTGACCAATGTTTTAGGGAGCCAAAGCTTTCGGCTTCCATTTGGAACGAGGCGGCACCGCCGGCCGCGTACTTGATCGCAACGGGGATCAGGTAAAGACCAATCGCCAGAATGACGAGGCCCGTTACCAAAGGTGGGAACAGCCAGCGCAATTTGCCGATCACTGAACCCAGCGCGAAATGGACCACGCCGCCAATGATACAGGCGGTCAAGGCCACGCTTAGGCCTTGTGTCGCAGCGATGCCGGCCAGAACGCCAACAAAGGCAAAGCTGGTGCCCTGCATGATTGGCAAGCGTGCACCCACAGGGCCAAAGCCCACGGTTTGAAACAGCGTTGCAATACCCGCAAACAGCATCGCCATCTGGATCAGATAGATCTGCTCTGGCCCGCCAAAGGCCAGACCTGCCGCGCCCGCGACGATTATTGAGGGTGTGACGTTGGAGGCAAACATTGCCAGAACGTGTTGGAATCCAAGGGGAATTGCTTGCCCTAGGGGTGGGGTGAAATTCGGATCTGATATCTGTCCCGTGTTTGCTGATGTGTCAGCCATTACTCTTCTCCTGTTGAGTGTGTGAGGCGCCGCTCTTTTCGGTTTGGCGGCTGTGTGGAAGCCGGGTCGTTGCCCGGCGGTCTTCAGGCTGACACAATTTTGTAAGGTGTGTCGAACCAGAATTCTTCGAGATTGGGGCCGTCGCCGATCCGATCGATCACAGCAAAAAGCCCAGGCGCATGCAGAGGTGTCAGCACCCCATGCCATGTGTTGCGATGGAAATTGATGCCCTGTCCGGGCGCTGTAAGAAAGGCCTGCGGTGTGCCCGGCTGGCCGGCGGTGTCGGGCGCGACGATCACCAGAAACGCGTGTTGCGTCATCGGCAGAAAGGCTTGAGAGCCGTCGGGATGGCGCTCCATCATGTTCAGGTCGTAGGGCAAGCCGCGCGGTTCTGCATCAAAAAGCGAAATCCCTGCTCGCCCTCCTGAGAAATCCATCTTTGCGAGGTCGTGATGCCGCCCGCACAGGCCTTGGTTGATGAGTTTGTCGGGAGAGTCCCGAAGCGTGATCGCCTCACCAAACGGCGCAAAATCCTGAACTGTCAGCGGTTTGATGAGGATTGTGGTCACGGCAACACGGCCAATAGACGGAAATAGGCGATCCGTTCGACCTGCTTACAGGCCTCGTCGAATTCGGTATCGCTGTCGTGCCCGATGCGTCTTTCAAACGCGGCCATGATCGAGTTTTTGTCGTTGTCACGAACCGCGATGATGAAAGGAAAGCCGTGTTTGGCGACGTATTCGGTATTGAGACGCGTGAAGATGTCTCGTTCCTGATCCGTCAGGATATCAAGGCCCGCGCTGGCTTGCTCAGTTGTGCTTTCGGCGGTCAAGCGGCCTGCCGCAGCGAGCTTGCCCGCGAGATCGGGGTGCGCCGTGAGCACATCCATCCGCGCAGAGCGGCTGGCGGTGCGGAAGGTGCGGCAGAGCGCGTTGTGCAAGCCGACGGCGCTGTCATGGGCGGGGCCAAGCTCAAGTTCAAAGGCGCCTTCGGCAACCCATTTGGAATGCTCAAAAATACCGCCGTAGGCGGCTACAAAGTCGGTCTTGTTCATCTGGCTTGGGCGCGCGTAGCGCTGATGTGGGTGGGTTTTGGCCCAGTGTTTGGCAATGTCGATCCGGCGAGGCGTCCAGACATCCTCGTAGCCTTGGATGTAATCGATGAATTTCTTCAAACCCGCCAATTTACCCGGACGCCCGATCAAGCGGCAATGTAGACCGATTGACATCATCTTAGGCGCGCCCTCGCTGCCTTCTTCATAGAGCACGTCAAAGGCGTCTTTTAGGTAAGTGAAAAACTGTTCGCCGGTGATGTAGCCCGGTGCGGTGGCAAACCGCATGTCGTTGGCTTCCAGCGTGTAAGGAATGATCAGCTGATCGCGGTCCTCGACCTCCAACCAATATGGCAGATCATCGTCGTAGGTGTCTGACACGTAGTCAAAACCGCCCTCTTCGGCGACAAGTCGGACCGTGTTTTGCGAGCAGCGCCCAGTGTACCAGCCGCGAGGGCGTTCCCCGACAACTTCGGCGTGGAGCCGGATCGCCTCGGCAATCGCCGCGCGCTCCTCATCCTGCGGCATATCCTTGTGTTCAACCCACTTGAGCCCGTGGCTTGCGATTTCCCAATCGGCGGCTTTCATCGCCGCAACCTGTTCAGGGCTACGGGCGAGGGCAGTGGCAACGCCGTAGATCGTTATAGGTATGGAGGCTTCAGTGAATAAGTGGTGCAGGCGCCAGAAGCCTGCACGGGCACCGTATTCGTAGATCGACTCCATGTTCCAGTGACGCTGTCCGGACCAGGAAGCCGCGCCTGGGATGTCGGAGAGGAAAGCCTCGGATCCTGCGTCCCCATGCAGAACGCAGTTTTCGCCGCCTTCTTCGTAGTTCAAAACAAATTGAACAGCGACTTTGGCCCCGTCGGGCCATTGGGCGTGCGGAGGGTTGGGGCCATAGCCCCGCATGTCACGAGTGTAGCGGTTCACCATAGGTCGTTAGTGGCCCTGTTTGCGTTTGCTCTGTTTTATCCGATAAAACGGGGCAATACTTTCTTATTATTTTTGAAAGAGCTATCGGAGCGCGCACTCTGCACTTGCCGCAGCAATGGGCGCTAAAACCGTGGAACGATTGAAAAAGGGGCGAATGATGGCTGGCTATCTTACCACTCATATACTGGACACTGCACGAGGGGTGCCGGCCGAAGGCATCAAGATCGCGCTTTATCGCGTATCCGGCAATTCGCATCGCATGATTGCCGAGGCCGTCACCAACAAAGATGGGCGCACCGACGGCCCAATCCTGCCGGAAGGTAAATTCAAAACAGGCAGCTATGAACTGATCTTTTTCTGCGGCGACTATTTGCGGAAAACGGGACAAGTCGAAGGTGAAACCCTGTTTTTGGACAGCATACCGATCCGGTTTGGCATGGACGCAGAGGATCACTATCACGTGCCCCTTTTGCTATCACCGTTCGGATATTCTACCTACCGTGGAAGCTAAACTGCTGCCGTCGCTAAGTTTTTCTTCAGTTCCGTCTGGACGCGTGGCGTCATCCAGTCGATGAACAGTCGCGTTTTGGGATCCTGATGGCGGCGATGCGTGTAGAGCAACGCCATTTGGACTGGAACTGGGGGCGTGTCTGTAAGGACGGGCGTCAAAGACCCTGAGGCGAGGTGCTCGGCGATCTCAAACACTGGTTTGAGCGTGATGCCCAATCCGTCCAGAGCCCAATTGGTCAATACATCGCCGTCATCTGATTCAAAGGGGCCCTTCACTGCAAACCGTTGCACGCCATCAGCGGTTTCGAGCGGCCACTGAAATTCTGGCGCGCCGGGATAACGCAAATTGAGGCAGTCGTGGGTGCCATTTGTCAGTTGCCCTGCGGCCTCTGGCGTGCCGCGCTCGAAAAGATAAGCGGGAGAGGCGCAGAGAACCCGGTCGCAGTCGGCGATCTTCTTGATGCGCAGTGTACTGTCCTCAGGCAAGCCAAGGAAGAAGGCTACGTCCAAGCCTTCGGCGGTTAGGTCAAGCTTGCGATCTGAAAGTCGCAAGCGCAAATCTATCAGCGGGTATTCCTTTTTAAATTTGGGAATAAGCGGGGCAATCAGACGCCTCCCCACACCTAGAGGCGCTGCGACATGCAGCAAACCGCGAGGGCTTTGGGTAATGGAATTCACCGCCGCTTCAGCTTCGTCAATCGATTCAAGGATCTTGCAGGCGCCTTCGTAGAAGATGTTGCCTTGTTCGGTCGGGTTGAGTTGCCGCGTTGTGCGGTGAAACAGCCGGACACTTAGATAGTCCTCAAGTTGCGAAATACGTGAGGACGCGACAGCCGCAGAAATGCGCTGATCGCGCGCCGCTGCGGACATGCTGCCAAGTTCGTAGACGCGAACAAAAGTGCGGATATTGTCGAAGTAGGACATGGTGGTAATTGGGCGCTATCTTCAGGATATTTTTGAAGCTGTTCGGAGATTTTAACGATAGAGAAGAAAGCGAGGCTGCGCTAGCGTTTATGGAACAGATTTAAGGAGCGTGACATGGCGGACTTGGCGATCATCTGGGACTGGCTGGGATTTGGCGTGCGCTGGCTGCATGTGATTACGGCAATCGCTTGGATTGGTTCCTCGTTTTATTTTATCGCGCTGGACCTTGGGTTGCGCCAGGCGCCGGACCTGCCCAAGGGCGCGCATGGCGAAGAATGGCAAGTGCATGGCGGCGGATTTTACCACGTGCGCAAGTATCTGGTGGCGCCAGCCGAAATGCCCGATCATCTGACATGGTTCAAATGGGAGAGCTATTCGACTTGGTTGTCGGGTGCGGCCCTTTTGATGGTTGTCTATTGGGCCGGGGGTGAGCTGTATCTGATTGATCAGGCCAAAGCCGATTTGGCGTTGTGGCAGGGCATCGCGATATCTGCAGCCTCCCTGACCGTGGGCTGGATTGTTTATGACGTGCTGTGCAAGTCGCGGTTGGGTGAGCATCCGACGGTGCTGATGTTGTTGCTTTTCGGGCTTCTTGTGGCGATGGGATACGGTTACAACCAGATATTCACAGGCCGCGCGATGATGCTTCATCTGGGTGCTTTCACCGCGACGATTATGACGGCCAACGTGTTTTTTATCATTATGCCAAACCAGCGGATCGTGGTGAAAGATTTGCAGGAAGGCCGAACGCCGGACGCCAAATACGGCAAGATCGCCAAACTGCGTTCTACCCACAACAACTATCTGACGCTTCCGGTTGTGTTCCTGATGTTGTCCAACCACTATCCCTTGGCTTTTGCGAGCCAATACAATTGGTTGATTGCCGCTCTGGTGTTTTTGATGGGCGTCACGATCCGTCATTTCTTTAACTCGATGCACGCTCGCAAAGGCAAGCCTTATTGGACTTGGGCGGTGACGGCGATCCTATTTATAGCAATCATGTGGTTGTCGACTGCGCCTTTGACGCAGAGTGATCTGGAAGACGAAGAGGCGCGTGCGTTGACGCCGACTGAGCAGGTTTATGCGGATGCGGCTGGGTTTGAAGATGTGACCGATATCGTGCTGGGACGCTGTTCGATGTGTCACGCGCGGGAACCGGGGTATGACGGTATTCATCGCGCGCCAAAGAACGTGCTGTTGGAAACTCCCTCCGAGGTGGCGGCCTATGCACAGCAGATCTATTTGCATGCCGGTGTAACGAACGCGATGCCTCCGGCCAACGTAAGCTGGATGGAACCGGAAGAGCGTCGCGCGATTGTGGCTTGGTATAGGGCGGCGCGCAGCTAGGGATGATGTCGTGAAGGAATTTTATGGCTAAGGCGGTTATTTTTGATTTGGACGGGACGCTTGTTGATAGCGCGCCCGAAATTCAGGATTCGGTAAATCGGGTATGGATGGCGCGAGGTTATGCGCCATTTGATTTACCAACAGTGATCTCATTTGTTGGGAAAGGATTGCCGAATTTAATTCGGTTGGCGATGGCCTCTCGGGGTGTTGATGACGCTGAGTACCAGAGCCTGCACGATGAAGTTCTGGCAATTTACAACGCTGCGGACGGCTCCTTAACGAGACCCTATCAAGGCGTAGCTGAAACGCTGATCAGCCTGCAAACACACGGCATTCGGCTAGGTATCTGCACCAACAAGCCAGAAAATGCAGCGCGGCATGTGTTGCAGCTGCTGGGGTGGGATCAGGTGTTCGATGTGGTTATTGGTGGCGACACACTGGCTTGGCGCAAGCCTGACCCGCGACCACTTGAAGCTGTTTGGAACGCTATGGGCCGCGGGTCAGCGCTGTATGTCGGCGACAGCGAAATCGATGCAGAGACTGCGGCAGCGGCTGGAGTGAAGTTCGCTTTGTTTACAGAGGGCTATCGGAAAAAACCTGTTGATGAATTACCGCACGACTATGTGTTTTCCAACTACGACGCCCTTGCGGCAATCGTTGATGATGCCCTGCGAGGGGCCTAAACTTACGGCTCGTCACGCAATCGTCGCTTGCCCCCATGCGGCAATTGTCTCTAGGCTGGGCATAACTGTGACTTAGCTGGGAGATTTTTCCATGAAATCCTTTTTTGCCAAAGGCTTGGCTGCTCTTTCGTTGATGGTTGCCGGAGCTGTGAGCGCGGCGGAGATCGAAGTTTCGCCTGCAAACCCGCAACCAAGCGGGCTGAAAAGTGGGTTGAAAGTGTCTTACTATACAGGTGAGCGCTCGGTTCGGACTGTGAGCAACGCCAAGCAGCGGTTGAGCAAGGCCAAGCCGGGCACGCCGCTTTCGGGGTTCAACTACCCTGACAAAGGACGCGGCGCCGAGGTGCTGACTTCGGGGCTTGCGGAATTGGTGGTCGCGGATATTTCCGGCTATATCAAGTTTCCGGCGGCTGGCACCTATGACCTTGAATTCTTTAGCAATGATGGCTCGGAAATCTGGATCGACGGCAAGCAGGTGGCGAAGCTGAACGGGATCTCGCCATGCGCCAGCGCGGGACGGCCAAAGATCAAAGTGCCTAGCGCGGGCTGGTATGATTTCAAAGCGGTCTATTTCCAGAAAGAAGGTACAGCCTGTCTGGAATCAGAGTGGAAAGCCCCTGGCGGCAAGCGTCAGCTGATCCCGAATTCGGCATTTGGCTATAAGTGACGTTCACCTAGATTGGTGCACAGAAGGGGGCTTTGGCCCCCTTTTTCGTGCGACAATGTCAGATAAGTATTGCGACGGTATTGCGTCCGTATCGCGTAGGTGGCGTTTTGAAAGCCCAGAAAGCAGGCGAAAACGGGATTTTGCGCAACGGGTTTTGCGCTGACGGCTGGTTCGAGAGGGCCGTCGCTTGTGTGACCAGCGGAAAACCGTTAGGCACGCGACAAGCGAACACTCCTTACAGACGCAGGTATCCGATATGAGACGCGCGGCGCTGGCCATGCTGGCTAAGAATATTTCTCCCCCAAACTTGTCGATTATGCAGGACGAAGGTCTGACGGTGGGACGGGTAAAAACCGAAGTGCTTTCCGGTTTGACCGTGGCCTTGGCGTTGGTGCCAGAAGCGGTGGCTTTTGCCTTTGTGGCTGGGGTGAATCCGTTGGTGGGTCTTTATGCCGCCTTTATGGTTGGTTTGATCACCGCGATTTTCGGTGGGCGTCCGGGAATGATTTCCGGCGCGACCGGTGCGCTGGCGGTGGTTATGGTGGCATTGGTTGCCCAACATGGCGTGGAATACCTGTTTGCCACTGTGGTTCTGATGGGCATTTTGCAAGTCATCGCGGGTGTGATGCATTGGGGGAAATTCATCCGCCTTGTGCCGCATCCAGTGATGTTGGGCTTTGTGAACGGTCTCGCGATCGTGATTTTCCTGGCGCAAATGAGCCAATTCAAAGTGCCCGGCAGTATGGTCAGTGACGGCCATGGCATGAGTGGTGGCGAATGGTTGGAAATGTCACAAATGATGGTCATGCTGGGGCTTGTGGGGCTGACGATGGGGGTCATTTATTTGATGCCCAAAGTGACCAAAGCCTTTCCGGCGCCTTTGGCGGGGATCGCGATTACAGCGCTTGTTGTAATCGTGTTTGGCTTGGATGTGCCGCGGGTGGGCGATATGGCGTCGATCGAAGGTGGGCTGCCGATGTTCCACATTCCGGCGGTGCCGCTGACGTATGAAACGTTCCGCATTATCTTGCCCTATGCGGTGATTTTGGCCGCGATTGGCCTGATTGAAAGCCTGCTGACGTTGAACCTTGTGGGGGAAATGACCGGCAAGCGTGGTGGCGCCAGCCAAGAATGTATTGCGCAGGGCGCGTCTAATGTGGCGACTGGTTTCTTTGGCGGCATGGGTGGCTGTGCGATGATCGGTCAGTCGATGATCAATGTGAAATCCGGCGGACGTACGCGGATCGCAGGCATCGCGGCGGCGCTGTTTTTGCTGGCGTTTATCCTTTGGGCCAGCAGCCTGATTGAGCAGATTCCACTGGCGGCGCTTGTGGGCGTGATGTTCATGGTGGTAATCGGCACATTTGCGTGGAACAGCTTTAAGATCATGCGCAAGGTTCCGGCAATGGACGCCTTTGTGATCGTGCTGGTGACAGTGGTGACTGTGCTTGAAGATCTCGCGGTGGCCGTTGTCGTTGGCGTGATCGTCAGCGCGCTGGCCTATGCATGGCAAAACGCGCGGCGCATTCACGCGATCACCCGTGAAAGCGAAAGCGATCCGGGTGCGAAAGTCTATGAGATCGAAGGACCATTGTTCTTTGGTTCGGCCGATGGCTTTGGTGAGTTGTTTGAGATCGAGAGCGATCCGGCACATGTGATTGTGGATTTTGCCCGATCCCGCGTGGTGGATCAGTCAGCGTTGCAAGCGATTGAGGCTGTGGCTGGCAAGTACGAAGCCGCTGGCAAGCAGTTGGTCCTGCGCCATTTGAGCCGGGATTGCCACGAGTTGCTGAGTCGGGCCGGAAACCTGATTGTCGACAGTGATGATGATCCTGAATACGAGGTTGCGGTGGATTATTCCGTCCGCACCGGGGTGTTTGGCGGCGGTCACTAAGCGCCGCAAAATGGGATTGAGAAAGGGCTGGCCGAGGGGCTGGCCCTTTTTGTTTGGCGATGCCCGCCATTTTGTGTGAGGTCCGGTCTCTCAGAAGCAGACATAAGGCAGGACGCAGCGTATTCGCGGTTTGAGCCCCTTGTGCTTAATGCTGCGGAATACACCAGTGGCCGCATTTTTCACTGAGTTTGTGTTCTTCAATCACCTTATCATGAGTTTGATGAAATCTGGACAATCTCATCGGGAAAGGTTGCCCTTAACTCATCTCGCACTTTGGTTAGGATGTCCCCCAGAAGATTTTGCCCAGGCCAGTGCGCTTCGGGTGTTAAATTGGCGACGGAAGCTTCGAGCCCGATACCCCAAATGGTATCCACCGGACTGGCTTCCACTAGTTTCCGTTCTCCGGTCTGGAACAGTTTTCGCCGAAGCCCTTTGTTCTGCCGAAACTTCTCTAGGTTAATTCGGTAGACAATCTCATATTTGCTATCATTCCATACCACTTCGCTAAATTTCCCCACGCGCCGCCCCAACGCTTTTTGCCGCCCGGGATCGGTGGCTTCTAATATCAGTGCCGCCGTTTCCTCATCGTCGAATAAGATTGCCTTCGAATACATCATGGCTTGTTCAGCCGTTACAAAGCTGACGCCGCCCAGCTCAAATTCGGAACGCTGCCACTGACTAAAGGGGCCAGACCAATAAAAATGAAATTTACCATCGGTTGAATTCATGCCGCATCGTTTATCAGTTCTGTGGGCAAACCTCTTGCTTGTTTAAAATGCAGGATTTTTTACTGCAGTCATCCGCGCAGCCGCAGCGAATTTACGCTTTGTCCGCATAGCCGACAATCAATGTGGCCAGAACAATCAAATGTTTCCCTATTGCCAAAGCGTTGCTTTTGCAGCGCCCGAACCGCCCCCGTCAAACCACAGGTTTGCCTTGGGCACAACGCGGGCGCTTCGTTTCCACCCCTCGGTTCGGACGCGGTGGGCGACGCTTATGGTGAATCGGCAGCTTCGTCCGCCAATCAGACCCAATCCAAACCGAAGCGAATGGCCGGTTTCGTGTTGCCCACACCATTTGTGGACGTGCCTTTTCTTTTCCGGCCGAAGGGTCGGGCTGTTTCTGCCTGCCCCAGCAAGCGCATCAGCGACGATCCATGATGCGCCAAGGACGACGAATTAAGCGCGCCTGCAGGACAATCGGATGTCTCTAAAGCACCTCCCCAAGCACCCGCAACCCTTGCGCTTTGAGCGAGATAAGCGCATCACTTTCCTGAAAATTGGGACCGCGCTTCATGACCTTCTTTGCAATTCTGATCGGGCTCTTGCCCTCCTTCCTGTTGGTGGGTCTTGGCGGGTTGCTGCGCAATCGCCTGAGCGCGAATGCGTGGCAGGGTTTGGACAAGCTGAACTTTGAAATCCTGTTTCCGGCGCTTTTGTTTGTGGCTGCGAGTCAGCGTGAAATCGAGGTGGGTGCGATCATCACCATTGCGCCCATTGTTTGGGGGCTGTTGGCGGTCGGACTGGGTGTCGGGTATCTGGCGCGCAAACACGGGCCAGAGCGGTTTCTGGATTTCGCGGGCGCGTGGCAAACATCCTGGCGGTTCAACACAGCACTGGCGTTTATCGCCATTGCCACAACGGACAAAGCAGACGCTGGCGTAATGGCGGTGTGCATCGGGATGGCAGTGCCGATGGCCAATGTGTTTGCGGTGGCGGGCTTGTCACGTGGCGGCAGTCTGGGCCTTTGGGGCACGGTCAAGAAGGTGGCGCTCAATCCGTTTTTGTTGGCGTCTTTGAGTGGCGTGATCGTGGGCGTGAGCGGGATCAAAATTCCGGCACCGGTTCTGGCGCCTTTGGAAATGCTGGCAGCAGCGGCGATCCCGATTGCCTTGATTTCGGTCGGGGCGACGATGAACTGGGGCGCTTTGGCGCGGCTCAACCGATTTAGCGGACATATCTGTGCCACCAAGCTGGTGGTGATGCCAGCGGCCGCTTTGGCGGTGTCAATGGCGCTGGGGCTCGGCCCCGCATTGGCGGTGGTTCTGGTGATCTGGGCAGCCTTGCCGACGGCGAGCGCGGCGCATGTGCTGGCGGCGGGGTTTGGCGCGGATCGTGAATTGGCGGCGACATTGGTCGCGCAGACGACGTTGTTAGGCGCCGTGAGCTTGCCGATTTGGATTACTGTGGCAACGGTGGTGTTTTAGAAGGTGCGATGTGCGCCGCGCCCTCCGGTGGGGAGAGCGGGCAGAGGCATCGGATCACTCGTCAGGGCGGGCCAGCGTGAAGGTGTTGTCGACCACAGAGTAGTCGCGATAACCAAGGCGCGCCAACGGGCGGAACGTGGTGACGTCAAATTTACCGTCGACCATGCAATCGTTGCGCATGTGGATGCCGGTGACTTCGCCCATGATGATAAAGTTGTTTTCACCAAGCTGTTCAACGATCTGCGTCATGCGGCATTCCATGCTGGCAGGTGCCCTAACAAGGCGTGGACAAGCGATGGTGTCGCATTGCGCGGCCTCAAGGCCGGCGCGGTCAAATTCGTCCACATCTTTGTCGAAAATGGCGGTGGAGACGTTCATCGCGTCGCGCATCGTTTCCTCGACCACGTTGATACAGAACACGCCGGTTTCGCGGATATTGGCGAGGCTGTCTTTGCCTTCGGTTTGGTCGGCTTTGGTGCCGGTCGAGGCAAACATCACTTGCGGCGGGGTGTAGGCGGTGCCGTTGAAAAACGAATAAGGCGCGAGGTTGCGCACGCCGTTTGCGTCTTGGGTCGACACCCAAGCTATTGGGCGCGGGGTGATCAGCGCGTTGAACGGGTTGTGTGGCAGATCATGGCCGTCGGCGGGTTTATAAAACATCGCGAATTTCCTATTGGTTTGCGCCCAGACGTACCGTCATGCTAGGGCCGAGGAAATAGCAAAAAGACCACAAAGAGCCGCGAAGGGGCGCAGTAACGTGTTCACGGTTGCACAGGAAACAGCGGACGACTGGTGGGAGGTCGAAGCGCTTTACGACCTCTGCTTTGCGCCGGGCCGCGAAGCGCTGAGTTCTTATCGGCTGCGCGATGGCGTGGATCCGGTGGCAGAGCTGTCGCTTATGGCGCGCGATGGCGACGGTACTCTGGCGGCGGCGATCCGGTATTGGCCCGTGGCCATCGGGACCGCAAAGGCGTTGCTGTTGGGGCCGATTGCCGTGCATCCAATCCACCAAGGCGAAGGGCTGGGACACATGTTGATTGATGACAGCCTTGCGCGGGCTGTCGATAGAGGTTGGGCGCGGGTGATGTTGGTTGGCGATGCGCTGTATTATCAGAAATTCGGGTTTGAGAAGCTGGATGCAGTGATAATGCCGCCGCCGACAAACCCCGAACGCGTTTTGGGGCGGGAACTGGTTGAGGGCGCTTGGGACGGTGTTGTCGGGGCGGCGGAGAGTGTATGCGGCGCGGTTTAAGTAGCCATTCTATCTTCTAGCTTTGACTTCTTAGGGATAATAGCGCCTCTTCTACGCAAGCCTTGGCGCCCTGTTCGAACAACCAATCAGGTGTGTCGACTTCAGACCAACGGTAATCGATGAGAGCTACAACAATAGAGTGGCTTTTTAAGCCGCGTGTTTGGACCGCTGCCGATACGCCTTTTTTATTTGGTTAAGCTGGTCCTGAGGGAGTCGGCCGTCTGTCGACCAGTTCTCAAATCTATCCGACACCGCAGGATCGTCTACACCAACGAGCATCTTTAACTCGATGAATTCACCTGCGCCCTGCCTAGTTTGCTTTTTGTGACTGTAGGTGTGCTCGACTAACATGTGAACCTTATAGACGTGAACCCGAGCTATGTCAGCACTGTGCGAAAGGCGCGAAATTGCTAGACGTATTTGAGTTAGCTGCGCAATTGCAAGCCACTAAAGGAGCATTCTATGCGGTTGTTGCCCGAAAAGGTTGAAGCTGCGAGTTTCGCAATTACTTCTAGTCCATGACACAAATCGAGATTTTGCCGGATGTTTCGGCGCGAGAGATTGACGTAAGTTCTAAATTGGATGCGCTGGCGGCGCAATACAAAGGCGCGAGCGGCCTTGGCATTAAGGTTTTGGGCCTGTTGGGCTTGCCCGTGTCGGGGCTGATATCCTCTTTGCCTAAAGAGGTGCAAAATGGCCTGGGCTCCGGCACTGGCATGGCGTTGACACAAGCCGTGAAACTGGCGGATGGCTCGCGTGGAGTGCTCAAGGACCAGCCCGACTGGGTCAATGCGTCTCTGACGGCGGCTTTGGGAGCCGCAGGTGGATTTGGCGGCGTCACGTCTGCTTTGGCTGAGCTGCCCGTGACCATCACGGTTCTGTTGCGCGCCATTCAGGCGGTGTCGGTGCAGCATGGGTTTGATCCAAGTCAGGAGAGCGTCCGGTTTGACTGTTTACAGGTGTTGGCCGCAAACGGGCCTTTCACCGCAGACAAGGGCGCGGATCTGTCGATGTTGGAGCAGCGTGCGGGTCTGGCCATGGGCGGTGCCGGATGGATCAAGGCGGTGATCGTGCCGCGTTTGGCGCCGGTCTTGGGACAGAAACTGGCGGCGCAAGCGGTGCCGGTGATCGGGGCCGCGATGGGCGCGGCGACAAATTATGCCTACACCAGTTATTATCAGGACATTGCCCATGTGCATTTTGGTCTGCGCAAGTTGGCAATCGACGCGGATGTGCCATCAGACGAGCTTGTGGCGGGCATGTTGAAACGATTGGAAGGCAGCAAAAGCGACGCCTAGGCGGTTCCGTTAGCTCTGGCTGCGTAAGTAGGCCATGACCTCGGGTCGCACGGACTGCTCGCCGTTGGTGCGCGCCTGATCGATCACTGCTTTGAGTTCAGCCAGGTTCACCCGTCGCAGCAGGCTTTTGACAGGACCAATCGAGGCCGGACGCATCGACAGATTGCGCAGGCCGATTGCTGCCAAACAGACAGCTTCGATTGGACGACCGGCGTCTTCGCCACAAAAACTTAGCGGAGTGTCCGTATCGACGCAGCGGTTCACGATGCCTTCGAGGAAGGTCAGAAAACTGACGTTCAGGGTGTCATAGCGACGCCGCACGCGTTCGTTTTCGCGGTCAGCGGCAAAGAAAAACTGTTTCAAATCGTTGCCGCCAATCGAGAGAAAGTCGACCTCTTCGTAGAATTTCTTGGGTGCAAATCCCAGCGACGGTGTTTCCAGCATCGCGCCGACTTCGAGGCTGGCGGGCAGGGGGTGACCGAGAATGGTTTCGCGCGCAAGCGCCTTGTCCATTTCAGCCCGCGCTGCGCGATATTCGTCAAACTGAGCGATAAAAGGGAACATCACCGTCAAAGGCCGTCCATTTGCGGCGCGTAAAAGCGCCTGAAGCTGCATCCGCATCACGCCGGGTTTGTCTAGCGCTACGCGCACGGCGCGCCAGCCAAGGGCCGGGTTGGGTTCATCTTGCGGCGCCATATAAGGCAGGACCTTGTCGGAGCCGATGTCGAGCGTGCGAAACACCACGCGTTTGCCATCGGCCGCATCCATCACTCGCGAGTAGAGCTGCGCCAATTCGGTGCGGCGCGGCATTTGGTTGCGCACAAGGAACTGAAGCTCGGTACGGAACAGGCCGACGCCTTCTGCGCCCGAGTTCGCCAGACTTGGCAAATCGGCCATGAGACCGGCGTTCATCGTTAGATGCACGGTTTCGCCATCCAGCGTCGTTGCCGGCTTGTCGCGGATCGAGGCGTAGCGTTCTTGCGCTTTGGCCTCCATCGCGATTTTGTCTCGGAACGCCGTCACGACGGTGTCGTCGGGGCGCAGGTGGACAATGCCCTGATCGCCATCGATCATCACATGGTCGCCATTGAGGGCCTCGGTGGTGACGCGGTCCGCGTGGATCACCAGTGGGATCGCTAGCGCACGCGCAACGATGGCGGCGTGGCTGCCGACGGAGCCTTCTTCAAGCACAATACCGCGCAGGTTGCGGCCATATTCCAGCAGTTCACCGGGACCGATGTTGCGCGCCACCAACACAGGATCGGCCGGCATATCGGCGCCGGTTTCGGCGCCTTGGCCCGTTAGGATACGCAGCAGGCGGTTGGACAAGTCGTCCAGATCGTGCAGCCGCTCGCGCAGGTAGGCGTCGGTGACTTGCTCCATACGGGTGCGGGCGGCATTTTGTTCTTTTTCAACGGCGGCTTCTGCGGACAGGCCCTGGGCGATGTCCTGCTCCATCCGGCGCATCCAGCCTTTGGAGTTGGCAAACATGCGGTAGGCTTCGAGCACCTGAAGCTGTTCTTTGTCGCCGTTGCCCGCGCCATCCAGCATCTTGTCGACGCCGACGCGCAGGGTGTCGACGGCCTCGGACAAGCGTTTGAGCTCAACTTCGGGATCGTCGGCCACAGGGTTGGTGACAACAACACGCGGCTCGTGCAGCCAGATGTGGCCTTCGGCCGCGCCTTCTTGGGCACAGCCGCCGCGAAACATCACCGATTGCTGGTGTCGCGCCGACATAGCGGCGCCTTCGCCGACAAAAGCACCCAGTTCCGTCATTTCGGCCAAAACCATCGCCACAACCTCGAGGGCGTAGACCTCGTCCGGCGAGAAGGTGCGCTTTTCTTTGGATTGTACAACGAGAACGCCAAGGTTGTCGCCCAGCCGTTGAACCGGAACACCGCAGAAGCTGGAGAAGATTTCTTCGCCGGTTTCCGGCATAAAACGGAAGCCGCGCGCAGACGGTGCGTCGTCGGTGTTCACAACTTTGGACGCTTTGGCGACGCGGCCAACTAGACCTTCGCCGATGCGCAGGCGTGTTTGGTGCACAGCCGCCGCGTTCAGACCTTCTGTGGCGCAAAGTTCGAGCGTTTCATCATCGCGAAACAAGTAGATCGAGCAGACCTCGGTGCCCATAGAGGTGGCGATCAAGTGGGTGATCTTGTCCAGACGCTCTTGTCCGGCGCTGTCTTCTGCCAGCGCGTCGCGCAACCGCTGAAGCAGTTTGCGGCTTTCGGTTTGCGTGTCTTGGGCCATAACAGTTTTCGGGTCCTTGCTGCCGCTCGAATAGAACACACGCAGAGGGAAAGAAAAACGGAAAATGCCGGGCTGTGGTGGGAAAGGCGTGTCTTTTGTCCAAGCGTGCCGGTTTCGCTCAAAAAAGGCCCAAAGGAGTCGGCATGAAAAAGCCCCTGCCGGTTCAGTGCGGGGGCTGGTATCATCTTGATTTCGGAAGTGGTTTGCGCGGTCAGACTTTTTCCAACTCGAACGCGTCGTGCAGAGCTTGCACAGCCAGTTCCATATATTTGCGGTCGATCAGTACCGAGATCTTGATCTCGGAGGTGGTGATCACCTTGATGTTGACGCCTTCATCTGAGAGCACTTTGAACATCTTGGCAGCAACGCCGGATTGGGAGCGCATGCCGATGCCGACAACCGATACTTTGGCGACACCGTCGTCTGTCACCAGTTCGGCGTAGTTCAACCCACCGTCGGTTTTGAGCTGTTCGAGCGCTTGTTTGGCGCGCGCCACCTGATCGGTCGGCAGGGAGCAGGTCATGTCGGTGCGACCATCCTCGGAAATGTTTTGCACGATCATGTCGACGTTCACGCCGGCGTCGGACAGGCAGCCAAAGATGATAGAGGCGATGCCGGGGCGGTCGGCCACCGACAAGAGCGTCATTTTGGCTTCGTCACGCGAATAGGCCACGCCGGCCACTACATTGGATTCCATGATTTCCTCCTCATCGCAGACCAGCGTGCCGGCCTCGTCGGATTGTTCTTCAAATGAGCTGAGCACGCGCAGTTTGACCTTGTAGCGCATAGCGAGTTCAACCGAGCGGGTTTGCAGGACTTTGGCACCGAGGCTGGCAAGTTCCAGCATTTCCTCAAACGAAATTTTGTCGAGCTTGCGGGCCTTGGGCGAGATGCGCGGATCGGTGGTGTAAACGCCGTCCACGTCGGTATAGATGTCGCAGCGTTCCGCGCCAAAGGCGGCAGCAAAGGCCACGGCGGTTGTATCTGAGCCGCCCCGGCCCAGCGTGGTGATGCGGCCCTCAGGGCTGAGACCTTGGAAACCGGCCACAACAGCCACGCGCATACCTTCGCCGAATTTGGCGTTCAGGTTGTCGGTGGGGATTTCTTCGATCCGGGCTTGCGAATGGGCGGATGTCGTCAGAAGTGGCACCTGCCAGCCTTGCCAGCTGCGCGCGGGCACGTCCATTTCCTGCAACGTCAACGCCATCAAACCAGCGGTGACATTTTCGCCGGAGCTGACGATCGCATCATATTCACGGGCATCATAAAGCGGGGAGGTGTCATCCACGAGGCCGACAAGCTTGTTGGTTTCACCGGACATCGCCGAAACGATGACGATTACGTCATAGCCTTTGGCGACCTCTACGCCGACGCGTTTTGCGGCGCGGCGGATGCGGTCGAGGTTGGCGACGGATGTGCCGCCGAATTTCATCACGAGAACGGGCATGGTCTGTCCCTTGGTCTTTTGTTCCGAGGCGGTTTAAGCGCTTGGGTGCTGCGACGCAAGCGGGGATACGTCGCAGGGGCACGCAGGATGCGCAAAAGGCCAAGGGCAGGGGCGGAGCCCTTGAGGCTCAAGCCAAAGGCTTGAGCCATGCCCAACCCGGAGGGGCGGGAGCACGTCTTTAAAGAATGTCCAGCACCGCTTCGGGCGGCCGGCCGATGGCGGCGGCGCTCGAGGATATCACAATCGGGCGTTCTATCAGGATCGGGTTGGCGGCCATGGCCGCCAGCAGCGTCGCCTCGTCTGCGGTCTTGCTGAGGCCCAGTTCGCGAAACCTAGCTTCCTTGGGGCGCATCATGTCGACGGCTTTAACGCCCAACAGGGATTGCACCTTTTCGATGTCTTCCAGCGACGGTGCGTCATCAAGATAGCGGCGCACTGTGATGTCACCTTTGCCTTCGATCAGCGCCAGAGTTTGGCGCGATTTTGAGCAGCGCGGGTTGTGCCAGATGGTGATCACAGCCAGTCCCCGCGTTTTGTGCCCACGGCGTCGGTCACATTGGCAAAGCCGTCGCGTTCCAGAAGCGTGTCCAGGCCGCGTATAATGTCTTCGCCAAGGCTGAATCCGCCAAAAACCAAGGCCGTATAAACCTGCACGGCCGAAGCGCCGGCGCAGATCTTGGCGTAAGCGGTTTCGGCAGAGCTGACGCCGCCGACGCCAATCAACGGCATCTTGCCGTCGGTCAACTGGCTCAGACGTCCGAGCACGCGGGTGGATTTTTCAAACAGCGGTTTTCCGGACAGACCACCGGCTTCGCTTTTTTGTGGGTCTTTCAATCCGTCACGCGACAGGGTGGTATTGGTGGCGATCACCGCATCAACGCCACTTTCTACGGCGACTTCTGCGATTTCGGCCAGTTCCTGATCTGTCAGATCAGGGGCGATTTTCAAAAACACCGGAATTTTGCGGGTAAGTTCGTCGCGGGTCTGCGTCACGCCCGCAAGAAGCGCCGACAGCGCAGCCTTGCCTTGAAGGTCGCGGAGCTTTTCGGTGTTGGGACTGGAAACGTTGACGGTGGCGAAATCCAGATGGGCACCGCAGTGGGCGAGCACTTTGGCAAAATCGGCGGCGCGGTCGTCGCTGTCTTTGTTGGCGCCAAGATTGAGGCCGAACACGCCTTGTTCGGGTCGGTTTGCGAGGCGGTTGGCAATGGCCTCCATACCGTCGTTGTTAAACCCAAAGCGGTTGATCGCGGCCTGGTCTTCCATCAGGCGGAAAAGGCGCGGTTTGGGATTGCCGGGTTGGGCGCGCGGCGTTGCTGCGCCGACTTCGAGGAACCCAAAGCCGGAAACCGACAGCCCTTTGAGGGCGGTGGCGTTCTTGTCAAACCCGGCGGCGATGCCAATCGGGTTTGGCAGGTCCAGACCGGCGACATTGGTGCGCAGGCGGGACGAGGTGATCTCTCCGGGGGCGTTGGCCACGCCCATTTGCAGCGCTTTGATTGCAAGCGTGTGCGAGACTTCGGGGTCGACCGAGCGCAGGGCGCGCATGCCGAGCTGTTCCATAGTTCGCATGAGTGTCATGAGAAAAGTCCTGCGGGGAATTGATGGGCGCCGTTTTCAAGCGGCAAAGGCTGGGCCCAGTGCACGTCTGACAGCTGCAACTCCCTATAAAGATGGGGGAATTTTGCGCCACCGCGAGAGACTTCCCATTTCAGCGCATCGCCCAGCGCCTCGGTTTCGACGGCCAGAAGGAACAGGTTTTCCTCCCCCGCGAAGTGTTTGGCGGCGGTTTCGGCGGCTTGTTCAGCCGTGGAAAAATGCACGTAGCCGTCGGCCACATCGATCGGCGCGCCAGCGGTTTGTCCGTCAGCACGCAGGGCCGCCCATTCGTCGGCACGGAAGATCTTAAAAATAAGCATGATGCCCAAATGCCTTGCACTTCCCCTGCCGTCAAGTCGTGTCGGCAGCGTTATGCCTTTGACATCGCAGGGGGTTAGGCTGCACGATATTGACTGAATGATAAAAACGAAGGGGGGATTCCCAATGATTTCCAGATTGATGACCGGTGCTGCTGCTCTGGCAGTGACCGCGGGCATGGCGGCGGCGGATTACACGCTGACGATTTTGCACACAAATGACTTTCACGCGCGCTTTGAGCCGATTTCGAAATACGACTCGGGTTGTTCGGCGGACAGCAATGCCGAGGGCAAGTGTTTCGGTGGCTCGGCCCGTTTGGTGAGCGCGTTGGCGGATGCACGTGCGCGGTCCAACAACTCCATTCTCGTGGATGGCGGTGACCAGTTCCAAGGCACGCTGTTTTACACCTACTATAAAGGCAAGCTTGCCGCCGAGATGATGAACAAAATGGGTTACGACGCCATGACCGTGGGCAACCACGAGTTTGATGACGGCCCAGAAGTTCTGCGCGGGTTTATGGATGCGGTTAATTTTCCGGTGCTGATGTCCAATGCCGACGTGAGCGGCGAGGCCATGTTGGCGGACACTTTGGCCAAGTCGACCGTGATTGAGCGTGGCGGCGAAAAGCTGGGCCTGATTGGTCTGACGCCACAGGACACCGACGAGTTGGCAAGCCCTGGCCCCAACATCACCTTTAGCGATCCTGTTGGTGCGGTGCAGGGCGAAGTCGATAAGCTGACTGAGATGGGTGTGAACAAAATCATTGTTCTGAGCCACTCGGGTTATGGTGTCGATCAACGCGTTGCAGCCAATACCACTGGTGTTGACGTGATCGTAGGTGGTCACTCCAACACGTATCTGTCCAACACCTCTGATCGTGCTGAAGGTCCATATCCGACAATGGTTGGCAGGACGGCGATTGTTTCAGCTTATGCCTATGGCAAATTTCTGGGTGAGTTGAATGTCACATTCAATGATGCCGGTGAAATCGTGGAAACCGTTGGCGAGCCGATCATCATGGACGGGTCTGTGTCTGAGGACGAAGCCACAGTGGCCCGTATCGCTGAGGCAGCGGCGCCGCTTGAGGAAATCCGCAGCAAGGTTGTGGCTGAAACGGCTGAGGCGATTGACGGCGAGCGCGGCTCTTGTCGGGCGGCGGAATGCACCATGGGCAATATCATTGCCGATGCGATGCTGGATCGTGTGAAAGATCAAGGCGTTCAAATTGCCATTCAGAACGGTGGCGGCATTCGCGCGTCTATTGACGCCGGTGAGGTGACCATGGGCGAAGTCCTGACGGTACTGCCCTTCCAGAACACGCTGTCCACCTTCCAGGTGACAGGCGAGACCATCGTGTCCGCGCTGGAAAATGGCGTGAGCCAGTATGAGGACGGCGCTGGTCGTTTCCCTCAGGTGGCAGGCATGACTTTTGCGTTTGACGTGAGCCGTCCGGTTGGCAGCCGCATCAGCGATGTGATGGTTGGTGGTGCTGCGATCGAGTTGGGCACGCTGTATGGCGTTGTGTCCAACAATTACGTTCGCAACGGTGGCGATGGCTACAAGATGTTCCGCGACGCGCAGAACGCTTATGACTACGGTCCCGATCTTGCCGATGTCACCGCCGAGTTCATGGCGGCCAATGGTCCGGTGACGCCGTATCTGGATGGGCGTATCACCAAAAAGTAAGGTGATCAGCTTGACGTTTTTGACCCCCGCCGGGAAACTGGCGGGGTTTTTTCTTCGAGGGGCTGATGGACCATCCGTTGTTTGAATTGATTGAGCAAAAAATTCGCGAAGCAGAGGAGGCTGGCGAATTTGATGGCCTGGATGGCGCAGGCAAGCCGTTGCCGCGCTGCGATGATCCTGCAAACGCAGTGTTTGGCCGGTTGGTCAAAGAAAGTGGCGCGGTGCCCGAGTTTGTGGCGCTATCGCGCGAGTTGGCCAAATTGCGCGAGGAATTGCACGAGACAGGCGACCGCACGAAGCGGGCCGAGATCCTGAAAGTGATGTCGATGATGGACGCGCGGATTGATTTGGCAAAGAAGGCTGGTCGGTAGTGGTCAGAGATCGAGTTCCGGCCAGAGGTCGGGATCGAGGTTGGCGATGAAGTCTTTGAGTTCTTGAGCGCGCGCATCACCCAGATTGATCGAGCTTTGATAAACCGCTTGGCGTGCCTGATGAACTGAGGCGGTGGTTATTGCACGCTGAACGTCCTGCGGACGGGTCATGGCTTCTTCCCAGTCAAAGCCAATATACTGCGCCAAAGTTTTCGTTGCGGCCTCTAAATCGGTCACAGTGCCCTCGTAAGGCAAGGTTAGAATCCGGTCACCAAATTTTTGGCCCCACAATTGTGTGTATTTGCGGAAAAAGTTGAACTCCTCGGCCATTGAAGCTTGATCGAAAGTGTAGGTCATATGCTCTGATGGAAATGCGTTTCGCCAGCTAGACCATGCAGTGTCAACTGGATTTCGGTCCGCCATAATGATCTTGGCATTCGGAAATGCGGCGAAAATTGCCCTTACAAAACGGTAGTTCGCCGGCAGTTTGTCCACAAAGAACGGCGTCTTGCTCCAGGTGCTGGGTAAGCGACTGAGATATTCCTTTTTGATCGTTTCCCCTGAGGGATAGGAAGCGTTTTCATACACGGATTTAACGGCCTGGCGCATGGCGCTTTGCTCGCCAAAAGGCACGACACTGGAGTGCGCAGACAGAATCTGTTCAACTAGAGTGGTGCCGGAACGTGGCAGGCCTATCACAAAGACCGGCGTGACAATGCTCTCGCTGGATGAGGTTTCCGGACCATCAAAAGGCGCGGATGTCAGCAGGTCGAACTCAGATTGCAGATTGTTAATGAACGGTTGTCTTGCCTCAAACTCAATTTCATTTGCGCGGGCGTAGGACTGAGCTGCTGCTTCGTCGTCGGCGTGCGCGCGTTTGAACACTTCCGCTTTTGCAAAGTGTAATAGTGCAGCTTCGCTGGAGCGTTTTTTGTGGCGTTGTAATGCCTTGTCTATTCGTGGTTCGAGCTCCAGCAATGCCTCGGAGGTTAAAGTGTGTGCCAGGCTCTTCAAGGATTCGGCATGCGCGGGCACTTTTTGAAGGAGTCTTTCATATCTTTCCAGAGCGAGGTCGGTTTGGCCATTCTGCGCCGCATCATTTGCAGCCAACAACAGAGTTTCCCCATCTTCAGGCGCGATTTCGAGGACAGCGTTCAGAACGCGGGTAGAAGCTTCGGTCTGCGCAGCGCGCATGTAGTGGCGCACGGCTTCATGATACGGAACCAGCCCAAGCGCGCCGGTTTCGGCAGCTTTTTCAAAAAACTTGGCGCTTTCTTCGTTCAAGCCATTCAGGGAGCAGGCATTCGCACTGAGCATTAAGCTTTCCGGATGGTCCGGATTAATTGCTTCAACCCGTTTTGCGGCGACGCTGACTGCGGCTGCGTCCTCTCGGGCTATCGCGATGTGCCCTATCATTAATTGAGTTTTTAGCTCGTTTCGGGGCGTAAGTGGCGTTTTCTCCAAGACCAGGAGGGCATCTTCGAGGCGATCGGATCTGATCAAAGCCATCGCCAACAACGTATGGGCCTCGTTGTCGTCCGGTCCGGATTTACGCGATCGATCCAAAAAGATCGCGGCCTGTTTTGGTTTTCCCAAGTTGAGAAGAGATTGGCCGGCGATACCATTTAGACGCCAATCGGTTTGAGCTTTTTTCAAGCCGATTTGTGCCGATTTTAACGCGGCTGCCCATTTGCCCGCTTGGAGTTGCTTTTGGGCTTTTTCCAATGGAGACAAACCGCGTATCCTTTTTCTGTGCCGGCGCCAATTTGCGCGAGTGAGCGACAATTCGGCAATTGGATATTGCTATCCTCTGGAGGTTGAGAAAAATCATATGTGCGGACGTTTTGCAATCACACTTCCCCCGGATGCCATGGCGCAGCTGTTTGCGGCGGTTCCGGCCAACAATTTGCCATCTGTGCCCAACTACAACGTTTGTCCGACCACACAGGTCCATGTGGTGTTGGGGGCGGCGGAAGCGGAGCGTCGGTTGGTGTCGATGCGCTGGGGCTTTCTACCGAAATGGTACAAATCCCCCGCGGATGGCCCGCTGTTGATCAATGCGCGTGCAGAAACACTTGCGGAGAAACCGGCGTTTCGTGCTGCCTGTCGGGAGCGGCGGTGTCTGATTCCGGTGAGCGGTTTCTATGAGTGGATAAAGGACAGCGAGGGCACTCGGTGGCCGTGGTATATTCACGGCGCCGAGACGTTGGCATTGGCGGGTGTTTGGCAAGAATGGGGGGCGCCGGACGAGCGGCAGGCGACCTGTGCCGTTGTCACCACGGGCGCAAATGAAACCATATCCAAAGTGCATCACCGGATGCCGGTTGTCATTGACGAGGCCGATTGGGGGCTGTGGCTAGGCGAAGAGGGACATGGAGCGGCGACATTGATGAAGGCGGCGGCAGAAGACCTTTTGTCGTTTCATCAGGTAGACCGCGCGGTGAATTCAAACCGGGCGGCGGGCGCGCAATTGATCGATCCGATTGACGGTTGATCTGTTGGAAAGTCGAAAAGTCGGATCCACGATTTTCAAGAAATGCGCAACAATCCTTCAGGGGCAAGCAGGCGGCTTACGGCTTGGCGCGGATGACTGTGACTGAGATGATGGCTTACGTTTTTTAGGAGAGTTCTCATGGCCCGTTCGAGCTATTTTGCGCCGCAAGGTGGATTGCCGCCACAGACCCAGCTTTTGACGGACCGGGCAATGTTTACCGAGAGTTTCGCGGTGATCCCCAAAGGCACGATGACGGACATTGTGACCTCCAACCTGCCGTTTTGGACCAGCACCCGCGTATGGGTGATTGCCCGTCCGATGAGCGGGTTCTCAGAGACGTTTTCACACTACATCGCCGAAGTCGCGCCGGGTGGTGGCAGCGACAAACCCGAGTTGGACGAGAAGGCACAGAGCGTGCTGTTTGTCGTTGAAGGCGGAGCGGTGGTTTGGATTGGCGAGACGCGTCACGAGTTGGCTGAAGGGGGCTATGCCTATGTGCCGGCCGGGCAAGACTGGCGGCTGGCCAATGAAAGCGCGGCACCGGTGAAATTTCACTGGATCCGCAAGGTCTATGATGCCGTTGAGGGCATCCAAGCGCCGGACGCCTTTGTGACCTCGGATCATGAAGTGGACCCGACGCCGATGCCCGATACTGAGGGGCGTTGGGCGACGACGCGTTTTGTCGAGCCGGATGATATGCGCCATGACATGCACGTCAATATTGTGACGTTTGAGCCCGGTGGCGTGATCCCATTTCTGGAAACCCATGTGATGGAACATGGGCTTTATGTGCTTGAAGGCAAAGCGGTTTACCGCCTCAATCAGGACTGGGTCGAGGTTGAGGCCGGTGACTATATGTGGCTGCGCGCGTTCTGTCCGCAGGCGTGTTACGCGGGCGGTCCGGCAAAGTTCCGCTATCTGCTTTACAAGGACGTGAACCGCCACATGAAACTGCGCTAAGGTGCCCGAAATCAAAAGCGGGACCGGAAATGCAGGATCATGAAACGCTAGAAGTGGGCTACGACATTCCGGCCAAGATAGGCATGGCGGAGAGCGAGATTTTGACGCCCGCTTTGGTGCTTGATCTGGACGCGCTGGAGCGCAATGTCGCAAAGATGGGGGGCTATGCGCAAGCGCATGGGATGCGTCATCGGGTACACGGTAAGATGCATAAATCGGTGGATGTGGCCAAGCTGCAAATGCGGCTGGGTGGTGCTGTAGGTGTGTGTTGTCAGAAAGTGAGTGAGGCTGAGGCCTTTGTGCGTGGCGGCATTGCCGACGTTTTGATCAGCAACGAGGTGCGCGACCCGCGTATGATCGACAGGCTGGCGCGTTTGCCTGAAATGGGCGCGAGCGTGAGCGTTTGTGTGGACGATGTAACCAATGTGGCAGAGCTGTCGCAGGCCGTCGCGACGCTGGGCACGCAGCTGGATGTTTTGGTGGAGATTGACTGTGGCGCTGGCCGCTGCGGCGTGGCGCGTCCGGCCGAAGCAGTGGCGATTGCGCAGTCTGTGTCTAATGCAGACGGGCTGCGGTATGCGGGACTGCAGGCATATCAGGGGGCGATGCAGCATGTGACGACATATGAGGATCGTCGAACCGCCGCGGAGGCAGCGCATGCGATTGTGCGCGCAAACGTAGCGGCGTTGACTGAGGCTGGCCTGTCTCCGGAGCTTGTCACCGGCGGGGGCACAGGGTCGTTTGAATTTGAAAGTGCGTCGCAGCTTTATACGGAACTTCAATGTGGCTCTTATGCGTTTATGGACGCGGATTACGGCCGGGTTCTGGACGCGCGAGGCGCGCGTCTGGATCACGGGCAATGGGAGAACGCTCTCTTTGTGCTGAGCGCGGTGATGAGCACAGCGCGATCGGGTAAAGCCGTGGTCGACGCCGGCCTCAAAGCGATGTCCATGGAAAGTGGCCTGCCTTTGGTCTTTGAACGTGAGGCGTTGGCCTACGTCGAGGCCTCCGACGAGCACGGTACGATTGCTGATCCTGAAGATCGACTGGTTATCAACGAGCGGCTACGGCTTGTGCCGGGCCATTGTGATCCGACCTGCAACCTGCATGACTGGTATGTTGGTGTGCGTGGCGGCGTTGTTGAATGCTTGTGGCCCATCAGTGCGCGCGGCAAGGTTTTTTGACTTCGCGCGGGCCTTGCAAAAAGATTGCGCTAACACTGCGAGATGTGGCGATTTAGCCAACCTTTAAGGGTGGCCTTTTGGGGGCAAAACCTTTCAATTGGCCTTTCAGGAAGGGACAGGGCGATGAGCGCGCAACCGATCAGAGTTTTTATCAACGGGTTTGGCCGAATTGGCCGGACGGTGTTGCGCATTCTGGCGCAGGGCGCGCATTCGCACATCGAAATCGTTGGCATCAATGACATCGAGTCGCTTCAGACCTGTGCCTATCTTTTTGAGTATGACAGCGTGTTTGGTGCCTATCGGGGCGAGGTCGCGACGGACAGCGCCGCCTTGATCGTTGATGGACTGCGCATTCCGTTTCATGCAGAGCGTGACCTGAGCACGATGGATTTGGGCGCTGTTGATGTGGTGTTGGAATGCACGGGCATGGCTGGATCGCGGGCAGTGGCCGAGCGTGGATTGGCAGCAGGCGCGGGGGCGGTGTTGATTTCCGGGCCGTCCGATGAGGCGGATATCACTATTGTGATGGGCGCCAATGAAGAAGCGTTGAGCGATCAGAAAATCGTGTCAAATGCGTCCTGCACAACAAACGCGCTGGCACCCCTGTTGCGGGTGCTGGATCAGGAATTTGGCCTGATCAGCGGCCATATGACGACGGTGCATTGCTACACCGGCAGCCAGCCAACAGTGGACAAACCGCGAGCCGATCTGGCGCGCAGTCGGGCGGCGGCGTTGTCGATGGTACCGACAACCACATCGGCGCAGCGCCTGATCGATAAGGTTTTGCCGCATCTCGAAGGCCGTGTGGAAGCGCGGGCGATCCGCGTACCGACGGCCTCGGTGTCAGCGATTGATCTGACCATACAGACCGAAAAATCGGTGTCGGTGGACAGTGTGAACAGTGTGCTTTTGGCCGAGGCCGACCGCGCGCCTCTGATTGGCTGGACTGAAAAGCCGTTGGTCAGCACAGATTTGCGCGCCAGACCTGAATCGCTGGTTCTGAGCGGACCGGAGACTTCGGTGTCGGTTGGTGGCCTGCTGCGGGTGTTTGGCTGGTATGACAATGAATGGGGCTTTTCCAACCGGATGTTGGATATGGCTGAGAGAATGGGACGGCGTTAAGTCGTGCGAGGGGATTTCGGAGAGAGAATATGACAACCAACAAGGATCAGGATCGCGCCCGTCAGGCGGCGTTGGATTATCACGAGTTTCCCAAGCCCGGCAAGCTTGAGATCCGCGCAACAAAACCGATGGCGACAGGTCGGGATTTGAGCCGCGCATATAGCCCTGGTGTGGCAGACGCCTGCCTTGAGATCGAGAAAAACCCTGCGGATGCAACGCGTTACACGGCCAAGGGCAACCTTGTTGCCGTGATTTCCAACGGCACGGCCGTTCTGGGCCTGGGCAATATTGGTGCGCAAGCCAGTAAGCCGGTGATGGAGGGCAAGGCGGTTCTGTTCAAGAAATTCGCCGGTATCGATTGCTTTGACATCGAAGTGAATGAGGCTGATCCGGAAAAGCTGGCTGATTTGGTGTGTCGTCTGGAGCCGACATTTGGCGCGGTAAATCTGGAAGACATCAAGGCGCCGGATTGCTTTTTGGTGGAGCGGATCTGCAAAGAGCGGATGAACATTCCGGTCTTTCACGACGATCAGCACGGTACAGCGATTGTGGCGGCTGCAGCAGCCTATAACGCATTGATTGTGGCTGAGAAAAAGGTCGAAGAGATCAAAGTTGTTGCGCTTGGTGCAGGCGCGGCAGGGATTGCGTGCTTGAAAATGCTCATGACCATGGGCGTTCAGCACGAGAACATCTTGATGTTGGACAGCAAAGGCGTCGTGCACAGCCAGCGCAACGATTTGTCGCCAGAAAAATCCGAATTTGCGCAGCCCACCGACAAGCGCACTACCATGGAAGCCATGGAAGGCGCGGACCTGTTTTTGGGCGTGTCTGGGCCGGGCTTGCTGACCAAAGAAATGGTCGAGCAGATGGCAGATGATCCGATCATCTTTGCGCTTGCCAACCCGACGCCTGAGATCATGCCGGAACTGGCGCGTGAGGCAGCCCCCGGGGCGTTGATCGCGACGGGGCGGTCGGATTATCCCAATCAAGTCAATAATGTGCTGTGTTTCCCGTTCATCTTCCGCGGTGCGCTGGATGTGGGCGCAACAGAGATCAACGACGCGATGAAGCTTGCCTGTGTGGAAGCGATTGCCGGTCTGGCGCGCGAAACCACCAGCGCCGAAGTGGGCGTTGCGTATCGTGGGGAAAAGCTCGCCTTTGGGCCAGAATACTTGATCCCGAAACCATTTGATCCACGGCTCTTGCCGACGATTGCTGTGGCTGTGGCCAAGGCGGCGATCGACTCGGGCGTGGCGACCAAAGAGATCAACCTGCACGATTATGAAGAGAAGCTCAGCGCGCAGGTTTTCCGCTCGTCGATGATTATGCGGCCGGTGTATGAAGCGGCCAGCATGTCGCGGCGCAGAATTGTGTTCGCCGAAGGTGAAGACGAGCGTGTGTTGCGCACGGCACAGGCGATGTTGGAAGATACTGTGGATACGCCGGTCCTGATTGGGCGCCCTGAAGTGGTTCAGCATCGTTTGGACAAGGCTGGCTTGAAGATCAAAGCCGGTGTTGATTTTGAACTGATCAATCCCGAGCAGGATGAGCGGTATCGCGATTATTGGACAACCTATCACGACAAGCTGCGCCGCAAAGGCGTGAGCCCGGATAGCGCGCGGGCCATTTTGCGCACCAACACCACCGCGATTGCGGCCATCGCAGTGGAGCGCGGAGATGCGGACAGCATGATTTGCGGCACCTTTGGTGAGTACCGCTGGCATCTGCGTTATGTGACGGAAGTGTTGCAAAACAAAGCGTTGCATCCAGTTGGGTCGCTGTCTTTGATCATTCTGGACAAGGGACCCCTGTTCCTTGCGGACACGCATATTCACATCGAGCCGACCTCGGAACAGGTGGCGGAAACTGTGATTGCTGCCGCCCGTCACGTGCGTCGGTTTGGCGTCGATCCCAAGATTGCGCTGTGTTCCGGAAGCCAATTTGGCAACCTCGACAGCCATTCGGGTCGGGTGATGCGAGGGGCGTTGGACGTGCTGGATCAGACCGAGCATGACTTTGAATACGAAGGCGAAATGCACACCGATGCGGCCTTGGACCCAGAGTTGCGCGACCGGCTGTTCCCGGAAGGGCGGCTGACAGGCAAGGCCAACGTATTGGTCTATTCCAACACCGATGCGGCGGGTGCGACGCGCAACATTCTGAAGTCCGTTTCTGACGGTCTGGAAGTTGGGCCGATCCTGATGGGCATGGGCAACCGCGCGCACATTGTGACGCCGTCGATCACCGTGCGCGGGCTGATGAATATCTCGGCTTTGGCGGGCACAACGGTGTCGACCTACGGCTGATTTTCAGAGGCTGTAACGCGTAGGTATCGCGTCGGTATTGCGTAGGCGTCATTTTGAGGGGCAGGTTTCAGATGAAACCTGCCCCTTTTGCATGAGTGTATTCAGGATCCTGGGGAGCCCGATTACATCGGCCAGAACACCAGAATGGCGGGGATCGAGACCGCGACCACAAGAATTTCAAGTGGCAGACCCATGCGCCAGTAATCGCCAAAGCGGTACCCGCCAGGGCCGAGGATCAGCGTGTTGTTCTTGTGCCCAATCGGGGTGAGGAACGCCGAAGACGCGGCAACCGCCACAGCCATCAGGAACGGGTCTGCTGAGACTTGCAACGTGTTGGCCATCTGAATGCCGACGGGGGCCGCGACGATGGTGGTGGCGGTGTTGTTGAGCACGTCCGAGAGCGTCATCGTGACCAGCATAAGGACCGTTAGCACCACCCAAGCGGGCAACCCTGCGGTGAGGTCAATGAGCGCGTTGGCAATCAACGAGGTGCCGCCCGAACTGTCGAGCGCCGCGCCCAGAGGAATCATGGAGCCTAAGAGCACCACAACAGGCCATTCGATGTGGGTGTAGAGTTCGGAGATCGGCACGATCTTGGCCAGCACATAGGCGACAACCACCAGACCCAGCGCCACGGGCAGATATATCAGACCAAGCGAGGCGGCGGCGACGGCGCCGATAAACAGACCTATGGCGAGCCACATTTTGCTGTCGGCAGTGACAACCAGACCACGGTCCGCGAGGGGCAGGCAGCCGAGCCAGTCGGTGACGTCCGCGCCGCGGTTTTTCTGAACCAGCACCAACAGGATGTCTCCGGGGTGAACCTCGGTTTTGCGGATCTGGCTGCGAATGCGGCGGCCTTCGCGGGAGATGCCCATCAGGACCGCGCCTTGCCGCCATGCCAGCCCGAGCGCCTGCGCGGTTTTGCCGGCGATGCGGGCATTCTCAGGCACCACGATTTCGATGATGTCTAGGCCGTCGCCAGCAGCCTTGAGGTGTTCTTCGCGTTTTTCATCAGAAAAGTTCAACGAAAGTGCTGCGCGAAATTCGTCAAGCGCGTCGGGGGAGGCTTCAAGAACCAAAGCATCGCCTTCGCGCAAAACGGTGTTGCGGGCCGAGCCATAGCGGCGTTCGCCGTCGCGGGACAGGCCGATGACGGCAACGTCGGCGTCTTCGGCATCGTTGTCGAGTTCGGCCAGACGTTTGCCGATCAGTTTGCTTTCGGCTGGCACGGTGAGTTCGGCGATATATTGGCCAAGTTCGGCGGCCTTTTTACCGGCATCCTCGCGCGCAGGGATTAGACGCCAGCCGATGAGCGCCACAAACAGCAGGCCGACAATCGCCGTGATGCCGCCGACAGGGGCGAAGTCGAACATGCCGAAGGGCTCGCCCATCGCTTCTTCGCGGATCGAGGCGATAATGATGTTGGGCGGGGTGCCGATCAGTGTGGCCATGCCGCCCAAAATGGTGGCAAAGCTAAGTGGCATCAGGGATTTTGCAGGGCTGCGCCCTGCTTTGCGGGCGGTTTGGATGTCCACGGGCATCAAAAGCGCAAGGGCGGCGACGTTATTCATAAAGGCCGAAAGCACAGCGCCAATGGCGCCGATGATGGCAATGTGGGCGCCTAGCGCGCGGGCGCTGTCCACCAGCGTTCGTGTGATCAGGAAAACGGCACCTGAGCGCACCAGCCCAGCGGACACAACCAAGACCAGCGCCACAATCAGGGTGGCAGGATGACCAAACCCGGAAAAGGCGTCTTTGGTCGGCACCACGCCAAGCACCACACCAATCATCAGTGCCGAGAAGGCGACAAGATCATAGCGGAACCGCCCCCAAAGCAGCATGGCAAACACAAGTCCAAAGAGGCTGAAGAGGATGATCTGATCGGTGGTCATGTGAAAAAGCCTGTTGTTCAAATTGGTGTCGGGAGAAAACCGCAGGCGGGCCGCGAAAGCAAGCGGGTTGCGACCTTGATGGACCTTGACGTATAGAGACCCCTGACACGAGATTAAGCCAAGATATACCGGAGGCAATCCATGGCCGGCCATAGTAAATGGGCAAACATTCAGCACCGCAAAGGGCGTCAGGACGCCGTTCGCTCCAAGCTGTTTTCCAAACTGTCTAAAGAGATCACCGTTGCTGCGAAGATGGGCGACCCCGATCCCGACAAAAACCCGCGTTTGCGGATGGCGGTTAAAGAAGCCAAGAGCCAATCTGTTCCAAAGGACGTGATTGACCGCGCGATAAAGAAATCGACGGCAGGCGAAGGCGACGATTACGAAGAAATCCGCTATGAGGGCTATGGCCCCAATGGCGTGGCTGTGATCGTTGAGGCGATGACCGACAACCGCAACCGCACGGCATCAACTGTGCGCTCGACGTTTACCAAAAACGGCGGCAATCTGGGCGAAACCGGCTCTGTTGGGTTCATGTTCGACCGCAAGGGCGAAGTGAGCTATCCGGCGAGCGTAGGTGACGCGGATGCGGTGTTTGAAGCGGCCATCGAAGCAGGCGCGGAAGACGTGGAAAGCTCGGAAGATGGTCACATCATCTGGTGTGAAGACACGGACCTGAACGATGTGTCGGGCGCGCTTGAGGCAGCTTTGGGTGAATCCGAGAGCACCAAGTTGGTGTGGAAGCCGACCACGACCACGGACATGGATCTGGAAGCGATGCAAAAGCTGATGAAGCTGATTGATGCGCTTGAGGATGATGACGACGTGCAGCGGGTCACCGCGAACTTTGAAGCCTCTGACGAGGTGATGGAGCAGCTTTGAGCAGCACCTGAGTGATGTAGTGAGAAACCCAGCCAAGTGGCTGGGTTTTTTGTTAGCCATCAACCGCCCGCGGCAAGGGCAGGGTGACCGGGGCCTTCAGATCACGCATGAAGCGTTTTGAGGTTTTGTTCCAAATGGCAAAGCCGGAACAACTCGGATCGCTCTTGAGACGCCGTTCCATGTACAGAAAATCGCTGTCGTGAAGGGCAAGGCTGCTTTCGCATCGAAACAAGTCACCGCGGACAGCCGTTTTGCAGGCTTCTTGCGGCAAAAACCGTGTTTTCAAAAAGGGGCACATGAAGGGCTTGCGTTCAGCCGCAAACGGTTTGAGCGCCTGCTTTTCTGTCTCAGACAAACCCTCGTAGTCCAATGTCGGGGCTTCGCGCAGCGTGTCTGAGGCCCTGAACTCCTTGTAATAGCTTTGCAGGAGTACATCCGCGAGGGCTTCGTAGAAATAGGCGAGGTCAGACACCGCGTAATTGCTGGCGATGATGGATTTTTCCCACGAGGAGATTTCCTGAGGGACCAACCGTCCGCCCAATTCGTTCCAGTCTTCTGGCGCGGTGTGGTGCTGGCGGGTGTATTGCGCCATCAACTGCCAAGTTTCGGGTTGGTAACGGGCGAAGGGCACCATGTCCAAGTGCCTTTGGCGATAGGGCGTTTCGGTTCCTGGTTTGAACGTGCCAGTTCTTGAGGCAAAGCTGGCGGAGAGAAACTGATTAACTGATTTCGGGTTCAAAGGGTCATTTCGGACGCGCGCAGACTGGGCATTTATTGTTTCGCCTATGAAATTCCGTTGCTCGGGTGGTTCGTAGGCCTCATTTCCCAGCAAAGAGGCCCTGTGATACGCATTTGTGGCGTTAGGGATGAACGTACGATAGACCGCGTCCATCCACGCATCATATCGCGCCGGAGTGGATTGCCAAACCTGCACTCTGGTTTCATCCAAAAGCGGAGGAGGCGTTGCCTCCAGAAGCGCATCGAGGTCCTGTCGGATGCCGGGGTCGTAGATTGCGCCGGATTGGGTGAGCTCTTCGACAAAGCAGATTTCCGAGGTATATGCCTCTGGTGTCTCAATGATGTCGATCCAAGTGTCACAGACATAGCCGACGCTGTCCCAGTCGCCTTTCCATTTGGGGGCTGCGCCTTTCACAATTGCTGGGCGGCAGGTGGCGCGCGCGGAGACGCATTGGCAAGCCAAGGTACAAATGCGCCAGAGAAAATCTCAAGAAGACAGGTCCTCGTTTTGCCGTATTTTCGTGATTTACGCTCGTCAGGATTTCTTGGTTAACGAATTTTCGCGCGCGGAGCAGCTATGCGGTTTGATCTTTTGGATGGGGTGCGCGGGCATCTTTTGTTCATGATGATGTTGGCGCATTTGGCAGCGCAGCCGGGCATGGGCTATCTTTATGATGTGCACCACGCACGTATCATCCAGCTTTTGGATGCTGAGTTTCTGGTGTTTTTGTCCGGATTGTTGGTGGGCATTCTTTATGCGTTGAAATTTCAGTCCCGCCAAAAGTTGGCGGATTTCCTTGGACTGCGGATCAGAAAAATTTATGTCTATTACATACTGTCGGCCGGGCCGTTTCTGATCCTGTTGCTGATGGGGGGCGCTGGGCCGGTGCAGTATCTGTTTGGCCTTGGCGAAGTTGCTGTGTTGCAAAACGGCGGCGCATATTCCGATATTTTGCCTATCTACATCGTCTGTTTCGCCTTGCTTTGGGTGGGCAGTTTTTTGCTGCGGTGGGTGCCGCAGTGGGCGCTTTTGGTCCCATCAGGCGCACTTTATGCGGCGAGTCTGTTTGACTATGGCGGTGGGATTTTTGGCTGGGGCCAGCGGTATCTGGTATTTGACCTTGTGGCGTGGCAATTCCTGTTTTGCATTGCGTATCTCTGCGGAGTGAAGTTTCGCGAGATTTTGGCCTGGATCAACGGGTTGAGCGTGCGCGGCTATTGGGCGGTGTTTGTGCTGACAGCGGTGGCGTGTTTTGGACAACGCTGGGTGTTTTTCTATCCGCCAATTGCCGAGTTGCCGACGGGCGTGGCGGTCAACTGGCCGAGAATGCACCTGCATCCGGTGCATATTGTGCGCACCATGGCGGTGGTGGCGTTTGTCACTGTGGCGATGACACGATCAGAGCGTGGCACAGGATGGATCACTGACGTGTTGCGCTGGTATTTCAGCCTGCCGTTGCTTCGGTACTGCGGCGTCTGGGCAATCCAGATGTTTGTGATCCACGTCTTTCTGATCGCGGCTTTCGCTTATGTTTTGCCTACGCTGTCAGCAGGCGAAGCCTTTATTGCGGCTATGATCGCGCAGGGTTTGTTTATGATAATTCCATGGGGGCTGCATCGCGCAAAAAAGGGCACCCTTTTGAGTGGCCAAGCTTCGGCTTAGCGCAGGGCCGCGCGGGCGGTTTTGCGGATAGCAGTGGTGAGCGGTGCCAACGCGGGGCGCAGCAGTCGGGTGGCTTGCCAGAAAAGCGGTGTTGTGTAGAGCGCGTCGGGCAAAAGCGGGACCAGAGTTCCGGCTTCCAGATGCGACTTTATGGACACCAGCGGGTTCATGCCCCAGCCCAATCCCAAGAGACACGCATCGACGAAGCCTTGCGACGAAGGCAGTCGGTGGCTGGGAGGCGTTGGCGCGCTGCCGAGGTTTTCGCGCATCCAAATCTGTTGCAGGCGGTCCTTGGGGTCAAAGACCAGCATTGGCGCATGGGCGATGGCCTTGGCGGTGACCCCATCTGGAAAATAGCGCGCCATGAAGGCGGGGCTGGCGGAGGCGACATAATCCAAAGTGCCGAGCGGGGTGCTGTCACAACCCGCAATCGGGGCCTCAAAGGCTGTGACGGCGGCGACCACCTCGCCACGGCGTAGCCAGTCGGCAGAGAAATCCTGATCATCAACCACGAGATCAAACAGCAAATCCGGCACTTGCGCCAGAGCGGGCAGGAACCAAGTGGCGAGGCTGTCGGCGTTCACGGCTATGCGCAGGCGGGCCGAACGCGGTGTCAGCGCCGCCACATCGCGGGCCAATGCAGTTTCCAACATGCCCACTTGATCAAGGTGTGCGGCAAGGCGACGGCCGGTTTCGGTGCCGTGACAGGGCTGTCCACGGCGGACCAGAGGCGTGCCTGCGCGGTCCTCCAGCGACTTGAGCCGTTGTGAGACGGCGGATTGGGTGATGCCAAGCTCACCCGCCGCGGCCTCAAAAGAACCGGTACGAAGGATGGCGGCGAGAGCGGCGAGTTGAGCGTAGTCGAGCTGCATTAGATTTGCTTATGTTGGTCAAGTTGTTTTAATTTGAGTAATTCACCCAAGCGCCGTAGTCAAACCTTGGAAATGATGGAGAGACAGGATGTTAGAGGCAGCGGGCGCGGGATTTGCGCTGGGGTTTTCGTTGATCATGGCAATCGGCGCACAGAATGCGTTTGTGCTGCGCCAGGGGTTGCGCGGGCAATATGTGCTGCCACTGGTGCTGACCTGTGCCATCTCGGATGCAATTCTGATCACCGCTGGTGTGGCCGGATTTGGCGGCCTGATCGCGGCCAATCCCTGGGCCTTGGATATTGTGCGCTGGGGCGGGGCGGCCTTCTTGTTTGTTTACGGCGCGATGAATTTCCGCGCCGCTTTTCAGGGGGGCGACCAGTTGGATGACAAAGGCGGCACGGCGGGGTCTCTTGGGGCGGCGCTTTTGACCTGTTTGACGCTGACATGGGCCAATCCGCATGTGTATTTGGATACGGTTGTGCTGTTGGGCGGCCTTTCGGCACAATATACGCCTAGCTGGGCTTTTGGGCTGGGGGCCGTTGTGTCGAGCTTCGTGTTCTTCTTTATGTTGGGGTTCGGGGCGCGGCTTTTGCGGCCCGTGTTCACAAGCGCAACTGCGTGGCAGGTGCTGGATGTGGTGGTCGGCGTGACCATGTGGGTGATCGCGCTGAGCCTGATCTGGCCAGGTTAACACCCTGCACAGATGCACATCTATTGTGATTGGGTGGGTGTTTTGTGCGTAAGTGCAAGTGGCTTAGTGTGGGGAAACGCATCTGAGGAGACCGCGCCATGAGTTGGAACCCAGCCCTAGACCCGACGTTGCCAGACAGCACCAATCTGGACGCCATCGAAACCGTGATCGTGCCACGCGCGCGCGATCTTGGCGGCTTTGAAGTGCGTCGCGCGTTGCCCGCGCCACGGCGGCAAATGGTGGGGCCGTTCATATTCTTTGATCAGGCGGGGCCTGCCGAGTTCATCACCGGCTCTGGTGTGGACGTGCGGCCGCATCCGCACATCGGCCTTGGCACTGTGACGTATCTTTACAAAGGTGAGTTTGAGCACCGCGACAGCCTTGGCACACATCAGATGATCTATCCCGGTGAAGTGAACTGGATGGTGGCGGGCAATGGAGTGACCCATTCGGAGCGCACCAGCAAGGAGACGCGCAAGGCGCCGTCAAACCTGTTTGGCATCCAGACGTGGATTGCGTTGCCGGAAGACCGCGAAGATGACCCCGCGATGTTTGAACATCATGGCAAAGACGCGCTGCCTCTGCTGGAAGGCGAGGGCAAAGAGGTCCGGCTTATCCTTGGCAACGCATGGGGCGAACGCGCGCCGGTTTCGATGATGTCGGAGACGTTTTACGCGGATGTGGTGCTGCAGGCGGGGGCCAAGTTGCCGATGCCGGACGATCATGAGGATCGGGGGCTTTATGTGTCCGAAGGATCGGTTGTGATCGCGGGCGACACGTTTGAGGCAGGACGCATGATGGTGTTTCGCCCCGGTGACGCGATAACGGTGACGGCGGGGCCACGCGGCGCGCGGTTGATGGCGTTGGGTGGCGAGACCATGAACGGGCCGCGCCACATCTGGTGGAATTTTGTGAGTTCCAGCAAAGAAAAAATCGAAGAGGCAAAACAGGCCTGGGCAGATGGGGATTGGGAACATGGCCGGTTTCAATTGCCGCCGGGTGACACGGGCGAGTTCATTCCGTTGCCGTAGCCATGGCGGCGTTTGCACCAGCCAAAGACCCCTAAAACCTTTGGTAGTTAACCTGTTTGCTATCTCGACATTTCCGAAGGGTCATGGTCCATTGCGGCCATGACAGCAGAGCAAGGCCATAATCCAGTCAAAGGCGTCTTTTGGATGCTGGTCACGGGGCTGTGCTTTGTGGCGGTGACAGCACTTGTGAAGATGGTCGGGCCGCGCTTGCCGGCGGCAGAGACCGCGTTTTTGCGCTATGCGCTGGGCATCGTTTTCCTGATCCCGATGATTAAGCCGATATTGAACGCCAACCTGACCCGTCGGCAGGTGGGGCTGTTCGCGTCGCGCGGTGTTTTGCACACATTGGGCGTGGTGCTTTGGTTTTTTGCTATGGCGCGCATTCCGATCGCTGAAGTTACCGCGATGAACTATTTGTCGCCGGTTTATGTCACAGTCGGCGCCGCACTTTTCCTTGGGGAGAAGTTGGCGGCGCGGCGGATTCTGGCTGTTGTTCTGGCGTTGATCGGGGTGTTGATCATCCTGCGTCCCGGATTTCGCGAGCTGAGCAGCGGGCACTTTGCCATGCTCATCACCGCGCTGACGTTTGCAGGCGGGTACATCATCGCCAAGAAGCTGAGCGAAGAGGTCAGCGCGACCGTTGTTGTCGGCATGTTGTCGGTGACGGTCACGATCGGATTGGCGCCTTTGGCGGCAGCGGTTTGGGTCACGCCGACATTGGGGGAACTGGGTATCCTGTTCGCGGTCGCCTGTTTTGCGACGGCGGGGCATTACACCATGACGCTTGCTTTTGCGGCCGCGCCGATCACGGTCACCCAGCCGGTGAGTTTTTTGCAAATGGTCTGGGCGGTTTTGCTTGGCTGGATTGGCTTTGGCGAGCAGCCGGATTTCTGGGTGATAGTGGGCGCGGGCGTCATCATTGCGGCGATCAGTTTCATCACGTGGCGCGAAGCGGTGATCAAGCGGCGACAAGTCACGCCTTTGGTAGGGCAAACCAAGGTCTGATCGGGCTTTGTGTTTAAAAGGCAATGGGTTAGGGTCCCAAAAAAAGAGGGAACGGTATCATGAAAATTCAATTGGTAGCTTTGGCGGCGGCGTTGGGGCCGGCGGTTGCGATGGCGGGAAATATGTCGGTGGACACTGGCGCCGAAATGGGGTCGCAGGGGGACCCGTACGAGGGTATGGTCCTTGTGCAGGAATGCATTTTCGAGACCGAAGACCCCTATTGCAGCTTTGTTGCCAACGGATCGACGCTCTATGCCAGCATGGACGCGCCGACACCGGGCTATGTTTTGGAAGCGATTGGCGAACTGTATCAAAATGCGCCTCTGATGCTGAAGGCGGACATCGTGTCGATGGGCGACATCACAGCCGACATTGCCATTCATGCTTTTGAGCTCGACCCCGATCTGGACTGGTTCGCCGAAACACGCGGATACTTGCAAGGCAGGTGGATGGCGGCGTCGGCGCCTTCTTACCAAAGCTATGTCAGCGGATCTGTGGTGACGGAATATGTCGACGGGCAGGAGCAATCCCAATATGTGATGCAGCTGGCGCAGACGTGTGATGGCGCAACCGAGGCAGGGCCTGTGCTGATTGCCTGGGCCAATCCTTGGGACGCGCCGGCCTGTTTGTATCTGGACGCCGTGACGCCGGATCAAATGCGGGTGCGGCTGGTTGGCGGGGACGGCGCGCAGGTGATCTACGTGCGGCCCTGATCGGCTAGGCCGCGTTGTCCAACAGCAGTTTGGCAAAACGCCGAGCTTCTTTGCGCGCGGCGGCGGGGGCGAGAGTTTCGTTGGATTGGGCGGCCTCGAGCCAGACGCCGTCCATATAGCTTTGCAATGCTTCGCGTACGATCTCGCGCCGGTCGTCCGGCAAAAGGCTGCGCAACTCGGACCGGAAATGCGACGTCACCCGTGCGCGGTTGATGCGGTGTAGGCGCGAGAGGCTGTCCACGTAAGGCGCGTTGGCCCAAAATTGCATCCAGATCGAACATTGCTCAATCGTGTAGAGCCGGTCGGCAAAATTGGCGTCAATGACGGCCATGAGACGATCCAGTGGTGATTTGGCCGACGCGTAGCGTTCAAGCTGCGCCTCCTTGAGCAGAGTCAGCAGACGGCGCATGGTGGCCTCCATCAGCTTTTCTTTGGAACCAAAATAGTAGTTGATCGACGCCGCAGACGCACCGGCCTCGGCAGCGATTTCTGCCATGGTCACAGCTGCATAGCCGCGTTTGTGCACAGCCGAAATAGTGGCGTGGATTAACTCTTCGTGTCGAATGTCGCGGATACGTGTACGGCCCATGGCGCCACTTTGGCGCGAGCCGCCGTCAGGTGCAATATTGTCGTTCAAATAAAATTTTTGAATGGCCATTTAAAAAATGAAAATCCGGTGCTAAGATTTACGACGCCGGAGTGAGACCGGTGGTTCAGGTCGCCCTGATGGGCGCAGATTTTCCAGGAGCGCGCGATGCAGCTGCAACCGATAGCCAGCCACTTTATTGACGGCGAATACGTCGAGGACCGGAACGGGGCACCGATTGATATTGTCTATCCCGCGACGGGTGAGGTGATCGGTCAGGTTTTTGCCGCGACGCCAACCGTCATCGATCGCGCTTTGGACAGTGCCAAGGCCGGTCAGCAAGTTTGGGCTGCGATGTCGGGACGTGAGCGGGGTCGGGTTTTGACCCGTGCGGCGGCGATGATCATGGAACGCAATCACGAGCTGTCGGTTCTTGAGACCTATGACACCGGCAAACCGTATCAGGAAACCAGTGCCGTGGACGCGACGAGCGGCGCGGATGCGCTGGAGTTCTTTGGCGGTCTGGCTGGCAGCCTGACGGGCGAGCATATCCCGCTGGGCGAAGATTGGGTTTACACCGTGCGCGAGCCGCTGGGTGTGTGCGTCGGTATCGGTGCATGGAACTATCCGACACAGATCGCCTGTTGGAAAAGCGCGCCCGCGATGGCCTGTGGCAATGCGATGGTTTTCAAGCCGTCCGAGACAACACCGATGTGCGCGCTGAAGGTGGCGGAAATCCTGATCGAGGCCGGATTGCCAAAAGGCGTCTTTAACGTTGTTCAGGGCATGGGTGAGGTCGGCGCTGCGTTGGTGAATGACCCGCGTGTGGACAAGGTCAGCCTGACCGGATCGGTGCCGACGGGCAAAAAAGTATACGCGGCGGCCGCCAGTCACATGAAACATGTGACGATGGAATTGGGCGGCAAGTCGCCTTTGATCATCTTTGACGATGCGGATGTTGAAAACGCGGTCGGGGGCGCCATTCTTGGCAACTTCTACAGCTCTGGTCAGGTGTGTTCCAACGGCACGCGCGTGTTTGTTCAAAAGGGCATCAAGGAAAAGTTCCTCGCCCGTCTGGCCGAGCGTCTGGGTGATGCGGTGATTGGTGATCCGTTGGATGAGGCGACAAACTTTGGCCCGATGGTGAGCGAGCGGCAGATGAACATCGTGCTCGGTTATATGGCCAAGGGCAAAGATGAGGGCGCGCGGCTGGTTTATGGCGGTGAGCGGTTGGAACGCGACGGGTTTTACCTTGAACCGACAGTGTTTGCCGACGTGACCGATGATATGACGATCGCGCGCGAAGAGATATTTGGCCCCGTGATGTCGGTGCTGGATTTTGACACCGAAGAAGAGGTGATCGCGCGCGCCAATGCCACCGAATTTGGCCTGTCGGCGGGTGTGTTCACGTCGGACCTGAGCCGCGGACACCGTGTGATCGGCAAGCTGGAAGCGGGCAGCTGTTTCATCAACTCCTACAATGATGCGCCCGTTGAGGCGCCTTTTGGCGGCGTGAAGATGAGCGGTGTGGGGCGCGAGAATTCCAAGGAAGCCATCAACCACTATAGCCAAGTCAAATCGGTCTACGTCCGCATGGGCGATGTCGAGGCGCCGTTTTGATCGGTTTTGCGGTGTGGTCCGGCCTTTTGACGGTCGCCCACCCACCCGC